>CP070633.1:1147387-1192786 GCA_020356085.1 Candidatus Coatesiibacteriota bacterium | reverse complement strand
GGACTGCGGCGAAGGCGCACATCGGGCACGGCTCGAGCGTCACGTACAGCGTACAGCCGGTCAAGCGCCAATTGCCGACGGCGCCGCTGGCTTTACGGAGGGCTTCCATTTCGGCGTGGGCGACGGCCTGGCCCGTGGCCTCGGTCCGGTTGCGGCCGCGGCCTATGACCTCCCCCTCCCGCACGACGACGGCTCCCACCGGGACTTCGCCGGCTTCGGCGGCCACGCGCGCGAGGGCCAACGCCTCCTCCATGAACCGATCGTCTTCCGGGCTCGTTTTACGTACCATAGGCGCGTTTGCTTTTGATTCTCTTTTAATTATATGATAACCTCGGCGGGTTATGGGACGTAAAACGGCGTTAATCGCGCTGTGCGCGGCGGCCGCGGCGGCGGCCGACGTTCCTTACGAATACGAGCTCCGGCCGCCCGAGGAAGAACGGTACGGCGGAACCGAACTCGTACGGGGCGGCGGCTACCTTCCGCTTACGGCGCGGGAGTTTCCGGGCACGGTTCGCGTGCTCGACGGCGAGGAACTCCGCCGGCGCGGCTACCTGTGGTTGGGCCAGGCCTTGGCGGAGGAGGCGGACTTCTACGTCGAATACGTCCCCGGGCGGGAAGGGCCGACGATGGTCCCGCGGCTGCGCGGTTCCACGGGGCGGGAGGTGTTGCTGCTCGTGGACGGCGTCCCGGTCAACGACGTAGCTACGGGTTGGGCCGACTTGAAAACCTTTCCCGTAGAGGCGATCGCGCGGGTGGAGGTAATCGACGGCCCCGCCTCTTACCGGTTCGGCGACCGCGCCGTGGCCGGCGTCGTCAACGTCGAAACGGTGACGGGGCCGCGGGAGTCGGCGCGGACGTTGATCTCGGCCTCCGACGGCTCGTTCGACTCCGAACGATACCGGTTTCATTTCGGCATGACGACGCGGAAGTTCGACCTGTTCGCCTCGGGCAACCGGATCCTCACGGTCGACCCCAACGCCCGCGACCGCAACGCCTCCGCCAACGTCGACGCCCGCGTCGCGCGCCGCTGGGAGGAGGCCGGCGAGGTGGACCTGGTCTACGGCCACTACACCGGGTACGAGCACTTCCTTCACCCGTGGACTTGGGAGGATATTCGCTTGCGACTGGCGGATCCCCTGTCGCCGGGGCGTCAGGAGAATTCGCACGATCGCGTGCGTCTCGCCGGAAGGCGCCGATGGGGAGCGGGGGAGTGGCGGGCGTACGGGTATTACCTCCGGACCACGAGCCAGGTTCACGACGCCGAACAGCGGCGCCTCTCCCAGACGAAAGCGTACGAGGCGCTCGGCGGGTTCGCGTATACGCACCCCCACCTCGGGAGGAGCGCGTTGACGGTCGAGGGCGCGGGCGGATGGCGGGAAGAAGTTATCGCCGAGGAGCGGGAGGCGGTGTTCTCGGCGCGCGCGTTGGAAGAACTCCGGCCGACCGAGCCGTTATACGTTGTGGTCGGTACCTGCTACGACGTCATGCCGGGGGTCGGCGGGGCGATTAGTCCCCGCCTGGCGGCGACGGTTTTGCTGCCGCGGGGCCTGTCGGCGTACGGCTCGTTCAGCGGCGGCGTGCGGCTCCCGGCGGCGGCGGAGCTCGGCCGGCGGGCGGAGATTACCCGCGAACGCGGTTACGAGGGCGGCTTTCGGTTTCACCGGATCCGCGGCGCCGAGGCCGGGCTTACGTATTTCTACAGCCGCGGGAACGACGTGTACCTGGGCGACGTCGGCGAGTGGGCGGAGGACCTCACGCGGAGCGGCGTGACGGCCTCGGCCGCCGGGAAGCTGCCGCCGTGGTTCGACTGGGGGGCGAGCTACGCCTGGACGCGGGCCGAGGACGCCGACGGCCAGGAAATCGGTTTCGTCCCTCGCCACCGGGCATACGGCAAATTCGGCTACGAGGAGGGTTTTCTGAAAGACGATTTAAAGATCCGCGGGGAGGTCCACGCCACGTACGTCGGCGCGCGGCGGAACGTAGGCCGGGTTTCGCCGGAGAGCGTCGCGGAGCCGGTGCCCTCGTTCAAAGATCCCTACCGGTACGAGCTGCCGGCCTATTGGCTGGCGGGGGTGCACTTTTCGGTGGCGGTCGTATCTTTCCAGCTCTACTGCAACGTGGAAAACCTTAACCGTTCGCGGGAATATGTGGTACGCCCCGGGTATTCGATCCCGCGCAAATGGCGGACGTACGTAGGTTTTAACTGGACGCTCTTCGACTAGCCGGAGGAGGCTGACATGAAGTGGGCCGCGATCTGGTTGTCTTTTTTAACGTTGCTCTACCTTATCAATCTCGTCGGCGATTTCCTGCAAGCGCGGCGCTTTCGAGCGCTGGAGGAGCGCGTTAAACGGTTGGAAGCCAAAGGCGAGTAGGGGGAACTGGAAATGCGAACGGCGGCCGGGCGGCCGCCGTTTTTTTAGAGACGGATTAAATGTTTCAATCCGGGGGCGCCGCGCGCCAGAAGGTCCGGTAAATCCTCGACGGCGTGGGTTTCCTCGACGAGCGGCGTCGGGTCGACCAGGCCCTCCTGCAGGAGGTGGAGTGCCGGGGTAAAGGGGCCGCACCGGTTCCCGACTATAGCGATCTCGTCGACGACGGCGGCCGCCAGGTCGACGTTGTACGGGTCGGCGAGAGTCGTCTTGAGTACGACGACGCCGGCCGGGCGGACGTACCGCAGCGCGTGGTCCAGGCCGTCGGCGGCGCCGGTGCACTCGACGACGACGTCGAAGTGGTTGGCGGGGACGTCGGCGGGGGCGAGGAGCGGTAGCGTGCGGCCCATCCGCGCGAGCTTTTCGGCGCGGCCGGGGTGGTGGCCGGCGACGACGACCGCAGCCCCCGTCAGACTCACGACCTGGGCGACGAGGAGACCCAGTTTGCCGTCCCCCACGACGGCGACCTGGTCCGTCGGGGCGACGTGCGTAAGCTCCACGACGTTCACCGCAGCCGCCAACGGTTCGGTAAAGACGGCTTTTTCCTCCGGAAGGCCGGCCGGGACGACGTGAAGGTTGGCGGTCGGAAGCAGGAGGTATTCGGCGAAGGCGCCGTCGCGGCCGTCTATCCCCAGCACGGTCCGGTACGCGCAATGGTTTCCACGTCCCGCAAGGCAGCGCTCGCATACGCCGCACGGACAGTTGATTTCGCCGACGACGCGTTGGCCGAGCCAATCCGCGGAGCCGGCTTCCACGACGCCCACGAACTCGTGGCCCGGGACGCCCTCGAACGAGAGATACCCGCCGGCGAGCTGGACGTCGGTGTCGCATACGCCCGCCAGGGTAACCTTGACGACCGCCTCGTCGCGTTCCGGCGCCGGTTTGGGATAGTCCTCGCGGGCCGAAAGCTTCCCGCTGGTTAAAACGACCGCTTTCACGATAATCCACTCCTCAGAGCTTTGGCGCCGGCCGCCGCGCGGCGGTTAGTCCGGCTTTTCGCCCCGCCGGAATTTTTCCATCCGTGCGCGACGTTCGGCGCGCCGCCGCGCTTTCTCGTCCTCTGTCGGCTCGGCCGGCGCCTCGCCCGCCTCACGGACGTAGTGGTAAGTGAGCGCTTGGAGGTATTGGTCGATAAAACCGGTCAGCTCTTTTTTCATTTCCTCCAGCGGGCCGACGTACGCTTCCGCCCCCGGCGAGACGCTGGCGGTGAAGATCCGGTCGTCGAGTTCTTTTAGCTCGCCTTTCCACTTTCGTTCGAAGGTCTTTACGACGGCGGGCGTGAGTTGGGTCTCGCCGGCGTCGAGCCGCTTAAACTCGGCCATCATTTCGGCCTTGATGTATTCGGCCTTCGCCCGCGCGACGGCGACTATTTCAGGTTCGCTAGAAGAGGGAGTCGAGTTCACTCTCGATCCACTCCTCTCTATCTTCGTCCTCGCCTACGAGGCCGTGCCGAACTCCCAGGAGGTGGCGGGCGGCGTCGCGGTTACCGGCCTCGGCGAGCAAGTCGCACGCCTTGTCGAGATACCAATCGAGCGCGTCGTTGTCGTCGGCGTCGTCGGGGAAGGTTTGCTTCAGGTAATCGACGATTCCCGCGACGTCGCCGGCGGCCGCGCGTTTTACGACCTCCCGGACGGCTTCCTCGATTAGCGCGTCGCGGTCCTCGCCCTCTTCGATAGCCTCCGCTACCACGTCGATTGTATGCTGCGTCGCGGCCTCCATATGGGCCGTTCCGTACTTGGCGAACAGCTGGCCGAAATGGGTCGCGAGCTTGAGGGAAACATCCTCCTCCATGGCTTTGGTGAAGGCGTCGCGCACGCGGCCGTAATGGTCCATATCTTTGTAATAACCCAGATTCATAATAATGCCGGGCGCCTCCACCTCGCTCGCGTGCTGGGTTTTGGCCGCCGTCTCGGCGTATTGCTCGAGCGTCACGCCCTCTACCGTCTCGCCGGCGGTCGCCTCGGCGGTTCCGAACATCTGCTTCGACACGTAGTCGCCGGAGATCTGGCTGTACTGCGTCATCATTTCGGCGTCTTTGTTAATGACGTCGTGCCATTCGGCAATAAGGCCGCAGGCGTGGTAATTCAGGTTGCCCTCCTCGTCCATGCAGGTCGCGGGGTTTTGGCTGTATTTCTTTAAGATCCCCAGCATTTCGTCGCGGATATCTAACGACCCTTCGCTCTGTTCCCATTTTTGGCGCAGCAGGTTGGCCTCGGCGCTGTAGAGCGCGTACTGCTCGAGCGTTAACCCTTGGATAATGAGTTCGTCGGACATAAGCGCTCCTTCCAGATTTACCGATTGAAAGGTTATTTTTCGCGGGGCCGCAACGTTAATATAAAAAGGTGGGGGAAATCAATAGGAAATCATTCTTTCGCTGCGGCGACCGGGGGCCTCGAAAACCAACGGCCTATGGCCTCCGCGAGGTACGGCCGGACGTACTGCGCGGCGACCGTCGCCGTCGGCCTCGCCTCCCGGGCCGCCTCCGCCAGCGAGGCGAGGTCCATACGTAATTCGCCTTGGTCGAGAAGGGCGTACCGCTCGCCGAGGCGGAAAAGGCAAACGACGTGCGAGTCCTTGACGTTCCAGCATACGTACGTCGCAATCCAGCACTCGACGCCGGCGCGGCGTAGGACCTCCGCGGTCAGGTAGGAGAAGTCGTCGCAATCGCCCCAGCCGCGCGCCCAGGTGACCTCGGGCGCGGCCACGTAGTCGAGTAGGCCGCCGAACGGGTCGTTGGCGTATCGTACGCGGGTTTTGACCGCGGTGGCTATCGCGGGAGGACCGCCGGCTGCCGCCGCCGTCGCCCACGCGGCGAAGGCCGGCGTCGCGCGAAGGCGCGTTCGGCGCAGCACGAAGCGGTTGAAAAAAAAGGTTAGCGGCCATTTCACGGCCGCCAACCAGATCTTCACCGGGAATTCGGCCATCGCTCAGTCGACGAAGCGGTATTTTATAAGGGCCCACAGCGCCGGGAGGCCATCGAACCAGGTTATCTTCTTCCCCTCGTCGTAGTCGCGGCCGTGGTAGGTTATCGGCATTTCGTAAACGCGGAGCTTTTTCTGTTTAAAGACCTTGGCCGTTATTTCGGGTTCGAAGTTGAAGCGGTCCGATTTGATGGTGACGTTTTTGATGATCTCCGCGCGGAAGGCTTTGTAACAGGTCTCCATGTCGGTGAGCATGGTGTCGTACAGAACGTTGGTAATCAGCGTCAGGAATTTGTTGCCGAAATAATGCACGACTTTGAAGACGCGGTGCGTGCCGAGGAAGCGGGAGCCGTAGACGACGTCGGCCCACTCTTCGACGATGGGCCGGATAAGGCCGGGGAACTCCTCCGGGACGTATTCGAGGTCCGCGTCCTGGATGACGATGATATCGCCGGTGCACTCCTCGATGCCGGTCCGGATGGCGGCGCCTTTGCCGCGGTTTGCGTCGTGGTAGCGGACCGTTACGCCGTCGACGCCGTCCTCGCGGCCGAGTATTTCGCGCGTTCCGTCGGTCGAGCCGTCGTCGACGACGACGATCTCCTTGTCGAGCGGGAGCGCGCGGCAACGGTCTAGGATCTGTTTTACGGTGGCCTCTTCGTCGTAGACGGGGATAATTATGGATAATTTCATACGCCTCTCTTATACGGCTCCCCGCCGAGGCGGCGGGGCCGGGTACCGCCCCACTATACGCCAACCGCCTTCGCGGGTCAACGCTTTTTTAACCACGTGCGTTTAGCTGGACGAAGTACGAGATCGACCGGTCGTACGTTTTCTCGGCGGCGGCGTCGAAGTAGCACGCCGGCAGCTCGCCCATTGACCGGTGGTAGGTAATACATTCGCAGCACCGGCCCTTGCGAGCGCACGGTTCGTAGGTGCAGTTGCACGCGGCGAGATTGGTTTCGACCTTGCAGTCGGCCATAGCAGTAGAACCCCCGTTCTTTATGGTTGTTCGCGGCCTGGATTTATTATATCATCGGGCGATGTCCGTGCTCGAGCTCCAAAAAACCATTATCTACGGCCCCATCGCCTCCCGCCGGCTGGGCCCGTCGCTGGGGATTAACCTCTCCTCCACGACGGCCAACGTCTGTTCGTTCGATTGCGTCTATTGCCAGTACGGCCCGACGACCCGTCATCTCGCCTCCGCCGCGGGGGCGGAGGACATGTTCCCTTCCTGCGACGAGGTGGCGGAGGCGTTGGCGGCCGCCCTCCCCGGGATCGACCCTCCCGGCTACCTAACGTTTTCGGGGAACGGCGAGCCGACGCTCCACCCGGAGTTCCCCGCGATCGTGGAGGCTGTACGTGACGTACGAGACCGGCTCTGCCCGGAGGCGAAGGTGGCGGTCCTCTCCAACTCGAGTATGGTGGGCGAGGAGCGGACGCGGGCCGCGCTGGCGCGGGTGGACCTTCCGATTATGAAACTCGACGTCGGTTCGGCGGCGGCGTTCGAGGCGATCAACGTTCCGGCTCCGGGCGTGAAGTTCGAGGATATCGTGGCCGGCCTGGAGGCGATGAAGCACTTCGTCGCCCAATCGTGCTTTGTGGCCGATAACCCGGGGAACGCCGACGACGGGGCGGTCGCGGATTACGTTCGGATCGTGGGAATCGTCCGGCCGGCGGCGGTACAGATCTACACCACGGATAGGCCGGTGGCGCGGGCCGGCGTCCGGATGGTGCCGCGGGAGCGGTTGGCGGGCATCGCTCGTCGGGTGTGCGAGGAGGCGGGTATCCCGGCCGAGATTTACTAGCGCGTTATTTTCCGGCCGAGGCCGCCGCGTTCCGGCGGTTTTTTATTTTCTCTCCCGCGCCCTTTACGATGCGGCCGTCGCGGAGAACTATGATTCGGCGGGCCCGCGCCGCGACGTCCGGGTCGTGCGTTACGACGACGAGGGTTTTGCCCTCGTCGTTAATCTCTTGGAATACTTCCAAGATCTCTTCGCCGATTTTAGTGTCGAGGTTCCCGGTAGGTTCGTCGGCCAGGACGATCGAAGGCCGGTTGATAAGCGCCCGGGCGATGGCGACGCGCTGCCTTTCGCCTCCGGACATCTCGTTGGGTTTGTGGTGGCCGCGCTTTTCCAGGCCGACTATAGCTAGGGTTTCGGCGGCCCGCTCGCGGCGCTCGTCGGGGGGCACGCCAGCGTAAATCAGCGGGAGCTCTACGTTTTTAGCTGCGGTTGAGCGCGGCAGGAGGTTGAACGTCTGAAAGACGAAGCCGATTTCCCGGTTGCGAATGGCCGCGAGTTCGTCTTCCGTCGCCGTGGCAATCTCCTGGCCGTCGAGGTGGTAGGAACCGCTGGTGGGGACGTCCAGGCAGCCGATAACGTTCATCAGCGTCGATTTCCCGGACCCCGACGGCCCCATGATGGCGAAGTATTCGCCGCGGTCGAGGTCGAGGTCGATATCCTGCAGCGCGGCGACGTCTTCGCCTCCCATGTGATAGATCTTAGATATGCCGCGGAGTTTGATATGAGGTTCGGCCATTACGATTCTTCCGGTTCCGCGGCCCGCGGTTCGAGGCGAACGAGGTCGCCGTCGTCGAGTTGGCGGAGCGTTTTATACGGGCCGGCGATGATCGTCTCGCCGCTCTTTAAACCTTTTTTAATTTCGACGTAGCGGTCGCCCATAATCCCGGCTTCGACCGGGACGAAGCGCGCCCGCCTAACGAACGGTTTTTCCTCCTCCAGGATGAAGACGCCTTTCACGTATTCGCTGCGAAACAGGTCCGATTCGGCGGCTATTTTCTCGGGCGAGCCTTTTTTCCCGGGTGCGCTTTTGCCGCGGCTCTCCTTCCAGGCCTCCACCTGCTCGCGCGTGCGCGTTACCAGCGCTTGGATGGGGACGGCGACGACGTTTTCGACTTTGGCCGTGATGAGGTCCGCGGTCGCGGTCATCCCCGGCCGGAGCGCCGTCGTGTCGCCGCCGAGCAGGACCGTAACCTCGAAATCGGCGGAGGTTTTTTCCTGTCCGGTGAGCACGGCCTCCTCTTTGGCGCTGGAGGCGATTTCGATGACCTCCCCGCGGAAGATCGTATCCGGGAACGCGTCGACCGTAACGGAGGCCGGGTGGCCGACGCGAAGATCGACGATATCGGTCTCGTCGATATCGGTTACGACTTGCATGGCGGCCAGGTCGGCGACGGTTAACATCACGGTACCGGGCGTATTGAGAGTGCCGACGACGGTGAATTCGCCCTCCTCGACGTTGAGCGCCGTCACGACGCCGTCGAGCGGGGCGGTGTAGATGGTCTTGTCGAACGAATCCTTGGCTTGGACCAACGCCGCTCGCGCGCGGACGACGTTGTTGCGGGCCAGGTCGTATTCGGTCCGTTCCGCCTCGAATTGGGTTTGCGCGAGATCGTACTGTTCGCGCGAGATAAGGTTCTTATTGAACAGCTCTTGCTTCCGCGCGAAGACCTCTTTGGCGGTTTTCCATTTGGTTTCCGACAGCTCGAGGCTGCGCACGGCGCTGCGGTACGCGGCCCCGGCTTCCGTGCGGCCGGCCCGGTATTGCGTCTGTTCCAATTCCAACAGCAGGTCACCTTTGGTTACGGGTTGGCCCTCCTCGACGTAGATGGCGGTTACCTTCCCCATGATGTTCGCGGAGACGTCGACGCTGACACGGGGTTCCACGGTCGCCGGCCCCGATACGTAGGAGGTAATGTCGGCCGTAACCACGGCATCCGTCCGGACGGGCGGAATTTGTTGCCGTTTAGAGTTCGAGAGGAGCAACGGGCACGATACGAGGATGAGCCATATTACTATCACTATGGCCCACCGGATCTTGGTCATGCGAAATTGGCGTTTCATTGCGGTCTCCCCTCCGCGGCGGAAGCCCGTTCCGATTTCGGATACGGTATTTTCCTTAGGAGGATCAGGGCTATCAGGACCGCGGAGGTCGCCGTGAGGACGACGGACCCTTCCGGGCCGAACGTCCCGCCGGACAACCAACCGGGCCCCGCCGGTACGGCCTCGACGATTCCGGCCCCCAGCGGGAGGCCGCTGACGGGAAAACCGAACGCCGTACCCTCGGCGAAATTCCATCCGCCGTGAAAACCGATTGCGAACCAGAGCGAGCCGCTCTGCAGATACAATAATCCGAGGATAACCCCTGCGAGCGTGACGTTAACCGCCGGTAGCACGTGGGAGCCGGGGTTGAGAAGGTGCAAGACCCCGAACGCGACGGCGGTTAACAGAACGGCGCCGGCGCGGCCCCATGACTCGTCCAATACCGTAATCGGGTAGCCGCGGAGGAGTAATTCCTCAGCGGTCCCGGCGATAGCGAAGAAAACCAGCGTCGCCGGTACGTACGCCAGCGCGGCCGCCGTGAGGTCGACGTATTCGAACCTGGCGCCTCCCGCGAGCGCGAGTATCCCGGAGGTAAGGCTCAAAAAGGCCGCGCCTCCGACGAAACCCCACGCCAGGCCGCGGGGGGCGGCGCGCGGCCGCAGTCCCAACGAGAGAAGCGGCGGGCGCCGGTCCAAGAGTTTCCGCGCTCCCATCGTAACCGCAAGGAGGGGTACCAGGATTACGAGCCCGGCCGCCGCCAAGAGCCAGGGGTTCGTAGTTCCCGGGAATTCGAAACGGGGATGTTCGCCGCCGACGCTGGCGAGCCGCGAGATTGCGGCGACCGTAATCATGGTCAGTAGCGAGGCGGCCGCGGCCGCGCCGTAGAACAGCGCGAGACGAACCCATGCCCGGAGGCGACCCTCTCGATTCGTGAGCAGCGGCATTAGCGGTAGGGAAGGTCGCCGAGCGCGCGGTGGAGGTCGAAGTCGGCGATTAACATGTCGTATTTCGCCTCTACCAGCGAATTGCCGGCGTCGACGAAGCGAGCTTGGGCGCCCGTGAGTTCGAGCGTCGAGGCCCCGCCCAAGGCGTAAAGTTCTTGTACGATGGCGAATTCTTCCTCGGCGGCGGCGGCCGTCTCCGTGGCCACGGTCACGGTCTCCGCTTGCCGCTTATATTCGTAGTACACGTTCGTGACGTCGAGCGCGACGACGTCGCGCAGCCGCTCGTAGGCGGAACGACGGAGCGCGGCCGCCGCGCGGGCCCGATCGACGTTGGCCTTGGTTTGGAAGCTATCGAACAGATACCAGGAAGCCGAGAGGCCGAGGGTCCACTCGTCGTAGTCGTCCCAGGTGTCGGCGGCGGGGGAGTTGTAATCGTTCCACTGGTAAGTGGCGGAGGCTCCCACGGAGGGGAACCACCCCGCCCGGGCGGAGCGGACCGCGAGGTCCGCCACGCGTTTTTCCTCCCGCGTCTTAACTACGTCGGGGCGGCCCGCCATAGCCTCCTCCAGGAGCCGCTCAAGCGGGGGGAGGTCCGGCGGCGGCGTTTCGCCCTCGACTTGGGCGAAGACCAGACCCGGTTCGGGTTCCATGCCTACCGTATTGAAGAACGCGAGGCGAGCAGTCACGGCGGCGGACTCGGCCGCGATGGCAGCTATCTCGTCGGCGCCGCGTTGCACGACGGCGGCGAGATATTCGGCGCGGGAGAGGGCTCCCGTTTCGTACTGGACGAGCGCGAGCTCCTCATTATTCCGGCTGGCCTCCAACGAGAGGTCGGCGACCTCCCGCAAACCGTCCGCTTTTAATACGCCGAAATACGCGCGGGCGACGTCCACGACGAGTTGGTGGCGCTGCGCCGTCCGGTCAGCCTCTCCGGCGCGGGCGGAGGCCCGTCCCGACAGGACGCCCCACCACAGCCGGCCGCCGGCGAAGAGCGGCTGGTCGAGGCGGGCTTGGGCGTAATAGTAGTGGGCCGGCGGGACGTAGCCCGGAATCTCGTAGCCGCTAAACCGGAGGACGTCTCGGTCGTAGTAGCGGGAGGCGGAATACGAGAGTTGGGCGGAGGGCATAATGCCGCCCCACCCCTGATAGAGGTCGGCGCGGGCGTTGAGGTAGGTGGAGTCGGCGGCCACGGCGGCCGGACTCCGCGCCAGTGCGAAATCGATCGCCTCTTCCAGCGTGATTTCTTCCGCGAACGCGGCTCCGGCAACGGCCGCGAGCGCCAACATAATCACAAACCGTCTCATAAAGGGGTAATCCTTGACGTAATAAATTACGGTATTCTACCAAAGATTGTTGCAGCGGGTCAAGGCAAACCGGAATACTCCATCCCCCTGATAAACACCCGCGGCCGCGCTAGTTGCGAAAAAGCCGCCCGGGAGGGCGGCTTTCTTCTTCCGCAAAACGCGGCAGTTACTTTTTCTTTTCGTCGCGGCATTCGCGCGGCGGGAGTTCGCCGCAGCGGATCAGCAAGTCCTCCCACGCGCGGTCGACGTCGGCCTGGATCTCGGCCACCAACTCCGGTTCGCCGTCGCCCTCGAAGAGGTGGGCGTAGCGCCCTTGGAACGTCAGCCAATCCTCAATCGGGAGCTTTTTTCGCGGTTTGTAGTTGAGTTTATATTCGCCGTTGACTATTTCGTAGAGCGGCCAGAAACATGTATTCGCCGCGACCCGCGTGACTTTAAGCGTGTCCTCCGGGGGGTAACGCCAGCCGCGGTGGCACGGCGCGAGGATGTTGAGGAAGGAGGGGCCGTCGACGGCGAGGGCTTTTTCGACTTTACGCGTGAGATCCATGAAGTTGTGGGGAGCGGCTTGCGCCACGTACGGGATATGGTGGGCGGCGACGATGGCGGTAAGGTCTTTGCGCGGCTGCAGCTTCCCGGGGATGACTTTACCGGCGGGGGCGGTCGTGGTGGAGGCCCCTTTGGGCGTGGCGCCGGAGCGTTGAATGCCCGTGTTCATGTAGGCCTGGTTGTCGTAACAAATGTAGAGCATACGGTGGCCGCGTTCCAGCGCGCCGGAGAGGGCTTGGAGGCCGATGTCGTAGGTTCCGCCGTCGCCCCCGAACGCGATAAAATGCCACTTTTCGGCGAGGCGGCCCTTTTCTTGGAAGGCCCGGTAGGCCGTTTCGACGCCGGAAATGGTGGCCGCCACGTTTTCAAAGGCGTTGTGGATCCAGGGTACTTTCCATGAGCTGTAGGGGTACAGCGTCGTCGCGACCTCCAAGCACCCCGTCGCGTTGCCGATAACGACCGGCCCGTCCGCGGCCAGCAGCACCTGGCGGGCGACGATGGCCGCGCCGCAACCGGCGCACAAGCGGTGGCCGCCCGTGAACCGTTCCTCGCGATGCGATAGTTCTTTCAGCGTAGTCATCTAGGGACTCCTTAGTCGGGCCGGGGTCGCTAGCGTACTCCCAGATAGCCGACGTGTTCTTTTATCTCGCCGGTGGAGGCCACGCGGAGACCTTCCTCGAAGGCTTGTTCCAGGAGGTCCGGGCCGGTGTCGCGGCCGCCGAGGCCGTAGATGTAGTTTATCACCAGCGGCCGTTCGGGGACTTCGTACAACGCGCTGCGGACCTCCGCGAACGTCGGTGACCCGAACGCGCCGAAGGAAACGACGCGGTCGCAGACTACCACGCACTTGGCGCCGCCGAGCGCCGCGGCGATTTCGGCGGCGGGGAAGGGCCGGAACGTCCGCAGTTTCATCAGGCCGACGGCGTGGCCTTGCTCCCGTAAGGCGTCGACGGCGTACCGGGCCGTGCCGGCGGTGGACCCGAGCGCGACCATGATAACCTCCGCGTCGTCGGCGCGGTAGGTTTCGAGGGGGCCGTAGGAGCGGCCGGTCAAGCCCTCGAACTCGGCCGCCGACGCGGCCAGCGCCGCTGGCGCGTGGAGCATGCCCTCGATCTCCTGGCGTTTGTGCTCGAAATAGTAATCGTGGAAGTCCAACGGGCCCACGGTGAACGGCTTTTTATCCAGCAGCATGGCGTAGGCCGGTTTGTACGGGCCGACGAACTCTCGTACGGCTTCGTCGGGGAGCGTCTCCACGACTTCCATCGTATGGCTGATAATGAAGCCGTCGTACATGACCATCGCCGGCAGGAGGACGTCGTGGTTTTCCGCGGCCTTCAGCGCGACGAGCAAGAGGTCGTACGCCTCCTGGGGGTTTTCGGCGTAGAGCTGAATCCACCCGGCATCGCGGGCCCCCATCGAATCGGAGTGGTCGCAGTGGATGTTGATGGGGCCGGAGAGCGCGCGATTGACGACGGTCATCGTAATAGGGAGGCGGAGCGAAGCTGCGATATAGAGCACCTCCCACATTAACGCGAAGCCGTTCGCGGAGGTCGCCGTCATGGTGCGGGCTCCCGCGGCCGCGGCGCCGACGCACGCGCTCATCGCCGAGTGCTCGCTCTCGGCGGTGATGAGCTCGGTATCCACCTCGCCGTCGTGGACGTATTCCGCGAAGGTTTGCATAAGCTCCGTTTGGGGCGTGATGGGGTAAGCGGCCACGACGTCGGGGTTGACTTGCTTCATGGCGTAGGCCGCGGCGTCGTTGCCCGTCAGCGGGAGCTTGAGGGATTGTACCGAAGGTCCGGCCATGAGACGTCTACTCCTCTTCGTCTAAAACCATTTCGATGGCGTTCTTGGGACATTCGGCGGCGCAAATGCCGCACCCTTTGCAGTGCTTGTAGTCGAACCCCTTGACTTCTTCGTTCTCCACCAGGACGGAGGTATCGGGACAGAAGATCCAACACAACAGGCAGTTATTGCACGCCTCGGCGTCTAATACCGGCTTGAACGTTCTCCAAGACCCGGTATCGTATTCTTCGGCGTTGCCCGCCTCCGTGATTAAGCCGCCGAGGGGGATTTCTTTCCAACCTTTCTTCTTTTCCATGGGGCGATTGCCTCCCGGCGCTACTTCGACGTTCCGCGGACTTCGTCGTACGCCCGTTTAATGGCCGCGACGTTGGTTTCCACTACCGTTTTCGACTTCGCGCCGAATTTTTTCTCGAAAGTTTCGTTAACCCAGGGGAGTTCGACCGTCCCGAGGACCTTGACCAGAGCGCCGATCATCGGCGAGTTCGGCATGTCCCTACCCATAACCTCCAGCGATATCGTCTTCGCGTCCACGACGTAAACCTGGCTCGCGTCGACGCCCAGAACGGCGGCGACTTCCGCCGGGTCGCGCGAACTATTGACCAGTACCTTGCCTCCCGGCCGGAGCCCTTCGGCGACGGGTACCGTCCCCAGCAGCGTAGGGTCGAGGATAACGACGACGTCTGGCTCGGTAATGAAGTTGTGGAGGGTTATGGGTTTATCGCTTACCCGGGTGAAACCCTGGATGGGGGCGCCGGACCGTTCGGGGCCGTAGTCCGAGAAACCCTGGATAAACTTTCCCCCTTCGAACGCCGCCTCGGCAAAGAGCATCGCCGCCGTCTTAACGCCTTGGCCGCCCCGGCCGTGCCACCGGATTTCTAAAACGTCGTCCGGCAATTTTTATCACCTCGATTACGTAAAGTCGGGGTTCGTTCCGTTTTTCACGATCGCGTTAAACAAAACCCAGTATAGCATAAGAACCTGCCGGCGGGGGGATTTTTCAGTGATTAGCCGCTGGCGGAGACGCGGCGGCTCGGCCGTTCGGGGGCCGAGCCGCCGGCGGCCTTTTCGGTTGACTATCCCCGCTGAAACCTTTATAGTCTATCCGTTACATATTAAACACGAGGTGTTGTTTATGAAGAAACGTAAGTCCTGGATGTGGTTGCTCGGCTTGAGCGCGGTGGGGATGCTCGCTTCGCCGGCGAGCGGGGCCTTCGGCGACGTCGTCGCCTCCTTTCGCGCCCCCGCCGCCGAACCGATGGCTTTGGCGTGGGCGGACGGCCAACTGTACTGCTACTGCAATACGAGCCCCTACCGGATTTGGAAAATAAATCCCCGCACCGGCAATGCCGTTGGGTCGTTCGTCTTCGCCGCCACCGGGAAAGAGACGGGGGGGCTGGCCCACGACGGCCGCTGGTTCTGGGCGGGGAATAACGAGGAAAACCGCATTTACCGTTTCGAGTGGGGCGGCAGCGTCGTTTCCTCGTTCAAGCCCGGATGGAACGTAGCCCGCGGCCTGGCGTGGTCCGGCTTACATTTATGGGGTACGCAGGACGGCGGCACGTGGGCGTACCGCTTCTATCAGATGCGCTTCGACGGCAAAGTAATCCGGTCTTTCATCTCCTATTACGTTTTATACGACCTCGCGTGGGACGGCCGATACCTCTGGGCGCCGGAGTACGACCGGATCGGAGAACGCACCCGGATCGTCGCGTTAAGCGTTGCCAAGGGCACGCTGGTCGCCGCGGTTACGCCGCCGGCCGACGACCCTCGGGGGGCGACGTTCGACGGGACCTATCTCTGGCTTAGCACGCTCGCGGATAACGGGTGGTTGTGGAAAATCGATATCCAGGGGGTGGGTGTGGAGCCGGCCTCTCTGGGACGCGTAAAGACTTTGTTCCATTAACGGCGTCTAAACGGCGTACGTAAATAAACCGGGCCCGCGAGGGCCCGGTTTTCCTGTCCCCGGCAACGTGGCGCTATCCCTCCAGGAGGTGGCGGCCGGCGATCGCTTTCGCCAACGTCACCTCGTCGGCGAAGTCGAGGTCGCCGCCCACCGGGAGGCCGCGCGCGATCCGCGTTACCTTTACGCCGAGCGGCGTTAGGAGTTTCGCGATATAGTATGCCGTGGCGTCGCCTTCGACGTCGGGGTCGGTGGCCACAATTACCTCGACGACGTCCCCCTCCCGGGCCCGGCGGACGAGTTCCGCCAGGCGGAGCTGGTCGGGCCCGATGCCGTCCAGCGGCGAAATGACGCCCATCAAGACGTGGTACAGGCCACTGAATTCGCCGGTCCGTTCGACGAGCGGGATGTCCGCCGGTTCCTCGACGACGCAGAGCAGGCGGCGGTTGCGCGTGTCGTCCGCGCAGACGGGGCACAGGTCCGACTCCGTGAGGTTGCCGCATTCCCGGCACGGCTTCACGTGCTCGTTGACCTCTTGCAACAACGCCGCGAGGCGCACGACGTAGTCGTCGGGCGCGGTGAGGAGGAAAAACGTTAGCCGCTGGGCGGTCTTCCGGCCGACACCGGGCATCTTCGTTAACTCGTTTATTAACCGTTCGATTACTTGGCTTTGATTTGCCATAACGCTGGAAGGAGGGGCCCCGGTGGTTTAGGGGAAACCGCCGGGGCGGAGCGCAAAGGGCGGCCCGGGTAGGGCCGCCCGTAGGTTTCATTACCGTCCGTGTCGCTTTACGCGGCGCCGCCGGTCGGTTCGGTCGGCTCCGCCGGGGGCGGGGTCGCTCCCGCGGCCGGTTTCTTCTTCTTCTTGGTAAGCAGGACGATGATGACGATAATGACGACGATGAGAATGACTACGCACAGGATAATGCCGATAATGACGGCGATTTTGCTGCCGCCGGCGGCCTCGCCGCCCTTGTAGGTGGCGGTCATCTCGATGTCGTTATTGATCAATTTGTCGAGCGTGTAATTCCAGGTGATCGTATTGCCCGCGACCGTACCGTTGGTCTCGACGACTTCGCCCGGGCAGTTCAGCGTGTAGTTGAATTCGTAGCTCGAGAGCTGTTCGGGGTCCTCGACCTCCATTTTGAACTGGACGAGGTCCGTGAAGACGGTATTCTCGCCTTCGGTTGCGAGCGTGAACGTTTGCTTCAACTTGTCGCCTTCGATCGCGAATACGCCGTATCCGTTAAGGTCGGTGACGTTGCCGAAGTCGAGGTAGTAGGTCGCCTCGGGCGTTTCCTCGCTGCCTTCCAGGACGCCGACGACGATATCGCGGACCGTTGCGCCCGAGCCATCGTATTCAGCCGTGATGGCCTCTTCGGTGAAGGCGAGCATCGGGACGTCGGCCGCCATATCCGCTTTCTCGCCGCCCGGTTTTTGGGCCGCGCTGTCGTAGCGGATCATTACCGTGCCGGAGCCGTCCGGGTTGAGCGTGAGGTCTTGATCGTAGTTAATGCAGCCGGCCACTACGATAAGGCCCACGGCCAAGGCGGCTACCCCAAAAATTTTCGACCGCATAAAGAATTCCTCCTAAGTATAAAAGCGGGTTTAAGTGCGTTTCGCTTACCCTTGCGCGGCCAGTTTGCGGACCTCACCGGCCGCCATAAAGTAACGCATTCTAACAATAAGCCCTAGGCCTGTCAACATTATTTTCGGCCGGGTAAGGGCGGCTTACCGAGAAGTAGCCGTCATGACGATTTCCTCTTGTTGCGCGAAGTCGTAGAGGGGCCACTCCCACGTAACCGTCCGGCCGTCGTCGGCCACGATCCCGTTGGTGTCGGTGACGTCGCCGGGCATAACTACCGTATACGTAAAAGTGTAACCCTCGAACAGCGCCCGGGCCAATTCCTCGTTTTCCTCCGAGCTTTCCTCGGCCGTTTCCGCGGCGGGTTGTTCGCGGACGTTACGGATCTCGTGGGTGAAGACGTATTCCTTCCCTTTCTTCTCAAACGTCAAGTCTTGATTTTCGAAGATGCCCTGGCCGCTAAGGATTTCCACGTCCTCGAACGCCAGGAGGAGGTGCGTATGTTCGCGGCGGTCATCGCCCTCGCCTTCCGTTCTGGCCCAGTTCTCCTCGACGGTTACGCCTTCCAGCTCGGCGAACGCGGGACCCATCTCTTCGCTAATCTCAGGCGCTTCGGCGACTTCCTGGTCGCCCTCCTCCTCGCCGAGATAGTCGACCCAGGTATCGACTACGACGGTACCCGAGCCGTCTTTTTCCAACGAGAGGTTAACTTCGTACGAAATGCACCCGGCGCCGAGGGCCAGCACCCCGCCGAGGGCGACCGTCGTCAATATCCGTTGCATACTCAACCTCGCTTTGTGCGTTACGTGCGGTCTAGAGCTTGCGCCAAATCGGCGATTATGTCGTCGGCGTCTTCCAATCCGGCCGAGAGTCGGATAAAGCCCGGGCCCATCCCCGCCCCCGCCTCCTTTTCGGCCTCGAATACGCCGTGTGTCATTCCCGGCGGGTGTTGGACCAGCGTTAGCGCGTCCCCCAGGCTAACCGCGAAGACGCATAGCTCGAGCGCCTCCACGAAGCGCCGCGCGGCCTCGCCGTCGGCAAGTTCGAACGCGAGGATCCCACCGAATTGGGACATCTGGCGCCGCGCGAGTTCGTGCCCGGGATGCTGGGGGAGCCCCGGATAGTATACCGTTTTCACTTTATCGTGGGCCGCCAGGAACTCGGCCATAGCTTGCGCGTTGGCGCAGTGGCGGTCCATGCGCAGCGGCATCGTTTTTAAGCCCCGGAGGAGGTGGTACGATACCGCCGGTGCGGGCGCCACGCCCAGGTCTTTGTACAGCGTATTCCGGATTCGGTGGAGGCGGTCGGCCGGCCCCGTTAAGACGCCGCCGATAACGTCGTGGCCGCCGAAGTATTTCGTCGCGGAGTGCACGGTGTAGGTGGCGCCGAGTTCGAGCGGCCGCTGCAGGTAGGGCGTCGCGAACGTATTGTCGAAGATGACGGGGACGCCCGCCGCAGCCGCGGCCCGCGACGTCGCCTCGATGTCAACGAGGCGCAGCAGCGGGTTGGAGGGCGTTTCCAGGTAGACCAGCTTGGTCTGGGGCCGGATCGCCGCCGCGACCGTCTCCGCCTCCGGTTCTTCGAGATACGTTAACTCCACGCCCAGGCGGGGGAGCTGTTCCGCGAAGAAGATGGCCGTCCCGCCGTAGAGTTGCCGTTGGGTAACCAGGTGGTCTCCCGCGCCCACGTGCGCCAGGACGGTGGTGGAGATGGCCGCCATCCCGGAGGTGAACGCCAGCGCGGCTTCGGCACCCTCCAGCGCTGCGACGTCCCTTTCGAAAACGGCGGTCGTGGGATTGGCGAAGCGGCCGTAGAAATAACCCTCCGCCTCGCCGGCGACTACCGCGCGGCCGGCGGCGCCGGGCTCCAGCGTGAAGGAGGCGGTCTGGACGATGGGGACCGACAAGGCCCCGGTCTTTTCGTCGATCGGGGCCGTGCCTCGCGCGGCGCGGGTATGGAATTTGGGCGGTTTCATCGAGGCGGGCGGCGCGGCCGCGACGGCGGCCGCGGCGACGGCGCATTATAGGGTTGAGCGAGGCGGGGTGTCAACCTTTTATGATCCCCGCCTGGAGAGGTGCCGTTACGCCGGCGGCCGCGGCGTTACGACGTCGCGCGGCAGGTCCAGGGCGGCCTCGAGTTGGTGGGCGAACGCCAGAAGGCGGTCCTCCGCCCACGGCCGCGCGAGGAGATGCAGGCCGACGGGAAGGCCTTTCTCGTCGAAGCCGCAGGGAAGCGTCAACGCCGGAAAGCCGACGAGGTTGGGCAAACTCGAAAATATGTCGGCCAAGTACATCAGTTGGGGGTCGAGGTTCCGCGTATTCAACTCGAACGCCGTGAACGGCGAGACGGGCGAGAGGAGGAAGTCGTAATCCTCCAGCACCTGCGCGAAGCGGTGGCGGAGGTGTTGCCGGATGGTCTGGGCTTTGCCGTAGTACGCGTCGCGGTACCCGACGGACAGGACGTAGGCGCCGGCAACGAGCCGCCGTTTGACCTCCGCGCCGAATCCCCGGGCCCGCGCGCGCGCCACCATTTCGGACGGGCCGTCGTACGGTTCCGCCCGCGGGCCGAAGAGCACCGCTTGGAAGCGGGCGAGATTGGAGTACGTCTCGGCGCACACCGCGACGTAATAAGTGGGTAACGCCCAAGCGGCGCTCGGGATGCCGATCGGTTCGACCGTATGGCCCAGGTCGCGTAGCGCCGCGAGCGCGCCGTCCAGGGCTTGCCGCGTTCCGGGCTCGATCGCTCCCTCCTCGAAGAAGACGGAGGTTTGGGCGATGATCGTTTCGACGGTCTCGGCGGGGACTTTTTTCCCGAACGTGTGGGATAGCGTCTCGCGGTACGCGGCCGGGTCGGGAATCTCGCCCGTCCCGAAAAATTCCTCGATAACGCCGATCCGAAGCGGGCCGGGGGCTTGGCCCAGTGCCGCGACGTAGTCGGGTACCGCCTCGGCGCCGGAGGTAGCTTCCCGCGGGTCTTCTCCCGCTATAACCTGCGCGACCAGCGCGACGTCGGCCACCGAGCGTCCCAACGGGCCGATTTGGTCGAAGGAGGGGGCGAAGGATATTAGGCCGTAGCGGGACACGCGGCCGTACGTCGGCTTGAGGCCGACGACGCCGCACATCGCCGCCGGTTGGCGGACAGATCCACCCGTGTCCGTACCGAGCGCCACCGGCGCGAAGCCGGCGCAGACGGCCGCGGCGGAGCCGCCACTCGAGCCGCCCGGGACTTTCGTCAAGTCCCGTGGGTTTTTCGTCGGAAAGAACGCCGAATACTCGGTGGAGGAACCCATCCCGAATTCGTCCAGGTTCGTCTTCCCGAGGACGTACGCGCCGGCGCGTAGCAGGCGATCCACTACGGTGGCGTTGTACGGTGGCCGGTAGTTCTCGATTACGCGCGAGCCGGCCGTGGTGGGTAGCCAATCCGTGCAGAGGTTGTCTTTGACGGCGATCGGCACCCCTGCCAGCGGGCCCTCCTGTGCACCGCCGTCGTCGCGGTCATTTAGCACCAGGAACGCGCCCACGTCGCCGTCCAGCGCTGCCACGCGGTCCCGAAAGGCGGCGCGGACCTCGGCGGCCGTCAACTCGCGGCCGCGGACTTTCGCGGCGATTTCGGTTGCGGTCAGATTAACTATTTCCATGGTTTAGGCGCAACGGGCTACGGCGCTTTGACCAGCCGGCCGCGGTAGGTCTTTTCGACGCCGACCACGTAAAAATAGGAGCCGTCGTACGCGGTCAGCGTGGTACCTTCGGGTAGCGGCGTCGCGAGTTCCTCCCACCGGTTGGCCTCGACGTCGAGGCGGTACGTTTTAAGGCCCATCCGCGCGGGCGTCCCCAACCCCTCTGCCTCGCACCCGCCGAGGAGGTAGAGGTGGCCGCCCACGACGTACGCCCGGGCCCCCATCCGCGGCGCCGGCGCGGAGGGGAGCCGCTGCCATTTGAAGACTTCCAAGTCGTAACGGAAGACGGCGTTGGAGATAAACGCCGGTTTGAGTTGTTTACCGCCGATAACGTACAGGCCGCCGCGGGCGACGGCCGCCGCCGGCCCCGCCAACGGGACGGGGAGGTCGTGATATTTCGTCCACAGCCCCTCCGCCGGTTCGTACTTGTGGACCTGGAGGTTGTTGACGTCGTCGGGATTCGCCGCGTCGTAGAGGCCGGCTACGACGTACAGATCGCCGCCGTAGAAGAAGGCGGCCGCCTCGCCGCGGGGAACGGGGAGAAAGGTCTCCAGCTTGAGGTCATCCGCGCCCGGCGACCAGGCGTACACCTCGCCGACGGGCGTGCCCAGCTCGGTATAGTCGAGGCGGCCCTCCGGCGCGAGATTGATCGGCGGCGGCGTGTAGTTCCCCCCGACTAGCCAGAGGCGGTTGTCGGGGGAGGCCGCCAACGCGGCTTCCGCCCGTTCGGCGAATCGGCTGGGGAAGTCCGCCACTTCCTCCGCGCCGCGCGGCGAGAGGTTCGTGAGGACGATTTCGGCCCGAGGGCCGCGGCCGACGCCGGGGGCCCGCAACTTCCGCGTCCCCACCAGGTACAACTTTCCCTGGGCCCAGGCGGCGCCGGCGGGCCAGTCGAGGCGGGCGGAGGCGACGCCGACCGGCGCCCACTCCTCCCACCGGAGGTCGACGTTTGCCCGCGGCGCGGCGAGCGTTTCGATAGTGGGCGGGGCTTCGACCGTGGAGGCGGTCTCGGCGGAGGCGGGCTCCTTTTCCGGCGTGGTACACGCGGCCAGGCTAAGGGCGAGGGTCGTGGCGGCGAGTAGCGGGAGGGGGCGGCTCATTCGGCCTCCTCTTTCTCCGGGGGGGAGAGGACTTTCGGGACCGAAACGAAGTCGTCGTGGGCGGCGGGGGCGTTGCGGAGGGCGTCTTCGAGCGCGAGCGACGGCGTCACCTCGTCGGCCCGGAGGTCCGCGGGTTCCACGGCCGAAGGCGGGGGTTTGGCCTCCACCTCCAACGCCGCCAGGAGGTCGACGTTCTCCAAGAGGCCGACGACGTCGCGGGCGAGTTGCTCTTCCTCGGCGGGCGATAAGGCCAGATAGGCCTCGCGGACCATGCGTCTAATGACGTCGGATCTCTTCTCGGCGGGAGTCATGCGCAGCTCCTAATACAACGTGGATCCGCCGCGGCGGCCCCACGGTTCGTACGTAACGACGTCGTCCACGTCCAAGGGCTCGAGCTCGGCGACGTTGGCCTCGCCCATTTCGGCGAGGAACCGCGACGGCGAGCGGGCCTCCAGGGAACCCGCGACGTTGCGCGTCTCGGCGAAGGAGAGGAATAGCAGGTCTTGGGCGCGGGTTACGCCGACGTAACACAAGCGGCGTTCCTCCTCCAATTCGGCCGCCTCCCCCATGGAATTCGCATGAGGGAGGAGGTACTCCTCCACTCCGACCAGAAAAACGGCGGGGAACTCCAATCCCTTGGCGGTATGGAGGGTCATTAGCGATACGCGGTCGGCGTCGGCATCGTAAGAGTCGATGTCGCTAACCAGCGCGACGGACTCCAGGAACTCGGCCAGCGTCGCCTCCGCGCGTTCATCCTCGTATTCGGCGGCGGCGGTTATCAATTCCCGGACGTTTTCGGCGCGCGCCTCGCCTTTGACGTCCTTGCTTTCGGCGAGCCAGGCCAGGTAGCCGCTTTTTTCGACGGCCGCGGCCAAGGTAACGCTCGGCGGCGCGGTCTCCGCTTCCCGCGCAAGCTCGGCGATAAGCGAGGTGAAGCGGCGGAGGCCGGCGGCCGCGCGCGCCGGCAGAAGCGCGAGAACCTCTTCGTCCGCGGCGGCCTCGAGCGGCGCGCGGCCGCGGCGGTTTTCCTCCAGGATATTTAGGGAGGCCGCGCCGACGCCTCGCGGCGGCACGTTGACGACGCGGCCGAACGAGACTGCCTCCTGCGGGTTGTGGATTAGGCGCAGGTAGGCGAGCGCGTCCTTTACCTCACGGCGTTCGTAGAACCGCGTCCCGCCGACGATTTGGAACGGCACGCCCGCGCGCGCCAAGACCTCCTCGAACACCCGCGATTGCGCGTTGACGCGGTAGAGTACGGCGCAGTCGCGATACGCCAGGCCGTAGTTCGCGCGGGCCTCCTCCACGGCCACCGCGACCCGCAACGCCTCGTGGCGTTCGTCGTAGCACCGCATGACGGCCGGGGTGGTCTCGGCGGGGCGGTCGCTCCACAGGTCTTTGGCGTACCGGCTCTGGGTATTGAAGCGGATGAGGGCGTTGGCGGCGTCGAGGACTGCTTGGTGGGAGCGGTAGTTTTGCTCGAGGGTATAGAACTCCGCCTCCGGGAAATCCTCGGCGAACCGTTTGAAGTTGGCGATGTCCGCGCCCCGCCACCGGTAGATCGACTGGTCGGGGTCGCCGACGACACAGAGGTGGCGGCGTTTCTGGCCCAGCAGCCGTAGGATCTCGTATTGGGCGTAGTTCGTATCCTGGTACTCGTCGACCAGGATATGCCGGAAGCGGTCTTGCCACCGCGCCAGAACTTGGGGGGCGCGACGGAACAGGAGCACGAGCTCCAGCAATAGGTCGCCGAAGTCGTAGGCGTTGTTGGCCCGGAGGATTTCCTGGTAGGCGGCGTACACGTCGGCGACGGTTTCGCGGTAGCCGTCGGAGCGGGGGTAGTCCGCGGCGGTAACGAGTTCGCGTTTGGCGGCCTCGATGGCCGCGGCGAGACGTTTGTGGTGGAATTGCTCGGCGGGGAGGGACCAGGCCTCGGCGATCTTTTTGAGGGCGGCTTCGGTATCGGCCTGGTCGAAGATGACGAAGTTGCGGTCGACGCGGCCCGCGGCGTGGCCGGCCTCCTCCCGCAGGATCCGGGAGGCCGTCGCGTGGAAGGTGCCGACCCACAGGGCCGGACGGTACCCCAGGCCGGCGGCGAGGCGGCGCTGCATCTCCTGCGCGGCCTTGTTCGTGAACGTGACGGCGAGGAGGTGGGCCGGCGGGACGGCGCGGTGCGCGAGGAGGTGGAGCACTCGTTCGGTAATGACTCGCGTTTTCCCGGAACCCGCGCCGGCGATGACGACCATCGGCCCCGGCGGCGCCGTAACGACTTTTTCTTGGGACGGGTTGAGGCGCGGTTTGGCCATAGCCGAGAGACGGCTTATTAAAAATCGCCCTTGCGGGCGGAAGAACGGGAGGGTGCGCAAGTACCCGCGGTTATTGCGTCTTCCGTTCCAGAATGCTGCCCAAGCCGAGGTCTTGGGGCGTGCCGTTGGTACCGAAAAGCTGCTCCAGTACTTTATTGTGGCGTCGGGAGGCGGCGATCTTGTTCGATTGGGCCTCGGCGGTGTGGAAAATCTGTTCTTTGACCTCGGCCAGCGCTACGATGAGATTTTTTTTGCCGAGATCGTCTAGGGTTTCGATATCCTGGTCGAGTCGTTCGATGTCCACCCGGTCGTCGGCGAATTTTATAATCTCGACTTGGGGATAGCGCTCGGCCTGCTCCGCGATGCGTTCGCGCAAGGGACGTTCTTGTTTAACGGCGTTGTAGAGGCCGTTGGGATTTTCGAAATTATCGAGGAGGGTATTGATGAACAACGCCAGGACGCCGACGTTGGTTTTGGCGGCCGAGACGGTGGCGGTAGTTTCCCGAATTTCGGCCGGTTGTTCTACGCCTTTAAGGAATTCGCGGAGGCTTTTAACGTGCGGTTCTTCCTCGCCGGGCGGGGCGGCGGGCTTGGCGCCCGAGGGGTGGACTTCCAGCAAGCCCGATTCGATTAGCGTGAAGACGATTTGGGTCGTTTTGAGTTCGGAGAACCCGGTTTTTTCGGCCAGCTCCGCGAGGCGCAATTCGCCGTTGACCAGGGATAAGACTTTCCACTCGTGGGCTTGGAGGGTGATGTTGCCGGCTTTTTCGCCCGGGCCGGCCGCGAACGCGACGACGTAGTCCGAGCTGGGGATGACTTTACGGAGTTTGGTCCACTCGTCGAGGCGCCGGACGGCCTCCATGATGAGGTTTTGGCAATCGAGGTCGATGCTGCGGCGTTCGGTTTTGGCGTCGGTGTCGAACGTAAAACGGCCTTCGCGCCAGTTGAAGGTTTCGTAAACGGCCTTCTCGCCCTCTTGCTCGCCGACCTCCGCGTGGACCGCTTGGCCGCGCTCGAACCAAATCCGCGCGGTATTATCCTTATCGGTAATCGCGAGCAAACCCGTCCGCGAGCCCATGTTGATGAGCTGGAGAACGTCGGCGAGCGGGAAATCCTCTAGATTACCGTCTAATCCCATTTCGCGGATTGAAAACCGGCGGGTCCAAACAGCACTCCCGCCGTTGGCCGTTCGCTGCACCGCCGGCGGCTTTTTAACGCGCCGTCTGCCGCGAGAGATGCGCGATTACTAATTTCGATATTGCGCGAAGCGAATCGAAGACGCCGATCCCGGTCGTGGCGATGGACTCGAAGCACGGGACGCCGTCTTTGTTGAGCGCCGCTTCCAACTGTTCCACCGGGGAGCAGTTCGGTAGATCTCGTTTATTGTATTGGATTATATACGGGATATTTTCGAGCCGGTAACCCTGCAACTGCAAATTCTTTAGCATATTCTCGAAAGATTCGATATTCTCGTCGAAGCGGTTGCGCTGGGAGTCGACCACGAAGACGATGCCGTCAACCCCTTTGAGAATGAGCTTGCGGGAGGCGTCGTAGTGTACCTGCCCCGGAACCGTATAGAGGTGAAACCGCGTTTTAAAGCCGTTAACTGTTCCGAGCTCGAGCGGGAGAAAGTCGAAAAAGAGCGTTCGGTCCGTATCCGTGGCTAGCGAGACCATTTTCCCCTTGATGTCGTGGGGGAGTTTTTCGTGGATGTACAACAGGTTGGTGGTCTTGCCGCACAAGCCGCACCCGTAGTACACGATCTTGCAGTTTATTTCGCGTGAGGAGTAATTGATGAGCGACATACCAGGTCCCCCGGCTGCCGACTTAGTACGGGTTAATCCTTGAAGAGGTTATCGATTTCGCTTTCGGCGACGCTCGAGAACGTGTCGCCCAACGGGGAGGGCGCCTCGGCCCCGCGTTCCGCCACCTTCTGGAAAATACGGTTGAATATGGCCGAAAGCTCCTCGACCGCTTTTTTAACGCGGAGCCGCACGAGCCCCAACGTCGTCTTGTTATCGAAGACCACCACCAGGATAATCCGCTTCGCGACGATGGAGAGGTGGATCGATTCGTTGGTTCCCTGGTGGAAAAGGACCGAGAACTCCTCCTGACCCAAAATCTTTGCCAGTTCGCTGGTCGCAGCGTAGTTGCCGGCCGAGAGGGAGGCGAAGGACAGCGAGTCCATATTCTCGGTGTCGCCTTGGCTAGAAATGAGCTGGCCGGAACGATCGACGAGGAGGGCGAATTTGGAGTTGGTTTCGCGGACGAGAGTCGCGAGGATCTCGTTAATCGTCGTATAATCTTCTTCGAATAATACGAGTTCCGTGCCCGGCATATAACCTCACCCCGCGTCAGGTGAGTATTACCTCCACCTACGCCTCGGGTAACCGGAAAAGGCGCTCCGGCTTGGGTTTAAAGAGCCCGTACTTACTTTTTAGATTAAAGTATAAAAAACCCAGCAAGTCAAGGTTTTTTTACCCGGCCGGCGGGAAGGTCGTCGCCAATTCGCGCGCCCGTTCGGCGAGGAAGGTCGCGCCCTGGTGTTCGAAAGTCCACTGGGCCCGGCGCGAGTATTCTTCCCGCTCCGGGCCGGAGGCGAGGGAGGCCAAGCTAAGGTAGTTTTCGCCGGTTATACGCCACAGGCCCGTTTCGCGGGCGGCGGCCGCCGCGGCGCGCGAATACTGGAGGGCGCGTTCGCGGTCCCCGGTTCGGGCGAACCATACGCCTGTGACGTAATGATACTCGGCTGCGAAAAGCTTCGATTCTTGGGCGCGGCGGGTGAGGTCGGCGCGGTTTAGGAGGGCGCGGGCCGTCTCGTCGTCGTCGCGCGCCATCGCCGCGGCCGCGGCCAAGGCTACGGCCTCGCCGAAGTAGAGGCTGCCGGCGGTCTCTAGTTCGGCCGCCGCCTCTTCGGCGAGGGCGAGAGAGGCGACGTAGTCCCGCGCCGCGTAGTACGCTTCGATCGCCTCCGCGAAGCGGACTTTACTCGCGGTGGGTTCCGTCGCGCCGGCGGCGGTCTCGCGGGCCTTGTTCATATAGTGGCGGTACTGCGTTCGCTCGCCCCGGAAGACCGCGGCGACGGCCCCGGCCACAGAGGCGGAGGCCACACACTCGTCGCTCTTGTAGGGTTCCGACCGGCGCAGGAGGTCCTTCACGTTAGAATCCGTCGCCTCCAAGCTCTCCGTCAAGAGGCCGATTTCCGTCTCCAACAACTTCGCCTCGCATTGCCGCCCCGGGTCGCCGAGCACCTCGAACGTTTGTTGCGCGTCGTGTAATAACTTCCGCGCGTGGGCCACGGCGCCGTTTTCGAAGATTATGGGCGCGCACGCCAGGGCCGAGGTGGCGACGGTGACTGGGGCCGCCTCGCGGTCCACCCGCGCGAGGCAATGGTGGGCGGCTTTGGCTGCGGCCGTAATTCGGCCCCGGCGGTAGTTTAAATCGGCCAGCAGGCCGTACGCCCCGGCCGCTTCCGGCCGGCGTGCTTTCAACGATTTCTCTAGTTCATATGCGGCTTTGTCGATTTCGCCCCGGCGGAGGAGGAGCCGGGCCAAAGCGACTTCCACTTCCGCGAGAAGGGATTCGTCTCCTCCCCGCGCCGAGGCCTGAATCGCCGCCAGGTAAGCGTTTTCCGCTTCGTCGTAATAATTGCGGTGCTGATAAACTTGCCCCTGCGTATAGAGTTGTCGCGCCGTCAGTTCTCCCTCCAGGGAGGCGATGTGTTCAAGGTCGTTTAACGCCGCGGCCACCAGGCCGGCTTCTTGGAAGGCTTCCGCGCGGGCGAAAAGGAGCTCCGGTAATCGGCCCCGGGCGACGCGGCCGGCGGGACCTCGTTCCAGTTCCTGGATTATCGCCGTCAGTTGCGCTACCGCGTCGTGGGGGGCGCCGAACCACCGCGCCCGGCGGGCGTTTTCGTGGGCCAGCTCAAAGGCCGCGACGTACCGGCCAGCTTCGATTTCGAGCGTCAGCCGTGCCGACAGTTCCGCCGGACGTTGCGCCGCGAGAAAGGCTGCCGCGCCGCCTGCGGCCGCCGCGCGCCCCTCCTCTGAAGGGGCCGTAACGCTCAGGACGGCGGCGACCAGATGGGGCGGAACGGCTTGCGTTCCCTCGCTCTCGCCGAGAGGAGAGCGGAGCAACCGCAGTTCCTCCAGCTTGGTCAGCCACGCCTCCTGATCGGCCGTTCTTTCACCCAGCGATTCTTCGGCAAGGAGGAAAAGCTCCTCCGGCGGCAGGGGAAGGCCGAGCGCGGCGACGGCTGCCGTAGCGCGCCGGCCGCGGGGTTCCAGGTCGCGGAGCAAGCGGCTGTAGAGGGCCGAGAGGTCGGTTAAGGTTTCGGGGGGGCGGCCGCCGATTTTTGCGTCCGGTTGAAGGAGCGCCCACAACCACAACGCTTTAAGGAGATCGGGCCGCCCTTGGCTTAACGCGAACCTTACGCCGGCAGCGCCCGTTTTTTCGTCGGCGATTTGGAACGCCGCCGCGGCCGGGGAGGGGAGCGGAGGTACCGCGACGACTTCGTCCGCGAGGCGGCGCAACGACTCGTCCGGCGAGGCGACGGCCAATATTACGGCCAGCGGCGCTTCCGGTTCCGCGGCGAGGAGGTGGGCGAGGAGCGCGCGGGAGGTCGAGTCGGCCCGGTCGAAATCGTCGAAGAGGAGCGCGGTGGCGGCTTCGGAGGCCCGGCCCAGGAGGAAGCGCGTTGCGATTTCGAATATTCGTCGTCGCCGGAACGCCGGCGCGGCGTCCATTACGTAAGGGTGGGCCGAGGGCGGAGGGCCCGCCAGGCCGGCGAATACCGGCCCCCAGATCTTGTGGTGGGATTCAAAGGGGGCGAGAGCGGCGGCCGCGTTTTCCGGAGAGGGGGTGCCGTCGACGGCCTCCGCAAACATTTCGGTCCAAATAGGGACCCACGCGCCAAGGGGGCAAAATCGCCGCCGGCTATAACAGGTCGCGCTGAAAACCCGAAACCCCTCCGCGGAGGCGAGGCGGGCGGCCTGCTCCAGGGCCGTTGTTTTCCCCCTCCCCCTCTCCCCGGTAACTAATAGCACGCGTCGGTTTCCTTCGGAGCGCGCGTCGCGGAGAAAGCGGGTGAAAGCGTTTTCTAGTTCGGGGAGAGGGGCGTACGGTTCGCGTTCGGGCGGCGCCGGCGCCTCCTCGGCTCGAGTTTTATCGAGAAGTTGGTATATTTTAACGGGGGGAGTGCCGGTACGGGTTTGATAGAAACCAACCGTCGCGTACTCGAATTCGTCGGAGGTGGAGGTACGGACGGCTTCGCTCGCCAAGATGATCCACGCGGTCGCTTTGGTGCGGAGCCGCTTCGCTCCCGCTCGCGGCGAGGCCACGGCTTCGCCGGCGGGGATTTTCGGCCGGCTGTCGACGCCGGTCGTCAGGTGAAGATCGCCCGGGCCGTCACGGAGGAGCGCGACGAGGAGGTCGCGCGTTACGTCGCGGAGGGTCAGAGCGCATTCGGCGGCGCGGTCGGCGGGGGAAGGGGTACCCTCGGGGAAGGCGATTGTTATCGTAGTTGCGTCTTCCCGCGTCACGGTCCCATCGTAGTCGACGGCGACGCCCTCGGCCGCGGTCAGGAACTTTTCGGTAATTTCGCCCAGGGCGTCCGGCGGGAGGGCGGGTCCGAGAGAATCTAGTCCGCCGAGTTCGGCCGCTACGGCGGCGGACTCTCCTGGCCCCTCGGCTTTAACGCCGCAGTGGGGGCAAAAGGCTGCGGCCGGAGTTAGGGATCGACCGCAGTTGGGACAGGAAGGGGACATCTTGGGCTAGGCGCCTCGCACCTAAAACTCGAGCGTGCCGGACTTATCGGCTACGGTTCGCTGGAGAGCCTCCTGGAGGCGGTCGGCGTCGACGGTTCCGAGGTCCTCGCCGCCGTGGCGGCGAAGAGCGACCGTATCCGCCTCCTGTTCTTTTTTCCCTACCACGCCGAGGTAGGGTATTTTGGCCATTTCGCCGGCGCGGATTTTGGCGGCCAATTTTCCGTCGGCGGCGTCGGCCTCGGCGCGCAACCCCGCCGCTTGGAATCGGGCGGCCAGGTCTTTCGCGTACGGCAGGACCTCCTGGTTAACCGGGATAAACCGCAGTTGCACCGGCGCAAGCCACGGCGGGAACACGCCGGCGTAGTGCTCAAGCAAGGTACCGAAAAATCGTTCCAGGGATCCCAAGAGGGCGCGGTGGATCATATAGCACTGGTGCTCGGCGCCGTCGGCGCCGACGTAGGTTACGCCGAACCGGTGGGGGAGGTTGAAGTCGAATTGTATTGTCGGCCCTTGCCATTTCCGGCCCAGCGCGTCGTAGATTTGGATGTCGATTTTAGGCCCGTAGAATATCGCCTCCCCCTCTCTCCGGGTGTAGGCGAGTTCCTTAAGCCGGCAGGTCTCGGCCAACGCCTCCTCTGCGCGGATCCACTCTTCCTCGGTTCCGGCGTAGTCGTCGGGCCGTTGCGGGTCGCGCGCCGATAGCTCGACGTCGTAGGAGGTGAAGCCGAAAGTATGCAGCAGGAATTGGGCGAGGTCCACGCACCCGCATAATTCGTCCACTAATTGTTCGGGCGTGCAAAAGATGTGGCCGTCGTCTTGGGTGAAACCGCGGACGCGCAGCAGGCCGTGAAGCGTACCGGAGCGTTCCTTCCGGTAGACCGTACCGAGTTCGGCGTAGCGGATCGGGAGTTCCCGGTACGAGTGCACGCGGGAGTTGTAGATGGCGATGTGCATCGGGCAATTCATCGGCTTGAGGACGTACGGGATGCCGTCGACCTCGAAAGTGTACATGTTATCGAGGAAGTAGTGGAAGTGCCCCGAGGTTTCGAAGAGGCGCGACCGGGCGATGTGGGGCGTGGCGACCAGTTGGTACCCTCGCCGGTGATGTTCCTCCTTCCAGAAGATCTCGATCTGGTCGCGGACGAAGGCGCCGCTCGGGTGCCAGTATACCAGGCCGGCGCCGCGCTCCTCGGCGATGGAGAAGATGCTGAGGTCGCGGCCGAGCGTCCGGTGGTCGCGCCGCTTCGCCTCCTCAATCGCCGCCAGGTGCCGCTCGAGCTCCTCCTCCTCGCGATAGGCGGTACCGTACACGCGGGTGAGCATGTCGTTCCGTTCGTCGCCGCGCCAATAGGCTCCCGCTACGGCGGTGAGTTTAAAGGCTTTGACGTAGCCGGTGGAGGGAAGGTGCGGCCCCAGGCAGAGGTCGACGAAATCGCCTTGGCGGTACAGAATGACGGTGTCTTCGGGGATTTCCTCGATCAGCTCCAGTTTATAGGGGTTGCCGGCGAATAACTTGCGCGCCTCCGCTTTACCGACTTCCTCGCGGGCCACCGGAAGGTCCGCCTCCGCGAGTTCCCGCATCCGCGCCTCCAACCGCGGCAAGTCGTCGTCGTTGACCGCAACCGCCGCGTCGAAGTCGTAGTAGAAGCCGTCCGCGGTCGCGGGGCCGATGGCGAGTTTAACGCCGTCGTACAGGTCCGTCAACGCGTGCGCCAGGAGGTGGGAGGCGGTGTGCCGAAATACCTCTCGCGCCTCCTCCGCCTCGTAGGTCAGGAACGCGACCGTCTCGCCGTCCTGGGCGGGGGCCGTCAAATCGACAAGGGTCTCGCCGCGACGGGCGAGCAGGGCGTCTTCGACTTGCGCCGCCCGGGCGACGTCGAGCAGGGTGACTCCGCTCGGCACCTCCACGGCGCCGGAGCCTTCCACGGATACGGTAATCTTGGCCATCAGTACAACCTCTTCGGTAATATTCTATCAAAATTGGCGATTTAGAGTCAACGAGAAAGGGCGGCGGGAGGCGCGGCCGAAAAAATTGACTTATCCTCGTACCCTCTTTATAATCAATTATGTGGCGCCCGCGAACGCAGTGGAACCGGCCACCGTCCTGTTCGGCCGAAAGTATGTGAAGCGCTGGTTCGATCTTGCCGGCGCGGCCTTCGGCCTGACGGTGCTCGGCCCCCTGTTCGGCCTGATTGCATTAGCCGTAAAGCTAACGAGTCCGGGGCCCGTCTTCTTCCGTCAGGAGCGTATCGGCCAATACGGCCGGCCCTTTCTGATCTACAAATTCCGGACTATGGTGCAGGAGGCGCCGAAACTCGGCCCGGGCATTACGGGTTTCGGCGACCCGCGCATTACGCAGTTGGGGCGCCTCCTCCGCCGGGCCAAGCTCGACGAGCTCCCCAACCTGATCAACGTGTTCCGGGGCGATATGAGCTTCGTCGGCCCCCGGCCGGACTTGCCGCGGTTCATGTCGACGCTGACGCTCGAACAGCGGCTAATACTCCAATTTCGGCCGGGGATGACCGGCCCGACGCAGCTGCGGTACATCGCGGAGGAGGAACTTCTCTCGCCGGTCAACATCGACGAACACTACGTCGAGAACGTGCTCGCCGACAAGCTCGCCTCCGATCTCGCCTACGTTACCCATTGGTCGTTTAAGGAAGACATGTTGCTAATCCTCTACACGCCCGTCGCTTTGGCTTACAAGGTTTTGGGCCGAGTGGCCGGTCTCTTCCCCTATACGCGGCGGCCGCCGCCGCCCCCCTCGGGAAAATAAAACGGGCCCGGCCCGGGCCCGTTATCCGCGATTATTCTTTCTGGCGCTAACCGCTGCCCGGCACGCGGCGCCAAAAACGCGCCGTCGTCCGCGTGCCCTTCTCGCCGCGGCGCGGAAGGCGCGCGAGGACGAAAGCCGCGGCCGCGGCCAACAAGCCGATAAAAGACCTGCGGCTAACGGGAGAAGGTGTCGGTTTAGCTTTCACGGCGTTCGTCGTCCCCCGGCCGACGGAGGGGGAGGGTGAAAGAAAAGGTCGACCCGACGCCGAGTTCCGAGGTGAAAGTGATTTCGCCGCCGTGGAGCTCGACGATGCGCTTCGCGACGGTCAAGCCGAGGCCGGTCCCCATAATTTTCTTTTGTCGAACCTCCGGCGCGCGGTAGAAGCGCGAAAAGAGGTTCGGGAAATCCTCCGGAGCGATCCCGGCGCCGGTGTCGGCGACGGCGAGGCGGAGGCCGGCGTCCTCGCGCGCAATCGTTACCGTCACCTCGCCGCCGGGGCGGTTGTATTTAACGCCGTTCGAGAGCAGGTTCGATATTACGCGTGCAATTAAGCCCGGGTCGCACTCGACGGCGGGGACCTCTCCTTGTACCTCCACGGGGGCCAGCGATACGTCGTACACTTTCGCCCGGGGTTCGAATTCCCCGAGGACGTCCCGCGCCAGGGCCGCGACGTCTACGAGGTCGTAGTGGAGTTCTACGGCGCGGCCTTCGAGCGCGGTGAGCTCGAGCATCTCGTCGAGCATTTGATGCAGGCGCGCGAGACTTGCCTCCGCTACGTCGAAAAACTCTCGTTCCTTGGCGTTTACGCGGTCGGCGAGCGTTCCCTTTAGAATTTCGACGGCGCCGGCCAGCGCGGTCAGCGGGTTCCGGAATTCGTGGACCAGCGTTAACAGGTAGTCCTGCCGCCTCTCCTCGGCAGCGCGGAGCCCTTCGATTTGTTCGCGCGCCTCGTCCAGGTTCTGGGCGCATTCGGCAGCGTCGTCGGCCACGGCCTCCTTCGCAGTGACGTTCGGTTCCGGTCCGTTTAACATTACGCCTATTATAGCAGAATCGGAACCACGAGGCAAACGCCGGGCCGCGTTTAATCCCCTTTCTTGGCGCCGAATTTCGCGGCCCAGTCGACGCGGGCCGTCGCTACCATTAAGACCGCGAGCGTCGCGATCGCGCCGACCGTGATTATCAGGCCGGTATAGCCGGGGTAGAAGAAAGCGTAGGAGAACAGGATTAGGAACATCAGCTGCGGGAAGGTGGCGTAGGCGAGGGCGTATTTCGCGCTCCGGGCCAACGCTATGTAGACGAATACCAACAGACACGAAATCACGCCGGAGATTAAAAAGGTGAGGTGGATGTCGACGTGGTCCGCGAGGTAGGCGAAGAGGAGGTGGAAGGCGAAAAACGCCGCGGCCAGGAAAAAGTAGTTCATGGGGTGGATCGGTTTAACGCCGTTGATTTTGACGGCCGAGATGATGAACAAGACCGTAAAAAAGAACAGCAACGAGACCGGGGCGAAGAACGACATCCGGCTTGCGATGGGCCCCGGGTTAAGCTTTTTGGGCATTTCGACGCCCAGCTGGTAGCCGGTGACGAGGTCTTTGTATGCCCACGTCAGTTCCCACCCCTCCTCCGTTTCTTTTTTGGCGGTGGGCGATACGCATCCTTCCGGGAAGTCTACGTCTTTAAAATCCGTACGCGCGACCAGCGTGAAGTTGCGGACCCGCGTCACGCCGTCGCCGAACGAGTAGACCCATTTGTCGAGGCCGGGGGAGTTGTACCCGATGACGACGTCGGCCGTTTCGCCCGGGCCGAGTTCGACGGAGGACACGATATAGTCGGCGCCGCCGGAGGGGAACTCGACCTCCTGGTCCTTGAAGCGGAACGTGAAGTCGTCGTACAGGGCATTGGTGGCCGGGAAGGAGTATTCGACGAAAACCACGCGGGGTTCGGCGGCGTCGTTAACGAGGCGGTACGTCGAGCGGTATTCGACTACGTACGTACTAAACCATAAGAGCCCTTTCTTCCGGTGTTGGAGGTTAAGCGAGGCGTCTACGTCGGCCTGGGCCGGTTCGAGGAAAACGGGCTCTTCGATTATTTGTTTCTTCGCGGGGGTCGGCGTGCCGCCCTCCGCGGGCTCTTCCGCTGGGACTTCCACCTCGCGCGTTACCTTATAGTAGAAGCGGGGAGCGACTTGAAGTTGTTCGGTGCCCCACAACTCACCGACGGCGCCGGTTCCGAAATCCTTGGCTTGGTCGGTGCGGTGGACGAGCGTTCCGCCGAGAATAACCCACGCGACGGCGGAGCAGAAGAAGATGAATATAATCGCAGCGGTTCGTAGTACGGTCATGACCGGATCCTCCTTGGGCCGGGGGTTTTCCGGAATTAGTCGCGGCCGCGACGGCGCCGTGACAGCCGAATTGACCGGAGGCCGCAGTACAACGTCCACCCGGTAATCAGCGCGGCGGCTGCGGCTACGCCGTACGCGAACCAGTCGCCGGCGCGCGCGTAGAACGTGAGGTACTGGCGCGGGTAAACGTAATCGGTCAGTTGGTTACGGACGTAAATTTTCGATTTCCGCACGACGCGGCCGTTAGGGTCGATAAAGCACGTTACGCCGGTGTTGGCCGAGCGGACGAGCCACGACCGGTTTTCCACGGCCCGGAAGACGGCCGCCGCCAGCGTCTGGTACGGCGCGTTGGTCCGGCCGAACCAGGCCTCGTTGGTAAGGTTAACGAGGAAGTCGGCGCCGCGGCGAGTCTGCTCCCGGGAAATGTCCGGGAAGATTATTTCGTAGCAAATGGAGCAGCCGAAGTCGAAGTCGCGCGCGCGCATGACCTCCCACCCCGGCCCGGGCGTAAAGTCGCCGGAATTGGCGAACAGCGTATTCGAGAGCGCCGGGAGGTCCGCCTCCCAGGGGATATGTTCGCCGAAGGGGACTAGGCGGACTTTGGCGTAGCGGCCGGCAACGTCGCCGCCAGGCGTGAGGAGGGCCGCGGCGTTGTAGCGGTAATGGTCGTTTCCCCGGATTACGTCGGGGCGGGGTTTTCGCTCGACCGTTCCGGTAAGGAGGTAGACGTCCATATCCGTCGCCAGCTCGCACACGAGATTGCCGTAGTAGTAATTCTCGAACAGATAAAAAGGCGTGGCGGTTTCGGGCCAGACGACGAACTCGGCTCCTTCCCGCCGGGCCTCGTAGCTCAGGTCCGCCAGGATCCGTATCGTTTCGTCGCGGTAGGCGGGATCCCATTTGACGTCCTGGTCGATATTGGGTTGCAAGACGGCGAGGCGGACCGGCGACCCCTCGTGGGGGGAGACGCGGGCGAGCGCGCCGTAAAGGCAAAAGGCGCCCAAAAGGCCGGCGACGGCGCCTCCGGCGCGAAGCCACGTCGCGACCTGGCGCCGATTCTTAAGGACGTGGTACGCGAGCGCGTTGACCGCGACGACCGCGAGCGAAACGGGCCACGCGCCCGCCAGGTCGGCCACCTGGATAAACAAGTTCCATTTGTACTGCGTGTGGGCCAGCAGCCCCCACGGGAAGGCGAGGTACCCTTGCGAGCGTAGCCACTCGACGGCGACCCAGAGCAGCGGCGCGGCCAGCAGAGTAGGGACGTTGCCGTGGCGCCGCGCGGCCACGTACAGGAAGGCGAAGAGGGCCGGGTAGAGGGCCAAGTAGACGACCGCGCTCAAGAACCCGGGCGTCGTCGCCGGCGAAAGCCAGTATAAAAGGAATACGTTCCAGTGGAGGCCGAAGACGAATCCGAGCCACGCGCCCTGGCGGGCGGTCAGCCCCTCCAGCGCAAAGAAGAGGGGGAGGAGCGCGACGAACGCCAGCGGTTCCACGTCGAAGCGGGGAAACGCCAGCGTCAACGCCGCGGCGGCGAAAATCGCGAGCAAGTAATCGCGGGAGGTAAGCTTCCGCGGCGCTGGGGGCGAGGTGCCGTACGACGGTCCCATGTAGCCGTATTTATAACAGAAAACGGTGGTCGCGTAAACCTCCGATATCCTGCCAGTACGCCGAACCGTTATAGGGGGTTGACATCGCACGGTTAATAAGGTATATAAAGCGAGACGGCGCTATCGTCTAGGGGTTAGGATAGGTGGTTCTCAGCCATCAGACCGGGGTTCGAATCCCCGTAGCGCTAACGGCCCCCGCTCGGGGGCTTTTTTAATGGGATGTACTAAATGCGCCCGGAATTCAATGATTGGTTGAAGAAGTACCGTTGGCCGTTGGCGTTGGCGGCGACCGTCGTTGTGGTGCGCGTCGCATATTTCATCACCGTGGCCGACGACCCCTTCTTCACGCACGTCCGGAACGTACCGGACGCGGCTTTCTTTAATAATTGGGCACAGGAGATTTCGTCGGGGGAATGGGCCGGCGGGGAAGACGTTTTCTTCATCGGGCCGCTGTACGCGTACTTTTTGGGGATAATCTACCGCGCGATCGGGCCGCACGTAACGGCGGTGCGTTTCGTACATATCGCGTTGGACGCGGCCGCGGCGCTATTCCTGTTCGGGTTCGCGCGGCGGGCGTTCGGGGAGGGGGCGGCGAAGGTGGCGGGGGTAATATGGGCACTTTACCTGCCTGCTATCTTCTTCACCTCGTTCCTGCTCCCGGTATCGTTGGACGTATTCCTGATTACGGGTTCGTTTTACCTGTTGGCGCGGGGTGTAGCGGGACGGTGGGGGAATTTCGCGGGCGCCGGCGCGCTGCTGGGCCTAGCGGTGCTGGACCGGACGAACCTGTTAATCTTCGTATTGGCGGCCGTACTGCTCTTTTTGGCGCATGTCAAGCGTTTGAAGTGGGGTCGCCTCGCCGCGTACTTCGCGCCGATAGCTGTGATAGTGTTGGCGGCGTCGGCGCGCAACGCCCTGGTGGGCGGCGACGTCGTCGTGGTGTCGTCGCAAGGCGGCCTCAATTTCTACCTCGGCAACTCGGCCAACGCCGCCGGCGTTTACTGGAATCTCGGAGACGTATACGCCGGCGACCCGGGGACGTTGAATCGAGACGCCGCGACCGGCCTTGCGGAACGCGCGCTGGGCCGCCGGTTGAAACCTTCCGAAGTTCAACGCTGGTTTTATGCCCGGGGCTTCGCGTGGTTGCGCGATAATCCGGGAGACGCGGTTAGATTATATTGGCGGAAACTGCGTTTATTAACCAACGACTACGAAGTAAGTTTGAACGCCGATTTTTATTTCAGGAGATTCGTATCGCTTTTCCATCGCGCGCCCTTTCCCTGGTTCGCTTTTGTATTAGCGTTCGGCGCAATAGGTATGGCGAGGGGGTGGCGCGGGTCGCCGTTCGCGCGGACGGCGGGAGTGCTGTTCGTCGCTACGTACGCGGTGTCGGTCCTCGCTTTCTTCGTTTCGGCGCGTTACCGACTGCCGGCGGTTCCCCTCTTGATAGCCTTCGCGTCCGCGGGATTGGTGCGCTGGTACGACCTTTGGCGGAGGTGGCGTTGGCGTTCAGCGGCGGCTTTGACGGCGGCGGTGTTCGCGCTCGGCGCGTTTTCCGTATGGCCCGTTAAGGGCATACGATACGACGTCCCCTTCGGCCAGGCGTATTACCAGCTGGGCAAATTTTATTTCGAAGAGGGGGACTACGGGGAAGCGATACATTATTTGAATAAGGCAACGGCGGCGGCGCCGGCTTTCTATCAGTCCTTTATAATGCTGGGTGTAGCGTACGAGACGTTGGGCCGGACCGAAACCGCGCTCGACGCCTTCCGTTGCGGTACGTTGGCCGCGCCCGACGCCGCCGAGACTCACTACAACTACGGCGTCGCGCTAGGGCGAGCGGGGCGCTTTGGGGAGGCATTACCGCCGCTCTACCGGGCGGTGGAACTCGATCCCGGATACGAGGCGGCGTGGGTGCAGCTGGGCGAGGTCTCTATCGCGCTGGGAGATTACCGGCGCGCCGAGGCGGCGTACCGCCGGGCGGTTGGAATCCCGCCGCGCGAACCGCGCACAATGAGCCGATACGCGGAAATCCTCGTCCACATAGGCGACAACGCGAGAGCTTTACCGTGGGCCGAAGCGGCGGCCGAAGCCGACCCGAATCTACCGGGGACACATTTCACAGCGGGGAGGATATGCTTCGAACGCGGCGACTACGCCGCCGCCGTGGCGTATTTGGAGCGGGAGGCCGAACTCCAACCTCACAAGCCGGAGGTATTCGGCCTATTGGCCGTATCGTACGCGGAGTTGATGGACGGGGAAGCCGCGGCGCGGGCATACGAGAAATACGAGGCTTTGGGCGGGTCCGCGGATCCGGACTTCGAGCGGGAAGTGGGGCTGCCGCCCCGGTGACAGGTTGAACGTTGCCGCGCGGTCGGCCGTTGACCCTCGGCAAGCCGGACACGCGTGCGTACGAAAACGGGTGTTAGCCGCAGTACTACCGCCCGACGTGCTTGGTTTCGCAAGGGAGCCGGGTCGTGAGTTCGCAACTGAAGAATTGGGTGTCGGTCAACCGTTGGCGGCCGGCGCCGGCCGCGTTGACGGTGGCCGACGCCGTATTCTCCCTTGACAAGGCGCGCCGGTTGGACTATAAGAGGAGCCTCGCGGTAGTCATTTCAAGTTCGCGAGGAGAGCCGTACCGGGACCGGCTGAGTCCTATAAAGTAGCACCCATGCCCCCCGTACGCGGGGATTAACCGTTGTGGGAGTTCGCCTGTGACGTCGAAGTTCAAAGACTGGTTGGCCGCTAACTGGTGGCCGCTGGTGCTGGCCGCGTTGACGGTGGCGACACGGGCCGTTTACCTCGCGACCGTCGCTGGCGACCCGTTCTTCAGTTACCTCCGCCACATCCCCGACGCGTTTTTCTTCAACAATTGGGCCCAGGGGATCGCCTCCGGCGACTGGCTCGGCGGCGACGACGTTTTCTTCATCGGGCCGCTCTACGCTTACTTTCTGGCGCTGATTTATAAATTAATCGGTCCTCACCTCACCGTCATCCGCTTCCTCCATATTGGCTTGGAGGTCGGGACGGCGCTGTTCCTCTTCGGCTTTACGCGCCGCGCGCTGGGCGAGCGGGCCGCTAAAATCGCCGGCGTTATTTGGGTATTATATCTCCCCGCGATATTCTTCAGCTCGTTCATACTCCCCGTATCCCTCGATATTTTCCTGATCGCCGGCTCGTTTTATTTTTTAGCGCGCGGCGCCGAGGGCCGGGTGGGGAACGTCGTCGCCGCCGGCGCGTTGCTGGGTTTAGCCGCCCTCGACCGGGGGAACCTCTTGATCTTCGTCGCCGCCGCGGTGCCGCTGTTCCTGTGCTACCTCAAACGCTTGACCTGGCGACGTCTCCTCGGGTACTTCGCGCCGGTCATCTTCCTTGTCGGCGTCGTTACCGTCCGCAACGCCGTCGTAGGTAAAGACCTCGTTCTCATATCCTCCCAGGGGGGATTGAATTTCTACCTCGGCAATTCGGAACGCGCTACGGGCGTATATTGGAACTTGGGCCAGATATACCAGGGGCGGCCGGAAGAGCTGAACCGCGATTTGGCGACCTCCCTCGCCGAGGAGCAGGAAGGGCGGGAACTTAAACCCTCCGAGGTCCAGCGGCGGTGGTTTTTAAACGCGTTAACCTGGGCGCGCGATAATCCCGGGGACCTCGCTCGCCTGTACTGGCGGAAATTCCGGTTTTTATTGAACGACTACGAGGTAAGTTTAAACGTCGATTTCTATTTCATGAAATTCATTTCGCCGTTCCATCGTGTCCAGGTACCGTGGTTCGCCTTCGTAATGCCGTTCGGCGTATTGGGGATGTTGTTAACGGCGCGCAAGTCGACGTTCGTCCAAAAAGCGGCGATCATTTTCGTCGCGGCTTACGGGTTATCGGTTTTATTATTTTTTATCTCGGCGCGGTACCGTCTACCGGCGATACCGATACTGATCGCCTTCGCCGGCGCGGGATTGGCGCGGTGGTACGAGGCTTGGCGGCGGTGGCGGTGGCGGGCGGCAGCGGCCATGACAGCGGCGGCCGTCGTGCTCGGCGCGTTCGCCGTGTGGCCACTCTCCGGCGTCAAACGGGACGGAGCGTTCGGCCAAAGTTATTACCGGTACGGGAAATTCTATTTCGACGAGGGCAATTACGAAAAAGCTATCTCCTATTTTCACCGCTCGACGAGGCTGTCGCCGGAAATGTACCAGGCGTTCCTAATGATCGGCATCTCGTACGAAGAGATGGGGCAGCCGGATACGGCGCTGACTGCGTTTTATCACGGGACGTTAGCGGCTCCGGACAATGCCACCATGCATTTCAACTTCGCCGTCGCCCTGGCGCGGCAGAAGATGTTGCGCGAATCGATCCCCTCGCTGCACCGCGCGCTTGAGCTCGAACCCGAATACGGCGAGGCGTGGATGCAGCTGGCCGAAGTGTATATCGGCCTGGGCGAGTTTCGCCGCGCCGACGGGGCGTATCGGAACGCGCTGGCTTTTTCGCCGCCGTCGGCGCAACTTTTTTACCGCTTCGCCGAACTGCAATACCAGCTCGGAAACGCCGCGGAAGCCGCCTCCTGGGCCGAAGCTGCTATTAAGCAGGAACCTGGTTTTCCGGGGCCGGGATTGCTGCTCGGGCGTATCCTCTACGAGAGCGGCGAATTCGCTGCGGCCTTGCCGTATTTCGAGCGGGAGGCGGCGCTGCAGCCGGGGAATCCCCGCGTATTCGCGTTCATGTCGGCGTTGTACGTGGAGACCGGTAACTTGGAGCTGGCCCACAGCGCGTATCGCGATTACCTGGCGGCGGGGGGCGGCCGCGACGAGGCGTTCGAGCGGGCCACGGGGTTTGTGGAGTAAGCGGGGCGAATACGGAGGCCATCCGCCGCGGCGAAGTTAGCCGCGGCTTTTTTGGAGGGCGTGTTCGAAGGCGGCGCGTAGGCGGCGCTGCGTTTCGTGCGGGTCTTCGATGATAATCTTCGTCCCGGAAAGTACGTCGAGGACGCCGAGCTCCCGCTTATAACGGGGGACGACGTGGAGGTGTAGATGGGGAAGGGAGGCGCCGGCCGCCTCCCCCAGGTTGAAGCCGACGTTGAATCCGCCGGCCTGGTATTCGGCCGCGAGTACGTCGAGCGCCAGATTTTGGAGGCGCGCGAGGTGGCCCAGTTCGTCGGGCGAAAGTTCCCGGGGGTCCTCGACGTGGCGCGCCGGGAAAATCATCACGTGGCCCGGGTTGTAGGGATATAAGTTGAGGCTGACGACGAAGCCGTTGTCGCGGGCGACTTGGAGGTTGACGACCGTGTCGGCGCCGCGGGCGATATCGCAGAGGATGCATTCGCCGGCGGCCCGAGAGCGCTTCGCCTTGACGTATTCCGTTTTACCGGGTACGAAGAGGTTGCGTCGTTCGGCCATCGCTATTGTTTGAAGCCGTCGGGTTCGCCGGGGGCGGGCTGCCGCGGAATTTGGATTTCGCCGAACTGCTCCTCGAACCGGGAGACGTTTTCCGAGAGTGTAAGGAGGAACTGTTTGGCGTGCAGCGGCGTCGTAATAATGCGGCTGATGATTTTAAATCCGGTCCGGCCCGGGACGGCGCGCCCAAAATCGAACACGAATTCGGCGGGGGAGAATACGATTTGGGCCACGTTGGAATACGTGCCGTCGGCGACCTCCTCCTCGATTTCGGGTTGGACCAGCGGGCTTTCGGGCGGCGTTTTCCCTTTCTTTCCTTCGGCCATAATGCCTCCAAACGCGGGGCGGCGGTTTACCGGGGCCCGGTAACCAAAACCCCCGGCGGCCGCGCTCCCCCCGGGGGGCTCAGAAATCCTCACGCCGCGCGGCGTTAGCTTTGCTCCGCGCCGGCGAGGCTTTTAACTACCTCGAACGAAAGTTTCTCCGCCTCCGGGGCGACGTCGATCGCGACGGTGTCGCCGGGGTGGATCTCCTCGCGCAGTAATTTTTCGACTAGCGGATCTTCGACGTGTTTTTGGATGGTTCGCCGCAGCGGCCGGGCGCCGAACGTCGGGTCGTACCCGGTTTCCATCAGGAACTCGTTGGCGTCGTCCGTGAAGTACAGCTCGAGCATGTGCTCTTCCAGCCGAGCTTTGAGTTCGTTGATCATGAGTTTCACGATCTCGCGGAGGTGTGCTTTATCCAGCGGGTGAAAGACGATGACCTCGTCGACGCGGTTGAGGAATTCGGGGTTGAAGAGCTTCTTGACCTCCGTCATGACCGTCTTTTTGATCTCCTTGTACGTCGCCTCTCCCGGCGCGGCGCCGAAGCCGATGCCTCCGCCGTCCTTGATTTGCCGCGCGCCGATGTTGGAGGTCATGATCAAGACGGTGTTGCGGAAGTCTACGGTCCGGCCGATGTTGTCGGTCAGGCGGCCGTCCTCCATTACTTGGAGCAGGATGTTGAATACGTCCGGGTGCGCTTTTTCTATCTCGTCGAGCAGGATGACCGAGTACGGTTTGCGACGGACGCGTTCGGTGAGTTGGCCGCCCTCTTCGTAGCCGATGTAGCCGGGCGGCGCGCCGACGAGCCGCGAGACCGTGTGCTTCTCCATATATTCCGACATGTCGACGCGGATCACGGCCTCCTCGTCCTCGAAGAGGAATTCGGCCAACGCCTTGGCGAGCTCGGTTTTCCCGACGCCGGTGGGGCCGAGGTAGATAAACGAACCGATAGGACGCTTGAGGTCTTTAACGCCGAGCCGGCTCCGCCGGATGGCCCGCGTTACGACGCCTATCGCCTCGTCCTGACCGACTACTCGCTTATGGAGTTCAACCTCCATGTGGAGGAGCTTTTCGAACTCCTCCTGCTCGAGGCGGTCGACCGGAATGCCGGTCGTCTTGGAGACGATGTAAGCGACGTCGTCGACCGTGAGGACGTTTTCCTCCTGTTCGGTGAGCGCGCGCCAGCGCTCCTTGGCCTCCTCCACTTTAAGGCGGTATTCTCGTTCGCGGTCGCGGTACCGGGCGGCGGTCTCGAATTCCTGCCGTTCGATGGCCGCTTCTTTTTCGCCCCGCATTTCCGCCATTTTCGTCTCGAGGTCGCGGATGTCCGGCGGGAGCGTAGAGTGGCGGAGGCGGACCATCGCGCACCCCTCGTCGATCACGTCAATCGCCTTGTCGGGCAGATAGCGGTCGGAGATGTAGCGGTCCGCGAGGCGGGAGGCGGCGACGATGGCCTCCTCCGTAATCTTTACGCGGTGATGTTCCTCGTAGCGGTCGCGCAGCCCCTGGATAATCTCGATGGTCTCCTCCACCGAGGGCGCGTCGACCATAATGGTCTGGAAGCGGCGCTCAAGGGCGCCGTCCTTTTCGACGTGTTTGCGGTACTCCGAGAGGGTGGTGGCGCCGATGCACTGGAGCTCGCCGCGCGCCAGGGCCGGTTTGAGCATGTTGGAGGCGTCGATGGCGCCTTCGGCCGCGCCGGCGCCGACGATGGTGTGCAGCTCGTCGATGAAGATGATGACGTCCTCGTTTTTACGGATCTCCTCGACGATCATCCGCATCCGCTCTTCGAACTGGCCCCGGTATTTAGTGCCGGCGACGACCGCGGCGAGGTCGAGCGTCAGGAGGCGCTTGCCGGTGAGGGCCTCCGGAACGTTGTTGTCGACGATGCGCTGCGCCAGGCCCTCCACGATGGCCGTTTTACCGACGCCCGGCTCGCCGATGAGGACCGGGTTGTTCTTTTTGCGCCGGCTGAGGATTTGGATGACGCGTTCGATCTCGTCCTCCCGGCCGATGACCGGGTCGAGCTCGCCCTCCCGGCCGAGCCCCGTCAGGTCGCGGCCGAACTCGTCCAGGACCGGCGTCTTGGACTTCCGCCGGCGGCCGCGGGCGGTCTTCTCGCCCGTCCCGAGATTGGAAATGACCTCCAGCCGGACGTCGTCGGGGTCGAGGTTGAGATGCGTCAGGACCTTGACCGCGACGCTCTCCGTCTCGCGGATAATGCCTAGCAAGAGGTGTTCGGTCCCGACGTAGTTGTGGTTCAGCAGGCCGGATTCCTCGACGGCGTGGCCGATGACGGATTTGGCGCGGGCGGTAAACGGAATGTCGCCCACGGTCCGCATGCCGCCTCCCGGCGGGACCAGTTTTTCGACCTGCCTCCGGATCATCTCAAGCGAGAGGCCGAATTTGCGGAGCACGGTCGCGGCGCCGCCTTCGCCCTCGCGAATAAGGCCCAACAGGATGTGTTCGGTGCCGACGGCGTCGTGGTGGAGGCGCGTCGCCTCCTCGCGCGCGATTAGGATTACTTTGCGGGCGCGGGCCGTAAATTTATCCAGCATATTTTAACTCTTCACCCCACACTTCGGGAGATACCTCGCGATTCCGTTTTTTACGAGTAATTATAACATTTTTTCAAACCCCCCGCAAGCTGGCGGGGGGTTACGTTTCGTGTAGCGTGCCCCCCTCCAAATTTAACGTTCGCGTGCATCTTCCCGCCAGGCCGCGGTTGTGGGTGACGATTACGAACGTCTGCGCCAGCTCGGCGTTCAGGCGAAACAACAAATCGTGCAGGTTTTCCGCCGTCCGTTCGTCCAGGTTGCCGGAGGGCTCGTCGGCCAGGACGACGGC
>CP070633.1:1143998-1147287 GCA_020356085.1 Candidatus Coatesiibacteriota bacterium | reverse complement strand
CGGCTCAGGCCGTTCTCCTCCGCCAGCGCGCAGGCCTCCAGCGCCGCCTCGTCGTGGCCGTTGGCGACCGCGACCGTGACCTCGCCTCGCCTCGCGGCGGCGGCTACGACCGCCTCGAAGTCCCTTAGGGGGCCGGGCATGCCTCTACCCCTTTCAGGAAGGCGGCGCCGACGGCCTCCCGGACTTTCGGCTTGGCGAAGCGCTCCGCTATCGCGGCCTCCCAGTCCGCCTCCGCCAGCGCGGGAAGGCGCGTCGACAGCGCGCCCAGCAGGATGACGTTTACCATGCGCAGGTCGCCGAGCGTGCGCGCCATTTCGGTCCCGTCGATCCAGAGGAGCAGCGGCGCTTTCTGCTCCAGCAGGCCGTCGACGTCGTCGACGTAGCTCGGCTGCTTGATGGCGACCGTGAGAGGCGAGATCTCCAGGCGGTTGACGAACGCGACGCCGTCCGGCCGCAGATAGTCGAGGTAGCGCAGCGCCTCCAGCTTCTCGAACGACACCAGGAAGTGGGCGCCGCCCCTCGGGATCAGCGAGGAGGGAACGGTCTCGCCGAGGCGGACGTGGGTGTCGACGTTGCCTCCCCGCTGCGACATGCCGTGGACCTCGCTCATCTTGACGTCCAGGCCGCGGTGCAGCGCGGCCAGCGCCAGGAGCCGGCCCGCCGTCAGGATCCCCTGGCCGCCGACGCCGCTTAGCAGAACGTTGGTAATGTCGGTACTAGCCATCGGTACCTCGTCTCGTTACGTTTCCGCCGGTTCGGGAATCGCGAGCGCCTCCTCCGGGCACACGTCGGCGCACACGCCGCAGCCGTTGCACAGGTCGGCCAGGATTTCGGGCCGGCCGCCGACGACGCGGATCGCCATGCAGCCCACGCGGATGCACAGGCCGCAGTCGTTGCACTTCTCCAGGTCGAGCTCCACCGCCGGCGCGAAGACGACGCTCTCGTTCAGGACGCACGGCGCCCGCGCGATGATCACCGAAACCTCCGGCGCCGCCAACTCCTCTTCGAGCACCTGCTCGAAGTTGTCCATGTCGTACGGGTCGACGACGACGAGACGTTTAACCCCTACGCCGCGGCAGGCCTCCGCCGGGTCGAGGCGCGGCGCCTCGCCGCCGCGGATGTCCACGCCCGAGCCGGGGTGCGGCTGCGCGCCGGTCATAGCCGTCGTGCCGTTGTCCAAGATAAGGATCGTGGCGGAGCTGCCGTTAACCACAAGGTCAATGAGGCCGGTAAGGCCGGAGTGGAAGAAGGTGGAGTCGCCGATGACGCCGACGACGCGGCCCGACACGCCCTCCCCGCCGAAGCGGTCGAGCCCCTCCGCCATGCCGATCGAGCCGCCCATGCACAGGCACGACTCCATCGCCCCGAGCGGCTTGAGCGCGCCCAGCGTGTAACAGCCGATGTCGCCCATCACGCGGATCCGCTTGTCCCGGAGCACTTTGAAGATCGGGCGGTGGCCGCAGCCGGGGCACATCGTCGGCGGCCGCCGCGGGATCTCCACGTCCGCCAGCGATATCGTGACTTTCTCCTTGGCCTCCCCGAGCAGCATCTCCTCCACCAGCGGCAGGTTGAGCTCGCCGAAGTACGGCCGGAGCGAGGCGCCCTCCGCCGCCACGCCCGCCGCGCGGACCTGCTCCTCCAAGTACGGGTCGAGTTCCTCCACCACGATTACTTTCTTGACCGAGGCGGCGAACTTTTTGATGCGCTCGAGCGGCAGCGGGTGAGTGAGCCCCAGTTTCAGGATGCTCGCCGCCGGCAGCGTTTCGCGAACGTAATCGTACGCTACGCCGGAGGTGATGACGCCGACGTCGCCTCCGCCCGGGAATATCGGGTTCCACCGGTCGCTGTCGTTGCCCAGCGCCGTCGCGGCGAGGAGGCGCTTCTCGACCTCGTGACGGCGGAGGCGCGCGTGGCCGGGGAGGAGAACGAACTTCGGAATGTCCTTTTTATATTTTCCTTCCGGCCGCGGCTCGGGGTCCTCCAGGTTGACGACGCCGGTCTGGTGGCAGATGCGCGTCGTGAGCCGCAGCAGCACCGGCGAGTCGAACTCCTCGGACAATGCGAAGGCCGCGCGCGTCATCCACCGCGCCTCCTCCGCGTCCGCCGGCTCGATCATCAGCGCCTTCGCCGCTTTGGCCAGCCACCGGTTGTCCTGTTCGTTCTGGCTGGAGTGCATCGCCGGGTCGTCGGCGGAGACGACGACCAAGCCGCCGCCGACGCCCATGTAGCAGGCCGAGAAGAACGGGTCGGCGGCGACGTTCAGGCCGACGTGCTTCATCGTCACCAGCGCCCGCGCGCCCGCCATGCTGACGCCCATCGCGACCTCCAGGCCCACCTTCTCGTTGGGGGCCCATTGGACGACGACCTCCTCGTACGGCGCCAGGTACTCCAGGATCTCGGTGCTCGGCGTACCGGGGTAGCCGGAGCCGAAAGCGCAAGCGCCCTCGTACGCGCCGCGCGCCACCGCCTCGTTGCCCAACATTAACTCTTTCATACCGAATCTCCGTTAAACGGTGCGGAACCGATAGGACTACGCCGTCCCGGCCCGACCCTCCGGCGGGTAGGACAGCGCCTCCTCCTCCCCCCGCAGGACGCGCAACGCCCCCGCCGCCAAGGCCTCCATCTCGAACGCGCCGGCGAAGCGAAACACCGGCCCCAGGAAACCCACCCGCTCCGTAACCCACCCGCAGAACAGGTCCGAGTGAGCCAGGCCGCCGGTCAGGACGACGCCGTCGAGGCGGCCGCAGAGTACCGCTGCCATAGCGCCGATCTCCTTGGTCACCTGGTAGGCCATGGCTTCGTAAACCTCGCGGGCCTCCTCGTCGCCGGCGCCGAGACGTTCTTCGACCTCCCGCGCGTCCTCCGTGCCCAGGTAGGCCTTCAGACCGCCCTCCCGCGTCGTCATCCGCTTCAGGTCCGCGGCGTCGTAGTCGCCGGAGAGGCAGAGCTTCACGACGCCCTGGACGGGGAGGCCGCCGGCGCGCGTGGGCGAGAACGGCCCCTCCGAGTTGGCGTTGTTGGTGTCGACGATGCGGCCGCCGTCGAGCGGGACGACCGAGAACCCGCCGCCCAGGTGCACGACGACGAAGCGGCTGTCGGCCAACTTTTTTCCGAGCTGTTCGCAGGCTTTGCGGGCGGCGGCGTGGATGTTGAGCGCGTGCGAGAGGCAGCGCCGCGTTAGCAGCGGGTGCCCGGAGTAGCGGGCCAGCGGCGACATCTCGTCGACCGCCACCGGGTCGACGATAAACGCCGGAATTCCGCGCGGCTCCGCGACCGCCGCGGCCAACGC
>CP070633.1:1137280-1143898 GCA_020356085.1 Candidatus Coatesiibacteriota bacterium | reverse complement strand
CCGCCGCGCCGGCCGCGGACCTTCGCGCTCGGCCTAATATTGATAATAATCGCCTGCGTGGGGGGAATGGTGGCGGGGAACTACATCTCGCTGGGCGTGGAGGGGCAGGGGCTGTTCGCCTCCGGCTTCGGCCCGGACTTCCAGCCGGGGACGGTGGGCGCGGGCGTGGCGCCGTTTATCGCGTTGTTGGTGATCGGCGTTATATTGATATAGCAAAGGGCGGCGGGGAGTGCTATAATGGGATAGGAAGGTGATGGGGTATGAAAACATTCGTTTTAGGTTGCGGCCTGCTGGCGTTCGCCGGGGCCGCGTTTTTCGTGGGGGAGGCGGGGGGGTGGGACCTTCTCGCCACTTACGCTACGCCGGGTTCGGATCCCCGGGGTTGTTACCATTATAATATCGACAGGTGTTGGATAGTAAACGGCGGGAGTCAACCGCATATATACCAATACTATTGGCGGACTAGCCGTATCGTTTCCAGTTTCCCGGCGCCTGGAGGCTCGGGAGCGTGGGGTATATACCGCACGTCGATGGACACCCTTTACATATCTAACAACCGGACCTCGGTTATTTATAGGGTTACGACTTCGGGATCCGTCGTAAGTTCCTACCTCTGTCCCATAGCGGGGCCGGCCGACATAGGATGGGACTTAGTATCCCCATACTTATACGTGGCGATTCCGAACCGCAACCTAATTGCGTTAGTAAACCGGACGACGGGGTCGCTAGTAGGGACCATCGCCGGCCCCGGCTCCCGCCCGACCGGTTGCGGCGGATACCGGGGATTGTTCGTTACGGATTCGGCGACTCACACGGTTTACTTGGACGGGCGGCCAATCTTGACGGGCATCCAAACGCCAGTCGGCTTCGACGATATAAACACTATCGGCCACGATATCGGCACGGCGATATTTATACCGGACGACGCCACGGATCGAGTATATATCTACGACGATTGGGTAACCGTCGTCCCCGCCTCGCTGGGCCGCGTGAAGGCGTTGTTTAGGTAGGAGTAGGAGAGATGAAGAGGGTAGTGGTAATCATCGCAGCGTTCGCCGGGGCCGCGTTTTTCGTGGGGGAGGCGGGGGCGACGGGGTGGAGAATCGTCGCCTCCTACCCCGCGCCGGCGCCGAACGCGCGCGGCATTCAAATGAGTATCCCGTTCGTACAGCGGTACGGCGTACTGTGCGACGGCTCGCCGCCTCGCATCTACGAGCTTTTAAACCCCTCCCGATACATAACTCTGAACATGCCCTCCGGCGCCTGGGGTTACGCTCCCGTGGCCGTGGGCCGGATATGGGTATCGAACCGTACGAACCACTTTTTATATGAATTCACCACCTCCGGTTCGTTGGTCTCTTCTTTCCGGTGTCCCAAGAACGGCCCCGCCGACCTGGGGTACGACCGTTGGGTCGCCATCCCCGCCGAGAACGTAGCGATTCGACTGGATACGCGCGGCTCTATCGTATCCTCGTTCGCGGGTCCCGGCTCTCGCCTTACCGGCCTGTTCGCGTACGGCAACGGCTACGACTACATCGTGGGCGACCCGGACACCCATAAATTATACTTCCACGGTTACGGAACCGGTTCGCTGCGCTCGCCGATTGGGATAACCTCCGACCTGACCACGGGCCACCCGCCCTGGGGGCACGTGTACGTCGTCGACGCAAGCACGAACTACGTGTACAACTTCGAGTGGTTCGGGCAAGAGGCGGTCGCCCCCGCCTCGCTGGGCCGCGTGAAGGCGTTGTTCCGGTAGAAAGTTAAGAGATGAAAAAGATATGCCTTTTCGGGGCGGTCGGCGCGTTGGCGGCCTCGTGCGCTTTCGGCGCGTGGGGCCAGCTCATCCGGTCGTTCTACGTACGACCCGCTTACGCAACCGGGATAGCCGTTATGCCGGACGGGTACCTGTTCGTATCGCGGGCCGGTTTTCAGCAATGGTATTGTTATACCACCCGCGGCAGTTTGGTAAGAAGTTATACGGGCGTCGGTTTTTACGACGGCGCCGGCCGTTGCCACCTCCCCGGCTATTTTGTCGTTACCCGGGGTAGCGGGGGCGTGTGGAGATTCGGTTATACGGGCGCCGGGGGCCTGGGCCCCGGAGCACGGATGCCTATCCCGGCGACGGGTCGCGGGATCAGTTGGGACGGCGTTTATTACTACGTGACTACGGGATCGTGGGGTACGCCTGTCGGTATGTACACGACGAACGGTTCGCTGGTAGGGACGGTAACCGGCCCGTGGGCAGGTTCGTTGTACGGCCACGCCCACTCGCGGCGAGGCACCGGTTACCTTTTATGCGCTACGACAAGCCCCTCGTACGTGTACGAAGTTGCCGTATCTACGGGGTCCGCCACCCGCTGGTTTGCCGTACCATCGACGCCTGCCGGGGCGGATACGAGCAGCGCGGACGTCTACATTTACGTGGTTATTCCTGGCGCGATGTCGCACGTCAACGTATACGATACGGACGGCATGCCCGTCGCGCCGGCCTCGCTGGGCCGCGTGAAGGCGCTGTTCCGGTAGGCGAGAGGCTCGAGTCGTTATCGGAGGAGGCTCGGGATATGAACAGGCTTACGGTAATCTCGGCCGCGGCGCTCGGCGCGCTGGCGGCCGTCTATGCTTACGGCGCTTGGGTATACGAGGGGAAGTGGGGCTCGAAGGGTTCGGGCAACGGCGAGTTCAGCTCGCCCGTTCGCCTCGCCGTCGCCGCGAACGGCCACGTCTACGTCGCCGATTGGGGAAACCTCAACGTCCAATATTTTACCCCGGTAGGTTCCTTCCTCGGGAAATGGACGCCGCGCACCAGGCTCGCGCTGGCCTTCGCGCCCAACCGCTGGTTATATCAGGCCGACGTCGACAATTGCCGCATCCAGTACTTCGACGAGAACGGTTCCTTCCGCGGGCAGTGGGGTAAGTACGGGACCGGCCCCGGCGAATTCGACGGCCCTATGGGCCTGGGCGTGGCACCCAACCGCGTCGTCGACGTAGCCGATACCGGCAACCGGCGGATACAATATTTCACGCCGACCGGGTCTTATATCGGGGAGTGGGGAGCGAGAGACGACCCTACCGACGTCGCCGTTGATTCGAGCGGCGAATTCCATACGGCTTATTCGCCCGATATGGGCGTCGCCGTCGCCCCCTATACCGATTGGGTCTACGTGACCGACACCGAGAATCACCGCATCCAGTATTACACCGGCAGCGGGTCGTTCCTGGGCAAATTCGGCTCGTACGGCGACGGCGACGGCGAGTTCGACCGACCATCGGACGTGGCGTTCTCCGCTTCCGGCGCCCGCCTCTACGTCGCCGACGCCGGCAACTGCCGCATCCAATACTTCCGCTGGACCGAACCCGCCGTCTCCCCCGCCTCGCTGGGCCGCGTGAAGGCGTTGTTTAGGTAATACCCCACCCTCGGGGTGACGAACCGGACCGCCGCCGAGGGTAATCGGAGGTAAGTATTGTGGGAGACGCCAGGATCGTCATCGCCGAAGCCGAAGAGGAAGACCTCTCCTTCCTCCTCGGTATGTGGAACGACACTACCGTAATGCGTTATTGCGGTTATCCCGAGGGCAAAGGCTGGACCGACGTGGAAATCGCTAAATGGTGGCGGTATTACCTGAACAACCGCGCCGAGTACGGCGCCGAGGAGACGCAATTCATCCTCCGGGTACCGGACGGGACGCGCGTAGGCGAATCGTACGTAGGACGCGTACCCGAAGATTTCGCCGTAGGCGATTGGCGGAAACCGCCGGAGGTCCGGTGTCTCATGGCGGACGTTAAACTCGCGACGCAGTGGTGGGGCCAGGGCCTTGGGACGGTTAGCATGCGCTTGGTTACTGCGTTCGTATTCGAACAAACGTCGTGTGAGTTGTTCGTTGTACCGCCGCACCGCGATAATCCCGCCGCGGTGCGCGTTTACGAAAAAGCCTGTTTCCGCCACACCGGCGTTTGGGCTTGGCCCGGCCACGAGATTATGGAAATGAGCCGTGACGAGTACGCCTCTCGCTTCCCCGAGCAAGGCGAAGGCGCTGTTTAGGTAAGGAGGTTACGAGATGAAGACGGTTTTAAGTATCGCGACCGCGGCGGCGCTCGCGGCGGGCGGTTCTTGGGCCGGGCCGGGGTCCGTGATAAGCTCATTCCAAGTATCCGGAGGTTACGACTTGGCGTTCAGCGCCTACCGCGACGCGGACTACGTTTACGCGATATTTCAGTCGCCGATGTTTAGTTACGCCAGAATATATTCGCCGGCGGGTAGCTTTGTCAGGGAATCGGGAGTCTGGTGGGGTCGTTACGTTCCCGAAGACGCCGACCACAGTTTCCTCGGGCCCTCCTATATAACCCTCGCCGTAGAGAAGGGGGTAGCAACTTACCTGAAAACGGGGGGGGCGCCCGTACGCTGGGACCACCAAAATCTTATCGAGACGCTGGGCTACGCCCATTTCCCGGGGAGCCCTTATTATTACGTCGGCGTTTGGGTTGATCCCCATTATACCGAGTATTTCATCTATCGGTTCAGCACGGGCGGCAGCCTCATTAGCTCCTTCGAACCGTCTTATGGTTTTAAATTGGCGGCGACCGACCGCTTCGCCGGCGCTCCCGGCGAATATTTGATAGCCTATGGCGGGTCACCGTGCGGCGTCTACGAACCGGCCGGGTCCCTGGTGGCGACTTTCAACCACGAGGCCGGGCATTCGCTATACGGCGGCACGGCGGGGCCGGGTTACCCCGCTTCGTACGGCACGACCCTATGGGCGATGAGGTTTACTTACCCTTACGGCGTGGTTTATCAAATAGACTTGGGTAACGGGAGTCCCTCTAACCTAGAACCTACCTCGCTGGGCCGCGTGAAGGCGCTGTTTCGGTAGGAGGAGAAATGAAGAGGGTGGCTTTGATACTTGCGGCGTTCGTCGGGGCCGGCTCCGCTCTCGGCGTCTGGGTGTACGAGGGCCAGTGGGGTTCCCACGGCGAAGGGCCGGGCCAATTCGACTTCGCGGCCGCCGTGGCCGTCGCCCCCAACGGCGTCGTGTACGTCGCCGATAAACAAAACAACCGCATCCAATACTTCAACGCCGTCGGCTCGTTCCTGGGAATGTGGGGCACTCCCGGTTCGGGCGCCGGCCAGCTCCGGATGCCGCACGGCGTGGCCGTCGCCTCCGACGGGACCGTATACGTCGCCGATACCGGCAATTGCCGCCTCCAACGCTTCACCTCCACCGGGTCCTTCCTCGGCGCGTGGGGGTCGGCGGGGCGCGGCACCGGCGAATTCATGTACCCGTACGGCGTCGCGGTCTCCGGCGCCGGCGTCGTCTACGTGACGGACACCGAGAACTACCGGGTCCAGTACTTCACCGCCGCCGGCTCGTACCTGGGCCAATGGGGCCGGCGGGGCTACAACAACGGCGAGTTCGACTGGCCGTGGGGCGTGGCCGTGAACCCGGCCGGCTGGGTATACGTCGTATGCAACCGCAGCCACCGCGTGCAGTATTTCTCGCCGACCGGGTCGTGGCTGGGCAAATTCGGGTGGCACGGGCCGCTGCCGGGGGAGTTCGAATCGCCGCGGGGCGTGGCCGCCGCCCCCGACGCCACCGTATTCGTCGTCGACTCCTACAACTACCGGGTGCAGTATTTCACGGCCGTCGGCTCTTTTCTAGGAATGTTCGGGGCGCCCGGTTCAGCCAACGGCCGATTCCAATTCCCGTCCGACGTCGCGCTCTCCCCCACCGGCGCCCGGCTCTACGTCGCCGACGAGGACAACCACCGCGTCCAATACTTTAACCGGAACGAATCCGCGGTCACGCCCGCCTCGCTGGGCCGCGTGAAGGCGTTGTTTAGGTAAGGGGGAATGGTAATGCGCACGCACTGCAAAATCGCGGCGGCGCTGCTGGTTTGCGGGTACGCCGCGGCCCCGGCGACGTGGCATTACGAAGGCCAGTGGGGGTCGCTGGGGGGCGGCAACGGCCAGTTCAACCCGCCGATGGACGTGGCCGTCGCCCCCTCCGGGAACGTCTACGTCACGGACTGGTACAACCGCCGCGTCCAGTATTTCACGGCCGAGGGGTCGTTTCTCGGCAAATGGAACTCCTTTAACGGCTTGACCGGCGTGGAGGTTACGCCCGCCGGGGAGGTATACCTGGCCGAAACGGGCTACGACCGGGTTTACGTGTACACCTACTCCGGCTCCTACGTCCTCCACTGGGGCGACGAGGGAAACGGCCGGGGCGAGTTCCGCGACCCCTACGACCTCCTCGCCGCCCCCGACGGCCGGCTGTACGTCGTCGACAACGGAAACCACCGCGTCCAATGCTTCGTCCTGTTGGGGTCGTTTATTTTCTGGTGGGGAGAGGAGGGCACCGGCGACGGCCAGTTCTGGTACCCGGGGGGCATCGCGCGGGGCCCCACCGGCAACCTGTACGTCGCCGACACCCGCAACCACCGCATCCAATATTTCACCTCCGACGGCTCGTTTCTGGGGAAGTGGGGCGTCGAGGGCTCGGCCGACGGCCAATTCCGCTACCCGATCGGCCTGGCCGTCGCCCCTGACGGCCGCGTCTTCGTGGCCGACTCCGAAAACCACCGCGTCCAATATTTCACCGCCGCCGGCTCGTTTCTCGG
>CP070633.1:1130337-1137180 GCA_020356085.1 Candidatus Coatesiibacteriota bacterium | reverse complement strand
CGCCGCGGCCGCCACCCGGTCGACCGGAGGAGACGGCGAAGCGAGGCGACGTCGAAATGGCTCCGGTGGAACGGCAGCGCCCAATGGTACCAGTAACGGCCGAACCAACGGGCGAAGACGCCGCCGGCGTTCGGAACGGCGACGAGTAAACGCCCGCCGGGGGACGTCGCGGCCGCGGCCGCGCGCAACGCCTCCGCCGGCGCGGTCAGGTGCTCCAACGTGTGGTGAAACCGCACCAAATCGAAGGGGCCGGCGAGGCGGCCGGAGGTTAGAACCTCCGTAGCGTCGCCGGCGACGACGGCGAGGCCCGCTTCCTGCGCGCCGCGCGCCGTTTCCTCGTTCGCCTCCACGCCCGCGACCTCCCACCCCAACGCCTCGGCCGCGGCGACGAAATCGCCGGCGCCGGCGCCCACGTCCAATAGGCGGCCGCCGGGGCGATACGCCGGCACGCCGTAATACCGCCTACTTAGCGCCGGCTTCGCGGCCGCGACGAGGAGGCGAAGCCACCAGGGCGCCCCTCCCGCCACCGGGTACCCGCGGGCCAGCCGGACCACGGTTTCGTGGACCCCCGGCCGGAGACGGCCGGCCCGGCGGTAGGCATAGTAACGTCCGGAGGGGTACGAAGCCGCGAGCTCTGCCGCGGTCCTCGGCGGCCAGGTCCCCCGCCACCCGCACTGGCCGCACGCGAATACAAAAAAAACGCCGGGAGTGCCGAATTCCCAGTCGCTCCCGGCGAACAGGCTTCGGTAACGCGAGGACCCGCAGCCGGGGCACGCCGGGGCGGGAGGATCCTCGGGGGAGGCGCTACCGCGAGGCGACGGCATCGCCCAACCGGCCGGCCTTGACGGCGTACCGCAGCCCCTCCATGATGACGACGCCGCTGGAGGTCCCGATACGGTCCGCGCCCGCCTCCAACAGATTTACCGCCCGTTCGTAGGAGCGAATGCCGCCGGAGGCCTTAATGCCCAAGCGGTCGCCCACTACTTTGCGTAACAGCCGCACGTCCGCCTCCGTCGCGCCGCCGGGGCCGAAGCCGGTGGAGGTCTTTACGAAGGCCGCGCCCGCCTCCTCCGCCAGTTTCGCCGCCGTGGTTTTCTGGTCCGCGTCGAGCGCGCCGCACTCGAGAATGACCTTCACGGGCCGGTCCAGCGCCGCCTCCACGACCGCCCGGATTTCCTCTCGCACGAAATCGTAATACCCGTGGGTCAGGGCCGATACGTTAACCACCAGGTCGAGCTCGTCGGCCCCGCGGTTAATCGCGTCGCGCGTTTCGTATACCTTCACCGCCTTCGTGTTGGCCCCCATCGGAAAACCGATAACCGTAACCGCCTTCGCCGGGACCGCCGCCAAACGCTCGGAGGCGAAGCGCACGTGCGTCGGGTTGACCACTACGGCGTAGAAATTCTCGCGGACGGCGATTTCGCACAGCGACGCTATCTGCTCCCGAGATACGTCGTACCCCAGCAGCGTCTGTTCCACCCGTCCCGGGAGGAACGCGAGCCACTCCTGCGGCGTCCGCGACGTTGCCATAAGCTTATTTAGTTTGAGGCCGCGTTTTTCTCATCTCCCACGCGTACAGGGCCGTACCCCCTAACGCGAAGACCCACACGGCGAGGGCGAGTAAGACATTGAAGTAGGGAATATTCCCCAGTAGAACCAATATGATTATACCCATCAGCGCGGCGAAGAGCGCCGGCGTCTCCCGACCTTTAAATATCCGCGCCGCGAGAAGACGCCCCAGGAAAGCCCCGGCGAATACGTACGCGGCGTATAGCCCCATCAAGTAGAACGCCGCGACCACCAGGGCGGAGGGGATACCGACGATGGTAACTGCGAGGAGCGCGACGGCCAACGGGCCTCCCACGAAAACCGCCGCCCCCAGCGCCAACGAAAGCCACGGCCGCTGCCGGATATTGTCGGGGATCGCGGTCAGCATGACCGGGCGGAGCCACGCCATGAGCGCAGCGAGCACGAAGAGGGCCAGGATCGACCACAGATTTTTCAGCGCCCACCACGTGAAATTGAACGGGCGGGGCTCCTTCTCCTCCGGAACCGGTTCCGGCAACTCGCGGAGTTCGCCGGCTACCCGGGCCGCGGGGGAAACGTCGAGCTCCTCCGCGCGGTAATCGACGTCGCCGCCGAAGAGCGCGCCCTCCTCCAGCGCGAGGTACCCGCTCTCGGCCTCGACGTCGCCCGCGAACGATCCCCCCAGCCACGTCGCGGCGCCGTCGCTTTGCGTTTCGCCGCCGACGCGCCCCCGGAGAAACAACGCCGCCCCCGAAACGCAATACGAACCGCCCACCGAGCCGGTATGGGCCACGGAGGCGGCGTAACACTGCGCGGAGCCGGCCACCCTCCCGGTTATCACGACCGTGGCCGCGCCGACCAATAGGTCGCCGTTTACGGCGCCGTTAATTTCGACGTACGCGCCGAACGCGAGTACGTCGCCGTCGACGTCGCCGTCGATCACGATCGCCGCTCCGGTGAACACCACCCCTCCCGCGATCGTTTCGCCCGCGGGAACGTGGAGGTAGCTCCCGGACTTAACCGTATCGGCCGAGAAATCCGCCGCCCCCGCCGCCGCGGAGGCGACGATCGCGATTACGAACGCAAGCCTCTTCATTCCGCACGCCCTCCTTGCCGCCGTCGGGAGTTTGACCTATAATAACACACCCTAAAAAAGGGGGTCAACCAAGTTAAACGGAGCGCGAGAGGGGCTCCCCCCGAGGAGTAGGGAAATGAAACATTTGCTATTGTGCGTTATCGCGTGCGGCGTGGCCGCGGCGTTCGCCGCGTGTCGGGCGCCGGAGAAAGAGGAGCCGGCGACAACGGAAACGGCGGCGGGAGCGGGAGCCGAAAACGAAGGCCCGCCGGCCGAAGAGGTCTCCTTCCCCACCGCCGACGGATGGGAAATCCACGCTACGTATTGGGAAGCCGGGGAGGGACTGCCGGCCGTCGTCCTGCTGCACATGCTTCCGGCCGACCGGACCTCCTACGCGGCGTTCGGCGCCCAACTCGCCGCGGCGGGCTTCAACGTACTGGCGCTCGACTCGCGGGGCCACGGCGAGAGCCTGAACCACCGCGGCGAGACCCGGCGCTACCAGGACTTCTCCGACGACGACCACCGGTCGTCGGTTGCCGACGTGGCCGCGGCCAAGGAATTCCTCGCCTCCCGCGGCGCGGAGGCGGCGAAGCTGGGCCTCGTGGGCGCCTCCATCGGCGCGAACTTCGCGCTGAACTACGCCGCCGGCGACGGCGACGTCCGCGCCGTCGTCCTGCTCTCGCCGGGGCTGGATTACCACGGCGTAACGACGGCGGAGGCGCTGATGGCGTACGGCGAACGGCCGGTATACCTCGTCGCCTCGGAGGCGGATTCGTACGCCGCGGAGTCGGTAGGGAAGCTGCACGAAATGGCGGGGCACGCCGACTTCCAGCTTTTCACGAACGCCGGCCACGGCACGCAAATCTTCGACGCCGAGCCCGCGTTCCGGGATACGTTGGTCGCCTGGCTGGGCGATCACGTAAAATAAACCGGGCCTCCGAGAGGCCCGGGCAAAGACGGAATCCGCCGGCCGTCACGGCGAACTCCCCGGGAGGTTAAAACCCTCCGGGAGGTCGAGCTGCTGCGCCAGCCCCGACATCTCGGCGCGGGCCAGCGCCTCCGCCTTCCGCCGCGCGGCGTTCACGGCCGACAACACCAGCTCCTCCAATAACTCGACCTCCTCCGCCTTTACGACCGAGGGGTCGATCTTCACCGAGAGGATCTCCTGGTGGCCGCTCGCGACGACGGTCACCATCCCGCCGCCGGCGCTCGCCTCGACCGTAATCCCCGCGAGGCGCTGTTGGACTTCGCCGAGCCGCTGTTGCATTTCTTTCGCCTGGCGCAACAACTGCGCCAGATTTCCCAAGTTCCCGAACATGTTTACCTCCAGCCGGCGGCTACGGTTCTTCGTCCTCGCCGTCGGCGGGTGCGATATCCTTTTCCTCGACAACCTCGCCGCCGTACCTCTCCTGGATCTCGGCAACGAGGGGCACGTCTTCGAACAAGCCGGCCGCGGCCGCGGGCTCCGCGGGGGCGCCCGCCTCCACCGTGACGGCGGCCGTTACGTCCCGCCCTAGAATCGCGCTCACGGCGCGGGCGAAGGCGGTACGCCTCGGCTCCGCGCCGACCTTCTCGGCGCTCGCGCGGTAGTGCTCCGGAAAGCCGAGCCGCAGCTCGCCGCCCGCAAACGAGATCAACCGGGCCGGCGCCACGAGGGCGTGGAGCGATTTGTCCGCCTCCGCCAATCCCCGCAACACGCGCTGCCAGGTCTCGGTTAGACTCTTGGCGTTTTCGGGGGCGGCCGTAGCGGGCGCGGGCCCCTCCGAGGTGGCGGCGGCGAGGACGGCCTCCGAAGCTTCCTCCCCCGGCGCCGACGCCTGCAGCAGCTCCTCCACCGGCAGGAGGTGGCGAATCCGCGCCGCCTTGAGCGCCGCGTACTCCAGGACCAGGCGCGGCGCCAACACCCGCGTCATCGGCCCCGTCGCCTCCAGGAACACGTGGAGGAGGTTGAGCAACGTCGCCGGCGAATGGTGCGCCGCCGTCTCCTCCAGCTTCCCCAGTTCCTCCCCGCTGACGTCGACCAGGTCCGGGTTTCCGGGCGCCGCGGCTACGACGGCCAGGTCGCGGAGGTATTCCACGATCTGCTGCGTCGCCTGGGTCAGGTCGGCGCCCTCCCGCACGAGCGCGTCGACGGCGAGCAAGGCTGCGGCGGCGTCGCCTTGGAGGACGGCCGCGGCCAAGTCCTCGACCGCCTCCGCCGCCACCAGCCCCAACGTCCGCTCGACGTCGGTCGCCGTTACCTCCTCCCCCGCGAAGGCGATGACCTGGTCGAGCAGCGATTCAGCGTCGCGCATACTCCCGGAGGCGCGGCGGGCAACGAGCGCCAAGGCCCGCGGATCGGCAGTGATGCCCTCCTGTTGCGCGATCCCGGCCAGTTTCTCCTCGATGGCCGCCGTCCCTAAGCGCCGGAAAACAAATCGCTGGCACCGCGAGACGATGGTCGGCGGCACTTTGTCGAGGCGGGTGGTGGCGAAGACGAAGACCACGTGCGGCGGCGGTTCCTCCAGCGTCTTCAGGAGGGCGTTAAACGCCTCCGTCGTCAACATGTGGACTTCGTCGATGATGTAGATCTTATAGGGGCTGTGCCCGGGCGCGAACCGCACGCGCTCGCGGAGCTCGCGCACGTCGTCGATGCCGCGATTGGAGGCCCCGTCGATCTCCAGCACGTCGGTGTCGTTGCCGACGGCGATGGTGCGGCAGTTATCGCACACGCCGCACGGCGTCGCGGTCGGCCCTTCGGAGCAGTTGAGGGCTTTGGCCAAGATCCGCGCGACGGAGGTTTTGCCGACCCCTCGCGGCCCGGCGAACAAGTACGCCTGCGCGAGGCGGCCGGAGGCGACGGCGTTCGCCAACGTCTGCGTGACGGGCTGTTGCCCCCGGACCTCCTCGAACGTTACCGGCCGGAACCGGCGCGCAAATACCTGGTAATCGGAGACGGACATTTAACCCTTTCCGGGGCGGGGAGTTATTTTCACCTTAAGGTTATACATGGCGCACCTCTCGTCGCACTCCTCCTCGCGCCGCTCGCAAGCCTCGACGTGCGTTATGACCTCCGCCCCGGGGAACTCGCCCCGGATATCGCCCTCGAGGTCTTCCGTCAACTCGTGCGCCTGCTCCACCGACATCTCGCGGCACGTAACGAGGTGGAGGTCGATGTGACGCTCGCCGCCGGCGCGGCGCGTGCGGAGGGCGTGGAACTCGAGCCAGTGGGGATGCCCTTCCCGGACGATCTGCGCCAACCGGCGTTCCTCCTCCGCCGGCAGCCGGCGGTCGAGAAGGTCGCGGCAAGCCTTGCGGGTTATACGCCACGCCGTGAGCAGGATGAGCGCCGCGACGGCCAGCGCCGCGATCGGGTCCAGGAGGTGCAGCCCCGTAAACCGGATCAGCGCGATCCCGGCCAGAACCCCCAACGACGTCCACACGTCCGTCCGGAGGTGGTGGCCGTCGGCCTCTACCGCCACGGAACCGGTCCGCCGCGCGACCGCGAACAGCCGGCTCGACACGAAGAAGTTTATCGCGGCGGAGGCCGCCATTACGGCCGCGCCCAATCCGAGCCGCTCGACCTCGCCGCCGACGATTATCTTCCGTACGGCCTCCGCGATTATAAAAAACGCGGCGCCGAAAATCAATAAGCCCTCCACCGCGCCCGAGAGCGCGTCGTACTTGCCGTGGCCGAAGGCGTGGTCGCCGTCGGCCGGCCGCCGCGCCTTCCGCACCGCCCAAAACGCCATCAGCGCCGCCAGCAGGTCCACGCCGGAATGGAGGCCCTCCGCCAGGACGGCGGCCGAGGACATCGCGACGCCCACGACGAGCTTGCCCCCGGTCAACACGACGTTGGAGACGACCGCCAGCCACGTCACGCGCAGGTTGGCGCGGTCCTTATCCTCCTTCGTCGTCATCGGCGAGCGCCGCGTGGGCCGCGGCCAACTCCTCCGGAATTTCCAACTTCTGGGGACACTTTTCGGCGCACTCGCCGCAGGAGGTGCACGCCGCGCCGTTGTTCATCCGCGCGAAAAAGCCGGTCCGGCCTATCTCCGCATATAATTTCTTCGCCGCCTCCTCCAAATCGTAGACCCGGGCCAGGCTGAAGAGCGACAAGATCCGCGCGATGGGGATATTTTCCGGGCACGGCAAACAATAATTGCAACTTGTACAATAGAGCTCCGCCAACTCGCGGTACTCCTCCATACTACCCTTAATCTTCTCGAGCTCGGCCGCCGTGAGGGCCTCGGCCCGCTCGG
>CP070633.1:1127393-1130237 GCA_020356085.1 Candidatus Coatesiibacteriota bacterium | reverse complement strand
AGCGCCGAGATATTGTATGGGTCTGCGGCCAGGACCTGGTGGAGTTCGGCCGCGGCGCCGTCGAAATCGTCCAGCGCAATATGGCAACGCGCCAACAAAACGCGGGCACTGAAATAGTTCGGGAATACGCGGAGGCCGCGCCGGAGAACCTCCACCGCCTGTTGGAATTCGTAGCGGCGGGCGTACAGGCTGGCCAACGGCGCGAAGATAAGCGCGTTCGGCTCGCGCTCCAGCAGCGACTCGTACTTCTGGAGTCGCGCCTCCTCTCTAGGGGTCAGTCGTGCCATTGCCGTACCGGAATCGCTTTCTTTACGAATAGTTTACGGCCACGGTATTATAAACCATTATTCGCGAACCCGTCAAGGCAAAAACGCCTGGCTACCTCTTCGCCGCTAGCGGCCCTTAAATCCACGGCTTGCCTTCCGCGGCCGGCGCCCCGAATCCCAACCACTTGGCCGCCGTCGCGGCCACGTCCTCCAGCGCGGCGCCCGCCAACGCCTCGGGAACCACGCCTAACCCCGCCGCCAACGCTAACGCCTGCGGCGTATGTTCGCCCCTCTTCTGCGGGTTCGCGTAGGGGCCGACAACGGGGCCGGGCCCTTTCGCCTCCGAGACGACGACCTCCGGGCCGGCTTCGAAAACCACGTGGGGCAAGTCGGTGGTGGCGGGGCCGGAATATAATTCTTCGCGGGTTTTCGCCCATTGGATCGCCGCCGGCGCGGCCTCCGCCGAGCCGCGCAGTAATTCCGCGAGGTCGTCGCGCAGGGAGGTAATTTCGGCTGACGAAACTATCCCCGCGCGCTGTTCGCCGGAGGCGTTGACGACGAGGCCGCCCCACCGCATGTACAGCGGGAGGCCGTAGGCCGCGGTACGCGCCCAGTCTACCGGGAGGGGCCGGCCGCGGCCTAATAGCTTCTTGAACCCTTCCAGTACGACGTGCAGTGCGTACGGCCCGCCGGCGGAGGCCGAGGTTAAAAAGCCCGCGCGTTTTAACAGGCGGTTGACGTAGAATGCGCGCCGGGGGCCCGGGCCGAAGCCGTGGTCGGAGCACACCAAGAGCGCCGCGTCCGCGCCGAACGCCTCGTATACGCCCTCGCACGCGCGGTCCAGCGCCGCCAGATAGGCGGCGGCGGGGGAAGCCGGCTCCGGGGCCGCGTACGCCTCCTCGTAGAACCGGTGGAAGAGCCGGTCGGGGCCGGTAAAGACGACGAGGCCCAGGTCGAAGCGCTCCCGGCGAAACGCCTCCGTCGCTACGCGGAGGCGGCCCGCGGCCAATTCCTCGAGCCGCCGGCAAAGACCCGGCAAGTCGGAGGGAATGGGGTCCTCCAGGTCGAAGACGTACTCGGCCAAGTACTTGCGGAACTCCGGCGGCCAACAGGCGCGGTCGCCGCCGGGAGGCGTCAGGAGGCCCGTCACCAGGATGCCGTTGACGGCGGCAGCCGGATAGGTAACGGGAAGATTCAGGACGAAGACGCGTAACCCCGCCGCCGAGGCGAGGTCGTAGAGGCGGGGGAGGCGTACGTCGCCGCTATTGACGAGGCGGCCCGGCGCGACGAAGGCGTATTCGGCGAGTTCGCGCCGCCGGAAGTCGACGATGCCGTGGCGGCCGATCCCCGCGCCGGTGGAGATCGTCGTCCAGGCCGCCGTCGAAACCGGCGGCAGGGGAGAGGCGGCGGGGCCAAAGGCGCCGGCCGCGGCCCGGTTGGCCAAAAACGGCATCCGCCCGGAGGCGAAGAGGCGGGCGGCGAAGTCGTAGCCGAAGCCGTCGAGGCCCAGGATAAGTAGGCGGCTCACTCGTTCCCCGAATTCGGCCCGGGCCGGCGGCTCAAACCGGCCGCCGTGGCCGCCAGCGCCACGAACGTCAGGCTCACGAACGGGTGCACGAAAGACATCGAGATAAACATCCGGATTGCGAGGCCGGCGAATGCGCCGAGCGCCGCGAGGCCGAAGAGGGCCTCGGCCGCGGTCCGCCGCGCCAGCGCCCGGGCCGCCGCGCGGAAGGCCCCGAGCAGTATCGCGACCAGCGCGAGCAGGCCGCCGAGGCCCGCTTCCGCCCAAAAGAGAAGGTAAATATTGTGGACCGGGTAGGCCATGGCCCACGGGTTGTAGAGCGGCGCGAGCGCGAGGAAGTTGCCTTTGCCGACGCCCAGGAGCGGATGGTCCCGAATCATCGCGAGGGCGGTTTTCCAATCGGCGAGCCGCGAAGTCGCGGACAGCTGGTCGCCGCCTACCCCTCGGGCCAGGATAACCGCCACGACCGGTACGAGTATCACTGCGCCCGCCGCCGTCAGCGCCGTTAATCGCCCCGTCGCTAACCCTAGCGTCTTCCGGTTGAGCCACGCGCCGCCGATTAGGACGGCCAACCCGGCGGCCGCGCCCAGCCAACCGCCCCGCGAGAAAGTGACGAATAAGGCCAAGGCCGCCGCGGCCAGGAGGGCGAAAAGGCCGAGGCGCCGCGCGCGGCCCGCGGCGGCCAGGTAGGCCGCCGCCGCGAACGGCAATACGATTTGCAAAAACTGGGCCGTTACGTTGGGCTCGAAGGTCCCGCCGCCGCGGGCGATTAGCAACCGCGCGGCTTCGGGCGTCGCGCCGCTGAAGATGAATCCGCCCCACCCCGGCTTCTCCCAGAGGCCGAGGTTGTGTTGCAGGCCGAACTCCAGGAGGCACAGCGCGCTCTGGGCCGCGCCCACCGCGAGTAGGCCGGCGGCGACTCCCCGCGGCCCCACGCCGGCGAGCTCGCGGAAGAGAACGTACACGAGGAAGAGGCGGCCGACGTCGACCAGCGCGCTAAGCGTGATCGCCGGCCGCGGCGCGTGGTACAGCGAGAGCACGGTCGCAAGCGCG
>CP070633.1:1124379-1127293 GCA_020356085.1 Candidatus Coatesiibacteriota bacterium | reverse complement strand
TAGGAAGAATATACGTCGTTACCGCCTTGGCGGTTGCGGCCGCCGCCCCGACCGCGGGCCTAACCGAGAAAGCGGGCTTTCCGGTAACGGTCGACCTGGATAAAGCCCGGCCGGTCGAGAGTTCGCCGTCGTTGGGCGACGTCAACGGCGACGGCCGCGACGAGATCGTCCTCGGCTGCAAGGACGGGAAGGTCTACGTCTTCAACGGCCAGGGCAACGTACTCCCGGGGTGGCCGGTCACGACCGGCGATACGATTGTCGGCTCTCCCGCCATCGGCGACATTGACGGCGACAAGCGCGACGAAATCATTATCGGGTCCGACGACGGGAACATCTACGCCCTGGAGGGGAACGGCGTCGCGGTTCCCGGGTGGCCCGTCGCCACAACGAGCACGGTCCGTTCGACCCCTGCGGTGGCGGACCTGGACGGCGACATGCGCGACGACGTCATCGTCGGTTCCTCCGACGGTAAGGTCTACGCGCTATCCGGACGGGGCAGCGCGTTAATCGGCTGGCCGGTGCGGGTGGGCGGCGCCGTCGAGTCCTCGCCCGCGGTGGCCGACGTCGACGGCGACGATTTGCCGGAGGTCGCCGTCGGGGCCGACGACGGCAACGTCTATCTCATCGACAACGACGGCAAGATCGTGCCGGGGTGGCCGGTGGAGACGCGGTACTACGTCCGGTCCTCGCCCGCCATCGGCGACATCGACAACGACGGCTCGCTGGAAATAGTCGTCGGCTCGGACGACTTCAACGTCTACGCGTGGAACGCGAACGGGACGCTGGTCCCGGGGTGGCCGGTCGCCACCGAGTATAAAATCTCGGTCGCCTCGCCGGCGCTGGCCGACCTCGACGGCGACAAGAAGCTGGACGTCATCGTAGGTTCCGGCGACAACCTGTTGTACGCGTGGGACGGTTCGGGGTCGCCGCTTTCCGGGTGGCCGGTCCAGACTTACGGCCGCCTGTATAATTCGTCGCCGTGCGTGGCGGACCTGAACGGCGACGGCCAACTGGACATCGTCGTCGGCGCGGAGGACGTAAACCTGTACGCTTTCGACAGTTCGGGGCGCCCGACGGAGGGTTCGCCCATTATGCTCATGGGGCCGGTGCACTCCTCGCCGGCGGTCGGCGACGTCGACGGCGACGGCCTGCTGGAGCTCGCCGTCGCGGATAACGCCAGCGCGCTGCACTGCTTCGACCTCCGCGGCAGCGCGGCCCTCGGCCGGGGCGCGCGCTGGAGCGAGTTCCACCAGAGCCACTGGAAAGCCGGCGTCTACGGCTACGTCGGCGGCGCAAGCCAGCTTCCCAAATGCGTCGTCCCGAAGATGGAGGGCGAGTACGCTGGCGACGTCTCCATCGAATACAACCTCTCCGACCCGCAGCTCGATACCCTCGACATTAAAATTCTGTATTCCGACGACTGGGGTCACACCTGGCACGAGGCGACGGTGGCGGGGATGACGGAGGGCCTGGGGCCGCACCGGTACCAGGGCGTCATTGTCTGGGATTCGCGGGCGGACCTCAAGGGGCCGCTCGAGAAGGAGGGCGAGCGCGACGCCGACGTCCTGGCCGACGAGTGGCGCGAGTACCGGGAGCAGAAAGACGTCAAGGTAAAGATCATCCCCGTCGACATGAACGGCTTCGGGACGGCCGGCGAGACGACGTTGCTCCACGTCGACAACAACATCCCGCCCGCCGTGACGTTGAAGCCGATAACGGAGGAAGTTGCCAAGGACGTCTATTTCGATTACGAGATCCGCGATCCCGAACACGACCTCGTCGGCCTGAAGGCCGAGTACAGCCTCGACGGCGGCGCCACCTGGAACGAGGCCACGGTCGACGGCGCCGTAGCCGACATCCGCGCCAGCCGCTACGAGGGGAGCTTGACGTGGGAGTCGGATAAGAACGTGGAGGGGCTCGACCAGGACGACGTAATGTTCCGCCTCACGCCGAACGACAACGACCCGGGCGAGATAGGCGAAATCTCCGAGTTGCACGTCGACAACAACGATATTCCGCAGGTGGCGGTAAGCGACATCGAGGAGGAGGTGGGCGGCGACGTCGCGATCTCCTACGAGCTGTCGGATACGGAGAGCGACCTCCTCGCGCTCCAACTCCATTATTCCCTCGACGGCGGCCAGACCTGGAAGGAGGCGACCGTAACCGGCCCGACGGCCGGGATCGCCTCCGCCACCTACGACGGGACGATCACGTGGAACTCCCGCGCCGATACGCTCGGCGTGGACCGGACGTCGGTTCAGTTCCGTGTTACGCCGCTCGACAACGACGAGGGCAAGGCCGACGCCACCGGCTCGTTCCACCTCGATAACAACGACACGCCCACGCTCACGATAACGCCTCCGACGGGGGAGCAGGCCGGGCCGGTGGAAATCTTCTTCGATATCTCCGATCCGGAGGGCGACGACGTCACGCTGCTTCCCGAGTACTTCGACGAGATCGACCAGAAGTGGAAAATCGCGACCGTTACCGGCACCCTCTCCGATCTGCCGCCGGCCAAGTATGCGGGCACCTTCGTCTGGGATTCGTACGTCGACATGCTCGGCCTCGACAATACCGCGGTGCAGTATCGCATTACGGCGTTCGACAACGACCAGGGCGAGCCCGTCGTGTCGGCGCCGTTCCACGTCGACGACAACTCGGCGCCGGCGGTCCTGGTCAACGACATCACGACCGAGCAGGAGCAGGACGTCGTCGTCATGTACACGCTCTCGGACCTCGAACGCGATACCCTCTCGTTCCGCGTCGAGTTCAGCGAAGACGGCGGCGCTACCTGGAAACCGGCCTCCGTCTCCGGCCCGGACGCGGGCCTGGGGGTGGAGGACTACGTCGGCGAGATAACGTGGCACTCCGCGCGCGACACGATGAACAAGCATCTCTCGCAGGCCCGCGTCCG
>CP070633.1:1116501-1124279 GCA_020356085.1 Candidatus Coatesiibacteriota bacterium | reverse complement strand
GCTCAAGAGCTCGGCTTCGCACTGGCGGAGGATCTTGGCGAGCTTGGCGCGAACCTCTTCGGCGTCGCGCCTCCGGAAGGCCAGCGTCATGACGTACGCGGCCGGAAGCAGTACTCGTTCCTCCGCGGGATGGCCGAGGTGCTCCATGAGCGGCGCGCGGTTCTTCATCTCGGCCATCGTCGGGTTGATGAACATCAGCGACCAGATCGGCACCTCCTCCTCGACCAGGGCGGCGAGGAGGCGCTGCAGGCCGTGGGCGTCCGGGCAGCCGACGGCCGCCACCTCCAGCTTCTCCCGGGGCATGAGGCGGAGCGTGACTTGGATGATAAGCCCGGTGATCCCCTCCGCGTCGGCGACGAGGTCGAGTTCCTCGCCGGCGAACTCGCGGACGGCGCCGTCCGGCAGCACGACGCGCGCGGAGACGACGTTGTCGCGGAACCAGCCGTACTCGTAGGAGCCTAGACCCGCGCCTCCCTGGGCCAGCCAACCGGCCGCGGTGGAGGAGGGGTAACTCGTCGGGTAGAGGCGAAGCGTAAGGCCGTGCGAGGCGAGTTCGCGGTCGAGCTTCTCCCACGTTACGCCGGCTTCGACCGTCGCCGTTAGGGCCTCCGCCTCGACGGCGACGACCTCCCGTAAACGGTAGAAGTCGACGACGACGCCTCCCTTGACCGGGATCGCGCCGCCGTAGCCGGAGGTACCCTTGCCGCGCGGCGTCAACGGGACCTTCTCCGCCGCGGCCCACCTGACGAGTTCGACTACCTCCGCCTCGGTCTGGGGTTGGACGACTGCCGCCGGCGTCGTGTCGCCGAGGAGCGGTTTGAACAGGCTGGGCATGGCGGCGATGTCGTGGCCGTAGAGGCGGCGCTCGGTCTCGGCGAACGTGACGCGGGGGCCGAATTTTCCTTCGAGGAACGTGCGTTGTTTACGATTTAGATTTCGCACCGTCCCTCCTTTTACCGCCGTACGTGGTTTTCATTTCTTCGTACAGCGCCTCCTGGTCGGAGAGGACCGCCATAAGGACCTCCCGCATGATATCGAACGCCTCGAAGATGCGGCCGTATTTCACCGAGTAGTAGAGCTTCTGGCCCTCCCGACGGACCGTTACGGCGCCGGCTTTACGGAGCTGGGCCAAATGCGCCGAAACGTTGGCGCTAGTCGTGTCCAGGCCGGCGCAGAGCTCGCCCGCGGATTTCTCGCCGCCGCGCAGTTCGTCCAGGAGGTGCAACCTTACGGGGTGCGTCAGGATGCGACAGAGGTCGCTCTCCCGTTGATAGAGGTCTTTCCGTTCCATAATACCTTCCTTAAATAAGTAATAATTTAATTGTTTATATATTTAACATACTTGGGAGGCGGAGTCAAGCAAAAAAGCGGCCGGCCGCCGCCGACCGATGGGGCGCCTCCCTCCGGGCTTTCCGGCGGCGTGGAAACGAACGCCCAAAAAAACTTGACAAGGATAAGGTGTTGGTATTAGAATATATTAGAGATAGAATATTAAGGCGGCGTGAAAGGAGTAGGTCCCATGCCCGAGGAATTCGAGGACCCGATCGAGGCTATAAAACGACGGAACGAGGAACGGGCTCGGCGCCTCAAAGAGAGGATCGCGAGCGGCGAATTCGATAAATTCGCGACGCCCTTAGAGGAAGTGGAGGAGACGCTACCGAGCGGGCCGGAGGCGATCGAGGCCCCCGAGAGCGAATTCGACTTAAGTTCGTTCCCGGCCCCGCCCGAACCGGCAGCCATCTCCTTCGACGAGGAGGCGGAAGCCGCCGTCAGCGAAGCCCCGCCGGAGGGGCTGCCGCCGGCGCCGCCCGAAATACTCGCCGAGGGTCCGCCGGAGGCGCCGCCGGAGTTCGCGCCGCCCCCGGAGGAACCCGCGGCCGTGGCTCCCGGCCTGGACATCGCGCCGCCGCCTCCCGAGGGACCCTCCGGAGACGCGCTGGCCGGGTTGGAATTGACGGAGCTGGATTTGGAAGGCGTCGGCGAGGTAATCGCGCCGCAGGCCTGGGACGGTGGCGAGGCCTTCGCGGACCTTGCGCCTCCGGTGGAACCTCCGGAAGCTCCGCCGCCCGCGGAGGAGATCCCCGCCGAGGTCGAGGTTCCGCCCGGCCTCGAGATCGAAGTCGAACCCGCCGCACCGCCGGAGGAAGTGGAAGTCCCGGCGGCGGAGGTGGCCGAGGAGATCCCCGCGGCCGTAGCGCCCGAACTTGAACCCGTAGTGCCCGAACCCGAATTGGTAAGCGTTGCGGCGGAGGAACCCTCCCTCGGGGAGGAGGAGGCGGAGGCCATCAAGGCCACGATCGAAGAAGAGCTGCGCGAGGTCCCGCCCGCCGCGCCGGCTATGCCGCCTCGCCCGGCCGAAGTCCCGGCCGCGGCGGAGGTTTCGGAAGCCGAGATCTTCATCGGCATCGAGGTCGAGGGGAATAAAGTCCGCATCGAGCGGCGGAATATCACGTTGGCGGCCGCCGTCGATCTGTTCAAATCAATTATCGACCGGTACCAAAATCGGTAAAGCCAGCTTGGCACGCGAGGTAATACCCCCGCTCCGGCGGGGGTTTTTCGCACCCGCGCCCCCCGGCGAAATACGCTTGCATAAAACAGGCAAATACTTTAATATTACGCCGTTACTTACCCCCCGACGTCAACGGAGCGGATTCGGCATATGAAACTCAGCGGCTGCGTTATAGGCATACCGATGGTCATCGTGGCGTTAATCGTCATCTTCTTCGGCGTACTATTTCTCTGGTCGGCGTTCAGCGAAGAGGCCCGGATCCAGGGCAAATCCGGCGGCCGCCTCGCTATCGGCGGCTGCTCGACGGCTATCGGCCTCCTGCTTATCGCCGGGGCCGGCGTTTTATCGTACCGGTCCTACCGAAAGGGGAAGGAGGAGAGCACCACCATCGTCCAGCAGATCGACCTCCCGGGCGATCTCTCGCTCGAGCGGTTGAAGTGCCAATCCTGCGGCGCCACGCTGGCGAAAGACAATATCGACGTCAAGGCCGGCGCCGTCGTCGTAAGCTGCCCCTATTGCGGCACCTCCTACGAGATCGAAGAGGAACCCCAATGGTGATTACCGCCCGCCTTGGGAGGCGGCGTTATGGGGCGTAATCTCCGCGCGGCGCTGGCGCTCGCGGCCGCGGCCGCCCTCTCGGCCGGGGCCCAAACCTACTACTTCGAGGTCCCCCGCGAGGTGGTGACGGTTGTCGTCAACGCCGACTCCTCCTTCGATATCTATTACGAAATTACGTTTGCCAACTCCGTGGCCGCCGACCCGATCGACATCGTCGACGTCGGCTTCCCCTCCAACGACTACGACCTGGATTCGATAGTCGCCGATATCGACGGCCAGCGGTTGAGTACGATCCGCCCCTCCGAGTACATCGACGTCGGCGTCGAGATTCCCCTCGGCGGCTACGAAATCGATCCGGGAGAGACGGGGACGCTCCGCGTTCGCGGCCGGAACTACCACATGGTTTACGCCGATTCGGCCGACGACGCCTACGCCTCCTGCGTCTTCAGCCCCACCTGGTTCGGCTCCGACTTCACGTACGGTTCGACCCACCTCACGATGACCTTCCTCTTCCCGCCGGGCGTTACCGGCGAGTATACGCGGTGGCACGAGGAGGAGGGGGGCCAGCCGACGCAGATGTTCGTCCGCGACGGCCGCGTACACTACGTGTGGGATTGGGCGAACGCCTCCCCCTCCGAGCAGTATTTCTTCGGCATCTCGTTCCCGCGGGACTTCGTCGCGGAGGTGCAGACGCCGTCGCCGTTCCAATGGCTGTTCGACTTGGCCGCCGGCCTCGCCGGCCTGCTGACGCAGTTTTGCGGTTGCCTGATCCCGATCTCCATCTTCATCCTCATCACGGTTTTCGGCGTCGTCAACCGGCGCCGCCGCCGGATGAAGTACCTCTCGCCGAAGGCGAAGGTGGAGGGCGTGGGTATCAAACGGGGCCTCACCGCGCCGGAGGCGGCGCTGCTGATGGAGCGCCCGCTCAACACCGTCCTGGCGATGGTTCTCTTCGGCTTGGTGAAGAAGGGCGCGCTGGAGGTCGCCTCCCAGGCGCCGCTCGAGTTGCGGAAGCTGGCGTACAAGGAGAACGGCCTGCGGCCGTACGAGAAAGGATTCCTCGGCGCGGTAACGAAGAAGGGGGCGCTGGACGAGACGAAACTCCGCGAGGCCGTAATCGCGATGATCAAAGCGGTGCAGAAGAAGATGAAAGGTTTCTCGCACCGCGAGACCGTAGAGTATTACCGCAAGATTGTAAAGACGGCGTGGCGCCTGGTGGAGGAGGCCGAAACCCCCGACGTCAAGATGGAGGAGTTTACGAACAGCCTCGAGTGGACGATGCTGGACGAAGATTTCGGCGGCCGGGCGCAGACGATCTTCGTCGGCCACACCTTCCCGACGCCGCGGTGGTGGGGCCGCCTCGCTCCCGTTCAGACCGTAGGGCCGGGGGGTGCCGGCGTACCCTCGCTGGACCTGCCGTCCTTGCCCGGCGCCGATTTCGCCAACTCCATAGTGTCGCAGGTGGAGGGCCTTACCAACACCGTCGTCTCGAAGGTCGAGTCGTTCACCGGGACCGTAACGGCGAAGACCAATCCGCCTCCGGTGCGAACGTCGGGCGGCTTCAGCGGCGGCGGCGGCGGTTGCGCGTGCGCGTGCGCGTGCGCCGGCTGCGCGTGCGCCTGCGCCGGCGGAGGCCGCTAAAGATACCTTCTCCTTCCCTTTTCCCGAGGGCCGTATGGGTTTTCTGAAGACGATCCACGAGAAGTTTTTCGCCAAGCAGAAACCGCTGGACACCGGCGTATATCACCTCCGGTGGGACGACGCCGAATTCCAAGCGCGCTTCCACCTGCGGGTTAACCCCGGCGGCGAGGGCCTCTTGATGATCAACGCCTCTCGCCTCCTCCACCTCAATCAATCCGGCGCCGAGATGGCGCGCTACCTCTTGGAGGAGTGGCCCGAAGACCGCATCGTCAAGACGATGGCCCGTCGGTACCGCGTTAGCAAAAAAGAGCTCCGCGCCGACCTCCGCCGCCTCCAGGAGACCATAGAGATGTTGGCCGCCGGCGACGAGCGGTGTCCGGTCTCGTACCTCGGCGTCGAACGCGTCGACCCTTTCTCGATCGACGTCGAGACGCCGTACCGGATGGACGTCGCGCTCACCTACGGCTGCGACAACACGTGCGCCCACTGCTACAACGAGCGGCCCCGCGCCGGCGAGACGTTGGCGACCGACGATTTCAAACGCGTCCTCGCCAAGCTCTGGGGGTTGGGGATCCCCCACGTCTGTTTCACCGGCGGCGAGCCGACGCAGCATCCGGACCTGGTCGAGTTGGTCGAGTACGCGGAGGAGCTGGGCGTCATTACCGGCGTGTTGACGAACGGGCGTAAGCTGGCGGACGCCGCCTACATGACCGCGCTCGCCGAGGCCGGCCTCGACCACGTCCAGATTACGATCCAGTCCGCCGCGCCCGACGTCCACGACTGGATGGTCGGTGCGGAAGGGGCGTGGGAGGAGACGGTGGCGGGGATCCAAAACGCCGTCGCCAGCCCGGTATATACCGTGACCAACACGACCATAACCACCCAGAACGAAGCGGAGATCGAGGAGTTGGTGGCGTTCCTGGCCTCCCTCGGCGTCGAACATATGGCGGCCAACGGCCTGATTAACTCCGGCGGCGCCCGCGACGTCGACGTCGGCCTGGCGGAGAGCGCGCTGGGGCCGATCCTGGAACGCCTTACCGCGGCCTGCGCCGCGCACGACATGACCTTCGTGTGGTATACGCCGACGCAGTATTGCCGGTTCAACCCGCTCACGTTGGACCTCGGCGTCAAACAGTGCACGGCCGCGAAATATAATATGTGCGTCGAGCCCAACGGCGACGTCCTCCCCTGCCAATCCTACTATCAGCCGCTCGGGAATATCCTGACCGACGAGTGGGAGACGATCTACAACAACGCCACCGCGAACGAACTTCGCGGGAGGGAGTACGCCCCCGCCAAGTGCCGGGAGTGTCCGGACCTCGAAATCTGCGGCGCGGGGTGTCCGCTGTCCGTGCGGGACGAGCGCGTGTTCTGCTGTCCCGACGCGGCCTCCAATCCCGCGTAACGGGGAGAGCGAGATTAGCAGCGCCGACGGGCCGTACTTATCGCCGGGGGAGGAGGAACGGCAGGCCGCGTGGTACGCGGCGCACCGCCGCGAGATTTACCGCCAACTGAGCGCCCGGCGGTGGCGCCGCGTCCTGGAAATCGGGTGCGGGAGCGGCGTCGTCGCAGCCGAGCTGGCCGCGCGGGCGAGCGAGATCGCCGTCGGCCTCGACCGGCGGGAGGAAATATTGGCCGCGGCCGTCGCGCGCGCTTCGGGAGCGGCGTTCGCGTGCGCCGACGCCGGCCGGTTGCCGTTTCGGGCCGAAACCTTCGACGCCGTCGTCACCTCCTTTACGCTCCTGTGGCTCCGGGCGGCGGAGGAGGGATTGGAGGAGGCGAGGCGGGTGCTGCGGGAGGGGGGCGTTTTCGTCGCGCTGGCCGAGCCGGATTACGAGGGCGCGATCGACTATCCGGAGGGGGCTTCCACGCGGGAGGCGGTGGCCGCGGCGATCCGCCGGTGGGGCGGCGACCCGGCGGCCGGCCGGAAGCTCCCGGCGCTCCTGAGCCGGGCCGGCCTGGAGGTTTTCCGGTTCGGAGTATTGAATTCGGCGTGGACGCAGGAACGGTGGTCGGCCGAAGAGAGCAAAGAAATCGAGTTGCTGGGTCGGTTGTTATCTCCCGAGGAAGAGCCGGCCTTGCGTTCGGCCTCCCAGGCCCGTGCGGAGGCGATCGCGAGGGGGGAGCGGTGTTATTTTCTGCCCCTCTTCTACGCCGTCGCGCGCAAAGCCGGGGCAGACCGGCGCGCGTCTTAATTCTTTAGGCGAGGTGGTCTATGGCGACTTTGTTGTTCGTTATATTCCGGTTGGCCCATCTTATCGTCCTCCCGTATCCGCAGAGCGAGCTTTTGATACTGTGCCAGCTCCTCGCCGTGGATACCGTGGCCGTGGCGATAATCCTCCACGCGTTGTTGACGCGGCGGGCCAAAAAGGGATAGCGGCCGTTCCGGCGAGGTAAGGGCGCCGGCGCCGGCCGCAGGCCGGGGGGGCGTCGTTACGGTATCTGTTCGCCGCGGAGCGTCCAGGAGGAGGCCGACGTTAGCTTAACGCGGACGAATTCTCCCGGGGCGGCGCTTCCCCTGAAGTTTACGATTTTGTTTTCGCTCAGGCGGCCGGCGAGTTCCCCGGCCGCTTTTTTGCTTTGGCCCTCGACGAGGGCCGTTTTTTCTTGTCCGACTAACGCCTCGTTAATCTCGCGCGCGATCTCGCGCTGGCGCGCGCCGAGGTATTGCAGCCGGCGCACCTTCTCGGCGCGGGGGACGTCGTCGTCCAGGGCGGCGGCGGCGGTCCCCGGCCGGGGCGAGTATAAAAAGACGTAGGCGCTGTCGTAGCGGAGGTCTTCGACCGCGGCGTACGTCGCCTCGAAGTCCGCCTCCGTCTCGCCCGGGAAGCCGACCAGGAGGTCCGTCGTTAGACAGATATCGGGGACCGCGCGGCGGACGCGGTTTACTACGTCGACGTACCGGGCCAAATCGTAGCCGCGGTTCATGGCGTGCAATACGCGGTCCGAGCCGCTTTGGAGCGGAAGGTGGAGGTGGCGGGCGACGTTGCGGCCGGAGGCGAGCACGGCCACGGTGGCGGCGTCCAGGTCGCGGGGGTGATTGGTCGTGAATCGCAGGAACGTCCCCTCG
>CP070633.1:1104367-1116401 GCA_020356085.1 Candidatus Coatesiibacteriota bacterium | reverse complement strand
CTCCTCCGGCGTCAGGCCGATCTCCTCCGGGAGGAGCTTCTCGCCGTCCAGCGTTCTTCGGATGACGTTGTTGGAGCGGACGGCCAGCGCGGTGATCGGCGAGCCTATGGTGTAGAAGCGGCGTACGCGAACGGCGCGTTTCGCCGCCAACCGCCGTAATTTGTTAACGTCTTTCCCGGCCGGGCTCTCGCCCTCGCGGCCGAAGAGGTGGAAGAGCAGGTCGTGTACGATAACGGACCCGGCGCTGTGGGCGAAGAACGTAAGCGAGACGTTATGGGTATCGCGCCTCACCCGCACGCGCCGGCGGCGGATCTCGCGGCTGAGCGTTTTGAACAGGTTGTTGCGGATCGTCGTCTCGCCGTCGGCGGAGACGTAGTAGAACAGGTCGTCGAAGCCGTAGAAAAACATTTCGCGGAGCTTCCGATACGCACACCGCGCCCAAAAGAATACGGGCGCGAAGTCGAAACGTTTATCCATTTCCCGGAAGACTCGGCCGGCGATTCTGCGTTCGGCCGCGGCCAGGTACTGGTCGTCGCCGGGCGAACACTCAAACCCCCACTCGACCATGATCGGCCTCTTTAAAATCGGCGCCTTGCCCCTCCTGGCAAGGGCTTTGTTTAGCCGCCCGAGAAAATCCTCGTATACGGGCGTGTGCGGTTCAACGTCGCCTTGGGGAGTAATGCCGTGAATGAACACGGCGACCTCGAGCCACTTTTTCTTATTGGCCTCCATCGCTTCCCTCCTGCGTTAAATGCCTCGACTCCCTTACTTACCGTTTTTCGATCTTAATCTAAAAAATTCCGGTAGAAGAAGAAGTAGTAGGCGACCATGAAGGCCTCTATGCGGCCCGGCCGCAGGTCGCCGTCGTAGTACAGCTCCGTGCTGTAGGAGCTGTTCTTGATGACGCCTCCCTCCATGTAGCCCAGCGTGCTGTAGGAGGCGTTCTTGAAGGTGCCGTCGCCGTAATAGCCGATCGTGCTGTACGAGGAGTTCTTTACAGTGTCGCCGTCGACGTAGCCCAGCGTGCTGTAGGAGGAGTTCTTTACCGTCCCGGTCTCGGCGTCGATGTAGCCGAGGGTGCTGTAGCTCGAGTTCTTCACGGTCCCGTCGTCGTCGATGTAGGCGACGGTGCTGTACGAGGAGTTCTTGACCGTGATCTGGCCGGAGGCCAGGGCCGCCGCGGCCGCGGCGACGAGCGCCAGTATCGTTACGGATTTCATGTCATCCACCTCGCCGCCATTATAGCACTAAACGACGGCGGGCAACACAAAAGGCCGGGCGCGCGCCCGGCCTCTCAACGCGTACGATGATTACGGCGACGGCTGCGGGTTCATGCTGACGCGGTCCGCGCTTACCTCCATACTAACGACGACGACGTCGTTCGTCCGGAGGTGGGAGGTGTTAAGCGTCAACTTGAAAGCCGTCCCCTCCACCGTCTTAGCGGCGTCGCCGAGTTGGGCCTTCGACAGCGTTATCGTAACGTTCTTGCCGGCGCCCGCCTTGACGGCCTTCACTTGGTCCGCCGTCAGCTTCACGGAAACCACCCTCGAACCCGGCGACGGTTGGGGGTCCATCGCGTACGCCAGCGCCGCGCACGCCAAAATTACTACCGCTCCGACCGCTACAACCTTCCTCATACCGTGCCCTCCTTTCGCGTTTAAACCCGCGGGACGTTTTTACATAATATAAGCCGACTACGCCGCCCCGTCAACGGTTATTTTCCGCTTCCCTCCGACGCCCGAACCAAAGCGCCGGCCCGCCCCCTCCGGAGACCGGTAACGCGGAGTTGAAACCGATATGTTATTATGTTACACGTGAGCGGGTAGGTTCCCGTCGCCGGGAAGAGGAAAAAACGCCCCATGGCAAGAATACTCAATATCCTTCGGGCCGCGTGGCCGTACGTCGCCGTCGTAATCGCCGGCGGCCTGACGGCCGGGTTGTTGGAGGCGCTCTCCGCGAAAGTCGTCACGCTGGCGGGTTGCAATCCCCCCGACGACTTCCCGGCTTCGGCCCTCGCCCGGGCGACGTTCTATACCGCGTTCGCGGCGGTGCTGGGAGGCGCGGTCTACGGCCTGGCCGCGGGAGCGAAGGCGGCCTTCGCGCGGCGCGGCCGCTTCTCGCCGGCGCGCCTCGGCGCCGCCGCTATCTTCGCCTGGGCCGCGGCCGCCAATATCTTCTGGTTCGTCGTCGCCCACGGCCGCCTCCGCGAGTTGACCCTCTTCGGCCGGGAGCGCGATCTCCTGAAAACCAAAGATTTTTTCGCCTTCGCGTTTCCGGCCTTAGTGCTCGGCGTGGCGGCCTTCGCCGTCGGTTGGTACCTGGTCTTCGGCTTAACGAAGAACCGCCGCCGCGTCACGTCTTACGCGGGCGTGGTCGCCGTGATCGGGTGGGGAGCGCTGGCCGGGTGGACCGCGGCGAGCCGGCCCTCGCCGCCGCCCCACCCCGGATACCCGGACGTCCTCCTCGTAACGCTGGACGCCTGGCGCGCCGACAGCTGGGGCGTAAACCGCGACGGCCGCCCGCTAACGCCCGCCTTGGACCGCTTCGCGGCCGAGGCGTACGTCTTCCGCAACGCCCGCGTCCAAGCCTCGTGGACGCTGCCTTCTTTCGCCACTATTCTCACCTCCCAATATCCGGCCGTCCACGGCGCCGCTCCGAATCGGCGCGTGGGCACGAAGCAGGCAACGCTCGCAGAAGTGTTGGCCGCCCACGGCTACGAGACGTACGCGGTTCTCGGTAACGACCTATGCTTGCCCACTACGGGTACGACGCGCGGCTTCCGCGACTACTTCTATTGGGATATGAACCCCGGCCTCCGGGCGTTGGGTTACTACGAAACCTACGGATATTACCCCCCGCTGCGCAAATCCCGTAAAGAACGGACCGACGAACCGATTACGACGATCTTGACGGACGAAGTCATACGCCGGTTGGAGCGAGGTCGGACGAAGCCGCTCTTCCTATGGGTCCACTACCTCGACCCCCATAAACCCTACCTCCCGCCGCCGGAATATTCGTCGGTACCGGTCCTAACGCGGGGCGAGCAATGGCGTCTTCCGCCGAAGAAGAAGTTCCGCATCTACCGCCAGCATTACGAGGGGGAGATCCGCTACGTGGACGCCGAACTCGGCCGCCTCTTCGCCGCGCTGGAAGGCCGGCCGAACACGGTAGTCCTCATTTCCAGCGACCACGGCGAGGAATTCGGAGAACGCTTCAAAAAGAACTGGAAAAAGAAAAAGAAAAAGAAACACGAACACCGCGGCACCGGCCACGGCCATACGTTGTACGACGAACAGCTCCGGGTTCCGCTGATCGTTAAATTCCCCGACCGCGCGGGCGGCGTCGTGGAGGAGGCGGTCGGCCTGATCGACGTCGCCCCCACGATCCTGGACTACGTCGGGATCGAGATACCACCGTCGATGCAGGGGCGCAGCTTACTCGACGTCGTCGACGGTCGCGCCGGCGAGGAACCCGTCTTCGCTGGCCCGACGCAGCTTTACGGCGGGAAAAAGGAGGCGGTAGTCTTTCGCGGCCGCAAGCTCATATATATCTACAAAAAAGATACATACCTCTACTTCGACTTGGAGGCGGATCCCGACGAGAAATTCCCTCTCCCCCTCGAGGCGCCGGAGGCGCAAGAACTGAAAGCGCTCCTGCAGCGCTGGCGCGAGGAGAACGAACGGTTGGCGGCGGACTACGCAACGACGGGCGGCGGCGCCGACCTGAACGCGGCGCTACGGGCTATGGGGTACGTCCAATAACTCGGCGTGCGGTAAAAACGGCGCCTCGGGCGAGGCCCCCGCTTTCGCGAGATTACCCCGCCTCGGTCGGAGGCGGGGTCGATGCTGGAAGGTGGCGTTAGCCGGCGCGCGCCTAGTATACGCGAACGCTATCCAAGTTTACGCGTTATTTCCCTCCTCTCTCGTACTCCCGCCCCACCCGCCACGCCTTCGCGAAGGCCTCCCCCACCGGGAAGTACTCGTTGGCGGGCATCGATAAAACGTAGGGCTCGATCTTCCCGAGATCCGGCCGGCCCTCCGTCAGCACCTCCTCCTCCGCGTAGACCGTCACCTCCTCGCCGACGTAGAGGCGGTCGACGTCGAGTTCGACCTTTTCGATGACGCGGCACTCCACGGTCAGCGAACACTGCGCGATCATCGGCGCCGTCTCCAGCTCGCCGTAGAAGACGTCGAAGACGGCGGCCTTGTCCACCTTCTCCCCCGAGTGGAGGCCGACGTAGTCGACCGGGACGACGAGGTCCCGCGCCGGGAGGTTCAGGCTAAAAGTCCCGTGCTCCTCCACGCCGCGCGTCGTGTAGTGGCTCTTGCCGATCGCGACCGCGAGCCGGGAGGGTTGGTAGTCGACGCGCGAAAACCACGCCACAGTCATAAAGTTGGGCTTTCCCTTAACCGTCGCGCCCAAGAGCGCCACGGGCATCGGGTAGCTGAACATACCGGTATCTATTTTTACCTTCCCCACCGAAGGGCCTCCTTCGGAAAAACGATTTAATTTATAGACTCCAACGTGTCGCGGTCCGGGTCGAAGTTGACGTACCGCCGGATGCTGGGCCAGAAGCCCAACGGCACGAAAAACAGGAACGTGAGCAGGAACGAGGCCGCGATTATCACCCGGATCGATATGAACTCGGCCAGGACGCCTCCCAGAACCATCGCTAGCGGCGTCAGGCCGCCCGAGATCGTATTCAGCAGGCCGAAGACCTTACCGCGCATGTCTTGCGGGATCGTCATCTGCAGCACGGCCGAGATGAGCGCGTTCAGGACCGCGTTGAAAACGCCGAAGACGACGCCGAGCGCTAACATCAGCGGTAAATACAACCACACCGGGTAGAAGACCAAAGCCGCCGTGCCGACGAGCGCCGAAACGTAGAAGACGAGGAAGCGCCGCGACGGTTCGATATTGATTATGGAGGTCAGGACGTACCCGACGAACATGCCGCCCATGATGCCGCCGAGCGCCACGCCGTACAACCCCGGCCCCAGATACGCCGTCCGCTCGAAGAGCGGGAGCAGGAGTATTACACCCATATGGGCGAAGAAATTTAACACCGAAAATAACAGGATCATGAGGCGGAGGGGCACCACTTTCCAGGTAAACGATAACCCGGCTTTAGTGTCGGCGAAGAATTTGAAATCTTGCCGCGCGTGCTTGACAGCGGGAACCTTGATGAAGAGCTCGGTCGCCGCCGAGATCAGGTACGACACGCCGTTGACCAGAAACAGGAGCGGCGCGCCGAGGAGAACGTAGAGAAAGCCGCCGATCGTAAAGCCGGGGATGCCGGAACCGGTCCAGATGAGCTGGAAAAGCGAATTGGCCTTCACCAGCTTGGCCTTGGGGACGATGTCCGGGAGAGCCGAGCCGACCGCGGGGTTAAAGAAGGCGCCGCATACGCCGAGCGCGACGGCCGCGACGAAGACCATCCAGACCTCCAAAAGGCCGGCGAAGGCCGCGGCGGCCACCGCGACGATGAAGACGCCCCGCACGGCGTCCATCCAAACGAGCATCCACTTCCGGTCCGTCCGGTCGACGATGACCCCCGCAAACGGCGATAGTACGACGCGCGCCAGCACCGCCGCCGCCATAATGCTCCCCATCAGCGCCGTCGAGCCGGTGACGGCCAGAACCCAGAAGCCGAGGGCGATGCTGTAGGCCGTGTCGCCCAGCGCGGAGACGAACTGCCCCTGCCAGAGCAGCGCGAAATTTAAATTCCACAGCCGTCCCTTGCGGGGCGGCCCCTCGGCGGCGATTGCCGCAGCTTCGGCTTCCGGTTCAGTCATAACTTACGTGGGCTAAATCGGCTTCACGATCTCGCAAAACAGGCTCGAGTCGTCCACTTCGGACAGCGAGGCCTCCAGGCCCAGCGAGGCCGCGAGCGCCTCGAAATCGCGGGAGGCGAACGTCGTCGCCTCGAAACCGTCTTTACACGCTATTACGCCGCCGCCGGTCCGCGCGTAGTCGATCGCGCCCAGCAGCCCCGCCGCGGCCTGCGCCTCGAACCACGCCAGCCGCTCCTCCCAGAACGCCTCCGCGTAACTGGAGAAGAGGACCCGGCCGCCCGGCCTCGCGACGCGGACGGCCTCGGCCATTAACTCGCGCGGGTCGACGTGAAAGGCCGAGATCCCGTTCTGGATACAAGCCACGACGTCGACGGCGCCGTCGCATAGGCCAAGCCGGACGGCGTCCCCTTGCACGAGCCTCACGTTGTCGCAGGAGGCGAGTTCCTCGCGGGCGAGCGCGAGGCTGGCCAAGGAGGTGTCGACGCCGACGACGAGACGGGCCCGGGCCGTCCACGGCCCCAGGACGCGGCCGTAACCGCAACCCAGCTCCAGCACGACGTCGCCTCGCCCCACTTTTCGGGCGACGTAGCCTATTTCGGCCCGGAGATACTGCCGCACGCGCGGCGAGGCGAGCTCGTAGCACCGCCGCAGCCGCTCCGCGGCGAGTTTATCGTCGTAGTAACCGCTCACCCCGGCGCGGCCTATTTGGCCTGCGGGTCCTCCTGCATCATGCCGAAGACGTTCCCCTCGGTATCGGCGCAATACGCGTACCAACCGACTCCCGGCAGCGCGGTTTTAGGTAGTACGACCTTCCCGCCCGCCGCCTCGACCTTCCGGACGTAATCGTCTACGTCGGCCACGTCGACCGTATTGCGCGTGACGACGCCTTCCTCCCGCCGCTCGATCCCGCCGTCGATGCCCGGTTCGGCGGCCTCGCCCGTCGTAACCAGCCAATACTCCACCGGCCCCTCCCACTTCTCTATTTTCCATCCGAAAACGTTCTCGTAAAACTTGACCGCCCGTTCGGGCTCGTCGGCCGGAATCTCGAAATGGACCACTCGCGGCATCTCTCCTCCTCCTTCGTTACTTGCGCGACCCCAACTCCGACAGCATTTCCTTAAACGTCCTCGCCGGCGTAAAATCCATCGGCTCGTACTCGAATCCGGAGGCGTCTACCTCCCCCCGGCCAAAGAAAACCTCTACAAGCTTCCGGTGGGCCTGGGGCCGCAGGCCGGCCAGGTCGTAGCAGTGGCCCAGCTCCGCGAGGAGGAGGTGATGCCCCCGCCTCAGATGGGGAAGCAATTCCTCCTCCGCATACGCCGGAGGCGTCGTGAAATCGACCGACCCGCTTACCACCAGCGTCGCGACGTCCGTATCCCGCAACGTGCGGTACTCCTCCGGCAGCGACCGATACGGCCACGCCTCGTACTTCATGCCCGTCCAATACAGGAGCGAGAGCGGCGAGCCGAGAACCGCCCCCGGCGGGTCCATCTCGGCTTCGTAATCGCGGGAGGGGTCGAAGTCCGCGCCCACCGCCTTGGCCGCCATGTCGCCGAAGTTCGGGCCGCGGCGCGCAAACTCGTCGAACATAAATTGCATTGCGACCAAGCCGGCGAAGTCGCCCGCCGCCGCCGAGAGGAAAGCGTCGAAGGCGGCGGCCGCGCCCGCGCGCGTATCGAGCGCGGCAAACGTCCAAACCCGCACCTTGTCGGCGTCGAGCGTAAAACCGTTCCACGCGGCCGGGAGGGAGGCGAGGACCTCCCGGATCGTACCGAGGAGGTCCGGCGCGCGGGCGGCGGCCGCCCCGTCCCGCCGCCAGAGCTCGGCGTAATACGCGAGCTGCCGCTCGACCATTTCGGCTTCCCACACGAAACGCCCCGGCGGGTTCGCCCCCACCATGACCGAGCGGTAAACGCGGTCCGGGTACCGCAGGCCGTAGAGGTAGGCGAGGCGGGTGCCGTAACTCCAGCTATAGAGGTGGAGGCGCTCGTAGCCCAGCGCCTCCCGGGCCGCCTCCACGTCGTCGACGACGGATACCAGATTGTACGCCTCGACGTCTACCCCGGCGGCGCGCAGCCGTTCGTAACCGGCGCGCCAGGCCGCGGCGGTCCGCTTCCGACTCTCCACCGATAGCGGCCGCGGCGCGGCCATCGCCTCCCCCACCTCCGGAAGGTCCAGCGAGACCGAACCGTCGACGCCGCGGTACCCGACCATCACGACGTCGCGCGCGCCGAGCTGGCCCGTCGGTAACCGGCTCCAGAGGTTGGTCTGGCCGGGGCCGCCGGCCAACAGGAAGACCGGTTCGGTGGAGCCGGCGGCCGCGGCCGGAAGGCGAACTACCGGGACCTCGATCGTCCGCGTTTCCGGGGAGGCGCGGTTCTCCGGCACGACGAGCGCGCCGACGTCGGCGCCGACCTCCTCCTCGCCCAGCCGGTACGTGCTCGGCGTTAATTGTAATTCGGCCGTCACGAGTTACCCCTCCCGCGGCGGAAGGCCGTACTACCCGCCGGAGCCGGCCTCCTGCTCGTCGTCGTCGCCCTGAACCGGCCGAGCCCACCCGGGCCGCCGGAACTGGTAGACGAGCAGCGGGACGGCACACACGATCACCATCCCCACTACCAGAAACGCCTCGTAGAAGAGAACGCTCCCGGTTTGCAGCTGCGCCGGCGGGAAGTAGCCGAGGGCGATCGCGAAAACCGCGGCCGCGGTAGCTACGCCCGCCACGAGCCATATCCCCACCTTGCCACCCGGGACCCGGTAAGCCCGCGCCACGCCCGGCTCGGAATACCGCAGCCGAAGCGCCGAGAGGAAGAGCAGGACGTACATCACGAGGTAGAGCTGCGCCGTCAGCGCCGTCAAGATCCAATAGGAGCTGCTGACCGTGGGCATGAGTAGGAAAACGAGCGAGAGCGCCGTCACGATGAGCGCCTGGACCAGAAGGATGGGCGTTTGGACGCCGTGGCGGTTCACGCGCTGCAAGAGCGGCGGCAGATAGCCGTGGCGCGCGACGGCCAACAGCCCCTTGCTCGGTCCCGCGATCCAGGTGGTGATCTGGCCGAAGACGCCGACCGCGATGAGCAGCGCGACCACCGGGATAAGCCACGCCAGGCGGAACTGGTCCAAGAAGACGGTAAACGCCTGCATCAGGCCCGCGACGAGGCTTATCTTCTCGCGCGGGACGACGACGGCGATCGCCAACGTCCCCAAGACGAAGACGGCGAGCACCACCACGGTCGCCACGAAAATCGCCTTGGGGTAGTCGCGGCGGGGATTCTTGACTTCCTGGGCGTGGGTTGCCGACACCTCCATACCGGCGAAGAACAGCAGCGTACTCGCGGCCAGCACGACGCTCCCCATCTGGCTCAGGTCCGGGAGGAACGCCCCCCCGCTCCACTGCACCTGGGAGGGGTGGCCGAGCGCGAGCCAGGCGACGCCGAGCCCGATAATCAACGCCCCCGGTACCAGCGTCCCGCCGATCACGCCGACCGTGCTGATCAAGCCGGAGGCCCTCATGCCGCGGAAGTTGGCCAGCGTTGCGCCCCAGTACACCGCGAGGATAACGGCCAGCGCGTAGAATTTATTGTCCGCCAGCGCGGGGCTAAGGGCGAACGCGAAGGTGGCGGCGGCGAAAGACAATACCGTCGGGAACCAGATCACGTTCTGGAACCACTGCAGCCAGAGGGCGAGAAAACCCCACCTGGGCCCCCACGCCTCCTTGACCCACACGTAGACGCCGCCCCGCCGGGGCCAACCCGTCGCGAGCTCCGCGGAGACGAGCGCCGTCGGGATTAGGAAGACCAGCGCGGCCACGACGAAGAAGAATACGGCCGTCAGGCCGTACTCGGCCATGGTCGGCAAGCCGCGCAAACTCGCGATCATCGCGACGTTGATCATCGCGAGCGTGAACACGCTCAGCACGCGGCGGCCCGTCGGCGACGTTCGGTTGTCATCCATAGTATCCGTTCCGGGCGAAAGAGATCGGGCGCCAGCGTCGCTCAGTTAACGAAATGTCCTTTCCGCGGCGACCGCTTCGGCGCCAGCGCCTCCGTATCCGTACCTTCCAACACGCCGCACGCTTTCACGACGTCGTCGTACAGGAGGTCGGCCATATCGCGGCTGAAGTTCTCCTTCACCACGACGCGCATAATGGCGATTTTATCCGCGTTCGGCGGTAGCGTGTAAGCCGGGATAATCCAGCCGCGCTCGCGCAGCTTGTGCGAGAGGTCGAAGACCGTAAATTTCGCCGGCTCCTTCAACTTCACGGTGACGATGGGAAGGAGTTGGGCCGTGTTCAGGACCTCGAACTTGCCCGAGCCGGCCAGCCGCTCGGCCAGGTAGCGAGCGTTGCCGAGGACGTTGGTCGCGATGCGGGTGTAACCGCGGCGTCCCAGCCGCAGCAGGTTGTAGTACTGCGCCAGGATCATGGCGCTCCCGCGCGAGAAGTTCAGCGTGTACGTCGGCATCTCGTCGCCGAGGTAGTTTACGTAAAAAATTAAATCCTCCGGCAAATCGTCGTGATCGCGGAAGAGGAGCCACCCCAGCCCCGGGTACACCAGTCCGTACTTGTGGCCCGAGACGTTAATGGATTTAACCTGCGGCAGGCGGAAGTCCCACTCCAGCTCCGGGTTCACGAACGGCGTGATGAAGCCGCCGCTGGCCGCGTCCACATGGAGCGGGATATCCCACCCCTGCTTCTTCTTTATCTCCACCAGGAGGTCGTTGACCTCCTTAATCGGGTCGGCTTCGCCGGTGAAGGTCGTGCCCAGGATCGCGCCCACGCAGATCGTGTTCTCGTCGACGTGCTCGGCCACGGCCGCCGCGGAGAGCGTGAAGCGATCCTTCTCCATCGGCACGACGCGCGGCTCGACGTCGAAGTACTTGGCGAACTTGTCCCAGCTGACGTGGACGTCGGCGCCGAATACGGCGTTAGGCTTCTCGCAGGACTCCCCCCGCTCCTGGCGCCGCTTCCGCCACGCCCACTTGTGCGCCAGCAGGCCCAGCATTATGGCCTCGGAGGAGCCGACGGTGCCCGTACCGACGAAGGCGGTCTCCTCCGGCGCGTTGAACAACCGCGCGAGCATGTTCACTACGCGTTCGTGGATGACCTCGGCCTGGGGATACTCGAAGTGGTCGATGTAATTCTTGCCGATATTCTCCATAATGAGCCGGTCGGCCTCCGGCTCCATCCAGGTGGTGACGAAGGTCGCCAGATTGAGCGCCGGGTTGCCGTCGAGGTTGAGCTCGTCGTGGACCAACTCGTACGCGGCGTTGGCGGGCATCCCCTCCTCCGGGACCTCGTACTTCGGCACGCTCTCCTCGAAATACCGGGTGCTGTACGTGCTGGCGTGGCCCCTCCGCGAGGCCTCCAAGCGCGAAATGTCCACCTTCTTCGATATCATGGCGAGCCTCCTTGGGGACGGTCCCTCCCGGCGAGACGCAGGCGGCGTCCCTTTAAGGCCAAAGTAATATAAATCCCGGCGGCGGCACAAGAGAAAATTCGAACCCGGAACCGGCGAAATTTTCCTTTCGTCCGCGCGGCATTAATTGTTAAAGTAGGGCCTACAACCGAGACGTTAAAGGAGAGTGTTTCCTATGCCGAAAAGGCTTTCGCTACTCGCTGCGGGCGCCGCGTTTGCGGCGTCGCTGCTGGCCGGCGCGCCGGCGGCCGCCGATTGGCGCGCGGACCTCGACGAGCTCCTCCGCGCCGAACCGGGACCGCGCCAAGAGGAGCTCCTCGCGAAAGTGGCGCGCGCCCAACCGGACTGGCGAGAACTCGCCGCGGCGCTGGAGGGGCTGACGTTCCCGGCGGCCGAAGTCGGTACCGCCGAGTTGCGGCAAACAATCTGCACCGACGGCGTCGCGCGGCCGTGGGTCCTGTACCTCCCGCCCTCCTACGACCCGCAGCGGCCGACGCCGCTGGTGGTATACCTCCACGGCGGCGTGAGCCAGCTCGAAATCTACGACGACCCGCTCGGTTACGCGCGCGAGAACGAGTGGACGGGGGAGGCTCGGAAACACGGCTGGTTGGTCCTCTACCCGTTCGGCCAGAAAGACGCCACCTGGTGGGACGAGGTGGGTATGGCGAACCTCCGAAACCTCCTCCGCACCGTCAAGCGCGAGTACAACGTCGACGACGACCGCGTGTATATGGCCGGCTTCTCGGACGGCGCCTCCGCGGCCTTCTGTTGGGCCATGGTCGAGCCCACCGACTTCGCGGCCTTCGTCGCCCTCAACGGCCA
>CP070633.1:1092521-1104267 GCA_020356085.1 Candidatus Coatesiibacteriota bacterium | reverse complement strand
GGCGGAACGTGCGTAGCGCCGCGCCGAATTCCTCCGGCGTGGTCGCGGCCAGAAAGGCCAGCCCCGCGAACAACATGCCGACGATTCGTAAGCCGACGGCGAGGCCGTACCAGACGCCGGTCGCCGTCGCGCGATATACCCCCAAGCGAGCCACCGGCTCGCCCTCGCCGATAAACGGCGGCCACAGGAGGACCGAAAAAAAGAGGAAAGCCAACGCCAGCGGCGCGGCCCGGCGCAAGGCTTTACCCGCGCCGCAGGCCGCTGTGGCCGCGGCGGCGACCACGAACAAAAGAGGCGCGACGTAAGCCGGGTGGTTGAACGTCGTAAACAGCACCAGCGTCCCGACCAGGATACCCAACCGGGAAGCCGGCGCGAGGCGTGAGAATGGCGGACGTTCCATGGCGTTTAAGCGGCGGCCGGGCCGAGCGCGACGGAGAGTTCGTCGCCGGTTATGGCCGGGAGGCCGAGTTCCCGCGCGAGTCGGGCGGCCAGCGGCGCCTCCAGACCGGCCCGGGCCAGCAAATCGGCGTCGGCGAGGACGGCCCGCGCCTCCCCCGCTCCGAGGAGGCGGCCGCCGGCCAGGACGGCCACCCGCCGCGCGTAGGAGGCGACGACGTCCATGGCGTGGGTGATAAATACGACCGTCGTCCCGGCCCGGTTGAGCTCCGTCACCGCCGCCATGAGGGAGGCGACCTCCCGCCGGTCCAGGCCGGTCGTCGGCTCGTCCATCACCAGGATTGCGGGCTCCAGCGATAGGACGGAGGCGAGGGCGACGCGCTGGCGGTCCCCCTTGGGTATAGCGAACGGATCCTCCGCCTCGCGACCCTCCAGGCCCACCGCTACCACGGCGGCCTCCGTCCGCCGCTCAATTTCCCGTACGGGGAGGCCCAGCTGCCGCGGCCCAAAAGCGACCTCCGCCCGCACCGTCGCCTGGAAGATCTGGTGGTCGGGATTCTGGAACAGGTAGCCCACGGTTTGCGCGCGGCGGCGCCCCGACCAGGAGGTCGGCGCCTCGCCACGGACCCGCACGTTCCCGGCCGTGGGTGCCAACAGGCCGGCGATTACCTTTGCCAACGTAGTTTTGCCGCCGCCGTTCTCGCCGACGAGCGCGACGAAATCCCCCTCCTGGACGGCGAAGTCACAGCCGGACAGCGCCGTAACCCCTCCCGAGTACTTTAAATATACGCCCTCCGCCGCGATTGCGGCCGGCCCCCCGGCAGGGGGTGGAGGGGCCTCGCCCGCGGCCGCCGGTTCACGTACGGTCACGCCGGGGCGAAGGCGATACCGGTCCCCGACCTGCTCGAAGTATTTTAAATACGGCAGCGGCTGCACGCCGGCGCGGTCCGCCAGCGCCTCGTCGGCGAGGATTTCGAGCGGCGGTCCGACGGCCAGCAGCTCGCCCGCGCCGAGTAGGGCCGTCGCCTCCAGCTCCAGGACCTGCCTCCCGTCGTTGTCGGCGACGACGGCCGCGCGGCCCCCCTCCGCCGCCGCGGCGACGAGGTGGCGCACCGCCGCTTTGCCCGCGGGGTCCAGGTCGGTGGTCGCCTCGTCGAACAACAGGAGCCGGGCGTCGGTCGCCAGGGCGGCGGCGACGGCGAGGCGCTGTTTCTGTCCCCCGGACAGGCTCTCCACGCGCCGGGTTTCCAGGCCCGCCAGGCCGCACTGCGCCAGCGCCTCCCGCACGCGCTCGCCGATTTCGGCCGCCGCCACCCCCAGATACCGCGGCCCGAAGGCGACTTCGTCCTCCACGGTCGTAGCGACCAGCGCGGCGTCGAAATCCTCGAACACGAACGCAACCTCTCCCGCTAGGTCCGCGGGCCGCGAGCCGGCGAGCGCGCGCCCGCCCACGCGGACCTCCCCCGTGAGGTGCCCCTTCTTGACGGCGGGGACCACGGCCGCCAGCGTCGCCAGCAGCGTAGATTTACCGGCGCCGGAGTGGCCGAGCAGGCCGAGCGCGCGGCCCGGCTCCAGCCGGAGCGTAATATGAGATAGGGCCGGCTGAGGCCGGCCACGATATGTAAAACCGAGGTCGTTAAGTTCGAAGGCGTACGCCACGGGCGGGTTTCCGGGGAAGGGAGCGCCGGCCTACATCTCTACCGGCGCCGCCTCCAACGCGTCGGCGTATTTCCCGACGGCTTGCTCGTAGAGGTCGAGGGCCCGGGTTATTAAATCTTTATGGCGGAACTCGGCGTCGAAGTAGGCGGCCAGCTCTTGCGCCGCTTGCGCGCCGAGCTCGGCGCTGGCCAGCAGGTCACGTTGGGCGGATACCGCCTCCGCCGGCGGTACGTGCTCTTCCAGGAAGTGGTAGGTGTCGGCCAGATCCGCGGCGCGGTCCTCGCACTCGGCGCCGTAATTCTTCCCGGAGGAGGCTTTGGCGAAGAGGTCGCCCAGCTTGTCGAGTTGCTTGCCGATGCGCTTCGCGGCGGCGCTGAAGTCGTCGTAATAATTGGCCTCCGCCTCCGTTTTTTCGGGGGCTGGGGCCGTCGTCTTCGCCGGCACGGTTGTGGGTTCGTCGAGTTCGCCGGCTTCGGCCTCGTGGGAGGTCGCCGCCCCCGACGCCGGCAGGAGGCATATCCCGCCGACGGCCAGTACGATAAGGATCTTCTTCATATTCATCTCCCCCTAGATCGGCGTTTGCGAAATAACGCAATCCGCCTCGTCGATTACGAAATCGCCGAACGTCGCCGGCGCTTGTTCTTGGAGGATTTTGAGTATCGCCACCGCGAGGCGGCGGATCTCCCATTGGGCCGAGCGTTCGCCGCGGAGCGCGATTATGTGCCGCCACTCGCGGAAGTTCGCGGTCATGACGATTTCGGTGGCCGCGGCGTTGGGGAGGACGAACCGGGCGTCCTCGCGTTTCACGCCCAGGCCGATCAGCTCCTCGTACGCGGCCCGGGCGTTCTCGACGGCGTCGTCGAAAAGGCGCCTCGCCGCCGGGTCGCTTTCGACCGCGGGAGGCGTGACGTAGGGGAAGCCGGTCTCGCTGACGTAGCGCTGGCTCCGTTGGGAGTAGGAGGCGAGGCGGTGGCGGACGAGCTGATGGGTGAGCGCGCGCGAGACCCCACTAATGCGGAACGTAGCGGAGGCGTGCTCCAGGACCGAGAGGTGGTCGCGGGAGAGGAGCATGCGGATGAATTTGGCCGCGGAGTCGGTGGTGGCCCGCTCGCCGGTGTCGTAGCAGGTCCGGCCGGCCCGCTCGATGAGCTTTTCGGCGTCCGGTGTAATCGTTAATAATTCTACTTCCAAAGGCCTCTCCTTGACAAGGCCGCGGCTTTGGCGTATAATAAGCGTCGAACGGGGCAGTGGCTCAGCTGGAAGAGCGCCTCCCTCGCACGGAGGAGGTCGTGGGTTCGAATCCCATCTGCTCCAATCGCCGCCGGGCCGGAAGGCCCGGCCTTTTCATTTATATTCTATCATTTCCGACCCAACGTTGCAACCAACGCGAGCGGGCGTGGCCGCCGGCGGTTTGCACTTAACCCGCCGGGGCGAAGCCGACCGGCGTTTCAGGCTTATTTTTGTTGACAATTCGCGTGAAATAATATATATGAGGGGTGGGAGGAAGGGGTCGGGATCCCGGTTCGGAGGTTGAGGAATGTGAACGTCGTGAGGGCCAGTGTTACGGCGAGTTCATAAGGAGGAGGTATGAAAGTCCGCGTCCCGTTAATGGTACAGGACCCCGAGTTTGCCCGCTTTAAGGACCTGAAACAGACGGAGGGGTTCGATATCACTCGCGAGGATTATTTCTTAGACGGCCCCGTGATAGAAAGGGTGGCCGTCTTAGATTTTGATCCGGAGAGCGACGAGGTGATAAAAGGCGCGCGGTTCGTTCCGCCGAAAAAGGGCCGAGTGATGGGGCGGTACCGCGTAGAGGACGAATCGAACGTCAGGTCGCCGGACTTCATCCAGGTCAACACGTTTGCGACCGTTTTAAAGACGATTTATGAGTTCGAAAAGTCGCGCCTCCTCGGCCGACGGCTCACGTGGGCGTTCGAGGGGCCGCAGTTACTGGTCGTGCCGCGCGCCGGTAAGTGGAGGAATGCGTTTTACGAACGCAACTCCCGCAGCCTGCAACTTTTTTTCTTCGACGATGCCCGGTCCCCCCAAAACGGCAACACAGTTTACACCTCGCTTTCCCGAGACATTGTCGCGCACGAGACGGGACACGCGATTCTGGACGGGATCGCGCCCGATCTCTACCACGCGACCGCGCCGCAGTCTTTAGCGCTGCACGAGGCTATCGCGGACTTGACGGCTTTGATGATGGCGTTCGCGAGCCATAATCTACGGAAGGCCGTACTCGACAGTACCGGCGGTTCGATCAAGAACTCCACCGCGTTTAGCGCGGTCGCCGAGGAGTTCGCGACGGCGTACTCGGCGGACGAACATGTAGGGTGGTTGCGGAATTTAAAGAACGACAAAAACCTCATAGAGGGTGACCCGAATTGCGTAGCCGGGTCCGGTCCCCATAAGTTAAGCGAGGTTCTATCCGGCGCGTTGTACGAGGTAATGATAAAAATCCACGAAGCCGAAAAGAGGCGTTGGGCGGCTGAGGCCGGAAAGAGCGAGTTCGCCGTTTCGGGGAAAGCGCTCGCCGTCGGCGGCGGCCGGTTCGAACGTCTCGTCTTCCGGGCGCTCGATTATTTGCCCCCCGGGGAGGTCTCGTTTGCGGATTACGGCCGCGCTGTCCTCGCCGCCGACGAAGCCCATAACCCCCATCACGAGCAGGAGCGTGCTTGGATCCGGGAGGAGTTCGTCCGGCGGAATATCGTGGCCGACGCCGCGGCGTTGGACTCGGAGACCAATTTCGACTACGCGGGGTTGGCGGACGTGGACCTGGAGGAGTTATGCCGGAGCGACTGGCTCGCGTACCAGTTCGCGACCCAGCACTGGGAATTCCTCCGGATCCCGGAGGGCTTCCCGTTTGAGGTGCACCCGCGCCGTATCGTAGAGAAAACCTATTACCTCCCCGACGGCACTCCAAAAGTCCGCGAATGTCTTTTCCGCGTGTCGTGGACGCAGACGGAGCCGAACAACTTGGGCTCGAGGTTCCCAGCGGGCCGGAGGTTCCAAGTCGGGACCACGTTAGCAATAGACTGCGACACAAAGAAGGTCCGCACGCTGTTAACGTCCGACAATACGGACCGGCCCGGCGAACGGGATGACCAACAACGCGACCGGGACCGATTCCTACAGGACCTTGCCGCGCGAGGTATACTCCGGATGGGGGAGGGGGCGGCGGGGCCCGACGGCCGGCCGCGGGCTTCGGCGATTAGAGCAGAAGAGATGAGCGGATACATGCGCGTCTACGATACGGCGCGGATGCTTCACATTGTGGAGGCGGAGGCGATATGACAGACGAATTGCGGGTACGGGTGTACAACGTTCTCTTCGGCGATGCGATATTAATCAGCGTCCCGGAGCGCGACGGGAACGGCGGGACCCAAATCAAACATATCCTCGTCGACGTGGGGAACGCGGGGGCCGGCAAAGGGAGTAAGAATGTCGTTTTCGCCCCCGTCATAAAAGACATTATACGAGTGCTCAACGGCCACCCGTTGGACCTCTACGTCATGACGCACGAACACCTCGACCACGTCCAGGGGTTGTTGGCCGCTTCCAAAGGGGACCCGCCGCTCAAGTTTGACGTCGACTACGCGTGGTTGACGGGGTCGGCCGCGCCCGGCTATTCCCGGGGGTTCGCCGCGGCGGGGAGAAGGGCGGACGCGTTCCAGCGGGAGTTCGAGGAGATAGGGCGGTACGTCGAGGCCTTGCCGGCGGCGGAGCTACACCCGTGGGTGCGCGCGTTGTTTGATATCAACGACTCGCGTAAGACTAAGGACTGCGTCGACTATATTAAACAGTGGGCTCCGGAGGACAAGACGGCGTACGTTTATCGCGGCTACGGCCTCGCCGGCAAGCATCCCTTTACCGAGGCGAAATTGGACATTTGGGCGCCCGAACAGAATACCGCCGTCTACCCGTGTAAACTGCGGCCTTTGGCGCTGGGCGTAAAACCGGCGGAGGGGAAGAAGAAGAGCGCTAAACTCGCGAAGGTGGAGCCGCCGCCGGGCGTCGGGGCCGAAGCGTTTTACAACCTGGTAGAAATGCGCCGCCGCGGCCTATTCGACAACCTCCTCGCTATTGACGCCGCGGAAAATAACACCAGCATCGTTTTCTCCCTCCAGTGGCGCGGGTGGACCCTGCTATTCGCCGGCGACGCCGAGACGGAGAGCTGGGATATGATGGCCCAACAAGGCGTCCTCGCGCCGGTGGATTTCCTAAAGGTCAGCCATCACGGCAGCTCGAACGGCCTACCCCGGGCCGAGCAGCTGGATATAATAATGCCGCGCCAGGCGCCCGCCCGTCCGCGCCGCGCCGTCGTTAGTACGTTCCAGGGAACGCACCGGGGCGTCCCGGCCCGGAAGTTGTTGGACGAGCAGTTGGGGTGCCGGTGCGAGGAGTTGTGCTACGTCGAGGCGCCGGCCGTGGCGGACGGCAGGTACAAGGACTTTAAATTCGAGGGTTAAAAAGTGCGGCGATTGAGCGGGCGAGCGCCGGGAGAAGGAGCGTCGTCTCGGCCGACCCGCTGCGCGCCGCTTTCGTACGCGAATTCTGCGGAAACGTTCTCCCGGCCCGTGTCCAGGCGACGTAAACCGGCGTTTTAAACCTTCCCGCCCACCAGCCGGTGCAGCAGCGGCCGATGCAGCTCGACGGCATCGTAGGCGCAGGCCTCGTGGCAGCAGTAGCACCGGATACAGAGCCGCTCCTCGATATACGACTTCTCGCCGATCACGCCCACCGCGCCGACGGGGCACGCCTCCCGGCACCGGCCGCAGCCGGTGCACTCGTCGCGGCGGACGCGCGGCTGCACCGAGAGGCCGTTCCGAAAGAGCGCCGTCAGGATCCCCTGCAGCGGCCCAACGCGGGAGAAGCCGCCCTCGGTTATTACGGTCGGCGGCCACCGCCACCCCTCTTGCCGCAGCTCCTTCAGGGCGGGGCCCGTTACCTCCAGGTGCTCGGGGCGGTTGGGCTCCAGGCCGCGCCGCGCCGCCGCCCGCAGGACCGGATGTTGGTCCGGCGCGAGGCCCGTTATCGCTCCCGCGGCGACGTCGACGGCCAGCGCCGACGTGCCCGCCAAAATCAAACCTACCTTTCGGGGGTCGCCCAAGCCCGGGCCGTTCCCCTCCATCGCCTCTACGGCCTCCATCACGTGGAGCGCCGGCTTGACGAACAGCGCCACGTCGAGCAGGACGTCGGCGAAGTGGTCGACGTCCCGCATGCGCGCGTGGTAGGCCGGTTTGTCGTAGCCGGGGAGGACGCCGAAGAGGTTTTTAACGGCGCCGGTCAGGAGCGTGAAGGCATGGGTCTTGAGCTTACACAGGTTGAGGACCGCGTCCGCCTCCCCGACCGGCGCGATCACGTTGAACTTCTTCGCGACGCGGCCGGCGTCGAAATGGACTTCGGCGGAGGAGGTATCGTAGTTCAGTTCGAGCAGCCCCTCCTCCGCCAGCGGGAGGTATCCGGAACGGCGATAACATCGCCGGAGCGTGCGTTCGGTGTGGGGGAGGCCCGCGCCCGGGCTATCGGCCAGGACCGGCGTGGCGCCCGCCTCCCGGACGGCGGAGGCGACGGCGCGGACTACGGCCGGGTGCGTGGTTACCGCCCGCGCGGGAGGCGCGCCGCGGAGGAGGTTCACTTTTAGGACGACCCGGCGGCCCGGCTTCGCCGCGGCGGCGAGGCCCCCGAACGGCGCCGTCGCCTTCTCCAGCGCGCGCCTCACCTCGGCGTCGCCGTAGGAGGGGCAACGGGAAATGGCGAGGCGGTTATCCATCGCCTCCGGCCGTCACCTCCTCGTCGAAGCACAGCTCGGCGAGCGGGAGGCGCGGCTTGGCCTTCGGCTCCTCGGCGGCGTACCCCAGCGGCATCAGGCAGACGAGGGCGTACTCCTCCGGGATTTTTAAAAGCGCGCGGACGCGCTCCTCGTCGTAGTTATTGATCCAGCAGGTCCCCAGGCCCTCCGCGGCCGCGGCCAGCGTGACGTACGCGCCGGCGATCGACACGTTGTAGCGGATGTACATGTCCCAGGTCCACGAGCCGCGGGTGCGAGCGGCGGGGGCGGGCGCGTTCTCGTAGGCCAATAAACCCAGGAACGCGAGGACGACCGGCGCCTCGGCGATAAACCCGTTGTGGGAGGCGGCGGCTTCGGCCAGGGCCCGCCGCCGGCTCTCTTCCCGCACGACGACGAAGCGCCACGGTTGGCGGTTGTGGCCGGAGGGCGCCCGGCGCCCGGCCTCGAGAACGCGCGCCAGGACCTCCTCCGGGACGGCCTCCGGGCGGTAACGGCGCACGGACCGGCGGTTCGCTATAGCCTCGTACAGTTCCATTATCGTTCGACCTCGTCGGGATTTAGTTATGCGGCGTCGGCTCGCCGCGGCGAAAAAGCCCCGGGGGAGGGCGGGAAAATCGGCGGGCGCGGCACTAAGGACCGAGGGCGACGAGTTCCTGGAACCACTCGCGGTCCCGGACGGAGGCGAAGTCCTCGTCGGTGGCCGCTTTCGACTTAGCGCTGGCGTCGAGTTCGAGCGCGCGGCGGAGTTCCCGCTCGCACTCCTCCTCGTTGCCCTCCAACGCCCAGTAGCACGCGAAGTTGTAGTGGACGAGGTCGTTGTCGGGCTCGAGCTCGGCGCCGCGCCGGTAATTTTCCAGGGCATCCGCCGCGCGGCCCGAGCGGTGGAGCGCGGAGGCCTTCGCCGTGTACGCCAGGCCGAAAGTGGGGAGGCGCGCTATCACCTCGTCGCACAGCGCGACGGCCTCTTCGGTGCGGCCGAGCATCGTCAACGTGTTGGCCTTCGCCGTCTGCGCCCGCGTGAAGGTGGGGTCTTCGGAAATGGCCTCCTCCAACGCCTGCAGCGCCTCTTCGAAGCGGTTGGCGTTGAAGAGTTGGCGGCCGCGCGCGAAATGGGTCGCGGCGCGGAGGCGCGCCGTGTCGCTCTCGTTTTCAGCGGGAGTTATCATATTTATTTTAAAGCGCGGTTAACTCGAGGAACCATTCCTCCTCAACGTATTTTTTAAAATCGCGGTCTACGGCGGCCACGCTTTTTTTCCCGGGGTCGAGTTTCAGCGCGAGCGCCAGGTGCTCCCGGAGTCGTGCGACGTCGCCGGCGTTGGCCCAAAAACACGCGAAGTTGTAGTGGAGGAGGGACAGATCTTCCGGGGAGGCGGCGGCGAGCGCCTCCTCGTACAATGCCTGACCTTCCTGGGGGCGCCCTTGCTCCTGGAGGAGGGTCCCCTTCGTCGCGAGCGCGACGGCGTTATTCGGTTCCACCTCCAGGACCCGGTTCACGGCCGCGAAGGCCTCCTCCAGACGGCCCAGCCGGCGGAGGGTATGGGCTCGCGCGGCCTGCGCGCGTATATACGTGGGATCCGCGGCTACCGCCTCGTCGAGGGAGGCGAGCGCCTCCTCGAAGCGGCCGAGCCGGTGATAGCCCCGCGCGCGCATGAAAAACGTTTCGGCGCGCAACCGTTCGGTTACCTCGGTTTCGGGAACCCGGCGTTTCTCATTGGCGTCCATCCTACTCGAAGGGGGCGCCCCGGGCGCGCCGCCAGGCCGGGAGTTCCCACCACGGGTTGGGCTCGAAGGGAGATCCGGCGGAGGCGCTCTCGGCGAGTGCGTCGTTGTACGCCACCCAATCGGCGACGGCCGCGGCGAGTTTGGCGGTCGCCTCCGAGTGGCGTTCGGGGTCCGCGGTTACCGCGCCGGCGAGGTTGCCTGCGACGATAGCGCCGTCGTCGGCCAACGCCGCGACGCCGCCGTAGGCGGGTTCGCCCGTTTTACCCCGGAGTGGCCGCGCCTCCGCGGCGAGTTTGGTGTACTCGTGCGCGATATCCCCCACCATTTGTTGCAATTCCGCACGGCCGGTGTTTTCGGGCGAATTTTCGGCCAGGTAGTCGTTGAGCCGGGCCGTAATAGCGTACAAATCAGCGCGATAGGCCTCCGGCGGTTTGACGGAGGACGCCGGCGCGGGCCGCCAGCACCCGACGCCGGCCGCCGCGAGCGCCGCGCCGACGGCGGCAGCCGTAACGTACGCGCGGCGCCGAGAACGGATTTCCCGTAACTTCATACCACTGCGTTCATAATACCTTCTCGGCGGCGGCGCCGCAACCGAAAAGGGAGGCACGGGTGGCGCCTTGTTTTCGGGGGGGGTTTTTGGTAGAATTTAGCTTTGGGGCGGTCGAATACGAGATTATGAGAATACTAGTGACCGGGGGCAACGGCTTTATCGGCAGCCACTTGGTGGAGGCGCTACTCGCCGAGGGCCACGACGTACGGTGCTTGCTCCGGCCTACCAGCGACCGCCGGTGGCTGGAGGGGTTGGCGTACGAGGAAATAAACGGCTCTTTGGAACAGGAGGGCGCTCTGGCCCGGGCGGTGGAGGGCGTAGAGGTCGTCTACCACGCCGCGGGGGCGACGAAAGCCCGCCGGCCGGAGGACTTATACCGCGTCAACGCCGGGGGGACGGCTGGCTTGGCGGAGGCGTGCCTCCGCCGCGAGTCGCCGCCGCGGTTCGTTTACGTATCGAGCCAGGCCGCGGCCGGGCCGAGCCGCAACGGCGAGGGCGTGGAGGAGTGCGACGTCTGCCGCCCGATAAGCCCTTACGGCCGGAGTAAATTGGCGGCGGAAGAGGAGGTCCGGCGGCGCGGGGCCGACCTGCCGTTCGTAATAATCCGGCCTTCCGCGGTGTACGGTCCCCGCGATACGGAGATGTTGCTCTACTTCAAATTAATTAGCCGGGGAATCGAACCTGCGCTGGGGGGGGAGAATCGTTACGTTAGTTTGTGCTACGTCGACGACTTGGTGGAGGGGCTGCGGCGGGCCGCCACCGCCGACGGCGTGCGCGGCGAGACCTATTTCGTCGCTCACGAGGAGGTCTGGGAATGGGGGGGCGTCGCGCGGGAGGCGGCGGCCGCGCTGGGCGTGAAGACCTTTCCGGTGCGCGTACCCAAGGCCGTGCTCTTCGGCGCGGCGGCGCTCGCCGAGCTGGCGGCGACGCTCTCGGGAGGGGTCGCGACCCTCACCCGCGAACGCGCGCGCGTAATGTGGGAGGAGCTGTGGGTGTGCGACGTCGCGAAAGCGAAACGGGAATTGGACTTCGCTCCGCGGATCGGCTTCGCCGCGGGCGCGAAGTTGACGACCGCATGGTACCGCGAACAAGGATGGTTATGACGTATGGCGACCGAAAGCACTTCCTCCCGGCCGGATATATTCGATAAGTGCGAGAAGTACACGGCGGCGCGGGCCGCGATCGCGGCCGGCGTATACCCGTACTTCCACGTCATCGAGTCCGGCCAGGACCCCGAGGTTATCGTGGAGGGGAAGACGATGATCATGCTGGGGTCCAACAACTACTTGGGATTGACGTCGCACCCGAAGTTGAAAGAGGCGGCGATTAAGGCGACGGAGGAGTTCGGCGTCGGCTGCGTCGGCTCGCGGTTCCTTAACGGTACGCTTACGCTCCACATCGAACTCGAGGAACGGCTGGCGCGGTTTTGCCGGAAGGAGGCGGCGCTGGTCTTCTCGACGGGGATGCAGACCAACCTCGGCGCGCTTTCCGCCCTCGCCGGCAAGCGCGACGTCATCATTACGGACAAGTACGACCACGCCTCCATCATCGACGGCTGCCGGTTGAGTTTCGGCCACATGAAGCGCTTCCGCCACAACGACATGCGCGACCTCGAGCGCGTCCTG
>CP070633.1:1078209-1092421 GCA_020356085.1 Candidatus Coatesiibacteriota bacterium | reverse complement strand
CGAAATCATGAAGGAGATCCGGGCGAACGGCGAGGAGGTCCCGCCCGCGGAGGTGCGCGCGCGCTGCCGCGCCTACGCCGAGAAGTACGTCGGCCTGCAGCGGCCCGAGTTCCAGCGCCTCGGCGTCTTCGGGACCTGGGAGAGGCCCTACCTCACTATGGAGCCGCACTACGAGGCGACGGTATTGGCCGCGTTCCGGAAGATGGCGGCCGACGGCCGCATCTACCGCGGCCTCAAACCCGTCCACTGGTGCCACTGGTGCGAGACGGCGCTGGCGGAGGCCGAGCTGGAATACCAAGACGTTAAATCGCCGACCGTAACCGTCCGCTTCGAGGTCGTGGAGGGACTCGACGAGCTGCGCGCGCAAGCGCCGACCTACCTCGTCGTCTGGACGACGACGCCGTGGACGCTGCCCTCCAACGTCGCGGCGGCGGTGGACGAGGATTTCGACTACGTTGCCGTCCGCGCCGGCGACGTCATCTACGTCGTGGCGGAATACCTGCTGGCGAACGTGATGGCCGCGGCGGGAGTTAAAGAGTACGAAAAGGTCAAAACGTATAAGGGCGCCGAGCTGACGGCGGTTCAATACCGGCACCCCTTTCTGGACCGCCTCTCGCCGGTCATCACGACGGACTTCGTAACTTTGGAGCAAGGGACCGGCATCGTCCACATCGCCCCGGGCCACGGCGCGGAGGACTTCTACGCCGGCCAACAGTACGGCTTACCCATCCTCTCGCCGGTCGACGACCAGGGCAAGTTTACCGCCGAGGTCCCGGCGTACGAGGGGACGCTGGTCTTCGAGGCGGACCCGCTCATCGTCGAGCGGCTGCGAGAGGTCGGCGCGCTCCTCCGCTACGAGGAGCTGGACCACTCCTACCCGCACTGCTGGCGCTGCAAGAGCCCGCTCCTGTTCCGGGCGACGCAGCAGTGGTTCGTCTCGATGGAAACCAACGACTTGCGCGGCGCCGCGCTGCAGGAGATCGAGCGGGCGGAGTGGGTGCCGCGCTGGGGCCAGCAGCGCATCGCCGGCATGGTCGAGAGCCGGCCCGACTGGTGCCTCAGCCGCCAGCGGAGCTGGGGCGTGCCCATCCCCGCGCTCTTTTGCACCGCCTGCGACGAACTCCACCTGGGCGACGAGTTTCTGGGACGCGTGGAGGAGCTCGTCCGCGGGGAGGGGATCGAGGGGTACTGGCAGGCCGCGGCGGAGGACCTGGCCGCCGGCGCGAGGTGCGAGAAGTGCGGCGGCTCCGCGTGGCGGAAGTCGGAGGACGTTCTCGACGTGTGGTTCGAGAGCGGCACCAGCCACCTCGCCGTGCTGAACGGCCGCTACGGCCTGTCGTGGCCCGCCGACCTCTACCTGGAGGGGTCGGACCAACACCGCGGCTGGTTCCAACTCTCGTTGCTGGTGGCGCTGTGCACGAGGGGCGCCTCCCCCTACAAGACGGTCATCACCCACGGCTTCATGCTTGACGCCGACGGCAAGGCGATGCACAAGTCCGCCGGCAACGTCATCCCGCCCCAAGAGGTGGTGGAGAAGTACGGCGCCGACGTGTTGCGGTTGTGGGTCGCTTCCGAGGACTACCGCACCGACATTCGCCTCTCGTACGAGCTGTTGGACCAGGTGGTCGAGACCTACCGCCGCCTCCGCAATACGTGCCGCTTCCTGCTGGGCAATCTGAGCGACTTCGATCCCGCCGCCGACGCCGTCCCGGAAGCGGACTGGCTCGAGCTCGACCGCCTCGCCTGGCGGCGGTTCCAACGCCTGGCGCGGAAGGTTTACCGCGCGTACGAGCGCTTCGAGTTCCACGTCGTCTACCACGCCGTCCACGACTTCTGCGCCGTCGACCTCTCCGCCTTCTACCTCGACATCCTCAAAGACCGCTTGTACTGTGAGGCGCCGAACGACCCGGCGCGCCGCGCGGCGCAGAGCTGCCTCTACCTGTTGGCGCGGGGCCTGGCGAAGCTATTGGCGCCGGTTATCCCGATGACCGCGGAGGAGATTTGGCAACACCTCCCCGCCGACGGCCGCGAACCAGAGAGCGTCCACCTCGCCTCCTGGGAGGAGTTCGAACCCCCGGGCGAGGACGAGCTCGAGGGTAAATTCGCTCAACTGCTGAACGTGCGCGGCCTGGTGCTCAAAGCCCTGGAGGAGGCGCGGGCGGCCGGTTCGATCGGACACCCGCTGGAAGCCGCCGTGACGCTGCGGGCGACGGGCGCGAGTTACGACCGATTAGTGGAGGAGGGCGAAAACCTCCCGACCTACTTTATAACCTCCCGCGTGGAAGTGGAACGGGGGGAAGGAGAGGCGGATTCTTTAGAGGTGGCCGTGGCCAAAGCCGAGGAGGAGAAGTGCCAACGGTGTTGGCAGCGGCTCCCCTCCGTCGGCGCCGACGCCGCCCGGCCCGACCTGTGCGCGCGCTGCCGCGACGTACTGGACCAACTCGCCGCCCGCTGACGCCGGGCGGCCGCCCCTGCGCGGGACGAGGTACTGCATGAACAAAAGAGAACGGAAAAAATTCGAGAAACTGTTGCGCGAGATGCGGGACCAAAAGCTCAAATACATCGCAATGCTGCGCGAACTCGCGATCTCGCGTACCCAGCGGGAGGCGAGCGGCGATGTCTCGGCGTTCACCTCTCACCCGGCGGACATCTCTACCGAGTCGGACGAGCGCGAAAAAATCGCCTCCCTCATTACGCGCGAAACCGCCGCCGTAAAAGAATTGGACGCCGCCCTCGAACGGATCGAAGACGCCTCCTACGGGAAGTGCGAGGCGTGCGACGACGACATCCCCGTGGCTCGCCTCCAAGCACTGCCGTTCGCGACCCTGTGCGTAAAATGCCAAGCCGAAGCCGAAAAGGGCTAGTCGGCGGGCGCCGCTACGCGGTGGCCGGGGCGTTCGCCGCCGCGCTCTTTCTGGCCGACCAGGGTACGAAATACCTAGTCGCCCGAGACCTCTGGCCCGGCCGCGCCGTCGAAGTCCTCCCCCGTTTCTTCAACCTCGTCCTCTGCCCCAACACGGGCGGCGTCTTCGGCCTGCTGCCCGCCCGGCCGCTGGTCTTTATGCTCCTCTCCCTAGTCGCCGTAGCCCTCTTGGGCTATTTGTTTACGCGCCTGGAAGGGAAGACGGCGGCCTCCCTCGCCGCCGCAGCCCTCCTCGCCGGCGCGCTCGGCAACCTCGTCGACCGGTTCCGCTTCGGCTACGTCGTCGACTTCATCGACCTTCACGTCGGGCCGTGGCACTGGTACGTCTTCAACGTCGCCGACGCCTCCATTACCGTCGGCGCGCTGTCGCTGTTCGTACTCACATTTATTGACGAACGGCGGAAACAACGCCGCGCCAAAACCTCCTCGGCGCCGCCCGAAACCCCTTCCGATAAGTAGCCGTCTCCTCCTCCCCGCGCCGCCCCCCGCGAGGCGAACCCCGCCCAAAGCAATACACCCGCCTCCGGCGAGAATTCCGGCCGCTTCGGGCCGCCCCCGGGACCGCGGACGGCCCAAAAGACTTATTTCTCGTAATGCCCGTAATTTAAAGCGAATAGGAGCGTTGGAAGGGACGGAACCTGTCTGGCGGAGTTAGGATTAGGCTAAAAAAATATTGACATCGGGGAAAGGCGTTGTTATACTTCGAAATAAATAACAATCCCGTTAGAAGGAGGTGTCCCCCCTAATGCGTAACTTTCTAGTCTTTATCCTTGTGGCTTTATTCGCGCTTGGCGGCCTGATGCTCGTCGGCTGCAAAAAGAAAGAAGAGCCCGCGGAGACGGTGGAGACCGCCGAAACGGCGGAGGTAATGCCGGAGACGGTGGAAGTACCTGAGACCGTAGCCGAAACCCCCGCGACCGGTGAGGAAGAAATGCCGGCCGAGGAAGAGGAACCCGGCGAAGGCGAGTAAATAAGCGCCTAGCCAAGAAGATTCGACGGGGCCGCGTTCGCGGCCCCGTTTTTTTACTACCCTTGCCCGGTGCGGTAACCTGTGCTATTATTCCGTTACCCTTTTAACTCCAACCAATCCGCGGTTTATCATGAGCGCTTTAACAATCCAAGACCGGGAGTTTTCCTCCCGCCTGATCCTGGGCACCGGAAAGTACGACGACCTCGAGGTAATGCGGACGGCGTTCGAGGTCAGCGGGACCCAATTGGTAACCGTTGCCGTTCGAAGGATCGACCTCGACGCGGTCAAAGAGGGCAAACCCTCGCTCCTCGACTACATAGATAAGGAGAAGATCGCGATCTTACCCAATACGGCCGGGTGTTATACGGCCGAGGAGGCCGTCCGCGCCGCCCGGCTCGGCCGCGCCGCCGGTTTCTCGGACTGGGTCAAGTTGGAAGTTATCGGCGATAAGAAAACGCTCCTCCCGGACAACGAGGACTTGCTCCGCGCGACCGAGACGCTCGTTCAAGAGGGCTTCACGGTCCTTCCGTATACCAACGACGACCCGATCATGGCCCGGAAACTGGAGGCGGCCGGCGCCGCCGCCGTTATGCCCCTCGCCGCCCCCATCGGCTCCGGCATGGGGATCCAGAACGAACTCAACATCCAATTCATCCGCGAGGCGGTCACCGTCCCGGTAATCGTCGACGCCGGCGTGGGTACGGCCTCCGACACCTGTCGCGCCATGGAACTGGGAATCGACGGCATCCTGATGAACACGGCCGTAGCGCAGGCCGAGGACCCGGTCAAGATGGCGGAGGCCATGCGCGACGCCGTGACCGCCGGACGCCTGGCCTTCGAGGCCGGCCGCATCCCCAAAAAGCCCTACGCCTCCGCCTCCAGCCCGGAGGAGGGCGTAGTCCGGTGAACGTCGTCTTCGTCACCCCTCCCGCCGCCGACCAGAAGAAGTTAATCGCGCTGGCGGAGGCGGCCTGGGAAGGAGGGGTGGAGGCCGTTCAACTCCGCCTCCCCGGAGCGGCCGCCCGCGAGCTTTTCCCGCTGGCCAAACTTCTGCGCGAAATCGCCGACCGGCTGGGCGGCGCGCTGTACGTAAACGACCGCGCCGACGTCGCGCTGGCGGCGGGAGCGGCGGGCGTCCACCTCCCGGGCCACTCGCTGCCGGTCGCGGCCGCCCGGGCGGTCCTCCCGCGGCCGTTTCGAATCGGCGTTTCGTGCCACAGCGTCGCCGAGGCGCTCCAGGCCGAGACGGAGGGTGCCGACTACCTCTTCCTCGGCCCCCTCTTCGAAACTCCCTCCAAACCCGGCGCCGAGCCGCTGGGGCCGGAGGAATTCGGCCGCGCGTGCCGGGAGGTGGGGATCCCCGTGTTCGCCATCGGCGGCGTGACCGTGGAGAACGCGGGAAGCGCCCTCTCCGCCGGCGCGGCCGGCGTGGCGGTCATCTCGGCTCTCGCCGCCGCGCGCTCGCCGCGGGAGGCGGCCCAGGAGTTGGCGGAGGCGGTTAAATCCTGGAAAGGGGAGCGCTCGCCGACGGTCGACGTTTCGGAATAGGCGCCCGTCGCTCGCCCTCCCCTCCGGCCGCGCCCGCGGCCTTTTTATTTGAAATCTGCCGGCCGAAAAGCTACTATAACGCCGAACCGCGTACATAGGATTTGCCTATGAATACCACCCCTCTCTCGCTCCAAGAACTGGTCGCCGCGTTTAACGCGTATTGGGCCGAACGCGGTTGCCTCCTGGTCCAGCCCGCCGACGTCGAGTCCGGCGCCGGGACCTTTCACGCCGCGACGTTCTTGCGAGCGCTGGGGCCCGAGCCTTGGCGAGCGGCGTTCGTCGCCGCCGCGCGGCGGCCCCGCGACGGCCGGTACGGCGAAAATCCCCACCGCCTTTACCTCCATTATCAATACCAAGTAATCCTCAAACCCGCGCCGGCGGACGTTATGGACCAGTACGTCGGCAGCTTGGAGGCCCTCGGGGTCGACCCCGCGCAGCACGACCTGCGCTACGACGAGGACGACTGGGAGTCGCCGACCCTCGGCGCGTGGGGGCTGGGATGGCAGGTGCTCCTCGACGGCATGGAAATTACGCAGTTTACGTATTTCCAACAAATGGGCGGATACGACTGCGATCCCGTCACGGTCGAACTCACCTACGGCCTGGAGCGCATCGCCGCCTTCCTGGCCGGCGTCGACAGCCTCTACGACGTGGCCTGGGGCGGGGGAATGTCCTACGGCGACGTGCGCCGCGAGGAGGAACGCGAACATTCGATTTACGCGCTGGAGGCGGCCGACGTGGACCTGCTCTTCCGCCTCTACGAGGCGTACGAGGCCGAGGGCCGCCGCCTCGCCGACGCCGGCCTGGTCTACCCGGCGCACGACTACCTCCTGAAAAGCTCTCACGCGTTCAACCTGCTGGACGCGCGCGGCGCCCTGGGCGTGACCGAACGCGCGAACTACATCGGCCGCCTCCGCGGCCTCGCTCGGGCCGTCGCCGGCGCCTGGCTCGCCCGGGGGGAAGGCGGGGAGGCCGAAGCCGATGCCGCCTAAGCGCGCGGACCTCTTGCTCGAGCTCGGGTGCGAGGAGCTGCCGCCGGCCGCCGTGGCCGAGGGCCGGCGCCAACTCGCCTCGCTCGCCTCCGCGAGCCTCGCGGGGGCGCGCCTCCCCGCCGCAGAGTTGGTGGCGTTCGCCACGCCCCGGCGCCTCCTCCTCTTGGCTTCCGCGGTCCCCGCCGTCCAGGAGCCGGAGGTCAAGGTCGTTACCGGTCCTCCCGTCAGCGCCGCGTACGACGCCTCCGGCGGCCTTACGGCCGCAGGTCGGGGGTTCGCGAAAAAGTGGGGGCTCGCGGAGGGGGATTTGCGGACCGAGCAGACCGCCAAGGGAGAATACCTCGCGGCGGAGGTGGCCTCGCCCGAACGGGAGGCGGCCCAAGTCCTGGCCGAGTTGCTTCCCGAGCTAATCGCGGCGCTGTCCTTCCCGAAGACGATGCGCTGGCCCCAGGCCGACGCGCCGTTTCCTCGGCCCGTGCGGTGGCTCGCGTGCCTGTACGGCGGCGAGGTGGTGGCCGCCGAATACGCGGGCCTCCGAGCCGGGACCCAATCGTACGGCCATCGGACTATTGCGCCCGGGCCCAAGGAACTCGCCTCTCTCTTCGACGACGGCGCCGTCGACGGAAAACGCCTGAAAGAATTCTACAAAAAGGAATTGGGGGTAATCGTCGACTACGACGGCCGGCGGCAGGCGGTGGCCAAACAATTAAAAAAGGCCGGCCTCCCGCGGGACTATTTCGAGACAGCGGATTATCACGTACAGTGGACGTTCGACCGCGTCCTAGACGAAATCGAGTACCCGACCGTGGTCGCCGGTTCGTTCGAGGACCGCTACCTCGCCCTCCCGCCGGAGGTCGTAGAGGCGGCGCTGCTCGGCTACCTCCACCTCTTCCCCGTCCGAAACGACGCCGGCGAGCTGGCGCCGCGCTTCTTCGCCGTCCACAACGCCCGGCCCCGGGCGGGCGACAACGTCCGCGCCGGCCTGGAGCGCGTCCTGGCGGCGCGGTTGGCCGACGCCTCCTACTTCTGGGAGGTCGACCGGAAGACGCCGCTCGCCGACATGGCCGCGGCGCTCGACGGCGTGGTCTTCGCGGAGGGCGCCGGAACCCTCGCCGACAAGACCGCGCGATTGGTAAAGCTCGCCGCCGCGTTGGCCGAACGGCTCGGCCTAAACGCCGAGGAGCAAGCCCACCTCGCCCGCGCCGCCGCGCTGCTCCGCGCGCGTGCCGACGACGTCGCCCGCGACTTCACCTCGGAGGAGGGCAAAACGCTGCCGGAGGCCCGCGGCGAGACGCTCCGCGCGGCCCAAATTCTCGACTTCTTCGCCGGCGAAGGCCGGCGGCTGGGCGGCCGGACCTTCGCCGCCGACGGCCGCGACACCTTCCTCTACACCCTCCGCGAGCCGCTGGGCGTCGCCGCGCTGATCACGCCGTGGAACTTCCCGATAGCGATTCCGACGTGGAAGTTGGCGCCGGCGCTCGTCGCGGGCAATACGGTCGTGCTCAAACCGGCGACCAACACGCCTCTTACCGCCGTGCGCCTCTTCGAGTGTTTAGCCGAGGCGGGGGTGCCGGCGGGCGTGGCCAACCTGGTATACGGCCCGGGCGCCGAGATCGGCGACGTTTTCTGCGAGAGCGAGGAGGTAAAGGCCATCTCGTTCACCGGCTCCAGCGAGGTCGGCAAGGCGCTGGCGGCGAAAGCCCACCAGCGCCTCGTCAAGGTCCAACTCGAACTCGGCGGCAAGAACCCGTTGATCCTGGCCGACGACGGCGACGTCGACCGCGCCGTGGCCTTCGCCGTCAACGGCGCCTTCGGCTCCACCGGCCAGAAGTGCACCGCGACGGGCCGGGCGCTAATCCCGCGGAGCCGGCTAGAGGAGTTCGTAACGAAGCTCGAGCGCGCCGCCGCCAAAATCGTCGTCGGCGACCCGTTGGCGGAGGGCGTGGACATGGGGCCGCTGGTCGACGCGGCCTCGCTGGACCGCGTTCTCGACTACATCGCGCTCGGGAAGAAAGAGGGCGCCACGGTCGCCTGCGGCGGGAACCGCCTCCTCGACGACGCCCGGAAGCACGGCTTCTTCGTAGAGCCAACCGTCTTCGTCGGCGTCACGCCGGAGATGACCATTTGGCGGGAGGAGATCTTCGGCCCCGTCCTGGGCGTCATGGCCTACGACGACTTCGACGAGGCGATTAAACTCGCCAACGACACCGCCTACGGCCTGTCGGCGACGCTGGTGACGAAGAGCCTAAACCGCGCGATGAGGTATATCAACCACATCGAAGCCGGCGTCGTCCACGTCAACTCGCCGACGGTCGGCGCCTCGTGCCACGTGCCGTTCGGCGGCTACAAGGAGTCGTCGTCGGGTTCGCGCGAGCAGGGGCAGGAGGCGTTGGAGTTCTTCACGCAGCTCAAAACCATCTATTTGGACTTATAACTCCCCCTCGGAAAGCAACGCAAAAAAGCCGCCTCGCGAGAGGCGGCTTTTAGTCGCGCTCGTTTCCCTACTTAAACAACGATTTTAAGAACCCCGTAGAATAGTTCGTTACGCCGCCGCCCTCGCGCCACGGCCGCGTTAGGTAGGGCGTGTAGTCGACGGCGCCCCTCGTCGGGTTGTCCTTCTTGTCGTAGATCCTCATTTCGATGAGGTTCGGGACCGTCGTACCCCACCAGCAGCTAGTCGCCTCCACGTTATTGGCCGAGTCGTTATAAAAATTATACATCCCGTAGTTGTTGTTTATATCGCAGTAGCTAGCCGTCACCCGGCAATTATTCCCGGAGGTCTTGACGCCGCTATCGACATTCCGCTCGACCGAGACGTGGTAGAGGTTGACGGCGGCGTTGTACGCGTACACGCCGCACTTGAGGCAATTCCGGATTCTCGTCCCCGCGAACGAGGAGCGCGAGGCGCCGCTGGAGGTAGTCCGATCGAAGCGCAGGCCGTTGGTCGCGTATTCGATGACGGCGTTCTCGAGGATGACCTGGTTGCTCCCGTATACGACTATGGCCCCCCAATCGCCCACCTTCTTAACGCGATTGGCCGAAGTAAACGTTACCGGCATCCCGGATTTGCCGTTCGTTACCAACGAACCGTTCTTGACGACGAGCTCGGCGCCGTCTTCGTACCCCCCGGTACCCTGCACCTCGTAAAAACGAACTTCGACGCCCGCCTCAATCGTGAGGGTGGCGCCGTTTAAAATGTGTACGTCGCCCTGTATGTAATACGGATGCTTATCTAAGGTCCAGGTGGTGTTTTTCTCGATATTACCTTGGCGGAAGTCCGTCGCTGCCCCGGCCGTACCCGCCGCCAACGCCACGGCCCAGGCCACTGCCAAACATATATACTTCATGGAGGCTCGCCCCCTTGTCTTCCATGATTCAGAGTGCAGTTTTCAGTCTATCACAAATCGCCTCCCGCTGCAACCCCTATTTTGCCGCTTTACAGATTATACTATATATAAATACTCTTGTTTATCAAGCGGTTAGCTTAACGGTGAGAGAATAAAATTGGCTCGCCTCGCCGCTCAGCGGAGGCGCAGCGCGAAAACCGCGTACGGCAATCCGTACCGCCTCCCCTCCCGGCCCAGGAATTTCACGTCGGCGACGTCGGCCTCCCGCGCCAATGCGGTGGTCAAGCCCAGCACGTACTCCCCCCGCTCCGCCGGCGCCGGCGGCAGCTCGGTCACGAAGTACGCGCGCGGCGCGCCCGCACCCTTCAAGCGGCTCCATACCCGCGACAAGTCCTCCTCCGCCGTAACCAAAATAACGGCACGCTCGAGATAAAGAGGCGCCGCGTACGCCGGCAGATACCACTTATTCGTCACCAGCGGCGCCGCCGGGAGGGAGGCCAGCGCGGCCCCGAGGTCGGCCCGGGCGCCCTTCTCGGAGGCGAACCGGTCGAGGCCCGGGAGCTGCGTCAGGGCCGACAGCACTACTAGGACGCCGACCGCCGCCGCCCGTCCCCTCCCCTCCCGGCCGCCTCCCGCGAGGCGCGCCAGCGCCACCGCCGCCGGCGGGATAACGCATAACAGGAAGCGCGGCCCCCACGCGAACCCGCTCGTGTCCGGCACGACCAGGAACAACGTCGCCGCGAAGGCGGCCGCAGCCGCGTACCAGGATTGTTCCACCGGCGACGCCCCCCGGAACGCCTCCCGGCCCCCCGCCCCCGCCAGGAAAACGAAACCGAAAACGGCCGGGAAAGCCGCGAACAGGGCCGTCGCGTATCCGGCGAAGAACGTCGCGTACAGGAGCGCAAGCGCGCCCGCGCCTCCCGCCGCCACGTAGACGCCGGGTCGCCACCGAATCCCCAACGCCGCGACGAGGGCGACGGCCGCCGCCGCCGCCGCCAGATACCACGGCCTCAGCGGGAGGAGCGAGTGGCCCACGGCGTAGAGGAAGCCGGAGGCGCCCCGCGGGCCGCCGTACGCCAGGTTCGCGCCCAAGCGCATGAAGGCCGGCTGCCCCCAACCGGCCTGTATTACAAGCTCCAGGCCGAGGGCCGTGACGGCGCATGCGGCCGCGGGCCACGCCGCCGTCCGGAGCCGCTCGCCGCGGTGGAAAACGAATAGCGCCGCCACGCTCGCCGCGGCGAGCCAGTAAAACTCCGGACGGAGGGCCGCGCCCAAACCCCACAGGCCGCCCGCTAGCGCCAAACGCGGAATCGTCCGGCGCCTCAGCAGCGCGAAGCCGCCGAGCCAGAGCGCCACCGCGGCCGTATGTTCCCAAAAACACAGCGAGTAGAAAAACAGCGGCGAGGCAAAGGCGACGACGGCGCCGGCGAGCCACGGCCGCCGCACGCCGAAGCCCCGCGCGAGCCGCGTCGTCAGCCATACCGCCGTGCCGCCCGCCAGCAGCGGGAGGAGGTAGAGGCCGCGAAAGCCGAAGAGAAGCCAGCCCGGCGCGGAGGCCAGCGCGAAGAGCAGCGGGTGGGGCGAGTAGAGCTCGCCTCCCCGCAGCTCGACGAAGCGCTCGACGACGGCGTAGCGCCGGTCCAGGCCCAGCTCGTCGCCGCGCCAAATTATCGCGGAGGAGGCGAAGCCGTTCTCGGCCAGCGAGCGGAGCTGGATGAACTTCACGCCCTCGTCGCCGGAGAAGAAGCCCGCCGCCGGCAGGAGCGCGAGAAGAAGCGCCGCCGCAGCGACGTACACACCCAGTACGATTGCCGTCGTCTTCGTCATGGGAGCCGAGGGAGGCGATGGTAGCACGGCCGGCGGGGGGCGTCAATCGCGGCGGCCGGAGGCGAACGCCTCCTTGCCTCCCCGGCCGCTTTATGCTACAAGGGGGGCGAGGTGCGTAATATGCGTCGAGTACTCTGCGCCGTCGTCGCCGGCCTCCTCCTTGCGGCCGCCGCGGCCTCGGCCTACACGATCCAACAATACCTCCAAATCCACGGCAACCACCAGGGCCACTGGCTGCCCGGGGAGGAGATAATCTTCCGCAACAAGACGGCCGGCGTTACGCAGGTGTGGCGTATGGCGGCCACCGGCGGCGAGCCGGAACAGATCACCTTCTTCGAGGAGGGCGTCGACAACGCCCTCGCCCATCCCCTCACCGGCGATATCCTAATCGCCGCGGACGCCGGCGGCAACGAGCGCGACCAGTTCTACCTCCTCCCCGCCGACGGCTCCGGCCTCCGCGCGCTGACCGACCGCCCCGGAGTTATCTATATCTACGGCGACTGGAGCCGCGACGGCCGCTACCTCGCCGTCGGCGCCAACGAGCGCGACGAGCGCTACTTCGACCTCTACCTCTACGACCTGGAAACCGGCGACCGCCGCCTCCTCTCGCAGCACGACGGCTACAACCGCGCCCTCGCCTTCTCGCCCGACGGTACCCGGCTCCTCACCTACCGGGCGAACGGCTCGCAGGACAGCGACCTGTTCCTACTTAACGTCGAGACCGGGGAGACGCGGCTGTTGACGCCCCACGAGGGCGAACTCGAAATCAGCGCCGTGGCCTGGGCGGCTGACGGCCGCGGCTTTTACTACACGCACGACGAGGGCCGCGACTTCCTCTCGCTGTCCTACTACGACCTCGCCTCCGGGAGCTACGAGTGGCGCGAGACGCCCCCCTGGGACGTGGGCCAGCTCGTCACCTCCTGGAGCGGCCGCTACCTGCTGTGGACGACGAACGAGGACGGCTATTCCGTACTCCACCTCCGCGACTTGGAGACCGGCGAGGACCTTCCGACCCCGGAGCTCCCGGCGAAGGGGATTCTCTGGGGCCTGCGTTTTTCGCCGGCGGAGGACCACCTCCTCTTCACCTTCTCCTCGCCGACGACGCCGACCGACGTTTACCGCTGGGACCTCAGCGCGGAGCGGGCCGAACGGGTCACGCGCGCGGCGCTGGCCGGCATCCCGCCGGAGACGTTCGTCGGCGAGGAGCTGGTCTTCTACCCCTCCTTCGACGGCACGACGATCCCGGCCTACCTCTACCTCCCGCCGGGGGTGACGGAGGAGGCGACCACGCCCGTCATAGTCCACGTCCACGGCGGCCCGCAGATCCAACAACGGCCCTACTTCAACGCGATCTACCAATACTGGCTCGACGCCGGCTACGCCGTCTTCGTGCCCAACTTCCGCGGCTCCAGCGGCTACGGCAAGGCCTACACGGACGCCGACAACGTCGAGCTGCGCATGGACGCCGTCCGCGACGTCTACAAGGGGTGGTGGTACCTGGCGGAGCGGCCGTGGTGCGACCGCTTCAAAATCGCCCTCTACGGCTCGAGCTACGGCGGCTTCATGGTCCTGGCGCAACTCACGCACAAGCCCTACCACTGGGCCGCGGGGGTAGACCTCGCCGGCATCGCCAACTTCGTGACCTTCCTGGAGAACACCGGGCCGTGGCGGGTATCGCTGCGGGAGGACGAGTACGGCTCGCTGACGGAGGACCGCGAGCTGCTGGAGGCCCTCTCGCCCCTCACCCACCTGGGAGGCATCCGCTCGCCGCTGATGGTGATACACGGCGCCAACGACCCGCGCGTGCCGGTGGGGGAGGCGGAGCAGGTGGTGGCGAAGGCGCGCCTCGTCCTGGGGGAGGATAAGGTCCTGTACCTGCGCTACGACGACGAGGGCCACGGCCTTACCAAGCTCGAGAACCGCCTCGACGCCTACCCGAAGATGATGGAGTTCCTCGAGCGGGCGTTCGAGGGCCGCGAGCCGCTCCGCGAGCGCCTTACGAAAGAGTTCGAGGAGACGCGGCGGGAGTTGGGGTTACCGCCCGAAGAGCAATAAAGGCTTGACAGCGTAGCGGGGAAGGGGTAGAATGTCGGTGGTCGCGGCGGCGCCGCGGCCGAGGGGAAAGAGGGATAATATGGAAAAGCTCCTGCGAGGCGCGGCGAGCGTCGCCCGGGCGGCGGCGGTCGTTATTATTTTAGCCGCTACCGCTCTTGCCTACCCGGTGCGTATCCTCGGTTCGTTTCGCGTGTGCGGGACGGCGGCACCCTATGCGCGGGGTATACACGTCCCCGGTTATTGGTACTGCATATTCTACGCGGCCGATCGGTACAACTATCTACACAAGTACGACACGAGCGGTTCGTTACTCTCGACCGTGCGCTTGGCCGGGGCCGTCAGGCTCGGCGACGCGGGATTTGGCCCTCCCGGTTTTCAGCTCCATAGTAATTTCGGCGTTCTCGACGAGGGTGCGCGAAACGTCAAAGTGTACGACCTCGCCGGGAGTTTCGTCGGTACGTGGCGGGCGGTAACGTCGGATACGGTAGCGTACGCGAGGTGGGGATATGACCACAAGTACGCGTATTTGGGGACCCGCGACGGCCGGATA
>CP070633.1:1059074-1078109 GCA_020356085.1 Candidatus Coatesiibacteriota bacterium | reverse complement strand
TCCTGGTAACGTTCCTGGCCTTCAACTTCTCGGGACTTATCCTCGGCGAGGTGGAGCGGGTGTGGTTGTTTTTATACCCGGCGTTCTACCTGGTCGCCGGCGTTCACCTGGCGGAGATGGAGGGCCGCGCCGGCCGCCCGTTCGTTTATGCCCTCTTCCTCCTCTTGATTACGCAGGCTTTTGTTTATAAAATCTTCCTCGTATAAGTTGCGCCGCTTCAGCGGAGGAGGCCCGCCATGAACGACACCGTTCGGTTCGGCGTTTCGCTGGCCGAAGAACTGCTGGCCGAGTTCGACGAGTTAATCTCGCGGAAAGGATACGCTTCCCGCTCGGAGGCGATCCGCGACCTCCTCCGCGACTACCTGGCGGAGGAGGCGTGGCGCGCCGGCCGCGGGCCGGCGGTCGGAACGGTTACGCTCGTCTACGATCACCACGTTCCCGACCTCCAGGAGAAGTTGACCGGCCTCCAACACGAGGGGGCAGACGTCGTCGTATCGTCGCTCCACGTCCACCTCGACCGGCACCGCTGCCTGGAGGTACTCGTCGTCCGCGGCCGCGCCGACGAGATCCGCGCGCTGGCCGACCGCCTTATCGGCGCCCGCGGCGTTAAGCACGGCAAGCTTACGCTCGTCGCCGCCGGGAAGGAATTGCCTTGACGCGGCACCTCCTTTTTTTTATATTGAGTAACACGTTATTAGAATTAATGCTACTCACGGTTTAAAATGCACATCCCCGACGGATTCCTGGACGCCAAGACGTTTATCACGCTCGACGTGGTCGCCGTCGGTTTCGTGGCTGCGGCCGCCGCGCGCGCGCGCCGGGTCCTCAGCGAACGCGCCGTCCCGTTGATGGCCGTATTGGCGGCGTTCATCTTCGCGGCGCAGATGCTTAATTTCCCGGTCGCCGGCGGGACGTCGGGCCACTTTGCCGGCGGCGCGCTGGCCGCCATCCTACTGGGGCCGTGGGCCGGCGGGCTCGTGATAACGCTCGTACTCGTCATTCAGGCGTTGGCCTTCGGCGACGGCGGCATGCTCGCGCTCGGCGCCAACGTCTTCAACCTAGCCGTCGTGGCACCCTTCGTCGGTTACGGCGCCTATTCGCTCCTCCGAAAAGTCTTCGCCGGCGAGGCCGGAAGGTTCGTCGGCGCTTTTGCGGCCGCCTGGCTCGCGGTCGTTGCCGCGGCCTCGGCCTGCGCCGCGGAACTCGCGATTGCCGGGACGGTGCCGTTTGCGGTCGCGTTTCCCGCGATGGTCGGCGCTCACGCCCTCATCGGCCTGGGCGAGGGCGTGATTACGGCGGCGGCGTTGGCCGCGATCCGCGCGAGCCGCCCGGACTTGCTGGAACTAGGCCGGGGGGGTGCGGCTTGAGGAAGAAGTTTTACTGGATCGCCCTGGCCGCCGCCGTCCTCCTCGGCGCCGCGGTATCGCCGTTCGCTTCCGAATGGCTGGACGGCCTGGAGCGCGTCGCCAAAGACAAAGGTTTCCTGGCCCGGGGCGAGGGCGAACCCCTCCTCGCCGCGCCCATTCCCGACTACGCCTTCCCCGGCATCGCAAAAGCGGGGTGGGCCACCGCGGCGGCGGGCGCAGTCGGAACGCTTCTAACCTTCGCTCTCGCTTTGGCCCTCGCTAGCGCCCTGCGCCGACGGCGGGGTAAATGAGACACGAATTCCTGGATAAACACAGCGAGCGGGCCGGTCCGCTCCACAGGCTCGACGCGCGCGCAAAGACCGTCGCCGTCGCCCTAATCCTCCTCGGCCTGAACGTACTCCGGATGCCGCCGGCGTGGCTCGGCGCCGCGGCCGCCGGTTTACTTCTCGCCGCCGTTATCGCCTCCCGCCTCCCCCTCGGATACGTCTTCCGCCGAGCCGCGGTCGTCCTGCCCTTTGCCGTAATAATCGGGGCCTTCCTCCCCTTCACGACGGAAGGGCGGGCGGTTTGGTACCCGGCCGCGTTCGGCTACGGCGCCCTGGTAACGGCGGAGGGCCTGCGGCTCTACGCGACGGTCATCTCGAAAGCCTATCTGTCGCTAGCCTACGTCATATTATTGCTTGCTACTACGCCGTTTCGCGCGCTTTTGAGAAGCCTGGCGTGGTTCCGCGTTCCGGCGTTCTTCCTCTCGCTTCTCTCGTTCACGTACCGGTATATCTTCGTCCTCGTCGACGAAATAGAGCGGCTGCAGCGAGCGTGGACCGCGCGCTACTTCGGCCGGCGGCGGGCGGCGCAATTCCGAGCGCTCGGCCCCGCCGTGGGCGCGCTCTTCGTCCGCAGCTACGAGCGGGCCGAACGCGTGTGGGCGGCGATGCTAAGCCGGGGGTACGACCCGAACGCCGTATGACGTACGCCGTCGAAATTCGCGATCTGACCTATACGTACCCGGACGGGACGGCCGCTCTCGCCGGGGTGGACCTCCGCGTCGGGGAGGGGACTACGTTCGGCCTCCTGGGCGCCAACGGCGCCGGGAAGTCTACCTTGCTCCTCCACCTCAACGGCCTGTTAAACGCGAACGGCGCCGTCGCGATCTTCGGCGAGAAAATTACGCGAGGCAACGTCCGGGAAATCCGCCGGCGCCTCGGCCTGGTATTCCAGGACCCGGACGATATGCTTTTCATGCCCCGGCTGGAGGACGACGTCGCGTTCGGCCCCCGGAACCTGGGCCTTGCGGAAGGAGAAGTGTCCGAACGGGTGAAGGAGGCGTTGGCCGCCGTCGGCCTTTCCGGCCAGGAGAGACGCTCGCCGCATCACATGTCCCTTGGCGAGCGGCGGCGGGCTTCCCTCGCCGCGGCGTTGGCCTTGCGGCCGGATATCCTGGTGCTGGACGAACCGACGGCGAACCTCGACGGCCGGGGCCGCCGCGAGCTGGCTGCGGTCCTCGCGGCGCTCGGCGGGACGCAGGTAATCGCGAGCCACGACCTCGGGTTCGTGGAGAAGTTATGTTCGGAGGTGGCGGTTCTCGCCGCGGGGAGAGTGGTCGCCTCGGGCCCCGCGGAGCAGATACTGGCCGACGAACCGCTCCTCCGCGAACACGGTCTCGTATGAAGCGCCCCCCTCCTCCGCGGGCCGGCCCTCCCGGGCCGGCTTTTTATATGCCGCTTGACTTATTGTCCAACTAGGGTATTATGTAAGGGAGAGGGTGCCCGTCTCCCAGTTGCCCGGGACCCAGGGAGTTCGGAATGCGACCGTTAATTGCGGCTTTCTTAGCAGCATTTGTGTCGGCCGGAGCTTCGGCCGACCAGGTAATCGTCGGCGGCGCGCAGAGCACGACCGGCTTCCCGTTCTCGGGGTGTTGAGACTACAGCGCGATCAGGATCCAGGATCTGGTTCTGCAAAGCGACGCCGTCCCGGCCGGTTCCATCACGAAGTTGGAGTGGCATTCGAACGGCGAAATCGCTGCAGGCACCTACAAAGATTTCCGGATCGAATTCTGCCACACCTCCCTCACCGAGATTACCGACACCTTCCAAACGAACTACGGCGGCAACACGCCGGTGCGCGTTTTCTTTCGGAGCTCGCACTACGTGAAGCCGGCGGCCGAGTCGTGGTTCGGCTGGGCGTTCGACGCGCCGTTCGCCTACAACGGCCGGGACAACTTCCTCGTCGAGGTGTGGTGGGAGGAGGACGTGGGCGAGGGCAAGGTGCCCACGTATATAACCAAGATCATGCGGCGCGGCCTCTACTCCTCGATCCGCTACGGCGTCCCCCAAAACGGCTACCCGAACCAGGGCGAACTCATGAACTACCTCCACCACATGCGCCTGACGCTGGAGGGCGTGGGCGTGGAGCCGACGTCGCTGGGCCGCCTTAAAACGTTGTACCGGTAGCGAGAAAGGAGAACCTAGTCATGCGTAGGGCGTTGATAATCGCGGGCGCGCTGGCCGCCGTCGTCTCGCTCGCCCGGGGCGACACCTTCACAGTCGGCGGGACGGAGCTCCAATCGCTGTACCCCTTCCGGTGCTGTTGAGGGCAGACCTGGGTCCGGAACCAGGACCTCGTTCTCCAAAGCGACGCGCTGCCGGCGGGGACCATAACAAAGTGGGAATGGCGCTGCCATACTTCCGGGACGGAAAACAAGGCCGGGACGTATCACAACTTCAAACTCCTCGTGTGTCATACCTCGCTCACGGAACTAACGTACAACTACCAGACCAACTACGGCGGCAACACGCCGTTGGAGGTTTACAGCCGGAGCCAGGAGAAAATCTACGCCGAACGCGGCGCCTGGTTCGGTTGGGACTTCGAGACCACCTTCGACTACAACGGCACTAGCAACCTGATTATAGAGGTGTACTGGAAAGACTCGGACCAGCTCGGCCAGACGTCGACCTTCGCGACGGCCGGGACGGCGCGCGGCTATTACGACGTTAACGGCTCCATTTCGGTCGTCAACTACTGGCACCACATGCGTATCACGATCGAGGGCATCGGCGTCGCGCCCACCTCGCTGGGCCGCGTGAAGGCGCTGTACCGATAGAGGGGTCGCACGTTAACGTCGCGCCTCAACCAGAGGAGGAGGTAGTTTGGCGTTAGTTCCAGCGGTTAGACTCGCCGCGTTGGCGTTCTTAGCCGGCGCGGCGTTCGCCGGCGCCGATACGGCGCTGGGGCCGACGGTGAGTCTCGCCGGCAACTTTTCCGTACAGGGAAAGGCGGTCGCCGGCGGCTTTTATTCCGGCAATTACGGCCCGTTTTACGTGCGGGTGTGCGCCGCGTACTCGCCGATGCCGGCTTCGCCCACTTACTCCCAAGATTGGCCGCCGTCGTCGCCGCCGACCGACGACCGCGGGTACGCCTCCTGCGAACTACTTGGCGCGCACTTCGCCGACGGCTCTCGGGCCCTGGGGCTGGGCGGATTCTACAAATTCTCGCGGGGCAGGAAGGACTACGACTACTATTTCTACGGCCCCACGATAGAGTCGTTGCAGGAGAACTACGTCGCCTTTAAGCACGACATAGTAGCGGTAGGGGGGTGCCGGGTACACGCCGAAGGGAAAGGAACGGCCGTTGTTTGGGGAGGCCTCGGCGTAAGCCATTTCCGGCGACACGGCCTACGCCGTCACTGGTGGTCCGACTTTTACAACCCGGAGAATACCTACGAAGTAATAACTCCGCTCGACACGCAATTGACGACTTTGGCGGCGGGAGTGGGCGTCGACGTTCGGGCACGTTTCGCCGGGCCCTTCGGCGCGTACGGTTCCGCCCGAGGCGTCGCCCCCTTGGCCAACATTTACCTGCAGGGATATGACCGTGCCGAACCCGGCGCGAGCATAGCATTTACGGCGGGAGGTCTCGTAGGCTGGTAGTCGGCGTGCGTCGCGAGGGGCAAAAAAAGCCGGCCCGCAGGCCGGCTTTTTTTGGTTATTCGAACAGCGCCTTGATCTTCCCCAGCGACGTCGGCGCGACGGCGGGTTCGGTCGGGCGGAAGTACTGGATGCGGTGGTTGGAGTAGTCGCAGACGTAGACGCGGTCGCCAGAAGGCATAACCGCGAGCGAGAACGGCCAATCGAATTCGCCGTCCCCTCGGCCGTACGAACCGAACTTCCCGAGGAAACTCCCGGCAGGTGTGAAGTACTGCACGCGGCAGTTAACCTCCTCCACAACGAACACGGTCCCGTCGGCGGCAACGTCCAAGCCCATGGCGCGGCGGAACTCGCCGTTCGCCGTGCCGAGCTGGCCCCATTTCCCCAAGAAGCTCCCCTCGGCAGTGAAATATTGTATCCGGCAATTGCCCCAGTCGGAGACGTAAACGTTGCCGTTCGGGGCTACGGCAACGTCGGTCGGCTGCACAAAACGGCCGTTGGTAGTGCCCGGGCCGCCCCACTGGCAGATTAACGACCCGGAGGCAGTGAAACATTGGATTAACGATTCTTGTTCGCACACGGCGTAGACGTTCCCGGCGGAGGATACGTCAACGCCGCGTACTTGATGGGCATGCCATTGCCCGAGATAACCCCCGGTCGCCGTAAAATATTGAATCCGAAGGCCAAGGAATTCGGGCACGTAAACGTTGCCGTTGGGGGCAACGTCCAGGATTGCCGGGGACCTAAACTCGCCCTCCCCGGTCCCTCGCGTACCCCATTTCCCGAGGAAACTACCCGTCGGCGTAAAGTACTGGACCCGGGAATTACCGGTGTCGCCGACGTATACGTTGCCGTTCGGCGCCAGCGCTACCCCTTGCGGGAACGCTAATTCGCCGTCGGCGCCGCCCAACTTACCCCATTTCCCTTCGTACACGTACCCCTCGGAGGCGAAGGCAGCCGGCATCCCCGCCAACGCGAAAGCGGCGGTAACGATAATTATTGATCTCATCTGCGGTACCCCCATAGGTAAAGTTTTTTACTTCCTCCGGCGGTATAAGCGGTACTGCGCCGCGTTATCCGCGACGAACGTAAACGCGGCCGCCGCGCCTGTCGAGGCGACGACGGCCGTAAGAAGTAATCGCTTTGACATCGAACCCCTCTTGAGTTTTACTTAACCCCGCACGTTAAACCTACCCTAATATTAGGAAGAATACAAGGCCAAAACCGCATAATTAGAAATAATAATCGTTATCGCAGCTCGGCCGGTTTTAAATAACGTAGCGCAATACTTTGATCCATAAAGGTTTACACTGTCCGGCCGGGCGCCAAAAGGCTTTTGGGTAATCGTTATTGCGTAATCGATATTAATATGTTAAAATAGAGTTTAACTTCGATTTTTCTCCATATGGCGAACGAATCGAAAGTCGTCTATCGAATAGTCGTCGCGGTACTCCTCCTTCTCACCGCGGCGCTCATCTTAATCCCCAACCGCTACTGGGTCGCGGCCTCCAAAAAGCTCGTGCCTCCCGAAAAGATCGCCGAGTCGACGCGGCCCGACCCCTGGGGTTAACCGCCTTCGAAAAATATGCCCACCTACGAATACGAGTGTCCAAAGTGCGGGTGTCGCCTCGAGAAGTTCGAGCCGATTACCGCCGAACCCAACGCCAAATGCCCGGAGTGCGGCGCCAAGTGTAAACGCCTCATCGGCGCCGGCGCCGGTATAATCTTTAAAGGCTCCGGTTTCTATACGACCGACTACCGGAGCGACTCGTATAAAAAAGCCGCCGAGCGGGACAAAGAGCCGGCCCCGGCCGCGAGCTCCGGCGGTAAATCCTCCGACAAGAAGAAGTAACCCTCCGAGTCTTCGGGTGGTGAGGTTATGAGTCCCCAATTGAACGTAAAGCGCCTGCTCGTATTCGCGCTCGTCGCGGTAGCCACGATCGCCGCCGGTAAAATGGGCGGCGAGGAAGAGGCCGAGCCCTCCTCCGACGCCGTCGTAGCCGAGGTCGGCGGCGAGAAAATCACCGAGGCCGACCTCGACGAGATGCTCGAGCTGATGAACCCGATGGAGCGCCGGTCCTACCAGGGGCCGGAAGGCCGCAAGATCCTCCTCGACATCTGGATCAAGAACAAGATGCTCGTCGCGGAGGCCGAACGCCTGAAGCTCCACAAGGACCCCCAAGTCCAACGCGACCTCGAGGACGCGCGGACGCGCATCCTGGCCTCCACCTACTTCCAGCGTTACGTCGCCGAACCCCTCGGCGTCTCGGAGGAAGAGGTCGCCCGGTACTACGAGGCGCACAAGGACGACTTCCTGGACCCCGCGCGCGTGCAGCTCCGCCACCTCCTGGTGGAAAGCGAGGCGGAGGCGGAAGCCGCGTTGGCCCGCATTGAAGCCGGCGAGGATTTCTCCGCCGTCGCCGCCGAGGTCTCGATTGACGAATACACCTCCCACCAGGGCGGCCTGATCGGCGAGATCCGCGAAGGCCAACCGCCGCCGTTCCAGGTCGGCAACTGCGAGAACTTCGAGGCGGTCGTCTTCACGCTGGAACCGGAGACGCCCTCCGCCGCAACTCCTTCCGACCGCGGCTACCACCTCTTCTACGTCGACGAGCGGACGGAGGCTTCCTACCCGCCGCTGGAGCAGGTAACGTACCGCATCCGCGAGCGCATTCTCGTCCCGGAGAGCGACGCGATAGACTACTTCAACGCCCACCGCGACGAGTACGTCGTGGAGGAGGGCGTGCTGGCGCGCCAGATAGTCGTCGCCACGGCGGCGGAGGCGCGCGACGTCACGCGGCGGGCCCGCGCCGGGGAGGACTTCGAGGCCCTGGCGAAGCTCGAATCGCTCGACGAACCGACGAAGAATAACGGCGGCCTGCTCGGTTGGATCCGGCCCGGCGGCTACATCCAGGGGATCGGCGCCAACGAGGAGATCGAGGCGGCCCTCTTCGCCGCGGCGGAGGGGGAGGTCGTCGGCCCGTTCGAACTCGACGACGGCTTCCACGTCTTCAAGATCGACCGCCGCCGCGAATTCCGCCAAATGGAGTTCGCCGAGGTCCGCGACCGCCTTATAGCCAAACTCCTCGACGACCGCCGCCGCGAGTACTTCGAGCAAGCGTTCGTTGAGCTGGAACAGGAATACGACGTCCGGCGGTTCGGATGGGCACGGACCTACGACGACATGACACCGGAGGAGCTGATGGAAGAGGCCGAAACCGCCGCCACTCCCCTCGTCGGCCTCCAGGGGTACGAGAAATTCGTCGAACGCTTCCCCGACCACGACGACGCCGACAAGGCCCTCTTCATGGCGGGATTCCTCTACTCCGAGGAGCTGAAGGACTACTCGACGGCCAAAGACAAGTTCCGGGCGCTGCTCGCCTCCTACCCCGATTCGGACTACGCCTCCTCCGCCACGTGGATGTTGGAACATATGGGCGAAGAAGACGTAGTGTGGCCGCCGGAGGCGCCTCCCCGGGAAGAACCGGCCGAAACCTCCCCTCCGCCCGCCGAGGAGCCGGCCGTACCGGCCACCGGCGAGGGGGAAGAATAAACTATGGCACTCGTTAATCTCCCGACGTTACGCGAAGACGGAGGTCCCTCCGGAATGGACATCGACGAACAAGCCGTAGTCGAAAAAGTGTTCGAAAATTCCGTAAACGATTACGCGACGGTGCTGGCCATCGCCCGCCGCGCGCGGCAAATCCTCGACGATTACCCGAAATACGAGGACCTCCTGGAGAACGAAAAGGCCACCGTCCTCGCGCTGGAGGAATTCGTGGACGGGAGATTCTCGTTCCACCCCGCCGAGGCGGCCCCGGCCGACGACGAAGCGTAATCACCTCTTAGAGACGGCCCAGCCGGGCGGCGGACCTCCGTCGCCCGGCTTTATGTTATGATACGCGCGTGACCGCCGAGCTGTACGTCGACGTCCACTTCCCGCGGCCGCCTTTTGGGCCCTTCACCTACCGCCTCGCCGCCGGGCCGCCTCCCGCGCCGGGGTGCCGCCTCCTGGTAGAGTTGGGGAGGCGCCGCGCCGTGAGCCTAGCGGGCCGCCCGGCCTCGCCTCCCCCCTCCGGCGTTACCGCCAAAGACGTCCAACAAACGCTGGACGTCGAACCGCTCCTCCCCCTTCCCTCCTGGGAGCTATTGGAATACGTCGCGCGCCGCTACGCCTCCTCCGTGGGCGAGGCAACGCGGTGGGCGCTCCCGATACCGCTCGACGCCCGGCGCGACGACCTGCTATTCCTGACGGAGGAGTTCGCCCGCGGCCCCGCGCTGGAGGGGTGGGAGGCGGAGGAGGCGGCCGCGGCCGCGGCGGTCCGGGAGGCCGGGTGGCTGGGAACGCGAGCCGCCGGGCCCCCGGAAATAATCCGCGGCCTGGTGGAACGCGGCGTACTGGCGCTCGAGCCGTACGCCGCCCGGCCGCCGCTGGACGACGTATTCGCTTATGCCTCGCCGGAAGGCGAAGGTCCGAGGGGAACTCGCGGCCGGCAGCTCTGGGAGGAATTGGCGGCCGGGCCCCAACCCCTCCGTCGTTACTACGGCGAGGCGAAGTCGCGCGCGGCGCTGCGGCGGTTACTCCGCAGCCGCCACGCGGCGCTGGGGTTACGTACCGCCCCCGCCCCGCCTCCGCCGGAGGAGCCGGCGCCGACGCTCTTCGCCGGTGGCTCGCGGCGGAGTCGAGTGGAGGAGGCGCTCGGCGCGGTCCGGGAAGGCGGCGCCGAAACCGTGCTCCTGCTCGCCCCGGAGATCCACCTCGTGCCCGCTTTCCAAACCTGGGCCGCGGACTTTTGGGGAGAGCCGTTCCAAAGTTATTCCTCCGAGGCCTCGCCGGCCGCGCGGTGGGAGGTATTTCGCCGCTGCCGGCGCGGTACCGTCCGCCGCGTCGTCGGCACCCGGTCGGCGCTCTTTCTCCCGCTACCGCCGGCGACGGCCGTCGTAGTCGCGGAGGAGGCGGCGTCCGCGTACAAACAATGGGAGGGGTCGCCGTACTACCACGCCCGCGACGTCGCGTTCGCCCGGGCGAGCGGCGCGCCGCTGGCGATGACGGCCGCCGCGCCCTCGTTGGAGGCGTACGGCGCCGTCGCCTCGGGAGAGGTCGCGTTACGGCATCTCCCGCGCGCAGGAGGAGCCCGGCCCGAACTAACCGTAGTCGACATGGCCGGCGTCGTCGCCGCGGAGGGGCCGGTCATCTTTTCCGCAGCGCTAATCGAGGAGTTGCGCGCCGCGCGCCGTCGCCGCGAACGGGCCCTCGTAATAGTGAACCGGCGGGGGTACGTCCCCTATATCTACTGCGAGGTGTGCGGGCGCGCCCTCCAGTGCCCGGCGTGCGAAGTGGCGTTTACCTACCACCGCGACGAACAAACGCTGCGGTGTCACTATTGCCTCCGCCGCGAACCGCTCCCCCGCCGGTGCCCGACCTGCGGCAAGGAGCGGCTTACCGGCGTCGGCTTCGGAACGGAAAAACTCGCCGCCGAGGTGCGGCTCCTCTTCGAGGAGGCGCGGATAGGCCGGGCCGACTCGGACGCGCTGCGGACGCCCCTCCAAGTAAAGACGTTCTGGGCCGATTTCGCCGCCGGCAAGTTCGACGTCGTCGTCGGCACGCAGATGGCGCTCCGCGCTTTGGACGACGAGAAGGTAACGTTCGTCGCGGTGGCCAACGCCGACACCGCTCTTAATATCCCCGACTTCCGCGCCGCCGAGTATACGTTTCGAATGTTAACCCAACTCCGCGAACCTACGCCGGCGAGGCGGCGGCTCCTCCTCCAGACATTCCACCCCGACCATTACGCCGTCGCGGCGGCCGTCGCCGACGATTTCGAAGCGTTCGCGCGCCGGGAGCTGGAATTCCGCCGGCGCCTCCGCCTCCCGCCCTACACGCGCCTGATAAACGTTGTCGTCGCCGAGCGGAAGGCCGCCGCCGCCCGCGCCGCGGCCGAGGAGGTGGCGGCGCGGCTGGCGGACATCTTGGGTCCCGAGGCCGAAGTGGGCGTGCCCACCCCCGCCCCCGTCGCGCGGCGCCGCGGATACCGGCGTTGGCAGGTCCTCGCGCGGGTCCCGCCCGCGACGATCGAACGGGCCCAGGCGGGCGAGGCGCTCGCCGCGCTGGTGCGGCGGCGGGGGCCGCTCGACGTTACCGTCGACGTGGACCCCTACGATCTGTTCTAATCCGGAGAGAGGACGGCCGTCGGCTCGAGCCGAAAACGCCGTCCGGAGGTGGCTTAAAATGAAGAGGTTAATCCGATGGGGAATAATAATAATCGCGGCCGCCGGCCCGGGCTCCGCCCAACTCACCGCCTCCCGCGGCGAGGTAACGGTCCTACTCCACGGCTTCCGGACCGACGCCGGCCAGGCTATGGTCGCGCTGTTTAAAGGGGAGGAGGGCTTCCCCGACGACTTTAGCCGGGCCTATAAAACGGCGATCGTGGAGATCAAGAATTACGAGAGCCGCGCGATTTTCACGGACCTCCCGTACAGCACGTACGCCGTCGCCGTCATCCACGACGAAAACGGCAACGGCGTTATGGATAAAAACTTCTTTAAGGTTCCGATTGAAGGAACCGGCGCCTCCCACGACGCCGGCGACGCGCTAAATCCCCCCGAGTACCGCGACGCCTCGTTCGACCTCAACACGAAGCAACTTACGATCCACGTTAACCTTCGCTACTAACGTCGGCGGCCGGCGCAGCAGTTAACCCGCCTCCGTCTCCTCCGGCGTGAGGTCGGCGGGCGCCGGAGGGGGGGTCAGGCCGGCGGCCTCCCCCACCTCCTGCCACAATCCGTACTTCTTCAACATCGCCTCCAAGCGTGCGCGCCGGGCTTCCCGGTCGACGGCGGCCACGCCGCAAAAATGCTCCTCGCACCGTTCGCACATCGCGAGCCGTTGGAAGTCCACGGCCACGTAACCTTCCGCGAATTTCATAATGCACGTCCGGCGGCGACAATGCAGCAGGCCGAAGGTGTGGCCCATCTCGTGGACGGTCAACTTCGCAAACCTGAGGCGTCGCCGGTATTCGGTCGAGCAATAAAAACCGAGCCGGTACGTCGACATTACCGCGCACCGCCCCGGGCACCGGCCCATGCCGAACAGGAAATTCAGGTCGCGGATCGTTATATCGGCGGCGGTCAAGCCGACGACGCGGTAGGCCTCCCGGGGGGCATTAGCCTCTACGTATTTAAGGAAGCCCGCGGCGCTGTATTGGTCCCGCTCCTCGTAGTAATATTCCTCCTGGAGGGGAAGCGAATCGGCGATTACGACGTCGCGGCCGAAATCGGCCTCCAATACGGCCGCCGCGAACGCAACGTCCGCCTTCGGTACCTCGCCGATTGGAATCAAGCACACTTTCCCCGCGACGGCGGAACTCCCGCCGGGGGAAGTAAATACCTCCGGTCGGGAGAGGTGAGCCCAGATAACGAACGCGGCCGAGACGGCCGCGAGTAGCGTTATAGCGATAAACGGGAGGTATCGTTTCACATCCGCCGCGGCCCGCCAGCCGCGCCTGCCGGGAGGTCAGGGACCCGGCCGGAACTCCACAAGCTCGACAAGCTCGTACTTTTCCCCCGGAAAATAGTGCTCGTATTTAATACACCCGACGCCCGGCGCGTACCACCACACCTCGTAGTGCCCGGGTTCCTCGACGTAGTCGTACCGGGCGCGGTATACGGAGCCGTATTCGCCCAGCGGAACCGTTAATTCGAACGGCCCCCGGACCTTAACGCGGTACCGCTCGTCTTCCCAATATTGCCCGTCCGCCGGCGGTAGTTTTAACCAAAGGTGATAGCTGGCGTGCGCGTTGGTCTCGGTCCAGTTGGCCCATACTTCGTTGTCGGCGATCCGGAAGAAATAGTTGCCGTCGGTTTCGGAGGACCGCCATATCTTGACCGGCCGCCCCTCGGCGTCGTAGGTCGTCCCGGCGATGACCGTCTCGAGAGCGATCGGCCCGCCCGCCTCTTTGCCGGAGAGGTCCTGCCACCGGCCCTCCGAGCGCCAGAACGTCTTGTCGGCAGCGGGCCAATATGTCTCCTCGGCCGGCGCCGGCCCGCCGATATCCTCGCCGCACGCGAGGAGAAGGCCGCCGAGGGCCAGGACCCAAGGCAAAACCGCCCAGGGCGGAGCGGCGCGGGGGCAGCGTCGATTATCCCTCATACGTCACCGCCAATCCGGAGAGCGGAGGCGCGGCGAAACCGCCGAAGTGGCACCAGCGGTCGCCGACATAGAAGCCCACGCCGAATCGCAACAGATAATCGTCGAACACCGGGAAAAGCTCCAAGCGGCGCGGTAAAAAGGAGGCGTAGGAGACGACCGATTGCAGCGGCCCCAACTCCACCGCGCTGCGGTGGAGCGAAAACCCGTCTACGGTCCGGTCCCACAGGTGGCCGGCGACGCCGGCGAGGAGGCGCGGCGTACGCGCCTTCGCGTCGTAAAACGTAAGGCGCCCGATCCCCGCCAACGTCGCCGGCGGTTCCAACTTGGAGGCGCCGTCGGCGAGGGGGAGAACCAAGTACGGGTTCCGCAAGAAGAGAGGGTCGCGGCCGAAGTTAGTCAGTCGAAGCACCGCGACGACGAAGTGGCCGCCGCTGCCGTTGCGCGTCGCAATCGGGACGTACCCGGAGGCGTTGACGCCGAAGATGCCGACCTCGCCGGGAGCGCGAACGTCGACGGCCGCCCGGACCGTCAACGGCACCTCCGGCGAGGTTAACCCGGGCCGATACAAGGGGTTTCGCTCCAGACGGGCCTCGCCGGCCGCCGGCGTGCGGCCTTCCAACCGGCGCACCCGCGCCGCCAAACCCCGTAAACGGAGCCAGGAGTATAACCCCACGGCGACGGCCCCCGCTCCCACCGCCGCGGTTACTATCAACGCCGTCTCAGTAGGATTCACTGAATTAGAACTCCTGTAGTATTTAATATACACGGTACGGCGGGGAAAAGCAAGTCCGAGTTCGTTTTTTGCGGTCGCCGCGCCCCGGTTCGCGATTGATAAACGGGCACGAGTATGTTATTTTAAAGCGCATGAAAGGCAAATCGGTAATCGCCGTAAAGAGCGTCGGGGCCGCGGTGGCGGCTTTAACGTTAGCGTGCGCCCCCGTCACTCTCGCCCCCGAAACGGACGACCCGGGAACGACGTGGGTCGCGGACGTGGGCAGCAGCCGCGTCATAAAAATAAACAAGGCGTGTTCCGCCTTTGTGGCCTCTTCACCGGATCTCGGCCGGCCGGTGGCAGTTCTCTTCGATTCGTACAACGGCTACTGCTGGGCCGCCGACGCGGAGGGGGGTCGGATTATCCGATTGACGTCGCGGGCGGTCGTCGAAAAGACTCTCTACGGGTTCGGCGAACCGGTCGCGTTGGCGTACTGCCCCAAAGAGAACGCCGTATGGGTAGCAGACCGGGGGCAGGGCCGAATCGTAAAATTGACCGAACGCGGTACGGTCCGCGCCGAACTGGGCGGCCTGAACGAACCCGCCGCGATCGCGGTGAATCCCCTTAACGGCGAGGTGTTCGTGGCTTGCGCGGCTGTCGTCGTCCGCACCGACCGCTGGGGACAACCGCTTGGCCGGTACTACGGGTTCGACCGCCCCGCCGCACTCGCCTTCGACGCCGGCTACGGTTACCTGTGGGTGGCGGATACGGGAAACGGACGCGTGGTCCGCCTTAAACCGTCGGGGGAAGTAGTGGCCGTCTCGAACGCGCTGGCCGCCCCCACCGCCGTCGCGGTGAACCCCCGGACCGGGTTCGCTTTCGCGGCCGACGCGGCCGCCGGCAAGGTCGTTTCGGTCCGGGGAGACGGCTCGCTCCGGTGGGCCAATACCGAATACGAGCGGCCGACGGCGCTCGCCGTCAATCCCACCGACATGTCGCTGTGGGTCGCAGACAGTTACTCCTTTTCGGTCTACAAACTTAAAGGGAACACCGGCGCGGCGAGCGATTACGAATCGGTAGCCGGCCTGGCCGACCCCGTCGCGCTGTTCACCGACCCCGGCATCCGTTAACCCCTCCGGCCCTCCCCGTTCCCCCTCTCGCCGCGCGCATGCGAAAAATAGACCTCCACATACATACCGTACATTCCGACAGCCCGCTGACGGTGGGCGAGGTGGCGCGACGGGCCAAACGCGCCCAAGTGGTAGCCGGAATCTGCGACCACCTCTCCCCCTACCATAAAATGTTCGAGCCGGGAGCGTTCGACGCCTACGTGGCGGACGTTCGACAACATCACTTACCGGTCGGCGCGGAGTATTGCATCGGCGAGGAGATCCCCGTCGACGGCGAGCGCCTGGACCGACTCGATTACCTCCTGGGAGGCGTCCACGCCGTAACGGTGGACGGCGGGAATTACTTCTTCTGGGGTTCGACGCCGCCCCCGGAGGAGGAGGCCTTCGTCGAGAGCTACCTCCAGGCGACGTTGGCCGCCCTCGCGGCCGACCCGCTGGACGTACTCGCCCACCCGACGTACCTCCCGGCGCCGTTCGCCGACCGCTACGAGGAGATCTGGACCGACGAGAGGTGCGCCGCGCTCTGGGAGGCGGCGGCCGCGCGCGACGTCGCGGTGGAGATAAGCGGCCGGTGGCTCGTCCCGCGCGAACGGCAACTCCGGCTCGCCTGCGACTTCGGCCTGACCTTCGCCGTGGGCTCGGACGCCCACCGCGCCGCCGAGCTCTTCAACGTCGCCTATCCCCTCGCCGTAATCGAACGCCTCGGAATCCCGGAAGAGCGTCTCTTCCTTCCCCGGCCCCGGCCGGCGTAAGGCGGCCGCTTATGTCCGAAGAGGTCGTTACCTCGTTTCTGGATTACCTGCGCGACGTCGAGCGGGTCTCTCCCCGCACGGTGCGTAGCTACGCCTCCGACCTCCGGCAATTCTTAACTTTCGCCGAGAGCTACGACCCCGGCCGCGCCGTCGCCTCCTTCACGACCCTCGACCTTCGCCACTACCTCCTCTATCTCCACGAAACCGGCGTCGGCCCGCGTTCGGTCGCGCGCAAGCTCTCGACGCTGCGGAAATTCTACAAATACCTGCTGCGACAAGGCCTTCTCGCGGAGAACCCCGCCGCGGCGCTCCGGACGCCGAAATTCGCCACCCCCCTCCCGACGCCCCTCCCGCAGGAGGAGGCGGCCGCCGTCCTGGACAGGGCCGAGGCCGAGGCGCGGGCTGATTCCCCCAAACGCTACCGCAACGAGGCAGCTCGCCGGCGGGCGGAGGCCCGCGCCGTTCGCGATTGGGCGCTGCTCGAGCTTCTGTACGGCGCGGGCTTGCGCGTGGGCGAAATCGTGTCGCTGGACGTCGGCGACGTGGACGTCGAGCGGGGCCTGGTCACGGTCGTGGGGAAAGGCGACAAAACGCGGGTCGTGCCAACGGGCCCCAAGGCCGCGGCGGCGGTGGCGGCGTACCGCGAGCGGCGCCCTCTCCTCGCCGGGGCGGCGGCCGGCGAGAGGCTATTCTTAAACCACCGCGGCGGCCCGCTTTCGGCGCGGAGCGTCCGCACGCTCGTCGCCCGGACCGGAGGGCCGGGGACGACGCCCCATACCTGGCGCCACACGTTCGCCACTCACCTGCTGGAGGCCGGAGCCGATCTCGAGACGATCCGGGAGCTGCTGGGCCACGAAAACGTGGCGACGACGGCGATCTACGCCCACGTTACCGCCCGGCACCTCCGGGAGGTCTACGACCGCTGCCACCCCCACGCCTCCCGCAAACCGCCCTCCGAAGAATAGCGGATAATTCCTCCTCCTCCCGGCCCCGACAATTTCCCATATGTAGTAAGGGGGTGGAAATTAAAGCCCGGGTGTGCTATGGTGGAGGATAATCGACCGGCGGGCGACCCGCCGAATCGGCGCCTGCTCGGATTCCGCGGAGAGCAACGATGACCCATTTCCACGGGACGACGGTCCTGTCGGTGCGTCGCGGCGCGCAAGTCGCGCTGGGCGCCGACGGCCAGGTAACGTACGGCGATACGGTTCTCAAAGGGCGCGCCGTCAAGGTCCGCGAAATGTTGGACGGTAAAGTCCTGTGCGGATTCGCCGGCGCGACGGCCGACGCCTTGGCGCTGTTCGAACGGCTCGAAGAAAAGCTTAAAGCCCACCCGCGCAACCTCCCGCGGGCGGCGGTGGAGCTGGCCAAAACGTGGCGCACCGACAAGATGCTGCGGCAGCTCGACGCGCTCATCGCCGCGGTCGACGCCGAACATTCCTACGTTATTACGGGGACGGGAGACGTCCTCGAACCCGACGACGGCATCATCGCGCTGGGATCGGGCGGGCCGTGCGCGCTGGCAGCGGCCCGGGTGCTACTTAAACATACGGAGCTGGCGGCCGCCGAAATCTGCCGCGAAAGTCTTATCGTTGCCGCCTCGGTCGACCTGTACTCCAACGACGAGATAACCGTGCTCGAGCTGATGAGGTAACGTGTACGAACCGGATTTCGAACGCCTCGCCGGTTTGATCGCCGACTGCAGCCGCCTGGCGCCGGGCGAAACCGTAACGATTCTGGTCCAGCCGGCAGGCTTTCCGCTCGCGGAGGCGCTAATCGTCGAGTGTTATAAACGGGGCGCGACGCCGCTGGCGGTCGTCCGGTTGGAGGAGGCGGAGGTCGCGGCGCTGTGCACGGCGCCGGTCGAATACCTCTCTCAACGCCACGCCAACCTCGTCGCCCTCGTCGGCCAGACCGACGTAATTATTCCGCTGTACTGCCAATACCAAAACCCGGCGCTGCAAGCCCAGGTTCCCCCGGTAAAAATGGCCGCTTATATGCAGAGCCGGGTGCCGTTCCAAGAAGTCCTTTACGACGGCAACCGCCGCCTCGTTATAACCGACTTCCCCACCGCGGCCCAGGCCGATTTCTACGGCGTCTCGTTCCCGGAATACTGGGAGGCGTTCTGGCGGGCGATGGAGATCGACTACGAAGCGCTCCGGCGCCGCGTCGCCGACCTCACCGCGTTCGTACAAGGCCGGGAGGAAGTCCATCTCCTCTCCGCCAAAGGGACGGACGTTCGACTGCGGATCGGGGGGCGGCGAGTATTCGGGGACGACGGCCTCGTCGGATTGCCGGGCGAGACCGACCGCGACATATTATTAAATCTGCCCTCGGGGGAAGTATGTTTAGCGCCGCAGGAGGACGGCGCGGAGGGGGTAGCCGTGTTCGACTTCGCGTTCGTGGGCGGGAGGCGGGTGGCGGACCTCGAGGTCCGGTTCGAGGGGGGACGGGCGACGCTCGTAGCGGCGGCGGAGGGTTTGGAGCGAGTGGAGGAATACTTCGCCTCCGGGACGGGCGACCCGTATGTGATCGCCGAATTAGGAATCGGCGTCAACTCCTCCCTCACGAAACCGTTCGGCTCGATTCTGATGGACGAAAAGATAGCGGGGACGGTGCATCTTGCGCTCGGCGACAACCGCACGATGGGGGGGGCGACCGAGAGTTCGATCCATCAGGACTTTATAATACTGGCGCCGCGGGTAACTTGCGACGGCGAGTTGCTCTTGGCTGACGGCGAATTAAAAATTTAAATCCGGGAGAAAGGTTTCCATGTACAAGCCAGATTTCTCGACTATCGCTCGGCACATCGTGCACGACAACGCCCGCATTCAACCCGGCGAAACGGTACTCATCCGGGCGCGGGCCGACGCCCAGTACTACGCGGAATTGATTGGCACGGAGGCGGCCCGCGCCGGCGGCCATCCGCTTATAATCGCCGCCAACGACGAGTTCCGGCTCCGCATCGAAAACGAAACGCCCCCCGAAATCCTGGGGGATCC
>CP070633.1:1051385-1058974 GCA_020356085.1 Candidatus Coatesiibacteriota bacterium | reverse complement strand
CCGGCCGACCGGCGCGAAATCCGGGTGGAGCTCACGGCCAAGGACCGCGCGCTCCGCGCGACGTACGAGGCCGTCTCGCGAGAGATGACGGCGCTGTTCTACCGCGGCTTCGCGGAGGCGGAGCGAGACCGCCTGGAGGCGGACCTGCGGCGAATATTGGGCAACCTGGTCGCCGCGGAGGGAGAGGGATCGTAGCGCCGCCGCGACGAAAAGGCCGCCTCCTGGGAGGCGGCCCGTCATTTCCCGGATACTGCCCTCTTACCTAAACAGCGCCCTCACCCGGCCCAGCGAGGTGGGGGCGACGCCCGCGGCCGTCACCGTGAGGCGCATGTAGTGCTGCTCGTCGCGGACTTGGCCGGCGTTCGGGTAGCCGTGTTTGGGCACGCCGTTTTCGACGTAGGAGACGACGAAGCGCGCGCCGACGGTCGTGGAGTGGGTGTAGGCGCGGGTTTCGGTCCCCGTCTTCCAGCGGAGCTCGAGGAGGAGATTCCGAACGCCGTCGTATTGGAACGGCGCGTCGAAGTCGAAGCCGAACCACTCGTTGGAGCGAGGCGTAACGTTGGCCCGCGCGCGGTAAAATACCTGGAGCGGCGTGGCGCCGGCGTAGTTGTCGGCGTAGGTCGACGTTAGCGCGGTTCGCGTCGTGTGGCAGAGCTTCAGCGAGAAGTCGTCGAGGCGGCCGGTGGTGAGGACGTTGGAGAAGAACCACTCCCATTTCGTTATCCGGCCGGCGGGCACGGCGTCGGACTGCAGAACCAGCTCCTGGCTCCGCTCCTCCTCGACGCCTCAACAGCCGTTGAACGGGTAATCGGAGGTGTTGCCGCGGCGGCCTATCTCATACGTGGCCGCCGGCGAGGCCGCGGCCGCCGCCAAGAAAGCCGCGGCCGTAACACTCAGTACCGCTTTCATTGACCGAAACCCCCTTCCGTTACAACCTCGTATACACAAATTTAGCACCGCCTCGCCGCCGAATGCAACTTAAAAAGGGCCGGCGCGAGGCCGGCCCGTACTCGTTTCGAGCGAAGGGGCGAAAGCCCCTCGTTACCGGAACAGCACTTTCACGCGACCCAGCGAGGCGGGCGTTACCGCCGGGTTCGCTTGTTCGAAGTACTGGACGCGGTAATTGTAGGCGTCACAAACGTAGATCCAATGCTGGGTGGGCGAGAGCGCGACGTCCTCCGCCCGCCGGAATTGGCCGTTTTCCGAGCCGTTGTCGCCGAAAGCTCCCAGGAAAGACCCGTCCGCGGTGAAATACTGTACGCGGTGGTTACTCCGGTCGGCTACGATGACGAGCCCGTTCTGCATTACCGTTATACCGGCGGGATGGTCGAATTCGCCTTCGCTGCTACCCGCCGCGCCCCACTTTCCGAGGAAAGACCCGTTTGTAGTGAAATATTGCACCCGGGCGTTTTCCTGATCGGTAACGTAAACGTTCCCCGTGGAGCCGATGGCGATTCCCCCCGGAGTTCGGAACTGGCGGTTCCCCGTCCCGGTTTGACCCCACTTGCCGAGGAAGGAGCCGGTGGAGTTGAAGTACTGGATGCGGTTGTTGCCGGCGTCGACGACATAGACGTTACCGTTGAGGCTGATCGCTACGTCGGTCGGGTTAACGAACTGGCCGTTACCGGTGCCGTAAGTACCCCACCAGCCCCGGAAAGACCCCGCGGCCGTAAAGTACTGGATCCGGTGATTAAACGAGTCGGCGACGTAAACGCGCCCCAGCGGGGCGACGTCCAAACCGGCGGGGTGGTTGAACTCGCCGGGATCCGTACCTAAATTGCCGAATTTACCCACGTAAGAACCCGTGACAGTAAAATATTGGACCCGGTGACCGTTCCACTCCGAGACGTAAACGCGGCTCGTGGTGGCCGTGGCGATGCCGGCGGGATACCGGAATTCGCCGTTGCCGCCGCCTTGCTCCCCCCACTTCGCTTTGAATTCGTAGCGGGGCGGGGAGGCCCAGGCCGCGGCGACCGCGAGCGCCGCCGCCATAACAACTAGTAAAACCTTCTTCATGTCCATCTCCTTTCGCTCGAGATCGGGGGTAACAGCCCCGTTCCTGCCTCTGCCACCCACTCCCCCGACTCCCTCCCGCCATATCGTCAAGGACCGCTACTATACCGTACCGGCCGACAAAGGGCAACCCTAATATGAACGAGCCGGCGCGAGGGCCGGCTCTTATTTACGTTGAGGCAAGGGGCTTAAGCCCCTTGTTACCGGAACAACGTCTTTACCCGGCCCAGCGAGGCGGGCGTTACGGCCGGGTTCGTCTGTTCGAAGTATTGCATGCGGTGGTTGTTGGCGTCGCAGACGTAGAGCCACAAGCCGTTCGGCGAGAAGGCGACGTCCTCCGCCCTTTTGAACTGGCCGGTTTCGGACCCGTTCGCGCCGAAAGCGCCTAGGAACGACCCGTTGGGGCGGAAGTACTGAACGCGGTGGTTACTGGTATCGGCGACGTAGACGAAGCCGCTTTCGGCTACCACGACGCCGGCAGGAGCGTCGAATTGGCCGTCGCCCGTACCGGCGGTGCCCCATTTGGATTTAAATGAGCCGGCAGCGCCGAAGCGTTGGATCCGGTTATTCCCCGTATCCGCGACGTAAACGTCGCCGCCGGCGGCGATACCGATCCCTTCCGGCGTTTCGAACTCGCCGTTCGCGGTCCCCTTGGCGCCCCACTTTCCGAGGAACGAGCCGTTACCGTCGAAGTACTGCACGCGGTGGTTCTGGCTGTCGACGACGTAGATATACCCGTTGGATCCCACCGCAACGTCGGCCGGGTTTTTAAACCGGCCGTCGCCGGTACCTTCGCTCCCCCACTTGCCGCGATAGACGCCGCTGGCGTTGAAGTATTGGATCCGGTGGTTAGAGCTGTCGGCGACGTAGACGCGGCCGAGCGTTGCCACATCTATCCCCGCCGGGTTGTTGAACTGGCCGTTACCGGTGCCAAAGCTCCCCCACTTGCCTACGTATGAACCGGTGGAGGTAAAGTATTGGACCCGGTGGCCGTTCCACTCCGAAACGTAGACGCGGCCGCCGCGGGCGACGGCTACGCCGCTCGGGTACCGGAAGTCGCCGTTTCCGGTCCCTTGCTGACCCCACATCCCCTTGTATTCGTAGCTGGGAGGAGAGGCCCAAGCCGCGGCGACCGCGAGCGCCGCCGCCGTCCCTATTACTAATACCGTCTTCATATTCTTCTCCTTTCCCGTACGACTCGTGGGTCCTACCATCGCTCCTACCGCAACGAGGCGTTCACGGGCTCCGGAGGCTAAGCGGCCGCCGGCGCTTAAACCGCCGCCGCGGCCGTAGTTACCGTCCGGATTCGCCTCACCCGCCACCTCCGGGGGCTATGCCCCCTTCCCAATTACTATACCACAACGGCGCGCTAATTGCCAGCGGCTAAAATAACCCTCCGGCGGCGCAAAACAGGGTTTAGGCGCCGCGGCCGCGCCGCTAACCGCGCGCCGCGAGCGTGATACACCCTTCCGGGCAAACGTCGAGGCACAGGCCGCAGCCGTAGCACCGCTCCTCCGCCACGGCCAACGCCTCCCCCTCCAGCGCGCGCGCGCCGAAGTAGCAACCCTCGACGCAGGTCCCGCAGGCGGCGCACGCCTCGTAGTCCGTGCGGGCGACGTACTTACCACGGTCGCATTCCGCCTGCTCCTCCTCGCCGCGGAAGTAGTAGCAGCAATCGTCGCAGCAGAAGCATACTCCCTGCGTCCGGGTCCGATCCTCGTCGTAGCGGAAAGGCCGCACAACGAGACGTTTCTCCTCCGCCTCCCGCAGCAGGTCGGCGGCGAACGCGCGATCGACCTCGTGGAAATCGGAGCCCGTCCCGCCCATTGCCGGGTCAAAGAAGAGGCACACGTCGGCTCGGGAGCGCTGGCATCCCGGCCCCTCCTCCCGACAGCCGCAGTTGGAGACCCAAAACCTCTCGGCCGCGGCGATCAACTCCTCCGCCTCGCCCCGCGTGGCTACGTAGTGGAAATGCGGTTCGTCACTTTTCATCGGGTAACCTCCCGCGTAAAAAATACGAAAGGGGAGGAGCGCCGTCAAGGGGAAACGCCGCCTCGCGGCGAGGCGGCGGTGACGAAGGGCATAAGTCGCTTGCCGGCCCTTCTTACCGGAACAGCGCCTTCACGCAGCCCTCGGAGGCGGGCGTGAATTTTAGCTCGTTTCAATTGGAGTATTGAAATCGGGATTTCTCTTTAACCCTTTCCCTCCCCCTCGAACTCCTCCGGGAAAATGAGGCGCCGGAAGTCCGGGTCGTCCTGGAAGGCGTCGAAGTCGCTGCCGGCGCCGAGAGGCTTACAGTAAACCCAGCCCTCTATCGTTCTTTTACGTACAGCTTGCGGCTCCGACGGGTATAATTCTAAAGCCTTAGCGAGGTCGGCCAGCATCTCCTCCTTCTTACCCATAAGGCTGTAAATGCCGGCCTTAATTAGATACGGCCCGGGGGAATCATGGAACAACTCTATATATTTATCGGCCGAAGCTAAGGCTTCGTCGTACTCGCCGAACGCTTTCAGGCAACTTGCCCTCACAAGGCGAGGCCCAGGATTACCCGGCATTATCTCGACGGCTTTATCCGCGAAGGCCAAAGCCTCCTCGGGCCGCCCTAATACGTACAACGCCACGGCCTTGGCAATATAACCCCCCATTCGGTCCGGGACTAACGCGAGAGCCCTCTCGCTTGCGGCCAAAGCTTCCTCGCCCCTCCCCAATTTAGACAAACTAGAACTCCTGGCAACGTGAGCACCGCCCAAATCGGGTTGCAGCGCGATCGCCCTATCGGCCGCCGCCAGCGCCTCCTCGGGCCTATCCATTTCGCTGTAGGCGTGAGCTACCGTTTCATACGCCTCCGCGTCGTCGCGGTTCAAAGCTAAAGCTTTCTCAGCAGCCCTGACGGCCTCAGTGGACAATCCCATCATCAGGAAGACGTTGTACCTCATTCGATGTGCGACAGCGTGTTCGGGCTTTAACGCGAGGGCCTCCTCCGCCGCAGCTAAAGCCTCGTCAAATCGCCTCAAATTTATTAAGGACATGCTTCGTTTAACGTAATGGTCGGGATTGGAAGGATACCTCTCAACTAGGATGTCCGCCACGTCGAGGGCTTTCTCTACCTTGCCCGTGTAAAAAAGGGTCTGGTAAACGTCGTTCAACGTATCCTCGTCCGTGATATCCCCTTCCATCGCCTCTTGGTATAATTCCTCCGTGTACCCCCTAAGCGCCGGGTACTTCTTCAATACCTCCCGTATCGCCGCCGGTTCTTCCTCTTTAAGTCGCACCGGCGGCAGCTCCGCCGCCGCGGCCTCGACGACCCGCTTCATCTCCTCAATATCCTTCACGTGCCGCTCCGCCCGCGCCGACCTTTCCTCCAACGTCGTTATCAGCTCCTCCGCGTTGGCGTAGATCTCCTGCGCCCGGCCCACCCCCTCCTCCGCCCGCTCCATGTCCACCCGCGCCCGCTCCGCGAACGTCCTCATATCCCCCGCCGCCTGCCGCGCGTCCAGCTCGATCCGCCTTATAACCTCCTCGTTCTTCTCGAAGTCCTCCTTTAAATCCTTCACGCTGCGGGCCTGTCTAAAGCCCAGGACCGCGACCACGGCCATCAGGATCAGCGAGAAGACGACGACGACGATTTCCAACATGTTGACCGAAATGCCGACGTCGCGGATTCGGCCCTCGACGCCCTCCTCTACTTCGTCAATATCCTCCCCCAGCCGCTCGACCTCCCGGCCCAGCTCGTCGACGTCCCGCCTCAGCTCGCGGTAGTCCTCGCGCGTCGGCTCGGCCGGCTCTTCCGCCGCGGCGTAAACCGCGCCGCCCCCCAACGAGGCCAGAGCAAAAATAAAGGCCGCCAGCGCTATAGCCGCCGCGGCCGTAGTTATCGCGAGCCTCTTCATTTATTTTCACCTCCTCGCGCAAATACCCTCTTATGTTAACTATACCAGAAATTAACGAATAGTTAAAACAAAAAAAGGGCCGACCCGAAGGCCGGCCCATACTTATTTATATAAAGCGGTGTTTATTTAAACAGCGCCTTCACGCGGCCCACGGAGGCCGGCGTTACGGCCGGGTTGTCCAGGACCGTATACCAGATGTCGTAGTAGCCCTGGCCGCCGGGGCGGGTCGAGCTGAAATACATCGTCCGGCCGTCGGGCGCGAACCACGGGCAGTTGTCCGCGTACGGCGTGTTTACCGTCGGCCCCAGGTTCGCGGGCGCGCCCCAGCTGCCGCCGGCGTAGGTCGAGACCCAAATGTCGTAGTCGCCGTAGCCGCCGGCGCGCCTCGAGGAGAAGTAGAGCTTCGCGCCCTCGCCCTCGCCGCACTGGCAGGGGTGGTACGCGTCACCGGCGCCGAGGTTCACGTGGACCGGCGTGCCCCACGAGCCTCCCTGGTAGACCGAATAGTATATCGCGTTCTCGCAGACGAAATAGAGGCGCCTCTCGCCCTGCCAGGTGGCGGGGAAGGCGTAGTACTCCGCGGCTCCCGAATTGACGCTGGTGCCGACGCCCACGGGCGTGGACCAGCTGCTTCCGGAATAGGTCGTCTGGTAGAGGTCGGAGGAGCCGGCGCCTCCCGGCCGCGTGCTGTAGAAGTAGAGCGTATTGGCCGTGGGGCCGCCGGTCCAACAGATGGCCGGGCCGCCGTCGCGGTCGGCGGAGTTGACGGTCGAGCCCATGTGGACGGGCGTGCCGAAGTTGGGCGGCGTCCCGGTGGCGTACCAGATGTCGGTATAGCCCAGGCCGCCGGCCCGGTCGCTGGCGAAGAAGAGGTAGGTGGTGCCGCCGTACACGCCGAGGCTGGCGCTGGCGTCGAGGGAGGGGCCGTTGACCGTCGGGCCGAGGTTGACCGGCGTCGTCCAGGCCGTCGCGAAGGCCGCGCCGACGGCGCACAGAACGGCCACGTACTTGAGGTTCAATGCCACGGTAGTTACCCCCTTGGCCCCGCCGCGGGAACGCCGCGCGGGGCCGTCGAATACGGGAAATGATCGTGAAGCCAAGGGCCGAGGCATAGCCGGCCCTCGCCTTTCCCCAAACCGGTTTAAGATTTATAACACAATCTCGCGCCGGGCGCTACCGGAACAGCGCCTTTACCTTCCCCAGCGACGTCGGCGAAACGACGGGGTCCGACCAGCGGAAGTATTGGACGCGGTGGTTAAACAAGTCGGCGACGTAAAGGCGTTTACCGTCGGCGGTCGAAGTTAAGCCCTGGGGCGTGTTGAACTCGCCGGCGCCCCCGCCATACCGGCCCCAGGCTTGGAGAAACGACCCGGCCGCGGTGAAACACTGGATACGGTGGTTCGCCGTGTCGGACACGAAAAGGTAACCCGTCGCCCGGTCGACGGCGAGGCCGCGCGGTTCGTTGAACTGGCCGGGGGCCGTGCCGTACGAACCCCACCGGCCGAGATAGGACCCGGTCGCGGTGAAGTACTGGACGCGGTGGTTGAAGGTGTCGGCGACGTAAACCTGCCCGCCCGCGGTAAACGCCACGCCGAAGGGCGTATCAAACTCGCCGTTGCCGGTCCCGGCCGCACCCCACTTGCCGAGGAACGAACCGCTGGAGGTGAAATACTGAATGCGGTTGTT
>CP070633.1:1027145-1051285 GCA_020356085.1 Candidatus Coatesiibacteriota bacterium | reverse complement strand
CTCGGAGAAAATGGCCGGCGCGTTGGAGGAGCTGCCCGCGCGGTTCGGCCTCCTGACCTACATGCCCGACCGGAGGCGCGACTTCTACGGGTGGCCGGTGGTCCGTCGGATCGCCGAGCAGCTGCCGGAGGTGGAGATCGTCGCGGCGGGCGGCGCGGCGGAGCCGGGCGCCCCTTCGAACGTTCGCTTTACGGGACTGGTCGACGGCGCGGCCATGGCCCGCCTCTACCGCGAGACCTCCGCGTTGGTCCGGCCCACCTCCCACGACGGCCTTTCGCAGATGGTGTTGGAGGCCTTGCTCCGCGGCCGACAGGTGGTGTGGAGCCGGCGCTTCCCGCATTGTCGCCACGCCTCCTCCGCCGAGGAATTCGTCGCGGCCGCGGCGGCGCTGGCCACGGATTGCCCGCCGAACGTCGCAGGCTCGCGCTACGTTCAGGAGCACTATTCGGCGGAGGCGGCCGCGCGGGCGCTCGCCTCCGCCTACGCCACGTTACCGCCTCCCTAGCGCCACCGACGCCGACGAAAAAGGGGAGCCCGCGGGCTCCCCGATTTATTACGTTGGCGACCGTCTCAGGGGATGGGGAACGTCTCCTCCGCGCCGATGGTGGCCAGCTCGTAGTCCCACATGTCGTCGGTTACCGGCCGCCCCTCCAGGATCCGGGCGAAGAGCGAGAGCGGCGTGTGCCAGTAAACGCCGTAACGCCGGAGGTGGAAGGGGGAGGAGTTCATGTTGTTCGAGCCGGCGTTTACGGTCAATAGGCCCTCGTAGCCGGCGCGGATGGCGACGCTTACGCCGTACGAATTGTACGACCCGTACGGCCAACAGAAAGTCCGGATGGGCTGTCCGAGCTCGGCCTCCAGGCGGACCTTGGGGTACGTCAGTTCGCGGACCACCCAGTTCTCGTAGCGGCCGAGGGCTTTGCGGGGATTGGCGAGGTTGCGATGGGTCATGGAGTGGGCGCCGATGGTGACGAGGTCGTCGGAGGCCAGGTCGCGCACCTCGTACCACGACATCGATTTTCCGCCGACGTTTATGTAGTCCGTATAGAGGTATACGGCGAAGGGGAACTCGTACGCGGCGAGTAGCGGCCAGGCGTAGTCGTACGCGGACCGATAACCGTCGTCGATGGTTATCACAACGGAACGCGGAGGGAGCAGGTCCGGGTCGTGCGTTTGCAGGGCCTCCACGAGCTGGTCGATGGGGATGACCTCGTAGCCGTTGCGGGCGATATATTCGAGCTGGGCGCGGAAGTCGGCGTGGGAGACCTCGTATTTGTTGGCGGGAACCGCGCGAAAGCGGTGGTACATTAGGATGACGCACCGCTTCTCGCCCGGGCCGTAGCCGCCGACGAACAGGCTGGCGCGGCCGTATATCTCGTGCTCGTCGCCGACCACGGCCAAGGCGTCGACGCTGCCGGTCGGGTGGTCGGGGAGCAGCGGAAGGTAGAGCGACTTGTCGCCGGGCAAGGCCCACGCCTCGAACGGGACCGCGGCGACGGGGAACGGCAAGTATTCGGCGCCGGCGGCGAAGCTGTCGCGGGTCACGCTTTCGAGTTCGACGGGAACGGAGGCCAACTCGTCGGCGGAGGCGAACGCGTCCCGGGGCGCCCCTTCCTCCGGGGCCGCGGCGGCGGCTACGAAGAAAACCCCCAAGAATACTAACGGTAGCGCCGCGCCGGCCGGGCGGCGGAACTTATTCCGGGACATCGAGGGCGTCTTCTCCGTAGGTCGTCATCTCCTCGGCCGGTTCTACCTCTTCGGGCCCGGCCGAGAGCGCGTCGATGTGTTGTTGGGCCAGCGCGACGTAGGTGGGGGCATCGGACAACTCGATGAACTTCTTGAAGTGCCGGACGGCCCGCGTATCCTCGCCGCTCTGCTCGTACGCCAGCGCGAGGTTCCAGTGGGCGTCGGCGAAGTTGGGCTTAATGGCCAAGCACTTGTTGTAGTATTTAACGGCGTCTTCGTAATACCCGCGTTCGTAGTATACGTTCGCCAAGTTATTATAAGCTTTGAAGTAGTTCGGCAGCGCCTCCAGCGCGGCCTGGAACTCTTCCACCGCGGAGATATAGAGGCCTTTCCGTTTGTAGATGATGCCCAGGTTATTGTGGGCCAGGGCGTTGCCCTCGTCGATTTCGAGCACCTTGTGGTATTCGGCCATGGCGCCGTCGTAGTCCCCCTCCAGCGCGAGTTCGTTCCCGCGGTCGAGGCGGCGTTCGATCTCTTCCTGGTTTTCGTCCGCCCCGGGGCGGACGGGGAACGAGAAAGTGACGAGGACCAACAAGGCGGTGAGTGCGACGCCGGCCGCAATTTTTTTCGGCATGGCTATCCCTCGGGTTTGTAGCGTTTAGGAGTAATGATCTCGAGCCGGCCGTCGGTAACGAGGTTTTCGAACGCGTCGACGACCGTCGGGTCGAATTGTGCGCCGCGATGGGCGGCGATTTCGGCGAGAGCCTCCTCTTTCGATTTCGCCTCCCGGTACCGGCGGTCCGTCGTCATGGCATCGAAGGAGTCGGCGACGGCGATGAGCCGGGCCAGCTGGGGGATGTCGTCGCCGGCGAGGCCGTCCGGGTATCCGGAGCCGTCGTACCACTCGTGGTGGTGGCGAATGCCGGCGAGGGCTTTGCGGAGGAACGGGATCCCCTGGAGAATGTCGGCGCCGATCTCGGGGTGGCGGCGGAGCTCGGCCAGTTGTTCCTCAGTGATGCCGTCGGTTACGCGCAGGATTTCCTCCGGAATGCCCAGGTAGCCGACGTCGTGCAAGACGGCGGCGAAGAGGAGGTCCTGGCGGTAGCTTTCTTCGAGGCCCACTTCGTCCGCCAACGCGGCGGCGTAGAGCGTAACGCGCTCGGTATGGCCGCGCGTGAATTCGTCTTTGGCCTCGACGGCGGAGATGAGCGCTCGGACCAGGCCGCCGTAGTTCTTTTTCGTCGTATCGAGCAAGGTCGCCGTCTCGACGCTGACGCCGGCGAGTTTGACCAGCGCGTCCAGGAGGCGGAGTTCCTCGGGGCCGAAGTCCCGACCCGAGATCTTCGCGCCCAGGAATACGATCCCGATTATCTCGTTTTTAAAGCGCATCGGCGCAGCGACGGCCAATCCCTGGTCGACGAAAGGTTTGATCTGGCCGCGGTGAGCGTCGTCGAGCGTAAGGGCCAGGACGCTCATGACGGCCGGGCCGGTTTGGGCCCCGACCACCTCCGCCAGGCCGTCGGGCGGGAGGTCCAAGGAGGGGAGGATTTCGTCGTCCAATCCCCGCGCCGCTCGGACCATAAAGCCGCCGTCCGCCCCCGGGAGGAGGATGGCGGCGCGGTCGGTACCGAACTGGCCCGTTATCATCATCAAAAACGTGGGCAGCATTTTATCGGTCTCGAGGGCTTCCGCCAGCGCCTCCGAGACCGAAAAGAGCGTTTCGATCTCCATTATCATGCGGCTAATTTGCCGTTTATCGCCCGGGGAGTCGCCAAGCAAGCGGCGACGGAGGAAGCGGTTATCAAACGCGAGCGTTAATGCCGTCCGCAGATACCGGAGGAGGCGCTGCTCCTCCTGGCTGAGCGAGGTGCCGTCTTTTTTTTCTCCGACGGCGAGCACGGCGAGGGGGACGTCGTCGCGGCCGACCGGCAGTAGGAAGCGAGCCCGGCCAGCCGCGGCCCAAGCCGCCAATTCTTTGGTCAGGCCGGGCAGCTGGTCGACCGCGGCGAACTCTTTTTCGCGCAACGCCTCGCCGAGGGTCGTTTTGACGGCCGCGGGGGGAGCGGGGACGGTACCGCGCGCCGCCGTCGAGTTCAGGGCCAACGTTTCGCTAAGCGGGACGAGGGCGCACTGCTCCAGCGCGAGGTAGTTGGCGGTGACGTCGACGATCTGGGTGAGTTGGTGGCTGATTTCGGCCTCCGCGCCCAGGATGTCGCTGTAAGCTGCGAGCAGCGAGAATAGCGCCGGCGTGGAGTCGGGCTCCGCGGCCGGCGGTTTTTCCGCGGCTCCCGCCGTAAGTTCCTCCAAACTCGGCGGCCGCGGAAGGGTGCCGGCGCGGAACCTCTCGACGGCCTGGTCGACGGTGTCGGCGACGATGAAGTAGTCCAGGACGTCCAGCGTCCGGAAGACCGTCATGATTTTATCTTGCATCCGCGAGAAGATGATATCCCCGGCTTGCTTCCGGAGCTCGCCGACCGCGGACAGGAACGCCCCCATCCCGGCGCTGGAGACGAAGTTGACCTCGCCCAAATCCAGAATAATGTGGCGGACTTGTTCCTTGAGGCACGCGTCCAACAATCCCTGGATGCCGGCGGACCCCTCCACGCCCAACGCCCCGGCCACGGTGAAGATGTAGATGCCGTCGGGCGTTCGTTCCGCGAGTTTTATGCTAAGTTCTCGGGCCATTTGCGTCTAACTCGGCGGCGCGCCGACGGGTAGGTATTTCACGAGCTCGAGGATGTTCTCTCCTCCTTGGCGGCGGTAGAGGATCTCGTCCATGCAGGCCTCGATAATGTGCATACCCAGGCCGCCATCCTGCTCCGTCTCGATAATACGCGCGATATTTTTTTCCTTCAACGACGAGGGTTCGAACGTGCCCCCTTGGTCCCGAATGGTTACGATGAGCCGATCGAGCTCGACGGCCATCCGGAGGTCGATGTATTTATGGGGGTTGTTGCCGTACGCGTGTTCAATAACGTTGGCGCACGCCTCGTAGATCGATAGCTCGACCTCGAAAACGGCGCGGTCGTCGAAGCCGAGGCCACGCGCGATATAGGCCGCCCATTTCCGCACCTTTTCGAGCTGCGGTACGGCGCTTTTTACCCGAAATTGGTATTCCCGCTCCGCCATGGGTTCTCGGCGCTACCCGTCCGGCGGAGAGGGCACCGGCGCTAAAGCCTCCTCCGCGGCCAGCGGTACCTCGGTCGGCAAGCCGGAAGGTTTAAGGGATATAGCCAGTAGGGTCATGTCGTCGGTTTGCGGCCGCTCGCCGACGTACTCCGCTATCCGCCCGAGTAGGCTGTCGGCGATCTCTTGGACCGGCGCGGCGCGCTTCTCGGTTAAAGTTTCGAGCAAGCGGTCCATTCCGAATTCCTCGTCGTCCTGGTTCATGGCGTCGACGACGCCGTCGGTGTAGGCGAAGATGGTATCCCCCTCGTCCAGCGCCAGGGACGTTTCTTCTAGGCGCTCGTCAAAAAACGCCCCGGCCATGAAGCCGACCGGCCGGCCTTGCGTCTTGATGAGTTCGTGCGCGACCGGACCTTTCCGTTTGATTATAATGAGCGGGTTGTGGCCGGCGTTGGCGAAGCTGAACGCGCGGCGCTCGACGTCCAACACGCCGTACATTACCGTTACGAACATCCCGCGGCCGATGTCGGGAGAGATGATGTCGTTGGCGCGAATCAGCACTTCCCGCGGCGAGAGGTGTTGGCGGGCCTGGGCGCGGATTACGCTCCGGGCCACGCCCATGACCAGCAGGCCGGGAACCCCCTTGCCGGATACGTCCGCTATTACGACGCCGATCCGGCGGTCGTCGATCGCGAGGAGGTCGAAGTAATCGCCGCCGACCTCGGTGGCGCTCTCGCAGGCCGCGGCGACCTCCACCGCCTCCACCTCCGGGAACGTCGTCGGCAACAGGCTCTGCTGGATCGAGCGCGCGATCTCGAGTTCCTTAGACATCCGCTCTTTTACGACCAGCTCTTCGGTCGCCGTGGAGAGGCGGGAGGTCATCTCGTTGAGCGTGGAGGAGAGCTGGCCGATTTCGTCGTACCCCCGGACCTTCACTTTGACGCTCAAATCGCCTTCGCCGATCTTGCGCGCGCCCTCCGCCAACTTTTTAATGGGCGTCGTGATGAAACCCGAGAGGAGAACGGCCGCCACGCTACCGAAGATACTGACGATAACGGCGATGGCTATGATCTGGTTCGTCGCCGACCGGATCGCCTTTTCGATTTTGCCTTTCGACGACCGGATATAGACCTGGCCGATGTTTAAGACCTGGCCCTCGTACGTCCGCTTAATCGGGGCTTTGACCAGGAAGACGTCCTCCCCCTCCGCCACCAGCTCGTCGGGATCGAGGTAGCTCAAGTCCGGGACCGGCTCCAGGCCGGTCGGCGGGTCGTAAGGGGTTCCGATGCGCGTGACCTCCGGGTGCGCCAGGATGGAGCCCTCCGCGTCGACGACGACGATGCTGGTGATTTCCGGGTCGCGCGACATCATCTCGCGCAACAGTTTCTGGAAGGTCAGTTCCGGGTCCGGCTCGAGCATCGTCCGTTCGGAGGAAGCGGCGATACTCCGGGCTTGCGACAAGACGCGTAGTTCGACCTCGCGCGTTAGGGCCAGCCGTTCGTGGCGGATCACGACCAGCCCGATCGCGGTCACGAGCGCGAGTACGAACGCCACCGCCACGATCGCGGCCTTCGTCCGGAGGGACGATATTATTTCCCGTATTTTCAGTAGCGCGTCCAAAGCGACACCCCTTGCGGTTCCGAGGCCCGCCCCCCACCTTGTTACCGGATTTGTTCGATCTCGACCTCGGCTTTATAAATGTAGCGCTGGAGTTTATCGTTCCCCGGATCTAACGCCAACCCCTTCGACCACACGCGAATCGCCGCCGACAACGAGCCTTTCGAATAGAAGTCCAACCCTTGGTAGAGGTAAGCCTCCACCAATTTGCTTTGGGCGGCCGCGTAAGTCGGGTGCTCCCGCAGAAGGTCTTCCAGCGACCGAACCGCCTCATTGACGGCGCCGGTACCCAGCGCCGCGCTCGCCTCCCGGTACCGGGCCGCCGCCTCCTCTGGAATCTCGGGCGTGGGCAGCGGCGCGACGGGCCGCAAGGCGGCGGCGAGAAGTCGGCGTATTTCGGCCGCCAACCGCGTCGCCTCGACGTGGTCGGGGCGCACGGCCAGGATTTCCTCACACCGGGCAAGGGCCGGGCCGTACGCCCCCCGCCGCTTCAGGTCCTCGGCCTCCGCCAGCAGGCCGGCGAGGCGGGCCTCCTCCTCCCGGCGGGCCTGTTCGGCCGCCTCCAACTCGTCCACCCGGCCAAGGTATTCCGAGGCGAGGAAGTCCTCGGGCACCGCCACCAAGGCCCCCCGGAACGCGGCCCGCGCCTTTTCCCACTCCTGGTTGGCGAGGTGCGTTTTGCCCTCCTCCATGTACTGCCGGTACTTGGAGCGAATCCAATATTGGCGGGCCTCGGTGTTATGAGGGTCTTCCTCCAGGACGGCGGCGAAGCGCTCGGCCGCGAGCGCGTAATTGGCGGCTTCGTAGTACGCGCGCCCCTGGGCCAGCCATTCCTCTTGCCGGCGGCGCCGCGCGCCGCGGCCTCGTAGATCCCGGCCGGGGTTGTACGAAACCGTAAAGTAGTGGGCGGCGTCGAGCTCGCGCGAGACGTAGCTGTAGTCGAACGAGAACAAGTTCGTATTGACGCCCACGCCTCCCGCGGGATGGGTGCCGACCAGGCCTACGCGGGCGGCCAGGAGGGCCGCGACGTCGAATTCGCAGCCGAACGAGGGGCGGGAGGGCTCGTGGAGCGGGAGTCCAAAGGCCAGGGTGAGGCGGTGGCGGTCGATGTCGCGCGCCCACGCCGCGCCCACGTTAAACCGGCGGGGTTCGCGATAGTCGTCGGAGTACGATTCCGGTTCGGAGGCGACGACGTTGGAGGCCACGAACGCGAGCGTGACCGCGCCGGCGGCATACTCCCACGACGATCCGGCGCCGAGGGGGCGGGCGGACAAGCCGGCGTCGCAACCGATCGTGTGGTGGTCTCGGTCCGGCGCGGTAACGTGACGCTCATAGTTGACGGCGCCGCCGAGGGCGAACCAGCGGTTAACCCGCGCCCCGTATCCGGCCGTCACGCGGTCGTCGTGGTACAAGTACGTTCCCAGGGGTTCGTTCCGGGGCGAGTACCGCTCGACGTCCCCGACGAGAACGGTCCCGAAGCCGCCGGCGACCGTTCCGTATCGCCCCAACGGTACGGCTGCGCCTCCCCCTTCCAACGAGGTATGCGGCGCCGGGTATATTTTGTGGAGGAACGTGAACTGCAAGTGAGAGAGTTCGGCCAGGGCCGCCGGGTTCGTCCCCAGGGCGTAGAATCCCGGCTCCAACGCCGGGTTGGCGCCCAGCGCCGCCGTCCGGGCGTCGTAGAGGGGGAGGTGGCCGGCGCGGCTGGCGCCGGCGGCGGTTAAATATAAGATTACCATTACCGTTATCGGCAGGCGTGTGAGGGTCGCTGCCATGTTGCGCCCAGGCGGGGCGTCCTTCCTATCTCTCGACGACGGTGAGGAAGGTGTCCTGGAGCCTCTCGCCCCGGAGTTGTACGTCGAGCACGAGCAGGTAAGCTCCCGCCGGTACGAACTCGCCCTCGTCGTCCCGGCCGTCCCAGGTCTCCTGGCCGTTGTGAATTCCCACCCGGCGCTCCACCTGGTCGACCAGCGTCCGCAGCCGATTACCTTCCAGGTCGTAAACGTACAGTGAAATCGTGCTTCGCGCGGGCAGGTCGTAGAACACTTTGGCCTCCACATACCCCGCGACGAAGGGGTTCGGATAGCTGTGGAAGCGCAAATCCTCGTCGGCGCTGGCCAAGCTGGCGGCGCACGCGAGAACCCCCCCCAGAACGAAGGTTCTAAGGCCGTGTATTTTACACACTCTCCTTCTACTATATAATTACCACAAAACCGGCTGCGTAGCAATAATTATCCCGGCCGGCCGCGCCTTTCTTAAAAAAACGCCCCGCCGCACGGCGGGGCTTACGGATAGACGGGACTAGGGCCGTTACCGGCCGACGATGAGCTTCCGGGTGGCCGCCTCGGTTCCGGCCGTAAGCCGGTAAAGGTACACGCCCGCCGGCAGCGGCTGGCCGCGTTCGGTCGCGGCGGCGAACCGAACCTCGTGGACGCCCGCCGGCCGGCGGCCGCAAAGGAGAAGGAGGAGGCGGCGGCCGCTGAGATCGTACAACGCCAACTCGATGTCGGCCGCCGCGGGGAGGGCGTACTTGATAGTGGTCTCGCCCCGCACGGGATTGGGGAAGTTCTGATACAAGGCGAATGCCGCGGGGATGCCGGACGGCGGCCCTCCGCCCTTCCAGGCGCCGTATCCCAGCGAGAAGGTGCCGAACGCGGAGGTGGTCGCGACGACGCGGCGGCCGCGGCGGTCCACCGTCCCACCGAGGTCTTCCCACGCGGCGCCGTTCCACCGGAAGACCGATAAATAATCCTCCCGCTCGACGGGCAGGCCCTCGTACGACAGGACGATTTCCGCGGGGCGCGCCAGCCGCGCCCAATTCGGCCCGACGTCGTAAGTCGGCCCTACCGTCTCGCTTACCGCTTTCGCCTCGGCCGGCGCGGAGGAGGCGAGCGCGGCGCGGCCGCCCGGCGCATCGCTGGGGCCGGGAACCATCGTCACGGCCGTGGGGCCGCGGAGGGCGCCCGGCGGCAGCTTGACCGCCGCCGCGTCGTTCCCTACGGTACCGCCCCCGGCCGTTATAATGCCGGCCAGAAAAACCTTTTGGCCGAACACCACGTTCCCCGCGACGTCGGCGGCGCGCCACGTGATGACGCCGCCGCCGGTCCGGGGGTCGTCGAACGAGTAGGTACCCATAAACGAGTACCCGGCTTTTCCCTCGGTCAATTCGACTTCGCGCCGGGGCCCCGTGGATTCCCCCGTAGGGATATACATTACGTCGGCTTCGGCCCCGAATAACTCCTCGTCGCCGCCGAGGAGGATTTCCATCGCCAGCGGATTGGCTTGGGGGCGAGCTACGCCGGCGGCTACTCCCGGCGGACGGTCGTCGTCGGTCTCGTAGAAGCTGTATTTGAATCCCAACCCCGTCCCCTCGTAGGCCGCGCAATCGATTATCGCCACGAGCGATTGGTATTGCGCCGGGTCGTCGATCCGCAAAACCCCTCTATCGCCCGGCGTAAACATCGCGGAGGCTGAACCTTCCTGTCCGGCGAGGTCGGTCCAGGTGGTCCCGTTGCGCGAGGCGAGGAGGTGGCCCCCCCACACCCGGGAGGCCTCCCGGATGCCGGGCGCGGCGGCGAATTCGAAGACCGCGCCCTTCCACGACGGCGGCGAGTCGAAGCGGTAATATCCGGCGCCGAGGTAGTTCATCCGCGCGCCGGGTAACGGTTCGTAGTTCAGAACGGGGTAGGTAGTCCAGGTGTTTTGGGGGAAGATCTCGACGTACTGCGAACCGTACCGGTAGTGGCGGCCGTCGTCGCGCGCGCCGGTAAACCAATTCCACGTCGTAAAGAGCTCGAACGCCTCCCGGAACGCCGAACCCTCGACGTAGGCGTTCTTGGCGGCATGGTGCTCGATTAAGTAGGACAATGCCTCTTCGGTCGAACGGTCGAGGGCCGGGTCCGCGGTATACCACGCGTCGCCTTTACTCGTCGCGCGCCAGTAGTGTTTTAGTAGCGGCTTGTCGTCGAGGGGCTGCCACGTAGGCGGCTTCCAATAGCTCCCACTCCAATCTTCCAGGAAATACAAGAACGCGCCGCCGTTTTCGGTGATTGGTTGGAGCGGATTCCGGAGGACTTGATCGACGTATGATTTTCCGGGCGCGGCCGGTGGGTACGTCCGTTCTCGGATCCAGACCGCGGTCGGTTGGACTAGCCACCGCTGCTGGGGCGTTTCGCTGGTCTCGGCGGCGTCGAACATATACGTTATCGCCGCTCCCCACAGGTCTGCCGCCAGCTCGGCCGAATGGTCGGGGTCGTACTCGTGGTCGACGCTGAAATAGGCCGAATAGCAGGAGCGGGCGGAACCGGGGAACGGCCCGTAGGCAAACGCGATCCCCATAAAACCGGATTCGAAGGCGCCGCAGTACACGTCCCAACGGTTGCTACCGCCGTAGTCCTCTCCCGCGGCGGGCCAGCCGAGTTCCTGGTAGTAGTCGCGGATCGGGAGATACCTCGCCTCCTCCGGATCGGGGTGGTAGTACCATTGGTCGGTACGCGTTTTCGCCAGGACCCATTCGAAATCGGTAGCAATAGTTTCGACGACGTCGGGGTATCCGTTCTTATTCCGATCCCGTTGGTCGACCAACGCGTGGGGGCCCTCCAGGACGTACCACACGCGGAAGTTCCCCCCCCTCGGGTCGTAGTAGTACGTACGATACCCGCCGTAGTTGGAGTCGCCCCAACCGCAGTAACGATACCCGTTGCCGGAAGAAGCGCCGACGCGACTCCAGCCGCCGTCCGATTCTACGGCAAAGACGGCCGTCGCGCACAGAATTAACATGGTAAGGGATTTATTTATAGGACCCACGGCAGCACACCCCCTCGGAAGCTGCCCCAGAATTCGACTTTTTCGCGCGTATTTTATCGCATTCGGCGTAGGATGTCAAGTAAGCAGCAGGCGCGCGCCTCCGCTACTTCCGTTCGCGTTGGAAAAGGGCGGCAGCTTCCGCCAACTCTTCGTACGAGAGGTGGGCGGCGAGTTCGGTCTGTTCCGGGTTCACCGCTACCGATTCCTCGAAGTACCGTTGCGCGGAGGAGATGTCGCCCATTTTGAGGTACGCCGTCGCTAGGTTCTTAAGATACGAGGCGTATTCGCTGCGGCCCATCAACGCGTCGTGCCGGTAGCGCTCCATCGCCGGCAAGCACGCGTGATAAAGCTCGACCGCCTTCTCGGGGTAACCGTACTCGTTGTATATCGAGGCGAGGAGGCAACCGAGTTCGGGGTCGTAGGCCGCCAGGCGTTCGGCCGCGGCCAGATTCCGGCGGAACGCGATCTCCCGTCCCCGGTCGCCGGCGTATTCGGCCGCCTTCAGGTAATAATCGGCCCATAACCGGTAAGCGGTGGGGGAGTATAACTGCCCCGCTGCGGGGGGATCCCGGCCTAGAGCGGCAAACGCGTTATACTCGTAGCGCTTCCAGGGCGGCCCTCCGAAGGGGCGTTCCTCGCCTCCCCGCCGCGCCCAATAGTGTAAGCCGTACGGCTCAAGGCTCGCGCCCCAGGCCGCCGCGTACGATTCTTTAAGGTTGTAGAAGAAGCGCCGGTCCGTCGTGGCCAGGAGGGTGCGGCGGTAGTCGAAATACCACTCCTCCGCGCCGTTCGGGTCGTCCATGTAAATGGGCGCCCGGGCGAGCGAGGGGAGTTCGCTCCGGATGGTGTTCCGCGGGTCGGCGAGGACGAGGTCCGGCCGCTTGAGGTGCACCGCGCGGGAGTAGGTTTGGACGTACAACCCCTGGCGGCCGTAGAACGGGAACGCGAGGAGCGCGCGATAGGGGAAGGTGCGGAGGAGGTTCCGGCCGTGTTCGAAGGCGAAGGAGCGGGCGGCGCGATCTGGAAACCGGCCGTTATACAGTGCCGGATACAGCGGGAGCGCGGCGAGGGCCGCGGTCGCCGCGACGGCCGCGCCTCTCCATTTCAGCGCGCCTATTAGCGCCGCGCCCCCGCCGGCGACGAATGCGGCCGCGAGCATGAAGAACGCCAGATACCAGACCTCGATCTCGAAGACCTGGAACGGCGTCAGGAGCCCGACCAGCGTCAGCATCGTTACGGGGCCGGTGAGGAGGGCGAGTACCGCCAGGACGCCGCCGAAGCGAACCTTGCGAACCAACGCCCACGCCGCGCCCCCGAGCGCCAGCACGCCGACGCCCGGGCCGAATTGGAGTCCCAGGAATTTCGCGAGCTCCACCGTGTGGTATCCGAGATAGCGGTACCGCGGCCAGAAGATCGTCCCGAATTCGCGCCGCCGGACGTGATCCAAGAGGCGCGAGAGGTCCGCCGGGGCGCCCCAGTTTATTAGCGGGTCGCGGGAGGCGCGGAGAGCCAGGTACAGGTAAATCGATAAACCCAGGATCAGGAATAACGAGCCCGCCACCGCGAGCGCCGCGCCGTGCCCCTCCTCCCGTCGCAATCGGAACCAGAGGTACGCGAGCAGCGGCGCCGTGGCTACCAGCGATAGCGGGTGGTTGGCCGCGGCGACGGCGGCCGCGAAGGCCGTGGCGTAGAACCAGCGGACGTCGCCGCCCCGGCGGCACCGGGCCGCGCACCACAACGTGGCCGCGAACAGCGCCGCCTGGAGGGCGTAGACCTCCGTAATAACGGCTTGCGGCCAGAACGACCGAGAAAAGGCAAACAGGCCGCCCGCGGCCCAAGAAGCCGCGGCCAAGAGGCGCCGGTCGCCGACGACGCCGGCCAGGAATTCCCAAGTCAATAGGAAGAGGAACGTCGCGGCCGCCGCGCCCGCCACGGCCGAGGAGAGGTTGATGCGCCACGCGACCTCGCCCGCGGGGAAATACGTGAAGAGGTGGCACGTCAACGTCTGCAGGGGGTACCCGGAGGGGTGGTTGACGCCCAGCACCGCGCCGCCGATGGCGAACTCCGCCGAATCCTCGAAGCTGAGCGTCGGGGCGAGCGTTATTAAGTAGACGACGAGGGGAACGAAGAACGAGAGCGCGAGGCCGGCCGCGAAATACTTATTCCGCGGGTTGCAGGTTTTCGAGTTGTCGTTAACGGAAAGCATTTTACGTCGCTAATATTACTATAGCGTAGGGCGGGCCGCAACGGACGCGGCGGCGGCCCTCGGCGCGGCACCGGCTTGCGCCGGATCCCTCTCAGCGCGGAGAGGTAACGACGCCGGCGGCTTTTTCGAAGTCCGGGTCGCGTACGCCCCCGTACGTGAGGTAGTTACGATATGCCTCCCGGGCGCGCTCGCTTTGGCCTCGGCGTTCGTAGGCTAACGCCAATAACGACCACGCCGCCGGCGAACGGGGGCGCGCTGCGACCTCCTTGCCGCCATACTCAACGGCGCGTTCGTAATCGCCGCTTTCGAAAAACCAACTGCCCAGTAAAAGGTTGGCCGGGGGTAACGCTGGGTCTAGCGCGAAAGCCCGTTCGGCCGCCGTGGCTGCGCCGGCGAATTCGCCGCGGTGGAACGCTATTTCGGCCGCGCGGAGCCACGCGCCCGCGTCGCGGGCCGTGAGCGCGAGGAGCCGGTCGCAGGCCTCTTTGGCGCCGGCGAGGTCGCCGGCCCGCTTCCGGGCCTCGGCCAGGTGCGCCCACGCCGCCGCGTCCTCGGGCGCGAGGCGGGTCGTCGCCTCCAGCGGCGCCACGGCTTCCCCGGCCCGGTCGTTTTCCAGCAGGGCGACCCCGTACGCGAAAAGCAACGCGGGGTCCTCCGGGAGGGCGGTGACCCCTCGTTGGAGCGTCTCGAGCGCGCGTTCGGTTTCCCCCTGCCGGTCGTACGCCACGCTCAGGAGGAGGTACGCCGGCCGGAGGTCGGGCCGGTAGGGGAGCGCCCGCTCCAAATACGCGACTGCCTCCTCGGTTCGGCCCCGGTCGAAGTGATATTTTCCGTAACGGTAGAACCCCATGCCGAAACCGGCCGTGCGGCTCGTACCCGGAACCGGGTACGCTGCGAGAACCGCGACCGCCGCGGCGAGCGCGGTGAGGGCCGCCGCGCGCCCCCACCGCCCCGCCCGCCACCGCTCGTACAGGTGGACGAACCCGACGGCAGCGAAGGCCAGGAGTACGGGGACTAGCGGCATTCGGTACCGGGCGGATACGAAAAACGCCAAGACGGAAAGGCCATATGCCGCCGCGAAGAGGGGACCCACCGCGCGGGGGAAGGAGGGGTTCGCTCGGCCCGCAAGGAGGCCCAGGATCGCGAAGGGCAGCAGGAATCCGAACCACGGAAGCGGGACCCAATGGAACGCCGAGACGGCGCGGGGGAAATAGAAGTCCGCGTTCAGGCCGACTTCGTAATCGTTGGTGAGGAGGCGGAACTTGCGGAGGTAGAGGCGAGCCGCCTCCGCCGGGTGCCCGCGCAGCCAGGCGAACCCCCGGGCCGCCCACCATCGCGAGACCTGGGAGGCCGTTAGCTCTTCCCCAGTATCCTTTTCGGCGACGGCGGCGGCGAGGTCACGATTCAGCGCCTCCGGCCGCCCTTGGCCCGTTTCGCCGATATCCCAATACACGCCCCGGGCCTCCGCCGAATTGCCCAGATAGAAGTTCAACCCGCCCTGGGAGGAGATGAGCACCGGGTCGCCGGCCACGGCGTAGTTGCGGAGCGTGGCGGCCCCGACGATTACGACGAGCGCGGCGAAGTAGGCCGCCGGCCGCCAGCCTCCGAGCGTCCGCCGGTAGAGGACGAACGCGGGGATCGCCGCCAGCGCGCAGACGAGCAGGTTGGGCCGGTCTAGCGCGGCCAGGCCCAGCGCCGCGCCGGCCGCGGCGAAAAGCCAGAGCTTCCCGCCGGCGCCCCGCGCCAGGAAGTAAATGGAGGCGGAGACCAGGAACAAGTCGAGCGAGACCGGGAGGACCAACGCCGAGAAGAAGATCGCCGGGAGGTAGAGCGCCCAGATGACGCCGGCGAGGCGGGCGACGCGTTCGCCGCCGAGGCGGCGTGCGAAGCCGAAAATGAAGAGGGTAGTCCCCGCGTCCAGCAGCGCGTTAACGATTTTTAACGCCGTGAACGTAGGGTTCGCGAACGAGTACAGGAAGGCCAGGAAGTAGGCGTAGAGCGGTCCGAGGAAAAAGGCCTCCCGGCCGCCGAGCCAGTCGCCCCGCGCTGCAATATCCCGCGCCCACTGGTGAAAGAAGAACGCGTCCGGGAGATGCTCCAGCGAGGTGAAAAGGGGGTCGCGCGCGACGGTGGCGAGGTAAAGCAACCGGATCGCCAACGCCGCGGCGGCGAGGCCGAGTGGCCAGCGAAGGCCGGGATGGTCGTCGCGACGCCTCACGCGGGCTTATCGTAAGTCTGAACTTCCTCCGAATCAACCGAAAATCAAAACCCCTCGCCTCCGGGGCGAGGGGCTCAGTACTTAGTTGGCAGGGTTTAGATGTCTTCCCAGCGGCCTTCGAGTTTCTCCTGAACCGCCGGCATCGTCGTGTACTCCATCTCGGCGAAGGGCAGCCGGTGCGGCTCGAACGGGCCGTGTTTGCGGAGGTAGCCGCCGACGAGGTTCGCCGTCCGCCGGGTCTCGTCGTAGCTCGGGTCGTCGAACATGTCGCGCGGCCCTACCAGCTTGCCGTCGGCCATTTGGTAGCCCATGCAGACTACGCGGGGCGGCCCGTCGAAGCGCGTCGGGTGCGCCTCCTTGACGGAGGTCGGCATCAGCGGCCCCATATGCGAACCGCGCATCCACCCGGAGACCGTGTGGGGGAAGGCGAACGGCTCGAGCGCCTCGCCCACCGCCGGCAGGCCGGACTGGCAGCGCACGACGCACACCGGGTCGTCCTTACCGACGTAGCGGCCCGCGATCAACGCGAGCTTCTGCGTCGACGAGGCGGCGGCGATGTCGCCGTCGTCCTTGCGGTAGACCGCGCGGATCAGGAAGTGGTCGGGCGAACCGATGAAGACGAGCATATCGTACATCTCCTCCGGACAGGAGAAGAGGATCCGCTTGCTGTTGTGGATGTCGTAAACGTCGAACTTGAAGCCGTCGTGCATGTTGGGGTCGATGACCAGGCCCGCGGTATTGAACGGGTCGGCGAACATCTTGTAGAGCGGCAGGTTCCACGCGCCGGGCGCGCATTTGTCGCCGGCGAAGACGAGAACCGGCTCGGCTTTGCGTTCCTCGAACTCCATCTCGGCCACGCCCGGCCCCATCCCCTTGACGTTACCCGAAAACGCGTCCGCCAGCAGGTCCTGGCCCGCGCCGTAGAGGTGGAGCTTTTTGGCGACCGCCGTCCCTTTGGTGAAGGTATCCCACGCCAGCTTGTGGATTTTTTCGGCGTCGGTCCCTTCGGTATGGGTCATCACGAGCTCGAGATCGTCGCCGCACGCGAAGACGTCGAAGTCAACGAGAAGGCCCTCTTTCTGGGCTTTTCCCAGTTCCTTCTCAGCGGTGGCGAGGAGGTCGGGGTGCATTGCGGAATGCCCCACGAAGCCGCCGATGTCGGCCTTGATGACGCTCAGGGTGATTTTACCGGCCATTTTTCCTTAATGCCTCCTTTTGGATTTATAAAAACAAGGGCTCTCGTCAAATGGCAGCCATTATATCACTTAAAGAGTCCGGATGCAAACGGTGGCTACGGAAACGCAAGCGTAAATACTTGATAATTAGTACTTTGTGGCGATTCTCGTTTCGCGGATTGGGGGCGGGAAGAAGTATACGGCTCGTGCTAACTATTTCCGTGGGCGGGGCTTAACTCAAATCCGGCCGGCCGCTAATCGCCGCGGCGGTTACTCACGGGCCGACTCAAAGCTCTCGAGGAGGGCCAAATACCTCTTCGCCCGGCGGTCGTGCGGCCGGGTGAGGGCGGCGCGGTCCAGCGCGCGGCGCGCCTCCTCGTACTGGCCCAGGCGCAGCTGGCAGAAGCCGAGGCGAAGTTCGGCCTCCTCGAAGTCGGGGTGGAGGCGGAGCACTTGGCTGAACGCGGCGGCCGCGGCCACGAAATTCTCCCGCTCCTGTTGGGCACACCCCACCTCGTAGTAGTACTGGGCCCGGCGGGACTCCCGGTAGAATTCCTCCAACTCGGTCTCCGCCGGGAGGGAGGCGAAACGGTCGCCGTCGAACAGCGGGTGGTACGCCGGCGAACGGTAGCCGTCGTACGGCCGGCCGACCTCGAAGAGGCGCGTCGAGTACGTCTCGAAGACCAGCCTGAATCGCCGCAATCGCTCCGGGTGGAATTGCAGCAGGTACGCCGCCGACTCCGGCCCGGGCTCCCGCGCGGTGGCGTTGTAGAAGCTCCCCGTTCCGCGGGAAAGAACTTGCGGTGCGAAGTGGACGACGTACGCGACCTCCCAGGCCTCGCATTGCCAGTAGAAGTCCTCCTCCGTCCCGAGCGCCGCCTCCGCGTACGCCAGAGCCTTGCGGCGGACGGCGGGGACCTCGAACATTGGGTTCAACGCGGTCGGCTGGCCGGCCAGGTAGAGGAACGGCGGGCTGAGGGCGAAGTCGGCGAGTACCGGTTTCGGTTCCCCCTCCGCCACTAGGCGGACGAGCAGGTCCACGCGTTCCGAGCCGTAGTACCACGGAAAGGCGGGCTCGTAGTGCGTCAGCGCCATCAGCGGCTCTCGGTACCAGGAGGGCCGGTCGTGCGTGAGCGTCACGTAGTAGTGCCCGGCGGCCAGTAACGCCAGCGCGAGGCCGTACGCCAGGCGGAGGCGGAGGCGTTTGACCGCGGCGAAGGGGTACGCGGCCGCGATCGCCACCCACGGCGCCAGGAAAATGGTTAGCCGCGCGATTAGCAGATACAGCGCCGCGAAGAATAGCGCCGCCGCGACGACGAACTCGCCGCCGGCGCGCCGCCGTACTTGCCTGGCCGCCAAGACGAAGCCGATAAGGGAGGCGGGGACGAGCAAGCCGTACTCCACCAGGAACCGCATGGCCTCCGGCGATTGGTAGGGGCCAACCCAGAAGAGGCGCGCCTCCGGCGAGAGGGCCGCCGGGCCGGGATAGCGGCCCAGGTGGAGAAGTTTCGCCCAGACCAGCTCGTAGACGTGGCCGTAGCCGGCGGAGCGGCCGAAGGCCAGCGAGAGCGCGACCAGGAGCGCGGCCCCGCCGGCGAGGAACCACCTCGCCCGGTGCGGCTGGCGGAGGATCCGCGCGACCAGGGAAGCGGCGGCGGGCGCGAGCGTCAACGCCGCGCTGACGTTCCACAACGCCCCCTTCGCCCAGAGCGGTTGGTTGAGGACAGCGGCGGCCGTGAGCCCGACCCACAACCCGCCCCCCGCCCAGGCGGCGCGGGAGGCGCGGCCGGCGACGCCGTACGCGACGACGAACAGGGCAAGCACGGCGAGGTAAAACTGGCTCATATGCCAGCAGGAGCCGGCCCAGAACGCCGCGGCCGCGGCGCCGAGCGAAAGCAGCGCCGGCCGGCGCACCCGTTCCGCCGTCACGAGGTAGACCGCCGCGGCCGTGGCGGCCAGGAGGCCGGGCATCGCGAAATCCTCGCGCAGGTAGTTGCCCCAGCTCCGCGAGAACGCCCCGAACGTGACGCCGTACACGACGACGGCCGCCGCGGCCGGCCCCGGCCGCCGGAAGAGGGCGAGCGCCAACGCGGTAAAAACGACGACGCTGCCGGCGGAGAGGACGTTAATCAAGTCGCGGGAGGCGAAGAACGTGTCGCCTCCCCGCAGGCGGTAGAACGCCGCCGCGAGGCGGTCGGGGGTCGACAGGATCATGCGGTCGACCGCAAAGCCCTCCGGCCACTGGCCCGGGCGGTCGAGCGCCGGCGGTTCCTCGCCGAGCATGCGCATCTCGGCGTAGCGGAAGCGGAAGCACGACTCGATAAAGTAGGAGAACTCGCGCGGCGCGAGACGGTCCATGGCGGCGTAGCGCAGCGCCGCGGCGGCGACGACGGCCAGTAGGAGGAGGCCCCACGGCGCGAACCGGGAGCCGAAAAGCTTTCGCGGAAACGAAATCATAAGTACTTATTCAGAACGTGAGCTTTTACGGTCATAGTAGCAGAGCCCCCCCCGCTGGTCAACGCCGTTAGGAATTGCGGACTTGACTTATGCGGCGCCACCGGCTACTATGGCGCGCGGAACGCGAGGTGCGCTATGGCCGAAGAACCGGTATCCATCCAGACGGATTTGAAAATCGCCCGCTCCTATTTGGGCGAGGCGGAGGAGGGGCTCCACCGGAAGGCGGAGGTGATCTTCGGGCTCGCGCGCCGGGTGTATCGGGACCCGGTCCCTGCGCAAAAGACCTTCACGTACGGCGGCTTCTTCGATACCCCTCTGGCCGGCGAACGCGAGAAGCCGCCGCTCGACGTCGGCACCAAGGCGGAATACCGGGAGTGGTTGGAGGAGGCGGCGGGCCCCATCTATCAGGACCTCCACGCCGCGGTCGAGCGGCTTCGCAAGATAGCGCGGCGGTACCGTCTTTCGGCGTTAATCGAAGACGGCGAGCCGAAGTATTCCGCCGCCGACATGTTGGCCTACGGCTGGCTCCTCCTCGGCGATTATCACTTCTACCGCTGCAATTGGAGCAACGCCGCGAAGATGTACCGGGCGGCGTTCAAACTCCAACCCACGAGCGAGGAACTCCTTTACCGCCTGGGCCTGACGTTCGTAAACGACGGCGACTTGGGCCGGGCGCAGAACTTCCTGGAGCGCGCTATTGAGCTGGCGCCGGACGCCGACGTGGCCGTCGAAGCCCATAAGCAGATCGAACGGATGGCGACGCTGGGAGAGGCTAAAAAGGTGTTCCGCGGCTCGCCCGCCGTCCTCAAGACCCTCCTCGGCGTTTCGATCGGCGCGCTGGTCTTGTGCCTCAGCTGCGTTTGTTGCGGCCTGCTCGGCGGCTTCGCCGAGATCTCCGAAGATCCGGAGTTCGCGGCCATTTGGACCATCGTGCTTATCGTCGTGGGCGGCGTGATCTTCCTGATCCCGGCCGTCGCCACCGCCGTGTATTACTTCGTGAAGCGCCGTTGACGGGCTCCGTACACGGGGCAACTGATAAAAACCCGGCCGCGAGGCCGGGTATCGCTTTGGGAATCGGCGGGGTTACGCCTCGCCGTCAGTCGTTGTCCGGGTCCTTCCCGGCCCGTTGGCCGCCGCGGCGTTGAGAGGCACCCCGCCTCGCGCCGCCGCGCTGGGAGGCGCCGTGCTGGCCTGCACCGCGTTGGGAGGCGCCGTGTTGGTCCGCGCTCCGTTGGGAGGCGCCGTGCTGGTCTGCGCTCCTTTGGGAGGCGCCGCGGTCCGCGGGCGGGCCGCCGGCGTCGAGGCGGTGGGCCGCGCCGCCGCAGCTCGGGCAATTCATACTCAGGTCGGCGTCGACCGTCGTTTGAGCCACCTCGAATTCTTGGCCGCATTCCGCGCATTTGAATTGTCGCATTCTGACTTCCTCCTGCTTAGCCGCCTTTGGTTTCGTGCTCGGCGGAGAACACGTACGTTTCGCAACGTCGCGGCCTCGCCGTCCGGGACCGCGGCCGCCCGTTACTCGACAACTCACCACGTTATAGGTTTTCATACTATTATAAACCGCAATTGTCAACCCGTTTCGAAGTTCGCCGCCGCCCGCGGACGGGTCGGCGGGGGCGGGCCGCAAGTTATAACGTTTTGCATCTTGCGGCGGTTATGCTAATATGCACGTCATGGCCTCCCCCAATCGCAAGCCGCTCATCGTCCAATCCGACCGCACGCTGTTTCTGGAAGTAGAACACCCCCGCCACGAGGAGGTCCGCGACCGCCTCCTTCCTTTCGCCGAGCTCGTTAAGAGCCCCGAACACGTTCATACCTATCGCCTGACGCCGATCTCGCTCTGGAACGCCGCGGCCGCCGGGCTCGGCGCCGAGGAGATAGTGGAGGCCTTGCGGGAGTACAGCCGCTACGACGTCCCCCATATTATCGAGCGGTTGGTGTACGATCAGATAGGCCGGTACGGCAAGGCCAAGTTGTATCGGGACGCCCGCGGTTATTATCTGGAGGTCGAGGACGACGTTCTGCTCGCGCAGGTGATGAACAACCGCAAGGTGGCCGTCTTTTTCGAGGGCGGCGTCTTCGACGACCGAAAGGTCCGGCTTAAGGATTACGCCCGCGGCCACGTCAAGAGCGCGTTGATCCGGGTGGGCATCCCGGTGGAAGATTTGGCGGGGTACGTCGAGGGGGCGCCGCTCGAAGTCAAGCTGCGGGAATCCCGCGCCTCGAGCGGCGAGCCGTTCGTCGTGCGCGACTACCAGCGCGCGGCGGGGGAGGCGTTCTATCGCGCGGGCTCGGCCGCCGGCGGTTCCGGCGTCGTCGTGTTGCCATGCGGGGCCGGTAAAACGATTGTGGGCATGGCGGCGATGGCGGAGGTGGGGGCGCAGACGCTTATACTGGTGACGAACGTCACGGCCGTCCACCAGTGGATCGAGGAGCTGCTCGACAAGACCTATTTACCGGCGGAGGCCCTCGGCGAGTACACCGGTTTGGTCAAAGAGCCGCGGCCCGTTACGGTGGCTACGTACCAGATCCTGGTGTGGCGGCCCAAGAAAAAGGGCCCCTTCCCCCACTTCCAACTGTTCAACGAGCGCGATTGGGGCTTAATCATTTACGACGAAGTTCACCTTCTGCCGGCGCCCGTCTTCCGCGTAACGGCCGAGATCCAGGCACGCCGGCGCCTGGGCTTGACCGCGACCCTGGTCCGCGAGGACGGCAAGGAGGACGAGGTCTTCTCGCTCATCGGGCCGAAGCGGTACGACACGCCCTGGAAGGAGCTGGAGCGCAAGAACTGGATCGCGCGGGCGGTGTGCCGCGAACTCCGCGTCGCGATGGCCACGGAGGACCGCCTCCGCTACGCGGTCGCCACCAACCACCGGCGCTTCCGCGTGGCCGCCGAAAACCCGCGCAAGATTCCCGTCGTCAAGGGTTTGCTGGAGCAGCACCGCGGCCACAGCATTTTAATTATCGGCCACTACTTGAACCAGCTGGGTTATATCGCGGAGGCGGTGCGCGCGCCGCTCGTCACCGGCAAAACGCCCCAGGCGGAGCGGGAGGTTCTGTACGAGGAGTTCCGGCAAGGCCGGCTTCCGGTCCTTGTAGTCTCCAAGGTGGCCAATTTCGCGTTGGATTTGCCCGACGCCAACGTCGCAATCCAGGTTTCCGGGACGTTCGGCTCGCGACAGGAGGAGGCGCAGCGCCTGGGCCGAATCCTGCGCCCCAAGTCGGGCGAGAACGTCGCCTATTTCTACACGCTCGTCTCCCGCGACACGGTGGAGCAGGACTACGCGCTCAAGCGGGAGCTCTTCCTGACGGAACAGGGCTACCAGTACGAGATCGCCGACGCGGAGGCGTTTCTGGACGCAGGGCCGCCCCCGGCGGAGGAAGGCGAGTGACGAGGCGCGCGGCGTGGGCCGGGGCGCTGGCGGCGGCGGCCGTGGCCGCCGGGTGCGGGAATCTCTACTACCGCGATTGGCCGCCGAGTTACCGCCACGAGACGGTTCACCTGGGGGAGGTGCGCCAAGAGGTGGACGCCCGGGCGGTGGGGATGGCCGGCGCTGGCCGGGCCTCGATCTACGGCGCGGAGAGCGTAATATCCAACCCTGCGGCGCTCGCCGCGTTGGAAGGCGGGGCCGTGAGCGCCGGCGGCGGTTACCGCCATTGGAACTATACGGTCCAGCCGGACCAGGCCGGGATAAAGGCGCAATCGTTCTTCGGGTCGTTCGCGGGGGCCTACGGCGCCGGCGCCTGGCCCGTCGTCCCCGGCCGGTTTGCAGTGGGCGGGGCGTTGTGGGCGCCCCACGATTACACTTACGAGATCGGCGGCGAGGGAAAGGGCGGCGAGATTAGGAGCCGCGGCGCTCTGCGCGCGGTGGGCCCCGCCGCGGCCGTACGCCTCGGCGATCTGTCCTGCGGCGTCGGCGTCGACTACCTCTGGGGGGGCGAGCGGATTACCTCCTCCGAGCCGAGGTTCGAGGAGGTCGACCTGCGCGGCCGAGGGTACGACGCGCGGCTGGCGTTCGGCGGGCAATTCGACCTCGCGCCGGGGTGGGCCTTGGCGGCCATGGCGGGGGGGAAAAAGGGGGCGGACGTCCGCTTTAGCGGCGAACGGAGCTACAAGGTGCGGTTTCCGCCCACGGCGGGGGCGGCGGTGTCCGTCTCGGCGTTAAGCGTCAGCGTCCACCTCGATTACTTGTTCACGTTCTACGAGGCGATGGAGGCCGACGACCCGGAGGTAGCCCAGACGTTGGCGGCGACGGCGTATAACGCCGGGTGGGGGGCGGCGGGCGCCGAGTATGTGCTGTACTCCGGCGCCGTGGCGCGCGCGGGGTTCGGCTACCGGCCGTGGTACGTCCGCGACGGGATGCGGCGCCGTGTGGACTGGTTCCACTACGCGATGGGCGGGGGGTGGCCGATACTGGAGCGGCGCGGCCGCCTCGACGTCGGCTTGGGTTACGGCCGGCGCGGCGCCCTCGATACCAGCGGGTACTCCACGGACGTGATCGAACTCCAAGTGACCGTGGACTACTTCTGGTAACGCCCGGGGCCCGGACGGTTATGACGGAAGAGCGCGAACTGCAAATGTGCGGCCGGCATCCGGAGGTGCCGGCGGTGGCGCGGTGCGTCGTATGTGGCGAACCTCTCTGCGGGGCGTGCGCCACCGTCGTAGCCGGGAAGTACTATTGCAGCCGGGACGCCTCCGCCGCGCGGGCCGAGCCGCCGCCGGCGCGGCCGCGGAGCGGGCGGTTGCGGCCCGGGTATCTCGCGGCCGTCGCGGCCTTGGTCCTCGCCGGATGGGGAATCCTCTTCGCGCTCCGGCCGGCGATGGAGTACGCCGCCGGCTTGTACCGGG
>CP070633.1:1017322-1027045 GCA_020356085.1 Candidatus Coatesiibacteriota bacterium | reverse complement strand
ATCACGGTTCGGGAACCTGTATTAACGTTGCCCTAACCGTATCCGTAGCGTCGGCAATCGTGAGGGTGTGCGATGAGGAACTGTAACCTGTTAACTCTCCGGACGAAGTTAATCGCCGGGAGTCTGATTTGTGGGACGATCGTTGCGACGGCGGCCTTCGGCGCGCGCGGCCCCTCTCTATCTCCGGCCCGGACTTTAACGGTCCCCGCGGAGGGAGGCGAGATTCGCGTTACCGTTAACGACGGCCCGGCCTCGTTCGCAATTAGTGCACCCTCGCGCTCGGCCGTGGAGGCTGCGGCCGGCGTTACCATTTCGACGGCGATTTACCCCTCGTTCGCGGCGGCGGAGGGAACCTACTTGCCCTCGTTGGAGCTGTGTCGTGCTAAAGGGTACGCGTTCGAGGAAGGGGCGTTCGGCGCCCTCGAGCTCCAACTGGAGAAGCCGACCGGAGTGCTGGCCGGCGGCCGGGGGGGATTTCTAGAGACGTTGGCCGCTACCTTGGCGGAAACCTACGAAGCCGAAGAGGCGACTTCCGCCAGGTTGGCGCTGGGCGAGGCGCTGACGTTCACCGCCACCGCCCTCGCGTTGTCCCGGGCCGACGGGAAGGTACCGACCGGGCTCGGCCTCCCGGACGACATCGTTAACAAGGCGACGCAGGATAAGGACCGGTTCCTAAAGGAGAACGATTGGGCGGCGGTACCCGCCGGCCGCTACGCCTGGGATAAAGACTTAAAACCGATATACCTCGCCAGCTTGTGGCTCGGCCGTCCGCTGGAACGTACGGAGGAGGCGGCGTTTAAAACCGCGCTCGCGTTGACGTGGGCCGTGGGGAGTGACGCGGAGGCGAGGCGACAGTACGAGTTTCTCGCGGGGTGGAGCCGGGCGATAGGGGGAGGGTCTCCGGGTACGGCCTCGCCGGAGGCGTACCGGGCGATGATGGCCGGCCGCGACGCGCTCGAAATATTAAAAGAGCTCGGGACGGTCCGGAGGCTGCAAGTGGAGGCTAAGGAGCACGGCGAGGCGTTTGTTTTCTTGCCGGCGCTCGGTCCGGCCGAGGTGGAATTGATACTGCGGAGCGGCGTTCCGCCGGGAGCGGAAGCGTATATGGAGGCTGCGCGGAAGGATACGGCGCCCGCCCGGGGCGACGATCCGTGGGCACGTTATTTCGCCTCCGCCTGGGCCGTGCTATTAAGTCCGGAGGGGACGCCGGAGGCCCGTAAGATTACGTGGGACGAGGGGTACGTGCAGCGGTTGGCGGAATCGTACCTCACCTCCTTCGACCAGGTCCGCGCCCGGGCCGGGCCGCCGCCTCCCGGCGGGACGGCCGAGGCCGCGGCGATCGACGTAACGCCCGACCTTCGCCTGGAGCCGGTACCGGAATACTATCTCCGGATGGCGCGGGCTTACGCGCGGTTGGAAAAGATAGCCACCGCTACTTTCACGGCCGAGGTGTTAGCGGGCATAGCCGGGCGACGCGAAGGGGGCGGGGCCGGCCCGGGCGCGGTAGCCACGGAGGCGGCGGCCGTAAGGGAGCTGTTCTACGGGTTGCACCTGCTGTCGTGCGCCGACGTGGGAATGACGCCGGCCGTCGGTTACGGCGAGGTGTCGGACCGCGCCGGAGCGGCGGCGCGCGCCTACGAGTGGCTCCAGGGGTGGCGTTCGGATCCGGATATGGCCCGGGACCTCCGCGAGGCCTGGTTACTCGGGCCCGCCGATCCCGCCAACCCGGGCGGGCCAAAGGTCTACCGCTGTTTCCTGGGCGTCCGTGCGGTGGACGTTGACGTAAAATACGACCGCAAGCCGGGCTTTACGACGTCCCGGAGCGCGAACCTGCGATTTAAAACCGCGAAGTACGTCGTTTTAGTCCCGGTAGTGGTCGAAGTTACGGTGCCGGCGGCGAAGCCGTTGACGCGCGCCGCTTTCCGGAAAATATGCAACGAACACAAGACCGAGAGCGCGATAGTCGCGGCGTTAAAGGAATTCGGCAAGGTGGAGGAGGAGGCTCCACCGGAGGAGCCCCTCGAAACGCCCGACCGCAAGGTCGACCGCGGGATGGTAATCCTTATTGTCGTGTTGGCAGTGTTCGGGCTCATTATCGTCATTGCGCTATTCGCGAGCCGGCAACGGTACTACTAGGCGCGCGCGGCCTTTCGCCTTGACTTGGCCGTACCCTTGTGATAGCATTTCTCCCGCCTCGGAGGATTCTGCCTCCGTATTTTTATATCGTTACAATGCGTAATTGTTACATTATAGTTTTAGCGGTCGGGGTCGCCGGTCCGGGCTTATTCCTGGCCGGCTACGTGGGCGCCCAAGGGGGCGGCGTTATCGTCGACGACGTTCGCTTCGAGGGGCTGACTAGCATCAGCGACGCGGCGGTCGAAACCGCTATTCGCTTGACGCCGGGGCTGGCCATAACCGAGACAGAGCTCAAGACTATCGTACGCGACGACATTAAACGGATATACCGGCTCGGGTATTTCGAGCGGGTAGACGCGTTTTACGAGGAAACGTCGCCGGGGCGAGTCGACGTAATATTCGTCATCGAGGAGCGGCCGCGGGTGAAGGAGGTCGTCTTTGAAGGCCGCCGGAAAATGAAACGCAAGACGATAGAGGAGATAATAACGGTCGAGGCGGGGGAGCGGTTGTCGTTCTCGCGGTTAAACGCGGACGTCGAGGCCATGAAAGAACTGTATTTCGAGAAGGGGTATCGCTTTGCCGACATTTCTTACCGGCTGGAGGAGGAAGCCGGAGGGATCAAGGTCGTATACGTTATAACCGAGGGGCCGAAAGCCGTCGTTCGCAACATCGTAATTGAGGGGAATGACGTTCTCTCCGACTGGCATATCTTGAATAAAGTTATGAAGACGAAGGTCGACCGGTTCTACAATACGAAGATCTTGGACGAAGAGGTGTTGGAGGAGGATTTCGGGCGTATCGAAGAGGAGTACGCCAACCGGGGGTACGTCCGCGCCCGCGTGGTCGACCACAAAGTCGATTACCGTAAGAAGCGGTCGGCTATCTATGTCACCGTAATCGTGGAGGAGGGGAAGTTATACCGGACCGGCGAGTTGCGCTTCGCAGGGAACGAAAAATACGACGACGAGAGGTTGCGGGACCGCGTCGATTGGCGACCGGGCAAGCCGTTCTCGGCGAAAAAGCTGGCGGAGGGGACCGACTCGGTCCGTTCGCTGTACAAAAATAACGGGTACTTATTCGCTCTCGTCGAACCGGCCGAGGAGATCGACGACGAGGCCGCGATCGTCGACGCCACCGTCCGGATTGACGAGGACCGTCCGGCCCACGTCCGTCTTATCGACGTGTTCGGGAACGACTCGACGCGGGATAAAGTCATCCGCCGCGAGATGCGCCTCCAACCGGGGGATATTTATAAAGAGAATAAGCTCATCCGTTCGATCCAGCGGCTCCACAATCTGGGGTACTTCGACGAGATCCTGCCGGACATCCGCATCGCGGACCGGGACGCCGGGTTGGTCGACTTGGAGATCGGCGTCGTCGAGAAGATGAATACGGCCAAAGTCAATTTCGGCGCAGGCTACAGCACTTTGGACGGATTGGTGGGGACGTTCAGTTTGGCGTGGGCCAACTTCGACGCCTCCCGCCTGCCGTACATCTGGAGGTGCAAGGGGGCGGGTCAGGAGCTCCGCCTGTCGACGGAATTCGGCCGGCGCCGGACGCAATACTCGGTAGGGTTCACCGAACCCTATATGTTCGACACTAAAACGCTGGGCGCGGTCGATTTCTACAACATCGCTCGGCTGCGGCCGTATTACGACGAGAAGCGCTTCGGCGGGAACGTGACCGTAGGGCGGCCGTTGAGCGAGTACGTTCGCGGCCGCACGAAGTACAAGTTCGAATCGGTCGAAGTCGTATCGACGGTTTCCGATCCGGGCCGGGTTCCGTGGGTAGCCCGCGAGATCGGCCGCCGTAATACCTCCGCCGTTACGATGGCGGTAGAGCGCGACAGTCGGGACAACGTATTCTTCCCGCAGGCGGGATCCGATAGCGAGATTGCGGCCGAGGTAGCGGGTTCGGTATTCGGGGGCGACGTAGACTTCTGGCGCGTCACGATGGGCCCGAGCTGGTACTTCAAGCATTTCTGGGAAACGGTGTTGGCGATTCGTGCGCGCGGCGGGTACGTCGAGAGCTACGGCCGGACGCGGACAGTCCCGGTTTACGAACGGTTCTATCTCGGCGGCGCTAATACCGTCCGCGGCTACGACGAGTGGGAGGTCGGCCCGCGGGACGTCTACGGCAATCCGGAGGGCGGGAAGTCGATGTTCTACACAAATTTCGAGTACCGGATTCCTATTTCTAAAGACTTCTTCCACTTTATTATGTTTTGGGATTCCGGCTATTGTTGGCGAGAATTACGGGATATCAACCTCCAGGATATGCAATCCGGCGTGGGCGCCGGCGTCCGCATCAACATCCCGATGATGGGATTATTGGGAATCGATTACGGCTACGGTTTGGACGCCCGTTCCGGTCAAATCCACTTTAATATCGGCAGCACCTTTTAAGCGGCCGCGTTCGGAGGCGGAGCGGCGGTGAAAAAAACCGAGGGCCGCGGCTGGCTACGGAACGTCGTTGGCGCCGGGGCGCTGGCGCTCCTCGCCGCGGGCGTGTTCGACCTCGCCTCCCTTATCGCCGCTTTCACGCCCCGGGGCGAGGTAACGGGATCGGCCCTCGTGATCGCCGGCCAAATCCGATGGGGGGCGGGCGTGGCCGCGGCGGCGCTGGTTTTGAGGGCCTTCGGCCTGTTCCGCGCCGGGCCGATCGTAAAATTGAGAAACTTGTTGAGTCGAGGCTCTACCTTGCGGTGGGTCCTCGGCATTTTTATCGTGGCGCTGGCCGTCCGTCTCGCGTACGCGGCGGTGGCGGCCGCGCCCCCCATATCGGATGAGCAATACTACCACGGCCTGGCGCGGAGTTTGGCGGCCGGCCAGGGTTATACGGCCGGCGGCACGCCGGTGGCGTACTGGCCCGTAGGTTATCCCGCGCTCGTCGCGGCGTTTTACGCCGTACTCGGTTCGCATTATTTCCCCGTTATTTTATTCCAAGCGTTACTGGGCGCGGCAGCGGCGGCCGGGCTCGCGTGGGTAGGCCGGGAGTTCGTCTCGGAGGGAGGGGCGCGCGCCGCGGGGTTAATACTGGCGCTGTGGCCGAACCAGTTCGCGTACGCGGCGCGGCTATTCCCGGCCGTCGTTCTGGCGTTCGCCGTCGTAGCGCTGGCCTATTTATATACGCGTGGCCGCAAGCCGTGGGTGACGGCGGCGGCGGCCGGTTTGGTTAACGGCGTTGCGGCGCTGCTCGCGCCCGTGACGCTCGTCTTGCCGGCGGCGGCCCTCGCCTCCGACCTCTTCCGTCGGGTCGGGTGGTTAAAGGTGCTTGGACGAGTAGCCCTCCTAATCTTCGTTGCGGCCGTAGTCGCCGCGCCGTGGGCGCTCCGCAATTGGCGCCTCTACGGCGAATTCGTCGGCCTTTCCACCAACGGCGGCGTCAACCTGTGGATCGGTAACAACCCAAACGCGACCGGCGCCTACCGCTACCCGACGTCGCGCATCAACCCGCTGTTCGTAACGGAGGGGGAGCTGGAGCGGGACCGGCTGGGACGCGAATTGTCGTGGTATTTTATAAACCACGACCGTGAGAAATTCCTGATGTTGGCGCTGCCGAAATTCGTCTATACGTACGGCGCGGACATTTCGGCGTTCCAATACGACGACCTGGGCCGGGGTGTCGACCCGCGCGTGTCGGCCCGTCGCTGGCCATCGCGCCTGGCCCAAGGTTATTACGCGTTGGCGGTGCTCGGTTTCATCTTAGGGTTGGCCGCGCTCCGGAGGCGCCGCCGGCAGGGAGGCTGGGGCGAAAAGCTGCCGCTGGGGACGTGGTTGGCGTGGCCGGTTGCGTTGACCGTGGTGTATCTAGTTTTTTTCGGCGGCGGCCGGTTCCACTTCCCGATGATGGCCTTCGTGGCCTTGCTCGCGGGGGAGGCGGCCGCGAGCACGAGAGAGGAACGGGCCGCCACCTCGTAGCGGATACGCGATTACGGACTAGGAAAGGCTAATCTTCGCCGACAGGAGGTCGTCTCTTGAATCGCCTCCGCGTAATGCCGAAGCTTAAAAACGGCGCCGGCGAAAAAATACTATTCGCTTTATTAGTGTGCTTATATTTAGCGCCGTTGTGGGCATTCCGCTACGTGCCCACGGCTGACGGCCCCTCCCACCTCGCGAACGCGATAATAATTAAAGACTACCGCGACGCCGACGCCACTACGCTCCGCGAATACTACGTTCTAAGCCGCCGGTTATCGCCGAATCTCCTGTACCATCTAAGCCTGGTCGGATTATTGTATATCTTCCCGCCGTTAATCGCGGAGAAGATTCTCCTGTCGTTGTACGTCGTGCTGTTCGCGGCGGCTTTTCGGTACCTCGTCGTCGCCGTTGGCGGGAAGGCGGGGCCGGCGGCGCTCCTTATTTTTCCGTTCCTCTTCAGTTTCTCGTTCAACCTCGGTTTCTTCGGGTGGTTGATCTCGCTCGCGTTCGCGACGCTGGGCGTCGGCTACTATTGGCGGCGGCGAGGCGCGTTAAATCTCCGGGCGGCCGTTGCGTTGAACGTGTTGGGCTTCGCAATGTACTTCGCTCACCTATTAGGGTGGGCGATATTCGTCGGGACCATCTTTACGCTGGCGGTATCGGAGGGAATATGGCGCGGCGTGCGGGCGGCGCGGGGCGGCTCGGGTATGCGGGAGGTCGTCCGCCTCCTTGGGTCGAAGGTCGCCGTCGTCGCGTACATGGCACCGGCCGCGGCCCTGGGGGTCGCGTACGCTATTAAGTACCCCAGCGATTATCCCGTTACGCATTCCCCTTTTGTGGTTTTGATACAATGTTTCCTCCGGCTGGAGTGGTTAATTTCCTTCAACGCGTGGCAGCGTGCGGCGGCATACCTCACGGCCGGTTCGTTCGGCGTCCTTGTCCTTGCGGTAATCTCCTATAAGGTTTACGTCACGAGGCTTTGGCGGTCGTCCGGAGTTCCCGGGGGCTGGAAAGCAGCGGACGCGATCTGGGGTCTCGTATTCGGTTTTGCTGTTTTTTATCTGGTATGCCCGTGGGGCGGGCCCGCGGGCGGGAGTTACATAAGCCCTCGGCTGGCGTGGATTCCGTTTCTGGTAATCGCGGTATGGCTCTCGACGGTCCCCGGCCGCCCCCTCCGCCGTGCGTTATTTGTGTTAGCGCCGACGTTGGCGATACTCAATCTCGGAGCCCTGGTCGTCGGATACGTTGCGGCCAATCGAGACTTGGAGGAGTACACTACCGGCCTCCCCTATGTAACCGAGGGGGCGACGGTGCTTCCGGTGCATCGTCTCTATGTAACCGGTACTAATAATAAAGCGGACTACATGTGCAACGCCGTAAATTACTACATATTGGCCAACCGCGGCGTCAACCTCTTGAACTACGAGGCGGACTTCGATTATTTCCCGGTGAATTGGCGGCACGGCCCGCCGGTGGGCGAGAGGGTGGACGAGTCGCGCGGGACGCCCATATATGACGCCGACGCCGTTTGGCGCCACGCCGACTACGTCGTGTGTTGGAAGGTGAACCCGTTTTGCAGTGGGATGAGCCCCATAATTCTCCGCTACGAAGTGGTCTATAGTACGACGCATCTAATGGTTTTTCGGCGGCGCGGTGATCAAGGCTGAGCGATAACCGGAAGCGGCGCTACGCGAGGATTGCGGAAAAGAAAAAGCCGGCCTCCGGGCCGGCGTGTCCCTTGTCTACGTTGGCTAGTTAGTCAGCCAACGCTTTTTCAGAAAGTTTAATCGCGCACATATTGGAACACATGGTGCAAGTATCGGCCTCGACCCGGGGCTCGTTCTCGCGGCGCCTCCGCTCCGCCTCTGCCGGGTCGATCGCGAGCTCGGCCTGCCGTTTCCAATCGAAGGCCTTCCGCGCCCGCGACATTTCCAAGTCCCACTCCTCGGCGCCGCGAATGCCTTTCGTCAGGTCGCCGGCGTGGGCCGCGATGCGCGCGGCGATCACTCCCAGTTTAACGTCTTCCGGGCCCGGGAGGCTCAGGTGCTCGGCGGGCGTTACGTAACAGAGAAAGTCGACGCCCGCGGCGGCGGCGATCGCGCCGCCGATAGCCGAGGTAATGTGGTCGTACCCCGGCGCGACGTCGGTGACGAGCGGCCCCAACGTGTAGAACGGCGCGCCGCCGCTGACGGCTTTCTGCAGGCGGACGTGCTCGGCCACCTGGTCGAGCGGCATGTGGCCGGGCCCCTCCAGCATTACTTGCGCGCCTCGTTGCCGGGCGCGTTCGGCCAGCTCGGCCAGCGTAAGTAGTTCCGTGATTTGCGCGCGGTCGTTGGCGTCGGCCAGGCATCCGGGGCGTAGGCCGTCGCCGAGCGAGAACGTGAAGTCGTGCTCGACGGCGAGGTCTCTCAACCGGTCGAAGAATTCGTAGTACGGATTCTCCGCTTTATTGCGCGCCATCCACCCGGCCATAAGTGCGCCGCCGCGCGAGACGATGTCCAGCTCGCGTCCCTGGCTCTTCAGGCGCTCGACCGCGGACCGCGTGACGCCGGCGTGGAGGGTCATAAAAGAGACGCCGTCGCGGGCGTGCTCGTCGACGACGGCGAAAAGTTCGTCGACGGAGAGGTCTTCGAACTCCCGACCTTCGTCCTCCGCTCGCGCGGCGACCTCGTATACCGGTACCGTTCCGAGCGGCAGTGACGTTTCGGCTAGGATGGCTTTGCGAATGGCGCGGAGGTCGCCGCCGGTGGAGAGGTCCATGAGCGCGTCGGCGCCGGCCTCCTCCGCCACCCGGGCCTTGCACAGCTCGAGCTCCAGGTCGGCGTTGTCGCGGCTGGTGCCGAGGTTGGCGTTGACCTTGGTCCGCAGGCCCTCGCCGATAGCTACGGCGCGGACGCGCTCGTCGAGGAGCTTGTTGAACGGTAATACGGCCACGCCGGCCGCGATTTTATCCCGTAAGACCTCCGCGGGAACGTTCTCGGCCGCCGCCGCCCGGCGCATTTCATTAGTTATGCGGCCTTCGACGGCCGCGGTTAGTTGGGTCATCGTACGATCATCTCCGTATATATAAGTTTATTAAATAATTATATAAAAGTCAAGGAGATTTGGGAAAGCGGTCGTTTTACCCATCCCGGCCAACGTTTTTTCGGCACGGCCTTGCGGAACGGCAGCGTCGGCCTTATAATACCGTCTAGAACTTCCTTTCGCTTACGCTTTGAGAGGAGACCGGATGCCAACCGACCTGGAGATCGCCCGGGCCGCGCCGATGCGCCCCATCGTCGACGTGGCCGCCGATTTGGGGTTGACCGACGATGACATGGAACTCTACGGCCGCTACAAAGCCAAGGTTAAGCTCGAGGTGCTGGCGGCCCGGCGGGATAAACTGAGCGATAAACTCGTCCTGGTCTCGGCTATCACGCCGACGCCGGCCGGAGAGGGGAAGACGACCACCTCCATCGGCCTGGCGATGGGCCTGGCGAAGATTGGCGAGCGGGCTTGCCTCGCGCTCCGCGAACCCAGCCTGGGGCCGGCGCTCGGGATGAAAGGCGGCGCGACGGGCGGCGGCCATAGCCTGGTTCTGCCGATGGAGGACATCAACCTCCACTTCACCGGCGACATCCACGCCGTCGGCGCGGCGCACAATCTCCTCGCCGCCATGGTCGACAAT
>CP070633.1:1006705-1017222 GCA_020356085.1 Candidatus Coatesiibacteriota bacterium | reverse complement strand
TATCCTCGATGGTCGAGATCTTGCGGTGGCTCTCCATGTCGACGCCGCGGACGACCGCGCCGATAGAATCATGCTTGGAGGACAGGATGCCCTCCATAAAGACAAACGGCGCCACCCCCTCCACGCCCTCCACGGCCTCGACCTTCGCGGCCATGGCGACGTGGTCGGCGAGGCCCTCCCGGCCGATGTGGAGCACCTGGAGGTGCGCCGTCGTCCCCAGGATCTTCTCGCGGAGGTCGATCTCGAAGCCGTTCATCACGCTCAGGACGACGACGAGCGTCATGACGCCGACGGCCACGCCTCCCACCGAGATGAGCGTGATGACCGAGAGAAAGGTGTCTTTCCCCTTGGCCGTCAGGTACCGCCGCGCGACGAAGAATTCGAAGGATTTTTTCATTTATTTAAATATCGCCTTTACGCGCCCCAGCGAAGCCGGCGCAATCTTGGGTTCGACGCGCGTGAAATACTGAATGCGGTTGTTGCCGGTGTCGGCGACGTAGACCGTCGTGCCGGCGGGCGAGACGGCGACGCCGTCCGGGAAGTTGAACAGGCCGTCGCCGGTGCCGCGGCCGCCGAACTTGTCCAGATAGCTCCCCGTCGGCGTGAAATACTGGACGTGGTGCCACGAGTAGTCGGTGACGTAGAGGCGGTAGTCGCTGCCGGCCGCGATCGCCGTCGGGTATTCGAACTGTCCCCAGCCGAAGCCTTTCGTGCCCCACTTGCCGCGGAACAACCCCTGAGCGGTGAAGTATTGCACGCGGTTGTTCAGCCGGTCCGTGACGTAGACGTCCCCCTGGGGGGTGGAGGCGATGCCGAACGGTTGGTCGAATTGGCTGTCGGCCGTCCCCTTCGAGCCCCACGTTCCCAGAAAGCTGCCGTTGCGCGTAAAGTATTGTACGCGGTTGTTGTTGGTATCGACGACGTAGACGTTGCGGTCGGCCCCCACGACGACGCTATGGGGGTTGTTGAAATAGCGGGGAAGAACGCCGTACTCGCCGAATTGCCCTAAGTACGAGCCGGTAGCCGTGAAGTATTGTACGCGGTGGTTGTCGAAGTCGACGACGTAAAGGCGGCCGCCGGGCGCGACCGCGACGTCGCAAGGGTAGAGGAACTGGCCGTCGCCTTTGCCGCGCGAGCCCCATTTACCCAGGAAGCTTCCTGCGGAGGTGAAGTACTGAATCCGGTGGTTAAATTCGTCGGCGACGTAGACGTTGCCGTTCGGCGCGACGGCAATTCCGCTGGGAGCGAGGAATTGGCCGTCGCCGGAGCCTTGGGCGCCCCACTTCCCCGCGAAGGCGAAGTCGGCTGCCGCGGCTGCGGCCAGGAGGATCAGGAGGCAAGTGGTGAGTGCTGCTTTTTTCATCGTACGTCCTTTGCGCGTTCGTATCGGTGACAGCGAGTGGAGAATGCGGCCGCCCGCGGGCGGCCGCGAGAATGGTCATTAGCGGTCGAGCGCGGAGACCTCCCGGTTAACGGAACAGAGCTTTAACGCGTCCGACCGAGGCCGGAAAAACGGCCGGCTCGACCTCTTTGAAATATTGAATCCGGTTGTTATTCGAATCGGCGACGTAAACTCGCAGGTGCGCCGTATCGCCGGGGAGCCACGTCGTCGCGCATACGCCTACCGGGTAGTTGAACTGGCCGTCGGCCGGGCCGCGGGAACCCCATTTCCCCAGGAAACTCCCGGCTGCCGTAAAGTATTGGACGCGGTGGTTCTCGGTATCGACGACGAACACTCGCCCTCCCGGTGCGACGCTGACGCCCCCCGGCGTGCGGAATTGGCCGTCGCCGGTCCCCGCCGCCCCCCACGTCCCCCGAAAGCTGCCGGTGGCGGTAAAGTATTGCACGCGGTGGTTGCCGGAATCCGTCACGTACACGTTGCCGTTGCCGGCGACCGCGACGCCCAACGGCGTGTTAAATTGGCCGTTGCCGGTCCCGAACTCGCCCCAACTCCCGAGCAACGACCCGCTGGCGTTGAAATATTGGAGGCGGTGGTTCCCGGCGTCGGCGACGTACACGTAATTACCGCCGAAGGCCGCGCCCAGCGGCCGCGTGAACTGGCCCGGGCCGGTGCCGAAAGAGCCCCACGTGCCGACGTAACTGCCGCTTTTATCGAAATATTGGAGGCGGTGGTTAAACGTATCGGCGACGTAGACGTAGGTCCCCGAGAGGCCGAGCCCAGCCGGGGACCGGAACATTCCCCGGCCGCTGCCGAACGTCCCCCACCGGCCGCGGTAGGAGCCGGTCGCCGTAAAGTACTGGACGCGGTGGTTCGAGCGGTCCGTGACGAAGACGCGGCCGCCGACGGCGGCTTCGACGTCCCACGGGTGGTCGAATTGGCCTTCGCCCGTACCCTGCGTACCCCATTTGCCCTCGTAGACGATATCGGCTGCGGCGAAGGGTGCGATTGCCAAAAGAACCAGCGACGTTAGCGCGAACTTCGTCATTTCCGTACCTCCCCGGGATCGTTTAGCGGTAGCCTGTTACGGCCCGCGGGTTTAACGATATAGCGCTCTAAGCCGACCCAGCGAGCACGGTACGACGCCGATCTCGCGGCGGTCGAAATATTGGATGCGGTCGTTATAAAAATCGGCGACGTAGAGGCGGGTGCCGAAATTTACGGCCTCCACGCCGCGCGGGAGATTAAACTCGCCGTTATATTTCCCGAGCGATCCCCATTTTTCCAAAAAGCTCCCCGTCGCGGTGAAACATTGGATGCGGTGGTTCTGGTCGTCCGCCACGAAAATCCGGCCGTCGCGGGAGGCGGCCACGGCCGCGGCGTTGGCGAATTGGCCGTTCTCGAATCCCCACGTCCCCCACCGGCCCACGTACGTGCCGTAAGCGGTGAAATATTGGATGCGGCAATTCCCCGAGTCCGCTACGTAGACGTAGGTGTTGGGGCCGAAGGCGACGTCGGTGGGGAACCGGAATTGGCCGTTACCGCCGCCCGTTTCTCCCCATTGGCCGGCGTAGCGACCTTCCAGATCGAAGCGTTGGATCCGGTTGTTCCAGTAATCGGCGACGTACACCTTTCCGCCGGGGGAGATGGCGATGCCGTGCGGACGGTGGAATTCGCCGGGCCCCTTACCGTACGCGCCCCACCCGCCGAGGTACGAGCCGTCGGCGGAGAAGTATTGGACCCGATGGTTCGCCGTGTCGGCGACGTACACGAGACCGTTGGGCCCGACGGCGAGGCTGGTCGGCTCGCGGAATTCGCCCGGGCCGTAGCCGGCCGTTCCCCACGTGCCCAGGTAACTGCCGGTCGCGGTGAAGTATTGGACGCGGTTGTTGCCCACGTCGGCGACGTAAACGGTGCCGTCCGCCGCGGCCGCGATGCCGACGACGCCCCGGAACTCGCCGTGCCCGAAGCCGGACCGGCCCCACTGGCCGGCGTATTCGTAGGCGGCGCCGGCGATATCGGTTGTGGCTACCGCGGCCAGAACGAGCTTAAATATCGGCACGCGCACGAGCGAATCCCTCCGGGCGACGGCGTTAGGGCTTCTTTTTCTTCTTGTATTTCTGCGAGGCCTCGAACCAAGCAATTAGCAGAATTAACCCCGCGAGGAAGAGCGCGTAGTCCTCGTAGTATTGCCATTGCGTCGCCGGCCCCAGGCCGCCGACGACGGACCACATGAACGGGATGAAGGTGAAGCGCCACCGCGGCCGGCGGTCGAAGGTAAACAGCAGCATGCCGCACGTGTACAGGGCGATCGGCGTCGCGGCTCCGAACAGCGCGAGTTCGGGCCAGCCGTGCCCGAAGATAAGCGCCGTGATGGGGTAGCCGACGAACGCCCACCCCGCCACCGCGGCCGCGAGGTGGCCGAGGCGCGGCCGCGCCGTCGGCGAGAATTGGATCTTGGGCCAGAATATTTCCACGGCGAAGAACACGGCCTGCAGCAGGAACAACCCTCCCCATACGTACCCGGCCGAGTTGATCCGCGTGTAGTAGACGATCATGTAGACCAGGCCGAGCCAGGCCCACAGCAGCGCCAGGACGCCCTTGGCCGCGACGTCGGCCCATTTCCCCGGCCGCGCCAGCACCAGGAATGAGGCGCCGACCCCCAAGGCGTACCACAGGATGTGGGTGGGGAAGACGCCGCGGTTGAACTCGGCGAGGAACGAACGGAAGGTTTCGGCGTCGATCATGGAGCGGCTCCTTCGGCCGCGACAACCCGCCGCGGGCGCGCACGTATCGCCTCCGCCGCGAACCACAGGATAACGGCGGCCGCGACGCCGGCCCATACCAAATCCTCGTAGAGTCCCCAGGCTTGTGCGAGGCGTATGCCGGCCGCCAGCGCCCAGGCCGCGGGGAGGAAAAAGAACAGCGGCCGGGGTTTATGGAGCGTGAAGGTCAACATGACGAGCGTGAAGGCCGCCGTCGCCCCCGGGGCCGTGCCGACCAGGCGCAGCTCCGGCCACCCCCGGCCGAACGTCGTCGACAGCACCGGGTGCAGCCCGCCGACGACGGCGAACAGCATTAGCGAGGCGACGACCTTCCCGGCGTTCCGCGACGGCCGGAACTCGAGCGTGCCGTAGAAGACGTCGACGATGAGGAACGTCCCCTGGAAGATGAACGCCAGGCCGAAGAGGTACGCGACGTTGAACTCCGGCCCCAGCCGGTCGATAAAGAACAGCACGCCGGTCCACAACCACAGGAGGTCCAACACGAGCTTGGCGACGACGTCGCTGAAGAGGCCCGGCTTAACGAGGACGAGCGCGAGCGCCGCCAGCGCGAGGCCCGCGCCGAAGAGCGCCGCGGGCCAGTACGCGCGATTGTACGCGCCCAGGACGCCGAGCGCGATCTCGGCGGCCGGGAGTTCTAATTCTGGCGGGGATCCGGGCGGCATAATCTTATTCCGTTTGGACCTCCTCGTCGCACCGCCTCATATGCAGCGTCCCCTGATCGGCGTTGTGTCGTGACCGGCAAGGCGGCGACGTAGGCGTCGGCGTTAAGGTTGTTTCGTTCGCAGTTGCGGGAAGGCGATGACCTCGCGGATGTTGGGCGCGTCCGCCAGCAGCATCGCGAGGCGGTCCATCCCGATCCCCAGGCCGCCGGCCGGCGGCATGCCGTACTCGAGTGCCTCCAAAAAATCCTCGTCGAGCTGCTGGGCCTCCTCGTCGCCGGCGGCGCCTGCGCGCGCCTGCGCCTCGAACGCCTCCCGCTGGACGAACGGGTCGTTCTGCTCGCTGAAGGCGTTCGCGAACTCCATGTGGGCGATAAAGAGTTCGAAGCGCTCCGCCAGCGCCGGATTGTCCTTCTGGCGTTTGGCAAGAGGCGAGAGCTCGGCCGGGAAGTCGACGACCACCGTCGGTCGCCACAGTTCCGGTACGACTAGCGCGTCGAAGAGTACGTCTATGGCGCGGGGCCGCGACCACCGTCCCTCCACCTTCGGCTTCAGCTCGACGAGCGGCCCGCCCTCGAAGAGGGCGCGGAGGTCCTCCTCCGCGCACGCCAGCACGTCGTCGATACCGAACTTGGCCGACCGCTCGTTCAGCGTTTCGACCATCGAGAGTTCCGGCCAGGGAGTGGAGAGGTCGAGCTCGCGGCCTTCGAACGTGATTTTATGCGAGCCGGCAATCTCCTGGGCGGCGGCCGTAATCAATCCCTGCGTCAGCGCGAGCATCGTGCGGTAGTCGCCGAAGGCCTCGTACGCCTCTAACATCGTAAACTCGGGGTAATGGATCCGGTCGATGGACTCGTTCCGAAAATCCTTGCCTATTTCGTACACCTTCTCGAAGCCGGCGACGAGCAAGCGCTTCAGGTAGAGCTCGTCGGCGACGCGCAGGTAAAGGTCCATTTCGAGGTCGGCGTGATAGGTCGTGAAGGGGCGCGCGTTGGCGCCGCCGTACAGCGGCTGGAGGATGGGCGTCTCGATCTCGACGTAGCCGTTCTCCTCCATGTACCGCCGCGCGAGGGAGAGCAGCGTGGCGTGGGCGAGAACGCGCCGCCGCGCCGGCTCGTTCACCATGATATCGAGGTATCGCTTGCGGTACCGCTTTTCCGGGTCGGCGAACTCGTCGTGGACGACGTCGCCTTCCGCCGTCTTCTCGGTCTTGACGATGGGCGGCGTCCGCAGGCCCTTGGCCAGGAGCGTGAAGTCCTCCACCGCGACGGTTATCTCGCCGGTGCGCGTAGTGAAGACCTTCCCCGCGGCGCTCACGAAGTCGCCGAGGTCGAGCAGGTCGAAGAGCTTGTAGCGGTCGCCCAGGAGGTCCGCTTTGAAGTAGAGCTGGATTTTGCCCGAGCCGTCGACGAGGTCGGCGAAAGAGGCTTTGCCGTGGGTGCGTTGGGCGGTAAGGCGGCCCGCGACGGTGACCTCGACGCCCTCGAACGCCGCGCCGTCGGCCACGATCGCAGCGACGGCGTGGCTGCGAGGCGTCGCGACCGGATAGGGGTCTATTCCCAGCTCGCGCAGCCGCTTTAACTTTTCCAGGCGGATGTCGCGTAGGCTTTTAGTCTCTTCCGTCATCTTCCTTGGGGGGAGGCGCTTCCTCGGCCGTCCCGGCCTTCTCCTCGGCGCTCAGGTATTCGCGGGTGCGGTAGGCCGAGAGGCGGTAGTAGATTTGGAAGTACGACTCGACCGGCTCGCCGTCTTGCGTGGCGGGTAGAAAACGGCATTTCTCGCCGGCCTCCAACGCCGCGGCGTCGACGGCCTGGTCGCCGGAGGAGGACCAGACCTCGACCGAGGTCACGTTTCCTTCGGCGTCGAGGTACAGCCGGAGCATCACCGTGTCGGCGAACACGGCGCCCGGTATAACGTCGATTTCGCCCAACGGCTCGACGTGGATCGGCTTCGCCTCCACGAAGCCCTCCTGGGCCCCCGCGAGTGCGACGCATGCGAGCCCGGCAATTACGATTGACGTCTTCATAGCGGTACCTCCCGGCGCCCGGCGTTATCTAAACTCCAAGGTGAAAGAGAACCAGGCCGCCGTGGCCTCGCCGTCGACGGTGGCGGGCGAAAATTTAAACCGGCGGGCGGCGGCCAGCGCCCGCTCACAGTACAACGGGTCGGCCTGTTCGTCTCGGCACGAGGCGTACCACACCTCTCCGTCCGGCCCCACCAGCAATTCCAACGCCAGCTCCATCCGGAGGGAGGGCGCGCCGGGCGGGAATTCCGGCGCGACGGATTCGAGCAGCTCCGGCGGCGCTTCAAGCTCACGCGGCGCCTCCCGCGAGAGGTCCGTCACCTTCGTATCCTGAAGCAAGCGGAATCGGTACCAGAGCGTCGCCCGCGTTCGGCCGTCGTCGAACGGGTTCTCCTCGAACGCCGCGCGGGCCGCGGAGGCGAAGGCCTCGGCGCCGTCGGAATAGAGCACCTCTGCGTCCGTCGCCTTTCCCCCGCTTACGGGGCCGCTGACGACCACGCTTACCGCAAACGGTTTGTCTCGCAGGCTCTCTGGGTATTCCGGGGCGACGAGCTCCGCCGCGGCGGCCGTGCCGATCGCGCCGAGTACCGCCGCCGTTACCAGCAGTCCCCTAGCTCTCATTCGTCTCGCCTCCCTTCGCGCCGCGCCACTTGAGCGCGGCGGCGATTAGGTCGTGCAAGTCGCCGTCGAGAACTCCCTCTACGTCGCTCGTCTCGTATCCCGTGCGAAGGTCCTTGGCCAATTGGTACGGGAAGAGAACGTACGAGCGTATTTGGTTCCCCCAAGCAATGTCCTGTTTGGGCCCTTTGAGGTCCTCCACCCGGGCTTTCTTCTCGGCCTCTTCGAGCTGGTACAACTTGGCCCGCAAGACCTCCATCGCCCGGGCGCGATTGAGGTGTTGGGATCGTTCCGCCTGGCACGAGACCACGATCCCGGTGGGGAGGTGCGTTATCCGGACGGCGGAATCGGTTACGTTGACGTGTTGGCCGCCCGGGCCGGAGGCGCGGAACGTGTCGGTTTTAAGGTCCGCCTCGTCGATCTCAACCTGGATTGCCTCGTCGATCTTCGGCCACACGGCGACGTTGGCGAACGAGGTATGGCGGCGCCGTTTTTGATCGAAGGGCGAGATCCGGACCAGGCGGTGGACGCCAGCCTCGCAGTTCAGGTAACCGTAAGCGTAATCGCCGCGGACCTCCAACGTGGCAAAGCGAAGGCCGGCCTCTTCCGCGGGTTCGACGGCCAGGAGGTCGTATTCGAATCCGCGGCCCTCGCACCATTTTAAATACATCCGGAGAAGCCGGTCGGCCCAATCCGCGGCGTCGACCCCTCCCGCCCCCGGTTTAATCTCCACGATGGCGTCCGAGGCATCGTAGGGGCCGCTCAGGAAGGTCAAGAGCGAGAGTTCCTCGGCTTCCGCCTCAACCGCCGCCAGCTCGGCCGTGAAGTCTTCGCCCGCGGCCTGTTCCTCCAGGCACATCTGGTAGAAGACGTTTACGTCGGCGAGCTTTTTTTCGACCGAGGTCAGCGCCTCCGCTTTTTTCTTGAGCCGGTTGAGTTCGGCCAGGAGCCGCTTCGCCTCCTCCTGGTTATCCCAGAGCGCGGGGGCGGCGACTTTCTCTTCGAGGTCGACGATGCGGTTAGCCAGCGCCTCCGGGTCAAAGGCCGTCCCGGATGTCGGCGACGAGGCGTTCCAATTTCTCCAAACGGGGTTCGAGGCTGGTCAGGTCTTCCATCGTCGTACCTCCACGTATCGGAGGCGATAATATCACAACGCCTCTGCCACGGCAAGCGCGTTCGCCGCGGCGTACTGCCGTTCGCGTTGACACGCCTCCGCCCGCATGGTACCCTCGCCGAGCGGGATCAAAGGGAGTCGCGGATTTGCTCGGCGGCCCGCCGCAACGCCTTCCGCGGGGCCTCGCGGCCCGTCCATTCCTCGAAAGCGAGCGCCGCCCGGTGGAGTAGGAAGGAAATGCCATCGGCGGTTGGGAGGCCGCGCCGGCGCGCGGCGGCCAGAAGAGGCGAGGGCGCGCCGACGGCGAACGTCCAGACGAAACGGTCCGGGGGGAGGGAGACGACGTCGACCGGCGGGTCGGCGTCAGCTGGAGAATCGAGGGTCTCCAGCGTTAAAACCGGCCGCTTTTCGGCGGCGAATTGCTTCGCCTCCGCGAGGCGGATAACCGTTGCGCGGGTGGAGAGACCCGGGCGCGGCGCCGCGACGTCGGCCGCGGCGTATGTCACGGCGGCGCCGGCGCGTTCGAGCGCCCGGCCGGCGGCCCGCGCCTCCGGCGCGACGCCGAGTACCAGGACGGCCTGCCCGGCTACGTCGGCGCCGATTTCGGCTAAAGCGGCGGTAAATGCGGCCGCCGCGGCGTTGGAGCCGATTACGGCGCCTTCCTGGAGGCGCGCAGTATCGACCGCTTCTAACGCCTCCGCCTCCGCCGAAAGGCTGTCGCATAGGGCAACGGCGGCCCCCGCGCAAGGGGAGAGGAAGTGGGCGCCGGCCAGGCCGTCGGCGCGTAGCCGCGCGAAGAGGCCGGCCAGGTTCCCCTCGTCGGCGCGGAAGGGGAGGTCGGCGCCGCGAAGGCCGGCGGCGGCGAACGCCGCGTTCATAAGCGAGGTAAGCGCCGTGGCCGCGGCCAAGTCGCCGAAAGCGGCATATAACGGCGGTTTCGCCTCCATGGTATAAATATACGATAAAACGCGGGGGCGGCGCAACGATAGTAAGAAATGGCATATAGCCCCTCGGATATTTCGGTAGTTCTCCCGGTGGGGACCGGGTCTCCCCAGGCGGCGGCGGTCGTCCGGACGTTGGTCGGCGCCGACCCGCCGCCGGGCGAGATAGTCGTCGTCGACGACCGCGTAGCCGACGATTCGTTGGCGGACCTGCCGCGGACGGAGGGCGTCCGCGTGATCGCGAACGACGGCGGCCCCGGGCCCGCGGCGGCGCGTAACGCCGGCGCCCGGGCCGCGCGCGGCCCACTTCTCCTGTTCGTCGACGCCGACGTTTACGTTACGCCCGATATCTTCGCGCGCCTCGCCGCCACGTACGGGGAGGGGGTCGACGCCGTCGTGGGCGTCGAGGCCGAGCTTGGGCAGGGGTACAATTTCGCCAGCCGGTATAAAAACCTCTGGATGCGGTACACCTATCTCGTGTTGCCGCACCTGGTGGACCTTTTCTACACCAGCTGCGCCTCCATTCGGAGGGAGGTCTTCCTGGCCGCCGGCGGGTTCGACGAGAGATATACGAGACCGTCGGTGGAGGATACGGCCTTCGGCCGGGAACTCGCCTCCCGCGGCGCGCAGGTCGTCCTCGACAAATCGATCGAGGTCGAGCACCGGAAAGCGTACGCCGGCTTAGGCGAGGTTTTGCGGACCGGTTTCCGGCGAGGCGTCGCTTTAGCGCGGTGCATTTACCGCCAGGGGAGACGCGGAGGCGGCAACCGGACCTCCGTGCCGACGTCGTACATCTGGGCGCTACCGCTGCCGACGCTGTTCGTTTTCTGGGCGGCGTGGGCGGCGGTCGAGGCGCGGGTGGCGGCGGCGGGTGCGGCCGCGACGTTGGCCGCGATTTACCTCCTCAATATCAAGTGGCTGGCGTTTCTCGCGCGGCGCGGCGTCGGGACGGTGCTGGCGGGGCTGACCTTCCTCCC
>CP070633.1:997416-1006605 GCA_020356085.1 Candidatus Coatesiibacteriota bacterium | reverse complement strand
GTCCCGATTCGAACCTTGCGCAGCATCTTACGGACGATACACTCGAGGTGCTTGTCGTTAATCTCAACCCCTTGGAGCCGGTACACCTCTTGGATCTCGTTGACGAGGTACTCCTGGACCTCTTTATCCCCCTTGACGCGGAGGATGTCGTGCGGGTCGACGTTCCCGTCGCACAGCTGCTGCCCGGCCGTTACGAAATCGCCCTCGTGCACTTTGAGGTGCTTACCCTGGGGGATCTCGTATTCTTTGCTCTGGTGCTCGCCGGCGACGTCGATCTTGCGTTTCCCCTTCCGCATACCCTTGATCTCAACGTGGCCGTCGATCTCGGACACGATGGCCGGGTTCTTGGGCCGCCGGGCCTCGAACAGTTCGGCAACGCGGGGGAGGCCGCCCGTAATGTCGCGGGTCTTACCGATTTCGCGCGGCAGCTTAACGAGTTGGCGCCCCGCCTCCACGCTCTCGCCGTCGTGGACGTTGAGGTAACCGCCGTACGGTACCGGGTACTCGACGTCTTTGCCTCCGCCCTTGGTCCGGATGACGATGTGCGGATCGAGGTCCTTGCGCCGGGTACCGCCGACGACGACGCGTTGGATCAGGCCGGCGGCGTCGACCTCCTCCCGCAGCGTTACGCCGTCAATAATATCGCGCAGCTGGACTTTGCCGCCGACGTCGGCGAGAATGGGCTCGCTATAGGGGTCCCACTCGTAGATAACGTCACCCTGTTCGAGCTCCTGGCCGTCCTCGATGAGAAGCGAGGCGCCGTAGGGGACGGAGTACTTAATCCGGTCGCGGCCCTCCTCGTCGACGATAATGAGTTCGGCGTTGCGGGACAAGACGACGTTCGAACCTTCCGGCCGCTCGACCGTACGCAAGCGCTCGAAGCGCGCCCGGCCCGCAACCTTGGCGGTGATTTTCGACTGCTCGACGATCCGGCTGGCGGTCCCGCCGACGTGGAAGGTCCGGAGCGTAAGCTGGGTCCCGGGTTCGCCGATCGATTGGGCGGCGATAACGCCCACGGCCTCGCCGACGTTGACGAGTTTGCCGGTGGCCAAATTCTTGCCGTAGCAGTGCGTACACACGCCGCGTCGCGACTCACAGGTGAGGACGGACCGGATTTTGGCCGAGGTGACGTTGGACATCTCGATTTTCTCGGCCTCCGCCTCGTCGATGAGCTGGTTAGCCGCGACGATGAGGTCACCGGTCACGGGATCGTACACGTCCTCCAGCGCCACGCGGCCCAGGACGCGGTCGCCGAGCGACTCGATTACCTCTTCCCCCTCTTTGAGAGCGGCCAACTCGATGCCGAGAAGCGTGTGGCAATCCTCCTCCGTTACGATGAGGTCGTGCGCGGCGTCTACCAGGCGCCGCGTAAGGTACCCGGCGTCGGCCGTTTTCAGCGCGGTATCGGCGAGGCCTTTCCGGCCGCCGTGCGTGGAGATGAAGTACTCCAGCACCGACAGCCCCTCCCGGAAGTTCGACAGGATGGGCTGTTCGATAATTTCGCCGATGCGGCCGGTGATCTTCTTCTGCGGTTTGGCCATCAACCCGCGCAGGCCGCAGAGCTGCCGGATCTGGTTTTGCGACCCGCGGGCGCCGGAATCCGCCATGATGAAGACCGGGTTGAACCCCTTGGCGTCCGTCGACAAGCGGTTGAAGACGAGCTCGCCCAGGACGTCGGTAGTACGGGTCCAGGCGTCGATGACCATGTTGTACCGCTCGCCGTAAGTTATGGCCTGCTGCTTGTAGAGGCGCTCGATCTTCTCGACCTCGCGCTTCGTCTCCTCCAAGAGGTCCTGCTTCTCGGGGGGCACGACGAGGTCGTCGACGCCGAACGTGACGCCGGCGAGCGTCGCGTGGACGAACCCGAGCTCTTTGAAGTCGTCGAGCAGGGTCACGGTCCGCGCCAGCCCGTAGCGCCGGTAGACCTCGGCGATAACGCCGCTGAGCGTCTTCCGGTCCACCGTCTTGTTGACGAAGACGAAATCGTCCGGCAAGACTTCGTTGAAGATAATGCGGCCGATGGTCGTCTGGATGAGCTCGCCGTAGAGGCGGACGCCGACTTTGGCGTACCGCCCCACCTCGCCCACTTCGTGCGCCAGGAGGGCTTCTTCAACGTCCGCGAAGTTCTTGCCCTCGCCCCGCTCGCCGGCCTTCGGTTTAGTGAGCGCGTAACAACCTAGAACGATATCCTGGGTTGGCGTCGCGAGCGGCTTGCCGTGCGCCGGCGATAGGATATTGCGGGTGCTGGCCATCAGGAGCTTGGCCTCCAGCTGGGCCTCCGGCGAAATGGGGACGTGGACCGCCATCTGGTCGCCGTCGAAGTCGGCGTTGAAGGCGGTGCACACCAGCGGGTGGATCCGAATAGCCGATCCCTCCACCAGGACCGGTTTGAAGGCCTGGATGCCAAGGCGGTGCAGCGTCGGCGCGCGGTTGAGCATCACCGGGTAATCGCGGATGCACTCCTCCAGGATGTCCCACACCTCCGGCTTGACCTGTTCGACCAGCCGCTTCGCGCTCTTGATGGTGTGGACGAAGCCGTGCTCCTCCAACTTTTGGATGATGAACGGCTTGAAGAGCTCCAGCGCCATCTTCTTCGGGATGCCGCACTCGTGGAGCTTGAGCTCCGGCCCGACGACGATGACGGCGCGGCCGGAGTAGTCGACGCGCTTGCCCAAGAGGTTCTGGCGGAACCGCCCGAGCTTACCTTTCAAGTTGTCGGACAGCGACTTGAGCGGCCGATTGTTGACGCCGCGTACGGCGTAACCGCGCCGGCCGTTGTCCAACAGCGCGTCCACCGCCTCTTGCAGCATGCGTTTCTCGTTGCGTAGAATAACGTCGGGCGCTTTAAGCTCGATTAGCTTGCGGAGGCGGTTGTTCCGGTTGATGACGGTCCGGTAGAGGTCGTTGAGGTCCGAGGTCGCGAAGCGGCCGCCGTCCAGCGGCACCAGCGGCCGGAGGTCCGGCGGCAGCACCGGCAGGACCTCCAGGATCATCCACTCCGGCCGGTTTCCGGACTTGCGGAGCGACTCTACGAGCTGGAGGCGCTTAAGGATCGCCTTGCGCTTCTGCTTCGACTTCGTCGTTTCGAGGTCGGCCTTGAGCTCCACGGACACCGTTTCGAGGTCCAACTCTTCCAGGAGCCGCCGGACCGCCGGCGCGCCCATGTCGGCGTCGAACTCGCCGGGGAATTTCTCGTAGAGCCGCCGATAGTGTTCCTCCGAGATGACCTGGCCTTTTTCCAGGCCGGTCTCGGCTTTCAGGCCGGGATCGACGACGAAGTACGCCGCGTAATAGATGACGCGCTCGAGGTCGCGGCTGGAAATCCCGAGCAGGTTCGCGACGTAGTTGGGCGCGCCCTTGACGAACCAGATGTGCGCCACCGGCGAGACGAGCTTGATGTGGCCCATCCGCTCGCGCCGGACGCGGGATTCGGTGACCTCCACGCCGCACCGGTCGCATACGACGTTGCGGTTTTTAATCCGCTTGTACTTCCCGCACGCGCACTCCCAGTCCTTCGTGGGGCCGAAGATGCGCTCGCAGAAGAGGCCGTCTCGTTCCGGCCGGAACGTCCGGTAATTGATGGTCTCGGCCTTCTTCACCTCGCCGTGCGACCACGAGAGGATCTTCTCGGGCGAGGCGATCCCGATGGTGACGGCGGTGAATTCCTTCCGCTGCTTCCGCTTATCGTCGTAAAGTCCCCAGATCACGGTATCCCCCGCCGGGGGCCGGCCGGGCCGCGGACGGCCCTAGGCCTCCTCCGGATGCACGTCCAGGCACAATGCCCGGAGCTCGTTTATCAGCACGTTGAACGACTCGGGCGTATCGGCTTCGGGGATGTTGCGTCCCTTGACGATGGCCTCGTACATGCGCGCCCGCCCCAGGACGTCGTCCGACTTTACCGTCAACAACTCCTGCAGCGTGTACGCCGCGCCGTACGCCTCCAACGCCCACACCTCCATCTCGCCGAAGCGTTGGCCGCCGAATTGGCCTTTGCCGCCCAACGGTTGCTGCGTGACCAGCGAATACGGCCCCACCGACCGCGCGTGGATCTTGTCGTCGGCGAGGTGAAGCAACTTGAAGAGGTAAATGTATCCCACCGTAACGGGGTGGCTAAACGGGTCGCCCGTCCGGCCGTCGTAGAGCGTAACCTTGCCGGAGGTCGGGATTCCGGCTTTCTCCAAGTATTTCTTGATCTCCTCCTCGGAGGCGCCCTCGAAAATCGGGCACTCGAAATGAAGGTCCAGCTCGTGCGCCGCCCATCCCAAGTGGGTCTCGAAGATCTGGCCCACGTTTAATCGGCTGGGAACGCCCAGCGGATTGAGAACGATGTCCACCGGCGTCCCGTCCTCCATGTACGGCATGTCCTCCTCGGGCACGACCTTGGCGACGACGCCTTTATTGCCGTGGCGTCCCGCCATCTTGTCGCCGATGGTCAGGCGGCGCTTCCGCGCCACGTAGACCTTGACCATCTTGAGAACGCCGGGGGGCAGGTCGTCGCCCTTGCGGATGCGGTCGATGTCCTTGTCGATGTCGCTGGAGACCTCGTGCTCGTAGTCGTGGAAGCGGCTGACGACTTTATCGGCGTTCCGGCCTACAACGCCGAGGATTTTTACGCGGCGTTCGATTACGGGCTCGAGGATCTTATTGCGGAGAACCGCCGGCGTTATCTTGGTCCCCTTATCCAGCAGCACTTCCTCCGTGAGGTCGTCGGAGAGGCGGTAGTGGAACGTATTGCCCAACAGGAGCTTGGTGAGTTGCTTTTCGCAGACCTCGCGGGCGGCGGCGACCTTTTTCTTTTTCTCGGCCTCGAGTTTGTCGATGCGCCGCGTTTCCTCCGCCCGGGCGCGGCCGTCGGCCCGTTCGCGCTCCTTGCGCGAGAAGACCTTGACGTCGACGACGATCCCGTTCATCCCGGGCGGGGCTTTGAGCGAGGCGTCGCGGACGTCGCCGGCTTTCTCGGCGAAAATGGCCCGGAGCAGCCGCTCCTCCGGCGTTAGTTCCGACTCGCCCTTGGGGGCGACTTTGCCCACCATGATATCGCCGGCGTGGACCTCCGCGCCGACCCGGATAATGCCGTGCTCGTCGAGGTTCTTGAGGGCCTCCGAGCCGACGTTCGGGATGTCGCGGGTGATCTCCTCCCGGCCCAGTTTGGTCTCGCGGCACTCGATCTCGAATTCCTCGATGTGGATGGAGGTGAAGCCGTCGCTCTCGACGAGGCGTTTGCTGACGACGATCGCGTCCTCGAAGTTGTACCCCATCCACGGCATGAAGGCCGCCAGGATGTTGCGGCCCAGCGCCAGCTCGCCGTCCTTCGTCGCGGGGCCGTCGGCGATGACCTGTCCCGCTTTGACGCGGTCGTTTTTCTGGACGACCGGGACCTGCGTGAAGCAGGTATCCTGGTTGGTGCGCTCGTATTTCTTGAGGCGGTAGACGTCGGGTTCCAGCCAGCCGTACTGCGCGTCCTCGTCGGCGGTGTCGGGCCGGACGACGATCGTATCCGCGGTAACTTTCTCCACCGTGCCGGAGGCCTTGGCCGCTACTATAACGCCGGAGTCGCGCGCCACGCGGCCCTCGATTCCGGTCGCGACGTACGGCGCCTCCGTCCCGATCAGCGGGACCGCCTGGCGCTGCATGTTGGAGCCCATCAGCGCGCGGTTCGCGTCGTCGTGTTCCAGGAAGGGGATCAGGGAGGTGGAGATAGAGACTATCTGCCGGGGCGAGATGTCGACGAAATCGACTCGGGGCGGCTCGACCAGAATGAATTCGCCCCGCATCCGCGCGTAGACGTAGTCGGAGGTGAAGCGTCCGCGCCGGTCGACGGGGGCGTTGGCCTGGGCGATGGTGTACTCGTCCTCCTCGCCGGCGTCGAGATACACGACCTCGTCCGTGACGCGGCCGTTCTTGACCCGCAGGTACGGCGTCTCGACGAAGCCGAACTCGTTGATGCGGGAATAGGTCGCGAGGCTGGTGATAAGGCCGATGTTGGGCCCCTCCGGCGTCTCGATGGGACACATCCGGCCGTAGTGGGTATAGTGGACGTCGCGGACCTCGAAGTTGGCGCGTTCGCGGGAGAGGCCGCCCGGGCCGAGGGCCGAGAGCCGCCGCTTGTGCGTCAGCTCGGCCAGGGGGTTTATCTGGTCCAGGAACTGGCTGAGCTGGCTGGAGCCGAAGAACTCCTTGACGGCGCTCATTAGCGGCTTCGCGTTCACGAGGTCGCGCGGCATGCAGTCCTCGAGGTCGAGGATGCTCATCCGCTCGCGAATGACGCGCTCCATCCGCGTGAGTCCCACCTGGAACCGGTATTCCAACAGCTCGCCGACGGCGCGGACGCGCCGGTTGCCGAGGTGGTCGACGTCGTCGACGTCGCCCTCTGCGGCGTGGAGTTCGGCCAAGTGCTGTACGGTCTCGAGCACGTCCTCCGCGTGGAGGGTGCGGTCCCGGAGCGGAAAATCGAGTCCCAGTTTCTGGTTGAGCTTGCGCCGACCCACTTTGCTGAGGTCGTACCGCTTCGGGTTGGCGAAGAGGTTTTCGAACGCGGCCTCCGCCGTCTCGAGATTGGACAGGTCGCCGGGGCGGATCTCGTTGTAGATCTTAATGAGCGCGTCGGCGCGGGTCTTGATCCGGCCCTCGTCGTCCTTTTTAAGCGTGGGGAGTACCGCGCCGACCTCGACGCCGTTGCGCGCCACGAGGATGTCGACCGCCCTAACTTTGTTGTCGCGCAGCAAGTCGAGGACGTTCTCGTCCAGGAGCGTAAAGCGCGTGAAGAGCGTAGTGTCTTCCGCGGTCTGGACGTCGGAGGCGAGGTAATTGCCCAGCAGGCCGGTCTTCCGCGCGACGTTCACGGTTTCGACGTCGAAGAACGAGCTCGCGATCTCGCCGGCGTCGCCGTAGCCGAACGCCCGGAGGAGGACCGTGACCGGGATCCGCGGTTGGCGGTTGGTCCGGTCGATGGAGAAATTGAGGACGCCGTTGACGTCGTAAGCGATCTCAAGCCAGGCGCCCCGGTGGGGGATAATGGAAGCGCCGTAGAGTATCTTGCCGCTCGAGTGCTCGGTCTGCTTGAACACGAGCCCCGGCGACCGGTGCAACTGCGATACGATTACGCGCTCGGCGCCGTTGATAATGAACGAGCCGCGTTCGGTCATCATCGGGATCTCGCCGAGGTAAAGTTCCTCCTCGCGGATGTCGACAATCTGCGGCTCTTTCTCGGGCGCCTCCCGCTCGCGCACGACGAACCGGAACTTCGCGCGGAGCGGGACGCCGAAAGTCATCCCCTTGACCTTACATTCCTCGATCGTGTACTTGGTGTAGCCGACGTTGTATTCGACGAATTCGAGGTACGAGTCGCCGTTGAAGTCGTAGATCGGGAACGTGTTGTCGAAAATGTATTGCAGCCCCTGCGATTCGCGCTTGTTGGGCAGGGTGAGGTGCTGCAGGAAGTCCTCGTACGACTTCTTCTGGACCTCCAGCAAGTTGGGGATGTCTATCGGTTCGACCTTGTCGGTGAAGCCAACCCTCTTAATGGTCAAACCGCCAACGCTCCTTGGGTTCCCCGGAACGCACCGGGCGGGGCCGCCGGCCGTGACGCCGACAACTCCGCCGCGCTGCGCCGCCCGGTTAGAAGTGCCGCCCGCACGCTACTCCACCGCGACGGTCGCGCCCACTTCTTCGAGTTTGGCTTTAATTTGATCTGCGTCTTCCTTCGACACGCCTTCCTTGATTGCGGAAGGAGCGCCGTCGACGACCTCTTTGGCCTCCTTGAGGCCCAGGCCGGTGATCTCCCGGACCACCTTAATAACCGGGATCTTGTTGTCGCCGATGGCTTTGAGCGTTACCGTAAACTCCGTCTGTTCCTCCGCCGCCGGCGCGGCCTCCGCCGCCGCTCCGGGCGCGGCCGTAGCTACGGGGGCGGCGGCCGTAACGCCGAACTCCTCCTCCAGCTCCTTCACCAGCTCGGAGAGCTCGAGGACGGTCATCGACTTGATCGCCTCTTTGATTTCTTCCTTGGTCATAAATTTCCCGCCCGAACCGGGCGATCCTCCTTAATCAGTATAACGACGAAAACTGCGAATTAATTTCCCGCGTTCTCCGTTTCAGTTCCCTTCTGATCCGCGATGGCTTGCAGCGTCGCCACGGCCCGGCGTACCACGCCGGCGAGTACCGCGGCGAACGAACCGACCGGCGCGTTCATCGCGCCGAGTAACTTCGCCCACAGGACCTCCCGCGGCGGCGTCCGCGCGAGCTGGCCGACCTGGCTCGCCGCCAGGAATTCGCCGCCCCACAACCCCCCCTTGATCGTAAACGTCTCGTATTCTTTTTGAAAATCGACCAGGATCTTCGCGACGCGGACCGGCTCCTCCGCGACGAACGCGATCCCCGTCGCGCCCGCGAGCAGAAGTTCGACCGTCTCGGCCGGCTCCTCCGCCAACGCGAGCTCGGCCAGCGTCCGCTTGGCGACGTAGTAGCGGACGCCCTCCGCGCGTAGCAGCGCCCGCAGCGCCGTCATCCCGGCGACGTCGACGCCGCGGAAATCGGTGAACAGCGCCCCCTCCGCTCGCTCCAATTCCGCGCGGAGCTCGGCGAGAACGGATTCTTTCTTGTCCTTACTGATCGGCATGGCGTAGCTCCGTTACCACGGCGGGATTAGGCGCCGGTAAGGGCGAGGGCCTCCTGGCGGTCGAGGCGGACGCCGGGGCCCATCGTGGTCGAAACGGTCAAGCGCCGCAGGTACTGGCCTTTGGTGGCGGCCGGCCGCGCTTTGACGATGGCCTCGATGGCGGCCCGGGTATTCTCCACCAGCTGTTCGTCCGAGAACGACAGCCGCCCGACGGTCATATGGACGTTGCCCAACTTGTCGACGCGGTAGTCTACCTTGCCCTTTTTAATGTCGGCCACGGCCTTGCCGACGTCGAACGTCACGGTCCCGGTCTTGGGGCTGGGCATCAGGCCGCGCGGCCCAAGCAGCTTGCCCAGCTTCGCGACCTCTTTCATGACATCCGGCGTCGCCACGACGCGGTCGAAGTCGAGCCAATTCTCCTTCTCGATTTTATTCAGGTAGTCGTCCAGGCCGGCGTAGTCGGCTCCGGCCTCCTCCGCCTCCCGGACCTTTTCGCCCTTGGTGAGTACTAGCACGCGTACCGCTTTACCCGTCCCGTGGGGCAATACGACCGAGCCGCGGACCATCTGTTC
>CP070633.1:994427-997316 GCA_020356085.1 Candidatus Coatesiibacteriota bacterium | reverse complement strand
CCGGCCGGACCTCGGCTACGAACGCTGCGACCTTTTCCGCCGCCTCCGCCGACCAAATCGCCGCCAGCGCAGTGCCGACGCCGACGCCCGGGGAGGCGAAGTCGTGGTAGGGGGAATAGAACCGGCCGTATTCGCGCTCGGTATTGGCGGGGTGGTCCGTCCCGAAGAAGAAGACGTCGTGCCGCCTCCGCGCGAGCGCGGCGGCCACGTCGAACATGTAACGCTCCGCGCCTCCCCGCCGGTAGAGGAACTTGTTTATCTGCAGGATTCGCACTTACGGCTCGCGAGAACTTACCCGCCGGCGATACTCGTAGTACGCCAACACGCCCTGGACCGCGTCGAGCAGGCACGCCAAGAAACCGTTCGCGCCGTCCAAGAATCCGCCTTTAACGAGGTAGCGGCGGCCGAACCGGATCGCCGGCCGGAAGAGGAAGTGCCAAAGGTCGGCGCCGAAGCCGGGGCGGAGGCTAGCCCGCTGCAAGGCGTCGGCCCCGGCGGCCACGTAAAACGGCAACTTTCGTAAATAGTCGGCAACGGTGGGATACGTATTGTGCAGTAGCGGCGGCTCCAAGCGGCCCACGCGGCCGTCGACTTCCAACCGTTCGTGGACCGAGCGGCACGCGAACCGGGCCTTCCCGCGGCGGAACAATCGAAGTTGATAGTCGGGATAGGCGCCGCCGTGTTTCAGGTATTTCCCGAAATAATTGTTGCGGCGGGGGAATGCGTACGCGGCGTAGGGGTTCTCGTCCCGACTTACGGCCGCCTCGATCGCGGCGGCAAGCTCCGGCGTGACGATCTCGTCGGGGTCGAGGTACAATATCCAATCGCCGCGGCACGCCTCGAACGCCGCGGTTTTATTGACGTTAAGGTTAAAATCGTTCCGGACCGAGATTACGCGCGCCCCGGCCGAACGGGCCACCGCCGCCGTATCGTCGGTGGATTCGGCGTCGGCCACGACGATCTCGTCGGCGAACGGTACCGTCGCCAGGAGGGAGGCGAGTTCGTCGGCCTCGTTGTGGGCCAGTACGGCAACGGCCAGGCGGGGGCTTTCTTCTTGCATCGCGGCGGCGTTTATGCTAATATTTCGACTTCCGGAAGGGTTGCGTTATGTCTTATAAATGCGACATTTGCGGCAAACGGCCGATGTTCGGCCACAGCATAAGCCACGCCCACAACGTCTCGCGGCGCAAATTCAAACCCAACTTACATCGGGTTCGCGTGCGGGTCGACGGCCGCGTCGTACGGCTCCGCCTTTGCACGCGGTGTTTAAAGGCCGGCAAGGTCCGTAAGGCGTAAGCCTGGCTCGGAGCGCAACAAACGGCCCGGAAACGGGCCTTTTTTATTGTAAAGCGCGCTCCCGCCCAGGTCAAGCTTATTCTCCGCTTGACATTTCCCGAGGCTCCTATATAATTTGCTTGGAGGCCGCAGCGGCGGCCTTTTTGGCCTTATCCTATGGCTACTCCAGACGAAAACGCATCTCCGCCCGCGGGCCGGGTATTGGTCACGGGTGCGGCCGGCTTTATCGGCTCGAATCTGGTCGACGAGCTCCTGGGCCGCGGCTACGGCGTCGTCGGCGTCGATAATTTCCTCGGCAATTACGCCCGGGAGGCGAAGCAGAACCACCTGGCCCCCGCGTCCGCGAACCCCGCCTTCGACTTCCGCGAGTTCGACTTAGCGGAGGACGATTTGGAGAGCCTCGTCGACGGCGTGCAGGGCGTGTTTCACCTCGCGGCGCGGCCCGGCGTCCGCGACTCGTGGGGGCAACACTACCAGGAATACCTGACGCACAACGTGCTGGCGACGCAGCGGCTGTTGGAGGCGCTCCGCGGCCGGGAAGACTGTCCGTTCATCTTGGCCTCCTCCAGCTCGGTTTACGGCGACGCGGAACGACTTCCGGTCACGGAGGAGGCGACGCCCACGCCGGTCTCGCCGTACGGGGCCACGAAGCTCGCCGCCGAGGACCTCGTCCACCTGTACGTCAAGAGCTACGGCCTACGGGCCGTCATCCTCCGCTACTTCACGGTCTACGGCCCGCGCCAGCGGCCGGATATGGCCATCCATAAATTCGTTCGCGCGATACAGGCCGGCGCGCCCCTGACGCTCTTCGGCGACGGCCGCGAGCGCCGCGACTTCACGTACGTCGGCGACGTCGTACGCGCGACGGCGGAGGTGCTGGCCCGGGGGCTCGCCGGCGGAACGTACAACGTCGCCTCCGGCCGGACGATAACGCTGGCCGAACTTACGGCGAGCCTGGAGGAGGCGCTGGGCCGGAAGGCGGAGGTCGTGTACGCGCCGCACCAGCGCGGCGACGTGCGCACGACCCACGGCGACGTTACCGCGCTCCGGGAGGCGATCGGCTACGAACCGCGGACGCCGCTCGCGGAAGGCCTGGCCGCCCAGATCGCGGAGATGGAGCGGGAGGAGCCCTCGGCGACGGGCGCCGCCCCCCGGCCGCCGCGCCGGCGCGCCGTCTGCGCGCCGACGTTGTCGGTGGTCATCGTCAACTACAACTCCGGCCACGTTATCAAGGACGCGCTCGAGTCCTGCTGGCGCTACGCGCCGAGCACGGGCGAGATGGAGATTATCGTCGTCGACAATGCCTCCGTCGACGGCTCGGCCCAGGACCTGGCCGCGCGCGACGACATCATATTCATCCGCAACCGCCACAACCTGGGGTACGCCGCGGCCAACAACCAGGGGCTCGCTCGAGCCCGCGGCGAATTCCTTCTCCTGCTCAACCCGGACGTCGTCGTCGGCCCCGGCCTCTTCGACGAGCTGATGAATTTTCTAGAGGAGACGCCGGACGCCGGCCCGGCCGGCCCCGCGCTCGTCAGCCCGAAGGGCCGCCTTCAGGAGTCGTACCGGCGCTTCCCGAACCTGTGGCACCTG
>CP070633.1:978752-994327 GCA_020356085.1 Candidatus Coatesiibacteriota bacterium | reverse complement strand
CGCCGCCCGGCCGTCCAGCCGAACGGTGAGGCGGGGGTCGTCGGCGCGGAGGGTTCCCGCCCCGACCGCTACGGCCGCGTGTCCGGCCCGCAACCGATGGGCGTAGCGCCTCGCCTCCGGCCCCGAAATCCACTCCGAGGCGCCCGTGTGCGTCGCAATCTTCCCGTCGAGGGAGGCGGCGAACTTCGCCGTTACCCACGGCCGGCCGGTGGCGAGCGTTTTCGCGTAATCCTCGACCAGGTGGCGCGCCTCGCGCTCCCGGAGCCCCACGCCTACGGCCACCCCGGCGCGCCGGAGCGCCGCCGCCCCCTTCCCGGCCACCCGGGGGTGGGGATCGAGCGTACCGATCACGACGCGGGCGACGCCGGCGGCGACGATCTGCGGGACACAGGGTGGCGTCCGGCCCGCCGTAACGCACGGCTCCAACGTTACGTACATCGTAGCGCCGCGCGCCCGCGCGCCCGCGGCCGCCAATGCCGCGATTTCGGCGTGGGCCTCCCCCGCGCGGCGGTGGTATCCCCTCTCGACAATCCGCTTCCCCGCGACTAGGACGCATCCGACGGCCGGGTTCGGCGCCGTCCGCCCTTTACGCAAGCGGCCGAGCCTTAACGCCTCGGCCATTAATTTTACTTCACTTTGCACTACGGGCCGCGCCGCCTCCCTAGAACGGAGGGGGCACCTCCCCGGAGGAACTCGAATTTTCGATATCGCGAATCTCCCACGGCGTCGGCTCGTGCATATCGCAGAACTTCGTGGGTATCGTGCCGGTGAGGAAGGATTCTGTAAGCGCGCGGGTACATTTGGACGTAGCCAACAGCCCCGATTCCTCACAAATACGGGCACTGACGATATCGTCGGAAAGCTCGAATTGGGCCTCCCCCCGTTCGCCGAGCGCTTGGCTCATAAACTTCCCCCAGATGGGCACGGCGTACGTTTCGCCGGTCGCCGTGTGGCCGAGCGGTTCGTGGTCGTCGCGGCCCACCCACACGCCGGCCACCAAGCCCTCCGGCACGTAGCCGATGAACCAGGTATCGGCCGTTCCGTCGGTCGTACCGGTTTTGCCGGCGCCCCGGCCGCGAAAGCCGAAGCGGCGGACCAACCCCGCCGTCCCGCGGTCGAGCACCCCCTCCAGCATGTTCGTCATTATGGTACACGTATTTTCCGGTACGACTTCCTCCCGCTGAACCGGGAACTCCTCCAACACGTTGCCATACCGGTCTTCAACGCGAATTATGGACCGCGGTTCCACGTGGACGCCCAGATTCGCAAGCGTCGCAAACCCGTTCACCATATCCAACAGCGTGACGTCGCTCGAGCCCAGCGCCAGCGAGTAGACGGGGACCAACTCGCTCTTAACTCCCATCCGGTGGGCGTAGTCGATTACCGTTTCCACTCCCACCTCGTCGATTACGCGGGCAGCGACGATGTTTATCGACTGCTCGATGGCGCGGCGGATGGTCATGGGGCCGGAGGTCCCGCGGCTGTAGTTGTGCGGCTGCCAGACGACGCCGTCCGCCTCGATGCGGAACGGCGCGTCCATAATGACGTCCGCCGGCGTAAAGCCGTTGTCGATAGCCGCGGTGTAGAGGAACGCCTTGAACGACGAGCCCGGCTGCCGCTTGGCCTGTACCGAACGGTTGAACTTCGACTCGTTGAAATCCGCGCCGCCAATCATGGCCAGGATGTCTCCCGTCGGCCCGTCCATCACCAACATCGAACACTGCAAGAACGGTTCCTGCTCTAACGCGAGCAGGACTTTTTCCTTCTTGGGGTAGACGCCGACGACTTTGGCCGGGATCTCCTCGCCCACTTTAATAACCGTGGAAGGTTTAAAGGGGAAGGACCACTCCGCCGGCGAAATGTCCATCGTTCCCGAAATGCTTCCGCCCAGATCGCAAATCGCGACCGCTTTCGTCGCCTCCGTGATCCGCACGTAGCGGACCTGGCCGGTTTCTAGTTTTTTGAACTTTAAATTCGGGTCGTACCGGGCGATCTTTTTGCCGTGGTTCTTCTCGAGGCGCGCCAACCCCCACGCCATCGTCTCGTCGGCGAGGGCCTGGTGCCGGAGGTCGAGCGTCGTGTACACCCGTAGGCCGGCGCGAAACACCTGTTCGGAGCCGTAGCGCCGGACGAGCGTGCGGCGCACGTATTCGGTAAAGTAGGGGGCCCGGTCCGGATCACGCTTTACGGGCGCCGGTTTAATGGGGGCCGCCCGCGCCGCTTCGTACCGGTCCCGCGGGAGGTAGCCCAGCTCGTGCATCTTGTCGAGCACGGTATTCCGTCGCGTCAACGCCTCCTCCGGGTTGACGTAGGGGGAGTACCGCCCCGGCGAGCGGGGAAGGCCCGCCAATACGGCGCATTCCTCCACGGTCAGGTCCTCGACGTGTTTGTCGAAGTAAACGAGCGCCGCGGCCTCCGCGCCGTACGCGTTGTGGCCGTAATAAGTTTGGTTCAGATAGAAATAAAGAATTTCCTCTTTGGTATACGCCTCTTCGATCTTCTGGGCCAACAAGGCCTCCCGGATCTTCCGGTCGTACGTACGTTCGTGGGTGAGGAAGAGGTCGCGGGCAAGCTGTTGAGTCAGAGTGGAACCGCCCTGGACGACGCGGCCGGCCTTGACGTTGGCCCACGCCGCCCGGAGGATAGCCTCGTAGTCGACGCCGTGATGGCTATAGAATCGCTCGTCCTCGATCGAAACTGTCGCGTTTATGAGGTCCGGAGGAAAAGCCGAGTACGGCCGGAGGTAGCGCCGCTCCACTTGGAATTGCGTTATCAGCGCGCCGTGACGGTCGAATATCTTCGTCGGTAGCGACGGTTCGTAGGTCTCGAGTCCCGAAACGGGGGGTAGACCACGCGACAAGACCGTCATCAGGCCGAAGCCCACGCCGACCCCGACCAGGCCGCCCCAATAGAGGGTCCAAAAGACTATACGAGTAACGCGAGATACGCGGCGGTCCTTTTTAACACGCCGCCGGCGCCGCCGATCCAATTCGGGAAAGTCATCTTTAGCCATATTGTCTCCGTACTATAAGGCATTTTACCATAAATATCCAACGTTATCAACGCCGCCTACCCAGCTGCCCCGCGAGCGTGCCGGAATACCTTGACCCCTCGCAGCCGTTGCGGTATTATCGCCTCTGTGACGAAGTGGGCTATCGTAACGACCTTACTGGCGCTCGCCGCGGCGGCCGGCGCCGTCGACGTTAACGTCGCCGATGACGAGGCGAAGAAGGCGGAGGCCGTCGTCCTCACGCCCGGCGAGGGCGAGGGGTACTACGACTCCGTCGCGTTGGCGGAGCTCGAGCTGGCCCAACGACGCCGGTCGCCGACGGGGGCGTTGTGGCGATCCTTCGCACTCCCCGGGTGGGGGCAAATCTACAACGAACAATACGTTAAAGCCGGCGTTATGATGGCCGCGGAAGCCGGAACGCTGTATATGGCGATCGATAACTACCTGATATCGCGGAAATACCTCCGTGAAGCCCGCGCCGCCCCCTCCAAAGAAGAGCGTGCGGAAAAATTGGAGCGGCGCGAACAATATATAGTCGAAACCGAATTCTGGGGATGGCTGTTCGTCGGCGCGTTGGCGTTTTCGATGATGGATGCCTACGTCGACGCCCACCTCGCCGATTGGGACGTTTCGGACCTGCCGGCGGACGAGGAAGCCTCCTCCCGCCTCCACCTGACACCGTATGGATTAGGATTAGCAGTAACGATAGACATAATGTGATACCGCAAGGGAGGTATCGAGGTGAAAAAAATAAGTTGGGTTTTACCGGTAGCGCTGCTCTTGGCCGCGTGCCAAGACCGCGAATACGCACCCCGCGACCGATACCCCGGCCCGGCCGGCGGCTGGGGGCAAAGCGGGACGGGGGACGGCGAATTTCACGAACCGCGGGGCATATCCGCTGCCGCCGGCGGCTACGTCTACGTGGCCGACACTGACAACGACCGCGTGCAATACTTCACCGCGGGGGGTTCGTTCGTGGGGGCGTGGGGCCGGCGTGGCAGCGCGACCGGCGAATTCTCCAGCCCTTACGGCGTGGCCGCGGCGCCCTCCGGGAATATTTACGTCGTCGATAATCGGAACGCGCGGGTCCAGTACTTTACGCCTAACGGCAGTTTTCTGGGAACTTGGGGTTCGTACGGCTCCGGCCCGGGCGAATTCGGCCGGCCGGCGGGAGTAGCCGTTGCGCCCAACGGTACCGTCTACGTTACCGACCCGGGCTATCGGGCTTCGAGGGTACAATACTTTACGGCCACGGGAAGCTTCCTGGGAATGTGGGGCCAGCACGGGACCCTCCCGGGCGAATTCCTCGACCCGCTCGGCGTCGCCGTCGGCGCCGACGGCACAGTGTACGTGGCCGACTTCGACCAACGAAACGTTCAGCGCTTTACGGCCGCGGGGGAATACCTCGGCCGCTGGGGCGTCTCGGGCAACGGCGACGGCGAATTCAACTGCCCGTGGGGCGTGGCGGTGGGCCCGGCGGGTAACGTCTTCGTCGCGGACTTCGGCAATAACCGCATCCAGATTTTCACACCGACGGGGAGTTTCCTGGGCAAATGGGGAAAACACGGTAATGAGACGGGCGAATTCTCGGGCCCGGCCGGTATTGCGGTAAACCCGGCCGGAACGATCTACGTATGCGAGGCCGGCAACGACCGCGTCCAATATTTCGAGTAGTCTCAGCCTCCCCCGTACTAAAAAACCCGGCCGCCGGCCGGGTTTTTTACGGCTAATTAGAATCTATTTCCCGGCAACCGCCGAGGCGAAGTCCAGGCCGAACTCGCGGCACCGCTGGAATACCTCCTCGTCGGGCGCAAAGTCCACCGCCAACGGCGGTTTCACTATCTTTGCGCCAGCTTCCCGAAGCCGGCTCTCGACCACCTTCACCGTTTCACCTACTGTACCGTACGGCCCGAACGCGGAGGCCGCCTCCCCGCCCACGTTAGCTTCGGAGACGGCGCTCAAAACGGCCTCCAGCGTTTTGAATTCCCGGCCTGCCGCCGGAACGCCGAACAGCGCGCCGCCGGAAATCTCCAGCAACGCCCCCACTTCCTCGGCCGTGGCCGTTTCGGCGTCGCGGACGACCGGCGCCGTCCCGCCCGCGGCCAGGCCTCGGGCGATCTGGTCCGCCATTTGCGCTACGTTGCCCTCGCCGCCGACGTAGAACACCGCGACCAGCGGCCGGCCGTCGCTCTCCTCGGCCTCCTCGCTCCACTGCCGGTAGAGTTCGAAATACTTCTGCGGCGCGGACCGCAAGACGGGGCCGTGGCCCGTACAGATTACGTCGACCTCCAATCCGGCTATCTTATCTAAAGCGATTACTACCTTTTCTTTGAACGGCCGCATTATATTATCGTAGTAATAGCGGTAGGGCTCGGCGAAGTCGCCGGCGTCGTCGTCGAAGAGGGCCTCCTCGGCGCAGAAGTGAACGCCGAAAGCGTCGCAGGTGAACAACGCGCGGTCGCGCGGCGAGTACGTGAACATCGTGTCGGGCCAATGGAGGTACGGCGCGCTAACGAAGGAAAGTTCGCGGTCGCCCAGGTCCAGAATGTCGCCGTCGCCGACCGCGATAACCTCTCGCTCCAGGGGAAACAGCTGAGCCGTGTAGCGCTCCGCGGCCCGGGAGGTAACGACGCGGGCGTTCGGCGCCGCCTCTACCACCCACGGCAGCGCGCCCGAGTGGTCGGCCTCCGTATGGTTGAGAATGACGTACTGGAGTGCGAGCGGGTCGATCAGCGATTTCAGTTTCTCGAGGAACTCCTCGCGAAAATTGACTTTGACCGTTTCGACGAGCGTCGGCTTCTCGGCTTGGATTAAATAGGAGTTATACGTACTTCCCCAGGGCGTGGGCAATACGACCTCGAACGCCTCCAGCGAGGGGTCGTGGACGCCAAGCCACGTTATATCGTCCGTAACCGGGATCGGCTTCATTTTTTACCCCTCGGCCGCGCCGCCGGCGGTAGATAGACGGTCTGCGTCGGGTACGCGAATTCTATTTTCTCTTTGGCGAACGCCTCGTACAAGCGAAGGTTAATCTCTTCCTGAATATCCATATACTTTTTATAGTCGTTGCCTTGCACAAAATACACAACCTCGAAGACCAAGTTGAAGTCGCCATAGGAGGCGAAATGCGCGCGGTCGAAATCTACGCCGTCGATCGGGTCTATAATGCCCTCGACCAGCGCGGGGATTTTTTTGAGCTTTGCCGCCGGCGTCTCGTACGTTACGCCGAGGTGGGTCGCTATACGCCGGCGATCCATCCGTTTATAATTTTGGACGCGCGAATCCGTAAGGTCGGCGTTCGAGAACACCAACTGCTCGCCGCCTATGCTCTTAAGCCGCGTCGTCTTGACGCCGACCTTCTCGACCGTGCCTATCTTGTCGTCAACGCGGATTTGGTCGCCGATTTCGAACGGTTGGTCGAATAGGATGGCGAAATAACTGAAGAGGTCTTTTAGGATGGCTTGTCCGGCCAGCGCGACCGCAACGCCTCCGATGCCGAGACCGGCCACGACGGTCGAGATTTTAAAGCCCAAGTTATCCAACAGAAATATCGCCGCCACTATCCACACGGCGATCTTAACAATCGGCATCAGCGCTTTTACGGTCTTCTCCCTTCCGACGTCTCCTTCCCGCGGTAGCCAGTAATGTTTGATGGCCCCGGCCAGGATCGCGATAACTAGGCGTGCACCGAGTAACGCGAGCAGTATCTTCCCGACGATATCCACCCAACCCGCTACGTTTTCCGGGAAAGTTAGACTTTTCGCCGCGACGTAAACCGTACCCAAATATAAAACCGGTAATGACGCTTTCGAGATACTCTTCACCAGGTCGGCGTCGAGGGGCGTGTCTTTCTTTTTCGCCCACGCCACGATCCGGCGAACGACAACGAATTTTATCAACCGGATGACGATAACGCCGACGACTATCGCGCCGAGCACGATAAGGTAGTCGAGAACGCGATTCCCGTAAAAAACGTAATTCAACGTATCGGTAAACATCGTTACCACTACTCCCGGGGTTCGTTTTAGGGCCAGCCCCTCTCTCCGGCCGGCAGCCGCATACTATACCCTACGGCGCCTCCGCCGTCAAGGGGCCCGCCCAATGCCCACGGAAAGCGCCCGGCGCGGGGCCGGGCGGTATAAGTCGGTTCGACGGTCGAAATAACTTCCTAGCCCCGCCGCCCACAGCCTCCTCCTAATACACGTACCCTAAAGTCCTCAGCTGTCTTTCGAGTTCCGCCGGGAGGATAATTTCGCCTCGGCCAAAGGCTTTCTCCCTAACCCGGTTTCGTGCTCTTGCCAACGCCGCACGCTTTTCTGCGAGCACGCCGCCCGCCTCCGCCGAGGCGGCGTCGGAGGCCAGATTATCTTCCTGCCGCCGGTCGCCGCGGCGGTCGTATAAATACTCGACGGCGGCGTTTTCGTCCACCAGGTAATAATAATCCCCCGCCACTAAACCGTTTAGCTCTATATTACATTCCTCCGCTTCCTCGCCGGAGGATATGCTTAGGGTATGGACACCTTCCACGAGTAGCTCCCGGGCCGGCAACTCGGAACCGGATATAATATATGGCGTTAAATCTAAACCCTCCCAACCGCGCGGGGTCTGGAGGCCCGCAAACGAGACCAACGTCGGCGGGAGGTCGAGCAAATTGACCGGCCCCTCGACGACGGCCGGTTTGCAACCCGGGGTTTTAATTATTAGCGGTACCCGCGCTACCTCGTGGTGAAGGCCGGCGCCGTGAAGCCAGCGGCCGTGTTCTAAAAACTCTTCGCCGTGATCGGCCGTTATCACTATTACCGCCTCTGCCTCCCGCCCCGGAGGATAAACGATATTCTCGAGCAGGCCCTCTATAACGACGTCCATCAGGCGGATCTCGGCGTCGTATAACGCCCGAGCCAAAGCTACTTCGTTGTCGTCGTAGTCGGGCACAAATGTCGGGTCCTTCAACACCTCCTCCCAGAAGAAAGCCCCTGCCGCAATCTCGAGCCGGCGCGCCTTTTCGACCTTAACTAAATACGGTTCAACCTCATACAGATACTCGCGACTGGGTAAATTCGGGATATGGGGCTCCATATAGTGGATATAATAAAAAGCGGGCCGCCCCCGGGCGAAGTGCGCCCAAAATTTTAACCGGGCGTTAATATCGAGACCGTCGTTCGTCGGATAAAAAAGTGGTCCTAAAAATGGCCTCAGTCCCACGAACGCCGTTAAAGGACGCACGCACGAGAGAGGCGGGCCGGCGGCGTTGAATACCGGCCCTTGCCCCACGTCGTCCATTATTTCAAACCCGTCGGCCATCCGCGCCGGCCGCGTTACGTTCGGGTTCGACGTGACGCCAACGGTCCTGTAGCCTCCTTCGCGCAAGACTTCGGCCAACGTAACCGCCTCCTCTGGAAGCGGATAGAAATTGGCGGTAACGCCGTGCGTCCCGGGGTAAGTCGCGGTAAACAAGGAGGCGATCGCCGGCTTCGTCCACGAGGAAACGGTAAAAGCTTCCCTAAAAACCACGGCCTCCACGCCGAACATCTCCACCGCAGGAGCCAAATAACGGTCCGCGCCCCAGTAACTAAGCCGGTCCGCGCGAAACGCGTCCATGATGACGAGGTATATATCGGGCCCTCTCGGCGGCCGCTCGCGTGCCTGCCAAATACCCCACGCCTCGGCTAAGATAAACGGCGCCAACAAGCCGAAAGTTAATAGGCGCAAGAAGTTGGCCGTCAGCAAGCCCCCGGCCGGCAACCGGCGCCGGATGGCGTTTAACACCCCATATATCGCCCACCCCGCGAAAAACCATCCGATTCCGGCGATTAAGAACACGGCTACGGTAACCGCGTTTGGCTTACCGTAAAAAAATAAGTAATTCACCGTCGCTATAAAATATAAAAAAGGAGCGCCGGACAATGCGATTGCAGTGACTAGTAAAGCGGGCGAGGCTAAACGTGCCGGCCTTCTTCTACTTGTCGCGAGGTAGTATATCGAAAAACCGCCCGCGAATACGAGTCCACTCACCGCAGCTGCCCATAACGCCTCGGCACCAATTAAAACCTGGAAGAAAAACCTCGGCGATCCCCAAAATGCTCCCCGCCCTAACGCCGCGCCCAGGATAAACTCCCCGGCGGCGGCGAGGACGCCCCCTAAACAACCGGCGCCAATGACCTGGCCGACAAAGCGGCCGTAACTTATTTTCGGCGCTATATTCATTCCGGCGAAACGTTAAAACCGCGTAAACGAAGATAATGATAATCCCTGCACCCGTTTTTGTAACGCCTCCGCCCTTGAATCCGTCGACGCCAGCTTCCACCTCGTCCGGCGTCATAAAAAACGCGGCCCTCCCTATTCTACCGGGACCGCCGTAGTCACCTCGCCGCCGCCAGTTGCCTGGCGCGCGTAAGCCGTAATCACCTGGCTAACCAGAAAACCGATTATTGCGTACTCTCGTAAAACTATCCCTCCGGCACCGTAAAGTACTTTGGGGGGAGCGGGTGGGAATCGAACCCACCGGCGACAGGATTAGTGCCGCCGCACGGATTTGAAGTCCGGCCTGCCCACCAGTAGCAGCTCCGCCCCCGCCTACTCGTTTTTTCATTATATCAGAAAAGGTTGGGCCGTAAAATAAAAAACGCCTCGCCGCGAGACGTGCTGGGCCGGGCCCAAAAAACAGATTTAAATCTCCCCCCGCTTATGGTACAAGGGGGCATGCCCACCTCGGGAGGGCGCTCCCGTAACTGATTAGTAGGATACGACCATGCCGAGAAGAATCCCGCCTCCGCGCTGGGCGAGCGCCGCGGCGATTATCGCGGCCGCACTCGTATTCCACCTCCTCGCGAACACCGCCTGGTGGCGGGCCTACGACGTTCCCCCCTCCTGGGACACCGCCCTCCACCTCCGCCAAGCGCTCGCCTACTCCGACGCCCTCCGGGAGGGGCGGTGGGCCGACCTCCGCGACGTCGACGACTACTACCCACCGCTGAGCCGCCTTCCCGCCGCGCTCGCCCATCTAATACTCTCCCGGACGGAGAACGTGGCCGCAGCCGCCAACTTCGCCTGGTTCATCCTCCTCGTGGTCGGGACCTACGGCCTGGCGCGGACGTGGGGGGGGCGCCGCGCCGGCGGGGCCGCAGCTCTCTTCGTCGCGTTCACGCCTTTCCTCTACCACCATACGCGGTTCTATACGACGGTAGTCCCCACGGCCGCCGCCGCGGTGGCGGCCCTCTGGGCGTTGGCGGCCGCCGCCGGCTTTAGCCGCCGAGGGCCGTCATTGGTTTTCGGCCTGGCATTCGGTTTGGCCCTGTTGACGAAATGGACGGTGGCGGCATTCGTACTCCCGCCTCTCTTGTACGCGATTTTGAGCCGCCCCCGAGAAGCCGTTCCGCGCAGCGCCCGGTTTTTAAACCTCGGCCTGGCCGCCGTCGCGACGTTCTTCCTCGCCTCGCCGTGGTATCTCCGCCACCTGGTACATTTTATACGCGCGGCCCGCCACACTGCGGCGGAGGCCGTAGCGCAAGGCGATCCGGCGGTATTCACTATCGACTCCGCGACCCATTACCTTACCGGGACCGCCAGCCAACTGGGCGTAGTCATGTTGGCGGCCGGGGTCATCGCGCTTCTTTACGTTGTCGCAAAACGACGCCCCGGGTGGACCTTCCTCCTTACGTGGTTATTCGGGTCACTCGCGATCTTAACGCTTATCCGGAATAAAGACCTCCGCTTCTCGGCGCCTTTTCTGCCGGCCTTCGGCGTCGCCTTCGGCCTCGCCTTCACCGATATCCGGCGGCGGCCCCTCCGATACGCCCTCGGCGCCGTCGCCGTCGCTTACGCCCTCTCGATATTCGCGATTACAAGTTCCGACGTCGTACCGCTGCCTCCTCGCGTGCTCTGGAAGCCGTTCCGAACCCGCCTCCTCGTATACGACAGCGAGCGGCCTCGCCGGGAAGAGTGGCGCCTCCCGGCCATACTCGACGACGTCGCGGCGTTTCGGCGCACGCTTAATCGGCGCGCGGTGCTGTGCGTAATTCCCGATACGGCCGCACTCTCCGAAGCTACGCTCCAATACTACGTTTCGCGCGACCGCCTCGACGTCCTCGTCAAACGCCCCGGCGCGGCGTTCCCCAACTGCTGCGATCTGTTGCTCGCGACCGACGGCGACCAAGGCGACGACCAAGGATGGGCCGCCTTCGACCGCCTTCGCGGCAACCCGGGATGGTTCCGCCGCGCGTACGCCCCCCTCGCCTCCTACGAAATGGAAGGCGGGATCGCCGCAACGTTGTACGGCCGCGCCGTCGACCGGCGCCCCGGGTTCGAACTCGACGCCGGTATTATGGTCGAGGCCCACCTCGGCGCTTACCCCTGGTTACTGCGCGAAGTCCGTAACCCTTGCGTAACGCTCGAGCCGCGCCGGCCGGAGAAGGGCGAGTACGCCGAACTGCGCCTCCGCGCCGCCGCCGCCACGTTAATGGGCCTCCCGGTGGGAGACCTGGAGTTAGTACTCCGCGACGTCGCAGTCAACCCGTGGGCCCACCCGGAAGAGCTACAGTTCCTCGCAATAGGATCGATGGCCGCCACGTTCCGCCCACGGGAACAGGAATTCGCGCGCCAACTCGAACGAGAGTGCCCCGGACTCGCGATTGCCGAACTGCGGGGGCGGTACGGCGCGTTGGAGGTAAAAGGCCGTTACCGCGGCCTCCCCGTTTCGAGCGCCGTTACCCTCGCCGACGACGGAAGGCAAATCCGCCTCCGGTGCCGCCGGCTCGCCCTCGGCCCGGTCCCCTTCCCCGCTGCGGGCGTGCGGTACCTGAATACGCAAATCGGCCCCCTCTTCTACCGCGAACGCCTCCCGTTCGAACTGGGGCCGCTCGCAATCGAGGATGCCGCCGAGGGTTTAACCGTAACGTTCGGCCGGATTTAACCGCCCCCCGCGAGCACCGATCGGAATCGACCTTACGGCTCCCCTCGTTACCTTCCAACCCTCCCCTCGTTTACTTCCTTCCTCCACCGAGAAATGAAACTTGACTTACCTGCCCAAATATGTTAGGCTTAACTAACAAATAGCGCAAGGTTTTTTATGTTATCCCCGGCCCTGGAAGACTACTTAGAGGCGATACTGGAGCTGGAGCCGCCCGTGCGCGTATCGGCCATCGCGCGGCGCCTCCGCGTCGCCAAGGCCTCCGTAACGCAAGCCGTCCAACGGCTTGTAGAAAAGGGCCTGGCCGTGTCGCCCCGTTACGGCCGCGTCGAGTTAACCGCCCGAGGCCTCGCCGCCGCGCGTAAAATACGGCGGCGCCACAGAATATGGCTCGAATTCCTGGAGGAGATTCTCGGCGTCCCCCACGCTACGGCCAACCGGGAGGCGTGCGTGCTGGAGCACGGCTTGAGCCCCGAAACGACCGCTCGGCTCACCTCCTACGTAGCCGGCTTGAAAAAAACCCGGCGCCCGCGAAAACGAGGCGCCACCTCCGGAGGTTAGGCCACGGCCAAAGAAATTAAATCGCTGCTCGACCACGCCGTTGGCGCCACGTTGCGGATAGTTAAAATCGACGCCGGCCGCGGCCTGAAACAACGCCTCCTGGCGTTAGGCCTCGTCCCGGGCGCCGACCTCTACCTATTGGCCAACAAACACGGGCCGGTGAAGCTGTGTTTCAACAGCTCGCGCCTCGCGCTGGGCCGGGGCGTCGCCGCCAAAATCCTGGCCTCTCGGGCGGAAGAGGAACCTTGTCCGGAAGGCTGCGCCGAGGAAAACTGCCCCCACCGGTAAAAAAATTTACGGCCCTAGTTAGGGCCGCCTAACTTGTGGTTGCGCACTCTCCCATAACCGTAGCGTTGGCCGGCAATCCGAACGCCGGCAAGACCTCGCTGTTTAACGGCCTTACCGGCGGTCGCCAACGCGTCGGCAACTGGCCCGGCGTGACCGTCGAGCGCAAAGAGGGGACTTACCGCTACGGCGCCGAAACGTTCAACGTCGTCGACCTCCCCGGCACGTATTCCCTGGGCGCGTACTCCCTCGACGAGGTCATCGCGCGCGATTTCCTCCTGGCGGAGGAGGCGGAGGTAGTCGTAAACGTCGTCGACGCCTCCAACCTCGAGCGCAACCTCTATCTCACTACGCAGCTCCTCGAAATCGGCGCCCCCCTCGTCGTGGCGCTTAACATGTTCGACCGGGCCCAACGGACGTACGACGTCGATCCGGCAAAGCTATCCGAACTGTTGGGCGTTCCGGTCGTACCCACGGTCGGGACCTCCGGGTGGGGGCTCGAAAACCTCCGCGCCGCTATCGCGGCCGTCGCGCGCGACCCGCGGCGCGCGCGCCCTTTGGAACTCCGCTACGGTTCCGAGATCGAACCCCACCTCGCCGAACTGGCCGGCGACCTGGCCAATCTCCGCGGCTTCGCGCCGGCCCTTCGGCCCCGGTGGACGGCTTTGAAGCTATTAGAGGGCGACGACAACGTCCAGGTCGCCGTCCGCGAAATACCGGGCGGCGGCGCCCTGGTCGAGGAGGCCATGGCCGTAAGCGACCACCTCGGCCGCGTAATCGGCGAGGAGGCGGAGGTCGCCGTCGCCGACTACCGGTACGGTTTCATCCGCGGCCTGCTCCGCGACGTCCTTCGCCTCCGCGGCCCCTCTCCCGTGCGGCTCACAGCCTCCGACAGGATCGATAGGGTCGTCACGCACCGCCTTTTGGGGATCCCGCTCTTCCTAGCCGTTGCTTACGGGTTGTTCGAGTTGACCTTTACCGTAGCCGAGCCGATAGTGGGGTTCTTTGAAGCCGGCCTACAGGCCCTCGGCTCGCGCGTGGCGGCCGGCGTTGAGCCCCTCTCCCCCCTCCTCGCGAGTTTCCTGGTCGACGGCGTGCTGGGGGGCGTCGGCAGCGTCGCCGTCTTCGTCCCCAACATCTTCCTGCTCTTCCTCGTCCTGGCCTTCCTGGAGGACTCCGGGTATATGGCCCGCGTAGCGTACGTTATGGACGAATTCATGCACCGGCTGAGCCTCCACGGCCGAAGCTTCATCCCGCTGATCCTCGGCTTCGGTTGCAACGTCCCGGCGATAATGGCGACGCGGACGCTGGACTCGCGACGGGAACGAATGATAACGCTGTTGGTTATCCCGTGGATGTCGTGCTCGGCGCGCCTTCCGATCTACGTGCTGTTCGGGGCGGCGTTCTTCCCGGGGCGGCGCGGCCTCGTCGTCTGGTCGTTGTACCTGCTCGGGATCGTACTCGCCGTCGGCGCGGCGAAAGTATTCAGCCGCGTGCTCTTCCCCGGCGAATCGGCCCACTTCGTCATGGAGCTGCCGCCGTACCGCCTCCCGACGCTACGGGGCGCCTTCCTCCACGCCGGCGAGCGCAGCTGGGAATTCCTGAAGCGCGCCGGCGGCATTATTCTGGCCGCCTCCGTCCTATTGTGGGGGCTGGCGAATCTCCCGCCGGGCGTCGCGTACGCCGGCCGCGACAGCTTCCTGGGGACCGCCGGCGCCGCGCTCGCTCCCCTCTTCGCGCCGGCGGGTTTCGCCGATTGGCGGCCCGCCGTCGCGCTGCTCGCCGGCATCGGCGCCAAGGAGGCCGTCGTCTCCACGCTGGGCGTCCTCTACGGCGTCGGCGGCGAGGGTCTCGCCTCCGCCTTACGTACTACTTTCTCGCCGCTCGCGGCCTATGCCTATATGGTAATGACGCTCCTCTACATCCCGTGCGTCGCGACGATCGCCGTCATCCGCCGCGAGACCGGCTCGTGGCGCTGGACGCTCTTCGCCGTCGCGTATACGTTAATCGTCGGGTGGGCGGCCGCCGTGCTCGTGTACCAGGGGGGCCGCCTCCTCGGCTGGGGGTAACCGACCGGCCGTTATGGTAGAGGTAATTATCATCGTAGCCGCCGTAGTCGTGGGAGGCGCCGCCGCGTTTTGGTGGCTCCGGCGGGAGGCGCGCGGCGATACGCCCGGCTGTTGCCGCTCGTGCCGCTACGGCTCCCGTCCCTCCGACTGCCGGCCGCCGAGCGACGCCGAGCTCCCGTCGGACTGCGAAAAAGGCCACGAATAAAGCCGCCCCGGAGGGCGGCTTTTCTTTTCGCTTCGGGGTTATATCCTATCAAGACCTTCCTTGATATCGTTAATCAAATCGCCGGCGTCTTCGATCCCGACCGAGATGCGGACGTACCCCTCGCTCAAACCCACGTCGGCCAGCTCGTCGGCCGGGTAAGCGTGGTGCGTCGTAGAGGCCGGGTGTTCGATCAGCGTCAGCACGTCTCCCAGGCTTACAGCCTGGACGCATACCGCGAGCCCGTCGAGGAACTTTTTCGCGGCTTCGAAACTCCCGACGTCGAATCCCACCATGCCGCCGAATAGCCGCATCTGCCTTTGGGCGATCTCGTATCCCGGATGGTCCGGCAGGCCGGGATAATAAACTTTCTGAACCTTATCGTGGCCCGCCAAGAACTCGGCGACTTGTTGCGCGTTGCTGCAATGACGGTCCATCCGGAGAGGAAGCGTCTTCAAACCCCGCAGGAAAAGAAACGCATTGAACGGCGCCGTCGCAGCGCCGAGGTCTTTATAGGTGCCCGAACGGATCTCGTCCAACGCC
>CP070633.1:916524-978652 GCA_020356085.1 Candidatus Coatesiibacteriota bacterium | reverse complement strand
CCTCCCTCGCCTCCCGCCTCGAGAAGCGGTTCGGAACGAAGGTCACCCTCACCGGGAGCGGCAAACGCGGCAGCATCCGCATTCACTACTACAGCGCGGAGGACCTGAGCCGTCTGGTCGACGAGATCTTCGGGAAGGGCGGGTCTTGAGCGCCGGCCGCCGCAAACCGCCTCCGGAGGGCCTGATACGTATCAATTTAATATCGTATCACAGGGTAAAGGAGGCGCCGTGACGATGCGGCGCGTGGCGGCGATGATCCTGGCCGGCGGGCGGGCGGACAGCCTGCTGGCGCTCTCGCGCGTCCGGGCCAAGGCCTCCGTCCCCTTCGGCGGCCAGTACCGCCTCATCGACTTCCCCCTCTCCAACTGTACGCACTCCGGCCTGACCGACGTCGGCATCCTAACGCAGTACCTCCCCGAGTCGCTCAAAACGCACGTCGGCATCGGCAAGCCGTGGGACCTCGACCGCCGCGACGGCGGCGTGCGCCTCCTCGAGCCCTACTACACCGGCGGCGAGAGCCAGTGGTATCGCGGCCGGGCCGACGCGCTCGCGCAGAACCTGGAGGTGCTCGACGACGAGGGCTTCGACGAGGTATTGGTGCTGGCGGCCGAACACGTGTATAAAATGGATTACCGGCCGCTGCTGGATTTCCACGCCTCCTCCGGCGCGGGCGTTACGGTCGTCGGCAAGGACCTCCCGGTCGCGCACGCCCGGCGGTACGGCGTAATTAAAACGGGTCGCGGCCACGCCGTCGCCTCCTACGGCGAGGAACCGCCGGCGGAGGGAACCGCCTTCGCCTCGCTGTCGATCTACGTCTTCTCCCGCCCTTTCCTCCTCACCCTCCTTCGCGACATGATCCGCCGCGGCGGCTCCGCGATCGCCGAAGACCTGGTGGTCCCGGCTATAGAACAGAACGCGGCCGCCGCCTACCGCCTCGACGACTACTGGGCGCGCATCGATACGGTCGAGGAATACTACGACGTGACCTTCCAGTTCCTGGCGGAGGAGCCGCCGTTCGCGTTCGACGACCCGGCGTGGCCCCTCTACACCCACCTGCACGACGACCCGCCGGTTAAGCTGGGCCCCGGCGCCGACGTTAAAAACTCGATAGTCGCCGACGGTTCTATAGTAAACGGCCGCGTAGAGAATTCCGTCCTTTTCCGCCGCGTCTACGTCGAGCGCGACGCCGTCGTGACGAACTCCATTTTATTGGAGGGGACAACCGCGGAGGCGGGGGCCTCCGTCGACCGCGCCGTGCTGGACAAGCTGGTCCGCGTGGGCGCGGGCGCGCGGGTGGGCGAGGATATTGGCGAGGCGCGGCCCAACGCGGACTTCCCGGAGCAGCTCAGCCGCGGCCTGACGCTGGTCGGCAAGCGCGTTCGAATCCCGCCCGGGTTCCGCCTCGGCCGCAATTGCCTCTTAGACCTAGGCGTCGGCGAGAGCGACCTCGCCGCGTTGCCGGACCGGACTTTGGCCAACGGTACCTCCGCGGGCGTGAGCGCTTAAAAAATAACTTTAAGTCAGAACCCGTAAGGTGTTCAGTATGGCCGCTTTCCCAAAAAAACGCTTGACAACGAGCTAAAAGTAATTTAGGATTTTGGTCGATTGAGAGGTGTAAGTTCACAGCCACCGCTTCAATATCTCCCCGGACGGGCGCCGGGCGGGAGGCGAAGCGGGGCGTAAACGCGATTCCCAACACCCTCACCGGGAGGTGGTCCTAAATGAAGCGAGCTGTTTTAGTAACGGTAGTGGCGCTGCTGGCGGTCGCCGTAGGCACCGGCTTCGCGAGCAACGGGTGGTACGAGTTCGAATCGCCTACCACCTTCGACATCAACGCCCTCTCGTTCGTCAACGACAGAAACGGTTGGGCCGTCGGATACTGGGGCGAGATCCTGCGCTATCGCAACGGCACGTGGACGAAATTCACAAACTGGCCGACGCAATATCTGCAGGACGTCTCCTTCGGCGCCGCGAACTTCGGGATGGCCGTCGGCTACCGGGGCGCCGGTACCTATTTCAACGGTACGACCTGGGCGGCCGCCAACGTGCCCACCACGCGGAACATGTACGCCGTCTCCGTTCCCCCCGGCAGCACCACCATAGCGTGGGCGGCCGGGGCCGGTGGCCAACTGTGGCGGTGGAACGGCGCGTGGAGCCGGTGGAACCTCGGCATCACGCTTCCCTTCCACGACATCTACTTCTCGAGCGGAACCGACGGGTGGCTCTGCGGCGACAACGGCCGCATCTTCCACTTCACCGGTACGGCGTGGAACTCGGTGAGCACCACCACCACCAACGACTTCTACTGCATCTACGCCCTCTCCGCCAACAACTGCTGGGTCGGCGGCACGAACGGCAGCCTCTACCACTACGAAGGCGTGACGTGGGTTAAGACCTACACGCCCACCAACGCCACGATCCGCGAGATGGCCTTCAACGGCCCCACCGACGGCTGGGCCGTCTGCGACGGTGGCGTCGTCCTCAAATACAACGGCGTGCAATGGAACAAGGTACCCATCTACCCCTCGACGACCAAGGACTTCTCCGGCATGACCATGATTAACGAGAAGCACGGCTGGGCCGTAGGAAAAAACGGTGTGATCTACGAATACCGGAACTTCCCCGGCGTGTCGGCGACGTCGCTCGGCAAGGTTAAGTCCCTGTTTAACTAACGCCACGCCCGAACTTAAAAAAGCGGCCCCCACCGGGGGCCGCTTTTTTAAGGGTCCTGTCTCGCCCTCGCCGGGCGCGAAGTATGTTAAACCGGGCCGGCCTAAAGGCCCGGCCCGGTATCGTATCTGGAGTCGCCCCGTGGGGCTCCCTCCGAGTCCCCTCTCTCAAAGCACGCGAGTTTACCCCGCGCTCCTCCTCTGAACCTTGGCGTACCCTAACGGGTACTTTAATCCTTATAACTAAAAATCACCCCTGAGTCAAGAAAAAAATGGGCTTATACTTCATAATTATAGTCAAGTTTACAGCTCCTTCTCTACCTTGGCCGAGCCCGGCCGTGGCGGATTATCCTTGTCTAACACCTGTTTTTTAGTACAATACAGGAGCTTATGCGCGCTACGTTGGCCTTTATCCTCGCCGGCGGCAAGGGCGAGCGCCTGGCCGAACTCTCCCGGCGCCGGGCCAAACCGGCCGTCCCCTTCGGCGGCCGGTACCGCCTCATCGACTTCACGCTTTCCAACTGCGTGAATTCCGGCCTGTTCCACGTCGCGATTCTGACGCAGTACCGGCCGCGCTCACTTATGAAGCACGTCGGCATCGGCCGGGCCTGGGACCTCGATCGGAGCCGGGGAGGCGTGGAGCTGCTCCAACCGCACCTGGGCCGCGTCGACTCCGACTGGTACAAGGGGACCGCCGACGCCTGCTATCAGAACCGCCATTACGTCGAGGCCCGCGCCTTCGAACACATCCTGGTCCTCGCCGGCGACCACGTCTACGCCATGGACTACAACCTCCTGCGGCGCCTCCTGGAGGCCAAAAAGGCCGACGTCGTCGTCGCGACGCTGCGCGTTCCCCGCCCCGACGCCACGCGCTTCGGCACGCTCGAGCTTGCGCCCGACGGCCGCATCGACGGCTTCGAGGAAAAACCGCCGGAGCCGAAATCCGACATGGTCTCGATGGGGATCTACTTGTTCACCCGGAAGGCGTTCTTCGCGGCGATGACCCGCGTGCCGGAGGGGAGAACCGATTTCGGCCGCCACCTCCTCCCCTCCCTGATCGACGAGTACCGCGTCTACTGCTACATCTACGAGGACTACTGGCGCGACGTCGGGACGCTGGAGGCCTACTTCGACGCGAACATGGACCTCCTCGTCGACCTCCCCGACTTCAACCTCTACGACTCGGAGTGGCCGGTTCGCACGCCGAGCCGCGACTTCGCGCCGGCGCGGTACTACCCCGGCGCCGCCGTTTCGCGCTCGCTGGTCGCGGAGGGGTGCCGCGTCCACGGGACGGTCCGCAACTCGCTCCTCTTTCCCGGCGTGACCGTGGGCCCCGGGACGGTAGTGGAGTCGTCGATCGTACTCGACGGGTGCCGCCTCGGCGCCGACTGCCGCCTCGACCGCGCCGTCGTCGACAAGGAGGCCGTCGTCGGCGACGGCTGCACGGTGGGGTTCGGGGAGGAGCTAACGCCTAACGAGTACTACTCGGAGCAGATGACCTCCGGCCTGGTCGTCGTGGGCCGCGAGAGCGCGGTGCCGCCCGGCGTCCGCCTCCCGCGCAACGCGTGCGTGGCGGTCGGCGCGCGGGCGGAGGACTTCGCCTCCGCCGGCGACCTGGCGTCCGGCGCCTACGTCGGAACGCCGGGGCCGTGACCGTTTGACGGCCGCGCCGCCGGGAGGTATAATAGGGGGGGTACGCGTATGAGGAGCTCGATCCGACGCAACCGCAACCCTTGGCGACTCGGCTTCGCCGCCGCGCTGCTCGCGACGGCCGGGACCGCCGCAGCGCAAGGAAACATCCTCGCCAGCTTCCTGGTGCCCGGCGTCTCCTCCCAGGGCCCCCGCGGCCTGGCCTTCGACGGCGCGGCAACGTACGCCGTCGCCGACAACCGCGGCCTGTACCAGGTACGCCTCACGAAGTTCACCTACGACGGGAAGACGAGCGCCGCGAGCGTCGTCGGCTCCTTCAATTGCCCCCCCTCCGTCAACTGGGCGATGGACCTCGCCTGGCGGCCGGGCCGGCTCTACCTCGCCGCCGATCTAGAGAGCGCGCAAAAACGCGCGAAAATATACGCCCTCGACGCGGGGACGGGGGAGTTCCGCAACAAATTCGACTCCCCGTTCGACCCCGGCGTCCACGTCAACGGCCTGACCTGGGACGGCTCGTATCTCTACGCCTCCTCCTACGACTCGCGGCACGTATACCGGATGACCCACGACGGCGCCGTCGTCGGCTCGTTCCGCGCCGACCACGCCGTCAACCACGGCCTAGCCTTCGACGGTCGGAGCCTCTGGCTGGTCTCGGGGCGGCCGCACTTCGACGCGCGCGCGTATTCCGCCTCCGGCGCCCGGCTGGCGAGCTTCACGTTCGACGTTAACGACGAGTACGTCGGCGGCGCCTGCCAAGGCCGGGACCGGGACGGCGTCCGGAGCCTGTTCGTCTCGACCTTCACGGGCGGCCGCTTCATTTACGAGATCGCGACTAACTCCGACATTCACGGCGGCGTCACGGTCGAACCCGCCTCCCTCGGCCGCGTCAAGGCGCTGTTCCGGTAACAAAAAAACGGCCCGCCGCAAGGTGGACCGCTTAATATTACGCCGCCGCCCCCTAGAGGGCGGCGTAATTTATAAGGCGCACGCCGTACTCCTCCCGCGCCGCGGCGACCTCCGTCGCGGTAAGCGCGGCGAGTTCCCCCGGCCGGTCGTAACCCTCCGCCGCCTCCGCCTCGGTCCCTGCCTCCGCCGGGTGGCAGATAAGTTCCCACGTCCCGGGAGGTAACTCGGCCATCACGGCCGTGAGGCGGTCCGCCTTCAGCCGGCCGGCCCACGCGTGCCCCACCAGGCCGTCCGGCGTCCGCAAGCCGGCCCGCCGCGCGAGGCGGCCGAACGCCTCCGCCGCGAACCGCAAGCCCAGCTGGCGCCCCCACCACCGCGGCCCGCGCGGCCGCAACCGGCAGCGGCCGAGCCGCGCCGCCCGGACGCCGAATTCGCGGGCCAGCTCCGCCACGACCGCCGCCACTCCCGGGAGGTGGTGAAGGTGCTGGTGGCTGTCGAGGTGGGTGAGGCGGACGCCCGCCGCAAGGAGGCGCGCCAGCTGCGCCCCGAGCTCCGCCCGGACGTCGGCGAGCGTAATCTTCCCCCCGAAAAAAGACCGCGCAAACGCGCCGGCCTCCGCGGGCAGCGAACCGTCCCCCGACACCAGCGTCGGCGCCCGCGCCGGCGGGAGGACCGCCCGGCCCGCGACCAACGTGAGGTGGGCGCCCACCCCCAACTGCGGCAAGTCGTCGACGAGCGCCAGCGCCTCCTCGAACGCCTCGCCCCCCGCCATCAACGACGCCGACGTCACGATCCCCTCCCGGCACGCCCGCGCCACGCCGCGGTTTATCGCGGCCGAGGCCCCGAAATCGTCGGCGCTGACTATCAACCGCATGGCCCCGGCGTCCCCGCGCTGCGCCATCAGTACTGACCCAGCGACCCGTCGCGCTTGGCCCGCGCGAGCGCCCACCGAAAGCTGAGCGCGCCGCCGGCGAGCGCCGCCGCCGCGAACGCCGCCAGGTAGAGGAGCGGCTGCGCCGAAACCGGGGCAGCCTCCCCCAAGAGCGCGGCGCGGCCCACTTGCAACGCGTAGGTGAGCGGTATAAACGACCCCACCGTCCGGAGCCACGCCGGCAAGACCTCCACCGGGAAAAACACGCCCGAGAGGAGCGCGGCCAGCTGGCCGAAGAACAGGTTTATCGGATTGCCCTGCTTGAAAACCAGGACGACCGCCGCCGACAGCATCCCCAGCCCGAAGTACGCCGCCACCGTCAGCGCCGTGACGCCTACGAACAGCGGGACGCCGGCGAGGCGAAACGATACGCGGAAGAGGAGCGCGGCCACGACCAGGTACGCCAGCAAGCGGCCGGAGGAAATCAGGTAGCGCGACAGCGAGGCCGCGGCGAGCAACCGGAACCCTCCGCCCCGGCGCCCCAGCAGCGGCTCGAGCGTCCCCAAATACTGCTCCTGCGCGATGACCTGCGACAGGCCGCCCAGTCCCGCCCCCACCAAACTCTGCATGGCCAACCCCCCGACGCCGAACGGGAAGTATTCGCCGCCGTACCGCGCCAGGTAACTCGACCCCAAACCGGAGAAAACCCGCCCCACGAAGAAGAAGATCAGTAAATAGAACAGCAACGAGGCGAATCCCATCAGGAACGACAACCGGTAGGAGGCGAGATTCAGGAAATCCCGCCTCAGAAAAGCCGCGCCGATCCGCAAGAACCTAAACATCGCCCCTCCCGCTCAGGAGCGCTAAATAGGCCGTTTCCGCCTCCCCGGCGATCCGAACCGGGCGCGACGCCCCCGCCGCCGCCAATACCTCGAACGCCGCGGCCAGGGCCTCCGCCTCCTCCGGTTCGGTGAAGGATACGAATACCCCTCCCGCTCGGGCCTCGACGGCGACGTCGGCTACGTGTCCCCCGAGCGCGGCGATTACGCTTTCGTTCTCCCGCGGGAGGCGCGCGCCGTACCGCGCAGCCGGTACCCCCAGGACCGCCTCCGGCGGCCCCGCTGCCACTACCCGGCCCCCGGCCAGCACGACGACGCGGTCGGCGATCATCCGCGCGAGCCAGAGCTGGTGCGTGGCGACCAGCGCGCTCCGCCCCTCGCCGCCGACGAGGTCGTCGCGCACGAACCGGGCCAGCGCGAGCGTCGTCGCGTAATCCAGCTCGCCGGCCAGCTCGTCTACCAGCAGCAGCGCCGGGTCGACCAACAGCGCCCGCGCGAAAGCTAGCCGCTGCCTCATCCCGGAGGAATAAGCCCGGACCGGGTCGCGGGCCCGGTCCGCCAGGCCGACCCTCGCCAACGCGCGCGCGACGCCGGCGCCGACCTCCCGCGCGGGCAGGCCGTACAGGACCGCGAAAAACCGCAAGTTCTCCGCGGCCGAGAGCCGCCAATAAAAACTCCGCTCGCCGCCGGCGACGAAGCCGACGGAGGCGGCGTTGACGCGGACGCGCCCCCGGTCCGGGAGGACCGCGCCGGCCGCGATCTTGAGTAGCGTCGTTTTCCCGGCGCCGTTGGGCCCCACCAGGCAAACGACTTCGCCGAAGCCGACGTCGACGTCGACGTCGGCCAGGGCCTCCGTCCGGCGCCGCGGCGCCCACGGCCGCCAAAGCGATACCGGCCCCGTAAAAACCTTACTTACGCCGGAAAAAGAAACGCACGTATCCATTTTTTACGTTCGGCCTATCCCGCAGGAAAATAACACGTTCCGGGAGGGGAGTCAAACGCGTTCGTCGGAGCGAAACCGTAGTCGCTACATTTTTTTCTTGCAATCGGCGGCCGTTATGGTATATTAGGGAGCGTCGTAAGTGCCTGATTTTACTTGTTGATAAGCTGTTGAAAAGTCGTCCGGGGTCCCCTCCTTGCTTTCGGTCCCGCGAAGTTAAAAATCGGGCGCGACGCCCCTGCCGGAAAACCTGGCAGGCGTTTTTAACCGCCATTTTCAATACCGCGTCATGACTAGAGCCGTAACCCTCTGTAATCCGAGTCGATTACGTCCGTTGAAGGCCGGTCGCTCGACCCGTCCGGGCTGGATCGCCGACTCTGCGGGGAGGCGGTATAGCCGGTATCGCGGCGGCTTAACCCGTCGCAACCGCCCTTCGGCGCGCCAGGCCGCATTTCGTTGCACCGTAATGATTGTGGAAAACCCGCGGCCGCCAGGAGGTAGGAGGAGGAGAGGTGGCTAAGTCGACATCCTCACGAGCCCGCGTCTGGCGCGATATTTATAAGCGCCTCGCTGCGGAGCTCGACCGCAAGGAGTGCGAAACGTGGCTACGGCCGGTCACATGCCGCGGCGTTGACGGGGACACCCTCCACCTCGAGGTCCCCAACAACCTCTATCGCGAATTTATTACCGAGAAATATCTGGGCCTATTGGAGGCGAAAGCCCGCGAACTGCTCGGGCCGGAGGTTAAGGTCGAACTCCGCGCCGTGGTGGGCCAAGAGGGGCTCTTCCTCGCCAACACCTCCCGCGACGACGACGCGGCCAAGTACCCCGCCCCCAAAGTTTCGAAATTAAATCCGCTCTACACGTTCGACACGTTCGTAGTCGGGCGGTCGAACTCGTTCTGCCACGCCGCCTCCCGCGCGGTCGCGCAGAATCCGGGGGCCCGCTACAACCCCCTCTTCATCTACGGCGGCGTCGGCCTGGGCAAAACGCACCTTTTGCACGCGATCGGCCACGAGACGCTGGGCCGCGGCAACGGCATCCGCGTCTCGTACCTCTCGTGCGACCATTTCATGAACGAGATGATCGCGGCCGTGAAGAACAACCGCACCGACGCGTTCCGCCGGAAATACCGGAACGTTGACTTTCTCCTCGTTGACGACATCCAGTTCCTCGCCGGGATGGAGGGGACGCAGGTCGAATTCTTCCATACTTTCAACGCGCTGTACGAGGCCGGCAGCCAGATCGTGCTCTCGAGCGACCGAGCGCCGCGCGATATCCCGGAGGTGGAGGACCGCCTCCGCACGCGTTTCGAGTGGGGCCTCATCGCCGACATCCAGGCGCCGGACTACGAGACGCGCCGCGCCATTATAGCGCGCAAAGCCGAGCTGAAACACATCGCCATATCCGACGAGGTCGCCGACCTCATCGCCACGCGCCTGACCACCAACATCCGCGCGATCGAGGGTGTGTTGAATCGTTTGTTCGCCACGGCCCAACACACCGGGACCTCCGTTTCTTTCGCTCTCGCCCAAGACATTTTAAACGAGCTGGTCCCCGAGGAGCGCCGCCTATCGCTGTCCCTCGACCAGCTCCAGGAAGCTACCGCGAAGTACTTCAACCTCAGCCGCCGCGACCTCATATCCAAAACCCGCCGCGCGAACGTCGCCCGCGCCCGCCAAATAGCGATGTACCTGTGCCGCGAGAAAACGAATTCCTCCCTCGCCGACATCGGCTTGGCGTTCGGAAACCGCGACCACACGACGGTCCTCTACTCGATCTCCAAGATCGAGGGCGCGGTCGCCTCCGCGGAGGAGAAGACCGTTAAAATTTTAAAAGACCTCGAAAGAAACCTTGACCGTTTGGGCCCGGCCGCGAACTAAGGCCGGGTTTTAAATAACAGGGGAAAACGACGCGGCTTCCTCCTTACGTGCCATTTATAAACTTAAGCTCTCCAGTTTTCTACCTCCTTCCTCCCAGCAATTACCCAGTTCTCCCCCCTTTCCGCCCTCTCTTCTTTTCAAATTTTAAACAACTCCTCGGCCCGCGCCGCATAAGCCCTAAACCTTTCGGTACGAAGTATTCCCCAATATAGGCACTCTACTTTCTACACGCTATTCGGTTTTTACTTGAAACTAGTACAACATATAGTTATATAGTATATTTAGTATATATAATATTACCCCCGCAAAAGTGGAGAGTACTGGGGCGTCGGCAAGTGGTAAGCCACGGGTCTTTGGAACCCGCATTCGGTGGTTCGAATCCACCCGCCCCAGATTTTCCTTTATAAAAGCAGGAGATGGCGATGGACCCCCAACGGTTGATATTTGCGGGTACCGGTAATCCGGAATTCGCGCGGGCGGTGGCCGAGGCGCTGGGTGAGGCGCTGGGGCGGATGTCGGTTGATAGGTTTCCCGACGGCGAAGTTTCCGTAAAGGTAGAGGTCAACGTACGCGGCCGCGATTGTTTCGTAATCCAGCCGACCTCCACGCCCGTCAACGAGAATTTGATGGAGTTAATGATAATAATCGACGCGTTGCGGCGGGCCTCGGCGTACCGCGTGACGGCGGTCGTGCCGTATTACGGCTACGCGCGTCAAGACCGGAAGGATCAACCGCGGGTCCCGATTACGGCGAAGTTGGCCGCGGATTTATTGACGCGCGCGGGCGCCGAACGGTTGTTGACGATGGACCTCCACGCGGGTCAGATCCAGGGTTTTTTCGACATCCCGGTCGACAATCTCACGGCGGCGCCGATTTTCGCCAAGGCCGTGATGGCGTTGGGTTATGAAGAGCTCGTCGTGGCCTCGCCCGACGTCGGCGGCGTGAAAAACGCCCGGTACTTCGCCCGCCGTCTCGAGCGGATGCGCGAGGAGGCGGGTATCGACGGTCCGGTCGACTTCGCGATCGTAGACAAGCACCGGAAAGGCCCGGCGGAAGTGGCAGCGGTGAGTATAATCGGCGAGGTGGAAGGTAAAAACGTGGTAATGATCGACGACATCGTATCCACCGGCGGGTCGCTGGTGGAGGCCGCCGCCCTGCTGTTGGACCGCGGCGCGTTGGAGGTCGTCGCCGTGGTTACGCACCCCATCCTGGCGGGCGACGCCGTGGCGAAAATCGAGAACAGTCAGTTGGAGGCGCTGTTCGTTACCGATACTATTCCGCTGGGGCCCGGCGTAGCCGGCAAGGTGAAAGTCTGCTCCGTGGCGCCTCTCTTCGCGGAGGCCATTGACGCCATCTACCGCAACCGGTCTATAAGCCGCCTTTTCGACGGACGTTAAAATGAAACGGCCATCAACCTACTACGGTTTGGCAATAGCGGCCATGTTCTTTGCCTCCGCCATTGCCATCGCGGCGGAGGCGGAAGAACGAAAGCCGCCGCAAGACATCTACTACCTCCTCGACCTGCTTAAGAGCCAGGACGTAACGGAGCGCCGCGACACGGCCCGCACCCTCGGCGTCATGGGGTTCGACGTCGCTACGCCGGCCCTCGTCGACGCGCTCGACGACAGCGATCCGAAGGTCCAACTTCTCGCCGCCGAGGCCCTGGGCAAAATCGGCGACCCCCGCGCCGTAGACCCTCTGCTGGCTAAACTGCCGTACGCCGAGACGGGCGTTAAGCGCTTCATCTTGGGGGCGCTCGGCAAAATCGGCGACAACCGCGCGTTGGAGGCGTTGGTCGCGGCGCTACGGGACGAGCCCGTGGCGGAGGTCCGCGCGAGCGCGGCGTACGGGCTCGGAGAGCTCGGCGAGGCGGGGGCGACGGAGCCACTCCTCGCCGCGCTCGACGACGAGAACGAATGGGTCCGGCTGGAGGCGTGCGGCGCGTTGCGGAAGCTCAAAGCAACGGCGGCGGTGGCAAAGTTGCGGCGCCTCGCCGAGAGCGACGAGAACGAGCAGGTCCGCCGGGGGGCCAAGAAAGCCTTGGAGGAAATCGAGGGGTAGCGGCCGGCGTGCGCCCCGGCCCACGGAGGAGATGACGCCGAGCCGAGCAGACCGGAAGAACCCGCGGGGATGGCTACTCCCCGCCGGTTTTTTTTGCGCGGCGCTCCTCGCCCGGGCGGCGTACGCCGTCGCGGCGCCGCGCGCCCTCGAGGCCGACGCGGTATATTACTACGAGACGGCGCGGAACCTCGCCCTCGGCGTGGGGTACGTATTGCCGGACGGCCGGCTCCTCGGTTCGGTCCCGCCCGTCTTTCCGTACTTCCTCGCCGGCGTGTTTAAGATATTCGGGGCCGCGCCCGCCTCCGCGGTGGCGGCGCAAGTCCTGGTGGGCGCGGCCACGGCCGTCGTCGTCTACTTCACGGCGCGAGTCTATTTCGACGGCCGCGTGGCGGCGTGGGCCGCGGCTCTCTTCGCGGTCTACCCGTTTTACATCTGGGCGTCGAGCGTAGTTTTAACGGAAGCCCTAACTACGCTTCTGCTGGCGGCGTCGCTGTGGGTCTACTATTACGCGGCGCGCGGGTCCGCGCTGGCCGGAGCGGGCGCGGGATTGTTGCTCGCGGCGACGGCGCTTTGCCGGTCGTCGTTTCTGGCGGTGGGCGTCCCGCTCGTCGTCGCGTTGGCGTTCTTTCGGGCCGGCGGGTGGCGCACGCGCCTCCGCGTCGTCGCGGCGGCGGCCGTGGCCTTTGCCGCCCTCACCGGGATGTGGGCCTACCGGAACTACCGCCTCCTCGGCGTCCCCACGCCAGCGACGCTCAACGGCGCGCGGATATTTTACGAGGGCAATTTCCGCGCCGGCGAGGGCGCGCACCCCTCCTCCGTCGAGCTGATGCGATCGCCGGAATTCGAGCGGGAGGCGCGCGTTTACCTGGGGACGCCGTGCGCCGACGTGGCGTACGAGCGCTTTTTCCGGGCGCGGGCCGGGGAGTTGTGGCGGCGGGAGGCGGGGGCGATTCTGACGTCGCTCCCCGGCAAATTCGTCCGGCTGTGCCGGCCGGCGCCGGACCTCCGCCTCCCCGCACGGTTGCCGTTGACGGCCGCGGCGGGCGCACTTTTGGTTTTCGCCTGGGTGGGGATCCTCCGGTACCGCCGGCCGGCAGGGCGGGCGTTCGTGCTCCTAGCGCCGGTACTTATAACGCTGGTAACCCACGCCGTACTCAAGCCGCTGTTCCGCTTCCGCCTGCCGGTCGATTTTATATTGATAATTTTCGCGGCGGCGTTTGCCTCTTTTTGTTGGGAGCAGATACGGGGGGACCGCCGCCGGCGGTAACGCCTTCCTCCGCCTCGGAACCCGGCTGGGCCGGGTTTTTTTATTCTATCGAGGGGGAGGAGGTTACCGGATAGGCCGGAAGAAGGTTACGAAAGCAACGCTTAACAGGACGTTAAACGCCAAAACGGAGAAGAGGAGGTCGGGGCGACGCTCCTCCAGGTACGACGCCGCGCCGCCCAGGAACCACGGCGTCATGAACAACCATACGCGTTCCGTCTCCGCGAGGGTGAAACCGGAGAAGTTGATGAGGAGGAAACTGGCGGCGGCCGCGATAGAGAATACCGCCCCGGCCGCCCTCGGCGGCCGTTCTTTAAGGCGCCGCCATAAGTCGCGGAGGAACAGTATCGTCGTCGGCGGCCCCAACAGGAAGAAGAACGCGAGGAAATTGCCCGGGATCCACATTAGCGCCGAGCGGTGCGGGCCCTCGTAGGCCGGCCCGCCCAGCACGTAACGATTGAAAAGATACCAGACGTTTTCGCCCGAGCCGTAGTACTTCTCGGAGGCGCGGAGCTGATGGATGAACTCCGCGACGACATTGAACCCTGTTAGGAAGTACAGGGCGACGAAAAACGCCCCGAAAGCGCCGACCGCGGCCGCGACGGAGGCGACCAGCCACCCTCGCTTCCCTCTCGCCGCCGGCGAGCCTTCCGAGGCCGCGGGAGGGGGCGCGTACCGGAGAGCGAGGACCGTGCCGACGCCGAGGAGAACCCAGAAAAAGCCGAACTGGTATGCGAGGAAGACGCCGCCGGCCACGGCAAGCCCGGCCAGGAAGCCGTCGCGGAGTCGGCCGCGCGTTAAGTACCGCGAGAGGAGGTAGAGCGTGAACGCGCCGTACGCGGCGATAACGGCGTCAATCGTGGACCCGTAGAGCAGGAGACTCGGCGCGGTAACGTACAGGAGGGCCGCCGGCGCGCGCGCCTTCTCGCCGTATAAGTTGCCGGCGGCGCGATAAAGGAAGAGCGCGCCCGTTCCCGCGAGCAACGCGTTAACGAGCGCGATCCAGACCCATTGCGATTGGGCCGGGAAGATTCTCAGTAGGGGGTAGAAATACAGGAACACGCCGGCGGGGTGGACCGTGGCGTGCCAGTGCAGGCTCTCGACGTGCAGGTGGTAGTCGCGCAGGAAATTGCCGTGGACGTACAATTTCTGCGCGTCGGCGAGGTATTGCCACAGCGCCTGCGGGAGGAGGTTGTGGAGGCCGCCGAGCGCGGCGTTGACGGTAACCGTCAACGTGAAGAAAGTGACGGTGAAGTAGGTATACTTCACGACGGCGGGCGCCCGCAGCGCCTGGCGCAGGCACAACGTCAGCGCGAACAGCGCGACGAGCGGCAGGAGCGTGAACGGGCCGAGGTACGGCTCGACGAACGAGAAGAACGGGCTCAGCTGGTACCGGTTTTTTATCGGCAGCAGGAAGTAGCGGAGCACCGGCACCGTGGCCGTCAGGAGGCAGAACAGGGCTACCTGGCCCCAGAACGTGCTTAGCGCTGTTTTAACTCGGTTCATCTTGAATCCGACGGCGCCCCGGCGGGGAGGCGGCCGCGCCTCGTTGCGATTGAAAGTTTGTACCATAATAACGGCCGCCGCGCAAACAAAACCTCCCGCTGCCCCTGATTTTGCTTGAAAAACCAAACGCCCCCGCGTAAAATGGGTGTCCTTCGACAATAAGCCGATCCCCAATGTCGTCAAAAATGGAGGCTCGCCTATGCTCCCGCCCTTTACCAACGAACCCATTGTGCTCTTTACGGAGCCTGAACAGAAGCTCGCGATGGAACAAGCTCTCCAGCAGGTGGAGCGCGAGTTCGGCCGCGAGTACCCGCTGGTCGTAGGCGGCGAACACCTCCTGACCGCCGACAAATTCAACTCGATTAACCCCTCCCGGACAAGCGAGGTCGTCGGCGTCTTCTCGAAGGGCGACGCGGAAACGGCGCGCAAGGCCCTCGCGGCCGCCACTAAGGCGTTCGACAAGTGGCGCTGGACGCCGCCGGAAGAGCGCGCTCGCTACCTATTGAAGGCCGCCGCCGTAATGCGCCGGCGCCGCTACGAGCTCGCCGCCTGGATGGTCGTGGAAGAGGGCAAGAACTGGATCGAGGCCTACGCCGACGTCGCGGAGGCCATTGACTTCTGCGAGTTCTACGCCCGCGAGATGATGCGGCTCGGCGAGCCGCAGCCCCTCACGCCGTACCCGGGGGAGGAGAACAACCTCTACTATATTCCCCTCGGCGTCGGCGTCGTCATCCCGCCGTGGAACTTCCCGTGCGCGATTTTGGTGGGTATGACGACCGCGGCCCTCGTCGCCGGCAACACGGTCGTCCTCAAGCCCGCCTCCGCCTCCCCCGCCATCGCCTACAAGTTCTTCGAAATCCTGGAGGAGATCGACCTGCCGCCGGGCGTCGTAAACTTCCTGCCCGGCTCCGGCGGCGTCATCGGCGACCTGCTGGTGAGCCATCCCAAGACGCGTTTCATCGCCTTCACCGGCTCGCAGGAGGTCGGTCTCCGCATCAACCGCCTTGCCGCCAAGGCCAAGAAGAGCCAGCTCTGGATCAAGCGCGTCATCGCCGAGATGGGCGGCAAGGACTTCATTATCGTCGACGGCTCCGCGGACCTCGACGCGGCGGCCCACGGCATCATGACCAGCGCGTTCGGCTTCCAGGGCCAGAAGTGCTCGGCGTGTTCGCGCGCTATCGTTACCGACGACGTATACGACACGGTCCTCGAGAAAGTCGTCGCGCTGACGAAGGAGAAGGTGACGGTGGGCGACCCCCGCGATTTCTCCAACTTCATGGGGCCGGTCATCGACGCCGCGGCCGAAACCAAAATCCTCGAGTATATCGAGATCGGCAAAAAAGAAGGCCGTCTGGTGCTGGGAGGCGACAAGCGCTCCGCGGAGGGCTACTTCATCAACCCGACCATCGTGGCCGACGTCGCGCCCACCGCCCGCCTGGCCCAGGAGGAAATCTTCGGGCCGGTCCTCGCCTTTATCCGCGCCCGCGACTTCAACGACGCCGTCAAGATATCCAACAATACGGTCTTCGGCCTGACGGGCGCCGTGTATTCCAGCAATCGGGCGCATCTCGAACGCGCCCGGCGCGAGTGCCACGTCGGCAACCTCTACTTCAATCGCAAGTGCACCGCGGCCCTCGTCGGGGTCCACCCGTTCGGCGGCTTCAACATGTCCGGGACGGACTCCAAGGCCGGCGGCCGCGACTACCTCCTTCTCTTCACGCAGGCCAAGGTCGTCAGCGAGGCGTTGTAGGCGGCGAACGGGCGAGGCGAAAACGCGGCGAGGGGTAGGTATGCGGCGGCCCCTCGGTCGGATCGCATCGGGCCGGCCGGGCCAGCGCGTCGCGTTCGGGAATCCTACGCCGCGCAAGGGCGGCGGCTTTTTGCCGACAAAACGGCGCTGGCGCACGACCGCCGGCTTTTTTTACGTTTTTTTTAAATACTGAGATTTGCCGGCATAAGATCTTCGGAACTAAAATCAATGCGGAAAATTGTGATAGTCGTCGTCGGGGCAGCCTTGCTGCTAGCCGTGGTCGTAATCGAGGCGTACTATTGCCGCGACCACGACTTCCGCGTATATTATTTCGCCGGGCGGGCGGCTTTGCGGGGGGGCGACCTGTACACGGAGGATATCTACCCCGACGGCGTAGGGTCGCTGTACCGGTGTTCGCCGGCTTTCGCGCTGATTTTCTCGCCGTTATCGTTAATCCCTCAAACGCTGGCGGCCGGCCTGTGGACGTTGGTAAATATTTTATCCTTAGTCTTGTTCTTCGCCGGCGCCACGTACTTAGTTAAACGGCCGGCTTCCGGCTTTCCGGCGTGGTTGCGGGGCTGCGCCGGAGCGGCTTGGGAGGGGAAGATCGATTGGGTGATTTTGGCCGCCGTGGTGGTAACGGCGCGATTCTGGTTGGTCGACCTCCGTTGCGGCCAAGTAAACACGTTTATGTGGGCGTTAACGGCGTTGGCTCTCGTATGCGACGCGCGCGACAAACCTTGGCCGGCGGGCATACTCCTCGGCGTGGCTGCCTCCTCCAAGTTATTCGCCCTCTTCTTCGGGGGGTATTTTATTTTGAGGGGGCGTTGGAAGGCGGCCGTCGCGACCGGTTTAACCGTCGCCGCGCTATGGGTCGCCCCGGCGCTCCTCTACGGTTGGGAACGGAATATCGAGTGCCTCCGCGCGTGGTACGACGTAACCTTTATTTACGCGCATTTAGGACGCTACTTCTATACCGCAACCGCCAATCAATCGCTTGCAGCTTTCTTCTATAAGTATTGCCACCTCCTGGGTTGGGACCAGACGCGTAGCGGCTTGGGCCCCCACGCGTTCGAGATCCTAAGCCGCGACGCGGCCATGTTATTAGTAGCGCCGTTGTTCGGGGCGGCTTACGTCCTCCGCCGTGCGATACGGCGCGCGCGCGAGGGTCTGAAAAAGTCCGGCCTTGCCTCGTTGGATACCCTGATAATATCTTATACCGCGCTCGCCGCCCTCCTCATTTCGCCGGTTTCCTGGGATACTTACTTCACGCTCGAGTTTTTACCGTTCGCGGCCATATTCAAACTGGCCGGCGGATTAAGCTCCCGATTGCTTCGGACTCTTACGGTCGCAATGGCCGCCGTCGCGGCGGCACTCAACTTCCTGACCGGCGATTACCTGGGGGAGTTTGGGATAAGGGGTTCCCAGTATCGGCTCGTCACCGTCGGCGCGTTAATATTATGCGCGGTTTTGATCGTAATCTTCGTAAATATGGCCGCGACGTCTTTCCGGCGGAATGCCGGGGGCCGTGGTCGGCTGGGAACGTAACGCGGCGCTCTTGGGCGCGTTGAGCTAATGCGTGGTACGAATCGGGTTTGTGGGCGAGCGGCGACGCGGTCGAATTCTTAGGGGCTAAGCGCCGAACCCCAGTTTATAGTTGGACAACGCGCGCCGTGCTCGCCTCGCTCCGTAGTCGTACCGGGTGGCGCGTTTTAACGTTATGCGCGGCAGCGTTGGTTTTAGTCTTCCGACTTTGCCGTCGCGGGCCCCCCGCCGAGAGAGACATATGAAACGCCTCATTATAAGCGTCGTCCTGGTCGCCTTTGTGGTCGTCTTCGCGGTCTTCCAAATCGGCCGCTGCACGCGCCACGGCGACACGAAGTTCTTCTTCGCCGCCGGCGAGGCCGTCCTCGCAGGCGGCGACCCCTACGTCGACAGCGTCGTGGGCGGCGGCTACCTCTATCCGCCGTTCTTCGCGGCGCTGATGGTCCCGTTCCATTTAATGCCGCGCCTCCTGGCGGAGACGCTGTGGTTCGCGCTGAACTTCGCCTCGCTCGTCCTCCTCTTCGCGGTCTCGCTCTACCTGTTGGAGGAGCCGGCGGAGCCGCTGGGGCGATGGTTGCGGCGGAAACTAGGCCGGTTAAGGGAGGGGCGGTTCAACTGGGTAGTACTCGCGACGGCCGTGCTCAGCGCGCGGTACTGGATGGACAATATCGGCTACGGCCACCTCAACGGCGTCCTGTGGGCGCTGTCGCTGCTGGGCGTGTATTTCGCGCTGCGGCGGCGGTGGCTCGCGGGAGGCGCGCTGCTCGGCGGCGCCGTCGCCACGAAGCTCATTACGGCGCCGGTGCTGGCTTACCTGTTCGTAAGACGGCGCTGGGCGGCGATCGTCGTCGCGCTCGTCGTTGTCGTCGTGTTGTTGATAGGCCCGGCGGCCGTATTGGGGTGGGAGCGGAACGCCTCGCTGTTTACGGACTGGTACGTCAAGGTCGTCCGCTCGAGCATGGTGGAGTCGTACTACCTCGGCTACGACTACAACATGTCGGTCCACTCGTTAATATATGTGTACGCGCGGGAGCTGAGCGGCGCCGCCGGCGGCCTGGCGCTCTACCGGCCGGCGTGGTTCCCGTACGTACGCTGGGCCGTGACGGTCCTGCTCGTCGCGCCGTTCTTTTTCCCGTATCTCCTCCGGCGGCGGCAGCCCGAAGGCGCGGCGGAGGCGGCCGTCGGCGGCCTGCAACTCTCCGTAATCATCCTCGCCGGAACGTTACTCTCGCCCGCCTCCTGGCCCTCCCACTTCGTCGCGACGGTTTTCCCCTATATGGCGGTCCTGTACGTGCTCCGCGCGACGCCCTCCCGCGGGCTAAAAATCGCGTGCTACGCGTTACTCGCGCTTTCGTTTATAGCGCACAGCCTGACGTCGGGCGATGTCTGGGGCGCGGCGATGCGCGAGGCGTTCTACGATTTGAAGTGCATCACGTGGGCGACGTTATTGTTGTACGCCGCGGCCGTCGCGTTGCTCCTCCGCGAGTGTCGGGCGGGCCGGCGCGCGGCGGCGTAAGGCCTAGTTGGACAAGAAAAAAAGCCCCCGGGAGGGGGCTTTCCTTTTTACGCTTTCTGTGAGACCTACTTCCGGTCCGCCCGCACGGCCAACCGCGCGAAGACGAAAATTATAAAGCAGATGACGAGGAACGTTATGGAGGCCGAGAGGAGGTGGCCGGCGCGGATCTTCACCTCCCCCAACGTCAACGCCCACTCCGTCCACGCCGTGTCGGGCATAAAGGCGTTGGCGATCGGCATGATCAGGTCGTCTACCAGCGCGGAGGCGTAGTCGCGGACGGCGATACCCATGACGATACCGACGGCAACGCCGGAGACGCTGTACTCCTTCATGAAACTCTTAAACTGACGGAAGAGCGAGGGCATGGCGTTCCTCCGCGGTTAGCGTGCTGCGTTGGCGGCGGGGCTTACTCTTTCTCGGCCGCGTCGAACTTCTCGGGCGGGACGTCCAAGACCTCGAGGAGCTTCTTGAATTTCCGGCCCTGCACCAGCGTCATCTGGTTGAGGCGCGTCCCCTGCTTCTTAAGTTGCTTGACGGTGCACTCGTCGGGGCAGTTGTCGTCGACGTTCTGGTTGCCGAAGTTCTCCATCTTCCAGTTGCAGAACAGACATTGCGGCGCGGCCATCGCGGCCTCCTTTTGCCGGGTGGGGCGGCGGCGTTGCGCCTCCCGCCGGCGGTTCATACGAATCGCTCGTAAAAAGCGAGATGCTTCCGGGCTATGGCCTCCCACGTGAACTCGCCGGCGATAGTCTCGTGGCCCGCGGCCACCAGCTGTGCCGCTAGGTCCGGGTTGACGACGAGGCGGCGGAGGGCCCCGGCCAGCTCCTCCGTGACGGAGGGGTCCACCAGGAGGGCGTCGCGGCCGTCGACCAGAAAGCGGGCTAGGCCGCCGAGATTGGTGGCGACCACCGGCGTCCCGCAGGCCATGGCCTCCAGCGCCGTCATCCCGAACGGCTCGAACTTGGAGGGGAGGACGAAGGCCTCGGCCCGGCGGTAGTAGTAGGGGAGGTCGTCGTCGGTAACGTAGCCCGTGAACGTCACGCGGCCCTCCAGGCCGTGCGTGGCGGCGACGTCCTGGAGTTCCTCCCGGACGCGCCGCTCCCGCTCCTGCGGCTCGGCCGAGCCGCCGCCGATGACCAGCCGTAGCGTCGGCGCCTCTGGGGCGACGCGCGCGAAGGCGTGGAGCAGGAAGTCCAGGCCCTTGTTGGTGTCGATCCGGCTCAGCGCGAAGTGGTAGGGCCCCTCCGTCGCCGCGACGGCGCGGCCGTCGTCCGTCGCGTTGAACCGGTCGGTGTTCACGCCCGGCGGGATCACGACCATGTTCGGGCCCGCCTCCACGCCGTAGTACTCGCGGTACTTCTCGACGGAGGCGGGGTTGGTGACGGTAAGGCCCGCGGCGGCGGCGAAAACGCGGCTCTCCTCCGCCACGCGCTCGTCGAAGTGGTACAGCTTCTCCATCTCCGCCGGGTCCCCGCCCATCAGCTCGCGTTTCCAGGCGCCCAGCGAGTGGGAGGTGTGGACGAACGGGATGCCCAACCGCGGCGCGAGCAGCCGGCACGCGTAGCCGGCGTCCCAATAGTGCGAGTGGAGTAGGTCGTAGGAGAGACCGTGTGCGCCCATATAACGTTCGCAGCGGTCGACGAATTCCGGCCAGTACGGGTACAGCTCCTCCTTGATTACGAATCCCAAGGGCCCGCACGGGATCCGCCGAAGGCGAACGCCCTCCCCCGCCGCCTCCTCCTCCGGGCGGTTGTCGAACTGCCGCGTATAGAGGTCGACCGCTACGCCCTGGCCGGCGAGGGCGCGCGCCAGCTCCAGGACGTACGTCACCTGGCCGCCGGTGTCGGTGGCGCCGAGGCGGGGCTCGGCCTCGACGTAGCCGTGGACCGAGAACAGGCCGAGTCGCGAGAGCGTCATTTTTCCACCGCCGTGACGGAGTAGTCGTCGTCGATCAGGAAGTCCGCTTTTTCCCGCAGCGGCGCGATGAATTCGTGCTCGCGCGCCAGGACGCGCTCCAGGAAGTCGTCCTGGGCCTCGCGGCCGCGTTCGGCGCGCGCCGCGGCCGTCGCGCGGTAATCGCGGGTGAGGAAGAGGCGGCGGTCCGCGTGCGACAGCGAGGCCGTGTACGTCCCCTCTACGATAACGAGCTTGACGCCCTCCAGCGATACCGTTTCGGAAGCCAGCGTGTCTTCCTCGAACAGCGAGAGGGGCTTTTCGATTTCGGCGACCGCCGGGTCGTGGGCCAGGCGGAGGTGTTCGTCCAGCAGGTCCAGGCGGACCTCGCCCGGCCCTACCCACTCGAAATCCTCCCGCCGGCGGCGGGCGTTGGTTTGGGGCGGGAGGCGGAAATAGTCGTCCTGCTGGAGAATTAACGAGGAGAGGCCGTCTTCGGCGGCGAGGCGGGCCAGCTCCGCGGCGATTTCTGATTTGCCGGAGCCGGATTCGCCTCCCACGGCGACGACGAAGCGGCCGGCGGCCGGCGCGATCTCGTCCGCGAGGAGGGCGAACGCCGCCCGCGCCGCGGCGGTATGGTACGGCTTAATTTTTAATATGTCGCCTTTCATATTTCGCCTCCGCGGGAGCGCGGCGGCCGATCCTTGAACGGTACTATACCTTATCGCGCTAGGGGCGTCAAGCGCCGAGCCGTAATTATTTGATTTCGCCGGCGCTTTGTGCTAATATAAACGTTCGATGTCTGACGAAAAGACAAACGCGGTGCGCTTAACGGAGTGCGCCTCCGCCGCCGGTTGAGCCGCCAAAGTCCCGGCCGAGGCGTTGGCCGAAATCCTGGCGGATCTGCCCCTTCCCGAGGACCCGCGGCTCCTCGCGGCGACGTCTTACGGCGAGGACGCGGCGGTTTACCGGCTCAACGACGAGCAAGCCCTCATCGCCACCGTCGACTTCTTTACGCCCATCGTCGACGACCCGTACGACTACGGCCGCATCGCGGCGATGAACGCGCTGTCGGACGTCTACGCCATGGGCGGCGAACCGTTCCTGGCGCTCAACGTCGTCGCCTTTCGCCACGAGGAATTGCCGGACGAGACGCTGAAGGAGATACTCCGCGGAGGCGCGGCGACGTGCGAGCAGGAGGGCGTGCTGCTCGCCGGCGGCCACACCGTCAAGTCGCCGGATGTCCTGTACGGGTTGGCGGCGCTCGGGATGGTCCATCCGGACCGCCTCGTTACGAACGCCGGCGCCCGGGAGGGCGACGCCGTCGTGTTGACGAAGGCGCTGGGTACCGGCATTATCCAGACGGCGGTGAAGGCCGGCGAGTGCCCGCCGGAGGCGGAGGCCGCCTCGCGCCGCAGCATGTTGCAGAGCAGCCGAGGGGCCGCCGCGGCGATGGCCGCGGCCGGCGTCACGTGTGCCACGGACGTTACCGGCTTCGGCCTGCTCGGCCACGCCTGGGAAGTGGCGTGCGCCTCCGGTATCGGGATCCGCCTGTACGGTTCGCGCCTCCCGCTGCTGGAGGGCGTTCGCGAACTCGCCGACACGTACGTCCCCGGCGGTCTGGTGAAGAATTTAAAGTTCGTGCAACCGCACCTCGACGTTGCGCCCGATTTCCCGGCGACGCTGTTGAACGTGGCCGCCGACCCGCAGACCTCCGGGGGCCTGCTAGTCTTCGTGCCGCCGGCCGAGGTGCAGACGTACGTCGCGGCGGCGGGAGAGCCGGCGGCGATCGTGGGCGAGGTTTTCGGGGCGGCGCAACCGATTATCGAAATCCGCAACTAAACCGCTGGTAATGAAGCGGGAGATTATTCGGAGGTAAAACATGAGGTACGTTACGGCGGCGGCAGGCGGGGTTTTAGCCCTCGCGTTGTTGGCGGGGTGCCAGAAAGCGCCCAAGGAGGAGGAGATCCTCCCACCCCCCAAGATCGTTAAAACGATTCCCGCGGATGCCAATCCCCTGCGGAAAGTCTACGAGGCGGAAGAGCTGGGCCCGGAGGTGACGCTCGGCGAGTTGACCTCCGACCCCGCGGCCTCCAACCAGATGTCGTTGTACGTGAAGTCGGGGGGCGCCAAGATCGACGAATTCGTCGCCTGGGGGCCGTACGAGGAGATCGCGCCCGGCGCCTACATCGCGCGAGGGCGCCTCAAGGCCGCGAGCCTACCCGACAACGACGACCAGGTCCTGTGGCTTGACGTCGCCGGTTCGCCCAAGGCCAATCGGGAAGATTTTAAAGTATTAACCGGGAAAGCCCTCCGCCGCAAGGACTTCCCCGACCCTGATAAATATTATACGTTCCAGATAAACTTCGACGTCAACGAGGCCTTCGTCTTCGAGCTTCGGACGAAATACCTCCAAAAGGTAGAACTCTGGCTCGACTGGACTAGCTTGGAGCTCGCGCAATAACCGCCCCGGGCTGGACGGTTCGGCGAGCAGGCCGGCGGGCCTGCTCGCTTTTACTTCTCCCCGCCGCCGGCCAAGTCCTCTACTTTTAGCGTGCGGTTAACCCGTACGAATACGACCCGGCCGGCTTCGAACTTGAGTTCCACCGACCCGTAGAACCGCTCCCTCGCCAGGCGGCCGAGGTAAAGCACTACTTCTTTCAACATCTAAGGGGCCCCCTTCCTATATGCTATACTATGTATATCATAATGCTAACACAAAGTCAAGGGTGGGGGTGCCCCAACTTGACAAAACTTGCCTCCGGTGTTAGGATTTTAGGTTACGGTACGTGAGCGAATTCGAGAGAACCGAGGTCGGGCCGGCGGAGCTTCGCGCGGCGCACGAACGCCTCGCGGCCGAACTGGCTTCGGGCCGTCGCGCCGCGGCTGAACAGTTGTACGAGTATTTCGCCGCGGCCTCTCGTCTCCACGACGAGTTGGACGACGAGGCGCGGCATGCCGTGCGGTACGGCCTGGGCGAAATCGAACGGTTGCTGGCCCGGGGGGGCGAGTTCGCGGCCGCGGACGGCGCGTATCGCACCCGCCTCGAGCTTAAACGGCGCGAGTACAAGCTCCGCTTCCGGGACTACCGCGACCCCTCCGCGCTCGCGCGGGCGTGGGTGTACCGGCTGTGGCGGTTTTCGAGCCGTTACGGCACCAGCCCGTTACGGTTGGGGTGGGTGACGTTCAACGTCGCGTTTTGGTTCGCGGTCCTGTATTTCGTACTGGACGTACTCGCGATCCATCTCCAGGGCCAACGCGCGTTCGTCCCGGCGGCGCTGGTCTCCTACGCGAGTTACTTCGTTATCGGGTGGGAGGGGCTGTTTCCCGGGACGGCGGCGATTCTGGCGAATACGTTTTCCGCGCAGCTGGCGCTGGCGGTAGAGAACGGCGTCGGCGCGGTACTGATATTGTCGTTGGTGACTTTAGTGGCGCGGCGAGTATGGCGCGGCCTCGGCTAGGAAGGCGGCCCCTCCGGCGCCGTGGAGGAAAGAAATGAGTAAAGTAATATCGGTAGCAGTAGCGATGGTGGTCGCGGCGGGCGTCGCCGGCGCCGCGGAGGCGGGCTCCTCGGCCGCCGCTTTTCTGAAAATCGGCGTCGGCGCCCGCGCCGTCGGGATGGGGGAGGCGCAGGCCGCCCTCGCGGAGGGGCCGGACGCGCTGTACTGGAACCCCGCCGGCTTGGCCGTCTACGATCGCGGCGCCGTCGCGTTCACCCACAACGAATGGCTGGAGGACGTGCGGTACGAATACCTCGGCCTGTCGTACCCGTTGTTGAACCTGGGCACGTTCGCGTTCTCCGCCGGGCGCGTGGACCTGGGCACCATCGAAGGCCGCAACGAACAGGGCGAGCTCACCGGCGAATTCAGCGCCAGCGACCTGCTGTTGTCGTTCGGCTACGCGCGGCGGCTGCTGCCCTTCCTCTCGGTCGGCGTAGCGGCGGAGTATATAACCGAGAAGATTGAAGTCGAGAGCGCCTCCACGTTCGCGGGGGCCTTTGGCGTGACGGCCGACACGCCGCTGCCGGGGCTCTCGGCTGGCGCCTCCCTTGCGCACCTGGGCGGCGAGATGAAGTTCATCCAGGAGGGGGACCCGCTCCCGCTGGCGATTCGAGGGGGCGCGGCGTATCTGCTGCCCTTCGGCGGCGAGAACAATAGCCTAACCGTCGCGGCGGACGCGGTGAAGTTTGACGACCGAGACACCGTGCACGTCAACAGCGGCCTGGAATACTGGTTCATGGATACCGTGGCGGCGCGCGCTGGCTACAAGGGGAACTACGACGAGGACGGCCTGACCGGCGGCCTGGGCTTCAAGTACTCGCCCTCCGAACGGCTAGGTCTGCAGGCCGACTACGCCTATGCCGACATGGGCATCTTCGGCGCTACCCACCGCCTCTCGCTCGGGATATTGTTTTAGGACCTGCCGGGCCGGACGGTTGCGCAAGTTATGCCGCCCCTCCGGGGCGGCTTTTCCTTTGCGGGCGCCCAAGCCCTATGTTATATTGGCGGTAGAGAAGGAACGGAAAATCCCGGCTCGCAAACCCTTAAACGCGGGAGGGATAAAGAGATATGAAGTTTCTTCGCATCTGGGCGTTTACGGCGTTGGCGTTGGCCGGCGCCGCCGCCGGTATCGGCGAACTCACGCTTAACAATCCCCCCGAGGGAGCCGAGTTGAAGCCCGGCCAGGTCGTAAAAGTCACCTGGCGTAACATGACCACCAACCCGGTCGACCTGTGGTTGAAGTGGGACGGCCGGCGCAAAAGCCTCGGCGAGTACGGCGGCGAGACCGACGGCATGATAATGTGGCGCGTTCCGGCCGACGCCGGCGGCGAGTACCAGATCGTCGTCGAGGAAGCCGGCGGCCTGGGCTCGCGTTCGACGGTCAACATCCTCGTCCGGGGCGAGGCGCCGGTAGAGTTGGAGATTTACGCCGCGCCGAACCCGTTCGACGTTTCACTTCCGCAGCCCCTCCTGACGTTCGCCGGCGCGCCCATCGGCTCGAGCGCGAAAGTGTTCGACATGGAAGGCCGGGAGGTCATCGCGCTCGAGGGCGACCCGCTGCAATGGGACGGCCGCAACGAGCACGGCGACCTGGTTTCCGGCGGCACCTACCTGTTCGTCGTCGAAACCCAGTCCGGCGAGAAGCACACCGGTAAGATCGCGGTCGTGAAGTGAGGACGGCGCCTCTCCCGCTCGTAATCCTCGCGCTGGCGGCCGCGGCCGCGGCGGCCGGGGGCGCCACCGTCCGCTCCGTCGCCGTCGACGCCTACGAGGTCTATACCCAATTCACCGTCGGCCTCGACGGGCCGACGACGTTCACGTGCGAGGCGGGCGCCGAGCCGCACACCCTCGTACTTACGGTGGCCGCGGAGGTCCGCGGCGACGTCGTCCCCGCCGCCGTCGGCCGGATCGAAGAGGTCCGCCTCGCCCGGGCGAAGGGCGCGACGACGTTTATCCTCCGGACCGCGGCGGACGCGGGGACGTTCCGCGCCTACCTGCGACGGGATCCGCCGGCCGCCGTGGTCGACGTCTTCCGTCGCCTGGACCTTACGCCGCCCCGCCGCGAGCCGGCCTTCGTAAAGGTCTTGGGCGGCGCGCCGGTGTTGCTCGTCGACGACGACGACGGCCCGGGTAACGGCAACCAATACAGCGTCGACGTCGACGCCAAATACGTCGCCGCGCTCGAGCGACTCGGCGTCCCGTACGAGGTGTACGTCGTCCGGGCGGGGCGCGACGGCCCCCCGGCGGACCGCCTCGCCCCCTACCCGTTGGTAGTGTGGTTCAACGGCCTGGACGCGCGGCCTAAGGTGATCTCGGCGGCGGACGAGGCCGCCATGGCCGCCTACGTCGCTGGCGGCGGCCGCTTGTGGCTCGTATCGCAGAACTACCTCTCGGACGCCTCCCGCGGCCGGACGGCGTTCTGCCGCGAGACCTTGGGCATTACCTCCTACCAGGCCGACACGCAGGTGGAGGAGGTCGCCGTCGCCGAGACGGTGACGCTCCCGCGCCTCGCGTATCGGCTGTCGAACGACCTGACCGTAATCGGCAACTGGGGCGACGGCTTCGACCTCCCCGCGGGAGCGGAAGCGTTGTTCGTCGGCCCGGACGACGGCCGCTGCTACGGTATGGTGCGGCCGGCCGGCGGCGGACGGATAGCGTTCTTCTCGTTCGCCGTCGAGAACGTCGGCTACCCGAGCCGTATCGCCGACATAATGGGGGCGACGTTCGACGCCCTCGCCGGCGGCTAACGAGACGGCGTTGACGCCCGCCGGCGCGGCGGGTTTTTACTAGCGCGAGGTTCGGTGAAATGAAGATCTTGGGTATCGACCCCGGCCTGACGGGCTCCGGCTTCGGCTGCGTCGAGAGCCGCGACCGCGCGTATTATCAACTGTACGCGGACACCGCGGCGCCCGCTCCCCAGCTCCCGCTTCCGGAGCGCCTCGCGGCTCTACGGAACTACACGCTGGAGGTTCTGGCGGCGCTGCAGCCGGAGGCCGTAGCGGTGGAGGCGGTTTTCTCGCACGCCGAGTTCCCCAAGACCGCGCTCCAGATGGCGCAAGCGCGGGGCGTAATCCTGGAGGCGTGCGCGGCCGCGGGGACCGCCGTCGTGGAATACGCGCCGCGGCGCGTGAAGCAGGCCGTCGTCGGCGCGGGCGGCGCCTCCAAGGAGCAGGTCGCGCGCATGGTGGCGCGCCACCTTAACCTGACGGAACCGCTGGCCAGCCAGCACGAGGCGGACGCATTGGCCGTGGCGCTGTGCGCGCACTTCATGCGCGGCCGGCCCGCCAACTCGCGATGATCTCCTACCTCCGAGGCAAGGTTCTAAAGAAGAGCCGCGACGGCCTCGTGGTGGAGGCCGGCGGCGTCGGCTACGAGGTTCTGCTCCCCGGCGCGGTCGCGGCCCAGCTCGCCGAAACGGTCCCCGGTGGCGAGGTCGCGTTGGTCATCTCCTATCACCTCCTGGCCACGCCCTCCCGCATCACGCCGCTGCTCGTCGGCTTCGTCAATGACGTCGAGCGCGAATTCTTCGAGCACTTCATTACGGTCTCGGGAATCGGCCCCAAGGCCGCCGCCCGCGCGCTCACCCTCCCCTTCGCCCGCGTGGCCCAGGCCATCCTGGAGGGAGACGTGGCCGCGCTCACGCTCCTCCCCGGCGTAGGCCGCAAGCGCGCGGAGGAGATAATCCACCAGCTCAAGGACAAGGTGGCCGCGGCCGCGCTCGGCCGGGAACGCGCGGAGGTCGGGCCGCCCTCCCGGGTGGAGGTCCTCCGGGAGGCGGAGGCGGTGCTCGAGCAGCTCGGCTACGGCAAGGCCGAAATAGCCGCGATGATGGAGGGGCTCGGCGAGGCCGCGCGCGAGTGTGAGACCGCGGAGGAGGTCCTCGCGCGCCTCTACGCCCGGCAGCGGGAGACCTCATGACCGAAGTTTCGCGCGACGAGCTTATCGCCCGAGAGGGGAAGCCGGAGGACGCGACGTTCACCGCCCCGCTCCGGCCGCGTACCTTTCCCGAGTTCGTAGGCCAAGAATCCGTCGTCGCCAATCTGAAGATCGCCGTCTTCGCGGCGAAGGAGCGCGGCGAACCCCTCGACCACCTGCTGCTCGACGGCCCGCCGGGCCTGGGCAAGACCACGCTCGCCCACGTCGTCGCCAACGAGATGGACGTCCGCCTTACCGCTACCTCCGGCCCGGCGCTCGAGCGCCCCGGCGACCTCATGGGCCTGCTAACCAACCTTGGCCACGGCGACCTCCTCTTCATCGACGAGATCCACCGCCTCCCCCGCGTCGTGGAGGAGTTCCTCTATCCGGCGCTGGAGGAGTTCCAGATCGACTTCGTCCTGGACAAGGGGCCGGAGGCCCGGACCGTCAAGTTCAACCTCCAGCACTTCACGCTCGTCGGCGCGACTACGCGCGTCGGCCTGCTGACGACGCCGCTCCGCGAACGCTTCGGCCTATTCCATCACCTCGAGTTCTACAAGACGGAGGACCTGGAGGAAATCTTGACCCGGTCGGCGCGGATCCTGGAGGTGCCGTTGACGGCGGAGGGGGCCCGGGCCATCGCCACCCGCGCGCGCGGGACGCCGCGTATCGCCAACCGGCTGCTGCGCCGCGTCCGCGACTACGCGCAGCACGAGAGGCGAGAGCGCCTCGACGAGGCGACGGCCGCGGAGGCGCTCGAGAAACTCCAAATCGACGCGCAGGGCCTCGACGCCCTAGATAAAAAAGTCTTAGAGGTGATAATCGAGACGTACGACGGCGGCCCGGTTGGCCTCAAAGCGCTGGCCGCGACCCTCAACGAGGAGGAGGACACCCTCGCCGACGTCGTCGAGCCGTTCCTGTTGAAGGAGGGCTACCTGGGGCGGACGCAGCGCGGCCGCCTCGCGACCAAGCGCGCCTACGAACACCTGGGCAAGAAACCTCCCGGGGACGTATTGGAAATAAAACACCTGCCGTTCGAGGAGGAGGACTCCGGCCACGACGGCCTGTAGACCATGAGTGAGCTATTCGATATCCCGGTGGCGGAGGCGCGCGCCGAAATGCTCGCGCTGCTGCGCGCGGTGGCGTACGAGGAGGGCGACTTCACGCTCGCCTCCGGCAAGAAGAGCAAGTATTACATCGACGGCCGGCGCGTCACGATGCACCCGCGCGGCGCCGTCCTGACGGGCCTCCTCTTCTGGGAGGAGATTCGCGACTTAGTCCCGGCGGAAGGTCCGTTCGGCATTTCGGGCCTTACGATGGGCGCCGATCCGGTAATTACCGCCACCGCGCTCGTCGCGGCCGCGCGCGGGCACGAGCTCTACCCGTTCTACTGCCGCAAGGAGGCGAAGGGCCACGGCGCCGGCCGCCAGCTGGAGGGCTACTACGACGGCGTCGCGAGCTGCGTCCTTGTCGAGGACACGGCGACTACGGGCCGGTCGATCCTGAAAGCCGCGGCCGCGGTGGAGGCCGCGGGCGTCCGTCCGGTCGCGGGGATATTGCTCGTCGACCGCGAGGAGGGCGCGCGGGAGGCCATCGAGGAGGCCGGCCTCGCGTTCCGCGCGGTGTTCTCGGTGCGGGAGCTCCAGAGCGGTTAACCGCCAACCGCGGTTGCCTGGAAGTCCTATGGCCACGGTACCAGCCAAACGTAAAAAACTCCGCCTCCTGGACAAGATTTTCTGCCTGGAGGGCGAGTGGACGGCGGACATCCGCAGCGAGGAGTCGGTCCGGCCGCTGCTGCAGCTGCTGCGCCGGCGCGGCGAGATTAAATACATCTACCGCCAGTGCGGGACGAAGTCGGAGTTCGCGTACTATCTGCGGCAAAAGCGGTACTACCGCGACTACCGCCTCGTCTACCTCTCCTTCCACGGCGCTCGGGGCAAGCTCAAGATCTCGCCGGAGGAAGAGATAACGCTCGCGGAAATAGCCGACCTTGCGAAGGGCGCGTTCAGAAATAAGCTAGTATACTTCGGCAGCTGCCGCACCCTCAAGGACGTCGATGACCAGCTTAAGAGGTTTTTAAAGGAGACCGGCGCCGCGGCCGTCGCCGGCTATACCAAAGAGGTGGGGTGGGTCGAGTCGAGCGCGTTCGAGCTGCTGTTCCTGTACTGGGCGGCGTACTACAAGCGCCCGGCCTACCTGTTGCGCAAACTGGAATCCCGGTACCCGAAATATAAGAAGTTGATGGGGTTCAAGTATTATACGCGGCGCGGCGCCAGCGCGGCATAGGCAGGGGAGATTACTAACCCGGAACGGCCTCTCGCGCGAGAGGCCGGTTTTTTATTTAAATACGAATACCGCCTCGGGGGAGGAGTCCTGCAGCGGCGCGGAGGCGAAGTCGGCGTAAACCTCGTCGACGCGCAAGCCCGCCGTCGCGGCGAGTTGCCGGACCTCGTCCGGCCGGAAGAGGCGGACTTCGTCTCGTTCTAGAATACGGTCCAGGAGCAGGTCGCCGTGGAGCACGTCGAACCACAGCTCGATCGCGTAGACGTGGGGGCGCCGCGTCGGCCGGTACTTGACGGTCCGGCGGAGGCGCCGGCCGTCGCCGAGTTCGCGGCTCTCCTCGACCGGCGGGTCGGGGGGGCGCCAGGCCGGCGTCTCGACGTTGAGGAGGAGGCGGCCCCCCGGCGCGAGGTGGACCCTGAAGTTGCGGAGCGCGGCCGAGGCCTCGCCCTCCTCGACGAAGTGGGCGAAGAGGTTGAGCGCGACGACGAGCGGGAAGCGGCGCCGAAGGGAGAAATCGCGCGCGTCGGCGCGGAGGAGGCGGAGGCGGCCGCCGAGCCGCCGGGCGGCGGTTTTATCGGCCGCCACCGCGAGCATCGCCTCCGAGCGGTCTACGGCTACGACCTCCTCGCCCGCCGCCGCCAGCGGCAGCGCCTCCCGCGCCGTCCCGGCGCCGACGACCAACGCCGGCCCGCCGGTCCGCGAGAGGAGCGCGGCCAGGAAGGCGCCGTCGTCCTTGGCGCCGAAGAGGTCGTAATACGGCGCGGCGCGTTCGTAACCCATCCCCATATAATAATATCCTGGCGACGGCCGCGCCAACCGAAAAGAAAAGCCGGCCTCGCGGCCGGCTTCCCCGTACGTATTCCCGAGCGGAGATTACCAATTCCAGAATAGCGCCTCTGCCGGCGGGACCGGTTCTTCCGCGGTCTCGTCGTCTTCGGCTGGTTCCTCTACGGTCTTGTCCGGTTCGTCCAAGGGCTCACCCTCCGGCGCCGGAGCGTGGACGGGGGCGTGGTCGTCCCAACGCCACCACCACCAGCAGGGGCCGTTGTCCCAGTCGTCCCAATCGTCCCAATCGTAAATCCCCATCAACCCCATTAACCGCGAGATTTTTACGTTCTTGCGCGCGGTTCCGGCGACGGAGCCGGACCACAGGACCTCGCCGGTCTGGACGTGGATCGTGCGAAGATTGACGACGACCTTGGCGTTGGCGCGGACCGTCGGTTCGGTGCCGTCCGGGGGGGCGTTAAAACGGTCGAGCCACAGGTCGGCGGCGACGACGCGGTACGCCAGCGCGCGCGTGGCCCGGTACGGCGACCGGCCGACGTCGCCGGCGCGGAGCTTGGCGAGGGAGGAGGGGGAGGGCGCCGTCACGTCACCCGGCGAGGCGGCCTTGGGAGGCGGGAGGTACTCCTCCTCGACTTCGAGGAGGTGAGCGGCGGAGGTGTTCCGCTCGACCGGCGCGGCGCCGGCAGCCCGGATCTTGTCCACCATCCAGTCCTCGGCCAGGTAGCACCACCACTGGTCCTCGACTTTGCCGCTGGAGAGGCGGTACACGGCGACGTACTCGCCGGAGGGGACCGCCTCCGCGGGGAGTTTGACCGCCTTGAAGGCGTGGTTGAACATCTCGGTCACGACCGGATGGGCCGACTCGCGGAGGGTCGCGCCGGGGTACGATCCGCCGATCTCGGTATTTTTTATGCTGCACCCTACGGCCGCCAACGCGACGGCCAGGGCGCACGCGAACGCGAACTTCTTTGGAAGCATGGGCTCCTCCTTGGAAAAGCCGGCCGCCGGGCAGGGGGCCGACCGCGCCCCTCGGCGCCGGGCGTCAGGAAATGCGTCCGTTTCGACGCCTCGGGGCCGAGGGGAGTTTAAAAAAAACCCGCCCGGGCGGGCGGGGCGGTTTCGGGCGGGACTACCCGGCGCGGCGGCCGGAGCGTTAACGCGGGCCGTATCGCTCCCGGAGGTAATCGCGGGCCCACTTACTGATTACGACGTCGGCGGCCCAAAACAGGTCTTCGTTCGCCGGGTCGCCGTATTGCGCGGCCAGCTGACCCCACGTTACGCCGGCGACGGCCCGTAACGGCGCGGGCAGGTCTTGCCGGTAATCTTCTATCATGGCGGCCAGCGTTTTATCGCCGAGTCGACCGAGGGAAAAGAGGGTTTTTAATTCCGGCACCGCGCCGGCGAGGCCGCCCGAGTCGCACGCGCCGCCGCAAGAAACCTCGCCTCCGGCGTCCACTTCCAGCACGAGCGGCGGACAAAATAACTCCTCCACCCGTCGCTGCGACAATTCGCCGTCCGCCAGGATCGCCTCCCGCAGCCGGCGTTCGGAGGCGAAGGTGGTACCCGACTCCAGCGAGGCCTTTTCTGCCTCCCCCTCCGTCGTCGGCCGGCGGCCTTTCGCCCCGCGGCCCTGCGCCGCGTACCCGAAATAACCCACCTTCTCGGGAGCGCCCAGCTTCTCGACGTATTCGACCGTCCCTCGAACGTCGCCGGCGTCGCCGGGGCGGAGTATCACGGCGCCGTACCACGGGAAGCCGGCCTCGTCGGCGCCGCGTACGGCGGCGACGACGTCGTCGAACGCGCCCCGCCGGCCCGCGAACCGGTCGTGGGTTTCGCCGACGCCGTAAAAGGTGAATTGTAGATACCTGAGACCGGTCGCTTGCAAACGGCGCCACGTGTCGGCACCGGCGCGCGCCAGCCCGGAGCCGTTGGTCGCTACGAAACTGTTGGGGCCGAGCAGGCCGAGGCCGGCGGCGTATTCGAAGATCTCGACGAAATCCGGGCGGTTGGTCGGTTCGTCGAGTAGGAAGAAGTCCGCGGCTTCGAGGAGAGGGAGCGCGGCGGCCAACTCCTCGAGGGTGGATTTCACCTCCGCCGTCGGCTTAGCAGTATGGTCCGGCGACCCCTCCGCCCAGCAGTGCCGGCAGCGGTTCGTACACGGATTGGCGCGAATGTTCAGGACGAGAGCGGAAACCACAAATCCCCCTCGTAACCGCTTAGAAAGGGCGGCCGGCCTCCGCGCGCAGGAAGTAGACGAAGTACCACCCGGGCGCCACGGCCGCGTGCGACATTACGTACTCCTCCCGGAACCGCGGCGACATTACGAGTTCGCGCGTCGCCGGCCACTGCGCCTGGCTGACGACCGCCTCGTAGGAGGGCGGCTCCGGCGCGAAGATTAGCTCGTAGATTAAAACGTAATCGGGTTCCCGGTCTAGGACGTATTCGGCTGCGGCGAGTCCGTGGCCGGGCAGCGTAAACGTGCACACGCCGTGGCGCGCGATGTGACGGTCCGTCAGGCCGCACATGTCAATGGTGGGGAGGCCGCTGTAGTAGGGGATAATGCCGGCGGCGGTCGTCGCCAGCGTGGCCTCCGGCGGGGCGTGGGCGGCGAGCCATTTTCCCGCGGCCACGTGGAGGTCGTGCGGAAGGCGCGAATTTTGCGCGTAGCGGAAACCCGGGAAGTTTTGGAACAGCGAGGTCGCGACGAGCGCGACGGCCAACGCCGCCCACACCGCCCGGGTCACCCACGTCGCCGCCCGCGCGAGGTCGTACGCCGCGGCCGCGGCCGCCACGAGCAGCAGCGGCACTATCGGTTGGTAGAAGCGGTCCGTCGGCTTCATGTCGCCGCCCACCGCCGTTACGTAAACCAGAAAGAGGAGGATGAGCGCCGCCGCGGGATAGAAAACGCGCCGGCGCCGTGCGGCGAGCGGGAGTAGGAGCAGAAGCGGTGTAAACCGCCAGAGGAAAAGGCCGGTGTACCGAAGCCCGAACTTCAAGCTCGCCGGCGCAAACGCGATTCTAACGTGACAGGTATTGGGGAGCCAGGCGCCGTAGTAAACCAGGCGCCACCCCTCATACGCTACGGCCGCTATCGCGAGGCTCCCCAGCCACACGGCGAGGCGGCGAGGGTTGGCGCGGGCGGTCGCGAGGTAGAACGGGAACGCGGCGACGGCCACTAGGGCGCCGTCGGGCCGCGTGAGGAAGGTCACTATAAGGAGGAGGGCGGAAAGAGGCCGCCGCCCCGGCGCGACGTATTCCTCCGCCGCGCGCCAGGCCGCCAGCGTGACGATCAGCACGAAAAACGGCGTCTCGAGGCCCTGGGCACCCTCCACTAGGAAATTACCGTTCGCGGCCAGCATCGCCGCGGCGACGATTCCCAGATAGGCGTGGGCGTAGCGTCGCGCCAGGAGGGCCGTGACCGCGACCGCCACCACCGCGGAGGCAATCCCGAGTCCCCTCCCCGCGGCCGGCGCGGCGATCCCGAGTTTAATCGCCGCCGCGACGAACAGCGTCCAAAGTAGGTTCGTAAACCCCTCGACGCGTTCGCCGACGTTGTATACCAGGCCGTTCCCGGCGGCAAGGTTTTCGGCGTACCGGAACGATATAAAAGCGTCGTCCTGCGTTATGTCGCCGAACGACAGCATCGCCGCAGCCGCGGCGAAGCACACCGCGCCGACGGCGACGCCGAAAACGGCTCCCTCGACTTTGCTACGAGCCATGTCCCCCTGGCTTGCGTTACCCTCCGACCACGGAGCGGTTTACGCCGCGGCTTGTTCTTTCTTGGCGCTCTCGTACAGCGCGGCGACGCCTCCCGCCGGGTCCTGGAACGTCGCGAACCAGCCCATGTCGCCGACGGCGGTCTTCCCTTTGAGCACCTTGCCGCCCGCGGCCTCGATCTCCTTCACCTTGTCGTCGACGGAGGCGACCAGGATGTACACCAGGCAGCAGCCCTCCTCGCACGAGCAGGGCTCTTTCACCAGGTTAAAGCCGCCGCCCGGGCCCTCCGGCGCCTCCCACATGGCGTAGTTCATCTCCGGAATCAGCTCCACTTTCCACCCGAAGAGCTTCTCGTAAAACTCCTTCGACTTCGCGTGGTCGGTGGAGGGAATCTCGACGTGGCATATTTCGTGCATGACGCCTCCTTCCGGCGATGGTCCGTTTAACGGGTTATTTTATGAATTTCCCTTTAACCCACTCGAGCTGGTCGATCCCGAATTGGAAATCGTCCTTCTTGTCCGGGTATTTCTCCGCCCCCTCTTTGAAGGCGCTGATCGCCTCCTCGTAATGCGCTTTTTCGGCGTCTTCGCCCAGCACCCATTCCGCCAGGCCGACGTAGCCGGCGGCCAGCAGTACGCCGAACTCGCCCTCCGCGGACAGCGAGGTGTCCTTCCCTTCGGCCTTCGCGAATTCGACGGCGAATTTGTACGATTTGCGGAAATCCTCGAGCGCGGCGTGCGTTTCGCCCAACGACAGGAGGTGCATGCCGTGGGCCCAGTAGGCGATCGAGAACGGGAAGGGGCCTTTCCCGAGTTCCTCCCGCCAGCGGAGGCAGTCGGCGGCGGCCTTCAGGCCCGCCTCGAAGTGGCGTTTATCGCGCGGGAGCGTATCGCCGGGCCAGCACTCGGCGAGGTCCGCGGCGAGATTGTACGACAGGACGTTGGCGTAGTCGAGTAATTTAGCCGCCTTGGCGGCGTCGGTTTCGGCCCGGGCCTGGCGCAGGCCCTCCGCGATGCCGGCCTGAACGACCGTAGCGAGGTCGTCCAGGTTCTTCCCTTCCCAGTCGCGGTACGCGAAGCCGCGCTGGGCAAGCGAGTAGAGCTGGCGGCGTTGTTCGTCGTCGAAGCCGGCGACGAACTCGATAACGGCGTCGGCTCCCTTTTTCTCCATTAGCGCGCGCATCTCTTCCCATTCGGTTTCCGGGAATTCGGCTTTTTCTTCCACGGGTCCCTCCTCGGCTAAAGTCAACGACGCCGTTAACGTTAGGAGCATTATTAAGGCCGCGAGCGGTTTCACGGTGCCTCCTGTCTCTGCCCTTCGTACGCCAGGCCGTTACTCGAGGAGAATCGGTTCTTCCTCCGGCGGCGGGCCGCCCGCGCGGACGGGGTAGAGCTCTTTTTTTCGCCACGCCACGGCGAACGACCCGTAGCGCTTTAGGTCGTACTTCATCTCAAGCACCGTAAGCGCCCACGGGTGCTGGAGCGCGGCCCGGTACGGCGCGTGCAAGTAGTACGAGTCCCGTAACACGATCGCCGCCGTACGCGGGTCCTCCACCCATTCGAAAAGCCCCTCCTCCCGGGCCAGGGCCTCCTCCGTTGCGCCGTGGGGGTAGCGGTAGCCGGTCGCGAACGCCACGTCCACCGGGAGGAGGTAGTTCATGTCGGTCGGCCCGCCCTCCAGCGCCGCCACCGCCTCCCGGAAGCCGCGTTCGCCGTAGTTGTAGCGGTGTTCGTAGTCGGCGCGGAGGTGCCAAACGTTCAGCGCGGCGCCGCCGGCCGCGGCCAATATAACGAACGACATCGTCCGGCCGCCCCGCCGCGTCATCACGACGAACGCTATTACCGGCAGCGTCAGGAACGCGCCGGTCAGCGCGAGCGCTTTACGGACCTCGCCTTCCCGAACGCCGAGCACCTCCGTAGCCTCCCGCGCCAGGTAGGGCCAATGCAGCGGGTCGCGCGCGACCAGAAGGTAAAAGATAAAAGCCGTTCCCGACAAGAACAGTACCGTAAATTTCGATTCGCGCGCCAGTTGCGGCCCGAACGTCGCCCCCAGCGCCAGCGCGACCAACGGTACCAGCGGCGCGTGGTATTTGGGGAAGCCGTAGCCGTCGCCGCCGACGAACAGGTAGAAGGCGAGGAGTATTAGCGAGGCGAGGGCCGCGTACGTTACCGCGGCGTTGACGGGGGCCAGGCGCCGCCTCGCCTGCTGGAAGATCCACAATAGGAACGTTAACAGGAACGGCACGCCGACCCATAGGAGGAGTCTGATCGCTCGCTTGAGGAGCAGGCCGCCGGTCACGGCACCGGCGGTTGCGCGGCCGAACGAGTGCGCGAACGCCTCCCGCCAGGGCAGCTCGAGGAGGAGGCAGTACGGAAAATAGTACGCGGCGAACAGCGCGACGCCCACGCCTCCCGCCGCGGCCACGTACGCCAGCTGCCGCCCCCGCCTCGCGCCCACGTAATACAAGGCCAGCGCGCCGAGCAAGAGAGGCGGCGTGGTGAACTTGGCCGCCAGCGACACGCCGAAGAGGAGGCCCAGGCCGAGCCACCCGCCTCCGCCCAGGTCGAAACCGCGCCGCGCGAGGTACCATGCGCCGACGACCGTCAAGAGCGGCAGCAGCGTCGTGTCGATCTCGACCAGGAGGGCCGACTGGAGGGCCAGCGGGTGCAGGCCGTAGAGCAGGACGGCCAAGAACGGCCCCCACCGCTCTCCCGTCACCTTCCGCGCCAGCGCCCACAGGAAGGCGCCGGTGGCGAAAAAGGCCAGCAGGCCGACGAGCCGCGCCGCCTCCGGGAGTTTGCCTGCGAAACCCACCGGGACAGCAAGGAGGGAGTGGTAGAGCAGCGGGTGGCTCAGGACGGCGTTCCACGTCGAGCCGGAGAAGGCCATCGGCCGCGCGGTGTGGGCCAGCGAGAAGGCGACGTCGACGAACTGCGGCTCGTCCGCGACGAGGGGTTGTTTTAGTTGGAGAACGAGGCACGTCGCGGCCGCGCCCGCCACGGCCGCGAGGAGCACTACGTACCAAGCTGGCGGGATTCGGATACCCAACGCTACGCCTCGTCCTTCCGGAAGAAACGTTTAACGCCGGCTAGGAAGCCCTTGACGCCCACCGGATAGGGGAAGATGCGCCGGCGGTTCGTGTAGCCGTACCACAGTTTAAACACGGCGCTGTACAGCGGGTTCGGCGGCAGCGAGCACAACGCCCGGGCGAAGCGGCCCAGGAGCGGCCACTCGACCATCACGCCGAAGAGTTTGTGGAGGTTGGTGAGGCGGCGGCGCGTCCGCTCGTCGTCGAAGCGGAGGACCGAGTGGCGGTGGAAGGTATGGAAGACGCGGTCGTAGTCGCCGTCGAAATGGCCGCCGGCGACGGCGTACTGCGCCAACTCCGTAGCCGGGTAGGGCATGAAGAGGGAGGCCCAGGCGAACGCCGGCCGGCAATCCTGGTTTAGTTTGAGCGTGGCGAGCGCCTGCTCGAAGGTCTCGCCGGGCAGGCCGATGATGTTCTGGGTATAGACGTTGACGCCGTTCTCGCGGAGGTAGCGGCACGCCTCCACGATGGTCTCCCGCGACATCTTGCGCTTCAGGACCTCGTTGCGGAGGTAGTCGTCGCCGGTCTCGACGCCCAGCAGGACCGAGTGGCAGCCGGCCCGGCCGAGGTCGGCGGCGACCGCCGCGTCAATCAGGTTGGCGCGCACGTGGCAGTTGAACGGCAGCGCGACGTCGCGGCTGTACTTGTCGGCGAACTCCGCGACCCACTCCCGCGACATCGTGAAGTTGTCGGAGAGGAAGCGGACGAATTTCAGCGGGTAGCGCGCGCGCACGTCGTCGATCTCCGCCAGGACGTTGTCGACCGAGCGGTGGCGGATAATCTCGCCCTTCCCCCGGTAGAGCTCGTTAAATTTGTGGTTGAAACAGTAGGTGCAGAGGTAGGGGCAACCGCGGCTCGAGAAGAAGTGCTTGAGCGTAACGTCGTGCATGTAGGGGTCGTAGTCGTAGAGGAGCTCGCGGGCCGGAAAGGCCAGGCGGTCGAGCTCGCAGACCAGCGGCCGCAGCTCGTTGCGGTGGACCGCCCCGTTCTCCTTGACCCATAGGTTGGGGATGGCCGTATGGTCCTCGCCCCGGGACAGCGCCTCGACCAGGTCCACGATCGTCTCCTCGCCCTCGCCGCGGCACACGACGTCGACGCCCTCCTCCTCCACCACCTCCGGGAAGAACGTCGCGTGGGGGCCGCCGACGACGGCCACCACCGGGCGGCCGAGCATATCCTTTACGCGTCGGTTGAGCGCGAGGTAGTAGGGGTGGAAGCCGGTGGTGATGGAGTAGCCGACGACGTCCGGGGCGAACTCGCGGAGGCGGGCCTCGAAGTCGGGCCGGGCCGACAGCGCCAGCGCGACGTCGTGGCCGGCCGCCTGCAGCGCGGAGGCGAGGTACAGTATCCCCATCGGCTCGGTGAGCGTTACGTCCTTGTAGATGAAGAGGACCCGCATGGGCCGCATTTATAACACATTGCGCGCCGAAGCGCAATAACGCCGGCCGCGCCGGCGGTTTAAAAAGGCGGCCGAAAGGCCGCCTTTTTCGCTCAGCACAAGAGTCCGCGTCCTTATTCGGTGGTCTCTTCCTCGACGGGTTCCTCCGGCGCGAGGAGTTCCGGGGCGGCATATTCAACGGCCTCCAGCCACTTGGCCTTCGCGTCCTCGCTGAACTGCATAATCTCTTCCTCGGTCATTTCCGGCTCGCCCTCGGCCAGGGCCATTTCCGTAAGGGTGGCGAGGGCTTTGGTCCCCTCGACGGCGAGGGCTATTTTAGCCGCGGCTTCTTCGTAAGCGGTGGCTTCGGCCTCCGGGGCCTCTATCGCCGCGACTTCGCCGTGCAGGTCCTCCAGCTTGGCGGCGTGGTCGTTAAACGCGGCCGCGAGCTCTTCGCTCGGTTCTTCGGCGCCGGCGCGCAGCCCCTCGATCTCCACGAGCGAGGTCTTGAGGTTGCCCTTAATCTCCTCCACCGTCATAGCGGGGGCGGCCGTTTCGGCGGTCTCTTCTTCGACTTTCTTTTGGCAGCCGACGAAAGCGACCGATAAAGCGAGTGCCGCCATAACTACTAGTAACGTGCGCATGTGTGAAAACCTCCTAGTTGGGGAAATGTATAAATTATGACAGGCGGGAAAGTACCACGGCGGCGAGGGCAAGTCAAGCTAATAATACCCGGGCGCCGTAGCCGCGGCCGGAAAATGTTTTGGCCCGCCGGTTTAATTATGGTATAGTGAACTACCTTTACCGCGCGAGGAGGTAAGCGCCATGACGTTTCGAGCCTGGATCGTTATCCTAATCGTAATAATCTTGATCGGACCTTCCGCTTTCGCCTGGCGGAAGTACTCGGGCCAATATAATCCCTCCACCGGGTGGCCCGGCGTCCGCGTCATGGACGAGAACGACCAAGTGGTAACGGTTATCTCGTTCATTACGCCCAACGCCAGTTTCAGCGTCCCGTACATTACGGTGGAGGAGACGCTGGACCCCAACGACATCGCGATGTGGAACGAGTTCGACAAGAAGCGGGACCCGGTCGTGGCGAAGCGCGCCAGCGGGTGCGCGCCGGCGTTGAAAGTTTCGCGCCTGAAAATCTACGACTACCTTACCGAGGAGGCCTGGGAGAAATGCGGCGGCTATTCGGCCTTCGTTAACCGCCAGGTCCGGATCGTCGTCGGCTACCTGAAAGGAACGAAGTATAAAAAAGTCGAGATCGACGATTACCAGGTAGACCCCGCGATGATGGGCGTGGAATTCGAGGTCGAGGCGGTTAAGGACATCACCGAAATGGGCCCCGTGTGCTGGGGATATTGGTACCCGTGAGTGGGGGCTCCTTCCGCTACAGTCTTATCGAACGGCGGCCGGATAAGTGAAGGCCTACGGTAAATACCTGGCTCGAGTGGCGTGCGCCTCCGTTAGCGGAGGCGTTTTGGCCGCGGCGGCCGAGTACGGCCTGGGCGCCCTCCGCGGCGAGGGCAGCTTCTGGGCTATCCCGCGTCGCTTTTATCAGCTGCTGTTCGGCGTCGAGGCGCTGTGGTTGGTGGTTTTGACTACGGCCCTCTTTGCCGTCGCCGCGACCGCGTATTACCTCCTGGCGGTGAGGCGCCGGGAGGTGGCGTTGGCCTCGCCGGCGTTCTTCGTCTTGGCGGTCGCCGTGACGACGGCGGCCGTGGCCCGTTTTGTCGCCACCTACGACCACCCCTTGATGTACGCGAACGTCGCGCGGGCGCGGCCGTTCATAATGGCGCTCGGCGCGGTAACGACCGTCGCCTGGATCGCGGGGGCGGCCGCGCTCTATAGCCTAATGCGGAACCTGGGGCGGTGGCGGATCGGTAAAACCGTCGGCGGCGTCGCCGCGTTGCGCGTTCTCTCGCTGGTGCTGCTGCTTCCGTTCGCCGGGGCCGAGCTCTGGGCCCTCGCGCGGGCGGCCGGCCCGCGGGCCCACAAGCCCGACGTCTACCTCGTCGTGGTGGACGCGTTTCGCGCGGACCGCCTCCGGGCGTACGGCGCCTTCCGGACGTACGCGCCGCGCGTGGAGGCGCTGGCGGCCGAGAGCGTCGTGTTCCGCGAAGCCTACACCACCTCCTCTTGGACCAAGCCCGCGATGGCCTCGCTGTTCGCCTCCGTTCCGCCGAGCACGCACGGCGTAACCTCCCGCTTGGTGGGGATGCCGGAGGCGGCGGTAACGCTCGCCGAGCGTCTCCGCGCGGCCGGCTATACCACCCTCGGCGTATCGGCGAACCCCAATATCACGCGTCCCGCCGCGATGGCGGACGGGTTCGACGTTCTCGACAACGGCGGCGGCGGAAGCGTCCTGGAGGGGGCCGGCCCCCCCACGTTCGTAGCGCGTCTCCTGACGCGGCCCGTCTTAACGCCTCGGTTTTTAGGGCCGCTGTGGCGCCCGACGCGCGACGGCTTGGAGCTCAACCGGCGGCTCGAGTTCTGGACCCGCGTTTCGGGGGGGGCCCCGCGGTTCTTCCTCGTGCATTACATGGAGCCCCACAATCCCAACGTCGTCCGGCCCGAATATGCCGCGGAGCTGCAGCCGTTGATGGACCGGCTCCCCGCCGACCGCCTCCAGCCGGTAATGGTCGGCAATTACTTCTTCGAACAATACGCCCGCGACCCGTTCTTCGTGCCGCCGTACGGAGAAGAGGAGGTCGCCCTCTCCGTCGCGCTGTACGACGCCGAAATCCGCCGGATGGACGTCGTAGTGGGCGATTTCCTCGACCGCGCGCTGCCGCTCGCCGCGGGGGAGGAGGAACCTATCCTCGTCCTCCTCGCGGACCACGGCGAGGAGTTCAAAGAACACGGCCGTTGGTTCCACGCGACCTCCCTTCATCGGGAAGTCGCCGAGATCCCTCTCCTGATTCGGGGGCCCGGTTACGAGCCCGCCCGGGTGGCGGGTTTGGTAAACTTGCTGGACGTCGCGCCGACGATCCTCGCGCTGGTCGGCGAGCCGGCGCCGGAGGCGTGGGAGGGCGAGGATTTGACGCCCTACCTGACGGGCGAGCAGCCCGTGCCGCCTCGGACCCTTTTGTTGGAGGGAGTTCACGAGATGCACTTCCCCAAGCTGGATCCGCCGGTGCACACGCTGGAGCTGAGCGGATTGGTTTCTCCCGCCTATTTCTACCTGAAAGACGAGAACACGGGCCTCGAGTACCTGTACGACCGCGACGGCGACCCGCGGCAGGAACGCAATCTGGTCGCGGAAGCCGACCACGCCGCGGCGCTGGCTTTTTTGCGGGGAGAGCTGGCCCGCCGGCGGGAGGCGGCGCGGCGGCGCGCGCTGACGCCAGCGGAGACCGTCATCCCGCCGGGCCTCGAGCGATCGTTGCGGGCGTTGGGTTACGTCCGCTAGTCGCCGGCCCCTATTCTCGGCTTGACTTTTTTCGGTTTTCGATTATAATATCTAGCACGCTGTGACGGCCTTATGATACGCTCTCAGGAAGTAGTAGTCGTCGTAGTTGTACGCGGGGCTCGGGCCCGGCCGCGTTGACGTATACCCCTACGTAAAATCCGGCCGGCCCGCAGGCCGGCTTTCTTATTGAGGTTATCCCCTAGTCGTCACGGGCCCTATTCGTAAGGCGTCGAGTTCCCCCGCGGTTTTGGTAACGTGGGTATAGCTGAGCGGAGCGATCGGAGTGGAAACGAGGTTTCGTAAATATAAACCTGAGGACTTTCTGCCGGTCCGCGATTTCCTGGTGGCGAACTACCGGGGGTTCGAGTACGCCGTCAACTGGGACCTGGTGCGTTGGAACTACGCCCGCTACTTCGCGGCGCCGATGCTCGGCGCTTGGGGATGCGGCGAAACCGCGGAGGTCGTTCCCGACGCTACCGGGCGGAAGAGCACGGAAGCTATTCGCCTTTGGGAGAAGTCCATCGTTTTATGGGTTAGCGAGAAAGAAGGAATCGTCGGGGTAGTCTGCCCTGACGAGTATGTGCCTTGGCATCCCTCGTTCGGACAGGCCTTCCTTCAGCGCCGCCCCGACTACGAGCACCTGCTACCCGAGATGCTGGCGTATGCCGAGCAAACGTTTGTCGGAAAGGGCGTAACCAGGATATACGTGGGAGCACACGACGGCGCGCTCGAAGCCGTGGCGACCAGGCGCGGCTTCGTGCGAGACAAAAAGCCATGTTTGCACTATTTGGAATACGATTTGAGGGACCTACCCGAGACCAACTTGCCTCCCGGTTACCGCTTTCAATCCATGGCGGAAGACAACGACTTGGAGAGGCGCAGAAAAGTATTCGGTTTGAGCTTTAAACATCGGGATCCCAACGAGTGGCCGACGGTCTTTTCTTACGAGGAACTACAGCGAGCGCCCGATTACCGTAAAGATTTGGACGTCGTCGTGGTCGGGCCGGACGGCGAGTATGTGGCTTGCACTATAGGGTGGGTAGACGTATATAACAAGCTGGCTACGGTGGAACCGGTAGGATCGCTGCAGATCGGGATGGGCCGGGAAGTGGTTATGGAGGGCTTGCGCCGCGTGGCGGCGCTCGGCGCGAAAGTGGCCCGCATGGATTCTAATCTGAAGTTTTACGAGAAGATCGGATTTGAAAGGAAGTTCCCCATTTACCGTTGGGTTAAGGAAGCGTAGCGAACGTACTCCCGGGTCTGACCGGTCGAGCGGATAATTTAAACGCGATTCGTTTAGTCCTATCGGCCCCCGTAACAAGAAGGCAAGCATCTGTGGTGCTGTTAAAAACGAGGTGAACGTGGTGGCCAAGGAACTCGTCCCCCGATACGATCCCTCCGACCTGGAAGGGCGATGGTACCGCGCGTGGGAAGAGGCGGGTATTTTTACGCCGCCGCCGGAGCCGACGGCGGCCGCGGGGAAGTTCGTCGTCGTTATCCCGCCCCCCAACGTTACCGGCTCCCTGCACATGGGCCACGCCCTCAACAATACCATCCAGGATATCGTCGTCCGCCAGCGGCGGATGGCGGGGTGCGACACGCTGTGGCTCCCCGGTACCGACCACGCCTCCATCGCCGTCCATACGGTGCTGGAGCGCGAGCTCGCCCAGGAGGGCGTGAACCGCCGCGACCTCGGCCGGGAGGAATTCCTGCGCCGCGCGTGGGCGTGGAAAGAGAAGTACGGGGACCGGATTATCCACCAGCTCAAGCGCCTCGGCTGCAGCTGCGACTGGACGCGCCTTCGCTTCACGATGGACCCGATGTTGTCGCGGGCGGTACGCGAGGTCTTCGTCCGGTATTGGGAGGAGGGCCTGTTGTACCGCGGCCGCCGGATGGTCAACTGGTGCCCGCGCTGCCGGACCGCCGTCTCCGACCTGGAGGTCAAACACGAGGAGACCGCCGGGATGTTGTGGTACATCCGGTATCCCGGCGTCGACGGCGGCGACGGCGTCGTCGTCGCGACGACGCGGCCGGAAACGATGCTGGGCGACGCCGCCGTGGCCGTGAACCCCAAGGACGAGCGGTACAAGAAGCTGGTCGGGACCAGCGTTCTTTTGCCGTTGGCGGAGCGCGAGATCCCGGTTATCGCCGACGAGGCCGTGGACGCGGCGTTCGGTACCGGCGCCGTCAAGATAACGCCCGCCCACGACGCCGACGACTACGAGATCGGCCAGCGGCACGGCCTTCCGGTCATCACCGTTATCGACGAGGACGGCCGGATGACGGAGGAGGCGCCGGCGAAGTACCGGGGCCTGACGCGGGAAGAGTGCCGGGAAGAGGTCTTAAAGGACCTCCAGGTGCAAGACCTCCTGGAGACGACCAAATCGTATACGGTGCCGCTGGCGATCTGCGACCGCTGCAAGACCGTCGTGGAGCCGTACCTCTCGCTGCAGTGGTTCTTGAAGCAAACCGAGCTCGCCGCGCCGGCCCGGGAGGCCGTCGCTCGCGGCGACGTCAAGTTCGTCCCCGAACGGTGGGTCAAGGTCTACTACGACTGGTTGGACAACATTCACGATTGGTGCGTTTCGCGGCAGCTGTGGTGGGGCCACCGCCTCCCGGCGTGGTACTGCGAGGCGTGCGGCGAGGTGATCGTCGCGCGCGAGACGCCGACGACCTGCGGTTGCGGTTCCGGCGAGTTGCGCCAGGACGCCGACGTGCTCGACACCTGGTTCAGCTCGGCGTTGTGGCCGTTCTCGACCATGGGCTGGCCCGACGACACGCCGGATATGAAGCTCTACTACCCGACCGACGTGTTGTGCACCGCCCCCGACATCATCTTCCTGTGGGTCGCGCGGATGATCTTCTCCGCCCTCCGGTTCACCGGCCGCGTCCCGTTCCATACCGTCTACTTCCACCCGCTGATCCAGACGGCGGAGGGGAAGCGCATGTCGAAGTCGCTGGGGACCGGCGTGGATCCGGTGGAACTTATCGACCGGTACGGCGCCGACGCGACGCGCTACACGTTGACCGCGCTGTGTACCCAATCGCAGTCGTTCCGCCTGTGGGAGGAACGCTTCGAGCTCGGCCGCAACCTGACGAATAAAGTTTGGAACGCGGCCCGGTTCTTGCTCCCGTACCTCGAAAGCGCGGCCGACCGGGACCTTCCCCCCGCCGAGGAGCTGGAGCTCGCCGACCGGTGGATCCTGTCGCGCCTCGCCCGGGCTCGCGCCTCCGCCCAGGAGGCCTTCGACGAAATGCGCTTCAACGACTACGCGCAGACGCTCTACCAGTTCTTTTGGGGCGAATACTGCGATTGGTATTTGGAGACGATCAAACCGCGGTTGTACGGCAAGGCGGTGGGGGCGGAGACGGCCGCCCGCGTCGCTCGCCACGTCTTCGACGTTGTCCTCCGCCTGTTCCACCCGCTCATGCCGTTCCTGACTGAGGAGCTGTACTCGCTGGTCGCGCCGGGGGAGGGTTTCTGCGCCCAGGGGCCGTGGCCGACGGAGGGGGCCGGCCGCCTCGACGCGGAGGCGGAGGCGCGCCTGGAGGCCCTGTTCGACGTCGTCCGCGGCGTCCGCAACATCCGCGCCGAGATGAACGTCCCACCCGCCAGCATGGTCGACATCCTGCTCGCCTCCGAGGAGGAGGGCGCCGGCGCGCGGGCCGCGGAGGAACTTCGCCCCTTCTTCGACCTGGCGCGCATCTCCAGCGCCTCCCCGGTCGCCGCCGGGAAGCGGCCGCCCCACGCGGCCGCCGCGGTCGCCGGCGACCTCACCGTGTTCGTCCCGCTGGAAGGACTCATCGATTTCGACGTCGAGATCAAACGCCTCACGCGGGCCAAGGAGAAGCTGGCGGCCGACGTCGAGACGCTCAACCGGAAGCTGAGCGACGAGAACTTCGTCAAGAAGGCCCCCCCGGAGATCGTGGCCGCCGACGCCGAACGCCTCGAAGCCTACCAAGCCACGCTGGCGCGGCTCGACGATAACCTCGCCGCGTTGCAGTAACGCCGCCTTTCCGCTTGACGCCTTTTCGGCGCGCTCTTATAATGGCGGGCGGGAATCTCTCCATGGCCGCAACTACCGAACGTCGTCCCGGCCGCGGGTGCCTGCTCGCCGCCGTGCTGGTCGCGGGCGCGACGCTGGCCGCCCTGGTAGGGGTCGGGATTTACCTCGGACACGCCGCCGGCGAACCGGCGAGCTTCGGGTATGGACTCCTGTCGGTTATCGACGGCCGGAAGTCGGCCGAGCAGTGGGTAACCGAGATAATAGTCGGCCGGCTCGCCGCGGAGGCGGGCGTGCCGCCGGAGGAGGCCGCGGCGCTCAAGCGGGAAATGGGGCCGATCTCGCGGGAACTTCCCCGCCTCTCGGAGGGCGAAAAGAACAAGCTCGCCACGCTGATCCGGGAGGCGGTCGCGGACGGCGAAGTAACGCCCCAAGAGCTCGCCGCCGTTAGGGAGTACAGCTACCGCAGCGCGCGCGATGGCAACGCCAAACCTTAGGTTGCCGGTCGTCGCCGGCCAATTCTATCCGGGCTCGGAGGCCGCGCTTCGCGCCGAGCTCGCCTCCTACGTCGTCGCGGCCGAGCGCAAACGGTACCTCGGCGGCCTGTGCCCCCACGCCGGATACGTATACTCCGGGGCCACGGCCGGCGAGCTGTTCGGCCGCCTCGCCCTCCCGGCGACGGTCGTCCTGCTGGGGCCGAAGCACCACGGCGCCGGCGCCGACTTCGCCGTCTGGCCCGCCGGCGCGTGGCAGACGCCGCTCGGCGAGGCGCCGGTCAACGAGGAGGTGGCCGCGGCGATTATCGCCGGCGTCGGGAGCGCGCAGGCCGACGAGCGCGCCCATCTCCCCGAACACTCGCTGGAGGTCGTCGTTCCGTTTGTACAGTACGTCAACCCGCAGGCCGCCATAGTCCCGATCGCCGTGGGGCCCGCGGCGCCCCAGGCGTTGTTCGCCGCGGGGGAGGCGCTGGCCGAGGCGCTCGCGCCCTACCGCGACGACGTCGTGCTCGTTATTTCGAGCGACATGACCCATTACGAGTCGGTGGCGGCGGCCGAACGTAAGGACAGGTTGGCGATCGAGCGGCTGGAGGCGTTGGACGCGGAAGGGCTGTTGGAAGTCGTCGCCTCCCACAATGTTTCCATGTGCGGCGCGTGGCCGGCGGCGGCGGCACTCGTCGCGTTGCGCGGGCTGGGGGCGAGCGGCGGTTCGCTGGTCCGCTACGCGACCTCGGGAGAAGCCTCCGGCGACTACGATCAAGTCGTCGGTTACGCCGCGGTAACTTTCGCTTAAGGGGTCGGTATCATGGCGGAATGGAAAGTAGAGAAAATCGTATTGCCGATTATGATCGCGGCGGCGATCGTAATTTTAATACTCGGAGCCCTTAAGGAGACGGAAGAGGAGAACCTCCAGAAGCGCCTCGACCAGTGGCGGGAGGTACTACCGGCGGACATCCGCGCCGAGTTCGACGCGGGCGAGGATAAGACCTGCGCCCGGATGATCGAGGAGCGGCTGGAAACCGACGCGGAATTTAAAAAGCGGTACGAGGCGCTCCAGGACGAGGAGTTGACGCCGGTCTTCACGCCCGCCGATATGGTCGATTACTACCGCGTCTATTTCGTCGACCGCCTGGCGGAAATTAAAAAGGAGAAGGCGAAGAGCTTTTGGTATCGCCTCTTTCACGGTTCCGAAAAATCCGGGGCCGCCGACTAAACGAGCGGCGTCGTCCCGACTGACGTTAATGCCGCGCGGCACGGCGGGAGGGCGCCGTGCCGTTTCCGCAATCGCCAGGGAGAGTCCCGGCCGTGGGAACCCGCCGTAAAGTATTAATGGTCCACAACTACTCGTCGTGGGGCGGCAACCTCGCGACGGTACTGGCGCTATGCCGGGAGCTCCCGGCCCGGGGTTTCGATACCGCCCTCGCGGCGCCCGCCTCCCAACCGTACGTGGCGCGGTTCCGCGAGGCCGGCGTCCGCGTGTACGACGCCGAGATCAGGACCAAGCACGATCTCTTGGCGGCCCGCCGGTACGCCGCGCTCGTGCGGCGGGAGGGGTTCGACGTCCTTCACACCCATACCCGCCGGGCCGACTTCGTGGCCGCGCTGGGCGGCCGCCGCGCCGGCGCGGCCGTGGTCTCTACGCAGCACGGCCAGATTAACCTCGACCGCTTCACGCTGCAAGTAAGGCGCGACCTGTCCGCGCGCTTTTATTGCCTCTGTTTACGGCGACTGTTCGACCGGCACGTCGCCGTCTCCGCCGAAATCGCGGCCGAACTTCGAAAGCGGTGTCGCGTTCCGGCCGAGAAAGTTACTCATATCCCCAACGGCGTGGAGGCGGCGCCTTTTATCGAGGCCGGCGCGGAGCGGTTGTCGTTTCGGTACGAGATCGGCGCGCCGCGGTGGGCCGTAGTGGCGACGGTCGTGGCCTCGCTCGACTCCAAAGGCCACGCCGACCTGCTGCACGCCGTCGCCCGCCTCGCCGCGGAGGGGCTTGACCTCCGGTTGGTCGTCGCCGGCGAGGGGCAATGGGGCGGCCCCAAGATCCAGGCCCAGGCCGCGGAGCTCGGCCTGGCGGACCGCGTACACCTCGTGGGATTGCGGGACGACATCCCACGCGTGCTCGCCGGCTCGGACCTCTTTGTGCTGCCGACGCCGTCGGAGGGATTGTCGATCGCCTTGCTGGAGGCGATGGCGGCGGGGCTGCCGGTAATCGCGACCGACGTGGGCGGCAACCCGGAGCTCGTCGAGCCCGGCCGCACCGGCCTGCTGGTCCCCGTCGGCGACGAGGCCGCGCTCGCCTCGGCCGTCGCCGAGCTCGCCCGAGATCCCGCGCGGCGGCGCGCGCTGGGACGGGCGGGGAGGTCCCGCGTGACGCTCGAGTTCACGGTAAATAAGATGGTCGACCGCTACGCCGCGCTCTACGAGGAGTTGCTGGGGGCGAGGGGGGAGGCGGAGGCGTGAGTTCGCGCGCGGAGGCGAAGGTCGCCGTCGTCGGCTGCGGCGCGATGGGAAAGCGGCACCTCGCGAAACTAGCCGGCCTGGTCCCGCCCGCTAGCCTTGGTTTCTACGACGCGCAGGAGAACGTTCGGGAGGAGGTCGGGAGGCAATTCCCGGAGGCCGCCTCCTTCGCCTCCTGGGAGGACCTCCTGGCCAGCGATTTCGACGCCGTCGTCGTCGCCGCGCCGGCCGCGCTCCACGCCTCCCTCGCCGGCGAGGCCCTCGCGGCCGGCAAGGACGTGCTGGTCGAAAAGCCGCTGGCGTTGAAGGCCGCGGAGGCGTCCGCGCTCGTCGCCCAAGCCGAGGCGGCTCAGGCCGTTCTCCTGGTGGGCCACATATTGCTCTTCGACCCCGCGTTCGAGGCGCTCCAGCAGGCCGTGGCGGCGGGGGAGCTGGGCGCCGTAACGTACGTGACGGCCTCCCGCGCCAAGCTGGGGACGATCCGCACGGAGGAGGACGTTCTATTCAGCCTGGCGGCGCACGACGTCGCCGCGGCGGCGTGGCTCCTCGACCGCACGCCGGAAGCGGTTTCGGCCGTCGCGGTGGAGGCGCGCGGCGCGGGGGTAGCCGACGCCGCGTTCCTAACGCTCCTCTACGGCGGCGGCGTGGCCGTCCACGTCGACGTCTCGTGGCTGTACCCCGTGGATACGCGGCGTTTCGTCGTCGTCGGCGATAAAGCCATGGCGACCGTGATCCAGGAGGGCGGCGGCCCGGGTGTCTTAACGCTTCACCGCCAGGGCGCCCGCAACGGCCCGGCCGGCCCGGAGGTCTACGACGACGGCGCGGAGGTCGTCGCGCTGCCGACGGTCGACTTGGTGGAGGCCGAGCTGCGGCATTTCCTGGCGCGCCTCGCCGACCGGGGCCCCTCCCGCGCGGGGGCGAGGCACGGGTGGGAAGTCGTTAGGATTCTGGCCGCGGCGCAGGAGTCGGCCGCGGCCGCCGGGGCGCCGGTGCCCCTCGAGGAATGACGCTATGACCGACGAGAGCGATTATTTCGTGCACGAGACGGCGGTCGTCGACGACGGCGCGCAAGTGGGCGCGGGCACGAAGATCTGGCATTTTTGCCACGTCATGGCCGGCGCCGTAATCGGCGAGCGGTGCGTTCTGGGCCAGAACGTCTTCGTGGGGCGGGACGTCCGCCTGGGCGACAACGTCCACGTTCAAAACAACGTCAGCGTCTACGAGGGCGTGGAGCTGGAGGACGACGTTTTTTGCGGTCCCTCCATGGTCTTCACCAACGTGCGCGACCCGCGCTCGGCCTTCCCGCGGGCCTCACGCGCGGAGTACGAGAAAACGCTCGTGCGGCGGGGGGCCACGCTCGGCGCGAACTGCACCGTCGTGTGCGGCGTCACGGTCGGCGAGCACGCGTTCGTCGCCGCCGGCGCGGTCGTCACCCGCGACGTACCCGCCTACGCGTTGGTGGGAGGCGTGCCGGCGCGCCTGTTGGGCTACGTCTGCGCGTGCGGCGAGCGCCTCGGCTCGGTGGAGGCGGGGGAACGGAGCACGTGCGGCCGGTGCGGCCGGGCGTATGCGTGCGACGCCGCCGGCCTCCAAGCGGAGAGGTAATCGCGCGATGGCCGATATCAAGATCCCCCTCAAGGACCTCGCCGCCCAATACCGCGCGCTGCGCGCCGAGATGGAGGCGGCGATAACCGCCTTCCTGGAGGCCGGCCAGTACGTCCTCGGGCCGCCGGTGGAGAAGTTCGAACGGGAGTGCGCCGCCTACCTGGGCGTAAGCCACGCCGTCGGCGTCGGCTCGGGGACGGACGCGCTCCTCCTCGCGCTGCACGCGCTGGGCGTGGGCGCCGGCGACGAGGTCGTGACGACGCCTTTTACGTTCGTGGCCTCCGCCGACGTCGTCGTCCGGCTCGGCGCGCGGCCGGTCTTCGCCGACGTGGCGCCGGACACGCTGAACGTCGACGCCGCGCGGGTGGCGGAGGTACTGACGCCGCGCGCGAAGGCCCTCCTGCCGGTCCACCTATACGGCCTGCCGGCCGACGTGGCCGCGCTCCGGGAGGCCGCGCCGGGCGTGCCGGTGCTGGAGGACGCGGCCCAGGCGATGGGCGCGGCGGTGGAGGGCCGGAAGGTGGGAAGTCTGGGGGAGGCCGCGGCGTTCTCGTTCTTCCCCACGAAGAACCTGGGCGCGTGCGGCGACGGCGGCCTCGTGGCCACGGACGACGCCGCGCTCGCCGAGCGCGTCCGGCGCCTGCGCGTCCACGGCGCCTCCCGGAAGAACTACCCGGAGGAGATCGGCTATAAGAGCCGGCTCGACGGCCTCCAGGCGACGATCCTGGCCCTCAAACTGCGCCGCCTGGAGGCGTGGACCGCGCGCCTCCAAGAGCTCGTCGGCGCCTATCGCGAGCGGCTGGCGGAGGTGGCGGGCGTGACGCTGCTGGCGGAGCCGCCGGCCTGCCGCCCCGCGTACCACCAGTTTACGATCCGCGCCTCTCGCCGCGACGAGCTAAAAGATTTCCTGGCCGCGCGCGGCGTGGCCTCCGCAATCTACTATCCCCTCCCGGTCCACCTTACGCCGGCGTTCGCCGAACTCGGCTACGGCCCGGGGTCGTTTCCGGAGGCCGAACGGGCGGCGGCGGAGGTGTTGTCGCTGCCGCTCTGGCCCGAGATGACGGAGGGCCAGCTGGAGGAGGTTTGCGCCGCGGTCGCGGCGTTCTATGGCTAAGGCGCCGCTCGTAATGCTGGTGGTCGGCGCGCGGCCGCAGTTCATCAAGGCCGCGGCGCTCATGGCGCACCCGCCTCCGGACGCCTCCTGGCTGCTGGTCCATACGGGCCAGCATTACGATTACGAGATGTCGGCGGCGTTCTTCGGCGAGTTGGATATCCCCCCGCCGGCGTACGACCTGGGCGTCGGCGCGCAAAGCCCGGCGGCGCAGCTCGGCGAGATGACACGGCGCCTCGCCGAGGTAATAGAGTCGGAACGGCCCGCGGCGGTCGTCGTCGTCGGCGACACGGCCTCCACGCTGGCGGGCGCGCTCGCCGCCTCCTGGGCGGAGGTGCCGCTGGCGCACGTCGAGGCGGGGATGCGCTCCCACGATTGGCGCATGCCGGAGGAGCGCAGCCGCGTCCTGGCGGACCGGCTCGCCGGCCTCCGGCTGTGTCCGCACGCGGAGGCGGCGGAGAATTTAGCCCAGGAGGGTATAACCGAGGGCGTGGAGGTCGTCGGCGACGTCATGTACGAGGTGGCCGCGGCCGCGTATCCGAACCTGGCGCCGGATACGTATCTCGCGCCGTTAGGGCTCGCGCCCGGGAATTACGTCTACGTTACGTGTCACCGCCAGGAGAACGCCGACGACGCAGAACGCCTGGCCTCGCTGGGCGAGGCGTTAACCTCGCTCGACCTTCCGGTATATTTCCCCGTCCATCCGCGGACGGCGAAGTCCCTTGCCTCCTTTAGCCTCCGCGAACGGTGGGAGGCCGCCTCGCACGTAACGCTCGCCGAGCCGACGACGTATTTAACCAGCTTGGCGTTGGTGCGGCACGCCGCGCTCGTTCTAACGGATTCGGGAGGGGTGCAGCGGGAGGCGTACCTCTTCGACGTCCCGACGGCGACCTTGCGCGACCGGACGGAATGGCCGGAGACGGTGGCAGCCGGCCTCAACCGCCTCGTGGACGCGGAGGCGGGGGCGATTCGGGAGGCGGCCCGGGAGGCGGTCGTCCGCCGCGAACGCAGGCCGCGCCTCGCGTTAGCGGGCGACCCGCCGCCCAGCCTCCGCGTAGCGCGCGCGCTGGCGGCATTTATGCCGACTCCCGGCTAGGGCGGCCCTTGACAACTCCACCCCGCTATAGTATCATCCGCCTGCGGGGTGGAGCAGTCAGGTAGCTCGTTGGGCTCATAACCCAAAGGTCGCTGGTTCGAATCCAGCCCCCGCAAATAAAAAACCGGCCCTCGCGGCCGGTTTTTTCGTGCTCGCCTTGACCCGGCGCTTTCCACCGGCTATAATGTTAAAGAGGTGATATATATGAAATCGGCCTTTTTCTGTATATTGTTAGTATTTACGGTTGCCGGCGCCGCGTTCGGCGGGTGGCACATGTGGGGGATGACCGGCAACCACCTTAACGATATCGACCTCCTCTCCGGCAGCCACGGGTGGGCCGTGGGCGCGGGAGGAGTTATCTTACGGTTCGACGGCTCGTCGTGGCGGTCCGTAACGTCGCCGACGACCAGGGACTTGAACGCGGTTAAAGCGCTCTCGACGACCAACGCTTGGGCCGTGGGCCACAGCGGCACGATAATCCGGTGGAACGGTACGCGGTGGCGGACCGTGGCGAGCCCGACGGAGAACCATCTGTACTCCGTCGATTTCGTCACGGCCGGGAACGGTTGGGCCGGCGGCCGGAACGGCGTCCTGCTCCGGTATACCGGAGGTTCGTGGGCGAGCGTGGGTAGTCCCACCAGCCGGCACGTCCGCGGGATGGATTTGGTGACGGCCGGCGCCGGGTGGTTTGTCGGTAACGCGGGCACCATATACAGGTATAACGGCACTAATTGGTTGAGTCAGACTTCCCCCACCGGCCGCGACTTCAACGACGTCGCGATGTACAGCACGACCGTCGGGTTTGCGGTCGGGGCTTACGAGACGGTTTGCCGCTACAACGGGACGCGGTGGACTATCGTCAACCAGGGCGCGGTTATCACGCCGCTGATCGCCGTATGCGTGATCAGCCCCACGGACGTGTGGGCCGTCGGCGCCCAAGGGCTGGCGTTGCACTACAACGGCTCCAGTTGGCTCCCCGGGTCGACGCCCGTAACGCTGGAGCTGCGCGGCGTGGACTTCCCGGCCCCGCTTAGCGGGTGGGCCGTCGGCGAGGGCGGCTGTATTCTTCGGTATCAGAGCGAAACGACGGTCACGCCGGCCTCCCTGGGAGGCGTAAAGGCGCTGTTCCGTTAAAGGATACTAAGAGTCGAAAAACCGGCCGCCAGGCCGGTTTTTTTTACCCTGCCGCCGGGGTTTTGACGGTTGTATTTATTGCGGAGGTGTTATTTAATACGGGGGAAAGGCGATGGCTAAAAAAGCTAATACCTCGGGCCGCAAACCTTCCGCCGCGGCGACGACGGCCGCGCTCCTCGGCGTCTTCGCGGCGGCGCACCTCGTTTATTATATCCTGGGGATCCGGTTCGACGATACCTCGCTGTTGTGGTATTGGCAATTCTTGGACCCGGAGTTACTTCGGGATCGGTTACTCGAGAGCGTTTTCTACCTCCACAGCCAGCCGCCGCTCTTCAATTTATTCTTGGGCGCCGCGTTAAAGGTCTCCGCCGGCCAGCCCCGGGCGGTATTCCACGGCGCGTTCGTCGCGTTCGGCGTAACCCTCTACCTGTCGCTTTTCTGGCTTCAAGTTCGGTTGGGCGTAACGCGGAGGGTAGCTGCGGCGACGAGTGCGTTCTTCTTGCTCAGCCCCTCTTTCGTGCTGTACGAACATTGGCTGTTCTACACCTTCCCGCTGGCGGCCGTAATGACGCTGGCGACGCTTCTGTTCTACGAGGCGGCGATCCGGCGGCGAACGTGGGCTTACCTCGCCTTCTTCGCGGCGGCGTTCGTTTTGTGCGGGACGCGGCACATTTTCCATCTGGCGTATTATTTGTTGGCGGCGGCGGCCTTGGCGCTGGCGTGCCGCGGCGCGCGGCGCAAAGTCGTACTCGCGGCCGCCGCGCCGTTCGTGATATTGCTATCGTTTTATGTGAAAAACGCCGTCGTTTTCCGCGAGTTCGGCCTCAGCTCGTGGAGCGGGATGAACCTCTGGCAGATGACCGGGTTCTTCCTGCACGCCGACGAACGGGAGCACTTGACCGAGGCGGGCGAGCTCTCGCCGGTGGCGACGATTCCTACTTTTTCGGATTGGAGCCTTTATCCCTCGGAGTACGAGGAGGCGGACCACCCCGGGGAGGCGGAGGCGCTCCGCCGGATCTATAAATCGACGGGGCCGCCCAATTATAACTATCGGGGGTATATTACGGTTGCAAGAGAATACGGCCGGGATTCGAGAGTCGTTTTGCGGCGGTATCCGGCAACGTACTTCCGGGCCCAACTACGATCGTGGTTTATGCTTTTCCGCTCGAGCAGCGACTACATTAACGGAGTGCGCTTTCTCGACGAGACCGGGAATTTCAGCCGCCTCGAGGCGTGGAACGAGGCCTTCGACCGCGCGGTTTACGGCAAAATCCATTTTAACCCCGACGCGACCGGGCTGCTTTCGCGTTTCGGTTGGAAGCTGCCGCCGTTTACACTCTACCTCTATCTAGCGTTAGGCGTTCCGTTGTTAGCGTACTACGCGTTCCGCCGCGCCTCGCGGCGGGCGGCCCCGGAGGAGTCGCTCGCGGCCCGGGCCCGGCGTTGGACGCTGGGGTACGTATTTTTTAATATCGCCTACGTCGTCCTCGTTACGAATTTATTCTCGTGGGCGGAGAATAATCGTACGCGGTTTATAATCGACCCGCTGGTCGTCGCCGTTCTCGGCCTGTTCGTGCAGCATTATATCGTGTGGGCTTCCCGCCGGAAAGGGTAACCCCAGCGGGTAAAAAACCGGCCGCAAGGCCGGTTTTTTATTCGGAGGGGGCGCCGGGAGCCCCGGCGCCGGAGGAAGCTCAAGTATCTTCCTCCTCGCCGCGGTTTTTCAGTTTGAGGCGAAGGCCGTTGAGACATAGGAGCAAGAAGGCGGCCGCGGCGACCGTGCCGAAGAGGTCGAACCCGGCTTCCTCCTCGCCCGCGCCGGCCGCGGCGGCGGCCTCCAGGCCTAGGCCGTCGTAAACCGCGTTGAGCGCCAGGCCGGCGCCGATCGCGCACGCGACGATAGTCGCCAGGTAAATCGCGACGGACCGTCGGCCGAGGTATTTCGAAAGGACGGCCAGGCTGGCCGCGTTGGTCGCCGGCCCGGCCAGCAGGAACGCGAGCGCCGCTCCCGGCGAGATACCTTTCGCCACCAACACCGCCGCGATGGGGGTGGCCGCCGTCGCGCAGACGTAGATGGGCGCGCCCAAGACTACCAGCGCGAGGATCTGAAGGGAGGGCGAGGCGAGGCGTTCGGCCACGAACGCCGGCGGGATAAGCGCCGCCAGGACGCCGGCGAGGGCGAATCCGATCAGTAGGTAAATCGCCATGTCCTCGAACATCTCGCCGAAGGCGTAACGCACGCCGCCGCCCAGGCGTCGGCCCAGGCTCGCCCGGGGTGCCTCCTCGGCGGCCGCCTCCCCCTCCTCGCCGCAGCCGCACCCCGAAGTCTCCGGTTCGGGCACGGGCGCCGTTTTCTCCCTCCCCCACACGATCTCGGCGAGTCCGGCCAGCACCGCCGTGGCGAAAGCGACAATGGGCCGCGCGATCGTCATGGGCAGGTCCATGAGCGCGTACGTCGCCGCCACCGAATCGACGCCGGACTCCGGCGTGGAGATGACGAAGGAGGAGACGGCCCCTTTGCTGGCGCCCTCCCGGCGCAGCGCCGCGGCCATGGGAATGACGCCGCACGAGCACAGCGGCAACGGGACGCCGACGGCGGCCGCCTTCAAAACGGAGGCGAGATTGGGCTTGCCCAAGAACCTCACCACCGCCCCCGTCGGGAGGAGCGCCTTTACGATACCCGCTAAGAAGAAGCCCGCGAGCATGTAGGGGCTGGCCTCGCGGAGCAGAGCCCACGTCGCGCGGAGGATGTCTATTATAACGGACACTACTTTATTTCATCTATATTATACCAATATACTCGGGTTAAAACCAGCGCGTTTTAAGTAAACCGCCGCCGTCGCCCCGGCGTCTAACGCTCTTGAGAATGCCGAGGCCGGCCGGCCTCGGGAATCCCGCGTTTTGGCTTCCGGGCGTTTATAGAGAAGGGCCGCCGACGAGTGAGGCGGTCGGGTTCTTGACGCCGCTAGGAAGCCGTGATACAGTGTCCGTGTATAGCGGGCCCAGCCGTGGGAGGTTCGTATGACTAAGCATATCCCCAAGTTAGCGGCGATCGTAATCCTAACCGTCTCGTGCGGCGGCGGCGGGTCCGGCCCGAGCGAGGGGTCGATGCCCTGGCGGCCGGCGCACAGCCCCACCGCGAAGGATATCCACGCGTTATGGGGTCTCGCCGAGGACGACGTATGGGCGTGCGGTGAGAGCGGCAACATCCTGCATTACGACGGCAACGAGTGGCGGCTCGACATCACCTCCCTCGCGCCGGATTTTTACGACCTCCAATTCGTCTCGCCCCAAGAGGGGTGGGCGTGCGGCGCGGACGGGTGGGTAGCCCGTCGTAGCGGCGGAGATTGGAGCCGCGTATCCGGCATCCCCCGTACTAATACGCTCCGCGCGATGCACGCCCGCAGCACGACGTCGGCCTGGTTTTGCGGCGACAACGGCACCGTCCTCCACTACGAGAACGGCCAATGGATCGACGAGTCGCCCGGCATATCCGAGGACTTGCACGGCATCCGCGTCTATTCCCTGGATAAGGGGTGGTTGGTCGGCGACGGCGGCCGGATTCTCAAGCGGACCAACGGAACGTGGAGCCAGGTGACGAGCCCGGTGGCGGCAGATTTCCGGTGCGCGTTTTTCGTAAACGAGAACGAGGGGTGGTTCGGCGCCTCCGACGGCTACGCCGTCCATCTCAAAAGCGGCGGCTTGACCAAAACCCGGATTCCTAACGCCGAAACCATAACCGCTCTCTTCTTCCGCCAGGACGGCCGCGGTTACGCCGTGACCAAGGCCGGCAACATCTACGCCTATTCCCCCGACACCAACACCTGGCGCCTGTGGGACGGTTATAACAAGCAGCTGTACGACATAACCTTCCCCACGGGGGAACACGGCTGGATCGTGGGCGCCGGCGGTACGATTTTACGGCACTAGCGTCGGCCGGTCCTGGGGCGGGGGACCCCGGCCGGTCGCCGGGTACGCCTCATGCGCGAGCTGCGGTTCGTAGCGATTACGGTAGCGACGACGTCCATTCTGTGGGCGTCGTTTATACTTGTTATCGGCACCTCCGCCGCCGAGAGCGACCAGTACGAATATCGCGCCGCGGCCGAGCGCCTCGCCTCCGGGCTCGGCTTGACTTACGCCTCCGGCGAGCTCTACGTCCATTCGCACCCGCCGCTGTACCCGGTTTTCCTGGCCGGGATCTTCGCCGCCGGCGGCGGCGGGCTGGCGGTGCGCCTCGTCCAGCTGGCGCTCGCGCTAGCGACGCTGTTGGTGGTCTACGCTACGGCGCGGCGGGCGTTCGGGGGGCGCGTGGCCGCCGCGGCTCTAATCGCCGGAGGGCTTTACCTGCCCACGGCGTTCTACGCGACGGACGTGCTTTCCGAAATCCTGTTCACCTTCCTGCTCGCGGCGGGGGTGTACCTCCTGTACGCGCGGTGGGAGCGGGGCGGCGCGGCCGGCTTCGCGGCCGCGGGCGTCGTCTTCGGCCTGGCGGGTTTGACGCGCGGCGTCGCGCTGGCCGTCGCCGTGGCCCTGGCGGCGGTAATCCTCCTGCGGCGCGGCGTCCCGGCCGGGCGGCGGTGGCTGCGGGCGGCGGCCTTCGGCGTGGGCGTAGCGGCGGCGGTGGCGCCGTGGAGCGCGTACGTGTACCGAACCACGGGCTACCCGGTGTTGTTGGACACCAAGACCGCCCACGTGTTTTACCTGGGCAACAACGCCGGCACGCCCGCCCACCACGCCTGGGACGCGACGGACGGCGATTACCGGTTCGTCGTCCCTCCCGGTCTCCGCGAGACAAAGAACGGTTTCGAGCGCTCCCGCCTCTTCTTCCGCGCCGCGGCCGCGTACGCCCTGGCGCACCCTCTGCAAACCGCCGCGCGGTTCGTCTCGAAGTTCGCGGATATGTGGGAGCTGGAGCGCCTCTTCGCGGCCGAGTACCGGGCGGGGCTTTTCCCGGCGGCCCGCGAGCCGTGGATTTTTATATGGATCGCCGCGGAGGTGGCGGCCTCCGCCGCCGCGCTGGCGTTGTTCTGGGCCGCGGTGCCGCTGATGTCGAAAAACCTCTGGCGGACGTTGACGCTGGCGGTCGTGGCGGCCACGGTCGTCGTCTTCGCCCTCACCATCGCCCACCCGCGGTACAATTACCCGTTGATGGTGCTGGGGTTGCCCGCGGTGGGGTACTTCTTCGTCGAGCTCCTGCCGCGGCTGCGGGCCCGGGCGCTGCCGCGCGGGAAACTCGTGCTCGCCGTCGCCGCCGTCGCCTCGCTGGCGGTAATTTGGGCGCGGATGGCCTGGCTGTTCCTGAGCCGTGGCACCTAGGCCCGGGCGCGCCTCCTTTTACCTTCTCCCGTGAATCGCACGTGGCATATCCCCGCAATACTCGGCGTCGCGTTAGTCGTTCAGCTAGCGTTCGCACTTGTCGTCGGCGACGCGCCGCTTAACGCCGACGAGGCCGAATACGCGACGACGGCGCGCCGCCTCGTGGCCGGACACGGCCTCACGCTTCCCGACGGCCAACTCAACGTCCACCGCCACCCGCCGCTGTATCCGTTGTTCCTGGCCGGGATCTTCGCCGCCGGGGGCGGCGTCGGCGCGGCCCGGGTGGTCCAGGCGATACTTAGCGTCGTCGCGTTGGCGTTCGTATATTTGACCTCGCGGGAGGCGCTGGGGCCGAAGCTCGGCGCCCGCGCGCTCCTGCTGGGCGCGCTCTACCTCCCGTTGGCCTACTACAGCACGAAGCTCCTTACGGAGGTGCTGTTCGCGGTCGCGTTAGCCGCCGCCCTGTACCTGACGCTGCGGGCGTTGGGCCGCGGGCGGCCTGCTTACGCGGGCGCCGCGCTCGCCGGAGCGGCTTTCGGCGCGGCCGCGCTCGTCCGCTCGATCGCGCTGCCGGCGGCGATCGGCGTAGCGCTCTACCTCGCGCTGGCGCGGGAGGGGGCGGGGAGGCGACGCCTCGCCCGGGCCGGCACGTTCCTGGCTGGGTTAGCAATCGTGGTCGGCGCGTGGTCGGCGTACGTCTACGCCCGGACGGGCCGCCTCGTGCTCACCGATACCAACGGCGCGGCCGTACTCTATATGGGGAATAATCCGCGCGCGCCCTATTACCATTCGTGGGAGGTGCTGCGGGACCCGCGGGGGAGCGCGCCGCTGCTGGAGGTGTCGGCGCGCGGCGCGGACGGCTTCGAGGTGGCAGCGTCGTACCGGCGGGAGGCGCTGGCCTACATGGCCTCGCATCCGGCCGCAACGGCTACGCGCGTAGCCGGCCGCTTGCTCGACCTGCTCGAGCCCGAACGCCTCTTCGCGGCGACGTTCGCCGCCGGCCGGCTCCCGGAGGTGCCTCCGGGCGTGGGGTGGCCGCTGGCCGCGGCCGTCGTCGTCGTCGACGCCTTCGCGCTGCTGCTCTGCGGCACGGGCCTGGCCCTCCTGCCGCGGGGGCGCCTCCGGGACTTGCTGTTGGTCGTGGCCGGCGTCTTCGTCGTCCTGCACGCCCTCACGCTGGCCTATCCCCGCTACCACGTGCCGCTCGTCGTGATCTCGCTGGCCGGCGCGGCCTACGCCCTCTCCGCGAGGGGGCTGCCCGCGCTGGGGCGGCGCCGGCCGGCGTGGGGCCACCTGGTCGGCCTCGGCCTCGTCGCGGCCGCGGTGGCGGCGTCGTGGCTGCGCCTCGCCGTACTGTACCTCCACGGCCGGCCGTAGTGGCGAGCGAATAAAAGTAAAACCCGGCCTGCCGCGCGCGGGCCGGGTTTTTTTGCGGCGTTGTGTTATGCGCCTACTCGCCGAGGGGCGCGAGCGCCGGCGCGGAGATCCAGCCCTGCTGGCCTTCCTCGGTCGTTACCTGGCGCCAGGTAA
>CP070633.1:907903-916424 GCA_020356085.1 Candidatus Coatesiibacteriota bacterium | reverse complement strand
CATGTTTAATCGCCTTGCCCCGCGCGTCCCGCACGGTACCGCGAAGGCGGGACAGCTGCGTCTCGATGCAGAGGTCGATCAGGACCTCGAGCTCGGCCGAGGCGAGCGGCACCGTCGTCACGAACGGCTCGTCGTAGACGTCGCCGACGGTATCGTAGACGAGAAGGCGGTGCGTGCCCGGCGCGACGTCCGCGAGGCGGTACCGGCCTTCGCCCAACTCCTCGCCCAACTGCTCGCCTACCAGGACTACCCGCGCGCCCTCGAGCGGGTGGCCTTGTCAACCGGTGACGTAGAGGTTGACTTCGGCCGGCGTGGCGTGCAAGCCGGCGTGGGCGGCGGGGATAACTGCGAACATAAGCACTGCGGAGGAGATTAGGCTCTTCATAAGCTCACATCCCGAATACGCGGCAGTCGATATAGACGCCGTTATACTCGTTATACAGATTGGCCGTCTTCAACTCCTGCGGTACGCCGGCCGCTGGCACCAGCTTGACGCGGCCGCCGAATTGCGAGCCGGGGTAGTTCTCGAACGTCGCCATGTCGGCCTTCAGGAGCTCGACCGTCTTCCCGGCCTCGACGTCGTAGGCGCGCAGGCCCGGAATCCAAAGCGGCGGCGCCTCCGGCCCCCCCGGCCGCTCTTCGTAACTGAGCCACACGAGGTAGCGTCCCTCGAAAACGAAACTGGCGCCGCTCTCGCGCCAGCCGAGGTGGCCGAGCGCGACGTCCTCGCCGGCCTCCGTATCCGTCACGTACAACGACGCCGGCTGCCCCTCCGTCGTGGCCGAGAAAGCGCAGTACCGCGCCTCGGCTGACCACGCGGCGTTGTGGAAGGAGGCCCTCTTTATCCCGTACCGGAGGAGGCCGCGGCCGAGTTCGAAATAGAAAACCGGCTCCTCCCACATGTCGGCCTCCCAGTACTCGTCGAACCTGTCGCCGGTACCGACGAGGGCTTTCCGGCCGTCGGGCGAAACCGCGTAATTACCTCCCGCCGCGGCGACCGCTTCCCGGAAGGCCGCGGCGTCGCCTTGCCGCGCGGCCTCCTCCGCGGCGCGGAAGTAGTCGTATACTAGAGCGGGCAGGCCGAGGTCGTCGTCCGTGGCCGCGCCGGACGGAATTAACGCCGCGCCCGCCGCGACGGCATTAAACGGGAGCCAAAAAAAGAATAAAAGCAGAGTAGCTCGTGCGCTTAGTCTAAGCATTCGAACTCCGACCTCGCGCGTACTCGCCGTTGAACTTTTTATAAAGCTCGGCCTTCTTCAAACGTTCTGGGCAGTCTTCGGCCGGGACCATTATAACCTCGTAATAATCGTAATTGCGCCCCGGAATAACTTCGGATTTCAACGTAGCCGGATTCGCTTGGAGCACCCGTTTTCTTTCGCCCGTAACGACATCGTACGCCAATAATACCGGCATATCGATGACATCCAACATGCGCAGCTCAGGTTCGATTGTCGATTCCCAGGTCATCCAAATCAAATAATCCCCAACGAATTCGACCTCTTGGAATTTTATAAAATAATATATTTCCCCCAAGCTTTCTACGTCCCGGTTTTCCGTATCGATTAATTCTATCCACATCCAAGCTAAATATACGTAGTACCGGGAATCATCAGACCACTTGCCGGCCGAATATTCGGTGAGAAGCAGGTAGTCAGTTAGGCCGGTGCCGCTAACGAAATACAAGACCGGCACAGGGTAATTCAACATTGGTTTTGACGGGTACGCGCGCCGCCAATCGGGCCGGAAAGGATAAGACACGTCGATAAATACCTTCCTACCATCAGGCGATACGCTGTAGAGAGGTCCCTCCGGCGGATAAGATAACTCGAACCGCTCGACCGCCTCCGCGACCGCCCCCACCATCCCCTCCGCGTCGCGGGCCTTCCCGAGTTCGTCCGCTCTCTTAAACGGTTCGTAAAAATAAGCTGGGATTACGTTTCGGTCGATTACCCAACCGTCGTGCTCGCCAGCTCCCACGTGTCGCCAGTATTGGCCTTCTATTCCCGTTACCGCCTCACTTATATTTAATAAGCGGGTACCCCTCGCTAAGGTAGTAATGACGGCCCCTTCCATCGAAGCCTCGGTCCGTAACTCCAAACCATCCACCCACACGACGTACTCATCCGGCGGCGCCGCCGTTTGGCCCGCCGCGTGCGCCGCGAAGGCCGCGGCCAAAGTCAAAGCAACGCCCACTATAACTCCCGTCCGCATATCCATACCCTCCTAGACGACCTTGCCCGCTTAAAACGGGCGCCTCGCGGCGCCCTTACCTATTTGCGACAGGTTATTGTACCATACCCGGCTATAAATTCTCCAAATTAGCCAGGAACTCGGCGTTGTTCTTCGTCTTGCGCATCTTGGAGAGGAGCGTTTCCGTGGCGTCCACGCCGTTCAAGTCCGCCAGGACCTTGCGGATAAGGCGGACCTTGCTGATCTCCTCCTCCGTGAGCAGGAGTTCCTCCTTGCGCGTGCCGGAGCGCGCGACGTCGATGGAGGGCCAGGTCCGCCGGTCCACCAGCCGCCGGTCGAGGATGCACTCCATGTTGCCGGTCCCCTTGAACTCCTCGAAGATGATATCGTCCATCTTGGAGCCGGTGTCGACGAGGGCCGTCGCGAGGATGGAGAGGGAGCCGCCCTCCTCGATGTTGCGGGCGGCGCCGAAAAAGCGCTTCGGCTTCTGCAGCGTGGAGGCGTCGATGCCGCCGGTCATGACGCGGCCGGAGTGCGGCGTTACGGTATTGTAGGCCCGGGCCAGCCGCGTGATGGAGTCGAGCAAGATCACGACGTCCTTGCCGACCTCCACCTGGCGCTTGGCCTTCGCCAGCACCATCTCGGCGACGTGGACGTGGCGGTCGGCGGGCTCGTCGAAGGTGGAGGAGATGACCTCGCCGTGGACCGACCGCTCCATGTCGGTGACCTCCTCCGGCCGCTCGTCGATAAGGAGCACGATCAGGACGGCGTCGGGGTGGTTCTCCTCCAAGGCGTGGGCGTAGTTTTGGAGGATGGTCGTCTTCCCCGCGCGCGGCGGCGAGACGATGAGCGCCCGCTGGCCCCGCCCCACCGGCGTCATCAGGTCGAGCACGCGGAGGGTCAGGTTCTCGTCCGCGGTCTCGAGGTGGAACCGGTCGTCGGGGTAGAGCGGCGTGAGGTTGTCGAAGAGGCTGCGCTCGACGGCCTCCTCCGGGTCGACGTTGTTGACGGCGTCTACCTTGAGCAGCGCGAAGTACTTCTCGTTGTCCTTCGGCGCGCGCACCTGGCCGGAGACGGTATCGCCCTTGCGGAGGTCGAAGCGGCGGATCTGGGAGGGGGAAACGTAAATGTCGTCCGGCCCGGGGAGGTAGTTGTTGGCCGGCGAGCGCAGGAAGCCGTAGCCGTCGGGCATGGTCTCGAGGACGCCCTCCGCGAAGATAAGGCCGTTCTTCGTCGCCTGCGTCTCCAGCAGCTTAAAGATTAGTTGTTGCTTGCGAAGGCCGGAGGCGCCGGTGACGCCCATTTCCTTCGCCAACGCGGCAAGCTCCGCCGTCGTCTTCGTAGTGAGTTCGGCTAAGTTTAATGACATGGGAAAAGTACGTGGGGATGGGAGGGGAAGGGGGAGTGGTTATTCTACGGTATATATTATATCCCATTCGGCGTCGGGCGTCAACCGTTATTTGGAGTGACCGCCTGGAAATTTCGCCTTTAACCGCGGCGGGCCGTCGAGCCGCGGCTCACCGGCCGGCCCGGAGGCGGTCAATCGCCGCGCGGATATCCGCAGCCAGCGGCGATATAAACCGTCTCCGCTCGCCGGAGGCCGGGTCGTCGAAGGCCAACGTCTGCGCGTGGAGCGCCGGCCGGCCGATAAGGTCGCTGGCGGCGCCGTACGTCGCGTCGCCGACGACGGCGTGGCCCAGATAGGCGAGGTGGACGCGGATTTGATGGGTCCGGCCGGTGAAGAGGCGCAGCCGCAAGAGCGTCGCCTCGCCGCCGAACCGCTCGACGACCGCGAAAGTCGTTTTGGCCTCCTTGGCCGCGAGGGGGCTGACGGCGAAGCGCGTCGGGTCGCGGCTGGAGCGGCCTATCGGCGCCTCGATCGCCCCCTCCTCCAACGGGACGTCGCCGGCCGCTACGGCGACGTACGTCCGGCCGGTCGTGCGCCGCGAAAACTGCCGAACCAGGCTGCGGTGGCCCAGCTCCGACCGCGCGACGGCCATAACGCCGGAGGTCCCCTTATCGAGGCGGTGGACGATGCCCGGGCGGAGCGGCCCGCCGACCGGCGCCAGCGGCCCGGCGTGATAGAGGAACGCGTTCACCAGCGTCCCCGCGACGACTCCCCCCGCCGGATGGCTGAGCATCCCGGCCGGCTTCTCGACGACGGCGACGTGCTCGTCGAGGTAATAGATCGTAAGGGGGATATTCTCCGGCTCCGGCAGCGGCTCGGGGGGCGACGTTAACGTCCCCGCGACGACGTCCCCCTCCCGGAGGCGGTAGGAGGGCTTCGCCGCCTCGTCGTTGACGACGATCGCGCCGGCGGCGATAAACCGTTGGAGGCGCGTGCGCGAGTAGGCGCGCAGCGCCTTTCCCAGAAACGCGTCCAAGCGGGTACCCGCTTCCTCGGGCGCGATGACGAAGTGAACGGGGGTGGAGGCGTCGTCGGTCATAACCGTCGGGGGGCCCGGTGTCGCCCCCGGTATTATAATACCGGCGCTCTCCCCGGGCAACCGCGGAACGGACGCCGCCTCCCCGGCGGCAGCGGCCGTTTTTATTTGCGCCGGTACGCAACCGTGAGCTATAATCGGCTCACGTGAGAAACTCGCCCGGGAGGTAAGGTATATGAAGCAAAAATTCGTATTAACGGTCGTGGCGCTAATGTCGATCGCCGCCGCGGCCGGAGCCGGGGAGGCCAAGCCGTGGGTTAAAGTCAAACCCGACGTTTTACCCGCTGGAGCCGTAATTCCCCGGATAACGTTCGAGGTAACGTTACCCGCGGAAACGCCGGTAGGCTCGCTTCTCGAGATCGAAATCCCCTACCATTTCGGCTTCCCGCAAACAGGGGACCCGGACGCCGATAATTACCTCTCCGGAGACGGGCGCTTCGTCCTCGGGGCCGAACGTTTATTAGGCAGAAGCTACCTCATCCGAGGCTTCGCTAAAGAAAAGCTGACGGCGGGAAAGAAAATCAAGCTTTACCTGACCCGGGAACACACGCCCCCCTTCGACAGTAAGGAACCCGAGTTTAAAACCCGCCTTTTGGGCCTTCCCGGTAAAGACGGCGAACGGGAGCCGCTCGCCGAGGGCGTCACGACGGCCGTCCAGATTCCCGCCGGGCCGCCCGCGCGGTTCCGCGTCGTAGCGCCCACGTGCGTTACGCCGGGGGAAACGTTCACCGCCAAGATCGCAGTATTGGATAAAAACAACAACCCGGCCCCGTCGCCGTGGAAAGGCAACCTTACGGTCGCCGCCGAAGGCGTAACCGGGAACCGTACCGCGGAAATAACGAAAGCCGACGACAACTACGTCGCCGTGCCCGGGTACGCCGTCTCCACCCCGGGCGTATACCGCCTCGCCGCGACGGGGGGCGGCCTGGCGGGCACGAGCAACCCCATCGTCTGCCGGGAAAAGTGGGACCGGCGGATCTACTGGGGCGACGAACACGGCCACTCCGCCTTCTCGGACGGCATGCGGCAACCCGACGAGTTTTTCGATTACGGCCGGTACGTCGGCCTTTTGGACGCGGCGTTCCTAACGGACCACGCGGAGAACCTGTTCGAGAACGAATGGCCGACCTCCGTCGGGATCGCCAACGCGAAGCACGATCCCCCGGAGTTCGTTACGCTCCTCGGCTACGAGTGGACGAGCGACGCCTGGTCCGGCGGGTACGGCCACCGCTGCGTGTTCTTACGGGGGGACAAAGGACCATGCTGCAAATCGGGTAAGGCAAAGTCGGACACGCCGGCGGAACTCGCCGCGAAATATAAGCCGGGCAACGTCGTGATGATCCCCCACCATACGCTCGGCGGGTTTCGATGGGACCACTTTAACCCCGCCTACGATCGCTGCGTCGAGATCGTCTCCCACTGGGGCTGCTCCGAATACGCGGGCAACCCGTTCTGGAAGAACCGCGAATGGCCCGGCGGAGGCGTCGTCGCCGCGCTCGATTCGTATTACCTGTTCGGCTTCGTCGGGGGAGGCGACAACCACAACGGCGCGCCCGGGCAAAACCACGGCCCCAGCCGTTTCCGCCACATGCCCTACTACGGCGGCATAACCGCCTTCCTGGTGGAGGAGAATACCCGGGAGGCGCTGTTCGAGGCCCTGTACGACCGCCGCGTCTACGCCACCGCCGGCAACCGCGACTTCCTCGACTTCCGCGTCGACGGCGCGCCGATGGCCAGCGTCGTTCCCGTCGGCGCGGGGGCGCCGTTGGTCGAGGTGGAGGTCGCAACCGAGAACCCCCTTCGCTCGGTGGAGGTCGTGCGAGGCGGCGAGACCGTGTACGCGGCGCCGGCCGCCGCGGGCGAGGATTACCTCCAGTTCTCCTGGCCGGACGAGGGCTACGACGGCGCGCCGACGTACTACTATCTCCGCGTCACCTCGGAAGACGGCCACCTGGCGTTCGCGACGCCGGTGTGGGTGGCCGGAGGGGCGTGGTTCGCGGGAGGTACGGCCGGAGAGGAGGAAACGTGGGCGCCCGGCGAAGAAAAGGCGCTCCCGGCGCCGCCCTCCGCGGGATTTAAAAACTATGCGCTACGCCTCGACTGCGCCGCCGACGCCCCCGGCACGTTGACGGTCGTCGCCGGAAACGAAGCCGCCGCGGTACTGGAGGTGCCCCCGGGGGAGAACGTTCTCACAACCTCCTTTTCCGCCGCCGGCAAATGGGACCTCCGCCTCGTATACGACGGCCCCTCCCCGCTACGCCTCCGCGAAGCCTGCGTTTTTCCTTATCCCTGGCGGGAACCGCGCCCGGTCCGTCCGTGAAGGTGGACGCGGGAGGCGGGCGCGCGAAGGGAAGGGCCCCTCGTCGCCGCCGGCCTTCCCACACCCCCACCCGTAACGTAACGGCCGCTCCTCCCCGGGGTAAAAGCGGAACGGGCGCCGCCTCGCCGGCACGACGCTCATTTTTATTTGCGCCGGCGTGCGCCGGCGAGGTATAATCGGCGCGAGCGGAAAAGGCGGACGGGAGTTGAGACATATGAGGTATCGGGTTTTACCAACGGTCGCGGCGCTGCTCTCCTTCGCCGCCGCGGCCGGAGCCGGGGAGGCGAAGCCGTGGGTGAAAGTCAAACCCGACGTTCTCCCCGCGGGTTCGGTCGTCCCCCGCGTAACCTTCGAAGTTAAAATGCCGGTAGCGGCGCCGCCCGGGTCGGTCGTCGAGATCCAACTTCCCTACCATTTCGGCTTCCCCCAAACCGACGACGCGGCCGGCGATAATTATTTCAGCGGCCAAGCGCCGAAGGGCGTCCGGCTCGAACTCTCCGCGGAGGTTCTCGACGCCGGCCATTACGTTATCCGCGCCGCGATCGACCAAACCCCGGTAGAACCGGGTAAGAAAATAAAACTCTTTTTGGACCGCGAGCGGATCCAACCGTTTGATCAGGACGAACGCGCATTCCTAACGTTCCTCTTCGGCCCCGCCGACGAATCCGGGGAACGCCCTCTCCTCGCGGAAGGCCAAGCTACGGTCGTACGCCTCCCCGGCGGCCCGCCCCACCATTTCCGCCTCGTTGCGCCCACGTGCGTCGTACCCGGCGAGCCGTTCGCCGTAAAAGTCGCGGTGTTGGACGAGCACAACAACCTGGCCGGAAAGCCGTGGAAGGGGAAAATCGCGCTCGCCGGGGAGGGGATAACGGGGCCCGCCAAGGCCAGCTTCGGCGAGAAGGACGGGAACTACCTACAGCTCGACGGATACGCCGTGAACGCGCCCGGCGTCTACCGCCTTACCGTCCGGGGAGGAGAACTTGCGGGCCGGAGCAATCCCATCATCTGCCGAGAAACGTGGAACCGCCGCGTATTCTGGGGCGACGAACACGGCCACTCTACGTTCTCGGACGGCATGCGGCCGCCGGAGGATTACTTCGACTACGGCCGGTACGTCGCGCTTTTGGACGCAACGTTCTTAACCGACCACGCCGAAAACCTCGTCGACGACGAATGGCCGCTCCTCGTAGCCGCCGCTAACGCTAAAAACGACGCGCCCGCCTTCGTGACGATGGTGGCCTACGAATGGACGAGCGACGCCTGGTCCGGCGGGTACGGCCACCGCTGCGTATTTTTCCGGGAGGAAGGCGGCCCGTACTACCCGTGTTACGACGAGAATGCGGATACTCCGGTGGAGCTGTGGGGGAAATACCGGCCCGGGGGAGTAATAACTATCCCGCACCACACGCTCGCCGGGTTCCGGTGGAGCCACTTCGACGCCGCGTTCGACCGCTGCGTCGAGATCGTCTCGCACTGGGGCTGCTCCGAATACGAGGGCAACCCGTTCTGGGAAAACCGCGAGTGGCGCGGCGGAGGCGTCGTCGCCGCGCTCGATTCGTATTACCTG
>CP070633.1:890619-907803 GCA_020356085.1 Candidatus Coatesiibacteriota bacterium | reverse complement strand
GCGGCCGAGGCCGAACTCGTAAATCTCCTCCGCGAGAGCGGCGCGTTCGTGGAGGCCCGGGCGGCCGCCCGAGGATACGCAGAACGCGGTAAAGAGGCGCTCGTAGCTATCCCCTCCGGCGAACCCCGCGACGTTTTGGCCGCGTTGGCCGACTGGACGTGGGGTCGCCTGTTCTAAATTCTCTCCCATGAGAAGCCGTTGGCTTTCGATAACGCGGCTCGTGGCCGTTTATTTACTGTTGGCGTTGGCCGGTCTGACGCTCGTCGCCGTCTTCGTCCCCCAGGGGCGGGGGCCGGCTTATTATGAAGTTTATTACGAAGAGTGGTGGGCTAATACCCTGGTAACAAGCGGGTTAGCTAACTTATTCTCGGTTTGGTATTACTACGCGCTAGCCGGAATAGTAGTTTTCGCGTTTGCGTTATACTCCGCCGGCCGCCTGGGGATGGTTTTTGCCGCCGGCCGCCGAGGCGTTCGGCCGGAGAAGTTCCGCGCGCAAGCAGCCGTAGGACCCGTCGTAACTGAGGAGAACGCGGAAGACCTTTTGGTAAAACTCCCTTTTGCGTGGAGAAAAACGTCGGCCGGCTGGCTCGGCAGAAGAGGGCGGCTCGCCGTGGTTGGGACCGCCGTTGCGGCCGTCGGAGCAGTGTTGACCTTCGCGGCGGCGATCGCACGGTTATCGGCTACGAGCGACGATATATTCCTCTTCCAGGGCTACGATATCGCGCTGCCGCCGGCGTTCGGCCCGGGTTATGAACTGCGGGCGGAGGAAGTTGCGGAAACAGTCGACCCCAATACGCGGCAATTGCTCTCGAGTCTGGTCCGCCTCCGGCTGTTCCGCGCCGGCGAGGAGGTCGCCTCCGGCGACGTCGCGGTCAACCGTCCCTTCCGGCATTCCGGCTTCGACGTTTACCTTGAGAGCGCGGAGCCGGCGGGCGTCCGTGGGTTGCGGCTGGAGGCGGTCCGTTTAAAGCCCGGCGCCGCGCCGGCGTCATACGGCCGAGCCGAATTCGCGTGGGAAGTCGGCCGCGAGCGTGGGGCGGTGGAACTCGCGCCGCGGGAGGAGACCGTTCTGGGGAATACTGGCCTTCGGTTCCGCTACGCCGAGTACGTGGAGCGCTTCGCGACCACCGAAAGCGGTTTCAGCGACGACGGCGACGAATACAATCCGGCGGCGTTCGTCCAGTTCCTAAACCTTCGCGGCGAGCAAGCGTTCGGTTTATTATTTAAAAACCGTCCGGAGGAGTCGTTCGTGCGGTCGGAGGCGGCCGATTTCGCGCCCCAGCCGTTCGAGATCCGGTACGCGGCCGACGCGGGGCCGTGGCGGACGGACCGTCGCGAGTACCTCTTCGCCTCCGGCGCGTATCTGAGCGTGGGAACGGGAGCGGAACCGATTGCGGTCGCCATGGGCTCGGGAGGGGGAACGGATTTGCGCGGGCGTTCGCTCGCGGCGGCGGTCGAGCGAGGCGACGGGAGGCGCGAGGAGGTTGCGCTTCCTTTTGGAGTACGGGTCCCGGTCGGACTCGGCGAGGGCGCGTATCTGCTGCGGTTTTTAGGCGCGGGCGCGGCTCCGGTAGCTGCACTTAGGGTCCGCAACCGGGCCGACTTCACGATCGCGTGGATTGGCGGCGGTTTGATCTTACTGGGGTTGGTCCTGGCCGCGGCTTTCCGATACGAGGAATTGCAGGCTTACGTCCGCGAGGGGACGCTCTACCTCGGGGGCTGGGGCGCCGGGGCGGCCGATCGGGACGCGTTTGAGCGGTGGCTGGCTTTGCTCCGCGGAGGGCGGGCGTGAACGCCGCGCGCCTGATAGTCGCCGCGGCCTTGGCCGGCGCCGCTACCTCCGTGGCGGAGACGGCTTTCGCGGACCGGCTGGCGTGGGTGGAGGAGGCGGAGCTTGACGAGGCTTTCAAATCCGTGGCCGTTAAAGCGCACCGGCCGATGCCGTGGAGCGTTTTCGTCGACCGCAGCTACCGGGAGCTTAAACGGGACGGCGCCGTCACGGATAGCGACCTTGGGGACGACGCGGGGGCGGCCGTCTGGCTCGCGCTCTTAGACCCCGAATACCGGCGAACGGGTAAATTGATATACGTCGATACGGACCGCGTCCCGGGAGTGGAGGCGGGGCGGTGGATGTCGCTCGAGGAGTTCGAGGTCGGGATAATGCCCGACGTCGTGCGTGCGCCGGAGGCGTACGACGGCGGCGCGCGGGAGGAAGCTACGCGGGCTTTGGTCGCACGGGCGACAGCGCTCTACCGGATGGCGTGGGACAAACTGTATTTAATCCCTGCGGCGCCGGCGGCAGGATGGCGGCCGCTCGGGCCGGGGGAACCGGAGTGGCTGGAGGTGCGACGGTTGGAGGCGGCTTACGCCGCGCGCGACGCGGCGAGCGCGCGGCGGGCGGCGGAGGCGTTGGCGAACGCGTTGGGAAGGCGGCCCGGATACCCCTCCCGCCTTCGGCTCGGCACGGAAACCTACCTTAACAAATTTGCAGTTTTAAAAATCGCCAATTTATTATATGTTTTATCAGCCGTACTGTTTATTGTCGGGGCCGCAACTCGGCGGCGGAAGGTGGCGACGGGCGGACTGTACGTGGCTTGGGCGGCGGTCGTAGCAACGGCGGCGGGCCTGGCGGCGCGGTTCGTCATTACCGGCTTCTGGCCGGTAGCATCGCGGTACGAAAGCCTGGTGCTGGTTTCGGCGGCCGCGGCGTTTTTCCTGGTCTGCTGGGCCCGGGGAGATAGAGTATACGGCGGCGCCGTAGTTATGCCCGTGGCGGCGTTGATCTTCGCCGCGGCGTGGCGGTTCCCGGCGGAGGTGGTCGGGTACCTCCCGCCGGCGTTGCACTCGCCGTGGTACGTGGCCCACTCGGTCGCCGGTAACGTCGGGCGCGGCTTCTTCGCGGTGGTTTTTGCCGGTGCTGCGTCCGCGTGGTTCGACGGCGGGAAAGAGGGGGGTGCGTTTTCGGCGCGGGCCTCGGCAGAGGCGATGGCGAGCCGCGCGGCCGCGTGGGCTTACCCGTTGTTCGTGGGCGGCGCGCTGGTCGCGGGGGCCGTGTGGTCGCAGCTGTCCGCGGGAGCGTGGTGGACCGGGACGCCGGCCGAAGCAGGGGTGCTGGGCGCGGCGCTGCTCGGCGCGGCTTATTGGTCCGTCGGCCGTCTATCGGCGGGGCGTAGTTTCGCGGCGGTTGCGCTCGCGGCGTTAACGTTCGCGGCGGCGTTGTTTTCGCTATTCGCCGACCTGGTGCAGACTTAAATCGCGGCTTGACCGCTGCGGTGAGGAAGAATAGATATGAAGATAAAGAAAAAAAAGAAGACGAAACCGATTTTGAAGCGGGCGCGCAAGCCGGCCGAGGCGGCGGCTCAAACCCGTTTCCAAAAAATATATCGGCCTATCGTACGACGGTGGAAAATGATCGTGGCCGTGGCGGGCGCCGTCGTGATAGTAGGCGCCGCTGTCGGCGGCTACTTCTGGTACCGGCACGACCGCGAGGTCCGTGCCTCCCGGGCCTACGCCTCCGCCCAGAGCCGCCTCGCGGATATGGTGCGGGAGGCGGCGTCGCGGGTAGAGGAAGGCGGTACCGTGGACGAGGAGGCGGTCGTCGCCGAGACCGAGAAGGAACTGGCCAATATCGTCGAACGGTACGGCGATACGGCGGCGGGCCGGGCGGCGGCGTACGAACTGGCCTCGCTCCACTTCGACCGCGGCCGGTACGACGACGCCCAAAAGCTCTTCGAAGAGGTGGAGCGGAAGACGTCGGGGCTGCAGCGGATTTTGGCGGCCAAGGGGGTCGCGGATTGCCACCGCGCGCGCGGCGAACTCGAGCCGGCGATCGCCAAGTACCGGGAGATTTTCGACGGCCATCCGGAAGAATTCCCGGCGGTCCCGGTGGCGATGGCGCTGGCGGAGTGTTATCGGCGAACCGACCGCTCCGCGGAGGCGGTAGAGCTTTACCGCTTCGTGTTGGATTATCACCGTCTCTCTCCCTACGCGCCGGAGGCGGAGGAGGAGCTTCGTAAAGCGGAGGCCGTGTTGGCCGCTCGCGACTAAGGTTGAAATGGAGCGGTACACGAATTACATGGTCGGATTGGTGGGTGGCGCGGCGAGACCGTTCATCGGCGGCCAGGCCGTCGTCGAGGGCGTTATGTTCCGCGCGCCCCGCGCGTACGCCGTCGCGGTACGGAACCCGGAAGGCGAAATCGTCGTGGACGGCCGGGAGCACGTTTCTTTGACTACTAAATCCCCGTGGCGTTCCCCATTCATTCGCGGCGTCATCGCCCTGTACGAATCCATCGCGCTCGGCCTCAAGGCGTTAATGTATTCCGCGGAAGTGGCCGAACCGGCTAAAGAGGGCAAAGAAGGTCGAAAAGCGTCGGCGTGGGAGAAGGCCGGCCTCGTCGTCTTCTCACTCTCGTTCGGTTTGTTGCTCTTCGTCGGCGTGCCGTACGGCGTCGCGTACCTGTTGAAGAAACCTCTGGGCGTCGCCGCGGAGGGCTCGATTGTTTTCAATTTGATTGACGGATTGTTGCGCGTAATAGTTTTCTTCGGTTACCTGGCGGCTATTTCGGCGCTCAAGGACGTCCGGCGATTGTTCGCTTATCACGGCGCCGAGCACAAGGTTATAAACGTTTTCGAACACGGCGGCGAACCCGGGCCGGAGACGGTGGCCGGTGCCAGCCGGTTCCATCCCCGTTGCGGGACGTCGTTCATCGTCGTCCTGTTGGTGATACTGATTATTTTCCACGCGGTTGTGTTTACGCTGTTGCCGGGCGATTTGACCTTCTTGGCCAAGTTGGCGGTCCGCCTCGCGTTAATCGTCCCGATCGCGGGAGTGGCGTACGAGGTAATCCGGTTGGGCAGCCGCCTCCCCCATAACAAGCTTATTAATGCGATATTATTCCCCGGGTTGGTAACGCAATTCCTGACGACGCGGGAGCCTGACGCGAAAATGATCGAGGTAGCGCTGGCTTCGTTCCGTAAAGTCCGGGAAATCGACGCCGGCGAGGCGCCGTAAGGGGGGAGAGATATGGCCGACCTTCTGAAATCGTTGACGACGATCGAAGAGGAGCTCGCGGAGGTTACGGCGCAGCTCGCCGACCCGGCCGTGGCCACCGACTATCAGCGCCTCGCGGCGTTGGGCCGGCGGCGCCACGAGCTGGAGACCATCGCCGCGGCCGGCCGGAAGCTTCGCGATCTCGAACGCGAGATAATCGATACCCAGACGCTGTTCGAAGGGGAGGATGCCGACCTCCGCGAGCTGGCGCGGGTCGAGCTCGAGAAGTTGAGGGCCGCCCGCGAGCAGGCCGAACAGGAATTCCGTCTCCAGCTCCTCCCTCAAGATCCCAACGACGAACGTAACGTTATCGTAGAGATCCGCGCCGGGACCGGCGGCGAGGAATCGGCGCTATTCGCGGCTGACCTCTTCAAGATGTACCAGCGGTACGCCGAAAGCGCGGGGTGGCGCGTTGACGTCATGAACTCCCACGAGACCGGGATCGGCGGTTTCAAGGAGCTTATCTTCGGCGTCGAGGGCGCGGGGGCCTACTCGCGGTTAAAATACGAATCCGGCGTGCATCGCGTCCAGCGCGTCCCGGAGACTGAAAGCCAGGGGCGTATCCATACCTCCGCCGTTACGGTAGCCGTCCTGCCGGAGGCGGAGGAGGTGGAGGTTGAAATTGGGCCGGAAGATATCCGCGTGGACGTTTTCCGCTCGACTGGCCCCGGTGGCCAGGGCGTCAACACGACCGACTCTGCCGTCCGCTTGACGCACCTCCCGACGGGGCTGGTAGTGAGCTGCCAGGACGAGAGGTCGCAGATTAAAAACCGCGCCAAGGCGATGAAAATTTTGCAGGCGAGGCTCTTCCAGCAAGCGCAGGAGGAGGCCGCCGCCGAACGCGCGGACCAACGCCGGTCCATGGTGGGAAGCGGCGACCGCTCCGAGCGGATCCGGACGTACAATTTCCCGCAGGGGCGGGTTACGGACCACCGCGTGGGTTTGACGCTCTATCGCCTGCAGGGGGTCTTGGACGGCGATTTGGACGAGATCGTCGACGTACTCGCCGCGGCGGATCGCGAAAAGATGTTGGCCGCGGCGGAGGAGGAGAAATGAGCGCGGCGCGCCCGGCCGTGGCCGCTCCACCCGAGCGGCCTTGTACGGTGGCGGAGATTAAGCGCTTCCTAGCCGAGGCGCTCCCGGCTCGCGAGGGTGCCTCGCCGCGCGCGGAGGCGGCAGCGCTTTTAGCGTTCGTCCTGGATACCGAACGCTCCGTTTTCGTTGCCGATTCGAATAGGACCGTTTCCGACGAGGTTTGCGAGCGGTTGCGGCGTTTAGTCGAGCGGCGGCGTGCCGGCGAGCCGCTGCAATACCTTACGGGTTCCGCGCCGTTCCTGGATTTGACGTTGGCGGTAGGGCCGGGCGCGTTCGTTCCTCGGCCGGAGACGGAGGGGCTCGCGCTCCACGCGGAACGGCTGTTACCCGCGGGCCCCGCGCCGACGATAGTCGACCTGTGCGCCGGCGTCGGTCCGGTGGCGATATATCTCGCGCGGCGGCGACCCCGGGCTCGCTTGGTTGCCTTGGAGGCGGAAGAGAAAGCGACCGCGTTACTTCGGCAAAATGCGGCCCGCTACGAGGTGGCGCTAGAGGTCGTCGTCGGCGACGCCTTTGCCCCGGCTACGATGGCGCGACTCCCGGCCGCCGACCTTATAACGGCCAATCCGCCTTATATTCCCTCGGCCGTAATACCTAACTTACCTCCGGAGGTCCGCGACTGGGAAGCCGCCTCGGCGCTCGACGGCGGCCCGGACGGGCTTCGTTTCTACCCGCGGATCGCGGAGCTGGCCGTCGGTTATCTCCGGCCGGGAGGGGCCGTCATAGTCGAGATCGGCGAGGGGCAGGCCGGGGCCGTAAAGAGGATACTCGGCGCCGTAGGGGAAGTAGCGGTCGGGCAAGACCTCGCCGGCCGAGATCGCTACGTCTGGGCGCGGCGGGAGGAAGTGGCTACGTGAGACGCCGGGTCTTGACCTCGGTCGTAGCTATAACCGTAGCGGCGCTCCTCCTCGGCTGCGGCGGGGGAAAAAGCAAGCTCGAAAAAGTCGAGATCTTCACGCAATACTACGGCGTCACGTTCGTCGAGAAATTCAAGATCTGGGCGACCGGGCCGGACGAGGTCGTAACGAGGGAGGCGTTCTACGAGCCGGACAACTACCTCTACGACGGCTCTACTATCCACCTGACGGCGTTGCGAGGCGAAACGGAGGCCTTTCAGCTTGTCGTCAACGCCGACTACGGTAACATCAACGACGTGGAGGTAAAGGTATCGCCGTTGGCCGGCCCGGGCGGCGCGCAGCTCCCCGCCGAAAACGTCTCCGTGTACTTCGAATATTACCTCGCGACGACCTCGCCCAGCAATTCTAACGGCCGCCTGGGCGAAATCCCCGATGCGCTGCCTCCCCTCGCGCAACCCTTCGATCTCGCGAAGGCGCAGGCCCAACCGCTCTTCGTAGTCGTCGACGTCCCGCGGGAGACGAAGCCCGGCGTTTACGCCGGCGACGTCGTCGTCACCGCCAGAGGGGCTGAGAGCGAAAAACTCACGTTGGCGGTAGAAGTACTCGACGTCGCGTTGGAGCCGGCGCTCGCGCCGCCCGCGTTCGTTGAGCTCGATTATACCGCGCTCTCGGCGTGGGAGGGCGGCAAGGCCGGCGAGCCGGTGAAGCCGGAGGCGCTCAAGCCTTATTTAGATATGTTCCGGGAACGCGGCCTGCGCCCCCTCGACCACGGATATACGCAGCGTCGGTTGACGGCGAGCGAGAAAAAGGCGGCCCGCGAATGGGCGGAGGCCGCCGCCGGGGCCGACCCCGTGTTTTTCCCGCTATCGCCTACCGCGGAGGGGAAGACCTCGACCCTGGAGGATATGGCTGCGGAGTACGCGCGGATGTACGAGGCGTGGGAGGAGGAGGCCCCTTCGACGGCCGTAGTATGGGCGGCGTTCCCGGGAGGGGCCTCCGCGCCTTTCGGGGAGAGGCCGGGGCCGGAAGCGGCTAAGTGGTGGCGTGACCTAGGCGCCGCGGCGGCCTCTTGGCCCGGGCGGCCGGCGCTAGCCGCGGCCACCTCCCCCTACCGGGGCGCGCCGGGCGTCTCGCTGGCGCGGGCGGGAAAAGGCGTTACGTGGTGGGCGCCGGCCTTCGCTAACGTCGCGGCCGGGCCGGGTTCGTTCCGCAACTTAAAGGGAAAGCATAAATACCTGCTTCGCGCCGACGCCTCGGGAGGCGATTACCTCGACGGCCGGCGCGCCGGCGCGCGGCTGTTGTCGTGGTACGGGTACGTGTGGAAGGCGGCGGGGTTAATCGCGCTTGCGCCGCCGGCGGGGGCTGTCCGGCCGCGCAACCCGTGGGCCGACGACCCGATGGTCGGGACGGCGGCGGCGTACGGCAACGCCCTCGGCTCGTGGTTTTACCCGGGCGAACCGGCGGCCGTGGAAGGGCCCGTGTCCTCCGTTCGCTTGGAGCTGCTCCGCCAGGGGCTCGAAGATTGGGCGCTGTTTAAACTGGTGGAGAAGAAATACGGCCGCGCCTACGTGGAGGAACGCCTCCAAGCGCTGCTGCCGTACGACCTCGGCGACCTCAGCGACCTTTCCGGCCGGGAGCTCGGCAACAACCAGATATGGGAACTCCGGCAAGCTCTCCTGGCGGCCGCCGTCGGGGAGGCGCCGGAGGCGGGGAGGCGCGTGGACGTTTCGGGCCGGGTCGTAGACGCCGCTGGCCTTGGCCTCCGTCGCGCGCGCGTGAGCGACGGCGTGTTCGCGACGTATACCGGCCAGGACGGTTCGTATCGGTTGGCGTACCGTTCCGGGAAGGGGCCGCTGGAGGTTACGCTGTCCGGGTTCCGGCGGAATAAGACGACGGGCGGAACCGTAACGCTCTATCGCCGCCTTCGCGGGCTGCTGCCGGTTTTCGACTTCGAGGCCGGCATCGACGCCTCCTATTGGGTCAGCGGCAGCGAGGGGGACGCCCTGGCCGTCGGCGAGGAGCGTGACGTCGTCTACGAGGGCCGCATCGCGTTGGGGGCCGAGTTCTCCTGCGGCCGGCGCAGCCGCCTCCTCAACCTCTACCCACGGCAAAAAGACTTCTCGAAGCACCACCGCTTCGAGTTCGCCGCGTACAATCCCCAGGACTTCGTCGTCGACCTGTGGTTGTTGTTGGTGGATGACGAGGCGCTGGATGTCGACCGCCAGTACCGCCGGCGCGTTACGTTGCGGCCGCGGGGGTGGACGCGCGTATCTTTCCGTACGCCCGACTTGGCGCGGAACGGCGAGCCCAGGTTCGACGTCAAGGGTGACGGTACCTACGCATATAAAGCCGCCTACCGGCCCGATCTCACGCGGATCGTCGGCGTCGGCTGGGAGGCGGACGGCCTGGTCGCCGCCGGCGGCCGCGATAACGAAGGATCGTACAGGGTCGTAATCGACGACGTTAAGTTGGTTATTTTCGAGTGAGGAGGGGCGCGGTGCGCGTAATCCTGGCCTCGCGCAACGACGGCAAACTGGCGGAAATCAGCGTCCTGTTGGGGGAGGAGGCCGAGGTGGTAGGTTTGGCGGAACACCCGACGCTCGAGCTGCCGCCGGAGGAGGCCGAGACCTTTCAGGAGAACGCGCTCGCCAAGGCCCGCGTTGTAGCGCAGGCTGTCGGGGAGCCGGCGCTGGCCGATGACTCGGGCTTGGAGGTAGAGGCGTTGGGAGGGGCCCCCGGCGTACGCTCCAGCCGGTATGCGGGGCCGGCCTGCGATCCCCGGGCCAACAACGCCAAGCTCTTACGGGAAATGGCGGCCTATGGCGCCGGCGGACGGGGGGCGCGGTTCGTATGCGCCGCCGCGCTCGTCGCGCCGGACGGCCGGGAATGGGTAACGCGGGGCGAGGTCCCGGGGCAAATCGCGCTCGCGCCGCGCGGGAGGCGGGGATTCGGCTACGACCCGCTGTTCGTACCGGCCGGCCACGACCGGACCTTCGCCGAAATGACCGCGGCGGAGAAAAACGCGCTCAGCCATCGGCGGCGCGCGTTCGACGCTTTAAAGAAATACCTCGCCGCGCTCTGACGTCGCGCGGCGACGATCCCCTCGCGGGAGGTTACTATGAAGGCCGTAATACCGGTGGCGGGACAGGGAACGCGGCTCCGCCCCCATACCCACACGGTTCCCAAGGCGATGCTCCACGTCGCCGGGAAGACCATAATCGAGTACATCCTGGACGAAGTGGCCGCCGTCGAGCCGGAGGAGTATATCTTCATCGTCGGCTACCTGGGCGATAAGTTGCGCTCGTTCCTGGAGAAAAAGCTCGACCGGCCTACGCGCTTCGTCGTCCAACGGGAAACCCTCGGGATCGCGCACGCGCTCCGGGAGGCGCGCGAGTATATCGCGGACGGCCCCGCGCTCATCGTCCTGGGCGACACCATTTTCCAGGCGGACCTGACTGGAATCGTGCGGCGGGGAATCTCCGCGCTCGGCGTCCGCGTCGTCGACGACCCCCGCCGGTTCGGCGTCGTCGTGCTCGACGGCGAGCGGGTCGTGAAGATGGTCGAGAAGCCGCAGACGCCGGTCTCGACGCTGGCTATCGCCGGCGTGTACTACGTGAACGACACGGACTTGTTAATCCAATGTCTGAATCGGATCGTGGAGGACGATATAAAGACGCGCGGCGAATATCAACTTACCGACGCCCTCCAAATGATGGTGGAGGCGAATCACGAGATCGTGACGTTCCCCATCGAGGGATGGTTCGACTGTGGCGAACCGGCGGCCTTGTTGGAGACGAACCGCGCGTTGTTGGCGCGGGTGGAAGACGTCCCCAAGCGGCCCGGCTCCATCATCATCCCGCCGGTGTGGATCGACGAGAGCGCGGCCATCCAAAACTCGATCATCGGCCCCAACGTCTCCGTCGCCGGAGGAGCCATCGTTAAGGACTCGATCGTTCGGGACAGCCTGGTCAGCGAATACGCCTCCGTCGAAAACCTCATCCTCCAGAGTTCTATCATCGGTGACCGCGCGGCTGCGCAGGGACGGCCGGCCTCCTTGAACGTCGGCGATTCCTCCCAAATCGAATTGGCCTAGGGCGTTAAACCCGCGAGCGGCGGCCTCCGTCCAAGAGGCAACGTAACCCCTTGGAGGAGGGGGTAAAGCGACGAGGTGACTACCGTGAGAGGACAGCGCGAGAGGAAACGGATATGGCGCGGCGCCGCCGCCGTGGTGGCGGTCGTGCTGACGGTGGCCGCGGGGCTGAGCTGCCGCATAACGGAAGAGGAGAAGTCCCTCTGGCTCTACTCGTACGGCATATCGTATCCCGGGGACGAGGTATTGGTGGAGGTGGAGTCGTACGGCCTCCACGCGGTCGAAATGGCGGTTTACCCCCTCGACCTCGTGAAGGCCGCGCGGAATCCGGATTTAGATCTGCATTCGTTATCCGGGATCGATTTCCGGGGCGTGGAACCGCTCGCCGTCTGGACCGAGCAGCTGGAGGATTCCGGCTATTGGCATTACAGCACGGTTAAAGTGCCTATCGAGGAGGAGGGGGCGTACGTCGTTACGGCCTCCGCCGGGGGACAGGTTTCGGCGGCGCTCGTCGTCGTGAGCCGCCTGGCGCTGGTCGTCAAGACGGACCACGACAGCCTGGTCGTTTACGCCGCGGAGCGGAAGTCGGGAGAGCCGTTGGCGGGCGTGGAAATTATTACGGTTCCGGAAGTAAACGCTAACCTCGCGACCGACGCGGAGGGCCTGGCGGTCAAGGACGGAATAGTGCTCCCGGAGGGAGAGTCCAGCTTCCTGGTTATCGGGCGCCGCGACAAAATGATAACGGTGTGCGAGTCCTATTTCGGGTATTACGCGGCCGAACGGTACGTGGGTTACTCGTATACGGACCGGCCGGTGTACCGGCCGACGCAAACGGTCCGGCTGAAAGGGATCTTGCGCCACTACGTCGGCGGCGAATACGAGAACCTGCCCGGGGAGGAGGTAAAGGTCGAGATCGCGGGGCCCTCCGGCGAGTCCGTCTTCAAAACGGAGCTTACGACCTCCGCGTTCGGCTCGTTCGCCAGCGAGTTCACGCTCGGCGAGGAACCGCCGCTGGGGACCTACCGGATTAATACGCGCTACGGCGACCAGCTCTTCACCTCCACGTTCGAGGTGGAGGAGTACCGCAAACCCGAGTACGAGGTGACGGTGGCCACGCACCGGGATTACTACTTGGCCGGCGACGTCCTCGTCTTCGACGTTACGGGGCAATACTACTTCGGCGAGCCGGTCGCGCGGGCGGAAGTAGACTATTCGGTATACCGCAGGCCCAAGTATACTTACGGTTGGCGCGCCTACCGGTACAGCTGGTATTACGATTACGACGACTACTACGGATATTACGGCTGGGAATACGTCTCCGGCGACGAAGGCCAGCTCGACGACGACGGCCACTTCCGCGGGACCGCGGCGCTCCCGGCCGAGTTGGGGTACGACTACGAGTATCGCGTGGAGGCCACGTTGACGGACGCGAGCCGGCGCGAGGTTACCGGCGAAGTGACGGTGCCGGTCTGGCGGGCCGGCCTGGCGCTGAACGCGTACTTCGATAAATATTTCTACGAGCCGGGCGACACGGCGATAATAACGTTCCAGACCCGCGACCCGCTGGGGCGGCCGTACGCGGCCGACGTCCTGTTCGAGATCACCACCCACCGCTGGAAGGAAAGCTTCGTTACGAAGCGCGGCCAGTGGGAGGAATATCCCGTAACCAGCGACGAGATCAGCGTCGGCGAAAGCGGCGAGGCCCGCTATCGCTTCGTGCCGGACGACAACGGCTATTACACCCTACACGCCCGGGCGTTCGACGACGCCGGCCGCGAAGTCGACTTCCAGACGTCGTTCTACGTGGCCGACGAGAGCTACTACCAGTCGTACTACTCGGGCGCCGGCGTGACGTTGACGCTCGATAAGGAGTCGTACCGGCCCGGCGAGGTGGCCTTGGCCCTAATTCAAACCGACAAGCCCGGGCAGGGCGTCCTTCTGACGCTCGAGGGCGACGAGTTGTATCGGGCGGAGGCCGTACGGCCGGAGGGCAATACGGCGCTGGTGGAGATTCCGGTGGAGGGCCGGTACGCCCCCAACGTGTACGTGGGCGCGGCGGCCGTCGGCGACGACTCCTGGACGACCGCGCAAGCCGAGCTCGTCGTGCCGCCGGAGGACCGCTTCCTAAGCGTCGAGATCGCTCCCGATAAAGAGATTTACCGGCCGCGGGAGGCGGCCTCGTTCACGGTCCGGACCGTCGATTCGCGCGGTGCGCCCGTCGCGGCGGAGGTGTCGCTGGGCGTCGCCGACGAATCGGTGTACGCCGTTCGGCCGGAGTCTACTCCCGACATCCGGAAATTCTTCTATGACCGGCGCGGCAACTACGTTTCGACCAACGCCTCCTTCCAATTCTATTCCTACGGCTGGGGCTACGGCGAGGGCGAGGCCGGTGGCGTGATGATGGACGAAATGGCGCTGGGGGCTGAGCCCGCTATGGCCAATAAGAAGGCGGAGAAGGGACGAAGGGAGATTGACGGCTCCGGGTACGTCGAACCCGTCATCCGCGCCTATTTCCCGGACACCGCGTTCTGGGGGCCGCAGCTGGTGACGGACGCGAACGGCGAGGCGACGGTCAACTTCGACCTCCCGGACAGCCTGACGACGTGGCGGGCGACGGCCCGGGCTATAACGACCGACACCCGCGTCGGCGCCGCGACGAAAAAAGTCGTCGCGCGTAAAGACCTGCTGGTGCGGTTGGAGACGCCGCGGACCCTTACGCAATGGGACGACGTCGCGATCACGACCCTCGTCCATAACTACCTCCCCTCCGCGCAGTCGGTGAAGATCGAGCTCCAGGTCGGCCCCGAGATCGACCTGAAGGGCGGCGCCGTGCGGCGCGTGACGATTCCCGCGGGAGGCGAGGCGCGCCTCGATTGGCCGTGCTTCGTCGACGGCGTGGGCGAGACGACGTTCCTTGTGAAGGCGCTCACGCGCGTCGAGTCGGACGCAATGCAGCTCACGATCCCGATTCTGCCGCACGGTCTGGAGTATAACGTCGCCTCGGCGCGCGTCGCGACGGCGACGTTCGAGGAAACGGTAACGGTTCCGGCGGAAGCCGTGGCCGGCGCCTCGGTGGTAGAACTCTCGCTCGCGCCCTCGCTCGCCGGGACGATGCTGGAGGCGCTGGAATACCTCGCCGGATACCCGTACGGCTGCGTCGAACAGACGATGAGCCGCTTCCTGCCGACGGTATACGTCGCGCAGACGCTCCAGAAACTGGGGCAAAGCAATCCGGAGCTGGAGGCGGAGCTGCCGAAGATGGTCAAGGTCGGCCTCGACCGGCTGTACAATTTCCAGCACTCCGACGGCGGCTGGGGCTGGTGGGAGCACGACGACACGCACCCCTACATGACCGCGTACGTTTGTTACGGCCTGCTGAAGGCGCGGGAGGCCGACTTCGACGTCCGCGACGACGTATTGGAGGAGGGGCTGGACGCCGTCGTCGACCAGTTGGAGGAGGCCCGCCGCGATAAAGAGGGCTCGACCTACTTGTACATGTTGGCGGTGCTGGCGGAGGCCGACCGGGCCGAGGCCGACCGGCCGCTGCGCGCGACGTTTGAGAACCGGGGCGACTACGGAGCGTACGAGCTGTCGCTGCTTGCGCTGGCGCTGGCGCACCGCGGCCTGCAGTCGGAGGCGCAGGCCGTCGTCGACGACCTCGACGAACTGGCCCTCACCGAGGGCGGATTCACCTACTTCACCGGCCCCGGCGAGTGGCATTACAGCTGGCAGGACAGCCCGGTCCAGACGACGGCGACGGCGCTTCGGGCTATTCTGGCCGTCCGCGGCGAGGACGACGAGCACCTGGAGGGGATGGTCCGCTGGCTGGCGCTGAAGCGACAGGGCCGCTACTGGCGCAGCACGCAGGAGACGGCGGCCGTGGTCTTCGCGTTGAGCGATTATCTGGCCGCGACGCGCGAGTTGGAGGGCGAATACGTCGCTCGCGTCTTCGTGAACGGCGAGCCGGCAGGGGCGCTGGAGGTATCGCCGGCGAACGTCGCCTCCGCGAAGTTGCACCTTTATTTGACGGATAAGAGCGGCGCCGTCCGGCCGGGCGCGAACGACCTCCGCGTCGAGATGGAGGGGGCCGGCCGACTGTACTTCTCGACGTTGGTAACGTATTTCCGCCAGGAGGACGAGCTCCAGCCGGTGGACGAGGGGTTCGTCGTGAGCCGCAAGTATTACTCCCTCGCCAAGGACGGGACCGCGGAGAAAGAGGGAATTCCGGCCGTGGTCCACCCGGGCGACCGCTTCCGCGTCGACGTAACGTTCGCCGTCGCCCATCCGATGGAATACGTCATGGTGGAGGACTACTTCCCCTCCGGCTTCGAGGTCGACGAGGACCTGCTGGACCGCGACTACTACTACGAATGGTATTATGGCAATACCCATAGCGAGCGGCGCGACGAGAAGATGGCGTTTTTCTTCACGAAGCTGGCGGCGGGCGAATACACCGTCTCCTACGTGATACACGCCGAGCAGCCCGGCAGGCATCTGGCGCTGCCGGCGCGAGCGTCGTTGATGTACGCGCCGGAGGTGTGGGGGACCTCCGCGGAGGCGGCGTTCGACGTCCCGCTGGAGCGAACGCAATAATCACCACGACCGGAAGGAGCCGGCCCCGAAGGGCCGGCTTTTTTGCGGCTCGCGGGGCAGCGGGTGTGCTAAGATAGGAAAGAGGGGATTAAAGGAGGTTGCGATGCGGCTTGACCACGCGTTAGGACCGGATGTCGCCGAATACTTAAAAAAAGAAAACCGGCTGTTTTTGCCGGCGGGTTCCGTCGAACAGCACGGCCCCGCCGTGGCTACCGGGATCGACTACCTGATCGCGGAAGCCGTAGCGACGGAGGCGGCCGAGCGCCTCGACGTATACTGCGCGCCGCCGTTGTGCTACGGGATGTCGCTTCACCACGCCTCCTTTCCGGGGACGGCGAGCGTGCGGCCTTCCGTTTACCTCCCGCTGGTGGTGGACTTGCTTACTTTCTTTGTCGACCAGGGTTTTTCGAAAATAGTCGTCGTCAACGGCCACGGCGGCAACCTCCCCTCCCTTACGGCCGCCGCCGGCGAGGTGGCCTACGATCGGCCGGGGGTACGCCTGAAAATCCAAAACTGGTATCAGGGAGAGGCGGTGGCGGCACGCCTCGCGGAGGCGTTCGCCGACCGGGAGGGCAGCCACGCCACGCCGGGTGAGACCTCGGTTCTGATGTACCTTCGGCCGGAGTTGGTCGGGGAGGTGGGTGCGGTAGAATACGCCGAGCCGGGGCGGATTACGTGGGTCCCCGGCCCGGGCGACTTGCGGGAGCATTACCCGCAGGGGGCGATCGGCGCGGACCCGAGTTTGGCCTCGGCCGAGATCGGCGCCGAACTCTTCGAATTGGCGGTGGAGGGCGTAATGGAGGCGATGGCGGCCTTATAACGGCCGTTGGCGCGAGATATGCGAAAGCCGGCCTCGTGGGGCCGGCTTATTTCTTTGCCAGGACCGCGCGGAGGTACTTCCCGGTGGAGGATTTTCGCTGGCGGGCTACGGCCTCCGGCGTCCCGCTGGCGACGAGGTATCCGCCGGCGTCGCCTCCCTCCGGGCCCAGGTCGATAACGTAATCGGCGTTCTTGATAACGTCGAGGTTGTGTTCGATTACGATAACCGTGTTGCCGGCGTCGACCAGCCGTTGGAGCACGGCGAGGAGTTTCTTTACGTCGTCGAAGTGGAGGCCGGTCGTCGGCTCGTCGAGGAGATATACCGTCCGTCCGGTCGCGCGCTTGGCGAGTTCGCGGCTCAGCTTGACGCGTTGGGCCTCGCCGCCGGAGAGGGTCGGCGCCGGTTGGCCGAGTTCGATGTAGCCCAAGCCGACGTCGTACAGCGTCCGGAGAATCCGTTTTATTTTCGGGTGGGCGTCGAAAAACGCGAGCGCTTCCTCCACGGTCATGGCGAGCACGTCGGCTATGGTCTTCCCCTTGTATTTTACTTCCAGCGTCTCGCGGTTGTAGCGTCTTCCCTTGCAGACCTCGCAGGGGATGTAGACGTCCGGCAAGAAGTGCATCTCGACCTTGATGATGCCGTCGCCGTCGCAGGCGTCGCAGCGGCCGCCGCGGACGTT
>CP070633.1:863715-890519 GCA_020356085.1 Candidatus Coatesiibacteriota bacterium | reverse complement strand
CCGCCTCCAGCCGGTACGTATACACGCCCGGCGCGAGGGAGGAGATATCCAGCGCGACCTCGTTCTCGCCCTTCTTCGCCTGGACCGTGTGCGCGGCGACCTTCCGGCCGGCGACGTCGAAAACCGTCAGCGCGGCCTCCGTTGCTGCGGCGACGGTGAAGGCCACCGTCGTAGAGGTGGAGGCCGGGTTGGGGCGGTTCTGCGATAGCGCGAAGGAGGCTTTGCCGCGACTCTCCATATCCACCCGCGCCGGCCCGTGGAGCGTCCGCTTGCCGTTCAGGTCGACGTCCTCCAGGTAGTACGCGTAGCTGGCGCCGCTCTCGACGGAGGCGTCGACGTAGCGGTAGGGCGAGGAGCCGACTATAAGCTCGTCGTTGACCTTCACGCGCGGCGTGTCTGCCGCGGCGCCTTCGCGGTAGAGGTTGAAGCCGGCGTGGTTGTACTCGCTCGCCGTCGCCCAAGTCAGGACGGCGCGGCCTTCGGCGGCGTGCCCCTCGAAGCTCGCCAGTTCGACGCCGACGAACTCCCTCATGTATTCTAGGAACCATAAAAGAACGCCCTCGTGCTCGGCGCACGTCGGCGCGATGTACTCCTCCGGCGGGCCGAAGCCGCCCTGGGTGCGCGTGTTGACCTCGAAGGACCACCCGTAGAACTTCTCCTTCTCGGTCTGCTCGCCGTAGTGGTAGTCGACCGAGCCGCCGTTGACCGGGTACCGCAGCGTTTCGATCGTGGTACCGACGCCGTAGCGGTTGTTCAGCTTGGTATTCATGCCGTTGGCGATCTGGAGGAAGTAGTCCCGTTCCGGGTTGGGCGCGTTCTGGAGCGTATCGTAGCAGTAAGGTATCAAGATGTATTCGCCGTAGCTGTGGTAGTCGAGCACGAAGTCGAAGCCGGGGTCCTTCATTATATTGCGCAACGCCGTCGTCTCGGGCTCGCTGAACGCCTCGGGGCCGCGGTACGTCGAGGAATTGGGATCCGGGCTCGAGCCGCGGTTGTCGTAACCCCACTTGTAGCTGTAGTTGCGGTTGAGGTCGACGCCGTATACGCCGCCGCCGTTGTCGCGGCGGTTCTTCCGCCACCAGTAGTAGGAACTCCCACCGCTGTTGTTCTCGACGTAGACGTGGCCGTCGGGGTTAGCCATCGGCATAATATAGATCTCGTAGTTGTCGACGTAATATTTTATATCCGGGTCGGTCGAGTATTTCGTGAGTAGGACCTTGATAAAGTGAAGCGCGATCTCCACCGTCATAATCTCGCGGGCGTGGTGGCAACTGACTACGAAGAGCTTCGGCTCCGCCTCGTTCTGGGTCGGGTTATCGGAGATCTTCATGAGCCACATCTCGCGATTTTCCCAGGTGTCGCCGACGTCGTAGAGCTTGCAGATGCTCGGATACGCGGACTCCCGCTGTTGAAGCTCGGTCAGCATTTCCGCGTACGTGTGGTAGAGGCCCATATCGGGCGGAAGCGCCTCGATATTCGCGAAGGCGTTCTCGGCGATAATCTCGATCCGATAGCCGAGATCCTGCAGGCCGCCGAGCTCCGCGGCGGAGGCGACGACGTCGACGTACCCCTCGCCGCCCGAACACACGTCCATCCCGGTCAGCAGGACGTCGCGTTCCATGGCCGCCGGGTTGTCGTAGTACACGCGCGCCCACTTCGGCGTCGACGCCGCGAACGCGACGGCCGCGGCCGACACGATTATCAAAATCAACGCCACTTTTTTCATTCCGCTTCCTCTTCCTTCCCGGCGAACGGTCGCCGCACGTGATATTGATATTTTAAACTTGACGTATTATACCATATATATTAGGCCCGCGTCAACGCGGCCTAATCGGATAGTAGCATCCGGCGCCGGCCCACCTCCGCGCCGTCGTGCCGCAGCGCGTAGAGGTACAACCCCGGCGGAAGGCGGTTCCCCGCGGCGTCGCGGCCGTCCCACCCGTATTCGTGCCTCCCGGGCCGCGCCTCGCCGAGACCGAAAGAGGCGACGCGCCTCCCCGCGAGGTCGTATAGCGCGAGCGTCAGCGGCCCCGCCGCGCCCGCCGGCACGGCGTAGGGGATGGTCGTCGCCGCCGAGGCCGGGTTGGGGTAATTCTGCCCGAGCGCGAAGGTCGCCGGGAGAGCGGCGGGGGCCAATCGGGCCGGGCCGTAAAGCGCCGTCCTGCCGCTCGGCTCGACCGCCTCCAGCCAATAGCAGGCCGCGCCGTCCCCCACCTTCGCGTCGGCGTACGAAAACGGCGAGCCGCCGAAAATCAAACTCCGGTTCAACTTCGTACGCGCCGAGCCGACGCCGTCGCCTCCCGCGACGTCGGCGTCGCGGTACAGGTTGAAGCCGGCGTACGCGCCGCCGCGCACCGCCCACGAGAGGCGGGCGCCGGCGGCCAAACGTTCCGCGCGGAAGTAGGCCAGGTCAACGCCGATGAAGGCGCCCGGGCGGTGGCCGCCGTAATCGACGTAGAGCGCGGCGAGCGGCGCCGGTTCCCAGGAGGGCTGGTAGAGCCTAACGAAAGGATCGCCGGCCCAATAATACGTCAACGTATCGTCGTTGCCGTATCGGCGGCCGGGGTAGATGTGGCCCGTCCGCGCCAGGGCCCCGGCAACGGCTTCCGCGGCCGGCCGGCCCGCCGTAATGGCCTCCGCTACCAGACACCAGAACCAACCGGAACCTTCCCACGAGACGGTCGTGTACGCGCCTAACAGTCCGGTACCGCCGTGGCGGTGAACGCTCTCGGGCCAGGCGCCGCCGCCGCATAGACAAGCGTCCAAACCCACGAACGCGCCGTGGATATTTAGGAGGTCGCGGTCCCAGGAGGTCAGGAGGTATGTTCCCGGCTTCTCCGTTATTTTACCCTCCGGCGCGGGCCAATGCTCCTCTCCCCAAGGTACGGTCTCGTTACAGCCCCGGTCCTCCGACATCGCGTACAGCCGGTCGCCCAGGCCGTGGCCCGAGTAGTAGTAGAAACCGGCCCCCGCGTTCAAATAATGAGCGAACCCCTCCAGGGGGTGATTCGCAGGGTTGATGGGGTGATATTTGCTTCCGCGATAGGTCCCGGCGTACGCGCCGGCGTCGAAGCCGGTCTCGTATCCCCCCTCCCAGAACCGCTCCGCGACGCCGATCTCGTTGAACTCGGGGACGCCGAAAATCTCGTTGACGCACCGGCCCTGGCCGCCGTTCTCGTAAAAAGTATAACCTTGCTCGGCGTAATGGCAGACGAACGAGTTGAAGGCCAAGATCGCGCGGCGGGGCCGGGGGTTGCCGAATACAATGGCCGGGTAGAGACACCCGCGCTGGACGCTCACGACGTTTTCCGCTACCTCCCCCGGTAGTCGGCCGGGAAGGCTCCCCAGCCCCGTCGGCTCGCGGGGGTCCCCCGTAATGGCCCGCTCGAAATTCACGAACAGGCCGTTAAGGCCCGCTTTGGGGCCGAAATAAGTCACCCACTCCAAGGCGGTGGGGTCCTCGGCGCCCACCGCGGCGAGCCACGCCGCAAACTCCTCCGCAATTTGTTCCTCGCCCGCCTCGTACGCCGGCGGCGGCGCCCACGATCCTACGGCTACCTTCTCGCCGGACATCGGCACGGCCTCCAATGCGGCCGCGGCCTCTTCGACGGCGTCGCCGATGCCGTCGTCCAACCGGAGGCAAAACCCGCCGTACCGGGCGGCGGCCGCCGCCGCGGCCATCGATTGGCGCTCCTCTCGGAACGTCATCAACGCCGAATGGCCGGCCCACGCCCGCATATACTCGACGAATTGCCGGCGCGTTATAAAATCTTGGGCGTAGCTATACCCGCGGCCGAGCAGCTCGTTATCCACGGCCTTGCCGAAAAAATCGCCGAATTCCACCATATATAATTCGCGGACGCCCAGCCGCTCCAGCGTCTCGAGCGTCTCCCGCGGAACGTTACTCTTGCGGGAGTACAGGAGCGGGACGTTCAGGGCCGAGGCCAGAGCCGCACCGTTGGCCGCGCTCTCGTAATCGTCGCGGTTCGGGTTCTCCGTGTACGGCGCCACTACCGCCGCCCGGGCGTATTCCCAATCCGCGGCGAGCTCCGCAGCGAGCGCCGGCGGATTCGTGGCCGCGTACCGGACGACGCGGTTCGGCGGAAGGCCGTACGTTCCGCGCAACGCCTCTATCACGTCGGCCGGGACGTCGCCGACCGCGGCCAATTCTTGAAGCGGCCCGACGCGCCCGAAATAGGAGGCGAGGTCCCCGTGGAAATAATCGGCCGCCTCCAGGTCGGCGTCGCACACCAGCGGCGAAAAATAACACACGTTCTCGTAGTGGAAGAGGTACACCGGGACGGCCGCCAGATAATTGTAATAGCTATCGAGACGGACGGCGTCGTAATGGACGACGGCCAGCCGCGGGTGGACCGCGAGCGGTATGGGAGCGGAGGCGCTCGCCGCCGTCGCCACGCCCAAAAAGGCCGCGGCGGTTAAAAATATCGGTATACTTTGCCTACTTCTCACCACTAAGATTCTATCGCTTTTTGCCTCCGGAGGCAAGCGTTATTCCAAAGCCCGCCGGGCCCGTCACGACCTCCCGGGGGAGGGCGCACGCGCCGGCCCCGCCGTTACGGCCTTGGCCGCCGCTACCGCCTCCGCCGCCAGCAGCAAAAAAACCGCCGCGGCCGCCGCCGCCGAAAGCGGCGCGCCGCTACGGCTCTTCCCCCTCGGCTCATGGCGAGTTACGACCGCGTTTGGGAAATGCGCCTCCAAATTCTCCCGCCTCACCGGCTCCGGGTCCGACTCGGCGGAAGCCACGGAGCGCGCGCCCGCCACCCCCTCCGGTCCGATCGCCCGGAACTTCAAATCGAACGCGAACCCCACGAATGCGGGCGAGGTATAGAAATTCGAATATTCGCGGCCGGGCGGCAAGGCCAAAGCGTAAACCTCTCCCCTTCCCCACCGCCGGGAGGCGACGACCGGCCGCCCTTCCGCCGTCGCGGCCGCGATTTCCCACGGCGCCGGCAGCTCGCCCGCTCGCGCGCCGCCCACGTCGAAATCGCCCGCCGCCCGCGCCAACGGGAAGGCCGCCGCGAAGGAGGCCCTAGCCGCGCCCGGGCTATAGACAGGCCACCTCGCCCCCTCGCCGAGCGGCATCTCCGCCGGGCCCTCCGGGACTATGACGACGATGGACCCGCGTTCCGCGGTAGCGCGCGCCGCAGCCGACCCCTCCCATTCCGCCGCGGGGACGACTAAGATGGCTGGCGCCGAAAGCTCCTCCGGCGCGACGACCCGTATCTGGCCGGCCGCGAGCGCCGCCCGCCACATCCCGGCGCCGGCGAAGTCGCCCACGGCGGCCGTTACGCCCATCGGCGGCGGGAGTTCCGCGGTTAACACGTCGTCGAACGGGTAGCCGCCGGGGCACTCGAATCGAGCGGGCCCCGCTGCAACCCCCTCAAACTTCGCCTCGCCGCGCGCCCCGGCGGGGACCTCCCGCGCGAGGCCGCCGGCCGCCGTAACCGTAACGGGACGCGGCCGGCCGTATTGCCGCACCTCCACCACTACGCCCGTCCCGCCGGCCGCCGGCACCAAGCGATACGCCGTCAACGCCACGTTCCAGCGGGGCGTGCTGTCCGCGCGGACGTCGTAAAAGGTGAAGCGCCCCCCGGCCGGAAGGGAAAAGCCGTTCCCAACGACCGCCTCGAACGCCGCCCCCTGCATATCAGTAAACACCGCGATTTCGACCGTCCGGCCCGCCGTCTCCGGCGACGCCGCAAGCGCAACGGCCGTTACCAACGCCTCTGCCAGACTCCCCTCCTCCGCCGGCGGCACCCCGCCTGCCGGACCCGCCTCCGCCAGTTTCCCCCACGCCGCACCGGCCCGCTCCGACCCCGTCCACAGGACGACGCCCAGATCCTCCGGCCCCGCCGTCGCCGCGAGCGCGGAGGCGAAACGTACCGCCCGCGCCAACCGGCTCTCGCCCCCCTCCACGTACTCCATCGACGGCGAATTGTCTATTATCACGACGACGGCGCGGGGCGGCGGACTCCCGGAGGGCGTAAACCGAGGTTGGGCCAGCATTAGAACCAGAACGGCGATCGCGGCGACGCGGAGGGCGAGCAATAAAAGCTCGTACCACCTCGGCCGCCGCCGAGCCCTCCGCTCCTCGACCGTCCTGAGCAATTGGACTGACGGAAAAAGAACGCGGACCCGGACCCGGCGCTTAATTAAATTCAGGAGCCACGGGACCGCGGCTAAGGGGAGCAAGAGGAGATACAGCGGTTGAAGAAACGATATCATCGCCGCGGCGTTTTACGTTAACGCGCGCCGCCGGTTGAGGTAAGAGATCAGCGTCTCGGCCGGCGGCCGGGTCGTAATGACCGGCATGTAGTCAATGTCGCGCGCCCCCAATTCCAGCTCGAAATCGCGCTTGAGACCCGCCAACGCCTCCACGTAACTCTCGCGAAACCGGGAGGCCTCCAGTTCGACTTTCTCGTCGGATTCGAGATCGACGAAGGCCGCCGCCCCACGGTAAGGGAATTCTTCCTCCGCGGCGTCGAGGACGTGAAACAAAATGACCTCGTGCTTCTCCGCGCGCAACGCGCGAAAACCGTCCAGTATGCGCGCGCGCACGTCCCACAGGTCGGTGAAAATCGCAAACAGGCCCCGGCGAGGGGCGCGTTCCGCCAACGCCGCCAGCGTCGCGTACAGGTCCGTCCGTCCCCCCGGGCGGGTTCCCTCCAGCACCTGCAGAAAAGTGCGGAAATGTTGCCGGCTCGAACGCGGTGGAACGAACTCTCGGATTCCGGTACCGAACGTAGCCAAGCCCACGGCGTCGCGTTGGCCGAGCGCGAGATACGCCAACGCGGCCGCCATCGTCCCGGCATATTCGAATTTCGTGAGCGGCGCCTCCGACGAAAACGACATGCTGGCCGAGCAATCGAGGCACAAGTAAAACCGGAGGTTTGTCTCCTCCTCGAACTCTTTTACGTAATAACGGTCCGTCCGCGCGAACGCTCGCCAATCGACGAGGCGGAGGTCATCGCCGGGCTGGTAGGGACGGTATTCGGAAAACTCGACCGAAAACCCCTTGAACGGACTTCGGTGTAACCCGGCGAACAGGCCCTCCACGACGAGGCGCGCGCGCAGACCGAGTCCCTGCACGGCGGCCAGCGTAACAACATCTATAAATTTGGGGAAAACCACGTTAGCGGCGGTCGACCCCCGACCTCGCCTAGGACTCTTTTAGTATCGCGCGGTGGTACCACGCGCCCCAGGCAATCGCGGCGTACCCGGCGAACTGTGCCACGAGCGCGCCGGGCCGCAACACCACCATGGCCGCCGGCCAGGAGGCGTACAAACTCCCCGCCAGGTCCGAGAGTGCTATCGCGAGCACCCCCACCGTGATAGCCATCCACGGTCGGCCGGCGACTCCCCGACCGAACGTCGTAAAAATGTACACCGCGAGGGCCACCATCGCGAAGTCGGCCAGCGGGAACGCGGCCACGAAGAATTTAACCACCGCCGGTACGGCCGGTTGGGATATTAAGACGCGAAACGAGCTGTACAACCATACGACGAACGCCGCGCCCACGACCGCCACGGCGGCCAACCTTACGAGCGGCCGCCACGACCACGGCAGGCTCTTCGCCTTGATTAGCAACGCGGCCGTAATTACTAAATACCCGGCCAAGTACAAGAAATTGACCACCCATAACGCGCGCGGCATGGCCCGGCGGACGACGACGTAGTACGCGACGACGGCGTCGCCGACGGCGAGCGCCGCCGCGCCCGCCGCGAGCCATAACCACACGGGCCGGGCGCCGCGGCTCAAGCCGGAACCGGTGATTAATAACCCGCCGGCCGCTAACCACGCCGCGGCGACGTTGAGCAGGCGATTAACCTCCACCGCTCCCACCGCGGCCGCCGACTCCGCGGCGTGCAGCGCCGCGAGCATCGCCACGGCGGCCGCGCCCGCGACCGCGTAGACTAGCGCTTTAGACTTCCGGGACCACGGAACCATCCTTAACCTACCGCGTAGCGTCGAGCCGGTGCCGGGCCAACACGGCCGCGGCGGCCGGTTCCAACGCGTCGAGGGTTTGCCGCCACAACAGCCGGGCGGCCTCGACGCCGATGGGCCCCGACATTTCCGAAACGATAAAGCTGAATAGGGAGCGCCACAGCCCGGGCGACTCGCGGCGGGAGGGTTCGGCCGCCACGACCATCCCCCCGCCGCGCCGCTCTACGGGCAACTCCAACCGGCGCGTATACTCCTCGATCCGCGCCGCCAGCTGGTCGGTCAGCGTTTTCCCGGCGAAGGTCCGGTAGCCGCGCAGGACCGCGTTCAGCGCCTCCTGTACCGCGGCGCTGAGTTGGAGAGCGCGCGCGCTTTCGAACGTGACCCACCCCCGGCGATACAAAGCCGCGACGAACTCCGCCGTCTCCAACAGCCCCCGCTCCAAGCGCCGCGCCATCGAGAGTAGCGGCATACCGTGTTCGCCCTCTCGCACCAGCGCCACGAGTTCGGCCTCGGCCGGAGAAAGGTCATCTTCCGGCTCCGGCTCCGCAACGTGCACGACGGCCAACCCCTCCAGCGCCAGCGGCGCGAACGCCTGCCACCGCCGTTCGTACTCCTCTCCCCGCGCGAGGAAGATCTCCACCGGGACGTCGAAATCCCGGCCGGGCGCCGGCGTGAAAAGCTCGAACTCGAACTCGCCGTCGCGCCAGCGGAAAATGTCGTACGGCCCGTCGGCGGAAATCGGGCAACTCAGGTTCACCGCCACGAGGTCCCCCTCCTCGAAATACAACTCGGCCTCGCCGTCGTCGCCTCCCAACCGGAGGCGGCCCGACTGGCGGCCTTCGTGGAAGGTCTTAATCAACCCGACGATCGATATTTCGCTCAGGCGACCCCGCATCCGTCAACCCGCCTCGGCCCTCCCAACGTTACAAGCCCAACTCCTCTCGTATCGCCGTCATCGCCTCCAGGCTCAACGCCAGGAACTCCTCGACCTCCAATCCCACCTCGCGGCATTGCGCGATCTGCTCCCGGTCCGCGCCGGCGGCGAACCTTTTCTCGCCGAAGCGCCGGACGACGAAATCGGCGTCGCAGGCCGCGAGCGACTTCTCGGGGTGCATCAACGCCGCCGCAACGATCAACCCCGTCACGGGGTCGGCGGCCAAAAGCGCCGTCTCGATGGGCGCGGAGGCCGGTTTATGTCGGTTGTGCGCCAAAATCGCGTCGGTAACGGCGGCCGGGACGTCGGCCCCCGCCAGCATTTCTACCGTCGTGGGGCCGTGCCGAGGGGGATCGTCGCGGGTCCGGTCGTAGTCGAGGTCGTGCAAAAGCCCTGCCAGGCCCCACCCCTCCTCCTCCTCACCCAGGCGGCGAGCGAGGGCGCGCATAACGGCCTCCACCGCGAGCATATGTTTAACGATGTTGCGGTTGCTCACGTGCTCCTGCACCAAACGCCACGCCTCGGCGCGGTCCATATTACCACCTACGATCCTTGCTTATCATTAATATATCAACCGTTGCGCGGCCACCGGTCCGGCGGCTTAGCTTGGCCCTCAAGGGCTATTACACGCCAGCAAGGACAACGCCGAGGCGGCCGCCGCGAGCCATAACCAGGTCCAGCGCCAAAAACCTTTCACCGTACGGTCACCTCCGATTCCATTTTTCTGTTTCGATTATAACTCCCCGCCCGGTCGGAGTCGAGGCAAATCCACGCCTCCGGCGAAACGCGCGGTTGACAACGCCTGCCAACGATATTAACTTCGTACATAAGCAAACGCCAAACCAACCGAGGAGCGGAGACCATGAAAAAAACGGCTTTGGCTTTAACGGCGCTAGCCGTCGTCGTCACCGCGGCGTACGGGACGAACTACTTGGGCAGCGTAATTAGCTCGTGGGACGGGAGGCACGTCCAGGGAAGCGCAACGTATTACCCCCTCGGCATAACGTACGGCGACGGGCACATTTGGCTCTGTTATTCCACGTTTTTCACCAAACGCCTCCCCGCCACCGGGTCAATCGTTGACCTGGTCGGCTTTTCCGGACGCTATGGATATGACTTGGGCTACGAGACCAGCACCTCCTACCTCTACTTCGCGTGCGGGACGTACGGCGTATACGTCCGCAATTCCTCCACCGGCGCCGACGTCCGCAATTTCGGCCTCCCGGCGGGCGCGACGAGCGCCAGCGGCATCGACTTCGACAACGGGACCGCCGCCAGTCCGGTGTGGCTCGGCGACCAAACGGCGTGGCGGATCTTCAACCTCACGAGTACCGGCTCGCTGGTCAGCTCTCTCTCCACCACGTTCGGCGGCGTGGGCGGCGTCGCGTACGACGGCGCCACCTCCGGGGGGCCGTACCTTTTCGCGGGAACCCGCGGCACGCCCTGTCAGGTATACAGCGTCTCCCCGACCTCCGGGTCGGTCTTATATTCTTTCGAGGCGCCGGTCTCGAACGGCGCACTCCGCGGCTTGACCTGGGACGGGACGTACTTATGGACCATCGACAACCGTTTCGGCTCTCCCAACGTCGGCTGGGTGTATCAATTCATCGGCTACGTTCCGAACATCGGCGTAGTTCCCGCCAGCGTCGGGAAGATTAAAGCGCTATACCGGTAGCGGCACTCCGAACGCGGAAAAACGCCGGCCTCGCGGCCGGCGTTTTCGTCACTCCGGGAGTGGGCCCGGCGGTTACGGCCCCGTCACGACTTCCCATCCGGGCTGTTCGAACAGGAGGTTCGAGAAGAAAAAGAGGTAGGCCGCTACGGTCCGCGTGGCGTCCCGGTCGTCGCCGGCGGGGTCGTAGTAGCCGACGGCCCGGAACTTGGCGTCCAGGATAACACCTTCCCGGACATAGCCTACGGTCCGGAAGGAGGCGTCCTCGATTTCGCCGTCGTCGCGGACGAACCCAATAGTCCGAAACCGCCCTTCCTCCACGCGGCCGTCGGCGCGGACGTACCCTATAGTCCGGAAGCGATTATTTTCGACTTGCCCGTGCGACCGGATAAAGCCCCACGTCCGGAACAGCGGGTCTTCAACGCGGCCGTCGGCGCGAAGAAGGGCCACGGTGCTAAAATTGCCCCGTTGGATCTCCACGTCCGCAGCGGCGCCCGTGGCCGTCAGCGCCACGCCCGCGCAGGCGGCAACGAGTGCGAAGCCTAGCGTTTTACGAAACATCCTATACGCTCCGAATACGTAGCGTTGAGTGCGAATTAGTGCAGGAGCCGCCGACCGTTCCGGCCTCGTCACTACTCAGCGCGAACGGCTCCGACCGGCGAAGGGCGACCCTCGCCCGGCTAGTAGTACAAGCTTTCGCGGACTTTTTCCTCGCCGTTTACGGTAACGACGACGTCGACTTGGACTAGCGCGCCCTCCGGCGGTAAAAACTCGAACGTAACCGGCTGGGCCTCGCCGGTCAGCTTGACCTTCAGCGGTTCGGAAACGGCCCGGGCCCAGGACTCCGCGTCAGTCTTGGCCGAAATGTACTTGAAATCCACTTGGGCCGAAACCGTCACCGCGCCTCGCCCCTCGAGCGTTAGCTCAAGCTTCCCATCCGCGAACGATACGATCGCGACGTCGACGGCGTGGGCGGCCGCGGCCAACGCCAAAACCGCCAACGCGCTCCCCACCGCTCTTCTCATACGGCCATCACCGCGAGAATAATATATTAACTCCCGGCCCTTCACAACTTAAAACGGCGCCCGCTCCCGGACGGCACTCTCCGGTACTTTGACATATGGCCCCGGCGAAGTTATAATCGCATCCGCTGGAGGGATACCCCGCTCGACGGCAAACCGCCGGCCGCTCGGCACGGGACGCCGATGAGAGGAGAGCGCGTGGCCGCCGAATACTGGACGCGAGAACAGGTCGAGAAGTACGTCGGCCCCGGGAACGACTCGTACGTAATCCCCGTCAACGTTACGGCGGAGGCGGGCCACCGCGTATTTAGCTTCCAGCGGGTGGAGGAGATACTCCGCCGCAGCGACCGCCTCGCGGCGGCCGAATGCGGCTGCCGGACTAAGATGCAGCGGTGCTCCCATACGCGGGAGGGATGTTTATTCTTGGGGCCGTGGTACGAGGAGGCGGTCGAGGAGGGCTACGCAGAACCCGTGACGCGGGAGGAGGCGCTCGCCATCCTGCAGCGCGCCCACGACGACGGCTTGGTGATCGTGGCGGCGGAGGCGGACGAGGGGCCGTTCAAGATCTGTTGTTGCTGCGCCTGCTGCTGCTTCATGTTCGCGGGGATCCAGCGCTACGGCCTGGAGCACGCGCTGCTCCGGTCCGACCTGGTCGCCGCCCACGACGGCGATCGGTGCACGGCCTGCGGCACGTGCGTAACGCGCTGCCCGTTCGGCGCGATGCATCGAGCCGAAGATAACGTCCGCCTCGCCGCCGAGAAATGTTTCGGGTGCGGCCTGTGCCTGGGAACCTGTCCCGCGGGGGCACAAACGTTAGTCGAAAAATAGCCGGAGCGGCCTTCCGAGCGACGAACGCCCCGCGCGGAGCGGGGCGTTCGTGGTTTCTCGCCGGGTTCCGGCCGTTAGAAGCTATAGATTAACGTGAGGCGGTGGGAACCGGGGCGGACTACTTCCCGTAGCGTCATGAAGGCCGATGGTTCCGACAGGTTGACGACGCCCTCCGCGTAGTCGTACCCGAACGACCAGCGTTCGTTGGGCCGATAATACGCGCCGGCGAACATAGTGTTGCGCGGGTAAGCGAAGGCGTTCTGGCGCCACCCCACCTTGAACGAAACCGTCTCCGTTAACCACCGTTCCAAGCCCACTTGACTAGACGTAAGTACCTCGTTCAGGTCGTACTCGTCCGATATTCTCCCGACGTTATCTAAATCGTCGTAGCTTAACCGCCGGAAACGGACGTTATAATCGAACGCCAAAGTCGTGCGGTCGTCGGGGTACAAGGCCAAGCCGGGAAGGAGGCCGACGTCGTACTCGAATCCCTCGCCGACCTGGTAATCCACGTCGGCGTCGTTAAGGGCGACCCGCGGCGCCACGACGGCCTCCACGTTGGCGCCCACGCCCAGCTCGGGCCACAGCTTGACGGCGTACCCTCCGCCGGTGAGGAGGCGAACGCCCGAGGCTTCGTAAGCGTCGTGCTCGGTGTCCCATCCGTACGTGCCCCCGGATACGACGTCCAGCATATTGCTGAGACGCTGGCCGCCGAGGAACGCGTGGGCGCGCGTCCGTTCGGAACGGTACATCCCGCCGCCCCGGACTTCGAAGTTCGACAACGAGAGTTCCTGGAACTGCGTCTGCGTCGTGTAATACCACCCGGTCTCGAACCACTTATAGTCGACGCTCGCCTCGCTGCGCGTATATTTCCCGGAGACGCCCCAGGCCCAGCCGCCGAGGTCGTACGCGAACACGCCCTCGACGTATTCGGCCGGCACGCTAACCGTAAAGTGCTCGGCCTCCCAATACGCTATCTCGGGAAAGGATATGCCGGACAGACCTCCGGAGAGTTGCGTCCAATCGAGGCCCGCGCCCACTGCCAACAACGTCGGCCCGGACCGGAACACGCCCCGGCCCGCCATCCCTGCAGCCAGATTGATAGTTACCTCCGCGGCGGACTCGCCGGGTTCGGGGGGCTGCCCCGGGGTCGAACGGCCGCCGTTCTCGCGGTAGGAAATATCGCCCCACGACCAATCGCCGCCGACGTCCAGCCACACGGCCGAACTCTCGAAGTACGCCAACTTCGCGGGATTGGAGGCGTAGCCGATAAGGGCGTTGTCTTCGGCGTTGAACGTCACGCCGGCGCCGCTGTCGAACGAGGGCAGGGCCCCCGCCGCTGCGGCCCACGCCATAACCCCGACCGCGCATACGCGCGCGCCGCGGTTCACGCGAGTTCTCGCATCCGCATTGCGCATAATGTCCTCCACGCGATTTTTACGTTCCGTCGGGGTTAAAAGCTGTAGGTTAGAGTCATTTTGTGGCCGCCTAACCGAACTAAATCGCCGAGCGTCATAAAGGCGGATAATTTGTCGACGGCGATTACGCCCTCGCTATAGTCGTAGTTTAACGACCAGTTCTCGTTCGGGCGGTAGAAAGCGCCGGCGAACATCGTGTTGCGCGGATAGGCGAAGATATTCTGCCGCCATCCGGCCTTGGCCGAGATCTCCTCCGTAAACCACCGCTCCAGGCCGACCTGGGTACTGGTCCACGTTTCGCTCAGCGCGTGTTCGCCCGTAACGCGGCCGCCCTGGTCCAGCGTATCGACGTTTACGCGGACGAAGTTTACGTTGTAGTCGAACGCGAGCGTCGTCTGCTCGTCGGGGTAAACCGCGAATCCCGGCTGGAGGCGGATGTCGAACTCGCTGCCTTCGGCCACGTCATTCGCCAGGCCGTCGTCGACGAACGTAATACCCGGGGTGAGGCGGGCGTCCACGTTCGCGCCGAACGCGCCGGTACTCCACAACAGCGTCCGATAGCCGGTCCGTACCACGAAGCGCGTCGCGGTGGCCTCCCCTCCCGCCGCCGGCCCGTACGGGTCCACGAGATCGAGCCGGTTCTTGAGAATTTGCGCCCCGCCGGCGGCGTCGAACCGCGTTCCGTTGGTTCGGTAGAAAACGCCGCCTACGACGTCGAGTTCCGAGAGACCGAGCTCGGCCGAAGCCACGTCATCTTCCTCCACCTCGCCGACGTGGGAGACGAGTTTATAGCCGCCCGAGAATCCGAACGCCCAGGGCGGCGTATCGTACGCGAATATGCCGCCGATCCGTTGGGCCGGGACGCGGAACGAGTACACCTCTCCTTCCCAGAAGTATCCCAGGTACGGAACGTCGACGCCCGAGAACCCGACCGAGATTTTATCCCAGGTCGCGCCGCCGGTGAAGCCCAGTAGGGTTGGACCCCACCGGAAAACCAACAGGCCGGAGCCGCCCACCGCCAGGTTGACCTTCAGCTCCACGGCCGAGGCGCCGGGTGCCGGCGGCTCACCGGGTGCGACGCCGCCGCCGTTCTCGCTGTACGAGATCGAACCCAGCGACCAGTCGCCGCCGAAGTCGGCGAGGACCGTCGACCGCTCGTAGTAGGCCAATTTGGCCGGGTTTACCTCGTAGCCGAACGTCGCGTTGTCTTCGGCGTTGAACTCCACGCCGGTCCCGCCGTCGAAGGCCGGCAACCCGTAAACAGAAACGGCGCCCCAGGCCAGGGTACAGGCCGCGAGCGCCGCCGTCCGGAATCCGCCGGTTCGACAATTCCTTTTCGCACGCATTTTTACCTCCTCCTAAGGGTTAATTCCTCCGCTTGCGTAAACCCTTCCGCCGCTAAAGTACTATAATCAGGTGCCGAAAGCAACCAAAATAAAAACGCCTCGCGCCGGCACGGCGTTCCTACGCCCGTACCTTCGCGAGGCCGTTTTTTCCGCGCCTCTTACCTTACAAGAACCAATACGCGGCGCCGAGGCGGATCGTTAAAAATGCTCCCATTGCCTCGCTATCCACGAGGTGCTGGGATACGTCCGCCGTTATCGCCCAGTCGTTGCCGACCGGGAAGTCGCCGCCGACCGAAATGTTCCCGCCGAAGTAAGCCGTCCCGTTCTCGTCCCAGTAGACGCCCGGGCCGAGACCGACGTACCCGGATTCGTACTTCGCAACCCGCCCGAAATAGTATCGGGCGTTGGCGGTAAAATTGGCGAGATACGTATCGTCCCGCAGCGCCTTGTCCCGCGACCGAAACTGGTCGTAAGCCAGCCGGCCGTAGGCGAAGAACTCGTCGCTCCGGCCGAGCCGCGTCCCGTAACCGAGCGACCCCGAGAATCCCAGGCGGTAGTCGTCGCTGAAATCCGAGGCGTCGGGCCAGGCGATGCCGAGGCCCAACTCGCCGAAATGCCTTAAATCCCGATCCGCCGCGGCGGAGCCGGCGAGCCCGAACGTTAAAGCCGCCGCCGCTATCGCTATCGCTACGCCTCTCATAGGACACGCTCCTTAGTTGTCGACCTAACGGCCGCGGCGCCTTCCGGGGCGCCCGGCTGCCGCTTTCGGTTATTTAGTCGGAGAGAAGCAGCGGAAGGTTTAACGGAAGAAACGGCGCGGCCGCGCGTTATAGCGTGACCGTGACGCCGACGCCGACAAAATGGACCAGCGCGAAATTATAAACCTGTCCCACGTCGGCGCCGCCCTCGAGAACGCGGTAACCCGAACGCAAGGCCAGCGTATCGCGGAGGCTGTACGCGAACCCCGCGAACACGTCCTCCGCGCGGCCCTGCGGTCCCACCAAGGCATCGCCCTCTACCTGGAAAGTCCAACGTTCCGTCAGGCTCCAGGCCAACGCGAAGTTGACCAGCGGGACGGGGCCAGTGTTCGACGTTTCGGCGCGCCGGCCGCCGCCCTCCAGCGTAATAGAGGCGTCCCGGACTTTCGCCGTGCCGCCGAGGCCGAAGACGAGCGCGGGGCGCCGGAGGAGATCGTAACGGTAGGTCAGCCGGTAGGAATCGAAACGATATTTCGCCGTAAGCGGCGTCCCCGGCGCGAACTCCACGCCGTCGAACCATACGCTGCGCGGCACGGAGCCCGTCGAGCGGAGGCGCAACGGCGCCCCCAGCAGGCCCACGGCGTGCCGGTCGCCGATCCGAAACCACCCGCGGAGGCGGTAATAGGCCGCCGGGTCGGCCGCCAGGTCTTCGGTCAGCGAGAGGTCGGTTCCGCCGTCGTTCGGGACGCGGACGTCGTTGTAACCGGCGAAGGCCGCACCCGCCTCGACGTCGAATACCCACGCGGCGCCCACCGGAACGGCCAGTACGCCCGCGGCGACTATCCCGCGCCGTAGGTTCCGGAACGTCCATTTCATAAGCCGTTAGCTCCTCTCAGCTTCGGGCTCCTTTTTCCCGAGGAGGAAATACATCGGCGTCGGGCCGAGCGTATGGAGCGGCAGTTCGCCCCGGCTCTCAAATTCGAACCGGTCGGCGAGCTCCCGGAAGACTACCTCGGAGGTATTTATCTTCCCCGGGTCGGAGGCCTCGTGGAGGCGGGAGGCCACGTTAACCGTCGGCCCCCAGACGTCATAAATCATCCGCCAGCCCTTAATCAACCCTGCGATGCACGGGCCGACGTGAATACCGATTCGGACCCGCCAATCGCGCGTCCCGACACACTTCAATATGTCCAACGCCGCCTCCGCGCACAGATCCGCTTGATTCGACTCGGCGAATAAACCCCCGGCGTACATATAACCGTCGCCTACCGTCTTCAACTTTTCCAAGCCGTATTCTTTGATTATCAAATCGAAGGTATGGAAATAAGCGGATAACTTGGTCAGGAGCGCTTTGTGGTTGATCCGCGCCGAAATGTCGGAGAAGCCCACGAAATCGACGAAGACGATCGTGACGTTCGGCACCAGGCGAGGCGTCGAGGTACGGGTCGTCTCCAACTCGCGGATGACCTGCGCCGGGAGGATATTGCGGAGTAGCCCGTCTACGCGGCGATGGGCTTGCTCCAACTGTTGGGTCCTGATTTTCAGTTCGGCTTCCGTTTCTTTTTGGTCGGTGACGTCGAGGACTACGCCTAGCGAATAACGATACCGGCCGGTCTCGTCGACGTACGGCGTCGAGGAAATTAACAGGTCCCGGCGGACGCCGTCGCGACGACGCGCGACGATCTCGTACCTCGTGGGCTCGCCGGAGGCTCTTTTACGTTGGGTTTGAGCGAGGAGCTTATCGACCTCCTCCGGCGCGACCAATTCCCGCATGTTTTTCCCCTCCAATTCCCCTTTCGTATAGCCCAACATATCGCAGAATCCGGCGTTCGCGAAGAGGATCTTTTCGTCGGCGTCGACGACCGCGAAGCCGCCGTGGATCGCCTCCACTAGGCTCCGGTACCGCTCCTCGCTCTCGCGGAGCGCCCCTAAATACCGCGCGCGCTTTATAGCCATCTCCGCTTGGCGGGCGAAGACCGTCAATTTCTCCAACCCCTCCTCGTCGAACATGCCGCCCGTTTTACTGACCGAGAGTACCCCCAAGACCGCGCCGGCGTCAAACATGGGGACGGCGATAATCGACTCCTCCACGTCTTCGGCGTGGTCGGTCCCCGGAATGTGCTCCGTGACGTCGTCGGCCGTGCCGGAGTTTACAAATTGCCCCACGCCGGTCTGAGCTACGCGGCCGGTCAACCCCGTTCCCAGCGGGACCCGGAACGCCATAACTTCCTCGCGGTAGCGGGGGGAGGCAGTGTAGATCGGCTCCAGGACGCCCCCTTCGCCGTCGAGTTCGTATACCGTACAATCGTCACCCGCTAACAACGCCTGGGCCTGGCCCGCGATCTGGCGCAGGACCGCGGCCAAATCCGTCTCGTCGGCCAGCGCCAACGTGGTATGGTAGAGGCCGCGGTAGCGCTCCTCGCTCTTGCGCAACTCCTCCGCCGCCTGTACCGACTCCGTCACGTCCTCCGTAATTACGACCGCCCCCTCGATTTCGCCGCTGGCGTTGGTAAGCGGGTTTATCTTAGTATTGAGGATGCGATCTCCTTTCCGCAACGTCCGGTGGCGGAGGCCCGTTTGCTCGTACGTTTCGCCGGTCTCCAACGCCCGCCGGATCGCCCCTCCCAACGCCTCGGAGCTGAGCGCCGGGAACACCTCGAAGATGGTCTTCCCTATCAACTCGGCGGAGTCAACGCCGAACTGGCTCTCCATCCCCTTGTTCCAGATTTGCACGCGGGCTTCGCGGTCGAGCGCATAGATCCCCACCTGCGTACTCTCCACGAGGTTGGTCGTAAACTCGCTGATGTACCTGATTTCCTCCTCCGCGCGCTTCCGTTCGGCCACCTCGCGCTGGAGCGTTACGTTGGCGACGCTCAACTCCTCGGTCCGGTCGTCGACGAGGACCTCCAGGTGGTGGCGGTACCGCGTCAGCTCCTCCTCCGCCCGTTTCGCCGCCGTGACGTCCCGGCTGAAGAAGGCCAACTGCGTAACCGCACCGGAGGAATCGCGGATCGGGTAAATGTTGTTCTCGTAGACCGCCCCCGGGAATTCGTCGACGAAAAAGACGGGGCGGCCGGTTCGGACCGCGGTCTCGAACTCCTGAGTCCGCTTTTCGGCCAGGCCGGGCGGGAAAAAGTCGAAACAACTTCGGCCCCGCAAGTCCGCCGCCGAGAGGCCGACTCGCCGCGCCGTCGCTTCGTTGGTCGCGACGATAGCGCCGTCCGAGTCGGCGAAAAATGCGAACGGGCAATCGGTCATCTCCAAAACGCGGGTCGGCGAAACGCCGCTGTGGAGCGCGTGCTCGAGGCCCTTGCGTTCCGTAATGTCGACGACCACCATCCGCGTCGCAGGCGACTCGTTATCTTCCGGCGCGGCGGAGGCCCGGATCCAAACCGCCACCCGCCCGCCGTCGGCCAGGCAGGCCGTGAACTCGCCGGAGGAAGGCCCCGGCCGCCGGAGGAGATCGCGCCACGTGGCGCCCTCCGCGCCGTCGTCCGCGGCCGCGACGATCGTGGCGAGGGAGCTCCCGCGCAAGGCGTCCGCCTCCCGGAACCCGAACAGCTTGGCCGCCGCGGCGTTGGCGTACGTAATCGCGCCCCCCGCGTCGACCTCCAGACCGGCCAGCGGCGACGTCTCCACCCTCGCCGCAAAATTCTCGCCGGTTTCGCCGAGGGCGGCCTCCAACGCCGGCCGCTCGTCGAGGCGCCAACTGAAAACGACGACGTGGGCGGCGCCGCCAGCGGCCGCCACGGGGTAGTAGTAATTCTCGTAGGCCACGCGGGGCCGCGATTCCTCGAAATGGACGGGCCGGCCGGTCCCTACGACCTCCTCTACGTACGCGCGGCGCCGCTCGACCAGCGTAGCGGGGAGAACTTCCCATAGGTTGCGGCCCCGCAACTCCCCCTCCTCCAGGCCGACCCGTGCGCGCGCCGGTTCGTTAAAATTGACGATCCGACCCTCCGGGTCCAACAAGAACGCTACGTTCCCTGGCGCGTTCAAGAGCACCCGCGACGTCTCCTCGTTGTCGCGGAGCGCTTTTTCCGCCCGCTTGCGTTGGATGGCCGAGCCCAACTCGGCGCCGATCATTTCGACGAACGCCAAGGTATGGATGTCGGCGTGTCGCAACACCATGGCGAAGATGCCCAACGCCTCCCCCTCCGCCCGCAGCGGCGCTGCGACGACGTGGCCTTCTTCGCCCGCCGCCTCCCCGCCGGTCTCGGAGGCGCCGCGTTCAAGCAGCCACTCGTCGACGAACACGGCGGCCGGCGACGTTAGGATTAACCGGACGTTGGCGTCGGCCGTATCCAACGACGGCTTCCGTTCGAACGTCGAGCCCGGGCGGCCGAACGTTTGGTGCAATTCCAGGCGCTTGCCGTTGGCGTCGTATAGGTAAATCGCACCCGCGACTACGCTCGGATTATCGGCTAGGAAGACGACCGCGGAACCGACCGCCTCCTCGATCCCCGCCGCCTGGTCGACGACTCTCGAAATTTCGCTCAACCCCTCCAGCGTGCGGATGTGTCGCTTCAACTCCTCCTCGGCGTACTTCGGCTCCGTAATATCCGTGGCGGCGCCGATAAAACGCCGGACCTTGCCGGCGGCGTCGCCCACCGGGATCAACCGCACGATAAAATGTCGTTCGCTCATCCCCTCCCGGTGCTTCGTCTCGTAGGTACAAGTCTCGCCCACGCGGAGGGCTTCGAACCGACGGCGGATGGCCTCCAATTGCTCGGCGGTGGCAATATCGGCGATGCGCTTCCCGTTATAGTACTCCGGCGTCTTACCTTCCACTGCCGCGAACGCGTGGTTCACCTGCTCGTACCACAAATCGCCCTGTTCGTCGGCCCGGACCGACCATAACAGGACGTCAACGTTGTTTAAAATGGCCTCGAAATCGCGCGCCGCCACCTCCGCCCGCCGGCGAAGGAGGTCGCGTTCCTCCTCGGCCCGCTTACGGTCCGAGATATCCTCGACAACGCCGTCGATATAGGCGACGCGCCCCTGGGCGTCGCGTACGGCCCGCGCGCTCAGCGCCCCCCAAAAGGCCGCGCCGTCGGACCGCTTGAAGCGAGCCTCGTAGTCCGAAAGGACGCCGTGTGCGGAGAGCGCCGCCAGAAACGCCTTCCGATCGGCCGCCTCGGCGTAGAGGGAGGCGACTTTCACTTCCGCCATATCGTCCGGAGCGTCGTATCCGAACATCCGCGCGAGGGCCGAATTGGCCGATACAATCCGGCCTTCCGGGTCCGCCGTGGAGCGGAAGATACCGACCGGGATGTTTTCCTGGAGGCTCCGCAGCCGCTCCTCCGAGCCACGAAGGGCTTCGTCGCCGCCCCCGCCCGCGGCCTCGTACTCGCGCAGGCGACGGCGAAGGCGCTCCACCTCCCGGCGGAGTTCCGCCGGCGTATGTTGCTCGTCAGCCATAACGGTTTACACGCCCGGCCTCTAGCCCGGCGCGCGCTATATTATAACACTAATTACGGGGGAGGCTCCGGTCTAATCGCACGCGTAGGCCGCCGGGAGGCGAAACTGGCCGCGCCCGCCGGCAGCATCCGGTCACTTCGCCCGCGCGGAGGTGCCTCACCCCCCGCCGGGCGCGTCGGTTACGTCCTCGGTTATAACCACCACACCGACGACGCGGCCGTCGCCGTCCCGGAGCGGCTTAATCTCGGTGTTGATTATCCGCTCCCCTTTTCGTAGCGAGCGGTGCCGCAGGCCGGTCTGTTCGTACGATTTCCCCTCCGTCAGCGCGCCGGCGAGTGCCTCCCCCAACGGCCCCTCCGTTAAAGCCGGGAATACCTCTACCAAGCGACGGCCTTCGACCTCCTCCGCCCCCACCTCGAACTGACGTTCCATCCCGGGGTTCCACAGCGCTACGCGGCCGTCGGCGTCCAAGGCATAGATCCCCAGACGCTTGCTCTGGAGAATGTTCCGCGTCAACTCCCCAAAATACTCGAGCTTCCGCTCCGCCCGCTTCCGCGCCGATACGTCGCGGATAACCGCGAGGAATCCCTGGGGATTCCCCTGGCCGTCGCGCACCACCGACGAGCTAACCTCAACGTCGTAATACGTTCCGTCCTTCCGCCTCACCCGATACTCGATGCCGGAAACGGCCCCTTGCTCTAAGACCTCCTCCATCGTCCGTCGGGCGGCTTCCTGCCGGGCGGGTTCGATAAGTTCGACGGCATTTTGACCTATTACATCTTCCGGCCCGGCGCCCCCGTATAACTTCACCGTTTGGCGGTTGACTGCTACGATTTTCCCCTCCAGGTCCATCTGGGCGATAGCGTCGGGCGACGTCTCGACCAGCCGCCGGTACCGCTCCTCGCTCTCACGTAGCGCGGCCTCGGCCTCCCGTCTCGCCGTCACGTCCGCCAGGATGGCGCACAATTTCGGCGCCGGGTCTCCCTCCGCCGACACGGCGTAGCCCCGCATCCGGATCCACCGCACTTCGCCGTCTGGGCGCCGGATCCGAAACTCTATATCGGCGGCCCGGCCGGGACCTAAATCCCCGGCCGCGCGCGCGCGGGCGTAAACCTCGCGGAAGCGGCCCAGGTCTTCCGCGTGTACGAGGGCTTGCGCGGCGGGTTCGAAACCCCACCCCCGGAGGCGAGAGGCCGGTACACCCAGTATATCCACGGCCGCCGGATTGGCGTACGCAATCTCGTCGCCGCCGAAATCGTATACGACCAACCCGTCGCGGAAATTATCGACTAACCGCCGGAATCGCTCTTCGCTTTCGGCCAATTGTGCGGCCGCCCGCCGCCGTTCGGCAATCTCGCGTTGTAGCCGGACGTTGGCCGCCTCCAGGTCCGCGGTCCGCTCCTCGACCAATTCCTCGAGGTGCTGCCGGTACTTCTCCAATTCCGCCTCGACCCGCCTGCGCTCCGTGACGTCGCGCCCAAAATAAGCCACCCGCGCCACTTCGCCGCGGCTGTCCAAAATCGGGTAAATATCGTTCTCGTACGCGGCGCCGGGATACTCGTCGTAGAACAGCAGCGGCTCGCGGCGTTCCACGACGCGACTGAAATGATCGCGCCGCGAAAAGCTTACCTCGTGGCGGATGAACTCCACAAACGACCGCCCGAGGACTTGCGGCCGCGGCACGTCGATACGCTCGAACGTCGCCTCGCTCGCGCCGGTCACCTGGCCGTCGAGGTCGAGAAGCATGGTATACCTACCAGTAGTCGCGGCCAACGCCCGGGTTCCGTCGCCGGCGCGGAGCGCGGCCTCGACGTTTTCCCGTTCCGTAATATCCGAGAGCTGGACGCGGACTGTACGGCGAAACGAGTCTCCGACTTCCGCAGTGCAAACCAACACCGGCCGCTCCTCGCCGTCCGCGGGATTTCGAACGTAAGCCGCAAATACGGCTCCGCGGTCTAGCGCCAAGTCCGGCGCGGCGCCGAGGTTCTCGCCGTCGCCGCGGCGCGCGAGCAAGCTCTCGATGGATCGACCCCGCACCTCCGCCCCCTTGCGGCACCCGCAGAGGCGGAGCGCGGCCGCGTTGGCGTATTGGACTTCGCCGCGGCCGTCGAGCTCCAACGCCCCCTCCGAGGAGGTATCGGCTACGGCGCGAAAATCCTTTTCGGAACCGCCCAATACCTCCGCCAGCCGGCGCCGCGCCTCCACCTCCCAACAGAACGCCGCCACGCCGGTCAAATCGCCGCCCTCGTCGAACAGCGGGTAGAATAGGTTTTCGTAGAGCACGGCGGGCCGGACCTCGTCGAAATGGATCGGGCGCTTAGTGCGAATCGCATCCTGGAAGCGCTCCCGGCGGCGACCCACCACATCCGGCGGCAGGATCTCCCATAACACCCGGCCGTACAATTCGTGCGGCTCCATCCGGATCCGCGCCTGCGCCGGCTCGTTGAACGCCAGGATTTTTCCCTCGTCGTCAAGCAAAAACGCGACGTTGGTCGGCGCGTTGAGGAGGGCGTGCGCGGTCTCCTCGCTTTCCCGCAGCGCCTCAACGACGGCCTTGCACTCCGCCTCCATACGCTCCATCTCGGCGAGGCGCGCGCGCGCCGCCGCGAGTTCCGCCTTCGTTTTCTCGTTTTCCGCCATAACCCGATTGCGGTTTTGCGGGCCAGTCGGCCGGCAAAGACTTACCTTCACTATACTATCCGGATAGGGCCGCTGTAAACAGAAAATTTACCCTCGAGGCGACGCTCGATAGAACATTGCGGTTGAAATATTACGCCGCATAGTCTATGCTTGCGCGTACCGGAGGGAACTTCCCAGTCGCCGACGGCGGAGGTCGGAACTATGCCCCGAGTGACCTCGGTAAAATGCCCCAACTGCGGCGGCGCCGTGCGCGGCCGCGGCCAAGTCACGTGCCCCTACTGCGGTTCGACGTTGGAGATTCCGCGGCCGGGCAAGTCCGAACTCAGACGGATAACGTCGAGCTTCGGCACGCCCGGCACGACGCTCCGCGGCGACGAACCCGTCCACTTCGCCGCGTTGCCCGGCGTCGACGTCACTGCCGATACGACCGACCTGCCGTTCCAACCGCAGGTTACTTACGCCTCCGGCCCGCTATCGAAGTTGGAGGCAGCGCTGCAGGCAGAGGCCAACGAGATCCTCCGGGTGGTGGAAACGACGCAGGAAGCCGTCAACCGCGAGGACCTCGACCTATACTTAAGCACGATCCATCCCGAATATAGGGCTTTTTACGAGAAGGCGCGCCGCGGCGCCGAACAACAATTCGTCGCCGGCGATATGAAGCGGTACACGGTCGCGGTCGACTTCACCTCGCTAACCCGCGAAAACGCAGCCGCCAACGTCACGATCGAGGCCTTCATCTTCCTTCCCTCCGGCTACGTCAACCACGTCCACGCGACGTTCGCGTATAAGTTGAAAAAATTTGAGGGCGCGTGGAAGATTTACGCCTCGCGGATCAAAGGCGCCGGCGGCGTCGCCGCCGGGCGCGGGTTGATCGTTGTTCTAGCCGTTTCGGTAGGGATGTTCGTCGTCCTCGGCCTCGTCGTCGCAATCTTGGTCGGCACCTGCGCGGAGAGGGCGGAGGAAATCACTTTTACGAAAACCGTTACGGTAGAACCGGAGAGCGGCGAGATCACCGTCCACGGCGACGCCCACTCCCAGCGCCCGAAATTAGAGGGCCATTACGTCGCCGAGACGGGCATCCCCCTCTACCAGGAGCCGGACCTCAACAGCCGATTCACGACCGTCCTCACGCCGGGAACGCAGTTCAAAGTGCTCGAGCGGAAAGGCGACTGGTACCGCATCGAGAGCGAGAACGGCGCGCGGGGGTGGGTCCCGGAGATTATCTTAGGGCCCAGCGTCGACGACGAAGTCCGCCCCGATTAACCTGCTTACCTCGCAAACCAAAACCCGCCTCCGTGGAGGCGGGTTTCTTACGCGCAGGAGCGCCCGACCGGCGCGGCGGCCTACTTCTCCTCCGCCTCCTCCCCCTTCTCCAACTCCTGGTCGAGGCGCTTCAGCTCGCCGTGGAAACTCGTCATCGCCTCGTGTAACTTAGTTTTGGCCGTAGTCGCGCCCCGGTCGGTAATTTTTTTGAAGATATCGGCCAGGAGCGTCGTTACCTCCTCGAACGTCGCGCCTTCCAGCTCCTCTTTTCCTTTCTCCTTCTCGTTCACGGGTCGACCTCCGTTCGTTAGCATGGTCCGCAGATTCCCCTCGCCGGCGGCGCCGGCCGCTAGGAGGGGAGGTATTTCTTAACTCGGGTTTCGAGGGCGAGGCGATTCGTCCGCCCGACGATAAAGTCGAGCACGCGGCCGTCCGGCCCGACGAAGTACGTCTCCGGGATGCTCCCCGACTTTTCGATATACGCCCGCGTCGTCTTCTCGTCGCTCCTTAAAATGGGATAGGCCGCGCCGAAGGCCTCGGCCGCCTCTTTCAATTCCTCGCCGGAGAGCTCGTCGTCGGTGGACAACCCCAACACTACTACGCCCTTATCTTTATATTCCTCGTATACCGCCGAGATATCCGGGATCTCGGCCCGGCACGGCCCGCACCACGTCGCCCAGATATTCACGAGGACGAGCCGGCCGCGGAAATCCTTGAGCCGGACCTTGTTGCCGGCGAGGTCCTCCAACTTGAAATCGGGCGCCTTCTTGCCGGGCATGACGCTGCAGTTCTCCTCCAGGTACGCGTTGAAATGTTCGTCGGCATGCGCGCGGAGCTCGGCGTAGCGCGGGTCGGCCCGCACGGCCGCGAACGCCTCCTCCGTCTCGAACGCCTCCTTATATTCTATCAGGTCGATATGCAGCAGCGCGTTGATACACTCGAGCGCCTGGTCGACGTCGCCGGCCTCCGCCGCCAGGTGGGCGAGGTTAAAATAGGCGAAACTAAACCCGGCGGCGTCGTAGCCGTCCTCCTCCAACCGCGCCACGCCGCGGGCGTAGTAATCCCGCGCGCGCGCCGCCTCCGGCGCCTCCTTTTGCTGCTCGACGTATCCCAAACATATCAGCGTATAGGCGTTGTCGCCTCCCACCTCCAACAACTTCAGAAAGGCCTCCTCCGCCTCCGCGACCCGGCCCAGGTTTAACAGGACGCGGCCGTACTCCGCGCGGACGGCGTGTTCCTCCGGCCCCAGCTCCATCGCCCGCCGGTAGAGCGCGAGGCCCTCCTCCTGTTTCCCCTCTGTGCACGCGTACAGGTAACCGAGGAAGTAGGGGCCGCGGTAATCGTCGGGCGCGAGCTCCAGCGCCTTCCGGTAGTGCTCCTCCGCGAGCTCGGCCCGGTCCGTCTGGCGGAGGAACTGGCCGTACTGGAGATGGGCTTCGGCGAAGTCGGGCGCGGTCTCGAGGGCGTTGCGGTAATGTTCTTCCGCCTCGTCGTAGGCGCCGTTTTCGCAACACTGGCCCGCGGAGCGGAGGTACGCCGCCGCCGTATCGCGCGCGAGATCGGAATGCTGGTAACCGGCCATAGTCCGGTCCTTTC
>CP070633.1:853545-863615 GCA_020356085.1 Candidatus Coatesiibacteriota bacterium | reverse complement strand
TCCGGCCTGACGACGCTCGACAAGCTCCTGGAGAAGAACGCCGCCGAGAAGCTGACCGGCTTCGTCGAGGTATCGCTGGAGGGCGGCCGGGGCACCGGGATCGTCCTGATGCAGGAGGGCGACGTGCTGGAGGCCTTCTTCAGCGACGCCTCCGGGAAAGTCAGCTCCGGAACCGCCACGCTGCCCGGGTTGAAGGAAGGTTCCGCGGCGGGAGCCGTATTCAACGTCTACCGCGCGGACGTCGCCGGCGCTTTCGCCGAGTCCACGGAGATCATGGAGAGCTTCGAGATCGGCGGCCTGCTGGAGGTCCTGCACGACGTCATCGTCAAAATCCGGGCGGCGGCCGACATGGCCGCCGGCCAGGACGTCTTCGACGACCGGTTCGCCGCCGAACTCATCGTGCAGGCGAGCGCGTACCCGTTCCTGGACCCCTTCGCCGGCGAGTTCGAATACCGGAACGGCCACATCGAATATTCCGACAGCGCCTCCATGAAGGAATTCATCAAGGGCGTGTCGGATTCGATTATCGCCACCGTGAATAAGTTGGGAGAGGAGTATCCCAAAGAGGACCTGGCCGACAAAATCGCCGCCGGCCTGGCCTCGACCCGGGACGTGTTCGAGAGCGAAATCGTTAAATACGGCCTGGACGCGAGCCTGGCGCCGCTCTGGGGTCGGAAGTAAACCATGGACCAAACCCTCGCTACGCTGGCTACCAACCGGGGCGTCCGGGGCGCCTTCGTCGCCGCCTACGCCGGCCGCATTCTCGCGCGGACGGGTCTGGACGACGTCAACGGGGAGATAGTGTCGGCGGCTGTCCCCTATCTCGCCCGGGTTTTCGGCGCGCTCCGGCTAAGCGGCGTGAAGGGGAGCATCTACTACCTCTCGTTCCACGACGGCCGCCTCGTCGCCGCGGACCTGGGAGGGGCCTGCCTCGTGTTGGCCTGCGACCTCGACGCCGAGATGTCGCGGCTCCGCATGTCGCTCAACGTCGCGGCCGCCGACTTGAGGCGGTCGGAAGACCTCGCGGCCGCGGTCCCGGGGGCGGGAACGGCGCCGCCGCCGGCGAACGCGGCGGGCCTCGGGGGAGAGCCGGCCGCCATCCTCCGGCTCCTGGAAAGCGCCGGCGCGTAGCGCTCCGCCGCCCGGGCGGCGGGCGAAGACGATAACCGAAGATGAGTGGATACGGATTTTCTATTCGAAGGAAGGTGTAACTATGGCGGCATCGTTAGAGGGCTCGTTGGGGGATACCAGTCTCCTCAGTCTGCTGCGGTTGCTCCATACGGACGGCCGAACCGGGAGACTGGAACTCAAACGCGGCACCGATAAGAGCACTATTTTCTTCCGGGCCGGAAACATCGACCACGCCGTGGCCGGCGAGCTGCAGGGCACCGTCGGCCTGAACGAGCTGCTGACGTGGTTGGAGGGCGAATTCTCGTTCGTCCCGGACGTCAACAGCCCCAAGGTCACGATCGAGGCGCCGACGGAAGAGCTACTCGCAGAGGCGGAGGCGAGCGCCGCGGAATGGACCAAGATCAAAGAGGTCATTCCCCACGGCGGCGTCGTCTTCCGCCTGGCGGCCAGGAAGGAGGGCGGCCCGCAGGCCGTGGCGTTCGAGCCGGGCCAGTGGGAGATCATCGCCCACGTCAACGGCGCCCACACCGTGGCCGAGATCGCGGCCGCCGCGGAGATCTCCGAGTTCAACGCCGCGAAAGTACTGTACGGCCTTTACGCCAAGAATATCATCGAGGTAACGGAGGCGCCGGCGAAGGCGCCGCCGGCCGCGGTAGCGACCGTCGGCGGCAGCTTCTTCGACCGCATCGAGCAGGAGTTCGCGGTGATACTCGGGCCGATGGCCTCGGTCATCGTCGACGAGAACATCGAGAAACTGGGGCAAACGCGGGACGCGTTCGACCGGAGCTGGATCGCGGAGCTGGTGGAGGCGATTAGCCTCGAGATCCCGGACGAGGACCAGCGCCTCCGGTTCCAACGCATAATGCTCGCGGCCCTGGAGGAATATTAATTCTTTAATTCGACGGGGTCGGCTTCCCCTCCCGGCCCCCCGCCACGACATCCCTGGAAAGGAGGGACCGTATGGCGAACGTTAAACCCGCATTCTTCGAACGGCTCGAGATGGACTTCGCGCAGTATTTCGGGCCGATGGCCCCCGTCATAATCGACGAAAAATGCGAGGAGCTGGGGTACGCCCGTAACGAGTTCCCGCAGCAACACCTGTCGCAGTTGATCGAGAAGATGTCGAACGAGCTTACGGACCGGAACCAACGCACGCAGTTCCGGGACCGCGCGCAAACGCTGATGAAGGAATTTTAACGCTCCGTCCCGGCGGTCCGGGGCCGCGCTCGGGGCACTTATAAAGTTACAGGTTCACCGCAATTTTAAGAAAGGATAAACGACCATGAAATGGACAATCGGTAAAAAGTTGTACGGCGGGTTCGGCGCCCTCCTCCTCCTGCTCATAATCCTGGGCGTCGTCGGCTTCTTGCTCCTGTATTTCACGAACGTCGAAGTCGAAGAGATTACGGAAGCCACGACGGCGATGGAGCACATGGACGAGCTGTTGGAACACTCGCGAGCCGAAGTCGTCGAATCGTACTCGTATTTCATGACCGCTAACCCGGAGGACGCCGAGGAAGGCGAAGAGCATTGCGAAGCCGCCAAGGCGGACCTGGAAGCCCTCGTGGCCTACGCCCGCACGGAGGAGGCAAAAGCGTTGGTAAACAAGGCCAACACGCTTTTCCACGAATCCGCCGAGGGAGTAGACGTGATACGCGAGGAGTTTGCCGACCATCCGGAAGACCCGGATCGCGGGACGAAAGCCGCCGTTAAGCTCTCCGAGCACGAGGACTATTTCGACGAAGAGGTAGCGCCCGCCTTCGAGGAGATGCACGCGCTGCTTAAGGCCGACGTGGAAGAGGCCGAGGAAGATATCGCGACGGCCTACGCCACGGGCCTCCTCGTCACCATCATCGTCGGCGTCGTCGCCATCATCCTGGGCGTGGGGCTCGCGTTCTCGATTACGCGGGGCTTGACGACCCGCGCTACCGCCCTCCGCAACGCCGCGGAGGAGATGAGTCTGGGACGGCTGGACGCGGCCATCGTCGCCGGTGGAACCGACGAGATCTCCGACCTGGCCGTGGCCTTCGAGCGGCTGCGCACCAGTATGCGGGCCGCGATCGACCGCATTAAGAGCCGTTAAGGTAGAGATTAGGATCTAGGCCTTTGAAGCACAAGCCGGATGAGGAAACGACAACGGAGCGGCGCATAATGGCCCAACCGGGAGCGTTCGAGTTCGACCGATTCCAGGGGTTGTCTCGCGAGGCGCAGTACAAAATCGACGCCGAACTCCGAACCCTCTACGAGAGGACGGAGGCGTCGCTCCTTATCCTCTCCGAAAAGTCGGGCCGGATCGTGTCGGTGGAGGGGGGCTTGAACGGCCTGGACGCCAGCGTGCTCTCGGCCGTGTCGGCCTCCTTCTTCGCCGCGCTCGCCGAGATCGGGAACCTGATCGGCGAGCGGAGGCGGTCCGCGTACCAGTACTTCGAGGGCGAAAACTACAAGATCTATCTCTCGTTCGTGAACGACGACTTCTTCCTGACAGCGATCTTCGCCGGCCGCGTCCCGCTGGGCCTGGTTCGGACCTACAGCAATCAGGCGCTGAAGACGATCCGGACGTGGTTGTTGGAGGTCGAGCTGAACGCGACGCGGGAGGAGGCCGCCCGCGTGGTCGATACGGAATTCGCCGCCGAGGTCGATCTCACGCTCGACGAACTCCTCGGCGACGACGTCCTCTGAATTCCCCCGTGGAAGGAAGAGCCGTCGCGGCAGCCGGGGGTGGGAGCGGGACCCGCCGGGGTCGCCCCCCGGGAGTACCGCCAAAGGATCGCGAGCTATGTTTATAAATTGGGCGCAAAACCGCGTGAACGTAAAGATCGTCTTCCACGGGCCGGGCCTGAGCGGAAAGACGACGACGCTGGAGTGGATCTACAAGCAAATACCCCGCGATAACAAGGGCGACTTCGTCGCGCTCAATACGGACGAGGACCGGACGCTCTATTTCGACTACTTCCAGCTCGAGTTCGGGAGCATCAAAGGCTTTAAGCCGTGCTTCCAGCTCTACACCGTCCCCGGCCAGAAGCGTTATTTTGCGAGCCGGAAGCTGATCCTGCACGGCGCCGACGGCGTAGTCTTCGTGGCCGACTCGGCCCCGGGCCGGCTCCAAGCTAACGTCGAGATGCTGGCCATGCTGGAGAACCACCTTCGCGAGTTCGGCCTCGACCCCGGGACCTTCCCCACGGTGTTCCAGTTAAATAAACGGGACCTGGTGGACGTCATCCCGGTCGAGACGCTGCTGCATTTCCTCAACCCGAACGGCTTCCCCTACTTCGAATCCGTGGCGACGACGGGCTCCGGCGTAATCACGACGTTCAAGGCCATGATCAAGCTGGTCATGGCCGACATCACGACGAAACTGTAGCGCCAACCGGAGGGGGGAGGCGAACCTAATCCACCCCGTTTAGGACAGAGGAGAAATCTGATGGCCGAGGTAAACGAACTTATCGAGGATTTGGCAGACGACGACAGCGCGAAACAAGCCGCGGCCGTGGAGCAGCTGGTCGCGCTGGGGCCCGAGGCGCTGGGCGACCTGTCCGCCGCGCTGCAGAACGGCTCGCCCGTGCGGCGCCAGGGAGCCGCGGTCGCGATGGGCAGGATCGGCGACGCCGCCGCGGTAGAGGCGCTGCAAGGCGCGCTCGACGATAGCGACGAGAACGTGAAGAAGGCCGCGGCGTGGGCGCTCAAGAAGCTCGGCGCTTAAACCCGGGAGAGGGTTTCGACGGGCAGAAATTCCGTCGGCCGCCGCCGAAGCTGCGGCCAACGAGGAAAGCTCTAACCGCTTCACGAAAGGAGTTTGCAATGGGTTTACGGACGTTAGCCGTAATGGCCGCCGGGGCTCTTCTTTTCGCCGCCCCGTGGTGCGCATTCGGCGAAGAGGAAGAGGAAAAAGATTGGGAACTCGAAATCGGAGGCTTCTTCTCCGCCTACTGGGATACCGCCGAACAGGCGTTTATCCTGGGCCCCACGGAGGTCGAATTCGAGGCCGAGCTGCATCCCCGGTTCGCCGCCACCGTCTCCTTCGAGGGCGAATGTGAACTCGGCGAGGGCGAAGGCAGTGCCGGCCTGGAGGTCTCTTTCCTGGATATATACCTCCAGGAACCGGTTGAGGAGCGGGACGAGCGCCCGCTCGTCAGCAACACCGGCCTCACGGTAGGTCGGTACTTCGTACCGTTCGGCGTCGACTACCTCGTTCGGGAGGATCCGGACAGGTGGAACATATCGACGCCGCTAACGGCCGACGTCATGTTCGACGGCGGCTGGACCGACATCGGCGCGATGCTATTCACCTCCCTGTGGCTCGCCGACCTGAAGGTCTACGGCGTTAACGGCTACACCACCTCCCAGCCCACGGTGGGCGGCATCCTCGACATTATCCCCGTCGAGTGGGCCCGGTTCGGCGGCTCCTACGCCATGGGCTCGTACGAGGAAGAAAACGCCGACTGGAACCGCATGGGCGGCCATCTCAAACTCGCCTACGGCGGCGCCGAGATTTCCGGCGAGTACGTCCTCGGAACCGACGCGGAGATCACCGTAGAGGAAGTGCCCCCCTACCAGGTGACCGTGGAGAAGGTGGACTCCACCGGATACTACGGCCAACTGAATTTCGACTTCACCGACTACTTCTTCCCGGCGTACGTCGGCGGCCGCTACGGCCTGTGGCAGCCCGACTACGACGCTAACGGCGACGGCGATACAACCAACGACGACATAACGCGAATCACCGGTTACCTCGGCGTGCGGCTGATCGACCCGGTCACCTTCAAGGTCGAGTACCAGATGAACGACTTCGTCGAGGCCCCGGAAGCGGAAGAACCGCCGCCGCCCTTCGACCAGGAAGAGGAAGAAGAAGAGGGAGGCTTCCCCGAAGAGGTACTGTGGGCCGGCTTCGTAGTTTCTTTCTAGCGTTCGAGCGGAACCGACTCCGCCGGGAGCGGTTTCGGGAGGCGTAAAGGCCGCGCGGAGCGCCGGCCGGCCTAAGAAACCGGCCGGCGCCCGCCAACCCTCCCTCGGAAAACTTTACCCGCAAGGCGATATGAACAACCCGCCCTCCAAAATACTAATCGGCTGGAAAAAGATCGCCGCTTACTTGAACTGCTCGCCCTCCTCGGCGCGGCGCCTGGTCGACGACGGCCTTCCCATCTACCGCGTCGGCGGGAGCGTCCGCGCCGACGCCGACGAAATCGACCGGTGGATTCGGCACGACCACACTCGAAACTCGCCGGCCCGCCGGGAAACCGCCTTCGACCAGACGATCGCGGACGATTTGGACCTCAACAAAGTCATTTCCGCTTTCACCGTCGAACGGGAAGGCCGACGTTTCGCGGTCGTCCCGCTGGGCATTAGCGCCGCCGAACTGGAGCAAGTCGTAACGCGCCTTAAATCCGCCGAGGAGAAATACCGGGGCTTGCTTGAAAAGGTCCCCGTCTGGATTTGGGAGACCGACGCCCAAGGTAAATATAAATACTCCAACGCCGAGGTCTCGAAAGTAATAGGCTACCTGCCCGAGGAAATCATCGGCCGGGCGCTGACCAAACTGGGAATCGTGGAGGAGGACGTCCCCCTCTTCGAAAACTCGATCGAGGCGCTCCGGCGAGAGGGCAAAACCATTAAGCATCTCGAGTGCCGCATCGTCCACCGCAACGGCACGCTCCGGCGGTTGGAGACGTACGCCGAGGCGACCTTCGACGCCGACGGTAAATTTACCGGCATCCAGGGCGTAAGCTGCGACATTACCGACCGGAAGTCGCGTTAACCCTCGCGCCGGGATAGCCGGCCCGCGTACGCCGCTCTCCCCTCCCCCCCACAATTAACGCCCTCACCTTTTACGTTATATCAAGGCAGTCAGGAGGCGTAGCGCAAGCTGGCAGCGCCGCCGCTTTGGGAGCGGCCGCGCGAAATTACCTCGAGCGCGCGCGGGGCACGGCTAAAATCGCCGCCACCGGAAAGCCCGGCGGGTTACGGGAGGGGCAGCCATTAAAACTTGACATAAACGATCAACTATGGTAACTAAGGCCGGTTTATTTTTCGCTCTGCCTTAAAGCCGGCACGGGAAAGTCGACGCCACGCGAAAAAGAGTACCAACTTTGCCTAAAAGCCCCGTATCTGCCTTTATTCGTTGTCGCCTGCTAACGTCCCGCGGGTGACACCTACCCGCCTCGGCGCCGGGGAGGCGCCGCGAAACCCTAAGGACCGGCAGGACGGCGGCTAAAAAACCGGGCTAAACCGTTCTCCTTCCCTCTTCCGTTTTCCGCCTCACCGAGGAAGTCGCCGCCGCCAACGGCGTCCCCAGATCGCGGCGTACGTCGTACCTTCGTCGCGGGACGCCGCAGGAACACCCTAAATAAGTTGTTGCTATCCAAGTAACACTCCGAAAAAGGAGCTTACGACATGCGCCAGATACTTATATGTTTGTTAATAGGATTAACGTGGACCTGCGGCACGGCCTCGGCGGCGAACGGCGCGACGCGTTCGGTCGATCTCCGCTACGTCGCCCACGTGGAGGCGGTCCCGCCGGACGCCGCTCGCCTGGCGTTGTGGATCCCCCTTCCCCAAACCGACCTCTTCCAAGAAATATCGGATCTGGCCGTCACGTGCCCGCTCCCCTACGAGATCACAACCGAGGAAGTGTACGGCAATAAAACGCTTTATCTCGAGACGGAAGATCCCCCGGCCGATTTCGACGTCGAAATAGCGTTTAGCGTAACGCGGCGGGAGAACGGCGCGCCCGCGGGCCGCAACCGCGACGCCGCGCTGGTCGAATTAGCGCTCCAGAGCCAGACACTGATTCCGTTGTCCGAGGAGGTCCGTAAACGCGCGGAGGAGATCGTGGCCGGCCACGACGGCGCGGCGGCCCAAGCCCGCGCCCTATACGACCATACGCTCAACCACATGGCGTACGATAAAAGCGGCGCCGGGTGGGGGCGCGGCGATTACCGGCACGCGTGCGACGTGGGGCGCGGCAACTGCACCGATTTCCACTCTTACTTTATCGCGTTGTGCCGTAATATCGGCATCCCCGCCTATTTCGAGATCGGCGTCTCGCTTCCCGCCGAGCGCGGCGAAGGGAAAACCGGCGGTTACCATTGCTGGGCGTACTTCTGGGACGGCGAGGCCTGGGTGCCCGTGGATATCTCGGAGGCCGATAAGCACCCCGACCGCGCCGCGTATTTCTTCGGCGCCCACGACGAGAATCGCGTGGCGTTTACGAAAGGCCGGGATCTGATCCTAAGGCCGGCGCAAGCCGGCGGCCCTCTCAACTTTTTAATACACCCTTATGCCGAAGTCGACGGCAACGTTTACCTCGGCGTATCGAAAGAGGTTTTCTACGAGGACGGAACCTAACCCCCCGGCACCCGAGGCAGCGCAAGGCCTCGCCCCGGGGGCGCGTTTTCGCAAGGTTTAGTTGACGAGAGAGCCGGAGGCGTAGCGCGGGCCGGCAGCGCCTCCGCTTGGGGAGCGGCACCCCCCCAAAAAAGCGTTGCAACCGCAGCAATATTAATAAAATGAGGCGCCCACAAATAGGGGCGCCGTATTTAGTGCCTTATTTTGCCTTAACCGTTTCGGGAGAAATACCGGGGCAGGACAAGTTGATTATCACCGTTAACTTTCGTATTATTAGAAGGAATATAGCGAGGACCCTACCGGCGCGGGGGGGGAGCGCGAAAGCTCGGCCGGAGTAGGCTAAACGCTGTACGAAGATTAATATTTAGTCGGAACGACGTTCGAAGAAGACGCCAGCCAACGATACGGCCTGGGGTTGCGCTTCATCTTCAAGTACTGGCCCGCTACGCGGCGAAGAGGCGCTACAGGTCCATCCGGGGGATTAACAGGAGGTAAACCTATAATATGCAAAAAACGATCGCAACGTCTTTGGGGCTAGCCGTAATTGTCGCGGCCCTCCTAGGTTATGAGGCCCGCGCCTTGAACGGCGTCCTCCCGACGCGTATAAAAACCGTGGCGATCGTCGTAATACCGGGCAACGCCGAGGCGTCGTTCGCGCGCGTGCTCGAGCGAACTCTAGAAGACGAGTTCGTCGCCGAGGGGACTCTCGACATCGCGGAGGAAGACGTCGCCGATTCGAAGCTGATGCTGAAAATCGTTAGTTACAACAAACAACCGGTCAAATACGACGTCGAGGCAATCGTAAACGAATATAACCTGGCGTTGACGTTGGAAGGGACCTTCACCGACCTCGCGACCAACCAGGTTCTGGCACAGGTATTAAACATCTACGAGTCGGTCTCGTACGCCGCCGTCGGCGCCGGAGCCGAAACCGAATACCAGGCGTTCGAGCGGCTGGCCGAAAAAATCGCCCCCCTCATCGTCAAGGGGACGATCCTCCGGCGGTAAGGCGTCGCGACGTTCCGGTTTCGTTGGTCCCGGAGCCGGCGTTTCGCTTTCCCCTTTCCGTTTGACGGCCCCGGCTATTTACGGTATATTTAACTTGAGCTGGGGGCGTAGCGCAGGCCGGCAGCGCGTCTGCTTTGGGAGCGGCAACGCCTAGAAAAGCACCTTCGTAACCGCAACAATATAAATAAGTTAAGGCGCCCATAAATTTGGGCGCCCAATTTTTTGCCTTATTTTTGCCAATCGTTTCTGGCGTTACGACCTCCGTAAAACTAAACGGCGAAAACCGGCGCGCACACTACCGTCTCTCTACCGAGCAGACGGTCTCCTTACGTGGCAGAGGGTCGCGGAACGTTCACCTACCAACGGACCTCTCCGCCTGCAGCAGAAGGTCGGGAGCCGTTTGCTCCTCGAGCAGAAGGTCGGGAAATGTTTCTGCAGCAGACGGTCGCCTAACCGATTAGAAGGTCGCAGGTTCGAAAAGTATCGCCGAGACGTTAATTTGCCGTCCGCACGGGCCCTTTCTTCATTTAACAATACACCCGTATCCGGGCGTCCGGCTCCGAGAACGCCGGCAAGCACGGGCCCACGCC
>CP070633.1:845420-853445 GCA_020356085.1 Candidatus Coatesiibacteriota bacterium | reverse complement strand
GCCTTACCGAAGCGCCGGCGCAGCGCGTCCTCTACGTCGTGGGCGAGGTTAGTGCGGTCGTCGTACATCGTGAGGAGGAAACCTTCGATTTCCAGGTCCGGATTGACGCTCAACCGCACCGTCTTAACCAGGCGGACGAATTGTTCGAAGGCGTTGTAAGAGTAAAATTCGGCCTGGACCGGAATGAGTACCGCGTCCGCGGCGACGAGTGCGCTCACCATAAGGTGGCTCATACTCGGCGGCGAGTCGATGATGACGAATTCGTATTCGTCCCCGACGTCGTCGAGCGACCGCGCGAGCGCCGTGCGGTTGAGCGACGCCCGCATAATTTCCTCTTCGGCGTTGTTCGACCAGATGTTGCTGGGGATAATGCGTAGGTGGGCGAGTTCGGTGTCGTGGATGCTGCCCGCGGCGGGGAAATTACGCATGAAGATCTCGTACACGCCGCGGTAGAGTAGATCTTGGTTAAACCCGAGCGCGACGCTCGCGCACCCCTGCGGGTCGAGGTCAACTAGGAGAGTATTTTTTTCGGCTACGGCGAGCGAGGCCGCCAAATTGACGGCCGTGGTCGTTTTGCCCACGCCGCCTTTTTGGCTGGCAACCGCGATTTTATAAACCATTATTGTGGCGTCCCCGGCCCGCTGCGGCGGTCGTTACGCGGGCGGCTTCTCTTCGCTCGCCCGCCTAAGGGCCTCGTTTAGGATGACGTCGGAGCGGGCCAGCTTCTTCTGCAGCTCGTCGACGCGTTGGCTGGCCGCCTTGAGGTTGGCCATTTTGGTTTCGACGTCTTTGGTGAGGAAGGTAACCTGGGCGAGTTTTTCGGCTACCGCGTCGACGCGTTTTTCCTGGTTGCGAATCTGCCCGATTTTTTCTTCCAGGCCGGTGGCCGCGCGTTCGAGCTGCTCGATTTTGTTTTCGACGTTTTTAAGCTCGTTTCGCTTGGCGGAGATATCGCGGACGGCGATCGTGACGTCTTTGCGCGCCTCGGAGAGTTCGCCGATTTGGGTGCGCAACGCGGCGATGGCCTCCCCTTCCGCTTTGAGCTCCGTCATGCCCTCCTGAACCAGATCGTAGTAGGACTTGAGATCGCGGATCTCGCGTTCCACCGTCGCGACTTCGTCGCGGCGTTGCGATAACCCGCGGAGTCGTTCTTCCAGGTCTTCCGCCAGCATTGACAGCGCGTTAATCCGCTCGTCGACGGCGATGATATCCTGGCTCCGCCGCTCGACCAACGCGGCTTTGCGGCCGGCCTCCTGGGAGTTTTCCAATATCTTGTCGAGCAGGCGGCCGACCTCTTTCTCCGTTTCGGTCGCCCTCGCCGCGTGGGTCGTGATGCGGTCGCCGACGTCGCTGACGTCGTTGCGGAGCTCGGCCAACTTTTCCGCCTCCTCCGAAAGCTGGAGCCGGAGTTTGCTTTGGGCCGATATCGCCTGGTCTACGGCCGTGGCGCTCTCCTCCAAGTACCCGACCTTTTCGATGAGCCGGTCTATTTCCTTCTCGGATTTCAATGCCGCCCGCCGCTTGTCCTCCAGCACCGACAAGTCGCGGTTGAGGTCGTCGAGGCGCGAACCTAGCGCGTCGAGTTTGGCGTCTTCGCGCAAGACGGACATCATCCGTTCGTCGATATCCTTGAGGAGCGCGTCGATTTTCTCGGTTTTATCGTGAACGCTCGATACCAGTTCCTCCCGTAACCGGATCTCCTCTTGCCGGCGGCCGACTTCGTCCAACGCCTCGTGCGCGTCTTTATTCAACCGCGAGAACTCGTCGTGGACGCGCGCCCGTTCGGTCTGGTACTGGTTTAATTCGCGCGCTGCGATTTCAGATTCTTGGGCCAGGAGCCCCAACGCGTCTTGGATGTTCTTTATCTCCGCCGAGGCGGCGTCGATGCGGTCGAGGTCGCCCGTCAACTCCCGAACTTTCCCTTCGACTTCCTCCAGCCGGGAAGCTTGGGCGTGGAACGCCGCCTCCCGCGCTTTGTTCTCGGCGATCTGGTCGGCGACGACGCGGGAGAGCGCGTCGGCTTCCGCCAGTTTCGCCTCCAACCCGCCGAGCCGGTCTTGGAGTTTGTCTACGCTGGCCGTTTGGGCCTGGACCTCCGCCAGCTCCGCTCGCAGCGCCTTCAACGCCTCCGCCCGGGCCTCGATCGCGGTCAGCGTCGTCTGCGCCTCCATTAATTTACCCTCCGTCTGGCCCGAGCGCGCGACGAGGTCCTCGGCCGTGCGGAAGACTTTTTCGAGGCTCCCCCGAATCTCGCGGAATTCGTTCAACTGCCGCTCGAAGGTTGCGACTTCGCGCGCGAAGTCCTCTTGCCGGCTCTCGAGGTTGATTAGCCGGTCGTGGACCGTTTGCGTTTCCCGGAATCGCTCGCGGGTGGTGTTCAACATGTCCTCCAGGTCGGCGATCCGCTTCTCGCCTTCCCGGACCATTTTCTGTTCCTCGGCCAGTTTTTTAAGGCGGACGTCCATTTCCCACAACAGGACGTCGAGTTTGCCCGATTCCTCGTTGGCCTTCGCGATCAACTCCCGTTGGTCCTCCAGTACGGACATCTTGGCGTTGACGTGTTCGAAGAGGGAGTTTAGCCGGTCGACGTTGCGCGTGGCCTCCTCCGAGCGCTCGCGCTCCAGCCGTAGCTTTTCGTAATCCTCCTGGAGGGAGCCGAGCGTCGCCTCCAGCTTTTCGGCCCGCTCCGCGGCGCTTTTGACCTCCGTTTGGGCCGTTTTAAACTGAGAGACGAATTCCGTCAGTTTGTTTTCCGCCGCCTCTACTTTGTTCGTTACCGTGTTCGCGCGTTTTTCCGACTCGTCCAGGCTCGCGAGGCTGGTATCAAAGCTATCGAGTTTTTGTTCGAGTTTGGTCGCGCGGCCGGCGGCCGTCCCGGCCCGCCGCGAGACGTCGGTCACGCTGTCTTCGACGCCGGCGATTTCTTTGCGGGCCGAGGCGATCTTATCGGCCAGCCCCCCCACGTCCGCCCGGTACTTCTCGGCGTCGCCGCGGGCGCGGGAGAGGGTTTCGCGCAGGGCTTTCTCCTCGGCCGCGACTTCCTTGGCGGCGGCGGCCGCCGTGTCGATCCGGCCGCGCACCGCCTCGATCTCCTTCGCGGTCTTTTCGAGGTTGGCGTGGCGGCTCTGGAGCTCGGCGGCCTGGCCGGTTACGGTTTCGAGGCGCGCCGCAACCTTGTCGGTTTTATCCGCGAGCGTCGCCACGGTTTTGGCTTTCGTCTCGAGCTGGCTCAGGTCGTGGACGACGGTTTTGACCTTCGTGCCGACGCCGTCAATTTCCTTGCTCTGGCGGTCGGCCGCGTTTTTCGTTTCGGTAAGGGAGGTTTTTATTTCCGCGAGGGTTTGTTTATGGCTGTCGGTGGCGCGGGCGGCGCTGTCGGCCGCCGCGGCCGCGGCTTTTACTTCCGCCTTGAGCTCCGTAATCTGGTCGGCGAATTTTTCGACCTGGCCTAGTTTCGTCCGCACCCCCTCGACCTTTTTGTCGAGCGTCCGTAGCTCTTTGGTCTGATCGGATAGCCCGGCGATGTCCCCTTTGGCCGTCCGTAGGTCGGTCTCCACGCGGCCCAGCGCTTGCGTCGAAGCTGCCACGGATTTTTCCAGCTCGGCGAGTTGACCGGAGAGGGCCGTAACGCGGTCCGCGGCTTCGCGCGTCCGGGAGACTATTTTTTCCTCGGTCCCGGCCAAACGCTCGGTAACCTTGGTTACTTCGGCGTCCGTTTTGCGGAGTTCGGCGACGCGGCCGTCGAGTTTCGAGATCTCTCCCGCGGCGCGGCTCGCGTTGTCGTCGAGCGCGCGGATTTTCTTATCGAGGGCAAGTAATTCGGTCTGTTTCTCGGTCAACGCCTGTAGCTGTTTCTCGACTTGGGCCAGCCGGGTAGCCGCCGCGGCGACTTTCTCGGAGGCGGCGTCGGCCGCGGCCGGAAGCCCCTTTACTTCCCGCAGCGCCTTCCCCAGCGAGGCGGAGGTCGTCTCGAACTCCTTTAACTTTTTATCGAGTTCGTCGACCTTTTTTATATTCTTGTCGAGGCGAGCCGCGGTCCCAGACAATTTCTTCTCCGTGTCCGCGGCTTTCGTAAGGAGCGTTTTAAATTCGGCCGCCCGCTTATCGAAATACTCGCCGATAATTTCCGGCGTGAGTTCGGTTTTTTTGCCAAAGATGGGGGCCATACGGAGAACCTCCCTGTGCGGCGCCTCGCGGAATCGCTACCGCCAGCAACGGGGGTGTTAATGTTGAAGTTTTCCGGTAATTTTCTACGCTTCGCTTCGAGACTAGAATATAGAATATTTACGTAACAGCGTCAACCGAAAAATGTTACTCGCGGGTTCGGAACCCCGCCGAGACCGGAGACCCCCGAACCGCCTTCACCCCAGCCGGGAGCCGGCAGAACCCCATACCCCGGCCGCCGCGGCAACCGCCGCGACGAACGCTAGTACGGCCCATTCCCCTCGGAGCGCCGCGCCCGGCCGCCACCGCGCCGGCGCCCCCGCGGGGAGACCGGTAAGGCGGGGCAGCCATAGCGGAACGACGGCCCGGTAGGCGCGGTACTCCCACCCCAGAAGGTGTTCTTTCTCTTCGTCGGCCCGTCGGGCCCGGACCGTTCCTTGCCACGCCAGCCCCGCGCCGACGGCCAGGGCAAGCCACGGCTCCCAGCCGCCTCCCCACGCCGCCAGGCCCATGCCGATCGCGACGGCGCCCACCGCGCGCGGGTTGCGGACCCACGCGTACGGCCCGGCGGCCGGTATCGGCATTTTCGTTGGCGCCGCCGGGAGCTCGTATCCCGCCGCCCAGAGGCGTAGCGCCGTGCCGGCGACGACCGCGACCGCCCCGGCCAACGACCACCACCCCGGCGGGCGGGCGAGAGCGATTATTGCCGCGCCGCCGACGATCGCCGGGAGGTAGCGATAGCGTTGAAGGAGACGGGCGAGGGGACGCCGCTTGAAGGGTCGGTCGGTCGGCGGGCTCATCGCGGCGTCGAGGCGAGGCGGCGTTCCAGCCTGTCGATCGCCTCCACGAGCCCTTCGACGACGACGCCGGAGGCGACGACGAGGTCCGCCTCCGCCAGGGCCTCCTCGTACCGGCCCTGGGCTTCGAGGGCCAACACGAGGTAGTATCGCGCCTCGCCGTCGTCCGGTTTGCGTTCCAGCACGCGCCGGTAATGTTGTTCCGCGCCGGCGAAATTGCCCTGCATGAGGTAAATCGCCGCCAGGTTGTAGTTCGCCGTTAAATTGTCGGGTTCTATCGCCAGCGCGTTTTCGAGGTGGGCGCGGGCGAGGTCGTAGCGGCGGGCTCCCATCTCGACCAGACCCAGGTAGGACATCGCGAGTGCGTTTTCCGCGTCGGCGAGCAGGGCGCGGTCCAGGAGGTCCCGGGCCGTCTCGCTATTCCCGGCCTTTAACTCCAAATACGCCAGGCCGGTAAGGGCGCGCGATTCTTCGGGAAGTACCGTTAATACCTGTTCGAATGCCGCGCGGGCGTCGTCGTCGGCCCCCGCGTCGAGGTAAGCCTGGCCCAGCGCGAGCGACACGGGGGCGTCGCCGGGCCGGCGCTCCAGCGCCTCGCGGTAGTTGACGATCGCGGCCTCGTGCTGGCCGAGGGTGTTTAGCGCGAAACCCCGGAAATAAAGGATTTCCACCTCGAACGTCCCCGCCAGGTCGCGGGTGGCCACCTCGTCGAGCGCGAGCAGCGCCTCCTCCGCCTTGCCCCCCAGGATGAGCGCCCGGGCGTACTGGAGTTTGGTCGCCAGTTCGGCTTCGTCCGGGGGAAGTTCTTCCGCCGGCACGCGCAACAACTCGAGGTCGGCGAGGGAGGGGCCGTCGCCGGTAGCAGCCGAGGCGGTGGCCGCCAGTAAAACGGCCGCGCCAGCCCCAATTATAGTTTTTAGGCTCACGATTATTATTCAAACACTTTGCCGGGCCGAAGTCAAGGCGAATAGCGGGAAAATTCCATCCGCGAGGCGGCGACCCCCTTCGGCGGCCGCCGTTTCGCCGGTAAGAAAAGGTTTGATATCTACGGCGGCCTTGTTTTATAATACCGTTTCGTTATGCGGCTGTTGGTCCACGCGTGTTGCGGCCCCTGTTTGGCCGCGCCGGCCCGGGAGCTGGCCGCGGAGGGGCACGACGTAGTAGCATACTGGTATAACCCGAACGTCCAGCCGTACCGCGAATACCGGCAGCGGTTAGAGGCGTTTCGGGAATTGGCGGGCCGCGAGGGGTGGCCGGCCGTCGTCGACGACGTATACGATGTCGATTACTTCTTGCGTGACGTCGCCCGGGCGCGAGAAGGGCGTTGTCCGCGCTGTTATTACGACCGTTTAAGGCACGCCGCGCGGCGGGCCGCGGCCGAGGAGTGCCAGGCTTTCACGACGACGCTGTTGATATCTCCCCACCAGGACCACGCCGCCGTCCGGGAGGCGGGCGAGCGGGCCGCGGCGGAGGGGGTCGCCTTCTTCTACCGCGATTTTCGGCCGCTCGACGCCGAGAGCCACCGCCTGGCCCGGGAGGCGGGCCTGTACCTCCAGGGGTATTGCGGCTGCCTGTACAGCGAGGAGGAGCGGTACCGTAAACGCCGAGGCCCGAGAGGTTGATCCCCCGCTGCTAACGGTCAAGGAGTCGTTGGTCTGGAAGCGGTTGGGGATGCCGGAGGCGCCGGCCTCGGCCGAGCTTCGGCGTGACTTCGGGGAGGCGTACGCCCGGGCCGTCGCGGCGTTGGAACCGCGCCTCTCGTACCGCCGATACGAGATTAGTTCGGTCGCCGAGGGCGCCGTAACGCTGGCCGGCGGAACCTCTTTGGCCGGCGCCGACGTCGCCTCCTTGGCCGCGGGAGCGGAGGCGTTGGTGATTATGGCGGCGACCGTCGGCGGCGAGGTGGAGGCCGCCGCGGCGGCGTACGAGGCCTCGGGCGAGACGTTCAAGATGACGGTGGCGGACGCGGCCGGGTCTGTGGCCGCGGAGGAGCTGATGGCGGCGCTCCATCGGCGGGTGCGCGAGGAGGCGGAGCGCGCCGGCGAGGCCGTGACAAAGCGGATAAGCCCGGGGTACGGCGATTTCGAGCTCGCCTCCCAGCCGGCGGTGCTGGAGCTGGCGGGCGGCGCCGACCTGGGGATTCGGTTAACCGAGAACTTTATGATGGTCCCCCGCAAAAGCGTGACGGCGATTGCGGCCGTCGGTAAAAAATGAAGTTGCGGCGCGAACAGTTTAAGATTATGTTACGGGAGCGCGTACTCCTACTGGACGGCGCGATGGGGACGCTATTGCAACAGGCCGGCCTATCGCCGGGCGAGGCCCCCGACGACTTCAACCTGTCGAATCCGGAGGCCGTCCGGGCGGGGCACGCCGCGTACGTGGCGGCCGGCGCGCGCGCTATTCTCACCAACACGTTCGGCGCGACGCGCGCCCGCCTGGCGCCGTTCGGCCTCGCCTCCCGCGCCGCCGCTATCAACCGCGCGGGCGCGGCGCTGGCGCGGGAGGCGGCCGGAGAGGAGGCCTGGGTGGCCGGCGACCTCGGCCCGCTGGGCGAGTACCCGGAACCGCTCGGGCCGCTCCCGTTCGACGAGGCCTACCGCGATTTTTCACGCCAGGCCCGGGTATTGGCCGAAGCCGGCGTCGACTTGATCGTTGTGGAGACGATGTCGGACCTGCGGGAGGCCAAAGCGGCGGTGGTCGCCGCGCGCGACGCCTTCGCGGGCCCCATTGTCGCGTTCATGACGTTCGAGCCAAACGGCCGGACCGTTACCGGGACGCCGCCGGAGGTCGCCGCGACGACGCTCGTCGCGGCCGGCGCCGACGTCGTGGGCGCGAATTGTTCCGTCGGCGCCCGCGAACTGGTGCCGATCGTCAAGGCGATGGCCGCGGCCGTCGACGTGCCGATCGCCGCGGAGCCGAACGCGGGCCTGCCGAAATTCTTCTCCGGGAAGACCGTCTTCCGGCAAACGCCGGCCCAGTTCGCCTCGTGGGTGCCGAAGCTCGTCGCCGCCGGCGCCTCCCTCGTCGGCGGGTGTTGCGGGACCTCGCCCGAACATATCCGCGC
>CP070633.1:833654-845320 GCA_020356085.1 Candidatus Coatesiibacteriota bacterium | reverse complement strand
CGACATTCGCGTCGCCGACCACGCCGAGCCGGTAGCGGAGCTCGAACGGATTTACGACCTGTGGGAACTCCGGTTCGTATTCGGGCGGTATATAGAGTCGGGCGGCGAGAAGGAACAGGAGTACGCGCTCGCGATTATGGATCGCGTCGTCGCGGAACAACCCGAGGACCCGGCGGCGCTGAACGATTTCGCGTGGTCCCTGGCGACGAGGAAGCTACGGCCGGACCGGGCCGTCGAATTGGCGCGCCGGGCGCAAGAGCTCGCGCCGGAAGACGCCAACGTAATGGACACGGTGGCGGAGGCCTACTACGCGGCGGGAGACTACGACGCCGCTATCGAGTGGGAGAGGGAGGCTCTCGCGCGCGAGCCCGAGAACGAGTTCTTCCTCGAACAGCTCGCGAAGTTCGAGGCGGCGGCCGCCGCCAGCGAGAGCGTACTTTACGGCCGCGAGTTCGAGTTCTCCAGCGGCGCCTCGCCGCGGGAGGGTTACGGCCCTTGGTACGTCCGCCTCGACGAGGCCGGCCGGCTCGCCGTCTTCCAGGAGCGCGGCGGCCAAATTGCCGACTTCGGCCCCTACGATTTGACGCCGGAGGAGGCGGGGGCGTTGTGGGCGCTCGTGGAGGCGGCAGATATCCCGCACCTCTCGTTCGCCGAGCGGCCGGGTGTTCCGGACGAAGGCCGGTTCACGTTCGCGCTGGAGGGCGAGGCCGGCGGCCGCGCCGTTACCGTATGGGTTAACGACGTCCGCGAGCACGACGCCCTCGCCGCGTTGGTGAACGAGATCGGCGGGCTTATCGAGAAGTACGTTGGCGAGGAGCCGGGGCTGTGGTAAAAGCCAGGGCACCGGCGCATGAGAAGCCCGGCAGCGAACCCGCGGCCGGGTTCGTTATCGAACCGCTGGTCGAGGAGAAGTGGAAGGACTTCGAGCTCCTCTTCGGGCCACGGGGCGCCTGTGCCGGCTGTTGGTGCATGTGGTGGCGGCTTACGGCGAAGGAGTTCGAAAGCAGTAAGGGGGAGGCCAACCGGCGGGCGATGCGGGCGCTCGTCCGCCGCGGCGACGTCCCGGGGCTGCTGGCGTACGACGGCGAGGAGGCCGTGGGGTGGTGCGCGGTGGCGCCGCGTACGGCCTACCCGCGACTCGCGCGCTCGCGGATCATGCGGCCCGTGGACGACGTCGCCGTCTGGTCAATCGTGTGCCTCTTCGTCGCGAAGCCGTGGCGCGACCGTGGCGTAGCGACGGTGCTGATCCGCGCGGCGGTCGAACACGTCCGCGCGCAGGGCGGCGAGGCGGTGGAGGGGTACGCCGTCGAGCCGCGGCGGGGCCGGACCGCCGACCTCTACGCCTACCCGGGGCCCGTCTCGGCGTTTCGCGCGGCCGGTTTCGTCGAGGTCGCCCGGCGCTCGCCGACGCGGCCTATTATGCGATATCTCCTGGAATAGTTAACCCGCCGTAAACAAGAATACATTTAATGATCCCGCAATCGAATTCCTCGCCGGCGGCGCCACGCCTCGCGGCGCTGAAGGTGGCCGCTGGCGCCGTCTGCATCAGCTTCGCGGCGGTCTTCGTCAAGCTGGCGCACGTCGGCCCCACGGCCGCCGGCTTCTACCGGATGTTGTTCGGCGGCGCCTCGCTCCTCGTCGTCCTGCTCGTACGGCGGGAGCGGCTGCGGCTCTCCGGCGCGGCGCTGGGATTGGCGGCGGCGTGCGGCGTGTTGTTCGCGTTGGACCTCGCGTTCTGGCATCAGAGCATCCACTACGTCGGCCCGGGCCTGGCGACCATCCTCGCGAACTTCCAGGTGTTCTTCATGGCGATCGTGGGCGTGGCGTTCCTGCGGGAGCGGCTGAGTTGGCGCCTCCTGGTCGGCATCGTCGCCGCGTTCGCGGGGATGTATCTCGTAGTCGGCGTGACGTGGGCGGAGCTGGCGGCGACGTACAAGTGGGGGATTCTTCTGGGCCTGATAACGGCGGTGTGTTATACGGCGTATCTGTTGACGCTGCGCCGGGTACGGCGTCTTCCGGCGGTCTCCCGGCCGACGCCCGTCGCCACGATCGTCGTCGTTTCGTTCGTATCGGCCGGCTGCCTGGCGGCGGTCGTCGCGCTCCGCGGCGAGGGCTTCGGCATTCCGGAGGGCGGGACGGCCGTCACGCTCGTGGCCTACGGCCTGGTGGGCCAGGTGCTGGGGTGGGTATTGATAAGCTGGGGCGTGCAGGGGTTGGAGGCCTCGCGCCTCGGCCTGCTGTTGCTGTTGCAGCCGTCGCTGGCCTTCGTCTGGGATATGCTGTTTTTCGGCCGGCCGACGACGGCGTTGGATATCGTCGGCGTCGCGCTCGCGCTGGCGGCGATTTACCTGGGCGCGACGGCGCGGCGCTCGAGCAGTAACGTATCGAGATAAAAAAGAAAGCTGCCAACCTCTGCGGCTGATGCGATATCTCTGCCTTTACCGTTCGCGGGCCGGGAAGTGTATGTTCGACTACGGTTTCCAATACGGCGTACGGTGCCGTATTTCCATGCCGTTTATACGCTTATTCCAACAAATCCTTTATCCGGTATGCCCGAATTCGCGGATTAACGGCCGAACCATTGACAAGAAGTGAGTGGCATTTTATTATTATCGTAGGTTTGCTCAATCAACAATAACTTTTTTTTTCGATATTAACCGGAGGAGGTTTATCGTGGAACTTATAGAATTTATGTCGGTCTTCTTCGTGACGTTCGGCGGTATTGGGCTCGTCGATTATGACGGAGCTATGGAATTAAAGAACGCGCCGCCGTCGGCGGGCGTAACCCGCGAAAACTTCGCCCGCATAGAAATCGGTATGACGTACGATGAAGTAGTAGCGGTTTTCGATGCCCCCGGCTTCCGGGCGGCCAGATTCGAAGCTACTGCGACGACCGGGAGGTGTTATGATATGTATGCGTGGAAAGGCTACGGCGATTACCAACCAACAGTCGTTTTCCGCGACGGCCGCGTGTTTCATAAGTTAGACGAATACCCGGAGGGACCAAAATACCCGACGGACGCCGAGCCGCGTTACGGGATGCCGTACCACGGCGGCCGAGAAAGTACCGACCCCGCTCCGCGTTAGGGAAAAAGACTTTGGTTGAACCGTCGGCACGTTCGGCGGCCGCGAAGCTCTAGAAACGGCCTCGCGCGAGGCCAAGGGGTGGATGGTAGATTAACGGCTATAAAAAGGAATACGGAAGCCGCCCTCCCGGGCGGCTTTTCGCATCTGATATTTGACGGGTCGCGGTTATTCTTTTCTTATCTTGCCCAGGTCGTAATGGGCCAGGATATCCTCCAGCAGCTCGGCTTTCCAACTCTGGTCCTTCATCTCGTAGTACGCGTATGTGCGAAGGACGCCCTTCCGCCCCGACGCCGACGACATCAACCCCTCCATCTTCTTCTCGCACTCGCGGAAGAGTTTTTTCGCCTCGCCGTCCTGATTGCAAGGGAAGTCTTTGAACTGGAGGTCGTCCACGACGTCGGCCACCTCGTAGTCGGCGTAAATCTCGCCGGCGTCCTCGGCCGAAAGGACGACGTCGCCGTACGGGCACTCCAAGCGGTAGACGGGGGCGGCCGCCTCCTCGCGGGTTTTCTTACCGGCCTTCCGCTTCTTCGGCGCGCCCTTACTTTTCGGCTCGGTTTGGCCCACCGCTCGGTTCGATCCGCCGGCCGTAGCGCCCTCCCGCAGCTCGTACCTCACCGACTTACCCTCCGCCGTCATCGTCACGCCCGTCGCGGCCATGGCCCGCAGGAAGGCGCACAGGTAGGCCCGCTCCACGGCCACCTTCTCGCCGTCGACGCTGAGCCACAGGTCCTCCGCCGTCAGCTCGGCCAGGTCCCACACCACCGGGAAGGCGTAGCGGGAGCCCGCGCCCTCGTACGCGGCGAAGAACGCCCGCGCCTCTTCGTCTTCGATTTTCGCCACTATCTTCCCAAAACCGTCGGCGCCGAGATTTCCCTCGTCCGCGCTAAAGCTTAGCGGCGCTACCAGGAGAAGCGCCGCGAGAAACAACCCCCATTTACGTTGCATAGGCCAGCCCTCCGTTGATTTAATAGTCGTTACTTCGCAAGAAACGTTGCCGCGTGCCGGGCGTACTTCTCGGCCCAGTAGCGGTTGTGAGCGATTTCCTCTTCCGTGAGTTCTCGCACGACCTTGGCCGGCGAGCCCAGCGCCAGTACCCCCGCCGGGATTTCCTTGCCCGGCGGGACGAGCGAGCCGGCGCCGAGCGTCGTCCCCGCGCCGACGCGGCCGCCGTTGAGGACGACGGCGGCCATGCCGATGAGGCAGCCGTCGCCGACCTCGCACGCGTGTAAGATGGCGGCGTGGCCCACCGTCACGTACGCGCCGACGTTTAGCGGCAGGTCGTCCTCGACGTGGCCCACGCAGAGGTCCTGGATATTGGTATACGCGCCGATGGCGATTTGGTTGATGTCGCCCCGCAGGACTGTACCCGGCCAGATGGAGACGTTATCGCCCAGCGTTACCCGGCCTAGCACTAACGCCTGCGGCGCCACGTATACGCCGGCGCCGATTTGGGGCTCGTAGTCTAAGTATTTTTCGATCACGGTTCCGCCTTTCCGGACCTTGGCGGACGCTAACATAGGGCCGCGGGTTTGTCAACGCCGCCCCCGCGGAAAAGGGTTGATAAGGGCTTCCAAAAATGTTACAAAAACAGAGGTTTACGGCGATTAGGAGAAGGCATGAGAAGACTCCTATTGTGGGGTGCGGCGCTAGGCGGTGCGGCGGCCGCGGGAGCGGCGAATTACACGCTCACCGTCAGCACGATTTACGAAACCGACGCCGCCTCCGCCGAAGTAGCGCGGGCGTTCGGGATTCCGGGCATTAGCCGCGTCGACACTACCGCGACTTTTTCGCTGGAGCCGCTGGACGGCGGTGCGTACCGCCTCACGTTCGCGACGGCGAGCCAACAGACGCTGGCCGGCGAATCGGTTATTCCGGATGTCGAAAAAGTCGCCGGCCTGTTACCGGGGCGGTGGCTCGAGTTCGCGCCGTGGTCGATGCGGGAGGGCGGCGTCAAGCGCGCGCCCGAGCTCGCGAAGGACAGCGAGGAAATCAGTTACAACCTGTTGGCGCTTATGTTGTTCCCGCCCGGAGGGCCGCTCGCGGAGGTGTGGCGGGACAGCGCCCGTCCGGCCGTGGCGCGCTCCTACGGCATGAGCGTCGTCTCCCTCGAGTACGCGGAGGCGCAACCGCTCCCGCCTTTCGAGGGCCAAGAGAACCCCCCGGCCGAGTTCTCCGTGGTTTTCGCGCAGACGTTGAGCCAGAGCACGAACGTCAGCGAGATGACGGGGAAGGCCACGTTCGAGGGTATCGGCGCGGCCGTCGTCGGCGCGGAGGGATTGCCGGCGTACGCGCGGCTCGACCTCTCGGGCAAGCGCGACCGGTCGTTCGTTATAGCGGGGAAGCAACGCGACCTGGGCGAACACGTTTCGCTCGCGCTGCGGCTCGTCCGGGAGGGGCAGGAGCTCCCGGCGGAGTGGTCGCTGACGGAGGAGATCACCGCGGAATAACCGCGGTTCATTTATAGACGGAGGCGGACGCCAGCGTGGCTGCGTACGGCAATACGAGAACGGAGGCGGCGAAGGTCGCAGCGACCCAAACGTTGTGGTGGGTCGCGTTCCAGGTAATCCCGGCGGCCGCGGTGCTGTTCGGGATCGTGGGGCTGGAGGGAACGGTTCGCGCTCGGTTGGGCTGGGCGCACCTCTACGCGGTGGCGCCGTGGGGAGTGGCCGGGGCGTTGTTCGTGGCGGCGGCGTGGGCGTCGCTGGCGCGGACGGCGCACCGGATGACGCCGGCCGCCTCCTCCCGGGGCGAGATTACCTCGGCGGCGGGGTTGCGCCTCCGGGCCTATCCCGCGGTGGCGGCGCTGACCGCTTTCGTCTCCGGCGCGGCGGCGTACGTGACGTGCGCCCTTGGCGTTGGCCTCGGCCGCGGCGGGGAGGTAGTGTGGGGCGTGGGGACGGCGGCGGCCGTGGCGTACGCGGTAGTATCGTACGCGGCGGCCGAAAGGAACCTCGCCTCCATCTACGCCTATCTAACGGCGCAGAGGGTAAAACTGGCGCGGCGGCGGTATTTCCCGGTGGAGTTGCGGGGAGCCGTCGCGGCGGCGCTCGGCGCGGCGGTTATAATGGTCCTATTTGGGGCCGGCTCGTTGTGGGGGGAGGGCGTCGGGTGGAGCTGGGGGCAATGGCTCGTAGCGGCGGTGTTGGTCGCGGGGGCGGGGGCGGCGGCGTACGTCGTTTTCGGCCGGTTCGCGGCGCCGCTGCAAGCGGCGGCCCGGGGACGACCGATCACGTATTATTTCGGCGACGAGGTAGAGGGGTTAACTGCCGCGTGCCGGAAGTACGTGGAGGAAACCCGCCGGTTCGATGAGACCGTCCAGCGGGTGACGGAAGAGCTTTCCGGGCAAGCCTCCCGAGTACGGGAAAGCCTCACCGAACAGGCCAGTATCGCCTCCGAGCAAGCCTCGGCGATTTCGGAAACCTCCGTAACGATGAAGGAACTGGCCGGAACGGTTAAACAGACCGCCTCCCGGGCGGAGGACATCTCGGGGCGCGTCGACGATTCGGTTAAGTTGGTAAAAACCGCGGAAGACCAGATCCTGACCAACGTCGAGCGGATCGAGGCGTTGGCGGAGGAGGCGCAAAACGCGGCTAAACTTTCGGTGGCCCTCAACGAGAGCGCGCGCCGGATGGACGAGATCGTCGCGCTCGTCAACGACCTGGCCGAACAATCGACGGTCCTGGCGCTGAACGCGGCGATCGAGGCGGCCAAAGCGGGCGAGTTCGGCCGGGGTTTCGCCGCCGTGGCGCGGGAGGTTAAGAACCTCGCCGCCTCCTCCAAAGAGGGGACGGAGGAAATACGTAAAGTCCTCCACGAGATCCGCGACGGGACGCTGAAAACGGTAACGTCGGCTCGGGAAAGCGCCGAGCAGTCCACCGTGCTCCGCGAGGGCGCGGGCCGCGCCAAAAGCTTGGTGGAGGAGATCGTCCCGCTGGTGGAGGAAATCGGACGGATGTCGAAACAGATCGCGGCCTCGGCCCGACAACAATCCCTCGGGTTGGAGCAGGTGACGACGGCCGTGGATAATATAAACGACGCCGCGACGGAGGCTTTGGATCAAGCCAAAGCCGTACGCGGCGCCGTCGAGATGATAATGCAAATAAGTTCGCGGCTCGCCGAGGCGACGGAGGCCTCTCATTGGTGGGATGCCCCCGGCGAGTAGCCGGCGGCCGCGTAGCAGGAGGACGTTTTATGCGTATGACCTGGCGGATAGTTGCGATAACCTTTGCCGTCGCCGCGTTAACGATGGGCGGGTGCGGTAAAAAAAGCAAAGAGACGTATTTGGTCGGGGTAACGGGGCCGTTCACGGGGGACGGCGCGCAATATGGCGAAATGTTCCGTATGGCGGCCGAGATGAAGGCCGACGAGATAAACGAGGCCGGCGGCATTAACGGTATCCCCCTTGAGCTCGAGTTCCAAGATGACAAGGGAGACCCGAAAGAGGCCGCCAATACCGCGCAGAAATTAGGGTCGAACCCGCGCGTTCTGGCTGTCGTGGGCCATTTCAACTCCAGCTGTTCGCTGGCCGGGAAAGAAGTCTACAACTCGATGGGAGTGCTCCAGCTCTCGCCCGGTTCGACGAACGTGACCGTGTGTGAGGGCGGAGATTGGACTTTCCGGAACGTGTACCGGGACGACTTCCAGGGTTATTTCATCGCCGATTTCCTGAAGTACGTAATGGGGTACAACCGCGTGGCGGTATTCTTCGATAACGACGACTACGGCCGGGGGTTGCGGGACGCCTTCGCCGAACGGGCAAACGAGATCGGCCTCGAGATCGTGGAGGAGGAGGCGTACGTTCGTGATACGCAGGAATACACGCCGCAGCTAACGCAGATTATGGCCAAGAACCCGGACGCGATTTTCATCTCCGGGCTTTACGCTAACGCCGCGATGATCCTAACGCAGGCGCGGAACCTCGGCCTCGAGACGCCGTTCATCGGCGGCGACGGCCTGTTGTCCTCCGATTTGGTGACGAACGCCGGTAAAGCGGCGGAAGGCGTCGTAGTAACGTGTCCGTTCTTGCCGACGGTAGGCGAAGAGAAGACGCAAAAATTCGTTAAAGACTTCGAAGCCCGGTACGGAACGGAACCGGACGCGTGGGCGGCGTTAGCGTACGACGCCGTCGGCCTGGTGGCGGAGGCCATCCGGGAGGCGGGCCCCGACCGCAAAGCGATCCGCGATTATATCGCCGCAATGGATTCGCCGGAGAAAGGTTACGACGGCGTCGCCGGCCTGACGTATTTCAACGCGGACGGCGACACCATGAAGCCGTTAATCGTCGCCGTCGTCAAGGACGGGGCGTTCGTACCCTACGAGAAGCAAGCCGAGGATTTGGAACTCGCGAAGGAGACGGTCAGCGTAGCCGGAACGGCGGAGGTCGAACCGACGGAGGGGAGCTAGGTTAGTTTCCGGCGAGCCGGGTCCTCCTTCCGGGCGAAGTTTGCGCGCTGAGAATAGGTATAGATACCGTTGGGCCGTCGCCGCCGCCGCCGGGACCGGGGTGGTGGCGGCGGTTTACCTTATCTTCCGCTCCGCGTATTATTTCCCGGACCCGATGCGGTGGGAGCTGGCGGTCGCGGCGGAGGGGTTCCGAGCGGCTTGGCACAAGCACCACCTTCTCTACACGCCGCTGGCGGCGGCGCTCCACGCGGCGTTGCGGCCGCTTGGGTATACCGGCGGGTGGTACGGGGCGATGCAAATTCTCGACGCCGCGGTCGGGGCGGCGGGTTTCGCGCTGGCCTACTCGATTTTCCGGCGCGCGGCCGTGACGCCTCCGCTCGCGCTGGCCGGGAGCTTCGCCGCCGCCTTCTCGTTCGGCTACTGGTCCTACGCCTGTAACGCCCAATACATTATCCTGGTGACTGTCGGCGCGATGGCGGCGTTCTGGGCGGTACAGCGGGCCGCGGGGGGGCGAGGCTTCGGCCGATGGGTCGCGGCCGCGGCCGCGGCGGGCGCGACGGTGTTCGCGCACGTCGTCAACGTCTTATTGCTTCCGTTCGTGGTAATCGCCTATTTCGTCTTGTCCGGTCGGCGGCGGTGGTACGAGGCGGCCGCGCTGGCTGCGGCGTTCCTCCTCCCCGGGGCGGCGGGTTACGTCGTCGTAGCCTTCGCGGGGTTGGGGTTGGCCGGGCCGGGAGAGGCGTGGCGCTGGTTCTTCGGCGTACCCGGCGTTTCGAAATACTACTTATCGTTCCGCCTCGTCAATCCCCTCTTGGACCTCTACGCCTTCGGGCGGAACGTTTTCGGCCTCCGGTGGCTCAAGGACGTCGTCGCGGCGGGATGGACGCCGGCGTATGGACTGTTGGCGGCGGCGACGGCGTTGGGGGCGGCGGCGGTGGCGGTGGCTTTCGGCGGCGCAACGAGGCGCTTCGCGCGGCGCGGCGTCGGCCGCCGCTCGGCGTGGCTCGCGGCCGCGCTATTCGCGCCGTACGCGCTGTTCTTCACGTTCCGGGAGGCGGGGGCGCTCGACCGCTGGACGGTTCAAGTATTCGCAGCGGTGTTTTTCATATATGCAAGTACGGCCGTCGCCCCTTCTTCGGGGCGCTGGTTCCGCGCGCTACTCTATGTACTGCCGGTATGCTTTTTCGCCGTGAACCTTTGGGGTTCCATTTGCCCCGAGTCGAAACCGGAAAACAACGAGCACCTGGCGTACGCCCGCTTCGTGGAGGGGCTGACCGAGCCGGGGGATCTGGTCATTAACGCCGGCGGCGGCGGTTTCGGGCCGGACGTGTACGTACGGTACTTTACGGGCGCGGAGACGGCCGAACTCGGCGCGGCGGCCGAAGACGACGAGGCGTTCCGCGCCTACGTTGACGGTAAGATCGCGGCGGGGCACGGCGTGTTCCTCACCGACGCGCGGCCGGTAGTCGTAGCCGGCGAGGCGTTCGGGTTCGGCGCCTCGCCCGCGGCCGGCGAGGCTACCGCGCTAGCCGCCGACGTACTCAAACCTTACGGGCAGGAATACGTGGCGACGTACCGCGGCCGCCGCTACCGGCCGAGCACGTTCTGGAGGTTGTACCCGCGGGCGGAACTCGAGGCGAGGCCTAGGGCGGAGGAGGGCGGACATAGCTGAGTTGAAGCCCAAACGGTTGCGGGAACATTGGGGCTCGCGCTTCGGGTTCATCCTGGCGGCGACGGGTTCCGCTATCGGCTTGGGGAACATTTGGAAGTTCCCCTACATCACCGGCGAGCACGGCGGCGCGGCGTTCGTCGTCGTCTACCTCCTTTGCATCATCGTTATCGGCCTCCCGGTAATGATGGCCGAGCTGGCCGTGGGCCGGACGGCGCAGCGCAACCCGGTCGGCGCCTATCGCGTCCTCCGACCCGGGACGCCGTGGTTCCTCGTCGGCGTAATGGGCGTCCTCGCGGGCTTCGTTATCCTCTCGTATTACAGCGTCGTGGCCGGGTGGATCCTGGCTTACGTTTTCAAGTCGATATCCGGGGCGGTAACCGGCTTCACCGCCGCGGCCGGGGGAGCGGAGGCGGCCAAAGCCCATTTCCAGGGCTTCGCGGCGCATCCGGGGTGGTCGGTGGGCTGGCACTTCCTCTTCCTCGCGGTTTGCGCGTTCATCGTCTACCGCGGCGTCAAGGGCGGCATCGAGGCGGCCTCCAAGATCTTGATGCCCATTTTGCTCGCGATTCTGCTAGTATTGGTCGTGTGGTCGCTAACGCTCCCCGGCGCGGCGGCGGGCGTGAAATTCTACCTGGTCCCGAAGATTACGACGGTAAGCGTCGGGCCGCTGAGCTTCCCGTTCTTCAAAGGGTTGACCGGGTCGGCGGTACTCATCGCGCTGGGCCACGCGTTCTTCTCTCTCTCGCTCGGTATGGGCGCGATGTTGACGTACGGCTCGTATTTGAAGAAAGACGCCGATCTGAGTTTCTCGACGATGACGATCGCGTTGATGGACACGGTGATCGCGCTCCTGGCCGGCCTGGCGCTATTGCCCGCGGTGTTCGCGATGGGCCTGGCGCCCGACGGCGGCCCGGGCCTCCTCTTCCACACGCTCCCGGCGGTCTTCTCCAGCATGCCCGGCGGCGTCGTTTTCGCAGTCCTGTTCTTCGTGCTGGTGGCCATCGCGGCCGTCACCTCCGGCATCTCGATCCTGGAGGTCGTTACGGCCTTCTTCATGGGCGAGCTGGGATGGCGCCGGAGCCGCGTCGTGCCCGTGGTGGCCGGGATTATTTTCCTTATCGGCATACCGTCGGCCCTGTCCTTCGGCGCGTGGGAGGGCTTGCGCCTCTTCGGCCTCAGCTTCTTCGACCTCATGGATTACCTATCGGCCAACTTCTTCCTCCCGCTCGGCGGCCTGCTGATCGCGCTCTTCGTCGGGTGGGGGTGGGGGCCGAAGGCGATTGCGGCGGCGGCGGAAGGCTCGTACCATGGCTTCCCGACGGGTAAGATCTGGTTGTGGATGTGCCGGACGATCACGCCTATCGCAGTAGCGGTCATCATCATCGCTAAGCTGGCCGGGATCGGCTAGCCGCGTTATGTTTCTGCAGCAGCTAATTAACGGCCTTACGCTCGGCGCGGTCTACGCGCTCATCGCCGTCGGCTACACGATGGTGTACGGCAT
>CP070633.1:822328-833554 GCA_020356085.1 Candidatus Coatesiibacteriota bacterium | reverse complement strand
CCGGCCGCGGGAGATCCGGAATGCCGAAGGAGGCGAGCCTTTCCGCATACGGCCCCCCGCCTCCGAGGTACTGGCGGTAATGCCGATACGGGTTCCCGCCCCCTAACAAGTCGTCCGCGGTAACGTAGTAGGAGGCAAAGTCGACTGCGGGTTCCTCGCGCGGGTGGGCGACGCCGGCGAAGAAGTAGTAGGCGAGAGCGAAGGCCGCGAACGCTACGGTCAGGAGGCGGAGAGCGCTGCGGCGTCGGCGCAACGCGAAGGCCGCGAGAAGATACGCGGCCGTGAGAAGATTTGCGAGGAGGTAGAGGGGGACCCCCCGAAATTCCATAGCCCTACCGCTTTTTTAGGTTGGCCCGGCGGAAAATGTAATCTACGTTCTTAAGGTAATACTCGAGTTTGAAACACGCCTCCAATTTTTTCCCCGGCAGGTATTTCTGGACGACCGGTTCGGCGGCGAGCGCCGTGCGCAGGTCCTGGGCTCGGCCGGCGGCAACGCGCTGCGCCTGGCGTTGGACGGCGTCGTACGCCTCCTCCCGGGAGGCGCCGGCGGCCGCGAGCTCCACCAGTACGCGGCCGGAGTAGATCAAACCCCAGGTCGCCTCCAGGTTTTTACGCATCCGCTCCGGGTATACGTCGAGCCCCTCCAGTACGTAATTCATGACGTCGAGCACGTAGTAGAGGGTGGTCGTGGCGTCGGGCAATATTACGCGCTCGGCGGAGGAGTGGCTTATGTCGCGTTCGTGCCACAAGGCTACGTTCTCCAACGCGGTAACGAGCCACCCGCGGAAAAGCCGCGCCAACCCGCACACCCGTTCGCAAAGTTCCGGGTTCCGTTTGTGGGGCATGGAGCTGGAACCCTTTTGCCCTTCCCGGAACGGTTCGGCCGCCTCGCCGACTTCCGTCCGTTGCAGGTGGCGGATCTCGAGCGCAATTTTCTCGGCCGTCGCGGCGCAGAGGGCGAGCGCGGCCATGTATTCGGCGTGGCGGTCGCGCTGGACGACCTGCGTTACGGCCGCGGCCGGCTTTAGGCCCAGGAGGCGGAGAGCTTCCGCCTCCACCGGCGGCGGGATTTGCGCCAGGTTTCCGACGGGACCGGACAATTTGGCGACGGCTATAGTCTGACGGGCGCGGCGGATTCGGTCGCGGGCGCGGAGCAATTCCTGGTGGAAGACGAGGAATTTAAGGCCGAACGTCGTAGGCTCGGCGTGGATGCCGTGGGTGCGGCCGATCATGGCGGTTTTTTTGTATTTGAGCGCCAGGGCGGCGGCGGCCGCGATCGTACGGTCGAGGTGTTTTAGGATTAGCGAGGCGGCTTGTTTGAGGGCGAGCGCCTGGGCGGTATCGACGACGTCGTTGGAGGTCAGGCCCAAGTGGACGTACCTACCGGCGTCGCCCAGGCGGCCGGTAACGTCGCGGAGAAACGCGATGACGTCGTGGCCTACAGTCGCTTCGATTTCCAAAATACGGTCGACGTCGAAGGCAGCGCCCCGTTCGATCTCGCGGAGGGCCGCGGCGGGGATGCGGCCGGCTTTGTGCCAGGCGCGGCACACGGCGAGCTCGACTTTAAGCCATCGGTCGTACTGGGCCCGGAGGGACCACAGCTTCGCCATCGGCGGTAACGTGTAGCGTGGTATCATCTCTAACCCTTCGGGGTGAATTACAACCTCGGGGGAAAAGTTACTCCTTACGGAAATTAAGACAGTAGTGGTGGAACGTATTCGAGACCCAAGCGCTCCCTAAGCCGTACGGCCGAAGAGGCTGGTTGTCCTGGCACCAAATTTTCTCGTCCTTCAGCGTAAAGAATCGGCCGAGGGTTTTGCCGAGGTCCCAAGCCAGTGGGTAAATCCGACTTTTCTTTTTTACGTTTTTTACGATTACGGTTAGGTACGCCCCCTCTTTTAAAAGTCCGTGGACGCCGCGGAATATTCCCGCCACCTCCTCCAGGAACGTTCCGTAGTCGGAGATGTTGCCGAGATCGTCTTCCCGGTCGGAATAGGCCACTTTTAAACCTTGGGCGCGGCGTTTGTTTTGCGTCTGGGCGCCGCGGCTCCGGAGCATGTCCCAATACGGCGGACTCGTGAGGCAATAGTCGAACGTCGGTAATTCCAACGTGGCGAGGGCGCGCGCGTCGGCGTGAATTACCCTCGCCTCCGGCGAGGGGCCGGGCCGCTCGAGCGCGGCGAGTTCCTGGGCGACGGTCTGTTCGGCCAGCGCGCAGAATTCCTCGTTGATTTCGACGCCGGCGGCGTTGCGGCCCGCGCGGAGGCACGCCACGAGCGTAGACCCCGTGCCTACCATCGGGTCCAGAACCCATTGGCCTTCCTTGGTGAAGAACTCTACGAATTCCTGGGCCAGCGTCTCGGGGAATTTGGCCGGGTGGTCGAGCTGGTCTTTGGCGCGGGGCGGCGGGTTGTGGACGAACCAGCTCTTCTGGAATTTAAGCCACGTTTTCGAATCGAGGTCGTTGAGCTTGTTGCGCTTCAAGTCCCTCCGGAATTAGGGGCCGGGACGCGTTTCGGTTTGGACTTTACCTTCCATTATGCGGCCGCCGCGCCGCACTTTGAGGTTCAGCGTGTCGCCGACCTTAGCGCCCCGTAGGGTTTTCTCGTAGCTCGGGACGTCGTCGACGGCGCGGCCGTTGACCTCCAGGATGACGTCGCCCCGGGCGAGGCGGGCGTACGCCGCGGGGGCGTTCTCGTCGATGTCGCCGATAAGCAGGCCGCGTTCGTCCGGCAACGCCAAGGCCGTCGCGACGTTCGGCGTGACTTCGAGCGGGTAGACGCCGATCCAGGCCGCGGAGCTTTCTTCCGCGAGGAGGCGGCGCGCCGATTCGCGGGCGACGTTGATGGGGACCGCGAAGCCGATGCCCAGCGAGCCGCCGCTCGTCGTAATGATGGTGCAGTTGACGCCTATTGCCCGGCCCAGCGCGTCGACCAGCGGCCCGCCGGAGTTACCGGGGTTAATGGAGGCGTCGGTTTGCACGAGGTCGTCGTAGAAGCGCAAGCCCCCTTGGCCCGAGTTTTTCATTTGGCGGCGCAAGGCGGAGATGACGCCGACCGAGACGGTGGGGGAGGTGCTCTCGACGACGTGGCCGAATGGATTGCCGATGGCGATGGCCCACTCGCCGATCATCAAGTTGGAGGAGTCGCCGAGTTCGACGTGGGGCAGGTCCTCCCCCTCGATTTTCAGGACGGCGATGTCGTGTTCGTAATCGGAGCCGACCCAGGTGGCGGGGAAGGTGCGGTTGTCGGGAAGCGTGACCTCTATTTTATCGGCGCCGTGGACGACGTGCTCCGCGGTAAAGATGTACCCCTCCGGGTCGAAAAGGAAACCGGAGCCCATGGAGGGGATTTCCTCTTCGAATTCCTGGTAGGGGGGGCCCATAAAGTCGCGGAAGAAGTCCTGCCACAACGGGCTATAGAACGGATTGAAGACGCGGCGCCGGATCGTTTGAACGGTGTTGACGGTTACGACGGCCGGGCTGCAATTGGCCGAGGCCGTAACGAGCGCGGTGGAGCGACTGGCTTCCACGGCGGCGGTAACTTCCGCCACGGGGTCTTTCAAGCCGGCGGGCGTTTCGTCGGAGGGCTGCGCGCAGCCAGAAAGCGGTAGTGCGGCGGCGAGGGCGACTATCGCGGCCGCCCCGCGGAGTCGGCGGGGAAGTTTCACTTTCGTACCTCGCGTTGACGGGCGGGGATCCGTTAATGGATCACCGCTAGTTTACCGGTTGTTTTTTCGCCGGAGGGGGTTTCGACGATGAAGAAGAACACGCCGCTGGCGGCGAGGGGCCGGACCTTCCCTTCCAGCTCCAGCGACCAGATAGGTTCGGCGCCGTTCCCGCCCTCGGCCAGGAACTCGCCCGCGACGTTGTAGAATTTGACGCGGCAATGGGGCGGGAGGTTCGCAAAATAAACGCGGCCGCTATGAGTACCGTACTTATACGGATTGGGGTAAACCTCGACGGCGTCGAGAGTAGAGATGACGGGAACCGAGGTCGGCGCGGCGAGGGAGGCCGCGGCCGCGACTACGCTCCGGGTCAGCGCCGTCGCCACGTCGTAGTCCAGTTTGTCGGGCGTATCGTTAGCCGTATGGTAGTACGGGTAATGGATATCCCAGTCCTCGACGGCTAGGATCGCCGGGTAACCGAGCTGCCAGAATGGGCCGTGGTCGCTGCGCCACATCTCCGGGAGGATGTTGACGTCGACGCCTAAGTTTGGGAGGTAAGCGCTCGCCGCCCGGGAGAAATACTCCGCGAGCCAGGTGCTGGGGTAGTTCGTAATAACGTCCACGTCTTCGGGGAGCGCGTCGGCGTACCCGATCATGTCCATATTTAGGACGCCGATTAGCGGCTCGCCGCCGGAAGCCAACAGCGAGGCGAGGTGCTGCGCGCCCCGGAGGCCCTGTTCTTCGCCGGTGAAACACGCGAAGATAACGTCGCGCCGATAGTCGTGGCCGCGGCTGGCGCGGGCGAATTCGAGCACGCCCGCAGTCCCGGAGGCGTTGTCGTCCGCCCCGGGGGCCGGAACGTCGGGCGTCTCCGACTTCGAACGTTTCGATAGCGAGTCGTAGTGGGCGCAGACGAGTACGGTGCCGGAAACGCCGCCCCGGCCTGGCCGCGAGGCCCATACGTTTTCCCATACGTACGGCGAGCCGAGGTCAGCGCCAGAGGCTTGGTCTTCCCACGTCCGGCCGCCGTCGTCGCTGTGAAGGAGCGCACCGGCGCCGGCGCCGCACCAGATCGTCTCCGCGGAACCCATCACGGCGGAGTAGAGTATAAACTGCGGCGCCTCCCGCTTTTCCCAAGCCGCGCCTCCGCCCACGCGCCACACGTCGCCGATGCCGCCGACGACGACGCCCTCGCTACCACGGAACGCGACGTCGTATAAATAGCGGCCGGTGCGAAAGTCGAGGCGGGACCAGCTCGCGCCGCTGTCGTTTGTCCGCAGGACCGTCCCCCCCTCCCCGACGACGTAAGCCTCGGTCGCGGTTCGATAGGAGACCGCCTCCAACCGCAAGGTGGTTCCGGAGGGGAGCCGCTGCCACGTCCGGCCGCCGTCGTCCGTTCGCGCGAGATACCCTCGCGCGCCGCACAGGAGGCCGTTAGCGGAGTCGGTGAACGCGATCCCACGCGGCCAATCGGCGACGTCGGCGTATTTTATCCACGTCGCGCCGCCGTCGTCGGTCCGGTAGATGGCGTTACGGGAGGTCGTCGCCCATCCGATTCGGCCGTTGAGGAAGAATAGATCCGTAACGTACCCGCCGCCGAGCGTACTCTCGGTCCAGCTTTGGCCGCCGTCGGCCGTACGCCACACGGTACCATTCTCCGATCCAACCCAAGCAACGTCGGCGGAGGCGCACGAGATTGAATGGACTTCGGCTTCGCCGACGGGGCCGAGGACCTCCCAGCGGCGGCCGCCGTTCGTCGTCCGCGCGACGACGCCTTCCTGGCCTCCGGCCCAGGCGGCGTTAACGCCGGCCGCGGCTACCTTTTTGAGATAGGGGCCAAAGAAGCGGTCGCGTTTTACGGTTAACCCCGTACCGGATAGTTCGGCGGCGAGGTAATCGGCTGCTTCTTTGGACTTGGAGCTATAAGAAAACCTGGTCCCGAATGCGGCCAGGTCCCTGACGGTGCGTTCGTACCGGCCGCGGTTAACGGCGGCGACGACGTCCGCCACTTCGTTTTGGGCTTCGAAACGCAAGCCGCGAGGCGTCCGGGCCCGGGCGGCGAAGTCAACAGCGAGGGGCGAGAGGCGAACCGCGCGGTCGCCGGCCGCGATGTAAACGTCGGGCGGCGTCGCGAGGAGGTAGTGGCCGGGGCTTACCGTCAGCAGGACGTCGGCCGCGGCCGGGAGGTCGGCGGCCGGTAGGGCCACCTCCCAAATCGCTTTGAGCGCCGGGTCATCGGCAAGGACGTCGAACCGAAAGCCGCGGGCGGAAAGCGCGGCAGCGTAGCCCGCGCTGACCTCGCCGACGGCGTACTCGTCGTATGCGACGTATGGGAGGAACGAGGTATCGGCGAGGCGGGCCGGCGCGCCGTCGTAGTAGAGGCGAATTAAAAGCCCCTCGGCGGCGTAAGCGGGTACGGCCGCGGCGCCCAGGGTCATCCCGAGGAGAAGTAGTCGTAAACCCTTTCCCATATCGGCAACTCCGGCGTAGTAGTAGCTCAAATCCGGAAATAGTTGCCCTATTTTAACATAAAGGCCCGCGAACGGGGGGATAAAGGCTTTTGGGATGGGGGCCGGACGGGGGTCGTATTATTTTACGTATCCCATCGCCTTCATGGCGTCCCGTAGCGCCGCCTCTTCGGCGGCGGCCCGGTAGTGGCGGCGGAGTTCGACGTTCCCCTCGCGCCAGGCGACGAGTAGGTCCCAGAGTTGTTGCCCTTCCGCCTCCGCCGGCGAACGCGGCCACGTCTCGCTGGGGTCGGACGATAGATCGTACCACGCGCCGCAATCGGGGTATTCGTAGTCGTATAAGAACTTCTTCCCGCGGTAATAAACGGATTCTTTCCGTTTCCCCTTCAGCTGAATGGGGCCGGCAAAGGAGGGGCGTTCGGTTCCAGCGCCGTTTAGAAGGGGCCAGAGGCTTCGCCCCTGCATCGAGGCGGGCGCTTCGAAACCCAGGTAATCGAGGAGCGTCGGCGCGAGGTCCAGCGTATCGACCGGAGTCTCGATTACGGCCGGGGAACGCCCCGGGAACTTCATGAGCAGCGGGACGCGGAGGAGTTCCTCATAGGAGGTATGGCCGTGGTCTAAACCGCCGTGTTCGAGGAATTCTTCGCCGTGGTCGCTGGTCACGATGACGACGGTATGGGGGCTACGTTCGAGGGCCTTTAGAAGCCTGCCCACTTCGGCGTCGACGTATTTGACCTCGGCCTTATAACGTTTGTGCAGGATCGCGCCCCGCTGGTCGCGGGAGAGTTCGTTGCCTGTAAACGGGACCAAGATTTCCGGGTCGTCCACGTATTCGGGGGGGGGCCAGTACGGGCCGTGCGGGTCCAGATAGTGGAGCCAGAGGAAAAACGGCCGGCCTCGCCGCCGCTCGAGTTGAGCGAGCGCGATGTCGGTCAGGACGGTCGTTACGCGCGAGTCGAGCTTCTCTTTCCGGTTGGGCCGGAGGCTCGGGTAATAAAGGTTCGTCTCATAGTAGCCCAGGGCTTGGAGGACCGGGTGCCAGTTCCAGTACCGGTATTCGCGGAACCCGCGGGCTAGGCCGGTAGCGGGGAGGCAAAGTTCGTTGGCCACGACGGCGCGGGTGTCGTATCCGTTCGCGGCCAGCAGCTCGGCGAGCGTGGGTTGACTCGTGCCGAGCGGCCGGCGGAAGGTCGCGGCGTGGACGAGCGGGTATTGGGAGGTGAAGAGCGAGGCAAACGCGGGCATGGTCCAGGACGATTGCGAGCGGGCGTGCGAAAAAACGAGCGCTCCTTCGGCCCACCGGTCGAGGTGGGGAGTTAACGAGGAGCCGGAGGCGGAGGGACCCCACGCGTCGGCGCGCCATGCGTCGAGCGTGATCAGGACGACGTCTGGGTAGTCGGCGGCGGGGGCCGGCCGCCTCGCCTCCCGGAGGGCGCTGCCCCCTCCGAGAACGGCCCACCCCGCCAGCGCGACGACGGCGGCGCCGCCGATTACCCGCCCCGGGGCGCGGAGTTTTCCAAAAGCTTTGTAGAGGAGAAACGAGAGGGCTACGATAAGTACGACTCCGGGGCCGAAGAAGAACCCGAAAAAGCCGGCGGGTTCCCATACGTGGAATTTGCGGCCCCAGGCGACGAACGTTTGGAGGTTTAGGGCGGCGAGGACGAACCAAAATGCGTTGGCGCCCACCGCCGTTCCGAATATCGCAGCCGCGGCCGCGCGCGCGGGGGCGGGGCGTTTGGCGCGGCGGAGCGCCGCAATCGCGGCCGTAACCGCTACCACCGCTGCGCCGAGGAGCGCGAGAAACGCCGTGTAACACAGGCAACGGGAAAATAGCGCGGCGAGGAGGTCGCCCGCGGGCGCGGTGCCTCCTAGCCGATAGAGGCGGGCCAGAAAGGTTTCGAGGGAGCCGTGGAGGAACCCGGCCGCCAGGACGGCGCCCGGGTATAAAGCCCATTTCTTCATGCTAGCGAACTTGGTATAGTTCTAAACTGCGCCGAGCCACGTGGCGTCGGTGTCGGCTTCGCCTGCCCCGAGTTGACGTACGGATAGGGACGTTTCGTCGAGCCGGAGGCGGAGAGGCGTTTTTAGTCGTCGCCGCGGTATTCTCGCGGCGGGTTGGTGCCGTCGTCGTGGTCGATGTATTCCGGGATTTTAGGCTCTTCGCCACGGCCGGAGGCCGCGAATTTGCGGCCCTCGCCGTATTTCCACTTCAACCCCTCGCCCTCTTTTTCCGAGAGGGTACGGCGCTCGGGGCGGGGCGTCCCGGAGCCGAGGTAACCCCCGCTTCTTACCGTGCGGCGAGGCGGCTCGTACCCCGCGCGGAGCATGCGGTAATATTCCTCTTTGTTTGGAGCGCCGACGGGTTTTTCAGCCGGTTTTTCCTCCGGCGCCGGCGCGGCCACGGTTTCGGCTTCGGGGGCGGTTTCTTCCTCGGAAAATAACTTAAGGCGTTCGCACCCGGCGGCCGGGATTATTATCGCAACCGATAAAAATACCGCTAAATAACGGTTCATCGTTAACTCCTCGCGGTAGTTTTCCGTCAATTATACCAGAGAGAGGGGAGAGCGTCCAATATAATTGGATAAAAATGCCGCCGTGGGGTTTAAGGAATTCGTAAGGCGGGCAAATAAAAAGGGCCCGAAGGCCCTTTTTTATTCCACGTGTGGAGGGGACTACTTAAACAACGCTTTAACCTTGCCGACCGAGGCTGGTTCGACGGCAGACGTGAACGTTACGATTAACTGGACGCCCGGATAAGAGCTCTCCCTCAAGTACGGGTAGCAGCGGGGGACGTTGCCGGATTCCGGGTTTTTCCGGAGAACCAGGCCGTAGTTGGTGGCGGGCGTGGTAGCCCAGCCCTGGACGATGGTGTTGGCCGCGCTCGTGCACGTTACGCGATGGGGGCCGTTGCCCGATAACCAGTCGATGTCGAGTATGCGGCCGGCGGTCGTGGAGTCGTGAGCCGGCTGGTTCGCCCAGGTGATCGTATTTTCCGCCCAGGTGGCGTTAACTTTGCACGCCCACATCTTGCCGGTAGCGTAATTGTTCTGCATCAGCCGGAAATTGAGCTCCACTTTCGATACGGCTCCGGTAACGGTGGAGCAGTCGTACCTGCAGAATGTCCGGAACGTGTAGTTGTAGAATCCCCAATAACCGTAAGTCTGGGAGCCCATATTCCGGTTAAGATAAGTGGGGTGTGCGAATACGGGCGCGTCGGCTACCGGGTTAAGCGTAACCTCGGCGGCGATAGCCGTCCCGGTCGCTGCGACTAACGCGACCAATGTTAAAAATAATACGCTGCGCATTTGAGACCTCCTTGGTTAATTATCGATAACTTTTTTAATAGGGGGAGATTCCCACCTAAGGCGATACCACTACACTCCCACCCGCGACCCTAACATCGCACCTATAAAAATGCAAGTGAAAATTTTAGGGCCAAATTCTAAATAAACGCCTGGTATCTTTGGGGCTATCCGTTCAAGACCCTAGCCTATTGCCCTCCCCGGTAGCCGAACATAAGGACGAAGGAGTTGGGGATTTCGGAGGAGACCTTCTCGCGGGCCCGGCCGCCGGGGAGGCCGGTTTCGTATTCGAAGTCGACGCTGCCGATGGGTACGACGGGGCCGAAACGCCAATAGATCGTGTGCCGCGGCGAGAGCGTAATTTCCAGCCCGAACGGCACGGCGTACGCAGGCCGGAAGACGGTAGCCGAACCTTCGTAGTAGCCCTCTTCCGCCCCCGGTTCGCCCTCCGGCCGATTTATGGAGGAGGAGGCGACGGCCAGGCCGCCGCCGATACCCACGAAAGGCGTTACCAGGCGGCTGCCCGCCGGGATTTTTACGCGCAACATCAATTCTTCGATGGCTAGGAATTGGAAGTAGGTCTGTTCGCGCGCGCCGAGCTCCTCGGTGTTCCACTTCCCGGTGAAGTAGGTGGCGCCGCAATCGGTGTCGAGGCTCAGCGCCGGTACGATTCTCTTTTGCCGGAATTTCTTAACGTCCAGCGAAATACCGCCGCCGACGAAGAACGTCTTGCCGTAACCGAGCGGAGAAACTAGTATTTCGCTCTGTTTGTTCGTTACGGTCCACGAGCCCGGCGAGAGGTCGGACAAACCGCCGTGGACAAAAGGGGAAATAGCGCTCGCCGAGGCGACGCATGCGATGTACGTAACGGCCATAATCGTTTTTTTCACGGTGCCACCACCTCACCCCTATCATACCTTCAGCGCCGCCATTACGCAAATATTTTTTACGAAAAAACCCGCCCGGAGGGGGCGGGTTTTTATTTTCGCCCGTTAGGGCGAAGCGACAACCATTTTCTTAGCATGGACTTCGGCGGCCGTCTCGAGGCGGTAGAGGTAAACCCCCGCGGGCAATCCGGCTTCGAAGGGAAGGTCGTGCCGGCCGGCGGCGAAATGGCCGTCCGCCACCGTCGCTACTTTACGGCCCGCGGCGTCGTAGACGGCGAGCGTAACGCCGGCGGCGGCGGGGAGCTCGAAGCTGAAGGTGGTTGTGCCGGAGGCCGGGTTGGGGGAGTTCTGGTAGAGGGTGACGGCCTTGGCGTGGGCGGCGGGCGGGACGGAGGCGGGACCGAATTCCTCGGTGCCGCCGGAAACTAGAACGACCTCCAGCCAGTACTCGTAACCCTCGTCGGCGCGGGCGGCCGCGTCACGGTACCGGTAGGGGGAGGTCCCGGTAATCAGGGAGGGATTGACTTGCGCACGGCCCTCGTCGGCCGAACTCCGGTACAGGTTGTAACCCGCGATTCCGGCTTCGTCCGTAACGTTCCACCGGACCTCGACGGCCGCGTCGCGCCGGCGAGCCGCAAAAGAGGCGAGGTCGACGCCCAAGGTTTCGTCGAAGTACGCCCACCGCAATCTCTTGGAGGTGGCGTTGTAGAATATTACCTGGGGGTAATCGGCGTTCCCGATATCCATGGAGTGGACGTAACCGGCGAACGTGCCGCTGGCGAGGACGCGATGCGTCCACTTCGTGCCGGCGTTTTTCATGAGGTGGAGGTTCAATTGGTCGAAGTCGTAGTAGGTGATGTACACGTCGCCGTTGGGCGCCAGGCAGATTTGCGGGACGGCGGG
>CP070633.1:793484-822228 GCA_020356085.1 Candidatus Coatesiibacteriota bacterium | reverse complement strand
TACGCGCAATCTTTACACCGCCACTGCGGGTCGTCGCCGGAAACGATTCAACCGCCCAGCGCGACCTCGCCTCTCTCGGCGGCCTCGAACAGCTCCTCGCTCGGGTAGCCGTAGACTATAGGGATGACGTTTTCGTCCGAGCCGCATTTCGGGCAGGCCGGCGGCCCCTCGGCCGCGAAGGCGGCTGCAACGGCGCCGGCCGCGATCGCGACCGCCGCTAGAATCGCCCACGGCCGGTAGATAATTAGGCCTCTCATTTTCGTACGAACCTCCGCGTATGATTGGTATGAATTAGGACGTTCCTTTCGCCCTTTCGACCCCTGCAGGTAACGCGGGGGTTTAATGCCCGCCCGGGTATGAAAACGCGTAAGGGCCCCGCGGGGCCCTTGAATTGTGGGGGCGAGAGGATTTGAACCTCCGGCTTTCTGCTTTAACGGAAAATCGCTTTTACTTTCCCGATTGAAACGGGCAACACCGTTGATGGGGCCCGCGCGTCGATGTCGATTTCACGTACGGTATATGGGGTAACCGTAGACGCCCATATCGCCGACCCGTATAATACCGGGTTCGAGGAATTGCCGTAGGATAAATAAGTTAAGTACGGGGCTGGTAACGTCCAGGTTGCGACCAGGGACCCCCCCGGGAAAGTAGTTATGCAATACGGCCTACCCGCGTCGCCCGACCCGGCTACAAAATAAGGGCCGGCACCGCCGTTCCCTCGTTCGGCATATTCGGCGCCGACGCAGTACAACATGCTAGGCGGCCAGCCCGCGCAACTCCACGACTTTACGTAAACCCCAGCGCTGGAATAACAATCGAAACGACCTCTATCCATAATTGTGTTAAAGTAGTAATATTCACCGTCCCAGAAAAAGTTATAATAATTATCCCTCGTCACGCTAAATGACGCTACCGGGGAGCCGCCCGTAGACGTAGAAAATATTTTTAGGTGGCGGATATAACCATCGTATAAAGCCATGTACCCCGGGCCGAGGTGCGTCCGCGAGCCGCCGTGCAGCGTGTCCTGATTGCCTTGGTCAATTACTACGTGGCCCAAGTAAGTACCGGATAGCGAGTACTTTTCTATGTAGTTGTAAAGCATTAAACGTTTTGCTAAATAAACGTAATTGCCTTCCTGATAAATCCCGTGTCGCGAGGCGCCGGGTATCGGGAACGAACTAATCACCGACCCGATCGTTGCCCCGGCCGGCGCTGCCGCCAAGAACACGCCCGCCGCTACTACCCACCTTATCGTCGACTTTTTCCCCATGTCCGTCCTCTCCTAAGGTCCACTCCCGTAAAGGCCTTTTTTTATCCTCTATATAGCGCGTTTAGATGCCGTTGTCAACGTTTAAAGAACGCCGTCAACAATCCAAGCGGAGGGCGTTGTTTAGGTAACCGGTTTTAGTGGCAGAAATATGGCAGGAAATATCCGGGAAAAAAAAGGGCCCCGCGGGGCCCTTGATTTTATTGGGGGCGAGAGGATTTGAACCTCCGGCCTCCTGCTTATAAGGTTTTTATCCCTGAGCCGGATTAGTTTCGGCTTGACTTCAACGGGACGCTATTTAATAATGGCTCGCGAGGGGGATGCCGCAACGTTTGACCGGGCGCACTTCCCAAGGGGGTTGAGGGCATGCCCGGTTCGGAGGAAACGGCGGTAAGAGGAGACCACGGCGCCCGAGGCGCCGCGCTTTGCAAAATACTACCCAGGTTCGGTTAAAGGCCGGCCTGGCGTTTTTTATTTGCCTTCAAGGAGGTCGAGCGATGAAGAGGGTTTTAATCACGGCATTTGCTGCTGCGCTCGCGACCGTTCCTTCGTGGGGAGAGTGGGCGTACGAGGGCCAGTGGGGGTCCTCGGGCTCCGGCAACGGCCAGTTCGACCGCCCTAACAAAGTCGCCGTAGCCCCGGGGGGCAACATTTACGTATGTGATACTAGCAACGCCCGCATACAGTACTTCACGGCCGTCGGTAGCTACTTGGGCAAGTGGGGCTCGCGCGGGTCCGGCAACGGCGAGTTCAGTTCGCCCTTGGGCGTCGCGGTCGGCCTCGGCGGGAACGTTTACGTAGCTGATTATTGGAACCACCGCATTCAATACTTCACCGGGACGGGTTCCTTTCTCGGGAAGTGGGGTTCGCTCGGTTCAGGCAACGGCGAGTTTTACTGCGCGCGTGACGTCGCCGTTGCGGCCGGCGGGAACGTCTACGTGGCGGATATAGGCAACAGGCGCATCCAGTATTTTACGGCCACCGGCAGCTTTTTGGGGCAATGGCGTACCAGCATAGAGGCTCAATGCATCGCCGTAGCTCCCGGCGGCAACGTCTATGCCACCGCACCTAATATGCACCGCCTCGCGTATTACACCTCCGCCGGGTCGTTCCTCGGATCATGGGGTACGTACGGCGTCAACAACGGCGAGTTCATGGGTCCCCTCGGCGTCGCCGTTGCGCCGGACGCTAACGTCTACGTAACCGAGGCCTCTGGCCACCGCGTCCAATACTTCACGGCAACCGGCAGCTACCTGGGTAGGTGGGGCTGGATAGGGTCCGGCAACGGCGAGTTCTACCAGCCCAGGGGCATTGCTGTTACGCCGGCCGGGAGCTGCGTCTACGTTGCCGATTCCGGGAACGACCGCGTCCAATACTTCTACTGGGTGGAGCCGGCCGTTGCGCCTAGCTCGCTCGGCCGCGTGAAGGCGCTGTTTAGGTAGGAGGTTGAGCGATGAAACGAACGGTGCTGTTCTTAGCTGCCGCTGCCACGGTCTCCACCGTTCTCGCCGGCTTCAAGTACGAGGGCGAGTGGCGGTGCGATTCCGGCGACCTGTTGGGCGTCGACGTGGCGCCGAACGGGAACGTTTACACCAACGAAGGTCCGAGCGGCACCTCCGGGGGCGTGGTTAAATATTTTACGCCCACCGGTTCGTTGTTGGGGAGTTGGCCTGACAGCCAGGCCGGCGTCGCCGTCGCGCCCAACGGTAACGTATACACCGGCGGTTGTAACTCGTACCCTATCCGGTATTACACGCCTACCGGCTCCTTGCTAGGTAGTTGGAATCCTCCGAACTACGTGTGGGGAGGCGACGTGGCGGCGAACGGTAACGTCTTTATCTGCGGGGCTCCCATTGCGGACGGCAATCCGGGTAACGTTTATATTTGTACGCCGACGGGCTCGTTGCTCGGGTCGTGGCCTTGTCGCAGCGGGGATGTGGAGGTTTCTCGGAACAACGTAGTTTACGTCGTCGATCGGGGGGAGGGCGTAGTCTATTACAATACGGCCGGAACGCGCTTAGGTCATATTAATTCCAAAGGCTGCGAAGGCGTCGCCGTAGCGCCGAACGGCGACGTTTTCTTAACCAATAGAAATCACTACGTAGAACGGTTTGCCGGCTCCGGCTCCTTTATCGAAGCCTGGGGTCAGCGCGGGTCCGGGCCGGGGGAATTCGAATTCCCCAGCGGGATCGCCGTTTCTCCGACCGGCGAAAGGGTCTACGTCGCCGACAGCGGGAACGACCGCATCCAATACTTTAACCGTAACGAGCCTGCGGTCACGCCCACCTCCCTCGGCTGCGTGAAGGCGTTGTTTAGGTAGGGGATTCGGCGCAGGAATACGGTAGAAAATAATCGGCAATAAAAAAGGGCCCTTCTGGGCCCTTGGTTTATTGGGGCGAGAGGACTTGGACCTCCGACCTTCTGCTCGCTTAGGGAGAAGCCTATCGACTTACGAGCCACCTTGGGTAATTAAAAAACCGTACCGGCGGCTGAAGGTTAGCGTTTGACGCGGCCGGCAGCTTAGCTTATATTATAGGAGCGGTTTAATAATAATGAGAAGCGTAATCGCGTATAGGATGCTCTGGTACGATCGGGTGGCGACGGCGGGGTCTATACTCGGCGTCGTCGCCATTCTTTTCTTGGTGGGGCAGCAGTTGAGTACGATGTTTGGGCTCTTCACGTTTATGTCGGTCCTCGTCGACCATTCCGGCGCCGATATGTGGGTGGTAAGCAAGGAGACGAAGAATGCGAACGCCGTCGGCCCGCTGCCGGAGCGCTACGTCGACCGCCTTATAGGCTTGGCCGAGGTCGAATGGGCCGAGCCGATTATTATGACCGCGGGCCAGACGCGCCGCCCCGACGGGAAGTACGAGGGCGTCATGATCGTGGGCCTGCCGGCGCCGCGGCTGCAGGGTGGTCCCTGGGCTTTTACGCAGGGAAGCTTGGCCGACCTGTTGGATTACGAGGGCGTCACCGTGGACAGCGGCGATCTCGACCTGTTCGGCAACCCACAGGTAGGCGACATCCTCGAGATTAACCGCATGCGCGTTCGCGTGGCGGGAATTACGCATAAAGCCCAGGGATTCGGCGGAACGCTCGTCTTCACCAATCGCACTCGCGCCCGGGATATCGCCGACCTCCCGGCCGATACGTGCAGCTATATTCTGGTTAAGTTGCGGCCGGGTGCCGACCCGCGCGCGGCGCTCGCGCGAATGCGGGAGGTTGTGCCGAGGGCCGACGTGATCCCGACCGGCCGGTTGTCGGCGACTACGCGGGCGTTCTACATTATCAATACCGGCATCGGCGGGAGCTTCGGGACGACCACGCTCATCAGCTCGCTGGTGGGCATCGTTATCGTAATGTTGACGATGTATACGAGCGTCTTATCGCGGGAGAAGGATTTCGCCGTATTGCGGGCGTTGGGCGGCCGGAAGCGCGATCTTTTCGTCATCGTCTTATACCAGGGGCTCATGATCGCCGCGGCCGGGATCTTCGTCGGCTTCTTCTTGTTCGCGCTGTTCCTGTACGGGACGCGAGATACCGCGTTACCGACGTACGTGCCGCCGTGGTTTCCGTTCGTGCACGCGGCCTTTACTTTGGTATTATGCTTGGCCGGGTCGTTCGTCGCGATCCGTCGGGCAACGCGCGTCGAGCCGGCGACGGCGTTCCGGTGAGCCGCCGGAGCAGTACGTATGGCCGAACCCATTTTAAAGCTCGAAAGCATAACGCGGACCTTTTCGGACGGGCGTTTCGTCCAGCGCGTTCTGCGCGACGTTAATCTGGCGTTTTTCACGGGCGAGCTCACGATTATCGCCGGCCCCTCCGGGAGCGGGAAAACGACGTTGTTGTCGATCATGGGTTTAATCCTCCAACCTACGGAGGGGCGCGTTTCTTTGCGCGGGCGCGACGTCACCGACGTTGCGGAGGAGGAGGCGGCGACGCTCCGGCTCCACAACTTCGGATTTGTGTTCCAGACGCCGACGGAAATCCCGGCGCTCCCGGTAATCGAGAACGTTCTGGTTGCCCACGGCGTCCAAGGGGCGAAGATACCGGCGGCGCTGCGGGCCCGGGCGGGCGAGCTGTTGGAGCAGTTCGGATTGGCGGATTACGCGCACTCTTTGCCGCGGGCGTTGTCCACCGGCCAGAAGCAGCGGCTCGCCATCGTCCGCGCTTTACTTAACGATCCGGGGCTCCTGTTATGTGACGAGCCCACTTCGGCGCTGGACGCGGAAAATAGCGAGGTGGTGTTGGAAACGTTGCGAAGTTTGGCCCACGAGGAGAGCCGGGGTGTAGTCCTCGTTACCCATGACCCGCGCGTAATGCCGTACGGCGACCGCGTCGTCGAACTCGAACACGGTACCGTAACGGCGGATTCGCGAGAGGGGAAGCCGTCGTGAGGAAATTGAAGTGGGTTTTTCTGGGCGCGGCCGGCGTCGCGGTCATCGTTTTCGTGGGATGGAACCTCTATAAAGCCTCCCGCCCGCCGGCGAGTCCGGCGCCGGTCGAATCGGAGGGGGTTCCGGCCCGGGTATACGGCCGGCTGGAACCCGCGGGAGGCGAGGTGTACGTCAGTCCGCCGGTGACGCGCAGCGTGGAGGAAATCCGAGTTACGGAGGGCGAGGTCGTTGCGCAAGGGGAGGTGCTGTGCGTCCTGGAGCGAGACGTCGAGGAGGCGCGGTTCCGCGTCGCCGAGGCCCGCGTGGCCTCGCTCCGGAAATCGGTCGAGCTGGAACGGGACACGTTTGAACGGAGGGGCGAGCTTTTCGCCACCGGGAGGATATCTGAATACGAGTATACGCAGGCGAAACTAGCCGCCGAGTTGGCGGCCCGGAACTTACAAGTAGCAAACGGGGAATTGGCGTTAGCGCGCGCGGAACTGGCGCAGCTCGAGCTCCGGTCGCCGGTCGCCGGCGTCGTGTACAAAATGGACCTCCGCCTCGGGGAGACCATACGCGCGGGCGACAACACAAAGATCGTCGTCGGCGGGCGGGGGTATTGGGTCCGGCTCTTCGTGGAATCGTTCTGGGTCGACCGCGTGCGGGAAGGCACGGCCTACAAGGTATACGACGCGGAAACCGGCGCGTACGTCGGCCTCGGAAAAGTAGTCGAACGCAAGCCCTACCTCGGCGGCCGCGATTTCCAATCGGACGACCTTCGCGAGCGTTTCGACACGAAGTTCCAGGAAGTTATTTTGGATTTGGAACCGGCGCGAGAGGGACTGCCGTTGGGTTTGTCCGTCGTAGCGGAACTCGCGCCGCCAAACTAGATAAGGGAGCTTACGCCGTGGGCACGTTTCCTCAACCTATTGTCGTCGTGAGCCGGTGTTTGGGGTTTGAGGCCGTCCGGTACGACGGCTCGATTATCCGGGATGAGTTCGTGGAGGCGATGCGGCCGCACGTTAAGTTCGTGCCGGTTTGCCCGGAGGTCGAGATCGGGCTCGGCGTGCCGCGCGCGCCGGTGCGGGTCGTGCTGCAAGAAGGTGAAAAACGGCTATTGCAACCAACGACCGGCCGCGACGTAACGGAGGCGATGACCAGTTTTGCCGCCTCCTTCCTGGAAGGGCTGGAGGCAGTTGACGGTTTTCTGCTCAAGAGCCGCTCGCCGAGTTCCGGGATTAAAGATGTAAAGATCTACCCGGGGCCGGGGCCGGCGGCAGCCGTCGGCAAGGGGGCGGGGTTTTTCGGCGGCGAGGTACTGGACCGCTTCGGCCACCTGGCCGTGGAAGAGGAGGGACGCTTGAAGAACGCGCGCCTCCGCGAACACTTCCTAACCAAATTGTTCGCGTTCGCCTCTTTCCGATCGGCGAAGGGAAAAGGCGGCATGGCCGAACTAATCCAATTCCACGCCGAGAATAAAACCCTCCTGTTATCGTATCATCAAACGCAGCTGCGTGCGCTCGGTCGGATCGTGGCCAACCCCCAAAAGCTCCCCGCGGCGGAAGTTTGGAACGATTACGAAGCCGGTTTCTACCCGGCTTTCGCCCGACCGCCGCGACGCCCGACTACGGTTAACGCGCTCGAGCACGCGTGGGGTCATTTTTCCGAGGGCGTGAACCAGGCGGAAAAGGATTACTTCTTCCGCGAGCTCGAGGCGTACCGCGCCGGGCGCCTCCCATTGGCAGTACCGCGAGGTCTCTTGCGCGGGTTCGCGCTCCGCTTTGGCGACGCATACGTGGCCTCGCAGACTTTCTTCGAGCCTTATCCGGAGGCCTTGGAGAGTTTGGCGGATTCCGGGAAAGGCCGAACGTAATTCGCGGTAGGTTAGTACGTAAACGCCTCGGGCGCTAACGGGGCGGCGTCGCCCTCTTTGTCATAGCCGAACGCCGTTTGGTATTACCTAGCGGAGCCTAACGATGCGCGTCCTTCTCACCGGTGCGACAGGCTACATTGGGAGGCGGCTGGCCGACCGATTCCTCGGCGAAACGGAGGTGGAGCTCCGGCTCTTCGTTCGTAATGCCGCTCGCGTAGCCCAAATTAGCGGGCCGCGCGTGGAGGTCGCGGAAGGCGATACCTTCCAACCGAACGCCCTCGCCGCGGCGATGGCTAACGTGGACGTAGCTTATTACCTTATCCATTCCATGGGTGGGGGAGGCGACTACGCCGCGCGCGACCGCCTTTCGGCCGAGAACTTCCGCGAGGCCGCAATTACCGCAGGGGTTCGCCGTATTATCTACCTGGGTGGGTTGGGCGTCCGCGAGACCGCCAGCGAGCATCTCCGTAGTCGCCTCGAAACCGGCGAGATCCTCAGCGCGAAGCCAAAAGCGATTCAGACGCTATGGTTCCGCGCGGGAGTCATTATCGGTTCGGGCAGCGCCTCGTTTGAGATCATCCGCAACCTCGTCCAAAAAGCGCCCGTCCTAATCACGCCGCGCTGGGTCAGGACGCGTACCGAGCCTATTGCAGTGGCAGACGTCTTGTCTTATCTCGCGGCCGCCCGCGACGTCAACGCGGAGGGTAACGTCGTCGTGGACGTCGGCGCGGGCGTTACGACTTTCGCCGGTCTTTTACGCGAGGCGGCCCGCATTATGGGCTTACGACGGCCGTTGTTACCGCTGCCGTTCTTCACGCCGCGGATGGGCGCTTACGGCCTCGTCCTCCTCACGCCCGTTCCCTTTGCCATTGCCTCTAGTCTGGTGGAGGGCCTGCGTTCCGAAACCGTTAAACAGAACGAAAACGCCGCCGGGCTCTTTCCCGATATAAAGCCGCGTTCCTATGATCGGGCTTTCCGCGAGGCGTTGGCCGAAATCGAGGCCCGCCAGGTCCTAAGTCGGTGGTGCGACGCGGACGCCGAGGCGGTTTGTGAGCGCGGGCCACAACAAATTGAAGCGGCCGTGTATGCCTTGCGGCGGAGCGTGCCCACCGGCGAGCTGCCGCCGGCGCTCGTATTCCAGGCGGCCTGTACGGTGGGGGGGGAGACCGGGTGGTTCCGTTTCGGTTTTCTATGGAAGTTACGGGGCTGGATTGACAAGTTGTGCGGCGGCCCGGGCTCGGCGCGCGGCCGGCGTGACCCCGTGGAGTTGCGGGCGGGCGATGCCGTTGACTTTTGGAAAGCGGTAGAGGTAAGGCCGCCGAAACGTATCCTGCTGGCTGCCCAGCTACGGCTCCCCGGGCGCGGGTGGTTTGATTTCGTCGTGGAGGGCGGTCAGCTAACGGTAACGGCCTACTTCTACCCCCGCGGCCTGATGGGCCGGCTGTATTGGTACGGGAGCTGGCTTTTCCACGTGCTGATCTTGGCCGAAGTGGCGCGGGGGGTCGTCGCGCGGGCGCAACGCTTAGCCGGCCGGGCGGCCGAGTAGGCAATGCGTTAAAGGGAATATCAGGTTTATAATCCGGCGCGTGTTTTCGTGGGGGCGGGGGTGTCGAACCTTCGACCGGCTGCTTAGCTAACATATTACCTGGACTGATTTTCAAATATCAAGTATGCTTCTTTTCTTTTTATGCTTTTCGGCTTGACCGCGAACACCTCGCGAGCGGGTTGAGTTGACAGCCGCGCCCCGTCGTTAATAGCCCCTCCGGGATCGACGCGGTTATAAGTAAGCCCCCTTCCGGGGGCCATTTCTTTTACCGCGTGATTCCGGGACTACCGCCGGGTGACTGGCCTGAGGGCCGGCCCGAGGCTTTGTCTAATCCCCGGGCGCCTCCTGGGCCCGGGCGAGTTCCGTGAGGTCCACTCCCATGCCCATCAAATACTTCTTCCCGTGGATTTCGACGCGTTTCCCCGAAAAGAAATACGGAATCGCGGCGCCGTCTTTCGTATGGAGCTTGGCCTCCGCCGTAGCGTACCCCTCAGAAAACGCTTGCGCGATACGGTCGGTTACAATTTCCTTATCGCGGCCGCGGAAAAAATCGGTCGCCCGCATCCGCGATACTTCGCCCGCGGTATACCCAGTTACAGCCTCGAGGTTTTCGTTCCACCAGCGGAATCTGCCCTCCGTGTCAAAGACGTAAAAAATCCCCGGCAGGCTGCTCATTAAAGATTCCGAAAAACGCTTCTCTTTCTGCAGCGCCTCCTCCGCCTCTTTGCGCTCGGTTATCTCCCGTACGAGCACGAGTACTTCGTCGTCTTTCAACTTCGCGATACGCGCCTCGTATAAGCCGAGTCCCCGGGGCGTCTGAACGTTGTATCCCACCGTCGTTGTGGCGCCCGTCCGCAGCGTCTCCCGCAGACGCGCGAATATCTCCCGCTCCTCCTCGGGGCGGAGCCCCGTATCCCGGATATTCTTACCGATAATCGTCTCCGGCGGGAGCGCAAACAAATCCGCCTCGGCCCGTTTGAAGTCGACGTAGTTACCCTCCTTATCGATAACGAACATCAAATCGGGTACCGCCTCGAGCAACGCCTCGTTTTCCGCCGCCGTTTGCCGCAGCGCCTCCTCCGCGCGCTTACGCTCCGTAACCTCTAACGTGACCTCGACGGCGCCCGTAATGTCCCCCGTCTCGTCTTGAACCGCGTACCCGCGTACGAACCACACGCGGCCGTCCGGCGTCGTTATTTCGCCCTCGTGTCCGCCGCCGGTTTCCAGAGCGGCGGTTACGGGGCACCCGGGGCAAGGTTGCTGGCGGCCGCGCCAAATTTCATAACAATACCGGCCGACGAGGCTCTCCGGAGACGCGGCCACCGACGCCGCGGCGGCCTCGTTCGCCCACAATATTTTCAAATCCGCGTCGTGGTAGACTACGTGTTCGACCATGCTGCGTAGAATTACGGCCTTCTCGTGTTCGGCGCGGCGGATCTCCTGCTCGGATTCGCGCAAAGCCTCCTCGGCCCGCTTGCGTTCGGTAATATCCTCCAGCACGCCGTCAAAGTAGGCGACGTTGCCGTCGGGCCCGTTAACGGCGCGAGCATTGAGAGAGCCGAGGAACGTACTCCCATCCGCCCTTTTAAATTGTACCTCATAATCGGTGACGACACCGGCCGAGCTAATAGTGTTAATAAACTCCTTACGGGCCTTGGGCTCGGCGTAGAAATCGACGACGCGCGTTTTGGCCATATCCTCCGGTTTTTCGTACCCGAACATCCGGGCCAAGGCCGGATTAACCGATAACAAACGGCCGCCGCGGTCCGCGGTCGAGCGAAATACGCCGACCGGTATGTTATCAGCGAGGCCGTGGTACTTTTCTTCGCTCTCGCGCAGAACCTCCTCCGCCCGCTTGCGCTCGGTAATGTCGCGGGGGATGCCCTGGATAACCTTCCTCCCGGCTATTTCGAATAAACTCGACGACACCTCGGCCGGGAAAATCGAGCCGTCCTTCTTCCGGAAATCGATCTCGAACCGGATTAACCCCTCCTGTGATATCCGGCGGAACGCCTCGCGCGAGCCGGGTAGCGCCTCCGGCGGATGGAGATCCTGGATGGTGAGAGAGGTGAACTCCTCCTGCGCATATCCGAACAGGTCGGAAGCCTGCTCGTTGGAATCAAGTATCGTACCCTCCAAATCGTGGATAATAATAGCGTCCTTTGAATAATGGAACAAATTGCTATATTTCTCCTCCGATTCCCGCAACGCCTCCTCGGCGCGCTTCCGCTCGGTGACGTCGAGGAACATCGCCGCCATCCTCCCCGGCGACGTCTGGAAAGCGGTTACGGCGAAAGCGCCCTGGATTCGCTCGTCCTCGTATGCGATCTGTTCGGTGTGCCAGAGCTCGCCTTCGGCGGCGGCGCGTCGGTACCGCTCCGGTACTTCCGTGTCCGCGAGAGGCGGAAACGCCTCCTCGATCGTCTTCCCGATGAATTGCGAATTATCGACGCCAAGGATTTCGTCGGCGGCGGGGTTGGCCCCGACGAAAATGAGCCGTCCGTCCGGGGCCAGCTCGTACATATGAATGCCCATCGGCGACGACTCGACTACGTTGCGGAATTTCGCTTCCGATTCCTCCGACCCCTCCGCCGCCCGTTCAGGCGCGACGGTCGAGGTCTCCAACTCGCGGAGCCGGCCGCGCGCCGCGGCCAGTTCTTCTATTAACTCCGCCTTTGTCTTCCTCTCGTTTTTCATCGCCAAGGGGTCCTCGGCGCCCGATTATCCCGGAGTTATTTTACCATACAATAAGCCATGGGTAAACGAGAACGCTCTACGCGGACACGCCGGCGCGGCGACCAGAGGACGACAAAATTTTATTCCGGCCCCCACATTTTCGCCTCAAATTATTATCGCGTATTGCCGACGCGCGCCAAGTTGATTATCGCCGTTAACTTTCGTATCATTGATCGGTGCGTACGCAACGCCTCTCCGCCTTAAAGCCCCTTGCGGCGTATGTCGTCGCCTTGTGTTATTCCGTTCCCTGCCTCGCCTCCGCCCAGGAGGAATCGGCGGAGGTTAATTTCGTCCTCGGCCGCGTCCGCGTGGAGGGAAATAAACACTTCACCGACGGCGCTATAAGAAACCTGATCGGCGTGGAAAAAGGCGAGCGTTACGAGCAGTACAACTTCGATTACCTGCTGGAGGCCGGCCTGGCCGCGGTGGAGGCGGTTTATTACGGCGAGGGTTTCGAAAGCGCGCAAGTGACTTCAGAACTCGCCGAGGGAAAAAAGAACAAACGGGAGTTGAAAATCCTCGTCGAGGAGGGGCCCCGGGCCGTAGTGAAGGAAGTCGTCGTAAAGGGCGTATCGAACGAGCACTTTGAAGCCGTTCGGGAGGAACTCGCCGTCGAGGTTGGCGCGCCCCTCGCCGCCGTCACTCTGAACGAAGCCGCGGTACGGGTGGGCGACTATTACAACGAACGTGGTTACGGCCGCGCCAAGGTTAAGGTGGAAATCGACCGCGAGGAGGCGGCGGTTACCTATACCGTCGAGGAGGGGCCCCAGTACCATATAGACGAGGTCGTCGTAAGCGGCAACGAAAAGACCCGCGCCGTGATCGCCTCGCGCGAAATCGATCATAAGTTGAACCCCTCCCGTTTGTGGCGGGCTTCCAAGCTCGACGACGGCCGCGCTAACGCCTACAAGACCGGGCTTTATCGCGACCTCGTCGTAGACGTCGTCGATTCGGAGCGCGCGCCGGACCTAGCCGACGTCGTCGTCATCGTTAACGAGGACAAATTCCGCTGGTTCAAAATCGAACCAGGCTACTCGTCGCCGGACCGCGTCGGCCTTGGCGTCGGTTGGGGCCATAATAACATCTTCGGCGACAACGAGCGGCTGTCGATCGAAACCTCGTTCGCTTACGGCTTCGAGGATAAGAGTCGCGAGTCCGACGGAGACATCACGTACGTCGTACCGTGGTTGTTCGGGTACCGGTACAAAGGCACCGTGACCCTGTATTATGAGCGCGACGTTTACGAAGGTTTGCACGAGTGGGAAGCGGGCCTTAAGCCGCGCGTTTCCCGCGAGATAACCGACAACCTGGAGGTCTGGGGGGGATTCAATTTTGAACGGTTCCGCACCGAGTTCGACGAACCGTCGGAAGAAGGCGTCGGCTCTTACCAGACCCGCGATATAAACCTCCCGCAAAGGTACCCTGAAACTGAAGCTCCCCAGAACCTCTCGAGCTACATACTCGGGATTACGTATGACGATACCGACGATCTCTTCAACCCCGTAACGGGAACGTATGCCGATAGCTCATACGAGAGGGCGGGCGGTTTTATGCTCGGAGTGGACTTGTGGCGCGCCATCGGCGACGTCCGCCGGTACATACGGTTAAGCGACGCCGCGTCGGTCGCTACGCGCCTCCACGCTGGATACGTCGAACCCTACGGCGGTACCGAGGTCGTTCCGCACGTGCAGCGGTTCGTCTCCGGCGGCGCGTATTCCGTCAGGGGCTATCCCGAACAGGGCCTCGGCCCCCAAACGGAGGGGGGCTACGCGCTGGGGGGAGATATCCTTCTGGAAGCCAACGTCGAACTCCGCTCCCAGTTCCCCTTTGTCGCCGGAATAACAGGTTGGGAACACTTATGGGGAGCGCTGTTCGTCGACGCCGGCAACGTGTGGCCGGAGTGGGACGAGATGAAAAAAGAGTCTCTCCGTTACGGCGCCGGGTTCGGCATCCGTTACAACACGGTCGTGGGACCCGTCAGGTTCGACGTAGCTTGGCCGGTATTCGACCGGATCGAAAACCGGCGCGGATACATATACCTCGCCTTCGGCCACCCGTTTTAAGGACGCCAGGACTATCTTGGATAACGCCAGCGACAACTCGCACACGGTAAACGGCGAAGGCGCCAAGAACGGCTGGCGCCGACAGCGCCTCCGTCGCCGCCTGTTGTTCGGCGCCGCAATATCGGCGGCAGCCGCGGTCGCCCTGGCCGCCGCGGCCTACTTCTCCGGTTTGGTACACGTCGCCCTCCGCCGCGTTGCAACCGCCTACCTGACCCGCCAAACCGGCGTCGAATGCGGCATAGGCCGGCTCGAGGGCGACCTATTCACGAGCCTTAACGCGTTCGACTTCTACGTCGCGAACGGCCCCAGCCTCCGAGACGCCGGCCCCGCCCTCGCCGCCGAAGAGATCCACCTTCGTTACGGCCTGCCGAGCCTGCTGCGTGGCGTCCTCTTGGTAAAGAAAGCGCGCGTAGTAAATCCGTACGTGATGTTGAGGACCGAGCCGGACGGCCGGACTAACCTCGAGCGCATATTCGATTTCTTACCCGAGCGCCGCGAAGAAGACGTCGACGTACGCCTGGATGAAGTCGTTCTGGAAAACGGCTCGCTCGAAGTGGCCGGCGACGGGCCGTTAACGAGCGTCGTGCGCGTCAACGTTCGGAGTTCGTTGGAGTTTAAGGGACTCGCGCTAACGCTCGGTTTGGGGAACTGCAGCTGCTATATTCCCGAGTACGAGCTCGCCGTAGCGAATTTCGGCACCGGGGAGTTACGAATCACCCCCGACGGCCTCCACGTAAACGGCGTCGACCTCGCCCTCGACGAAACGTCGCTGACCGTTGACGGCAAAATCGAGACGTCGGCCTCGAGTCGCTTCGACCTCGTGGTAAAGGCCGAACCTCTCAGCCTGACCGAGATCGTACCGCTCCTCGCCCCGGACGCGCCGCCGTTCGATATCCGCGGCAACTACGAGGGAACCCTCCGCGGCCCCGCCAACGGTCTTTTACATACGGGATCTTTCCACTGCCCGTCGGGGTCGATAGGCGACTACGAGCTCGCCGACACGACGGTCAAATACGCCGTCGACGTGGAGCGAAAAGAGGTACGGCTCGACCATATCGCGGGCACGGTCAATGGCCTCCCGGCCCGCCTGACGGGAACCGTCGACCTTGCGACCGAAACGCCGGCGTTTCGGGGCGAGGCCCGCCTCGAGCGTTTCAACCTCGCCCGGATCCACCCCGCTAGCGGCCTCGAGACCCGCGCGGACGTAACGGCGTTGTTCGAGGGGCGGGGCTCGAGCGCCGAAGACCTAGATTTAACGGCGAAAGTTAATGTCAGCGCCGGTTTCGCGGGGCCGGTCCGCTTCGACGGCGCGGCCGCGAACCTTCGATACTACCGATTCCAACTCTTCGTCGACGAGGCGATGGTCCGATTCGGCCCGGGCATTGTTTCGGCTACGGGGGTCGTGGCACCCGACAACGTCGAGCTGACGATTACGGCGCGGGACATATCCCTCGCGGACCTCCCGACGGAAAAAGTACCGGTCGACGTCGCCGGCGACGTAACGGCCTACGTGCGCGTGTACGGCGCGCCCGGCATGCCGTCGGCGGCGGGAGAAGTCGTAGTAGAGGGGTTGGCGGTCGAAGGCGTCACGGTAGCCTCGGCGCGGATCGAGGGTTATGCCGAAAGGTTGGGAGGGTACGGCGAAGCCGACGTTCGCCTTACCGCCGGCGATATCGGAGCGGGGCCGTTCTCGTTCGAAAGGTCGCAGGCCGAAGCAACGTTTAAAGGCGGCGTGCTAACGCTGAGCGGCGCATTCGAGAACGACGCGGTGGACGGCGACAAGCTGCATTTCGACGTGTGGCACGACAGCTACTCGGGCGACTGGGAGCTTAGCCGCCTTGACGCCAAACTCGGTACCGGCCAGGCGACGCTCACTCAGCCATTAACGCTGGAGCGGGAGAGGACCGGATACGTTATCACGGGAGGAACCCTCGCTTTACTGCGGGGCGATATATCCTTTAGCGGGAGCTTCGACCGGCGCGGCGGGCCGTTGGACGTCGTCGCCGAGGGCGAGGACTTCCGCTTGGACGGCCTGAAGCTTTGGCCTGAGGCGCCGGAGTTGAGCGGGACGCTGGATTCGATTCGGCTCGGCGTCCGCGGGACGGCCGACGCGCCCGCATTCTACGCCGTGCTGGAAGCCCACGACTTCTCGGTCGGCGAACAACCGGTCGACCGTCTACGCGGGGAAATTTCGCTCCAAGACAAACGCCTGGGCGTGTCGGAGTTGGCGGTCGAGTTGGCGGGGGGTACCGTAAAGGCGGGCGCCGACTTCCCCCTCGCTGCGCTGGAGGGAGAGGGCGACACCCACCTCAAGGCCGAGGTCCGCTTCACGCGCTTCCCGCTCAGCTCCGTCGTTGCTCTAAACAAGGCCGGCCTTAGCGAGGGCGGCTACGTCGACGGGGTCGTAACGCTGGCCGGGACGGGCGCCTCGCCGGCTCTCGAAGGCAACGTGGACGTCAGCGACGCCGTTTGGGGCGGCGCGCGCTACGGCCGCGGCCGCCTTGACTTCGGTTACGCCGGCGGCGAACTGCGCGTTGATGAGCTGTCTCTCGTCGAGGGGGCCTCGCGCCGGGCGAGCTTAAGCGGGACGGCGGAACTTTCGCTCGCCGGAGAAGCCGGCTCCGCCCTCGGCGCGCTGGCTCTACTCGGCGAGTTCGACGAGCTAGAGCTACGCATTCTCGACCCGTTTATAGACGATATCTTAATCGTCGGCGGTACCGTGAGCGGAAAGGTCGACGTCGGCGGCTCGGCCGCCTCGCCCGCGCTGACGGGCCGGCTCGAGTTCGCCGGCGGCGCAGGAACGATACGGCCGCTGCGGTCGACTTTTTCGAACCTCGGGGGCGTTATCGACCTGGCCGGCAAGGCCGCCGTAGTCTCGAGCGAGGCGCCCGTAAGTTTCGACCTCGACCGGGGCCGGGGTCGGGTCTGGGGCTACATCGGATTCGAGGCCGGCCAATCCGCAGCGTTAGACCTAACGCTAGTCTTGGAGGACTACACGTTCGGGGCAATTACCGGGGTGCGGGCGTTGTGTGACGTATCGGCCTCCCTCGGCGGTTCGGTGAGTCACCCCCGCGCGGACGCGGAAGTCCGGGTTAAGCGTGGTTTCATCGCCACCGACTTCGGCGGCGATATCGCCGCGGTTACGCCGACGGAGGGTGGACCTGACTTCCGCGTGCACGTCGACGCCCCCGGTAACGTTTGGCTGAGAAATAAAAACTTGGAGATCGAACTGGAGGCCGACGTAACGGTCCGGAAAACGGGGCCGGCGACGACGATAGCCGGAGACCTTACGGCGCGGCGGGGAAGCTTCTTCTTCCTGGCCCGTGACTTCGCAGTCGAGAGAGGCGACATAACATTTACCGGCACCCAAGATTTCGACCCCGTGCTCGATCTGCGAGCGAAACGTACTATCCGGGCCGCCCGCGCGGGCAACGCCGACGCCGAGGTAACTGTCGACGTCACCGGGACCTTTAAAGAGCCCGAATTCTGGTTTTCGTACCGCTCCGAGGGCGGGACGCCCGCGGGGCTAAGTCAGAGCGAAATTATGGAATTGCTCGTACTCGACGTAACGCACGAGGATTTAAACGAGATGAGCGGAGGCTCGCTGGCCTCCAAGGGTTCGCGGGACTACGTGCGACGAATGGCCCAGGCCGAGGTTTCCCGGGCCGTCCGCCGCCGGACCGGCCTGGACGTCTTCGAATACGACACCAGCGCGATCGGCGCCGAACGCGGTACCCGCTACGGCCGCGTTACGGTGGGGAAATACGTTAGTTCCGAATTGTACGTATCCTACACCACGGAATATAGCGAGGACCCTACGGGCGCCGGGGAACGCAAACGCTCGGCGGAAGTAGACTACGAACTATACAAAGATTTTTATTTAGTGGGAACGACGTTCGAAGAAGACGACAGCCAACGGTACGGCCTGGGGTTACGCTTCTTCTATAAATATTAAGTGATCCCCGGTATACAGGCCGAACGTTGACGCCGAAGGCACGAGGGCCCACGGCGGCGAAACGCCAAAGCGATTAGTAGAATAGCGATAGCCGCGGCTATATTTGCGGCCGCCGCGCCGTTTCAAGAATTGCCCGCCTCGAGCTAGCGTTAAACTGAAAACCCCGGCGCTAGAACAACGACGCGCCCAGGTAAAACGACACCATAAATAAGTTGTCGGAGGCGGGCGCCTCGAACGCCGGGACGTTTGCCTCTAAAAAATCCTCGAAACCAGTGCGACCTAGGCCGGGCCCGTATGTAAAGCGCAAGCCCGCGTCCGCCGATATGAGCGGCACCCCCGGTATTACCCTCAAGCCAACGTCGGCATATATACCGAAACCCTCCGTCACCGGCACGTTGAAGTCGAGGTCCAATACGTACTTACCCAGGACGCTTACCGGGACGTTACGGGCCGTAAGACGGCGGCTCAGGTAGGCCGCGCCGCCCTCGGCGTAGAGGGCGTAAAAATAATGCTCCACCGGGTAATAACGTACGCCGACGCTGCCGCCGTAGAAAACGGACTTCAAGTTTAGGCCGTCCATCACCTCCGCCCACGGCAAGACGCCGGGGAACCTTTTTTCGGCGGCTTCGGCGAAAAGCCTCGTCATGGGGCGGTCGCGGCCGAGCGTGGTGTAGGATAAGTCCGCCATCACAGCCAGGTTCCACCAGGGCAGGCGGGCCTCGCCTCCCAGCGAGGCGTACAAGCCGCCGCCGTACCGGCCGTCCAGCTCGCCCAGAGGGGTGTTCGCGCCGCCCTTAATTTGGACGAGCGCGTGCGCGGCCGAGCCGCACAAGACTACGACTACGGCCGCCGTAAGCGCTTTTTTGAATCCAGAAAGTCGCATCATCCCAATCCTCCTAAATCCTCCGCCGGAGCGGCCCCGCTTTAATACCCTCTTCTCCCCTAACGTCTCCGCCCTATTTCGGGAAGAGGAACTGGACCTGTAACCGCGCCGTCCAATCGGCGTAGGGGAGGTTTTCGGCGTGGACGGCGTTGTAGTAGCCGTGCGCGGACAGGTTTACAGGCAACTTCCCGAATCGATGTAGTTTGCCGACGCCGGCGCCGAAGGGGACCGTCCACCGGTCGTCGCCCCCCGCCTTCCAGTTGGCCGTATTGATCGGCGCGGTTACCAAATACCAACCTTGCGGGAGGTTGTAGTTCGCGAAGTACTGCACCAGCATGGCGTTGACGTCGCTTCGGTTCTCGTCGCCGGCGACGGACCACACGTTGTTGACCAGCACGCCGACGGTCCAACGCCCGGGCATCGCCAGCACTACGGCGCTCGGGCCCACGCCCCACTTCTTCGTCCCCAACACGTCGTCGGTGGCAGTGGGGAACGAGAGGATGGGCCCCGCCCCCCAAATAACTTTTCCGCCAGCGGCCGGCGTTATGAACGCCGTCGCGTTTACGTCGCCCAGGCCGAAGGTCCCGCCGCTCTCCGCGACGTCGCGTTTCCCCCCGACCACGACGAAATCGGGTTGGTATACTACCGGCGCGATGGTCCGCGTGATTACGTTTACCGGACCGGCGTTTATCGGGATAACCGGCTGGATATTTAGCACGTTCTGCACCCGATCGAACGTGCCGAGGCCGAAGTTGGTGTTGTTCTGCAACGGGAAGCTGATAAGGTCGGCGACGGGGTTCTGCGTCTTCTTGGCGAGTTCCTCCTCGCTCTGAGCGTAGCCGAACGAGGCCAACGCCGCGATTAGAAATGCCGCGATAACCGTAGTTTTCATAAATTATCCTCCTTGGCGAGTCTGTCCGAATCCCGTTACCGGCAACGTCCTACCCATCGGCGGCGTGGTTACGCAGGAGGTACGCCTCCACCGCCTCCTCCACGCCGGCGAACATGCGCTCGTTGCCGAGGCGTTTCCCAAGCGGCGAGCGCCGGACGACGTCGAGTGCGCGCGGGTTGAGCGCCGCCAGCCACACGGTTACGCCGTGGTCGCTCAGCCTTTCCTCAGCCTCGTCGATAAGTCCGAGCGCGGTATATTCGATGTCCGGCACGGCGTCCAGCGCGAGAACGACGACGCGCGGCGAATATTTATCGATTAACGCGTCGAACTTGGCGCGGGTGCGCGGCGCGCTGGCGAAGTTGAGGCGGCCCTCCGTCCGCACGATAAGCAGGCCCGGGAACGTTTCGTCGCCGGGGTATCGGTCGAGAGGGCGGAAGACGTTCGTTCCGCTCTTGCGGCCCAGCGCGTACACCGGCGGGCGGTTGGCCTGGTAAAAAATGGTCATTACGGACAACGCCACCGCCACCAAAATGCCCTCCAGCGTGCCCAGCAAGACGACGCCGACGAACGTAACTATCGCCCAGATGAACTCCGTCTTTCGGACCCTCAGGATGGCGGCGAAGGCCGCCGGGTTCATCATGTGGACCGAAACGACGACGACGATCGCGGCCAACGCCGCCAGCGGCAACAGTGCGAGAAGCGGCGCGAGGAACAACATAATAACGACCGCGACGACGGCCGTAATCAGTCCCGCCAGCTGCGTCCGGGCCCCGGCGGCGCTGTTCACCGCCGTCTGAGAAATGCCGCCGCTGGCCGGAAACGCCTGGGAAAATCCCCCCAGGATGTTGGCCGCGCCCAGCGCGAACAGCTCGCGGTTGGCGTCCGGCGCGGGCTCGCCGCGTCGCGCGAACGACTCGCCGGCCGCTACGGACTCCACGAACGCCATCAGCGCGATGCCCAGCGCTCCCGGCAACAACAGCTTTACCAGGGAAAGATCCGGCCACGAGAGAGACGGCAGCCCCGCCGGGACGGCGCCGACGAGTTCCACGCCCCGCCCCCCCAACCCGAGCCACGCCGAGACGCCGATCGCCGCGACGACTGCCACCAGCGCCGCGGGGACGCGCGGCAGAAAACGCTCTAATACAACGAGCGCTACTATAACGGCCAACGCCAGCACCAGCGTGACGACGTGCGTTTCGGGGAGGTGGCGGCCGAGAGAAACCAGGTCGCGGAAGAAGCCGGCCTTGTCGATATGAAAACCGAACAGCTTGGGGAGTTGGTCGACGACGATAACCAGGCCGACGCCGGCCTTGAAGCCGGTGAGGACCGGCGCCGAAATGAAGTTGGCGATAAATCCCAGCCGCAGGAACGAAGCTACCAGCAATATCGCCCCCACCAGGCACGCCAGCGTCGCGGCGGCCGCGATCAAATCGCCCGCGCCCGCGCCGGGCGCCACCGTCGCCAGCTCGCCCAGCGTCAGGAGCGCGATAATCGTCGTCGAGCTGACGCTCAGCCGGCGCGACGTCCCGAGCAACGCGTACGCCAGCACCGGCACGAAGGCCGTGTACAGGCCGACCTCCACCGGCAGCCCCGCCACGACCGCCAACGCCATGGCCTTGGGGACGACCACCGCCGCGGCGGTAAGGCCGGCGATCAGGTCGAACCGAAGGAGCTTCCGGTCGTACCGTAAAAACCAGAAATCGCGCCAGGCGTTCATGGGTCACCGCCCGAAGTATCTAGTCCGGCCCGCTAACCGAGCCACTGTACGAACCATCCCACCAACGCGATTATGCCGATGGCGGCGAGGGCCAACGCCATTATAACCGAGAACGGGATACCCCTCCGGAACGCGTATTCCCGCCGGTTGAGATGGCCCACGCGCGACATAAACTCGAACGAGGCGAACACCATGCCGATGATGCCGATGCATATAAACAGCAGGCCGACGGTCTCGGTCCGGCCCCATTCTTTGGCCCCGCCCAGGACGTCCCGCAACTCGGCCAGGCCGACGCCGAAGCCGATAAGGGAGAGGCCGGTACGGACCCAGGCCATCATCGTGCGGTCGGCGGCCTTACGGGTACGCTCCCGCGCCATCTCGGTACTCGGGTCTGCCACCACGCCCCCGGCGGCTTCTCTTTCCTCGGTCATTTCTATTTTTCCTCCTCGGAAGCCACGCCGACGCCGGATACTTTAGCTTTGAGCTTTGCGTCGGCTTCGAGGTCCCGGTTTAGGAAATACGTTAGCACGATCCGAATCGCGACGATGATCCCCAGCTTGCCGAGCTGGTGGAACGTCGGCGCGACTATAGTCCCCAGGATGTCAGCGGCGATCTGGAACTCGAGCGCGAGCGCCAGCCAGCAGGAGAACGCCACGCGAATTTGTAAAAAAAGTAGGCCCCGGCCGACGGTTCGCGGCCGGAAAAGAACCCGCACTACCGCGACCAGGCCGATGAGGATGCACACCACCGACGCCGCCTCCACCAGGAGGCCGACGTACGCCGCGCCGACGGCGAGGTAAGTCTCCGCCACCTCGAACCCCTCCAGCCATCCGATCATACCGTCACGCTCCTTTAGCTACTCTCGGCCGGCGCCTCGGCGCCTTCCGCTTTCTTCTCGCCGTGCTTCCGCAAGGTCGTATAGACGACCTGGACGACGACGCCTATTATGACGTAGGCGACGAGGACGCCGAGCAACCCCTGGCCCGGGAAGTCGCGCATGACCAGGAACACGACCAGGCCGAGGTTCCGGACGATGCACATTACGGCCAGCGTCGTACGCTTCTCCTTTTCGGGGCCGCCCAGCAAATGGCCCAGCGTCGACGAAACGCCGATTATGATCGCGGCCGCGACGAACGAGACCCACCCCATGCCGCGGAACGCCTCCAGAAACGCCCGCCACCCCGCCAGGCCGACGACGACGACGAGCACTACGAGCATAACGTTCGAAACCTTGGTTATTATTTCGCCGAAGCGATGGGAGAACCGGGGCCAGGTCGTAGCGAGCAGGATCCCGAACACCAGCGGCGCGAACTGGACCGTCGCGACCTGGCGGGCGATCACGCCCGGGCGGACGTACGCCTCCGGCTCGAAGAGCGTACTCAGGAGGTAGAGGAATAGCGGTATCGTGACGATAGCGAAGAGGTTGACGGTGACCTGGAGCGAGGCCGCGTACGGCATATCGCCACCTGCACCTACGATCCTTTTCGTCGCGAGTGGCGCGCCGGGGGCAACGGCCATCAGCATAAGGGCGATGTTTACGGCCGGCGGTAAATTGAATATCAGGATTACTCCCAGCGTTACGAGCGGCACCAGGATGACAACGGCGAGGTAAGACCGGGCCAACAGGCCGGGCTTACGCCATAGCATAAACAACTCGCGGAGGTGGAGGTTCAGGCCGACTGAGACCATAACGGCCATCACGGCGACCTGCGCGAAAACTCCGACCAGGGAAGCCACGTTGAAATCTCCCATAACGCCATCCTCTCGTTTAGGCGCGTATTCTACGAATCGGGAGGAGCGACGCGAGGGCCGCCCCTCCCGTGGCACTAACTCCTTACTGCCGCGCCATAGCAGCGCGTAACTCGGCCTCGTGGTCCGTGACGTGCTCGCCCGAAACGTCCACCGTTACGCTGTAGATCGTGCCGGTGAACGCGAAAGGCGGTTCGTAATCAGGCGTGACCGGCGCACCGGGATGAACGCCGCATGAGATGCCGCCGCCCAAACTTATGTTAAGCGGGACCGTTACCGGGAGCTCGAGTTCGCCGACCGGTTTCCCGTCTATATAAAGAGTACCGCGGCCCGGCGCCCCCTTCCCTTTCGCCAGTTCGACCTCGCCGGTCACCTCGAATTCGTAACTCAACCGGTGGCGACCTTCCGGCACAACCTCGCTTGAGGTTACGTGGAAGAACTCTTTACCGACGTAGTTATGGACGTAACAGAGTTTACCGTCTTTTACGTACAGCGAGTAGCCGCCTTCATTAGTGCCGTGGCAGAGAAGTACGCCCTCTGCCCCGCCCTTCGGGATCTCGACGTCGGCAGTAACGGTGTGTGGCCGGTTGAGGACCTTGGCACCCGCGTTCGCCGGGACCGCCTGGGTTTCGGGATAGTACGTATACTTCTCGCGGGCCACCGCGATGACGGGACGTTCCTCCGCGAAACGCTGTTGGCCGCGGCTGTCCACCGGCAGGACGTTATACTTACCCGCCTCGACGTACCACTGCGCGATCATCTCGATGAGCTTGGCGCGATTATCCGCGGCCACGTCGTGGTTCTCGGCGACGTCCTCGGCAACGTGGTAGAGTTCCCAATGCTTGGCGTCGAGTTCGGTGAGGGTGTCCGCCGGGATAGGCGTCCCGAAGCCCTTGCCCGCTTCCGCGAACGATGGCCCGGGCCACGGGCATACCGCCCGCCAGCCGTCGTGGTATATCGAGCGGTGACCCATCATCTCAAAGTACTGGGTAACGTGTTTCGTGGGCGCCTTGGCGTCGTCGAAGGTGTGGGCTAAGCTCACGCCCTCGAGGGGAGATTGCGTAACGCCCTTGACGGACGCCGGCGGCTCGAGCCCCAGCGCCTCCAATACCGTCGGGACCATGTCGATGGCGTGAGCGTACTGCGTCCGCACTTCCCCCCGGGCCTTTATGCCTTTAGGCCAGTGGACGATGAACGGGTCGCTGATGCCGCCGCGATAGGTCTCGCGCTTCCAACGACGGAAAGGCGTATTCCCGGCCCAAGTCCACCCCCACGGGTAGTGGTTGAAATACTTGGGCCCGCCGAGGTCGTCGAGCGCTTTCAGGTTATCTTCCAGCGACTCAGGCACGTTGTTGAAGAACAAGTTCTCGTTTACTGAGCCGGCGGGACCGCCCTCGGCGCTCGCGCCGTTGTCGGAGATAACCATGATAAGCGTGTTCTCGAACTCGCCGATGGTCTTGAGGAATTCGAGGAGGCGGCCTATATGGTGGTCGGTATGGCTAAGGAAACCCGCGAAAACCTCCATCATACGGGCGTAGAGTTTCTTCTCCTCCGCCGAGCAATCTTCCCACGGCTTGACGTCCGGGTCGTGGCGCGAGAGTTCGGCATCCTTCGGAATAATGCCCAGCTTTTTCTGTTTCTCGAATACCTTCTCGCGATAGGCTTCCCAGCCGTCGTCGAACTTGCCCTTATACTTGTCGGCCCACTCTTTAGGGACGTGATGTGGCGCGTGCATGGCGCCCGTCGCGAAATACATGAAGAACGGCTTGTTGGGCGCGACCTGTTTGGCATCGACGACGAAGGAGATGGCTTTGTCTACTAAGTCCTCCGTTAAGTGATACCCTTCTTCGGGCGTCTTCTCCGGCTCGACCTGGTGATTATCGTGTACCAGATCGGGGTAAAACTGGTGGGTGTCACCCCCCAGGAAACCGTAGTAGCGCTCGAAGCCGCGGCCCAGCGGCCAGCGTTCGTACGGTCCCGCCGCCGAAACCTGGTCGGCCGGCGTCAGGTGCCACTTACCGAGAGCGAAGGTGTTATAGCCGCGCTGTAACAGCATCTCCGAGAGGAAGCCGTTTTCGAACGGGATATTTCCGTTGGAGCCGGGGTAACCCGTCGAACCTTCAGTGATGCAGGACATGGCGTTGGAGTGGTGGTTGCGGCCGGTCAGGATGCAGGAGCGGGTCGGCGAGCACAACGCCGTCGTGTGCATGTTGTTGTAGAGCAGGCCGCCCGCGGCCAGGCTGTCGATATTCGGCGTTTCGATGGGGCTGCCGTAACAGCCGAGTTGGCCGAAGCCGGTGTCGTCCAGGACGATGAAGAGGACGTTGGGTGCGCCCTCCTTCGCCCGCAGCGGCTCGGGCCACGCCGGCTCCGACACGTCGAACGTGCGGCCTATGACGCCCGGGAACGTCGTCCCGGGTTTGTATTCTTTTAGTGCCATGCGTTTCCGTCCTCCTTTAATATGACTAGTGGTTTACTCGTTGTTAGTCCATCTTAAGCTTGACGTCCAACTTCTCTTCCGGCGAGAGTTCGTTGCCGTCGCCGAATTCGAACTGGACTTTCTCTATGGTACCCGTGAAGGCGAAGGGGCGCTTGTCCGCATAGGCTTTACTCACGGGCGAGCACGCGTCTACGCCTACGTCCAGCGACTCGGTGCTGAAACGGGCGCGGACTTGTTTCTCGATCTTGCCTTCACCAACGGCCTGGCCGTCGATGAACAGCCGAACGGTCGCGGGACCGCCCGGAACGTCCGTCTCGTTGGCGAACTCGCATTTCAACTCGACCTTGCCCTCGGGCACCGGCGTCGTCGAGATAACCTCGTAACGCTCCATGTCGAACCAGTTGTAATGGTAGACGAGCTTGCCGTCCTGCATGTAGAGGGACCAACCGCCGGTATCGCCGCCTAGGCACACCAGCACGCCCTCGGCGCCGCCCTTCGGGACCTCGGCGTCCACGGTGATCGTGTGGGTAATGTTGTTTGTTTTAGGCGCGCTCCCTTCGGGCAAGCGTACCATACCCGGGTAGAACGTGACATGCTTCCGGCCATAGAAGAAGCTCGGGCGGAGCGTCACGTCGGCCCGTTCGATAAAACGGTCGTCCAGCGGTAAAACGTTGTAGCGGGCCGCCTCGGCGAAGAACAGATCTTGTAATTCACGGAGTTTTTCCGGATACTTTGCCGCCAGGTCCTCGCCCTCGCTGAAGTCCTCCGCTACGTGATAGAGTTCCCACGTATCGTCGGCGAAGTCGGCGGAACCTACGTTGAACCAGGGCAGGCGGCCGTGGCGGCAACAGGCGATCCAGCCGTCGTGGTACAAAGCCCGGTTGCCGAACATCTCGAAGTATTGCGTGTAGCGTTTGCTCGGCGCGTTGGCGTTCTCCTTGGCGAAGGAATAGGCCATGCTCACGCCCTCGATCGGCTTCTGCGCTACGCCGTTAACCGTCGTCGGTTCGGCGATACCCACTACCTCAAGTATCGTGGGCATTACGTCGATGCAATGGTGGAATTGGGAACGCACCTTGCCCTTATCCTTTATACGCTTCGGCCAGGATATAATCGTCCCGTTTCTCGTCCCGCCGAAGTGGGATGCCACTTGTTTGGTCCATTGGAAGGGCGTGTCGCCCGCCCAGGCCCAGCCCACCGCGTAATGCGGTGACGTACCCGGCAAGCCGATTTCGTCGATGCGGTCCATCATTTCCTCGAAGGTCGGTTGGAAGCCGTTAAGCGACATAATCTCGTTCATACAACCCGTCAACGTCCCCTCCGCGCTCGAGCCGTTATCGCCGATGATGTAGATGACCAGCGTGTTCTCCAGCTCGCCCATCTCTTCCAGCGCGTCCACCAACCGTCCCACCTCGTAGTCGGTGTGCTCAAGGAAGTCGGCGTAGTTCTCGGCCTGGCGCGCCATGAAGCGTTTCTGCTCCTCGGTATGTTCGTCCCAAGCGGGGATCTCCTCAGGCCGCGGCGTGAGTTTCGTCCCCTTGGGGATGACGCCCATCTCGAGCTGGCGCTTCCAGATTTCCTCGCGGTACTTGTCCCATCCCATGTCGAACCGGCCCTTGTTCCGGCCGCGCCAGTCCAGCGGCGGGTGGTGCGGCGCGTGTGCCGCGCCGGTTGAGAAGTAGGCAAAGAGCGGCCGGTCCGGCGCGATCGCCTTCTGGCGTCGCATCCAGTCTATGCAGTCGTTAGCCAGGTCGCGGGTAAGTTGGTAGCCGTCTTCGGGTTTTCCCGGAATGGGGACGGCGCGCGTCCCGCGGAAGAGGGACGGATAGAACTGATCGGTCTCGCCGCCGATGAAGCCGTAGAAGTAGTCGAAGCCCATATTAGTAGGCCAGTTGTCGAACGGGCCGGCCTCGCTGGTCTGATTGTCCGGGACGTTGTGGTTCTTGCCCCACCAACCGGTGGCGTAGGCGTTCTGCTTCAACAACTCGGCGACGGTAGCGCAGCTCTTGGGAATGATGCCGTCGTAGCCGGGGAATCCCGTCGCTAACTCGCCGATAACGCCCGAGTGGACAGTGTGGTGGTTGCGGCCCGTGAGCAGCGCGGCCCGCGTCGGCGAACAAAGCGCCGTTGTGTGAAACTGGTTGTACTTCAAGCCGTTATCGGCCAACCTCTCCGCGGTCGGCATCCGCACCAGGCCGCCGAAGGCGCTGGGCCAGCCGAAGCCCACGTCGTCCAACAGGACCAACAGGATATTGGGCGCCCCTTCCGGCGCTTGTTGCGGCTTAGGGAAGTCGGCGGCCGAGTCCTCGTACGTTAGGCCTATCTTCACGTCCGGAAAGCGATATTCCGGTTGCGGGTAGACGTTGCGGCCTACGCGTTGAGGGAATTCGTCTTTTTTCTTTGACTTAGGCATCTAAAACCTCCAATTATTATCCGAACGTTTCTTTCGTTGGTTACTTATCGACCTCGAGGGCCGGGCCGCAGCACTTCTTGAACTTCAGGCCGCTGCCGCAGGGGCAAGGGTCGTTGCGGCCTACGCCCGCGAACTTCTCCTTCTCCTCCGCCGCGAGGATATCCATTACCTCCGGCGCCGCGCGGCCGCGCCCCAACAGGTCCGCCATTATCTTCATCGGCCGTTCGGTGTGTTTGAAGAAAGCCTTCAACCCTTCGCAGAGCCAGTTGAGCCCCGGCTCGCCGTCGGGCGTCGTCAGGACGCGGTTCTTGGGACACTCGCCGTTACAGGCGAAGAGGTACTCGCACTCGCGGCAGTACCGCGGAAGGGTATCGGATTTGGCGGCGCCGAAGGCCCGCTGCTGCTCGGAGGCCATAAGCTCGACGAGAGGGGTCTCCATGATATTGCCGAGGAAGCAATCCGGCTCGACGAAGTGGTCGCAGGAGTAGAGGTCGCCGTTGTGCTCCAGCGCCGCGCTCTCGCCGCACCGGGGCCGGAAGATGCACAGCGTCGAGTAGCCCCGCACCCACGCCGCCAGCACGCCGTCGAAGGTCTGGACGAACATCTTCCCCACGTCCCGCCGCACCCACTCGTCGAAGATTTCGATGAGGAAGCGGCCGTACTGCTCCGGCCGGACGGACCGGTCCGTAATCGCCGTCCCCTCCTGGTAACCGGTGTCGTTGTCGCGCTCGACGATGGGGATGAACTGGAGGTACGGCGCCTTCAACTCGTCGCGGAAGAAGCGGTAAACGTCGAGCGGTTTTCGGCTGTTGACGTCGTTGACGGTGCAGAGGA
>CP070633.1:782265-793384 GCA_020356085.1 Candidatus Coatesiibacteriota bacterium | reverse complement strand
GGGGCTGGCGGCGCCCCTCCCCGTCTACTACCTTCGGCTGGGGAGGCGTTCCGGGACCGTCGTCGCCTCCGCGCTCTTCGCCCTGGCGTTCGCCTTCCACAACGGCAAGTGGTATTTCACGACGTTCGCCGGCAATAAGGTTATGGCGGCGTTGGCCTGCTTGACCTTCGCGCTCGTGTATTTCGCGGTGTTGGAGGCCGCGGCCGGAATCGGGAGGCGGCGGCCGGCGCTCGCGCCCCTCGCGCTCCCGGCGCTGTGGGTCGGCGTCGACCTCCTGCGGACGGCGATTCCCGGCGTGCGCGAGGCGTGGTTTCCGCTGTACGCCAACACGCAGACGGGCAACGTCGCGTTGCTTCAGGTCGCCTCCTGGGGCGGCGTCCACGCCGTGACGTTCGTGGCCTTGGGCATCGCGGCGGCGGCGGCGTACTGGCTGCGGCGGCCGCTCCGTCCGCTCCGCGTGGCGTGGGCCGCCCTCTTTCTGGCGGCGTACGCGGCGATATGGTGGGGAGGGGCGGGCGCGCTCGAGCCGCCCGCGGAGGAACGCGGAAGCATTCTTACCATAGCGTGCCTGCAAAACGGCGTCGTCGCCGAGGCCGCGCGGCACGACTTCCTGGCCGACTACGAGGAGATGACGGCCGCGGCGCTTCCCCGCGCCGGCTCGGGCCGGCCCGCGGTAGCCGTCTGGCCGGAGACGTTTTTCACGAGCTACGACGACCAGGTTAGCCGGGAGGCCGTCGGCGCGCTGGCGCGGCGGCTCGACGTCCATATCGTGTATCACTGCTACGAGAAGGCGGCGGGCGGGTTTTACAACGTCGCGGCGCTGGTGGACGGGCGCGGCCGCGAGGTTCTGAAGTGGCGCAAGCGGCATCCCGCGCCGGGCGAGACCAGCTTGAAGCCGGGGGAGGAGGAGCCGTATCGCTTATACGAGGCGCCGTGGGGCGCGACGGGCCTCCTCGTCTGCTACGACGACTACTTCCCGGCGGAGGCCCGACGTCTGGCCGCGGCCGGCGCCCGCGTTATTCTAATCCCCTCCAACGACCACGGCTACGGCGACGGCTACTTCTACCGCGTACACCTTAACCAGGCGTTGTTCCGCGCGGTGGAGAACCGCTGCGCGGTGGCGGTGGCCGGCTACGACGGCTACTCGGCCGTGATCGACGACGCCGGCCGGCTCCGCGCGTTCAAGGGGGACCACGGCCGCGGCTTCGTAGCGGCGGAGGTGGAGGCGGGTCGAGGGGAGGCGTTCTATACGCGCCATCCGCACCTCTTTCCGTGTCTCGTGGCCATTATGGCGCTTATCGTCGTAGCCGGGGTCGGCGGCCGGAGGAGAGAGTAGGCCCGGCCCCCCAAGAAAACGCCGCCCGGGAGGGCGGCTTTTTTTATGATGGAAAATGCGGCGCTTACTGAATCTCGCGCTCGGCTTTCTTGATGTAGCGATTCGCCTTGGCGTTACCGGGGTCGAGGGCTTGGGCGCGACGCCACGACTGGAGGGCCGACGACAGCGCGCCTTTCGAGTAGTACTCCAGACCCTGGAGGAGGTAGGCCTCGACCAACTTCGTGCGCGCGGCGCCGTACGTGGGGTATTCGTTGAGGATTGCCGTCAGGATGTTGATCGACTGGCCGACCGCGCCCCGCGCGAGCAATCCCGTCGCCTGGCGATAAGCCCGAACGGCTTCCGGCGGGATGGTCGGCGTGACCAACTCCGGAATCTCTTCCGGGACCTCGCCGGGCGTTTCGGGCGGCGGCCGGCTGGCGATGAAGAGTCGCTTCGAATCCTCCAGGAGGACCGCGGCGTCCTCGTTGTCGGGGTAGGCGGCCAGGATTTCCTGGCAGATTTTAATAGCCTCTTTGTGGTTGCCGCGGTTGTTGGCGGCCTCGACGGCGGCGAGTTTTTCCCGGATCCGCTGTTCCTCGGCGATGCGGGCTAGTTCTTCCTTCTCCAGTTGGTTGACGCGGTCCAAATACTCCGTTGCGAGGAAGTCCTCCGGGACTAGTTTCAACGCCTCCTCGAACGCCTCCCGCGACCGTTTCCAATCCTGTTCTTTGAGGTATTTATCGCCCTCCGCCATTAGGACGAAGTATTCGGCTTTGACGAGATGTTCCTTGGCCTGGGCGTTTTTCGGGTCGCGCTTCAAAACCTCGTCGAACCGGGAGCGGGCCAGCGAGTAGTTGCCCGCCTCGAAATAAGCCATCCCCTCGGCGAGGAGGGCCTCCGTGCGGCGGCGCATTTCGGCGGCGGTGCGCGATTCTCGGCCGGGGTTGATCGAAACCGAGAAATAATGGAAAGCGCCCAGCGCGCGGCCCTGGTAGCAGTAGTCGAAGGAAAGGAGGTCGGTGTTGTAGCCGGCGCCTCCGGAGGGCCAGGTCTCCATCTCGCCGTCGTCGTAGCGCGTTCCGAGCGCTCCGGCGCGCGCCGCGAACCGGGCGGCGATTAAGACTTCGGCGTTAACGGCGAGGGTGATCGGTTTGTTGAACGGCGCGCCGGCCACTATCAGGAGGCGCTGGTCGCCGAAATAACGTCCCCACGATAGGCCGGCCGCGCCGGCGAGGGGTTCCTCCTGGTACTCGCCGAGTTTCGTCGTGCGCTTCGTTCCGACCAGGTTTCGCCCCGTAACGCCGAGCGTAAACGGCCCGGCGAAGAGGGGCGGCGTTCGGAGAAAACCGCCGACGTCCAGGCCGAACGCCGTGCGGGTGGCGCCTTCCCCGGGGCCGGTTTGGTGGCGGTCGTAATGGGCGGCGAGGCCTCCGGCGAGCCATTCCCACGGCCGGTAAGCGTATCCGGCCGCGAAGCGGTCGTCGTGGTAGAGGAAGTCACCCAAGGAATAGCCGCGGTCGTCGTACGCCGCGACGTTGTTGACCAGCAGCGTCCCGAACCCGGCGCCGAGGGCGCCGTAATCCCCCAGCGGGAGCGCCGCTCCCGCAAATTCGGCCGTAGTATTCGGCGCGGGGTGTTGGGTATGAGTAAACCCGAATTGGAGGGAGGGGAGTTCGACCAGGAACGCGGGGTTGAGGGTCAGCGAATATACGCCGGCGTCTATTACGGGCGCTCGGCCCAGCGCGAGGGAGCGCGCGTCAGAGAACGCGAACCGGTCCGCGCCTCCGGCCGCGGCGGCCAGCGCGCCCAGGATCAATAGGAGTAACCGGATCGATTTCGCGGGCATGACGGATTAGGGAGAGCGGACAGCGACGGTTACCGTCGCGCGACCGCGACGAACGTTACTCGGTGGACCTGGCCTTCCAGGCGGGCCTCCAGCACCAGTACGTACGGCCCGGCGGCGACAATTTTGCCGTCGTCGTCGCCCCCGTCCCAGAACTCGTCGCCGGTGTGTTCGCCGACGGTACGTTTGGCGTCCTCCACGACGGTCCGTATGCGGTTCCCGTCGAAATCGTAGACGTATATGGAGACGGAACCGCCGACGGGAAGCCGGTAGGTTACGGTCGCCGACTCTTCTCCGGCGAGGAACGGGTTGGGGTAGGTGTGAAAGCGGAAGTCGTAGTCCTCGGCCGCGGCGTTGGCCGCGAACAAGGTCAACGACAAAAAGGCGAGAAAGAGAACCGCCCGGGAAAAAGTGTGTGTTATCACGGTTAAAACGCTACAATAACCGGCGGCGATAATCAATCAATTTTCGGTTTCGCCGTCGCCCCGGAGCAATGCCTACCGGAAAAGGGCTTTGACCCGGCCCAGGGATTCCGGCAAAACGCTTACTCGGTTTTCTTGTTCCCACCAGGAGATGCGGTGCCGGCCCGAATCGACCACGACGAAGCGGAGGCCGTGGGGCCAGACGTCGATGTCGGTGGGTATGTCGAGCTCGGTAGCGAACTTTTCCTGAAATTCGCCGGCCGCGGTGAACCTTTGGGCCCGCGAGTTCCCGGCGTCCGCGACGAAGACTTCCGATTCGTACGAGTAAGCGACACCGCGGGCGTCCTTAAACTGGCCGTCGCCGGACCCGAACGAGCCCCACTCGCCCAGGCAGACTCCCTTATAGGTAAAGAGCTGAATACGGTTATTGCCGGTATCGGATACGTAGACGTGGGTCCCGCGCGTAACGGCAATACCCCGCGGGTTGCGGAAGTCGCCGCTCGAAGCTCCCGGGACGCCCCAGCCGCCCAGATACGAGCCGGTCGGCGTGAAGTACTGGACGCGGTCGTTTCCGCTGTCGGCTACGTAGACGAAGCCGTTCCGGGGCGAGACTCCTACGTCCCAGGGTCGCTTGAACGAGCCGGCTTCGTTTCCGTACGAACCCCATTTCCCCAGGAACGAGCCCGAGGCGTCGAAGTACTGGATCCGGTGGTTGCCCTGGTCCGCGACGTAAATGTAATCTTTTGTTTCCGAATAGGCTACGCCGGTGGGGTTGATGAATTCGCCGTTTCCGGAACCGTACGATCCCCATTTATTGACGAAACTACCCCGCGTACTGCCGGTAGTCCCGTAGATCCGAATCTGCTGGATGCGGTGGTTTCCCGTATCCGCTACGTAGACATAGCGGCTCGTGCTCCCCGAGACCGCGGCCACACCGGAGGGGAAGGCGAAAGCACCGTCCGACCTTCCGAAGCCGCCGTAATAATATACGTATTTCCAGGCGGCGTGAAGGGAACCCGCGCAAGCCAACGTTAACAACCCTATATAAACGATGCGTCTCATATCGAGCCCTCCTATCTGCTACGTCCGAGCGGTAGGAGCTCCTACCTGCTTCCATTCTAATAAAAAAAGGGAGTTTGTCAACGGAAAAGTGGAGTGTTCTGTATTCGGAAAGACTTACGTGCCATCGGCGGCCGTACGTTTCGGGTTGACAAAGCGGGGGCCGTTAATTAGAATGGCGGAGGCAGACGTGGAGGTGAAGCTATGAGGCAACGTAGGGTTGTATGGATATTAACGCTCGGGGCTCTGGCCTTGATTGCGGTGAACTGCGACGACGGCCCGACCGTTACGACACAACGCCGAGGTTATTGCAAGTGGATGCCCACGACCGTGGGCAATTGGTGGGAATACCAGGTAACGGAGGAACGCTCGTTTACGCCGCCCCGAACCTACAAGGTCAGGCTCGAAATCTACGACGAGGAAACCAATTATCAAAACAAGGGGCGGCTCGCGTACCTTATAGACGTGCAAAAAGACGGCGTGCCTCAGCCCGACCTCACTGCCTCGCCCGTGGCAGGCAATACTTCCGAGGAGGACCGGTGCGACCTCGAACGCAACGGCCTCTTCGTGTATCTTATGCAAAATAACATCGCGAAGGGGACGTGGACCCAAACCGGTCTCGTCGTCGACTTCCCCCTCCAGTATCGCGGCGATCAGATTCGGACTACGCCGGCGGGACGATTCGATTGCCGCGAGATGTTCTACGACAACGGCAACGAGTATAGACCCGAAACTTGGAACGAGTACTACGCCGAAAATAAGGGCCTCGTCGGCTTCTATTACACGTATAAAGAATACGATACCTCCGTCCCGCCGAGGCTAATCGATTGGCGGACAGTAACCTACGAGCTATTGGATTTTAATATCGAGCCCCCGACTGGCTCTTAACGGCGGATTCGCCGGACGGGAAAACCGCGGGCGGCCTTCGGGCCGCTCTTTTTTTTCCCTAGGCCCGAAAAAAATACTTGACTTGTTCGGTTATATATGTTATACATTATACGGGTATCAGGTATGGTTAACGAGGCCAACAGAGACCTTACGATTACGAATGACTTGCTGCTCGCGCGACTCGCGCGCGTGGAAGGGCAGGTGCGCGGGATCGCACGTATGTTGGAGGAGGGCAAATATTGCATCGACGTCGTCGACCAAATTACGGCCGCGCGGCGGGCGCTGGAGAAGGTGGCGCTCCTCGTTACGCAGCGGCACATGAACAGCTGCGTGAAAGAGGCCATGGCGGCTGGGCGGGGCGAACGCCTGACGCGGGAATTGATCACCTCCCTAGATAAATTCCTGCGTTAATTTTTTTTTATTTTAATGACTAAATCGGTCATGTTGCAAAACGGCATCATAGGCTTCATTGCGCTGTGGCGGGGGCGATCCGGCGGGCGCACACTATTAAAAGGCGACGCTGACGCCCCCCGCATACGGCGCGGAGCGATGGAGTAGGGAGTAGTAGTGTTAAAAAGTATTTGCCGCCGTGTACTTCGAAATCCCCGGCTTTGGCTGGTCTGGGTGCTGGGGCCGGCGGCGGCCGCGGCGCAGTTCGGGCCCACCTTGGAGGCGGGGGAGTTAGCGGACGCCGTGGCGGAGGTGAACGCCGCCGGCGTCGCGGCCGCGGCCCGGGCGGAGGCTTTCGACCGCGCGGCTCGAGCGGAGGGGTTGTGGCCCGACCCCCAACTTATGGTCGAGGCTTCGAACCTCCCGGCGGAGGAGATGACCTTCGACCGGACGCCGATGTCGGGGTGGCAATTGTACCTCCGGCAAACGATTCCCCTTCCCGGGAAAAATACGTACCGCCGGCGGGCGGCGGAGGGCGGGGCCGGAGCGGCCGCGGCCGACGCCGAGGCCGTGCGGCTTCGCCTGGTCGAGCGGGCCAAATACGCGTACCTGGACTTATACCTCGCCTCCGCGCTCCGGGAAATTACGGCGCAGCAGCTCGCGTGGTGGTCGGATTACGAGCGGATCGCGCTGGCGCGGTACGCCGCTGGCCGCGGCCTGCAGGCCGACGTGTTAAACGCCCAGCTCGAGCGGACGCGGCCGCGCGCCGAGCTGTTGAAACTCGAGCGGCGCGCTGCGGCCGCCCGCGGCCGCGTTAACGTCCTGTTGAACCGGGAGCCGGAGGCGGAACTTCCTCCGCTCGCCGGGCTGCCGGAGGTGGTCGTCCCGTATTCGCGGGAGGAGCTGGTGGCCAAGGCGCTCGCCTCCCACCCCTCCCTGCGGGCGGCCGAGGAACGGATGGCCTCCGCGGAGGCCGGCCGCTCGCTGGCGAAGCTATCGTACGTTCCGGACGTTACCGCCGGCGTGGGGTACCGTCTCCGCGCGGAGGTGCCGATGGACCCGGTGGCTGGGGAGGATTTCTGGTCGTTTTCCGCCGGCGTAAGCTTGCCGCTCGTCGGGACCGTCAAGCGCGGTCGGGAGGCGGCGCGGGCGGAGGCGGCGGTGCGCGCGGCGGAGGCGAGTCGAACGGACGCGCGGAACGAGGTGTTGTGGCAGCTGGAAGACCTCGCCGCCGCGGTCGCGACCGCGGAGGAGGAAATTCCGCTGTACGAGGAGGGGATTCTGCCGCAGGCGGAGGCGGCCGCGCGGTCCACGCTCGCGGCGTACGAAGCCGGAAAAGTCGACTTCGCCTCCGTGCTCCGAACCCGGCTCGCGTTGTACCGGTTCGAGAAGGAATACGTCGAGCTCCAGGTTCGCCGGCACCAGGCGATCGCCTCCCTGGAGGCTTTGGTCGGCGAACGTTTCTATTAACGGCATTCTACCGAGCGATTATCTATAACCTAACGGAGGTAACCGAATGCGGAAGACAACTACGGCGTTGACGGTTCTAATCGTGGGCGTCGCCCTCGCCGGCGGCGCGGCGTTTGTAGGCTGCGGCAAGAAGGCCGAAGAGGCGGCCGAGGGAACGACCTACACCTGTCCCATGCATCTCGAGGTCGCGTCCGACGAGCCGGGCGAGTGCCCAAGCTGCGGTATGGACTTGGTGCCGGCGGATGAGATCGCCCAGGCGGAGACGGCAATGGAGGTCGAAGAGACGGCCGCCGCCTCGTACACCTGCCCGATGCACCCCGAGGTGACCTCGGACGAGCCGGGCGAGTGCCCGACGTGCGGCATGGACCTCGTACTGGCGGAGGAAGAGGGCGAGGCCCCCGCCGAGGAGGAGTCCGGCCACGGCGGGATGTAAATAGGTTTCGCAAAAAGGTCGTGGTGTTATGAGTAGCCAGAAAAGAGCGCGAATTATAGCGGGTGCCATAATGGCCGCGGTCGTTTTGGCCGCCGGGGGAGGCCTGCTGATCCACCAGCATCGGGTCGGCGGCTTCCCCTTCGCCGGCGGCCCCTCCGGCCAGGTCTACAATTGCCCGATGCACCCTTACTACACCTCCGACCGCCCGGGCGAATGCCCGATTTGCGGGATGGACCTGGTCCCGGTGGAGGAGAAGGAGGGGCACGGCGAGCACGCCTCGGAGGTGGAGGGGTTCGCCTCGCTGGAGCTGGACCCGCGCCAGCAGCAGCTCATCGGCATAACGACCGCTCCCGTCGAGCGGAAGGAGGTAACGCGGACGGTCCGCGCCGTCGGGACGGTCGTCCCCGACGAGAGGCGCGTCTATTTGGTCCACAGTAAAGTTAACGGGTGGATCGACCGCCTGTACGTCGACTCGACCGGCCAGCCCGTGGCGGCGGGGCAGCCGCTGCTCTCGATTTACAGCCCCGAGGTCTACGCGACGCAGGAGGAGTATCTGGTCGCGAGCGAGACGGCGCGGGAGTTGGGGACAAGCGGGTCGGAGGAGGTTACCTGGGGCGCGGAGGCGCTGCGGGAGGCGGCCGAGCGGCGGCTCGAGTATTGGGACGTTAGGCCGGGCGAGGTCGAGCGCCTCGTCGATTCCGGCCGGCCGCTGAAGGCCCTTACGGTGCGGTCCCCCTACGGCGGGTACGTATTGAATAAGCACGCTCAAATAGGGATGTACGTCCAGCCGGGGATGCCCCTTTACACGGTCGCGGACCTCTCCCGCGTATGGTTGGAGGCCGATATTTACGAGTACGAGATCCCGTTCGTGAAGGTGGGCCAGCGGGTGGAGATAACCCTTCCCTACTATCCCGCCGAGCCGCTGGAGGGGACCGTGAAGTTTATTTACCCCTTCCTGAACGCGCGGTCGCGGACGGTCCGCCTCCGCCTCGACGTCGCCAACCCGGGCTTGAAGCTCAAGCCCGACATGTTCGCCGATATCAGCATCGAACAGGAACTCGGCGAGCATCTAGTCGTGCCGGCGGAGGCCGTACTCGATTCCGGCGAACATAAGATCGTCTTCGTCGCGCACGAGGGGGGCCATTTCGAGGTCCGCGACGTAACGGTCGCGGCGAAAGTGGACGACTACTATATCGTCGCGGCGGGCTTGGAGGAGGGCGAGGAGGTCGTGACGAGCGGCAACTTCCTGCTCGACTCCGAGAGCCGGATAAAAGGCGCGCTCGCGGGAATGGCGGGTGAGCACCAGCACTGAGCTGAGCGGCCATGCTGCGCAAACTCGTCGACCTCGCGGCCCGCAACAAGTTCCTCGTCGTTATCTTCACGGCGTTCGCCGTCGTCTGGGGTGTCTGGGCTTTGGCACGCGTTCCCCTCGACGCGATTCCCGACCTCTCCGACGTCCAAGTAATAGTCTTCACCGAGTGGCCGGGCCGGAGCCCGGACCTGGTAGAGGACCAGGTGACGTACCCGCTCGTCTCCTCGATGCTCGCCGCGCCCCGCGTTAAGGTCGTTAGGGGGTACTCCTTCTTCGGCCTCTCCTTCGTCAACGTCATCTTTAAAGACGGGACCGACATGTATTGGGCCCGGAGCCGCGTCCTGGAGTATCTCAGCCAGGCGCGCGGGAAGCTGCCGCCGGGCGTTACGCCCACCCTCGGGCCGGACGCGACCGGCGTAGGGTGGGTTTTCCAGTACGTGCTGGTAGATAAATCCGGCCAGAACGACCTCGCCTCCCTCCGCACCTTTCAGGACTGGCACTTGAAGTACTGGCTGGAGTCGGTCCCCGGCGTCGCCGAGGTAGCGAGCGTGGGCGGCTTCGAGAAGACCTACCAGGTCAAGGTGGACCCCAACAAGCTGGCGTACTACGGCGTGCCGCTGACGAAGGTCGTCGCGGCGATCCGCAGCTCCAACAACGACGTCGGCGGCCGCGTCGTCGAGTTGAGCGGCAAAGAGTATATGGTCCGCGGCCGGGGTTACATCGACTCGCTGGAGGATATCGAGGAGATCGCCGTCGGCGTCGACGAGCGGGGCGTCCCGATTTTGATAAAGAACGTCGGCGTCGTGACGTTCGGCCCGGACATGCGCCGGGGGATTGCGGAATTCAACGGCGAGGGGGAGGTCGTCGGCGGCATCGTCGTAATGCGCTACGGCGAGAACGCCCTCGACGTCATCAACCGCGTGAAGGACAAGATCGCGGAGGTGGAGGGTGCGTTGCCGCCCGGCGTCGAGATCGTCACCACCTACGACCGCTCGGACCTAATCAAGGAGTCGATCCGGACGCTGGCGGAGAAGTTGGCGGAGGAGATGCTCATCGTCAGCCTGGTGTGCGTTATCTTCCTCTTCCACTTCCGCTCCTCGCTCGTCGCGATCATAACGCTCCCGGTCGCGATCGTCATCGGCTTCATCCCGGTGTTCTACCTCGGCCTGACCTCCAACATCATGTCGCTCGGGGGAATCGCCATCGCGATTGGCGTGATGGTGGACGCCGCGGTCGTCATGGTGGAGAACGCCCACAAACGCCTGGAGCAAGCGCCGCCGGGCGCCGATCGGCGGCGCGTGATCGTCGCGGCGGCCCAGGAGATGGGGAAGCCGCTCTTTTTCTCGTTGTTGGTGGTAACGGTCTCGTTCCTGCCGGTCTTCACGCTGGAGGCGCAGGAGGGGCGGCTCTTCAAACCCCTCGCGTTCACGAAGACGTTCGCGATGTTCTTCGCCTCCTTCCTCTCGGTCACGCTGGTCCCCGTCCTGATGATCTGGCTCATTCGCGGCAAGATCCGGCCGGAGCGCAAGAACCCTATAAGCCGCGCGCTAATCCGCGCGTACCAGCCGCTGGTGGATTTCGCGCTCCGCTACCGGCGGGCCGTGATCGCGGCCGCCTTGGTAATATTGGCGATTTCGATCCCGGCCTTCCTGGCGCTGGGCTCGGAGTTCATGCCGCCGCTGCACGAGGGCACGATTTTGTACATGCCGACGACCCTCCCGGGCATCGGCCCGACGACCGCCGGCCGCCTGCTCCAGGTCCAGGATAAGCTCTTCAAGACGTTTCCGGAGGTCGATACCGTCTTCGGCAAGATAGGCCGCGCCGATACGGCGACCGACCCGGCGCCGATGGCCATGGTGGAGACGACCGTCGTCCTCAAACCCCAGCGCGAGTGGCGGGAGGGGATGACCTACGAGAAACTCATCCGCGAGATGGACGCCTCCTTCGCCTTCCCCGGCGTCACCAACGCCTGGACGATGCCGATCAA
>CP070633.1:777165-782165 GCA_020356085.1 Candidatus Coatesiibacteriota bacterium | reverse complement strand
GGCGTCGGCCCCTGTTGCTCCGACGCCGGCGCCCCCGTCGTCTCGGCGGCGGAAGAAGCCTTCGGGAGGCGCCTCGGGCAGGTCTTGACGGAAACGGGCGGCACGCGCCGCCTCGACCTCGCCCAGGCCAACGAACTCGTCGGCCAGGAGGCGGGTCTCCTGCCCGATAACATCTACCGCCTCGCGACGTGCACCGCGTGCGAGGCCGAGCTCTTCGCCTCCTGGCGCCGGGAAGGGGAGGCGGCTGGAAGGCAGATGGCGGTCGCGGCCGTCTCGGAGGCAGTGCCGCAAGTAACGGAAGATGGACTCTAGAGTACGTTTAATCCTCGCGGTGGCGGCGGCCGCCGTCGTTTTCGGCGCGTTGACGTTCCGTCTCGCCGAGTTGCAGCTCGCCTCCGGCGACGATTTCTACGTCCTCAGCCAACAGAACCGGCTCCGCCGGATTCCGGTGCGCGCGCCGCGGGGCCGGATTTACGACCGCGCGGGCCATCTCCTGGCGGGAAATCGGCCCTCCTACTCGTTGTTGTGGATGTTGCCGTCGGCGGAGGCGTGGCCGGAGGAGGCGCTGGCCCGCGCGAGCGCCTACCTCGGGACGAACGCGGGGGACTTGGCGGCCACGATCGACGAGAATCGCGAGTTCCCGTACGAGCCGGCGGAGGTCGCGGACGGCTTGGCGCCGGAGGAGATCTACGCCTTCGAGGAGGTGCGCGCGACCTACCCCGAAATGACGGTGGCCTCACGGCCCCGGCGCTACTATCCTTACGGCTCGCTCGCGTGTCACGTCCTCGGCTACGTCGGCGAAATCGGGCCGGAGCGGCTGGCCTCGCTGCGGCCGAAGGGATACAAGTTGGGCGACACGGTCGGCCTCGCGGGGTTGGAGTATACCTGCGAGGAATATTTGCGGGGCAGGGACGGCTACGAGACCGTGGAGGTCAACGCGTTGGAGAAGAAACTCGGCCTGGAGTACGCCGAAGAGGAGGAACCTCCCCGCGCCGGGTACGACTTGCACCTGACGCTGGACCTCGAGTTGCAACAACTGGTCGAGCGTCTCCTGGAGGGCCGGCGGGGCGCGATTATCGTCATGGAGCCCCATACCGGCGACGTTTGGGCGTTAGCCTCCTCCCCTCCGTTGGACCCCAACGATTTCGCCGGCGGGATCCCGAGGGCCAAGTGGGTCGAGTACGTGACCGCCCCCGACCACCCCCTCCTCAACCGCGCGATTCAATGTTCGTATCCCCCCGGGTCGACCTTCAAACTAATCACGGCTACGGCCGCGTTGGAAGAGGGGCTGGTAAAACCCGGCGACCGGATGCCCCTCCCGTGCGGCGGCGTTTTCCGCTACGGCCGGTGGTTGTTCCACTGCTGGAATCCCTCCGGCCACGGCGCGCTGGATATCTCCGGCGGTTTGAAGAACTCGTGCAACGTCTTCTTCTTCCAGGTGGGGCTGCGCGTCGGGATCGACAACCTGAACAAGTACTCGCGCCTCTGGGGGTACGGCGACCTCACCGGCATCCCCCTCCCCCACGAGAACGACGGCTTGATCCCGAGCAGGGAGCGGCTCGAACGGAAGTGGGGGAAGAAATGGCCCCGGGGCGAGGTCCTGAATAACTCCATCGGCCAGGGTCAGGTCCTCCTCACGCCGCTGCAGGAGCTCGTCGCGTTCAGCGCGTTCGCCAACGGCGGCCGCCTCGTACGGCCCCGCCTGGTAGCCCGCGCCGTCGACGGCGACGGCGTCGTCCGCGCCTCGTTTCCGCCCCAGGTCCGCGGTACGGTGGCGCTGCGGCCCCAGACGCGGGTGGCGGTAGCCCGAGGCCTTATAGGCGTCGTCAACCGGTACGGCGTCAACGCGCACTACCTCGCCGGAAAGACCGGCTCCGCCGAGAACCCGTTCGGCGACACGCACGCGTGGTTTACGGGGTTCGCGCCGGCGTACGCGCCGCGCGTCGCGGTCTGCATCCTGATTGAGAACGGCGGCTACGGAGAGTCGTACATTAAGTGGGCGAAGGAGATCGTCGGGTATTGCCGCGCCAACGTCGTGGGGGAGGAGGCTTGGCCGGCCCCGCCTCTGGGCGTGACCCCCGACGATTTGGAAAAGCCGCCGCCGCACGGGGAGGAGGCCGGATAGTGGCGCGCCCGGATCGTCTCGGGAGACGCCTCGACCTCCCGCTGCTGGCCGCAACCGCGGCGTTGACCGTGGTTGGCCTGGCCGCGGTGTATTCCGCGGCGGAGGGGGGAGAATACTTCTGGCGCCAGCTGTTGTGGTTCGGCCTGGGGTGGTTGGCGCTGGGCGCTGCGCTCGCCGTCCCCTATCGGTGGGCGATTCGCTTCTCGTGGGTGGCGTACGTTCTAATGCTCGCCGCGCTCGGCGTACTGGCGGCGCGCGCCATATTGTGGGGTGGCGCGGCGTACCGGTGGTTAACGCTCGGGCCCCTCACGTTCCAGCCCTCGGAATTCGCCAAACTCGCGACGGTGATGACGCTCGCGCTCCTCCTGGACCTCTTCCGTCGCCTCGACCGCCTCTCGCAGTACCTCTTGCCGATAGCGGTGGCGGCCGTACCGGCGGTTCTGATCGCCGTCGAGCCCGACCTGGGGACGGCGGCCGTCTTCGTGCCGTTATTGTTCGCCTGCCTCTACTGGGCCGGCGCGCCGGTTACGTTTCTGGTACTCTTGGCGGCCCCCCTCGCCGCGCTCGCGCTGTCGTTCAAGTTAACGGCGTTCCTGGCGTTCTTGGCGGTCGTAGCGGCGGTGGCGCTCTTGGCGCGGGTGCGGTGGTGGGAGCGGGGCGCGCTTTTCGGCGCGAGCGTGTTGGCCGGCGCGGCGACGCCGTTGTTGTGGGGTTTGCTCAAAGATTATCAGAAGGCCCGGCTACTGTCGTTTCTGGCGCCGACGGCGGACCCGCGCGGGGCCGGCTATTCCATCATCCAAGCCAAAATAGCGCTCGGCTCCGGCCGCCTCTTCGGGAAGGGGTTTATGGAGGGGACGCAGGTCCACTCCGGTTTCGTCCCGGAGGGCCACACCGACTTCGTCCTGCCGGCATGGGGCGAGGAGTGGGGCTTTCTCGGCTGCCTGCTGGTCGTGATCCTTTTCGGAGTAATTATCTTCCGCACGTTCCTGATCGCCCATCGCGCCGCCGACCGCCGCGGCGGAATTATGGCGTTCGGCCTGGGCGTTCTCTTCTTCACGCAGTTTGTCGTCAACGCGGCGATGGCGGTCGGCCTGATCCCCGTCACCGGCCTGCCGCTGCCGTTCGTCTCCTACGGCGGTTCCTCGGCGGTGGCGTCGCTCTTGGCCGTCGGCCTGATTTTGAACGTTAAGCTACGGCGGGAACGCGTGGCGGAGCAGGAGCGGCTATTCGGGTATTGAGCGGTCGGCGAACCTCGTCCCGTGTTCCGTTATGAAGTCCAGGATCAAGGCCGTCGTCTCCTCCCCCTCCTGGCCGGCGTAGTAGATTATCGTGTAGTGGTTCTGGCCTTCGATTTTGTAAACCGGCGCTCGGACGCCCAGCCTCGTCAGCGCCGTTGAGAGGCGGTACGCCTGCGCCGCCAGGTGCGGGATGTCTCCCTCCGCGTACAGGAGGAGGAACGGCGGCGCCGCCGCGGAGGCGTAGCGCGGCGCCGAGGCCGCCTCCAGCGCCTCCGCCTCCTCGCCGAACGTCGGCGTTATGCCGTACCATCTCAAGAACCAACCGGCGTCTTCCTTCATAAAGGTTATATCGTACGGGCCGCTCAAGCCGGCGACGCCCGCCACAACCTCCGGCGGTACGCCCTCCGCCTCCAAATACCGCGAGTCGAGCGCGACCAGCGCCGCCAGGTGCGCGCCGGCGGAGTGGCCGGACAGGAATATCCGCCCCGGGTCGCCGCCGTACTCGTCGATATGTTCGTAGGTCCACCGGACCGCGCGGGCTACGTCCTCCGCCTGCGCCGGGAATTTGTGCTTGGGCGCCAGGCGGTACGTCGTGACGACGACGCCGACGCCGTGCCGCGCGAGGCCGTTCCCGAGGCGGGGGAACGGATTGAACCAGCCGTCCTTGTAGCCGTGGCGCCAGCCGCCGCCGTGGACGAAGAAGAGCACGGGGAAATTCTGGGCCTCGGCGGGGAGGTAAAGGTCTAGGAGGTGCTTCTTGGCGTCGGCGCCCGGGCCGTCGTAATAGGGGAGGTCGGCGTGGACGACGACTTCCTCCGCGGCGCCGCTGCCGCACGACAAGGCCGCCCCGACGGCGGCCGCGAGGCCCCATCTCCATCTCCGGCCTCGACTCATGTCTTCAGTTCCTCCCGCCGCGCCGCGGGGAAGAGGAGATTGTTGAGGATGAGGCGGTAGCCGGGCGAGTTCCGGTAGAAACGGAGGTCGGTCGGCGGCTCGCCGACGAAGTGCTGAAAGTCCTCCGGGTCGTGGCCGCCGAGGAACGAGAAGAACCCCTCGCCGTGGTTGCCGTACACGTACTTCGCCTCCTCGTAGCCGTCGACCGTCGCCAAAATGACGACGTTCCGCTTAATGGTCTTCCGCGTGAACGCGGTCGTCTGGCCCATAAACTCGGTAATGCGCGCGCGGTGGTTCTGCGTGAGAATGGTGGGGACGGTGTCGGCCTTGGCGCTGAACGCGAACAGCGTGAACGAGCCCGGATTGAGCGGGTCCACGGCCGGCGAGATCGAGCGCGGCGTGTCGACGTCCGAATACTCGTAGAGGTAGGGGTTGGGGTAGAGCTCGAAGTCGGTGAAGGCGAGCGTGCGGTCGAAGTCCAGCTTTTCGTTAAAGCGCGGTTCGAGCGGCGTATCGTCGAATATGGAGGCGACGGCGTCGACGCCGTGCGCGGCGAGCGCCAGGTCGAGGGTGTCGGTCGCGGCGCACATAGCGAAGAGGAACCCGCCGCCGGCGACGTAGTCGGCGAAGGCCTGGGCCGCCTCGCCCATATACGCGGCCACGGAGGGGTATCCGGCGGCCGCGGCCTCCGCGCGGTACTGCGCGACCAGCGCCTCGTACCACGGCGTTCCGGCGAACGAGCC
>CP070633.1:775929-777065 GCA_020356085.1 Candidatus Coatesiibacteriota bacterium | reverse complement strand
CCACAACTCGTAGGAGTGGCCGTCCAGGATGAGCGAGTAGATGGCGCCTCGCGCTACCTCGTAGTAGTCGAGGTCGCAGCGCCGGCCGTCCACGGCGACGGCGAGCGCGGCGCCCTCCCCTTCCACCGTCAGCTCGTACGAGCGTTCGCCGATGGTCGTCCAGTACTTCATTCGCTCCCTACGCCCTCCCGCCGCGCGGCCAGCCGCCAGGGGTCGCCGGCGGAGGCGCCGTCGGCGCTCGGTTCGGCCGAGGCGGGCGCGGTCCGTTCGCGGAAGTGGGTGAGCAGCGTGCACAGGACGGCCGCCGCCTGCTCGAGGCCCTCGGCGCGCGCCGCCTCCGGCCGGAACTCGCTCTCGACGAAGGAGGTGTCGAAAACGCCGGAGCGGAACGCCTCCGAGGCCATCACCCAGCGGTGGAACGGGATCGTCGTCGGCACCCCCTCCAGCACGAACTCGTTGAGGGCGCGACGCATCCGCTCTATCGCGAGCGGCCGGTCCTCCGCCCAGACGATCAGCTTCGCGATCAGCGGGTCGTAATAGATGGGCACCTCGTACCCCTGGGCGATGCCGCCGTCGAAGCGGACGCCCGGGCCGGAGGGGAGGCGGAGGCGCGAGATGGTCCCCGTCGCGGGGTAGAAGTTGTTGGCCGGGTCCTCGGCCGAGATGCGGCACTCGATCGCCGCGCCTCGCGGCTCTACGTCCTCCTGGGCGAACGACAGCGCCTCTCCCGCCGCCACGCGGAGCTGTTCCTTGACCAGGTCGACGCCGGTTACCAGCTCGGTCACCGGGTGCTCGACCTGCAGTCGCGCGTTGACCTCCAGGAAGTAGAAGCTGCCCTCGCCATCCAACAGGAATTCGATCGTGCCGGCGTTAAGGTAGTTTGCGGCCCGCGCGGCCTGGACCGCGGCCTCCGCCATCCGCGCGCGCAGTTCGTCGTCGAGCGCGGGGGAGGGCGACTCCTCCACGAGCTTCTGGTGCCGCCGCTGGATGGAACATTCGCGCTCGTGCAGGTGGACGACGGCGCCGCTCCCGTCGGCGATAATCTGGAACTCGACGTGCCGCGGCCGGACGATACATTTTTCGACGTAGACGGCGTCGTCGCCGAAAGCGCTCTGGGCTTCGCTGCGGGCGTGCTT
>CP070633.1:774649-775829 GCA_020356085.1 Candidatus Coatesiibacteriota bacterium | reverse complement strand
CCGGGCGCTGCGGGCGCGCGGCGCCGTCGTCGCCATGACCGGCGACGGCGTGAACGACGCCCCCGCGCTCAAGGAGGCCGACATCGGCGTCGCGATGGGCATCACCGGCACCGACGTCTCCAAGGAGGCGTCGGACATGATCCTCACCGACGACAACTTCGCGACCATCGTGGCCGCGGTCGAGGAGGGGCGGAGCATCTACGCCAACATCAAGAAGTTCATCCACTTCCTGCTGTCGTGCAACGCCTCCGAGCTCCTCGTCATGATAAGCGCGACGCTCGCCGGGTGGCCGCTGCCGCTCCTGCCCATTCAGATTCTTTGGGTGAACCTCATCACCGACGGCGCGCCGGCGCTGGCGCTGGGCGTGGACCCGCCCGAGGTGGGCCTGCTCCTCAAGCCGCCCCGCCCCAAGCACGCCTTCCTCTTCGGCGCGCACGATTTGAGGCTGATACCGCTGCAGGGGTTGATGATAGCTTTGGCCACGCTCGGCTCTTTCGCGCTGGTGCTGCACGTTTTCGACGAGGGGCTGGCCACGGCGCGGACCTTCGCGTTCTCGGTGCTGACGCTGAGCCAGCTCTTCCACGCGCTGAACTGCCGGAGCCAGACGCGCTCGTTCTTCGCGCTGGGGCCGTTCTCCAATCCGTGGCTGTTGTGCGCCGTCGCTTTTTCGCTGCTGGTGCACTTGGGCATCGTGTACATCCCGTTCCTGCAGCCCATCTTCCACACCGTGCCGCTTTCGCTGCGCGACTGGGCGTTGATGCTCGTCATCTCAACCTTGCCGCTCGTCTTTATGGAGATATACAAGCCGCTGTACGCGCTGGTCAGGAGGATTCGCCGCGAGCCCGAGGACTACTTCGGCGTCTTCCCGGAGTAGTTGCGCTTCGGGCGCGGCGGCGGTATAATATTTGCGTACTCGTTGGTTTCGGAGGCCGCGGCGCGCGCGGCCTAAGAACTTTTGGCGAAGGCTGGGCCGCCTGGCGAAGCTGCTGTACGTCCGCGTCGTGCGCGTCAACGCGTCGCCGCACCGGGTGGCGGCGGGGGTCGCGGTGGGCGCGTGGCTCGGCGTCTTCCCGACGTTCGGCCTGGCCGGGCCGGTGGCGTACGTCCTGGCGTGGATATTTCGGTTTAACAAGGCCGGCGCGCTGGCGGGCGCGGCGATTATGAACCCGCTCACGTCGCC
>CP070633.1:773324-774549 GCA_020356085.1 Candidatus Coatesiibacteriota bacterium | reverse complement strand
CCCAGAACTACGGCCGGGAGGGCGACGAGACCGGCAAGGCCCTCGCGCAGATGAACGTCGGCGGCATTAAGTTCGACCGCGGCGAATATACCCAGGCCCTCTCCAGCTACGAGGCCGCGCTCGCGACGTTCCGCGCCAAGGAGGACCGGACCAACGTCGCGCTGGCGCTCAACGCCGTCGGCACGGTCAATACCGCGCAGGGCGATTTCGACCAGGCGAACAACGCCCTCAACGAGGCGCTGGCGACCAATCGCCTGCTGCAGAACGAGCTCGGCGTCGCGCAGACGATGGCCAACGTCGGCCGCATGCACTACGCCAAGGGCGATTACAACTCCGCGGCCCGCTATTTCGACGAGGCGCTCCGCATTAACCGCGCCCAGGATTACAAGCTGGGCGTGGCGGAGGTGGAGAACGACCTCGGCCGGACGTACGTCGCCAAGGAGGATTTCGACACCGCCCTCCACTACTTCGACGACGCGCTTGCGGCCTACTCCGCCATTAACGACCAGCCCGGCCGCGCCGGAACGCTTATGAACCTGGGCTCGGCCCACATGGCGAAGCGCGATTACGCGAACGCCTCCGGCAAGTATTCCGAAGCCCTCAATATCTACCGCAACATTAAGGACCCGGCCGGCGAGGGGGCCGCGGCCGCCGCGCTGGGCGACGTTAAGTACCACCAGGACAACTACGACGGCGCGCAGGAAGACTACAAGGCCGCGCTCAGCGCGATGAACAAGGCCGGCAATACCAAAGACGTGCCCTCGGTCTACAACCGCATGGGCCTCGCGTTCGTCGCCGCCGGCGACAACAAAAAGGCCCTCTCGATGTTCGACAAGGCGCTCGAGTACGAGCGCGCGGCCAACACCAAAGCCGAGATCGCGGAGACGTTGGTATATAAAGGCCAGGCCCACCTGGCGCTCGGCGAGAACGACTTCGCCAACCAGGCCTTCGGCGAGTCGCTGAGCACCTATACCTCCCTCGGCGACCAGAACGGCCAGGCGGAGGCGACGTTCGGCCGCGCGAGCGGCCTGCGGTCCCAGGAGAAGAACGACCAGGCGCTCAAGGATTTCGAGGCCGCGCTCGAACTCTTCCGCAGCGGCCGCAATCAGATCCGCTCGGCCGACACCGGCATCCAAATCGGCGCCCTCCAATTCGAGGCCGGCCAGCATAAAGAGGCGATCCGCTCGTTCAGCGAGTCGCTCCGCGTCTACCGGACGCTCAACCT
>CP070633.1:771943-773224 GCA_020356085.1 Candidatus Coatesiibacteriota bacterium | reverse complement strand
ACGGCCGCGAACGCGCCGGCGTAACACAGCGCCGCGGCCGCCGTCGCGATTATCAAATTGCCCAAAAAGTACGCGTACGTCGTACGCGAAAGCGCCCACACGTACTTCTCGTCGCGTATAAATCCGTAGACGGCGTGCCATTCGGTCCCGGTGAAGGCGGCGCCCAACATCGCCGACGCGGCCCAAAAAAGAGGCGACGTGAGCGGGTTCATAATCGCCGCGCCCGCCAGCGCGCCGGCCTTGTTGAACCGGAATATCCACGCCAGAACGTAAGCCGCCGGCCCGGCCAGGCCGAAGGTGGGAAAGACGCCCAGCCACACGCCCACCGCGACGCCCGAAGCCACCTGGTGCGGCGACGCGTTGACGCGCACGACGCGGACGAACAGAAGCTTCGCCAGGCGGCCCAACCTTCGCCAAAAGTTTTTAGGCCGCGCGTCCCGCGGCCTCCGAAACCAACGAGTACGCAAATATTATACCGCCCTCACGCCCGAAGCGCAACTACTCCGGGAAGACGCCGAAGTAGTCCTCGGGCTCGCGGCGTATCCTCCTGACCAGCGCGTACAGCGGCTTGTAAATCTCCATAAACACGAGCGGCAAGGCCGAGATGGCGAACATCAACCCCCAGTCGCGCAGCGACAGCGGTACGGTGTGGAAGATGGGTTGCAGGAACGGGATGTACACGATGCCTAGGTGCAGCAGCAGCGAAAAAGCGACGGCGCACAACAGCCACGGGTTGGAGAAAGGCCCCAGCGCGAAGAACGAGCGCGTCTGACTCCGGCAGTTCAGCGCGTGGAAGAGCTGGCTCAGCGTCAGCACCGAGAACGCGAAAGTCCGCGCCGTCGCCAGCCCCTCGCCGAAAACGCGCAGGACCAGTACGAACGAGCCGAGCGTGGCCAAGGCTATCATCAACCCCTGCAGCGGCAACAGTCTTAAATCGTGCGCGCCGAAGAGGAAAGCGTGTTTGGGGCGGGGAGGTTTGAGGAGCTGGCCCACCTCGGGCGGGTCCACGCCCAGGGCCAGCGCCGGCGCGCCGTCGGTGATGAGGTTCACCCATAGGATTTGGATAGGCAGAAGCGGCAGCGGCCAGCCGGCGAGGGTCGCGCTTATCATGACGAGGAGCTCGGAGACGTTGCACGACAGCAGGAAGTGGATAAACTTCTTGATGTTGGCGTAGATGCTTCGCCCCTCCTCCACCGCAGCCACGATGGTGGCGAAGTTGTCGTCGGTGAGGATCATGTCCGACGCCTCCTTGGAGACGTCGGTGCCGGTGATGCCCATCGC
>CP070633.1:770548-771843 GCA_020356085.1 Candidatus Coatesiibacteriota bacterium | reverse complement strand
AGGCCGCGGCCTCGTACGATCACACCTGCCCGAGGTGCGAGGCGACGACGCCCGTGACGCCGCCGCCGGCCTGGCTGGCGGAGGCGATAACGCCTCCGCGCTGGCTCCTCAACGCCGAAATCCAGGAGGAGAAGGCGGAACCCCCACCGGAGGAGGGCGAGGCCGTGGAGGCGGCCGCCGCGCCGGTGGCGTTCACGTGCCCCCAATGCGCCGGCTCGCTCCTCGTCGACGGCCGCGACCGCATGATCCGCTGCACCTACTGCGGCGTTAACGTCTTCCTCCCGGACGAGCTGTGGTTCCGCCTCCACCCCGCGCGGAAGAAGAGGCGGTGGTTCGTCGTCTACGGCGATATCCGCAGCCGTCGCGTACCCTCCCAAATGCAACTCCTGCGGCGGACGTCGCAGTATATCGTAAAAATGTACGAACGAACGGAGTCTTAACCCCTTCCGGAGATAGGAGAGTCTTATGCTGTATGGCGTCTTCGAGGTCAACATCAAATGCCCGAAGTGCGACGGGCCGGTGCCGCTGAACGGGCCGTGGGAGGTCGCCCACTGCGACCGCTGCCAGGCCGACATCGACATCCCGCACGACTACTGGATCGACATCTTCAAGGACACCGACGAGGAGCTGCGGACCGGCGAGACCGCGGAGGGGGAGGGGTCCAACTCGCAGATCTTCGGCACGTTCCACACGACGATGATGTACGGCCGCCTCAAGCCGTACTGCCCGGAGTGCAAGACGGAGCTGGACGTCGACCCGGCGAAGGCGCCGTACGTTCACAAGTGCCCGAAGTGCGACCGCGACATGCCGGTCGTCCCAGTGCCCGACTGGGTCAAGGAGGGTATCCCGCCGGCGACGATCTTGGTGGGCGGGACTTTGCAGGGCAAGGAGGAGGGGGGAGAGGGGGAGGCGCCGGCGGAGCCTATAGCGTTCAGTTGCATCAAGTGCGGCGGCGCGCTGATGGTGGACGGCACGGAGCGCGTCGTGCCGTGTGAGTTCTGCGGCGTCAAGGTGTATTTACCGGACGACCTCTGGCTTCGCCTCCACCCCGCCAAGGTCAAGGAGCGGTGGCGGATCGGCTTCGACGAGAAGGTCCCGCGGTCGGACCTGGAGGACGAGGAGGAGTAGGAGGTGGCGGGGCGGAGGGGCGCTCGGGCGTGGCGGCGAGCGGCCGCCGTGGGAATCGGCCTGACCCTCCTGGCGTGCGCCGAGCCGGCGGGCCCCGGCTACGAGTGGCGCCTCGTCGTGGCCGAGGATTTCGAAGGCGGCGACTTTCTACCGCAGGGGTGGATCGT
>CP070633.1:769141-770448 GCA_020356085.1 Candidatus Coatesiibacteriota bacterium | reverse complement strand
TGCGGCTTGGCGACTTTCGCCTACGACCTGGCGTCGGCGCTGGCCCAGGGTCGGGGCGAGAAGCTGGGCGCGGAGGGCAGTATTTCGGTGGTCGCCCTGAGCGAGCGGCGGCGGCCTCGGCGGTACGGCGGCGAGGTATGCACCGTCGTCCGCGCCTCGAAGCTCGAAGACTACGTCGCCGCCGCGGAGCTGGTGAACGAATCGGCCGGGGCGGTCGTATCGCTGCAGCACGAGTACGGCATCTTCGGCGGCCGGGTAGGCCGGTACGTCCTAAACTTCCTCGAGCGCCTGAAGAAACCGGTCGTAACGACGCTGCATACGGTTCTCGCCGAGCCCAAGCCGAGGCAGCGCGAGGTCCTTATCAAAGTTTGCGAACGCTCGGCCGCGGTCGTGGTCATGGCCGAAAAGGCGGCCGAGTTCCTGACGCGCGGCTACGGCGTACGTCGCGAAAAGGTCCACGTCGTTCACCACGGCACGCCCGACGTCCCGTTCGCGGACCCGGGGCCGTTCAAAAAGGCCGTCGGCGTGGAGGGGCGGAAGGTCGTCCTGACGTTCGGCCTCATCAGCCCGCGTAAGGGCGTCCAGGTCGCGATTAAAGCGCTGGCGGACGTCCTACCGCAATTCCCCGAATCGTTGTATATCGTCCTGGGCGCCACCCACCCGGCAATAAAAAAGCGTTACGGCGAGGCGTACCGGGCCTCCCTGCAGCAGGCCCTCGACCGCCTGGGCCTCCACGACTACGTCCGCTTCGTCAACCGCTTCGTCTCGCTGGACGAACTTTTGACGTACCTCCGCGCCGCGGACGTATACGTTACGCCCTACTTGAACGAGGACCAGATATCCTCCGGGACGCTGGCGTACGCCGTGGCCTGCGGCAAAGCGATAGTCTCGACGCCGTATTGGTACGCCCGGGAGCTGTTGGGCGACGACCGCGGCGTGCTGGTGCCCTTCCGCGACTGGCGGACGTTGGCCTTTTGGTTCGCCAACCTCCTGGCGCACGACGGCGCCCGGCGGTACCTCGGTCGGAAGGCGTACCTCTTCGGCCGGCGGATGACGTGGGCCAAGTCGGCGGCGGCGTACGAGAGGTTGTTCCGTCAGGTCGCGCGTTAACCCTGAGGCGCGGGAAGGAGAAGGCCGGCGGAAAGCCGGCCTATTGTTTTGGGCAAAATGCGATTGCGAGTTTATGTGATATTGTCATAAGGGGGATTTTATAGCGGCGGGGCGGGGGGAGGCGAGCGCCGGCGGGAGGCTATTTACCGTTGACAAGGCCCGAGGCGAGGTCATATGATAGGGGGACCAGGAGGTTG
>CP070633.1:767666-769041 GCA_020356085.1 Candidatus Coatesiibacteriota bacterium | reverse complement strand
CCAGCCGCACGCCTACCGCGCGGTCCTCCTCCACCAAGACTTTCTCCACGCGGGCCCGGTAGCTGACCTCGCCGCCCAGGTCGAGGTACCTCTTCTCGATTCTTTCGGAGAACGCGAGCGAGCCGCCGATCGGATACCCCGAGTTGCGCCGCCACATATAGGCCAGCGTCAGGAGTAGAATAAAGACCGGCATGTCCGGCCACAGCGTGTACGACATCGCCTCCGCTAGCAGCGGGTTCTTGAGTTTGGCGCCGAAGTCGAGCATAGACATGCGGCCCCACTTCATAAACAGGCCCATATACGGGAGCATCCCGGCGAGCATCTTCAACCGGTCGCCTAGGCCGTAGAGCGCGGGCGGTTTATCGACCGACATCTCGTAGGAGGCGAGGCGGCGGATCGCGCCCGTAAACTTCTTAATCGTCGCCTCGTCCTCCGGCGCGATCTCGAGCAGGTGTTCGCGAAGGCGGTCGGGGTCGTTGTAGAACGTAACCCTTCGGCCGTCGGCCGCCTCGTACGCGAAGAACGGGTCGAAGTCCACTACCTCCGCCCCCTGCAGCGCTCCCACCTCCCGCCAGAATTTGTGATACGCGCCCTCGCGGGAGCCCATGAGCCAGTTCAGGCTGGTGTTGAAGGTGTAACCTTTGCGCTCCCAGGACGTGCACACGCCGCCGGCGTGGGTCCACCTCTCGAAGATATGGGTCTTGAAGCCGTTCATCCGGGCGTAGCACCCGGCCGCCAGGCCGGCGATGCCGGCGCCGATTATCGCGATCGATTTCTCGGCCATCTCACTCCTTTCGCTCCTCGAAGGGTCGGTTTCCGATTACGGCGTACCGCAATCGTATGAGGCCGCCGTCGCAGGTCACTGTACGTGGCCGCCACTTTGCCACGCCCCCTGGTCGCCGGACCACAGCGCCTCCATCTCCGCCCACAGGTCGTCGCCCCGCGCCCACGCCGCGAGCCACTCCTCCAGGGAGGGCTTGTGTAGTACCAAGCCCGACGACGCCTCGCCGCCGCCGCCGAAGTCCAGGCCGACCTCCGCCAGGCTGTCCACCTTTATTACCTCGCCGTCGGCCGTCGTCAGCGTTGCCTCCACCTCGCCGTTCTCCAGGCAGTGCGACTCCGGGTTGAGCACCGACACCGGGAACGCCGGCTGCGTACAGTCGACGTAGGAGTCGATGGCGCAGCCCCAGGTGCACACCGGAAGCAGGCCCTCCGGCCAGGACGACAGCCCCTCCGGCGGCTCCTCCCGCAGCGCCGCGTACAGCTCCTCCAGCGCCGCCGGGTAGCGGTCCTCCGCCAGGCCCGTGCCGAAGCCGTACAGGCCGTAGCCCGGGCCGAAGCCGCCGTTCCCGATTTCGAGGTAAATGCGTTTGAG
>CP070633.1:766187-767566 GCA_020356085.1 Candidatus Coatesiibacteriota bacterium | reverse complement strand
CTCCATCCCGCCGCCGCGGCGATCGCCCCCGCGACCAGCGGCCCCAGCGCGAGGCCCAGCGTCCCCAAGATGCCGTGATAGGCCATCGCCTTCTCGACGCCCGCCACCCGCCGCGCGATGAGCGAGAGGCCCGCCGGGTGGTACAACGCCGCCGCGAGCCCCAGCACCCCCAGCGCCCCGCCCAGGACGTAGATATTAGGCGCCAGCGCCACGCCGAGGGAGGCCGCGGCCATCCCCAGACAACAGATCACTAGCACCCGCCGGGACCCGATCTTGTCGGCCAGGAACCCGCTCACCGGCGCCGACAGGCCGAACGAGAAGTAGGAGATATTGCCGACGACCGAAATCGCAAACAGCCCCGCGCCCACGCTCTCGCGCATCGGCGTCAGGACCGCCGCGAACGCGAGCATCGTCATGTGGACCAGGCCGTGCGTGACGCCCGTGCCCAGGATAATCTTTTTCTCGTCGCCGGTGATATTCTCCCCTTACTAGATGTAGACGTTAGGGATAATTAGCGTCGTAGTCGCCTTCGGTGTAATCCGGGGGGTCGCCGTCGTACTCCAGCACCGCGATGCCGGAGGCGGTCCCGAAAGCGAGGCGTTTCCGGCCCTCCCGCGGCGGCAGGACCGCGATCGCCTTGCAGTACTCGTCGCCTAGGCCGTAGCGGGCGTAGTACCGCCGGACCTCGCCGGTCTCGAGGTGGAGCGCGTTGATCCCCACGCCGCGGATCGCGAGCCAGAGCCACGGCGGGTCGGCCGCGACCGCCCAAATATCCGTATGGCTCAGGCCGTCGCCCCAGGTGACGTTGCGTTCGAAATTCAAATCCTTATCCAGCACGTCGACGCCCTTGTCGTACGTGCCGACGTATATATGCTCGTCGTCGGCCGCGAGCGAGAAGAGGACGTCGGCGGAGATCCCCTCCCCCGCTTTCTTGACGGCGAAATGACCTGAATCAGGATTAATATAAGCCAGGCCGCCGCCTTGGCTCGCGCACAACATTAACGGCCCGGAGGGCAGTAACGCGCGTACGGGCTCGCCCTCGTAACGCGGGAATTTCGCGTATAGCCGCCTTAAGCCGAATTCTTCGTCGAGTTGGAGAATTCCGTGGCTCGTCCCGGCGAAATATTCCGCGCCGTATTTTGCGCCGCACAAGCCCTCTATCCCCGGTTTGTAAATCGGCCACGTCCGGGGATCGAATATTCGCGGTTCGCCTCCGTCTCCCGGAACCGAAATAAGGCCGGGCCGCGACGTTATCAGAACCTCGCCGTTGTCGTAAGCCACGTCCCGCACGTCGTTCCACGCGCCGGGGAAAGTAAACTTCGTCGCGGCGTAGTCGCCGTCGTCGAGCGAGGCAAGGCCCCGCGGCGTCGCCGCCAGGA
>CP070633.1:764680-766087 GCA_020356085.1 Candidatus Coatesiibacteriota bacterium | reverse complement strand
GGGCTGCAAGAAAAAAATGGAGGAGCGCGTGCTCGAGGAAGCCGGGACGGCGCTGCCGTGCGATTGCGAGGAACCGTGTCCGGAGTGCTTGGAGGGTAAGGGCGCGGCCCCCTGCGAAAAAGGCGAGGAACCCGCTCCGGGCGACGAGACCTAACCGGAAGCCGGCGGCCGGCGGATCCGGCCGGAGGAGGCGGAAAAATGAGGAAGAACATAATAGTTATTACGGCGTGCGCGGCGGCGTTGTTCGTCGTCGCGGCCTGCGGTAAGAAGGCCGCGGAGGGGCCCTCGGTGGAGGAGCTCCGCGGCGAGGTAGCCGGCGTGACGGAGGAGCTAAACGCGTATATGAGCGAGCACAACTTCTCCAACAGGACCCCGGCGAGCTGGAGGGTCGCGTTAAAACGCTGGCCGGCAAGTACGGCGAGTTGGAGAAGCAGAGCCTCGAGCTCGAGGGCCAAAGCGGCGAGGAGGGATACGGTGACCTCGCCGGCCTGGCGGGCGAGGGCCGCGTTGCGGCTACGGCGCTGGCGGCCGCGCTGGCGGCGGGGCCGCCCGCGGGCGACGCGGCTAAGGCGACGGCGCTGCACGGCGCCATCGGCGAGTGGGCGGCGTTCAGCGAAGAGGTAGGGCCCGCCCCCGACGTGTCCGAACCGGCGGAACCCGCACCCCCGGGCGAGGCGGAACCGGCCCCCCCGGGCGAGGGCGAACCGTACGAACCCGGGCCGGGCGTACCTGAGCCGGGCGAGCCGGAGGGACCGGGCGAACCCGAGCCCGGCGAGCCGGAGGAGCCGGGTGAACCGGGCGAACCCCGCTACCCGGGCCGGGGCCATCATTACGGCTGGTGGAAGAACCCCGAGTGGGCGCGCGACCCGGCGAGCCGGGAAGGTGACGACGCCGCTCCGGGTGCCGGCGAAAAGGAGCGCGAGCGCGAGCGCGAACGCGAACATAAAGGCGTGGGCCCCGGTAAGGGCGGCGGCCCGGCCGGCGTGGGCGCGGGCGATACCGGCGGCGGCGCCGACAAGGGCGGCGGCAAAGGTAAAGGCAAAGGGAAGGGCAAGGGCGGCGGTAATTAAATTTAAGCCGACACCCAACGAAAAAGGAGCCGGACCGGCTCCTTTTTTTGTGCCGAGGGCGGGGCTCGAACCCGCACGGCCCCCGAAGGGCCAGCGGATTTTAAGTCCGCTGCGTCTGCCAGTTCCGCCACCTCGGCCCGAGGCGGCATAGTTTAACGGTTTAGCGGGGGGTTGTCAAGGGGAGGGGCGTAGGACGGGGCCGCCATTTTGCCGTTCGGCCGGATGCGAGTGATAACCGCTTTTATTATATACATTACCAATAAAGTTATTCTCGATATTATTTTTCGGTTGACTTAAATTGTGAGTTATTTAATAATGGCTCGCAAGGGAGAAGGTA
>CP070633.1:763154-764580 GCA_020356085.1 Candidatus Coatesiibacteriota bacterium | reverse complement strand
GCCGACTACGGCCTGGTTACGGCGGAAGAGATCCTGGCGGTAATCGAGGCCAAACCGCCGGCGATGGAGCTGGTCTTGACGGGCCGGGACGCCCCGGCCTCTTTCGTGGAGGCGGCGGACCTGGTAAGCGAGATGCGGGAGGTCAAACACCATTACCGCGAAGGCCTCCCGGCGCGAAAAGGGATCGAGTTTTGAGAGGCGCCGCGGCCGTTACGACCGGTGAATTCCTGGAGCGCTTCCTCGCCGGCGACCGGCTGGCGCTGGCCCGCGCCATCTCCGCGATCGAGGACGAGGCCGCCGGCTACCGCGAATTCCTGCGCGAGATCTACCCCCGCGCGGGGAACGCGTACTTCCTCGGCATAACCGGGCCGCCGGGGGCCGGGAAATCGACGCTCGTCTCGGGCCTGGCCGAAAAGTACGCGGCCCGCGGCCTAACGGTCGGCGTCGTAGCCGTCGACCCGACGAGCCCCTTTACCGGCGGCGCGCTGTTGGGCGACCGTATTCGGATGCAGGACCTCGCCGGCAACGAACAGGTCTTCATCCGGAGTATGGCGACGCGGGGCAGCCTCGGCGGCCTGGCCAAGGCCACGGGGGAGGTCGCGCTCGCCATGGACGCGTTCGGCTTCGACCTCGTCCTGATCGAGACCGTCGGCGTAGGCCAGAGCGAGCTCGACGTCGCCTCCTCCGCCGATACGACGATCGTGGTCGTCGTTCCCGAATCGGGCGACGCGGTCCAGGCGATGAAGGCCGGCCTGATGGAAATAGCCGACGTCCTCGTCGTAAACAAGGCGGACCGGGAGGGCGCCGACCTCATGGCCAAAGAGCTCCAAGTGACGCTCGAGCTCAAGCCCGGGGACGGCTGGCGGCCGCCGGTAGTCATGTCGGTCGCGACGGAAGGGCGGGGCGCGGACGAAATAGTGGCGGCGGTGACGGCGCATCGCGACTACCTGGAGGAGTCGGGGGAGCTGGCGGCCCGGCGCCGCGCGCGCGTCCGGCGCCAGTTGGAGGAACTCCTGACGTACGAGTTCCGCCGGCGGTGCGCGGCCACGCCCGAATACGAAGGACTATTAGAAACGTTAATTGCCGAGGTCCAAGCGGGGCGCCTGACGCCGTACGAGGCCTCGGCCCGGCTGTTCGAAAACATTTTACGCGAACCGTAGCGTGCAGGAGGCACCGAGATGACGTGGAACTGGGACCCCGCGCAAGAGGAAGTACGCGCCCAAGCCCGGGCTTTTGCAGAAAAACACATCGACGCCGTGAGCCAGGAACTGGACCGCAGGCCGCCGGAGTTCCCCGAAGATATCTTCCAGGCTATGGCCCAGGAGGGCTTCCTGGCCTACCCCTCGGACCCGGCGTACGGAGGCCAGGGCAAGGATAAACTCCTTTACGCCACGCTCATCGAGGAGATCTCCCGCGCCGACGCCGC
>CP070633.1:761599-763054 GCA_020356085.1 Candidatus Coatesiibacteriota bacterium | reverse complement strand
GGAAAGGAACGTCATGAGGCGATATCGGGCCGTGGTGGCGATTGCCCTCGCGCTGGCCGTCGCGGCGCCGGCGGCCGCCGGGCTGTTGGACGCACTCACCGGCGCATTGGCGTGGACCGTCGAGCTCGCCGTAATCCTGGCCGAGAAAAAGCCGCGTTTAAAAGAAATCTACCTCTCCCATTTTGGCGCGGCAGGACCGGCCGGTACGGTGCACCCGAACCTTACCGTGGCCGAAGACGGGACGGTCTTGGCGGCCGAAATCGAACAGGACGATTTCGGGAATGCGGCGTTCGCGGAGGCGCTCCGGCAGGAGTTGCTGACGTGGAAGATGCCGCAGGCTACGTGGGGGATGGAAGTCGGTTTCGACCTGGAGTTCGACCCCTCCCGCGACCTCTACGGCGCCGACGTTCAGGTTGAGAAATGACGGGGCGTAGGTTCGACGAGGAGGCGTGGCGCGCGGTAGAGGAGGCGATCCGCCTCGAAAACGAGCGGCAGCGGGCCGCCGACCTTCCGCCGGAGCAACGTTACCGGTCGCTCCACCCCGAGGCCGCGGCGTTCCTCTACATGCTGGCGGCGGCCACCGGGGCGCGTAGGATTTTGGAGGTCGGAACCAGCGCCGGATATTCGACGTTGTGGCTGGCGCGGGCGTGCGCCGCGACCGGCGGTCGCGTCGTGACGTTGGAGCGGAACCGGGAGGCGGTCGCGCTCGCGGAGGATCATTTCAACCGAGCCGGCGTAACGCCGTGCGTCGACGTAGTCGTGGGTGACGCGCGCGAGACGCTCGCCGGCCTGGATATGACGTTTGACTTTGGCTTCGTCGACGGCGAGAAAAGCGAGTACGTGGAATATGGCCAACTCCTCTGGCCGAAGCTGAGCGCGGGGGCTTCGCTAGTGGCCGACAACGTGCTGTCGCACGCAGAGGCGACGGCGCCGTTCCTGGCCTACGTTAGCGACCTTCCCGCGGCGGCGACGGAGGTGGTTGCGCTGGGGAACGGATTATCCTGGACCGTCAAGCTAACGCGCTAGCGGGTGTCGCCGCGGCCGACATTTCGTACTCGCGACGCGCGCCGATTTGATTTATTTTGATTGCAACTAGAAAAACGTTGACATCCGCGGGGAGATAGCGTATACATAAAAGTCATGGAGTTTCCTGCCGAGTTTAAGGAATGGGTTTAATGGAAGAACCGGTCCTTACGGTCCCGGCCGCAGAGGAGTTTATCGCGCGATGTAAGGGATTCGAGGCGCGCGTTGAAACGGACCCGTACTATAAGATGTACGGCGTCGCGGTATACTTGGTCGAACAGTCGTGGGGAGACGCCGTAGCGATGGCGAACGGCGTGAGCGTACTGCTGATTACGTGGAACTGGGCGTTCTTCAACCGGTACGGCCGGTTCAACTTCGACAACTTGGCGGCCTGTATCGAACTCAACCTGGAGAAAATATCGGCCTACCGCG
>CP070633.1:760043-761499 GCA_020356085.1 Candidatus Coatesiibacteriota bacterium | reverse complement strand
TGGGGGGCATACGGATCTCCTCTCTCGCGGCGTAAATACGAGGCTAATAAAATAAGATAGCCGCGCGCCGGCGGCAAGCGAAAAAGGCGGCCCCGAGGGGCCGCCGGTTCCTCGCCCGGGCGTCCCGCTACCGGCGCTTGAAGAGGCTGATGACGGCCAGGAAAAGTATAGCGCCAACGAAGGCGGTGAAGAGGCTGCCGAGCAGGCCGCCGAAGTGCCACCCGACCAGGCGGAAGAACAGGCCGCCCAGAACGGCGCCGATTACTCCCACGGCCACGTTCCCCAGGCAGCCGAAGCCGCGGCGCCGGAAGGCCAGCCCCGCCAGCCAGCCGACGAAGCCGCCCAGGATTACGAACCACAGGAGGTGGAGGAGATTGAAATCGACCCACATAACGTCGCTCCTTGTTAATATTAGCCCCGGTGCCGCACGCGCGAGGGGAGGCCGATTCTAACCGATTCCTGCCGATTTGGCAACGGCCGATTAAACTTCGGGGCGAGGCGGGGCGTCGAAGCGAGGCATCCTAACCCGTTACTGCGAGGAGGCACTGCCGTGAAACAATCCGCAATTATAGTTACCTTGGCCGTCGGCGCCGCCATTTTTCTAACCCTCGGCGCGCCGACGCTGGGAGGCGACGAAGACAGCTTTTATTCCAAATTGTCCGTCGGCGAGCCCGTCGTCCACGACAAGCTGGCCGTCTACCCCGTCCGCCTGCCGGGGGGAGGCGAGAAGCTGGGCGACGTCCTGACGCTGGCGGAGGCGATGGATACCGGCAAGTTTAAGATCCAGGAGGTGGAGGAGGGCGCGACCGTCAACACCCTCGAGATCCACAACAATACCAAAAAGCACGTCGTATTGCTGGCCGGCGAGATGGTCCGCGGCGCCAAGCAGGACCGAATTATCTCCTACGACACCGTCATCCCGCCGGGAGGCAAGTTCAACGTCGACGCCTTCTGCGTGGAGGCCGGCCGCTGGACCGAGGTGAGTTCGCACTTCAAGTATAAGAATGAGATCGCCCCTTCCAGCATCCGCAGCACCGCGCAGGGTGGCAAGGGCCAGGGCGAGGTCTGGGCGGAGGTCTCGAAGGTCAACGCCGACCGCGGCACCTTCACCGATACGGACGCGCTGACGGCGAGCTACGACAGCGAGGAGTTCCAGGCGGAGGTCGCCGCGTACGAGAAGGCGCTCAAGAAACTCGCGAAGGACAAGGAGGTCGTCGGCGTCATCGTCGTCGCGGAGGGCAAGGTCCGCGCCGGCGACGTCTTCGCCAACCACGACCTCTTCGCGGCTATTTGGCCGCGCCTCCTGACCAGCTACGCCATGGACGCGGGGCTGGCGGGAGAGCTGGGCGAGGTCCCCGCGCCCGCGGCGATGGAGACCTACCTCGGCCAGTTGGAGGAGGCCGAGCGGGAGATGAATTTCGAAGACGAGACGCAGAACCGCTCGACGCTGAGCAAC
>CP070633.1:758449-759943 GCA_020356085.1 Candidatus Coatesiibacteriota bacterium | reverse complement strand
GCCGCCCTGGTCGAGGAGGAGGTGCCGATCTGGTCGCTGATGTTCATCAACCCGACGATGGCCGAGATGAAGAACCGCTCACCCCTCATGGAACACCTCGGCCATCCCGCGGAGGAACGAGTACTGCTGCCGGCCGCCTACGTCATGACGCTGGCCTTCCGGAGGCGCGACGCCGAGGAGGCCCGCGCCAAGCTCGCGAACATCCTCCGCCTCTGCGAAGCCGAGCTCTTGAGCGACAAGATCGCCTCCCACGAATGGGAGAACCGCTTCAAGCTCATGGTGGTCAAGCGCCTCGGGCCGTCGCTGGTACCGGCGGAGGTCGTCGTGCCGCTCGCCTCGCTCGGCGACGTCATGACCGAGATCGAGGACCGCGTGAACCAACCGGTCGTCAAGGAGGCCGTCGTCGTCCGCGAAGGCCGCGACGGCCAGCCGGAGGTCGTCCTCCTGGGCTTCATCCCCAGCGACCAGCGCAAATTTTCCTACAACTTTGTCTTCGGCCTGGTGCTCACCATCATGAAAATAGCCGCCCGCCACGGCGGCCGGCCCTACGGCACCGGCCTCTACTTCGCCTCCAAAGCCAAGGAGGTACTCGGCGCCGGCCGCGCCGCGCGGCTCCTCCGGTTCAAAAAAGAGGTCGACCCGCGCAAGGTGCTCAACCCCGCCAAGGTCGTGGGACGGGGGAAGGCCGGCACCGCCCTCGCCGTCGCGGGGTTGTTCGAGCCGCTGGTGCGGCCTTTCGGCAACCGCGTCATCACGAAGGTCGGCGAGCGGCCGACCGAGGAGGTCCGCGGCATCCCGGCCGACGTCGCCTGGTACGCCTACGGCTGCTCCCAGTGCGGCTACTGCGTCGACGAGTGCGACCAGTTCTACGGCCGCGGGTGGGAGAGCCAGAGCCCGCGGGGGAAATGGTATTGGCTGCGCGAGTACCTGGAGGGTCGCGCGGAGTGGGACCAGTTCATGGTCGACACGATACTCGTCTGCACGACCTGCGAGCTGTGCAACCGCCGGTGCTCCGCGGCGCTGCCAATCGAACCCTCTTGGATGAAACTCCGCGGCCGCCTCATCGAGGAGGAGGGCCGGATGACGTTCCCGCCGTTCGAGATGATGGCCGCGGCGCTCCGCTCCCAGGGCAACATCTGGGCCGGGTACCGCAAGGACCGCGCCTCCTGGTTCCCGGAGGACCTCCGCGAGAAACACGGCCCGGAACGCCCCTCGAAAAGCGTCTACTTCGCCGGCTGTACGGCCAGCTACGTGGAACACGACATCGGCCAGGCCGCGGTTCGCCTGCTGGACGAACTCGGCGAGGACTTCACCTCCCTCGGGGAGAAAGAAAATTGCTGCGGGACGCCGATGTTGGTCGCGGGGTTGTGGGACACCTTCGCGGACGTCATGCGCGCGAACGTGGAGGCGGTGAAGGCCGCGGGCGCGGATACGGTAATCACCTCCTGCCCGGCCTGCGACATGATGTGGCGCCACGTCTACCCGGAGTGGGCC
>CP070633.1:756819-758349 GCA_020356085.1 Candidatus Coatesiibacteriota bacterium | reverse complement strand
GCCATCGCGGCGACGCGGTCCTCGTCGACGTCGCCCGGAAGCCCGCTGGCCATTACCAGGCCGTCGGCCGAAACGACTAAGCTCCCCTCGACGTCGGGAGTCGAGGCGCCGAGGTCCTTCAGGATGCTCTTGAGAGCTTCGCCACGGGACTGTGCCATTACTTCCACCTCCGATTCCGGGTGCCGTTGTCGGCGCCCGGTTAGTTTAAGAGTACCGCGTTGGCCTTCACGGGGCGGGCCGGCGGCGGGTTGACCGTTTGGGCGTAAGTCGTAGGTGCGGACCGTTGCCACGTAAAATGGGGGAGACGCGCGCCTACGTATCTAAAAATATTAATAACATACAGAAAATAGCGGGCCTCGTTCAAAACCCTTCAATTGCCATCATAATGGTCAGACCGGCGGCGCGGCCCGGGGGGCGGCGGGCGGAACCGCACGCTGGAACGAAAAAAAACTTGTCGCCGCCGTCGGAATCGGGTATACGTAAGAGGAAAGGCGTTTCCTCGGCGGCCGGTTGTGGTACAATAAGGGCAAGGCACGACGATGACGAAAATTTACCGCGAAATGCTTTTCTCCCGGGCGCTCGACCGCTTAACCACCCAGGGGACGTTCCGAGAGGCGTATCTGGTAAGCCGGGCCGGCCTGGTTTGGGCGCAAACCGCCGGCGCCGACAACCAGGAGGGGTTCGCCGCGCTTACCTCCGTGGCCGCGGCGGCGTTCGAACGGGCCGCGGCGGCCGGGTTTAAGCCGCTGACCCTCCGCATGGAATTAGATGACGGGACCACGGTCGTCTTCTACCGCTTCCAGCACGCCGGCGAATCGGCGGAGGAGTTTTTCGTCGCCGCCGTGGCCGAAGCCCCCGGCGCCGAGGAGGTCGCGCTTATAGTCTGGGTCGCCGAAGAAATAAAAGAGGACTTAAAACTATTCTACTGAGGAGGCCGGAATCGCGGGGGCCTTAAATATGTTTCGTTAACGTTACGCCCGAAAGGGCGCCTTTTTTTTGCCGGTGGGGAGAGGGGGGCTTGCATTTTCCGGGGATTATGCTATAATATATGTGTTGTTTGGTCATATATAGAGAAAAGAAGGGACGTGGGCCGGAAGATGCGATGTTTTAAGATATTAATGGCGGTTACGGCCGGGGCCGCGGGGGCCTACGGCGCCGAGGATCTGGTCGTCAACGGCGGCTTCGAGCAAGGCGAGATGGGGCCGTGGGAGGCGAAGGGCATGGAGGTCTCGACCGCCGGCGCGTATACGGGGTCCTACGGGGCGTATTTTTCCGTCCAGCTTGACGGCGGTTGCGGCGACGGCGAACAGACGGTATGGGGAGAACTGCGCCAGGAGCTCGGCCGCGAGGTTAAGCCGTCGGAGGTAAGGGGCGTCGACCTGTGGGTGTATTTCGCGCCCGATATTGAAAATAACCCGTGGGGACTCGAGGTCGCCCTTGGCCTGAACGAAAAGACGTTTACGTCGACAGGGGGCGAGCTTAAAAAGGGATGGAACCACGTGTGGTTCCCGGTAGAGGAAATAAAACTGC
>CP070633.1:755181-756719 GCA_020356085.1 Candidatus Coatesiibacteriota bacterium | reverse complement strand
GCGACGAAGGTGGCGGCGTGCTCGCCCCGGCCGACGCGGCCGCGGAGCTGATGAAGCTGCGACAGGCCGTAGCGGTCGGCGTGCTCGACGATCATCACCGTCGCGTTCGGTACGTCCACCCCCACCTCCACCACCGTCGTCGCCACCAGGACGGCGACGTCGCCTCGCCGGAAGGCCGTCATCGTCGCCTCCCGCTCCTCCGCCGGGAGGCGGCCGTGGACCAGGCCGACCGCGTAATCCGAGAAGGGGCCGGCGGCGAGTTCCTTGGCCTTGGCCGTCGCGGCCTGCAGCGCGTTCGCCTCCGACTCCTCGATTACCGGGTAGACGACGAAGCCCTGGCGGCCGGCCTCCACCTCCGCCCGCAGGAGCTCGAACGCCTCCGCCGCCCGGCGGGCGTCCAGGACGCGGGTCGTCGTGCCCGGGCGGCCGGCGGGCATCTCGTCGATTGTCGTCAGCTCGAGGTCGCCGTACACGCACAGCGCGAGTGTCCGCGGGATAGGCGTCGCCGTCATAACGAGGAGGTTGGGGAATTTTCCTTTGGCCGCCAGCCGCTGGCGCTGGTCGACGCCGAAGCGGTGTTGCTCGTCTACTACCGCCAGGCCCAAATCCTTGAAGTTCACCCCCTCCTCCAACAGCGCGTGCGTCCCCACGACGAGCTGGAGCGTCCCCTCGGCCAGGCCGGCAAGAAGGCGTTCGCGGTCCGCCGCCGGCGTCGTGGCCGCCAGCAGCTCGCAGGCGAGGCCCGCCGGCGCGAGAAGTTGGCGGGCGGTCTCCCAGTGCTGGCGCGCCAGGAGTTCGGTCGGCGCCATGAGCGCGGCCTGGTACCCGGCCTCCGCCGCCGCCAGCATCGCCCAGAGCGCGACCACCGTTTTCCCGGAGCCGACGTCCCCCTGCAGCAGCCGCCGCATCGGCCACGCCGCCGCCAGGTCCTCCTCCAGGACCCGGATCGCCTCCCGTTGGGAGCCGGTTAGCTCGAACGGCAGCTGGAGTTGGTCGCGGAGCGAGCCGTCGCCGCGAATCCGGACGCCGGGCTCGGCCTGCTCCCGCCTCTTTTTGAGCAGGAGGCCCACCTCCAAGAGGTAGAGGTGTTCGAAGCTAAGGCGACGCCGCGCGTGCCGGTGGCCCTGGGGCGAGGTGGGGTAATGGACTTCGCGGAGGGCCTCCGCCAGCGGCGGGAATCCGGTGGCGGCCAAGACGGCCGGCGGCAGCGGGTCGGGCAGGGCTTCGGCCAGCTTGTCGAGGGCTTCCCGGACGGCGCGGCGGAGCGTTTTTTGAAATAAACCCGCGGCTAAGGGATATACCGGGACGATGCGGCCGAAGGAGGCGACCTCCTCGCCGCGGCCCAGGACCTCGAATTCCGGGTGGACGATTTGGGGCGCCTGGTAGAAAGTTACTTTGCCGGAGGCGAGAAGGCGGTCGCCGGGTTGGAGGCGGCTCGCGGCGCGGGGCTCGAACCAGGTCAGGATAAGGCTGCCGGAGTCGTCGGACAGCAGCGCGTTCACGATTTTCTTCCCGCCTCGCCGCCGCGCGACGGCGAT
>CP070633.1:753452-755081 GCA_020356085.1 Candidatus Coatesiibacteriota bacterium | reverse complement strand
CCAGCTCCATCGCCGGCGGCTTCGCCTCGATTACTGCCAGAATCTCTTCCGCCGTAACCAGGCCGTAGTCGGCCGCGACGTTGACCTCGTCTAGTATTACCAGATCGTAAGCGTTCTCGGACACGACTTGTTGGGCGCGGGCCAGCGCCTCCCGGGCCAGCGCGACGTCCTCCGGCGCTGGGTCGTCGCGGTCGACGAAGGTCTCGCGGCCGTACTGCTCGACGTCGAAACCCTCGAGCCGTTTCGCCGCCTCCAGCTCGCCGTAATTGATCCGCCCTTTCATAAACTGGAGGACCAATACCCGCGCGCCGTGGCCCCAGGCGCGGAGGCCGAGGCCCAGCGCGGCCGTGGTCTTGCCCTTGCCGTCGCCGGTATATACTTGGACGGTACCTTTGTCGCCGAACATCGTCGGAACAGGCGCCGGCGTCGCGCGTTCTCCGAATCTCGCTTTTCGAGGCTCGCGGTAGCGCCGGAAATGGCGGAAAAAAAGGATTTTCTTATAACATTCGCCCTATGACGTGTCAATAAGTCTTTTACCGAACCGCCGGTATGGGAGGGGCCGCCTTAGGACAGTATCGCCGGCGGGGCGGCGAGGGAAGCCGGGCGGCGAATTACCTTGTTTGTACCCTGCGGATATGGTAATCTTAATCGGGATAAAGTAAAAAATACCGGACGCATCCGCGTCCGGCGGAGGTTTCGATGAAGCGAGTACTTCGTGGGTTAATCCCGTGGTTAATAATTATCCTGGCCATCGTAACGGTGGTGCAGTTCTTCGCGATGAAATCGGATCGCGTCGCGAAGATCCCTTATTGGAAGTTCACCGACCTGCTCGACAAGGGCGTGGTGGCGGAGGTTACGCTCCAAGACAATAAAATTACCGGCGAGCTTACGAAAGAGGCCCGGACGGAGGGGGACGCCAAGCCGTTCACGAAATTCAAGACCCAGGCCCCCGTCGTCGACTCGGAATTCGTGGCCAAGCTGGAGGAGGCGGGCGTCAAAGTCGATACGCAGGAATCCCGCTCGATGTGGCTTAACGTCCTCTTGTCGGTGGGGCCCTACATCCTCCTGTTCGCGTTCTTCATCTGGCTCTTCCGGCGAATGCAGAGCCCCAATAACAAGGCGCTGCAGTTCGGTAAAAGCCGGGCCCGCCTCTTCGACGAGGGCAAACAAAAGGTCACCTTCGAGGACGTCGCCGGCGCGGAGGAGGCCAAGGAGGAGCTCCAGGAGGTAATCGAGTTCCTCAAGGACCCCCGCAAGTTCCAAAAGCTGGGCGGGAAAATCCCCAAAGGGGTCCTGCTGGTGGGGCCGCCGGGCTCGGGCAAGACGCTGATGGGGCGGGCCGTGGCCGGCGAGGCCGGGGTGCCGTTCCTCTCCATCTCCGGCTCGGACTTCGTCGAGATGTTCGTGGGCGTCGGCGCCGCGCGCGTCCGCGACCTCTTCGACGAGGCGAAAAAACGGGCGCCGTGCATCGTCTTTATCGACGAGCTCGACGCCGTGGGCCGCCTCCGCGGCGCGGGGCTGGGCGGCGGCCACGATGAGCGCGAACAGACGCTCAACCAACTGCTCGTCGAGATGGACGGCTTCGAGAGCAACGACGGCGTTATCCTGCTCTCGGCGACCAACCGCCCC
>CP070633.1:751662-753352 GCA_020356085.1 Candidatus Coatesiibacteriota bacterium | reverse complement strand
CGGCGCCTCCCAGCGCGGCGCCGGCGGCCGCGTTCGTGACAATCGGCCCCCAGGGGGGCGCGAGGCCGAGGTGCCAGGCGTACGCCGCGCGGAGAATTACGGCCGCTACGGTGGTCGAGGCGACGGCGACCGCGAAAAAACGCGAGGGAGTGTGGGGGGATTCGGCGATAACCTTACCGCGCGGTTACGGTTGGGCGCCGCAGCATTTTTTATACTTCTTGCCGGAGCCGCACGGGCAGGGGTCGTTGCGGCCTACTTTGGGCCCTTTCCGGACGACGGTTTGCGCTTGCGGCGCCTCCGGCGTATTGGCGTAGGCCTCCCGCGGTTGGCGGGCTCGCGCGGCCAGCGCCTCCAACTCGGGGTGGAGCTCCTGGACTTCGGCCGGCCGAGGCGTGGGCGCCTCCCGGCCCACGTGAACGCGGAAGATCTTCGAGACCGTCTCCTCGTCGACGCGGGCCAGCAGCCCCTCGAACATGTCGTATGCCTCGCGCTTGTACTCAACGAGGGGGTCGAGTTGGCCGTAGGACCGAAGCGAGATTCCCTCCCGCAGTTCGTCCATCTCCGTCAGGTGGTCCTGCCAGTTCTCGTCCAGCGTCGAGAGCATGACGAAGCGTTCGAGTTGGCGGAGGAGCTCCGGGCCGTACGCCTCCTCGCGGCGGTTGTAGGCCTCGCGCAGCAGCTCGAGCAGGTGTTCGACCATCGCCTCGCGGTCGCCGTCGTCCGCGGCGAGGGCCTCGATCGAAACGTCGATGGGGAAGCGCGTCCGGGCCCACGTTATTATCCGCGGCAGGTCCCACTGGTCGGGCTCGAGTTCCTCCGGCGCGCACTCGGCGACAACGTCCTCCGTCTGGAGGCGGATGAGCTCGAAGAGGTCGTCGCGGAGGTTCTCGGCGTGGAGGATTTGGTTGCGGAGGGTGTACACTATCTGCCGTTGACGGTTCATGACGTCGTCGTACTCGAGGACCCGTTTGCGGATGGTGAAGTTTTGTTCCTCCACCCGCCTCTGCGCGCGTTCGATGTTCTTGGTGATTATCGGGTGCTCAATCGGCTCGCCCTCCTCCAGGCCGAGCTTGGTGAGGATGCCGGAGATGCGGTCCGAGCCGAACAGGCGCATCAGGTCGTCCTCCAGCGAAAGGAAGAACCGGCTCGAGCCCGGGTCGCCCTGCCTGCCGGCGCGGCCGCGGAGCTGGCGGTCGATGCGCCGCGCCTCGTGGCGCTCCGTCCCGACGATGTGCAGGCCGCAGGGAACGTCTTCCTTGCAGGTCTTCGCCCACTCGGGATGGTCCGGTTGGTAATCGCCGGGCGCGTACACCAGCGCGCAGTCCTGGCACTGCAGCACCTCCGGCGCGAGCTTGATGTCTGTGCCCCGGCCGGCCATGTTGGTCGCGATCGTGGCCGCCCCCGCCTGGCCGGCGTCCATGACGATCTCGGCCTCCCGCTGGTGCTGTTTGGCGTTGAGGACGTTGTGGGGGATGTTGCGCCGTTTGAGGAGCCGCGCGATCGTCTCCGAGACGTCGACCGAAATCGTCCCCACCAGCACCGGCCGGCCGCACTCGTGCATCCGCTCGATCTCGTCGAGCAGGGCGTTGTACTTCTCGCGCTTCGTCCGGAAGATGACGTCCTCGTAGTCGATGCGGCGCACCGGCTCGTTGGTCGGGATGACCATGACGTCGAGCTTGTAGATGTCCCA
>CP070633.1:749870-751562 GCA_020356085.1 Candidatus Coatesiibacteriota bacterium | reverse complement strand
TGATAAGCTCCTTGCACTTCGCGACCGCGACCGGCCCGGAGGTCACGAGCTGGTTGACCCACCGGGCGACGACGACGTCGAGCTCCTCCTCCTTGGCTATTTCGTTGACCAGGCCTATAGCGCGGGCCTTGGCGGCGTCTATTCGCTCGCCGGTGAGGAAGAACTCCCGCGCGGCCCCCTCGCCGATTTTGCGGATCACGTACGGCGAGATGCAGCTTGGAATGAGGCCCAATTTGACCTCGCTCAGGCTAAAGCGGGCGCCCTCGGCGGCCACCGCCAGGTCGCAGCAGGCCACCAAACCCGCGCCGCCGCCGATGGCCGGGCCGTTCACGCGCGCGATGGTGGGAAGGGGGCAATCGTAAATCCTTCGCATCACGGCGGCGACCTGGTTCGACTCCTCCAGGTTCTGCTCGTACGTGAAGTCGCGGACGGCGCGCATCCAGTGGAGGTCGGCGCCGGCGCAGAAGGCCGACCCCACGCCGGTCAGCACGACGACGCGCGCGCCGGGCACCTTCGGCGCCGCCTCGAAGACGTCGAGGAGGTCCGCGAGCATCTGGCCGTTGAAGGCGTTGCGGACGTCGTCGCGGTTGAGCGTTATCCAAACCGCCGGCCCCTCGACGTCGAACGTTATCGTTTCGTAGTCGGCCATAGTTCGCCCCTTGGCGTTTACATCCGGAAGACGCCGTAGCGCGTCTCGGGAATCGGCGCGTTGAGCGACATCGCGATAGCCAGGCCGAGCGCGGTCCGCGTCTCCGTCGGTTCCAGGATGCCGTCGTCCCAGATCCGCGCCGTCGAGTAGTACGGCGTGCTCTGCCGCTCGTATTCCTCCATCACCGGCCGGCGGAACTCCTCCTGCTGCTCCGCCGTCCACTCCACGCCCTTCTTCTTAAGCTGGCGGAGCTTCACGGTCAACAGGACGTTGGAGGCCTGATCGCCGCCCATGACGCAGATACGGGCGTTGGGCCACATCCACAGGAGGCGCGGCTCGTACGCCCGGCCGCACATCGCGTAGTTACCCGCGCCGTAGGAGCCGCCGACGATGACGGTAAACTTGGGAACGTCGGCGCAGGCCACGGCGTGGACCAGCTTCGCGCCGTCGCGGGCGATGCCGCCGTGCTCGTACTGCTTGCCGACGATGAAGCCGGTGATGTTCTGCAGGAATATAATAGGTATCCGCCGCATGGTGCACAGTTCGATGAAGTGTGACGCCTTCAACGACGACTCCGAGAAGAGAACGCCGTTGTTCCCCAGGATGCCGACCGGGTACCCCATCAGCCGCGCGAAGCCGCACACTATCGTCGGCGCGTAGAGCTCTTTGAACTCGTGGAACCGCGAGCCGTCGACCAGGCGCGCGATGACCTCGCGGATGTCGTACGGTTTGTTGACGTTGGTCGGGATGACGCCGTAGAGTTCCTGGGGGTCATAGTGGGGGTCCTCGGGTTCCTCCCGGCCCAGCTCGTAGCGGCGCGGCCGCTCGAGGTTCTGCACGACGTTGCGGCACATCTCGAGCGCGTGCGCGTCGTTAAGGGCGTAGTGGTCGGCGACGCCGGAGATGCGGCAGTGGACGTCGGCGCCGCCCAGGTCCTCGTCGGAGACCTCCTCGCCGGTGGCGGCCTTGACGAGCGGCGGCCCGCCGATGAAAATAGTCCCCTGCTTGCGGACGATGATGGCCTCGTCCGACATCGCCGGCTG
>CP070633.1:748025-749770 GCA_020356085.1 Candidatus Coatesiibacteriota bacterium | reverse complement strand
CGGATCGAGCTGGACGCGCGGCAGACGGTGGGGGAGATGAAGGGGTTCGCGGAGCGGGCGCGGGAGGATATGGAACGGGCGGAGGTGGAGGTAAGCCGGGCGCAGGAGATCTACGCGAAGGCGGAGGAGGTAATCGCGTGGCTGGAGGAGCGCTCGGCCGAGGCGAAGATGTACGTCAAGGACATCGAGGAGATGAAGCGCGTCGTCAAGGCGGCGGCGGGCGAGCTATCGCAGGTGCGCGCCGGGGCCGGCGACCCCGAGGGGATAAAGGAGGTATTGAAGAAGTACCCGGCGTTAAAAGAGTACACGGAGGAGTTGTACGAGCGGGCCATGCGAGGAGAAGTTACGGACGAGGATACGCTAAGCGATCTTGTAAACGCCCTATTTTACGCCGGGGAGATGGAAAAAGACCTCGACATAGCCAATATCCTTGTCGAGAAATACCCCTCCCACCCCATTAATCATATTTATAAACACAACGTATTGTTTTCGTTGGGCCGGTACGACGAGGCGTTGGGCGCGGCCGAGGAGGCGCTGGCGTTGGACCCGACGTTCGTTCGAGGTTACGTAAGTAAGGCGCATACTTTTATGGCGATGGGGTTGCCCGGCGAAAGCCTTAGAGTCGCGAAGAAAGCCCTGGAATTGAACCCCGATAACGCGGAGGCGTATCAGACGGTGGCTTTGATTTACCAAGATATTGGCAGTCCCGAGGAAGCTCTGGCCGCGGCCGACAGGGCGGTCGCGCTACAACCGGATCTGCAAGCCGCTCACGTTACGAGGAGTTATGTCTTATCGAAACTTCGGAGGGCCGAGGAGGCTTTGGCGGCGGCCGATAAGGCGATCGCTTTGGACCCAGACCGATGGACAGGTTACGTGGCTAAGGGGTTAGCTTTAAATTCATTAGGTCGGTACGAGGAAGCTTTAGCCTACGCGGACAAAGCCGCCGAAATGCCGCCGCCGAATAATGTGGGGCCTCTCCATCTCAGGACCATCTGCCTGAAGGCGATCGGTAAGTACGAAGAGGCCTTAGCCGCGGTCAATAAAGCGATCGCGTCGAACCCCCGTTTTTCCGGCACGTACGTAATTAGGGCCGGCGCCTACGCTCTTTTAGGTAAAAGGGAGGAGATGTTGGCCGACCTCGCGAAGGCCTTGGAAGTGTGGCCCCCCGAAGCCGAAACGTTGCGGAAAGAGGTGAAAGAAGGAGGCCCTTGGCGCGGTCCCGCCCTCGGCGCCGGCGGCGACTTCGACGCCTACCAAAACGACCCCGGCTTCCGGCGGCTCATTTTCCCGGAGGAGTTCGAGGGGGAGAACAAAGCTAAATAAATGAGAGCTTTGATTTTAATAGGGGCGCTAGCGTTGACTTGGGCGTTCGTTACGGCCGCGGCCCAGGAGCCGGTCGCCGCCGGAGCCGAGTACGGCGAGCTGAGGCGGGAAGTCGACGGCCTGAAGCGGGACGTGGAGGAGCTGGGGCGGGAGGACGAGCGGTTGGGCGAGGAGGTCGACGAGGTGAAGGAGAACGTCGCGGGGCGAATTCACGACGTGGGCGTTTCGGTCCACACGCTGCACATCGTCGTGATCGTCTTCTCGCTGATCCTGACGAGCGTAGTCGTAGTGCTGGGCTACCGGCAGGCCCGCAGCGTAAAGGACCTCAAGGCGGACTTCGAGAAGAACGAGGAGGTGATCCGGCGGATCGAGCTGGACGCGCGGCAGACGGTGGGGGAGATGAAGGGGTTCGCGGAGCGGGC
>CP070633.1:746173-747925 GCA_020356085.1 Candidatus Coatesiibacteriota bacterium | reverse complement strand
AGCTTAATTTTCAGGCTGTTACTAGCGTTCATGGGGGCGCTAGTCGTCGGGACCGTGGCGTTCTACTTCATCGAGGGGCCGCGGCAAGAGGGAGTGGGCTTCGTCGAGTGGTTTTGGTCGACGTTCTTCACGATGATCTCGGGCGATTTCGTCGAGGTCAAGCCGACCTCAGCCGCCGGGAAGATCCTCGTCACGGTGTTGATATTCTTTGGTATCGGCTTCGTAAGCATCGTTACGGCCAGCATCGCCTCGGCGCTCGTCGTCGAGAAGTTGGAGGCGGGACGCGGCATGAAAAAATTGCATCTGCGGGACCACGTAGTGATCTGCGGGTGGAACCCGGGCGCGCGCACGATCCTGGGGGAATTGGCGAACGCGGCGAACGGCCGCGACCTGGTAGTCGTCGCCGACTTGGAGGAGGACCCGACGGAAGCTTACGGCAAGACCGTCCACTTCGTCCGCGGTGACTGCACCGACGAGGAGGTCCTCCAACGGGCGGCGATATCGAAGGCGCACACCGCGATCGTGCTGGCCGATACCTCGGGCGGGCGCGTTTTCGACCAGGCGGACGCGCGTACGATACTCACGGTCCTCACGGTCGAAACGCTCAACCGCGACGTCTACACCTGCGCGGAGCTGGTGCACCGCAAGAACCGCCTCCACCTCGAGCGCGTCCACGTCGACGAGGTCGTCGTCTCCGGCGAGTACGGCGGCAAGATCCTGGCCCACTCGGCCCTCTACCACGGCATCTCCCGCGTGTTGTCCGAGCTGTTGGCGACGACGGAGGAGTCGTCCGAGTTCTACCGAGTGGCTATCCCGGAGGAGATCCGGGGGCAGGATTTCGAGATCGCGCTCGATTATTTCCGCCGCCAGTACCGCGCCCTCGTTATCGCCGTCCTGCGAGAGGAAGAGGCGCACGTCAACCCGGAGGTCGGTTTCCAACTCCAGGAGGGCGACGAGCTCGCGATCATCGCCCTCGACGAGCCCAAGATATAGGGGGCGGGTCGCGGCGGCCGCGGCGCAGGAGGAGGTAGGTATATGAGGGTCCTGGCGGCGATTGTGGTGGCGGCGTGTTTGGCGGAGGTTGCGGCGGGCGCGGAGGAGGTCCGCCTGTACTATTCGCGGCAGCGGTACAACGTCGAGGTAGGATTCAGCGGAACGCTCCACCCCGGCACGCTCTTCACGCCGACGGCCGAGCAATATCCGCTGCTTTTAAAACGGGCCCACATATATTTCGGCGACCGCGGCTACCCGATGGACGTTAAGGTGTGGAGCGCGACCGGGTCCGTAGTCGGGTCCGTCCTGGCGAGCTTCGCCCTCACCACCGAAATGTACCCCACCTGGACGGAGGTCGACCTCAGCGGCGCCGGCGTAATTATCCGGGCGGACAACTTCTTCGTCAGCACCGCCGACCGCGCGAACCGCGACATGAGGCCCGTTATGGTGTGCGATTACCCGGGCGCGTACGGCGGCCACCACTTCATATCGTGGGACGACGTAGCGTGGCAGCTCCAGACGACGTACGATTTCTCGATCGAGTGCACGGTGGAGACGAATTACGACGTCGGCGTCGTACCGGCGAGCCTGGGGCGCGTGAAGGCGCTTTTCCGATAGTCGCCGTGGGCGAGAAAAAAAGCCGGCCTGCGGGCCGGCTTTTATTTTTCGTTAACGGGGGTACTATTCCAAAACGTGGATGTTTCTTTCGGCGCCCATCTCCTTCAGGACGTCCGGCCAGACCGTCACGCTGACCTCGCC
>CP070633.1:744294-746073 GCA_020356085.1 Candidatus Coatesiibacteriota bacterium | reverse complement strand
TCGGGCGTCGTCGCTTTGGCGTACGAGGGCCAGATAAGATAGAAAGTCAATACCAAGAAAAAAAAACGGCGGCCTCGCGGCCGCCTTTTTCGCGCGGGCAGTCTCGATCGCCGTCAAATTTCCTTCTCGTAAATTCGGTACCTCTTGTACGGCCGGCCGCCCAGCATTTCCGCCGCGCCCTTCGTCATCTCGTTATCCTCCAAGACCCACGAGAACTCGGCCTCCGTATACCCCAGCTCGAGCGCGGCGCGGTTGTTGGAGGCGATGAGGAGGGCGTCCAAGCCGCGCTTGCGGTACTCCGGGCAAACGCCGAAGAGCATGACGCGACAGCTCTTTATCTTCCGCCTCCCCGTCAGGAACTTACCTAAACTGATCGGCCCCAGCCGCCCCCCCATCTTCGCCAAGACCTCGTTGTAGTTCGGGACGGTGACGATGAACCCCGCCGGGTCGCCGTCGACGAAGACGAGCGGCACGAGTTCCGGAATCGCGAGGGGCTTGAGGCGCTGCGCCGTACTCTCGAACTCCTCCTCGGAAGGCGGGACGAAGCCCCAGTTCGCCTCCCACGCGCGATTGTAGACTTGGCGGATAAGCTGGAGTTCGGCGGCGAAGTCGCGCAGCTTGATGTAGCGGACGGCGACGCCGGGGTTGCGCTCCCGCACGCGCCTCGCCACGCGCTCTAGCCGCTCGAGCCGCGACGGCGAAATATCCATAATGAACGCGAACATATCCTGCACTTTGCGGAAGCCGTAGCCCTCCGCCAGCGAGGCGTAGTACGGCGGGTTGTGCGTCATCATGATATAGGGCGGCCGGTCGAAGCCCTCCACCAGGAACGCGCACTCCTCGTTGGTGGAGGGATTCATGGGGCCGATTACCTTCGTTAGCCCCCGCGCGCCAAGCCAGGAGGCGGCCGCCCCCCACAACGCCGCCGCTTCCTCCGCGTCGTCGCCGCACTCGAAGAAGCCGAAGTACCCGCACCGCTCGCCGGTGAACGTGATATAGTCGTCATCCCGAATCGCGGCCACGCGGCCCACGACCTCCTTCCCCCGGCGAGCTACAAATAAAGCCCGCTCGGCGTGAAGCCAGAACGGGTTCTTCTCGCCCAACGTAAATTTTACGTCCCGGCGGAGCGGCGGGACCCAGTTCGGGTCGTCGCGGTAGAATCGGTACGGGAATTCGACGAATTCCCGGAACGCGCGCCGCGACGTTACCTCCTCGACGGCGAGCACGCTACGCGCTCCCGCCGACGACGCCCATTTCGGTTCCGGCCTTCCGGAAGGCCTCCAGTACGCGGGCGATATGTTCGTCGGTGTGCGTAGCCATGCAACTTACGCGGATGAGTGCGCGGTTCTCGGGGACGGCCGGCGTCATAATAGGCGTCGTGAAGATCCCGTCGTCGAATAGACGCCGCCACATCGTTCGCGCCGTGAGGTCGTCGCCCACGACTACCGGGATGATAGGGGTCGTGCTCTCGCCGGTGTCGAAGCCCATACCTTGCAGGCCGGCCCGCATCTGCTCGGCGACCTGGGCCAACCGCTCGCGCCTCTCCGGTTCGGTCTCGATGATGTCGAGGGCGGCGAGGACGGAGGCGACGTTGGCGGGCGGCAGGCTAGCCGAGAAGATCATCGGACGGGCGACGTGTTTGACGTAGTGGCACACGCTTTCGGAGGCGGCCACGAAACCGCCGACGGAGGCGAAGGATTTGCTGAAGGTCCCCACAATCAGGTCGACCTCCTCCTCCAGGCCGAAGTGGTCCGCGACGCCGGCGCCGCGCGGCCCCAG
>CP070633.1:742396-744194 GCA_020356085.1 Candidatus Coatesiibacteriota bacterium | reverse complement strand
AGGAGGAGCGTGCGGATGTGCGCGCCGTCGACGTCGGCGTCCGTCATGATAATGATCCGGTGGTAGCGGAGCTTGCCCAGGTCGAACTCCTCCTCGCCGATGCCGGTCCCGAGGGCGGTAATGAGGGTGCAGATCTCCTCGTTCTTGAGCATGCGGTCAATGCGCGTTCTTTCGACGTTCAGGACTTTCCCGCGGAGCGGCAGGATGGCCTGGAAAGCGCGGTCGCGGCCTTGTTTGGCCGAGCCGCCGGCGGAGGGCCCCTCCACCAGGAACAGCTCGCACTCTTCCGGGTTGCGGCTCGCGCAGTCGGCCAGCTTGCCCGGCAGGCCGCCGGACTCCAGCGCGGTCTTCCGCCGCGTCAGCTCTTTGGCTTTGCGGGCGGCCTCCCGCGCCTGGGCCGCCGTCTTGGCTTTGGTCACCACGGCCCGCAGAATCGCCGGCCGCCGCTCGAACGTCTCTACCAGGCCCTCGTAGATTACCGACTGCGCAATCCCCTTCATCTCGCTGTTACCGAGCTTAGTCTTGGTCTGCCCCTCGAATTGCGGTACGGGGAGCTTGACTGAGAGGACCGCGGTGAGCCCCTCCCGGACGTCTTCGCCGGTGATAGCGGGCCCGTTTTCTTTCAGGAGTTTGTTCTTTGCGGCGCATTCGTTGATGGCGTTGGTTAGCGCCGCGCGGAACCCGGTGAGGTGCGTTCCTCCCTCCGTCGTGTTGATGTTGTTGGCGTAGGTGTGGATGGACTCGTTGTATCCGTCGTGGTATTGAATGCCCGCCTCCACGACGACGCCGTTCCGTTCGCCCGAAAGGACTACTACGGGCCGTGAGACCGGCGTCCGGGCGTGGTTGAGATATTCGACGAACGCTTTAAGGCCACCTTTGTATTGGAAGACCTCCTCGTGGCCCGTCCGCTCGTCGAGAATTTTTATTTTCAGGCCGGCGTTGAGGAAGGCGAGCTCGCGAAGCCGGTAAGCCACCGTGTCGTAATCCATCTCAACGGTCTCGAAGATCTTGGTGTCGGGCATGAAGGTCGTCTTCGTTCCCGTCGATTTGGCGCGGCCTACTTTCTTTACCGGGGCCTTCGGCTTACCCCGCTCGTACTCCTGGTGGTATACGCCGCCCTCGCGCCGGACCTCCACCTCGCAGTGTTCCGAGAGCGCGTTCACCACCGAGACGCCGACGCCGTGAAGGCCGCCCGCCACTTTGTAGACCTTGTGGTCGAACTTGCCCCCCGCGTGCAGCTCCGTCATGACGATCTGGAGGGCCGACTTGCGGGCGGTGGGATGGCGTTTGACGGGGATGCCGCGGCCGTTGTCGGTCACCGTGACCGCGCCGCCCTTGTGAAGCACGACGTCGACGGTCGTACATTCGCCGGCCAACGCCTCGTCGATGGAGTTGTCGACGACCTCGTACAGGAGGTGATGGAGGCCCCGCTGGTCGGTGGAGCCGACGTACATCGCCGGCCGCCGCCGGACCGCCTCCAACCCCTTCAGGATTTTGATTTGCGCGGCGTCGTAGGCGGCGGGGGCCTCGGTTCCCGGGGTCGGGATTTCCGCCCCCTCCGCGGGGACGGGGTTTTCGACGGCGGCTTTTTTGCGAGGCGTTGTCTTGGCGGCGCGGGTCCGCTTTTTCGCCGCCGGCGCCTTACCGCGGGGGGCGGCGGTGCGTTTTTTCTTGGGGGTTGCGGCCCGGGCGCGCTTCCCAGCGGAGGCCTTTTTTGCGCGTACGGCGGCCTTGCAGGCGGGCTTTTTCGCCGTCTTTTTAGTGGTTTTCTTGGGGGGCATATCGTCCAATCATCCCT
>CP070633.1:740453-742296 GCA_020356085.1 Candidatus Coatesiibacteriota bacterium | reverse complement strand
GAAGTAGAACGCCACCGTACCGGCGACAAGCGCCCCCAGGAACGCCGCTAACAGCCTGAGAATTAAGCCTTTATAGCGCTTAACCGTGTCCCGGAAAATGAGTAAGACGACGACTATTTGGTGCATCGGCAGATTCCACCTCCCGGCGGGCGACGCCGCCTCGTCCGGTGGTTTCGCTATTTGTAACACATCGCCTCCGCCTCCGCAACACCGAATTAATCCCCTTGACAGCGGCGGCGGCGGTAATTATCCTCGGCCCTAACGGCGAACCCCCGGTATCCAATATGAAAGCTATCCTGATCGGCGCCGGCCGGATGGCGGAGGCGGTCCTCTACGACTTCGTCGCCGGCGGCGAGTACGAGGAGATTACGGCGGCCGACGTCGACGTCGCGCGCGCCGCGCAGCTCGCGGAAAGGCGGGGAGGCGGCACAACGCGCGCCGCGGCCGTCGACGCCTCCGACGAGGCGGCCGTCGCGCGCCTGGTGGCGGGCCACGACGTGTGCGTCTCCGCCGCGCCGTATCGGTACAACGTGGGGTTGGCCCGGGCGGCGATAGCCGCCGGCGCCCACTTCGTCGACATGGGCGGCAACAACGACGTCGTCGCCGCCGAGCTCGCGTTGGACGGGGAGGCGAAGGCCGCCGGCGTCGCCGTCGTCCCGGACCTGGGTCTCGCGCCCGGGATGACGAACGTCCTGGCCGCCTCGCTCGTGGGCCGCTTCGACGAGCCGGAAGCCCTCCACCTGCGCGTCGGCGGCCTGCCCCAGCGGCCGGAGCCGCCGCTCAATTACGCCCTGGTCTTCTCCCCCTACGGCTTGATAAACGAGTACGCCGAGTTTTGCCTTGCGCTGCGTGGAGGCGAGGTCGTAACGCTGCCGCCGCTGACGGAGGTCGAGACGCTGGAGGTACCGCCGCTCGGCCGGCTGGAGGCCTTCCATACCTCCGGCGGCGCCTCCACGCTACCTTTTACCTATCGCGGCCGGCTGGCCGAGCTCGACTACAAAACGATCCGCTACCCCGGCCACTGCGCCGCGATTAAGCCCCTCTTCGACCTCGGCCTGGCCTCCGAGGAGGAGGTAACCGTCGGAGGGGTACATGTCACGCCGCGGGACCTCTTCGCCGAACGCCTGGCGGCCGTACTGCCCGAAGGTCGCGACGATCTCGTCGTCGTCCGCTGCCGCGCGGCGGGCCGAAGGGCCGGCGAATTAAAAACCGCCTCCTACGAACTGATCGACTACGCCGACGCGGCGACGGGATTGACGGCGATGCAGCGGACGACCGGTTTCCCGGCGGCCAAAAAAACATGCGAGACTTATGACAAAAAGGAAACAGCGGCCTTCGCAGATTGGGAAAAAAGAGGAATCAATATTTACACACCGCCTGCTGAGGAACTGGCACTATGGAAGAAAACCGTGGCTCCGGTATGGGACAAGTGGATAGAAGACAATGAAGCCAAGGGATTACCTGCAAAGAAAATCGTGGAAGAGTTGAAAAAATTGGCTGCTGAAAAAAAGTAGGTGTAGCTTCCGGCCGGGCGATATATAGCTAATTCGGCATGTCACACACGGGGTGAAGAGCTGAGACAGGGGGGCTTTCGGCAGCTTTCGGTATCCCGTAACTCCAGAAAGCAACCATCTTACTACTCGAAAAGTCCCGTTCCGAAAGGAGCAAGAGAGATGGGCAATTCATTATGGCAAGGGATGAAAACCGGCATTGAATGGTCCAGCAGGTCGACTAGTGCCGTTTCGTCTGTGATGATCGTTGTAATGATGTTGATCACCGTCGTCGATGTCATCATCAGAAAATTCGGTAGCGGAATCGATGGGGCAGTGGAACTAAACGGCCT
>CP070633.1:738495-740353 GCA_020356085.1 Candidatus Coatesiibacteriota bacterium | reverse complement strand
CTACACCCTAATCCGAGGGTCAAGCGCCGACGAGGGTTTCTGTCGCGGGGGGCGGAACCCGGGGCAACACCTTATGCGCCGCGTACTAAGTATACCCACTCGCGCGTCCTTTGATCGTAACGGACGCGACCCGAACCGGCGAGATAGCTTAAAGCCTCCTCCACCCACAACCGTAATATTCCGGTATCCCGGACTATATCGTCGACGGTCGCACGCTTCTCTTGCCTCATATAGGTATCGACCTTTTTCATGGCATGCTTTATCGCAACGTCGCGCACGTATTTAGGATCCGGGGCGTAGAGGTTACCCTCCCGCACGACTTTGCCGTCTTGGACAAGGTACTCCAAACACGCTCGCACCCTCTCCTCGGAGAGATCGATACTAGAGGCAACCTCGCGAACCGTACACCCCGAATATCGTTGGGCGAAAACCCGGAGGAGTCCGGCCCATACTTCCTGCAACTCCCTACTCTTGTATTCTTCCGCCATTTCGTGTCCTTTCCTACATCAGATCACCGTCAAAGTAGGCAAATACTTACCTGGCCGAAGTCGTTAGCTGCGGTAAGGTTTAAAACACAAGCCCCGCCGCCTCTTCGGCCAGCGGGGCTCGCTTGGTTGTGGAGCGGGCGGCTAGAGGTCGCCGACTATAGCGAGGTACCACGGCCCGTAGCCGAAGCGGTACCGCTCGTACGTCTTGGTGACGTAGTTGTCGGTGTGCTGGTCCGGCTCGTAGACGTTGACCTCCAGGTCGATCCGCTTCTGGAAGATGAACGGCTTGACGGGCTTGCTCAGGTCGAGGAAGTACCAGGCGGTGGCGCTGGATATGTACGGCATCTGGACGAGCGCCAGCTTCTCGAAGAACGGGTTGTAGCCGGCGTTCTGGGTGCCCGCGGCGCCCGGCGTGTTGATGAGCATCTCCCACGCGACGCCGGTGTCGCCGGCGCCGGTCACGACGTGCGTCGGCCGGACATCGAGCGGATTGCCCTTCGGGTCCGTGAAAACCCGCATGACCTTGAGGACGTCGATGGCGTTCGAGAGAGAGGCCGCCAGGTCGGCGGTTCCCACGGCCTTGTTCTGGTCGTCGTTGGACTGGTTGGCGCTGCCGGCGTGGTCGGTGTCGAAGAAGTACTGGCCGTCGTGGCACGTAGCGGAATCGCCGCCCGTGAGCAGCGTGGCCCAGTTCTCCTGGAGCTTGATCTGGTGGCCGATGGCGGCGCTCTGGAACTTCTGGCGGATGTAGTTGTGGCGGTCGTCCTCCACGATTTTGCGGTGGATGTCGATGGCCAGGCCGTAGGTGTAGTTGGTGAGCGAGTAGCTCTCGTCGTCGAGGCCGTAGTGGATGCGGGCGTCCTCGTCGATCCGGCCCGGGACCGGCAAGCGGCCGCCGAAGCCGTAGTACTCCGTCTCGCCGTCGCTCGAGGTAACCATCACGGCGTCCTTCCAGGCGGCGTCCTGGTAGTACGAGTCCTCGTAAATCCGGAAGAACTCCTCCTTGCACGCCACCTCCAGCACGCGCGCGAAATCGGACGGGGAAAGGTTAGGTCCTGCCAATTTGTTTCACCCCCCTTTAAGGTAATGGGTAAGACAAGGGGTTTAGACCCCGTGTCGGCGCTAGCTTACGGACAGTAGTTGTCGACGGCGAGTACGACGGTCGTGCTCAGGTAGTCGACGCAGCAGCCGACCTTGCAGCCGGTCGAGGTGCCGGACTGCACCGTGGCCGGCGTGCCGGAGGCCCCGCCGTCGCAGTAGAACTCGGTCCCGACGTCGGTAATCGCGGGCGTGCCCTTGACGAACTCGAACAGGCCCTGGCGCCATACCTTGATCTTGGCGGTGCCGTCGCCGGTTACGGTCTGGGCCGC
>CP070633.1:736405-738395 GCA_020356085.1 Candidatus Coatesiibacteriota bacterium | reverse complement strand
GGTGAAGGATTGGGTCGACAACCCGTTCCTGGAGCAGCCGGAGAGTACGTTAATCCCCATTACCGTGGGCGCTAATTATAAGTTCGGCCTGGGGAACGCCGGCCTCTACGCCGGCGGCGGCTTCGGGTATTACCTATTAAAATGGAAAGGCGGAATACTGACGCGCGCCGAGACGTTGAATGCTACATATTACACGACCGACATATCGCTAAACGCCCCCGGCGTGTATTTCGGCGGCGGCTTCACGTATTCCTTCGGGAACGTCGCGCTGGACGTCAGCCCGCGCTTCAACTACCTCTTCAACTCCGGGCCGCTGGATTTCAACGGGTGGGGTTGGTCGGAGGACAACAACCGGTACCTCCTGCAATATAGGGGCCTGGAAAAAGAATACGACGACACTTACCTCGACCTCGTAGTCGGCGTAAACTACTACTTCATGTAACGCGTAACGCCCGAATTCAAAACCCGGCCCGCGAGCCGGGTTTTTATTATTGCCCCGCCGCCGGGCCGGTGATAGAATTTAGCCGTTAAAGGACAGACCGTAAGCGAACAACGTATAAGGGGGTATAATATGCTTAAGTTGATTCCGGCCGGGGCGCTGCTTGTCGCCTCGGCCGCTTGGGGTCTGGGGCTGGCCGCGGGCGTCTTCGGCGGCGTCGCCGCGCCTATGGGGGCGATGGCGGGCGAGGGCGTGGCCTTGGACCCCCACGACGAAGTCGGCCACCTCGGCTCGAGCTGGATGTACGGGGGCAGGGGTACGGTCGCTTTCGGGGAGCGCCTCGAGCTGGAGGCCGCCGCGGCTTATCACTCCGACCACGTTACCGAGTACGGCTCCGACTTCCTAGCCCCGGGGGCCGAGCCGACGACGCTCCTCCCCGTAACGGCGGGCGCCAACTTCGTCCTTCGAGGCGGCGCGTCGCCGGCGTACGTTAGCGCGGGCGCCGGATACTACCGCCAAAAATCGGCGTACGTGGGGTTAATGTACCGCCAAGCGACACCCTACCTGTACCGGGCCGAGGTAACAATCCGCGGGCCGGGGTTCTACGTTGGCGGCGGCTTCGGCCTCGGCGCCGGGCCGTTCACGTTCGCGTTCGAACCGCGCCTCCACGTCGTCCTTAACGAGGGGGACCACGCGACGACGTACGACGTGAACGGGGCCACGTTCGAGGCCGAATCCGCGAAGGACTATAACGACGTCTACGTCGACCTTCTTTTCGCCGTAAACTATAAGATTATCTGAGAGGGGGAAGCGAAACGATGTGGAAAATAATAGCGGCGGCGGCCGCGACGGCGGCCACGGCCCACGGCCTCGGCTTCGGCGTGGGCGCTTTCGGCGGCGTCGCGCTGCCGGAAGGCGACCTGGCGGCGCAGGACGGCCGCGTCATCGGTTATGGGTCGTTGGAAGGGGGGGACGCGGGCTCGAGCGCGGCGTGGGGCGGCAAAGCGTTGGCAAGTATAACGCCGGCGCTCGGCGTCGAATTCGCCGTGGCCTACCACCCCAACCACGGCACCAAAAATTGGGAAGAGCACCGGTGGCTCGACGAGCCGAAGTTGACGCTCGTCCCGATAACGCTCGGCGGCCGCTACTCTTTCGCGGTGGGCACCGGCCGCGTCTACGTCGGCGCCGGCGGCGGCTATTTCCTCGAGACGGTAGGCCTCTATGGCGGTTGGGGTGCCGCTGAGTCTTTCATAGCTCGCGGCGACGTCAACATAAACGCTCCCGGCGCGTACGTCGCCGCGGGGCTAACTTACCGCCTCGGGAAACTCGAACTGGAAGCCGGGCCGCGCGTCATCGAAGTTTGGAACAAGGGGGAGTACGACTACACGTACGAGGTCACGAAGATCTTCCCTCCCACGTTCGAGACGGAGGTGCGGAGCGCGGATATCTACAAAGGTTTCAATGACCGCTTCATTAACGTCCTGGTCGGCGTTAACTACTACTTCCTGTAACGCGTAACGCCCGAATTCAAAACCCGGCCCGCGGGCCGGG
>CP070633.1:734286-736305 GCA_020356085.1 Candidatus Coatesiibacteriota bacterium | reverse complement strand
ACGGCGTAGCGGAGGTACTTAAGATTCGTGCGGAGGACGTTCTTCTGGCTCGCCACGACGACGGAGGCGTCGTCGCGGAAGAGGCGCATCGCCAACATGTGCGCGCGCATAAGGTCGCGAGTCCGCCGGATCGCGCGCTGGTTGGAGGTGACCTTGAACAGCAGCAGCATTACGACGCCCGTGACGACCGAGACGAAGACCAGGCCGCCGGCCGGCCACTGCTGGAAGGGCCACAGCAGCGCGTCGAAGAGGCGCGTTACCGCTACGTTGAAGTACCACATACGTTAGGAGATGTACCCGAGCCCTTGCAGCCGCTTTTTGATCTCTTCTTCGTCGGCGCCGCCGCTCTCCAGCGCGGCCAGCTCCCGCTCGAGGACGTGAATCACGAACTCCTCCGGCGAGGCGTACCCCGCCGCCGCGGCCGCTTTCTTAATACGGTCCCACAGCTCGCCGTCGAGTTTAACCTTCGCCATGCCGTCTCCTATCCCAATATCGGCCGTCCCGCCATCTCGCGGGGGGACGCCACGCCGAACTCCTTCAGAATAGTCGGCGCGAGGTCCCGCAACGCCGGGTCCGGCACTTTTACCTCGCGGTTACAGAACAATACGCCGCGGACGTGGGCTGGGTCGATGCAATGGTCGCCGGCCCACTTGTCCTCGCGCGTTTGGCAAATCTTTTCGGGGAACTCGGCCACCGCGGAATCGTCGGCCAGGCGGTACCCCGGCGCGAAGCCCAGGATGATTTCCGGCGCCGCCTCCGCGGCCGGGCCGCGGTAGTGTTCCGCCGACTTATACGCCCGCACCATGATCCGCGCCCCCGTCTCCTCGTCGACGAAGGCCTCTAGTTTGGCGGCCAGCTCGTCGACCAGCGAGGAGGCCGCGGCCGCCTCCACGATGCCGTGGGGTTCGCGGCCGCGGCGGTTGAGGTAGAGGCTGTTGAGCCCCAGGCCGTACGCGACGGTCCGCCCCCAGTCGATGTTCTCCAAGAACTCGGTCTCGGCGCGCCGGCTCGGGTCTTGCAGCGCGATATACCCGTTTTCGAGCAGCCAGGTATTGAGGTTGAACTCGCGGTAGAACGGCGCGAAGCCGTGGTCCGAGATAATGAAGAACGTCGTCCGGTCGTCGACCTTGGTCAACACGCGTGCCAGCGCCTCCTCCATCGCCACGTAAAAATGTTCGACGGCGCCTTTGACGCGCGGCGGGGCGTCGGGGAGGTACAGCGGGTGGTTGGGATCCATCGTCCGCCACATCATGTGCGTGTTCTGGTCGATGGAGGAGAAGTAGTAATAGAAGAGGCCGTCGTCGAAATCCGCCAGCGTTTCCTCGAGACAACTCATTCGTTCGGCGAAGACGATGTCGGCCTGGTCCAGGTACTCTTCCTCGCCGAAGACGCCGTGCGACAGCGCCTTGGTATCCTCCGGGAAGCCCTGCGTATAGAACCGGCCGGCGGCGGCGGCGATTTGCCCGGCGTATTTCCCCGGCGTGCTAATCGGCAAGGCCGGGTCGACGGGATCGAGGTTGACCGGGGAGAGGTAGAGGCGGAAGTGCGGCCGGACCTCTTTCAGATAGAACCGCACGATCCCGGCCGCGGAGGCCAGCGGCCCGGCGAGCGGGAACCGCACCTGATGCCACTCGCTCCACTCACCGCGTTTCAGCAGGACCTCGCCGCCTTCCCAGGATATTTTGGCCAGGTCGCGGGAGGGGTCCCGGTGGAACGTGAGGCGGAGGCGCGCGGGAGGCGAACCAGCCCGGAACGTGTTGGGGGGGCCGAGGAGTTCGGCGGCGCCGGTATTGTCCCACAGCCGGATCGGAACGCACTCGCCTCCGGTGAACTCCTCCGCGTTCGCGGGCGGGTCGTCCGTGTAGTACGTGAACGTGCCGTAGGTGCCGCGGAGGTCGGGCGTCCCCATGCCGGAGACGGTGCGGGCGTCGGTCTCGACCGGCGGGAAGTTGGAGGGGCACTTGAAGATCGTGGCGGGGACGTCGTGGCGCGCGAGAACGTCCCACAGGCACGGCCCCT
>CP070633.1:732160-734186 GCA_020356085.1 Candidatus Coatesiibacteriota bacterium | reverse complement strand
TACGCGCTGGCCTCCGTCGCCTCCGCGCTCAACCAGACGGCGAACGTCTTTATCTTCATCTTCGCGGCGCTGCTGCTGCGCGAACCTATAACGGCGCGCCGAACCGTCGGTATTATCCTCGGCGTCGTGGGCGCGATCCTGGTGTCGTTCGGCTAACGCAACTGGGAGGGAGCATTATGCGCGTTACAATATACGTCCTCGCCGGACTATGGGGGGCGCTGGCGTGCCTCCCCGCGCCGGCCAGCGCAAGAGATGTCGCCAACGCCGAAGAGGTGAGGTAGGATGGCGGAGGAGAAATTAAATCTGGGCCGTTTCTTCCTGTGTTTGAACGTTCGAGATTTGGAGAAGTCGCTCGCGTTCTACGGCGCGCTCGGCCTGACGCAGGTGGGAGGCGACGTCGGCGCCGGCTGGGCGCTGTTGGGCTACCGCAACCTGTGCCTGGGCCTCTACCAGGGGCACCTCGACGAGAATCTCCTGAATTTCCGCGGCGGCGACGTTTTCGCCCTCGCGGAGGAGCTGAAGCGGAGGGGCTTCACGTTGAAAAAAGGGGCCGAGGTCGAGCCGGACGGAAGCGCCGGCGCCTGGCTGGAAGACCCGGACGGCAACGTTATTTACTTCAACACGCATCCTGAAGAAGAATACGACGACTGCCCGTAACAAGGGGGCGGCGGGGAGGCTATCGTGGAGTTAAGGAATATTAGAGACGACGAACGGGCCGCGTTCGTCCTTCTCGCCCGCTACGCGTTCCACGACTGGACGGAAGAGGAGGTCGACGCCGCCCGCCTCGCGTGGGCCGATCCCGAGAACGTCTGGGGCGTCTTCGTAGAGGCGGAGCTGGCCTCCGCGCTGATGTGCTTCAACGCGGACCAGAACGTGCGCGGCGCTCTCAAGAAGATGGGCGGCGTGTCGTGCGTCGCCACCGCGCCCCAATTCCGCGGCCGCGGCCACGTCCGGGCGCTAATGCAGGCCGCGTTCGAGGAGATGCGCCGCCGGGGCACGGGCGTGAGCATGCTCCGGCCGTTCCGCGAAAGTTTTTACGAACGTTTCGGCTACGTCACGGCCAACGCGGACTCGCGCGTGACGTTCCCGACGGAGGCGCTGGGCCACTGGCTCCGCCGCGAGGCCGCGCCGGGGTGGACGACGACGCCGGTCCCGGCCCGGGAGGTCATAGCCGAGATCCAGGATTTCTGGCGGGGGAAGGCGCTGCCGCGTTATCACGGCCTGATCGACCTTCCGGAGGCCTCGGAGGCCGAGTGGCGCGAGTGGGTAAAAGATAAGGTTGCGACGTTCGCGACTTCGAACGGCGACCGCCGCGGCTTCGCGCTGTTCAAGAAAACCGGCTACGGCCACCACGGCAAGTTGGAGTGCTCGCAATTCCTGTGGGCCGAACCGGAGGCGCGCGACCTCCTGCTCCAGTTCCTGGCGCGCCACCGCGACCAGATCGCCTCCGTCGAGCTCCGCCTGCCCTGCGATACGCCGTTCCAGCAATGGCTCCAGGACGTGAGCCGCCCGTTCCAAATCGAGACCTTCCACCTGCCGTGGATGGTGCGGGTCATGGACGCCCCGGCGGCGCTCGCGGGACTTCCGGCGGAGGCCGCCGGCGAGGTCGCCGTGGAGGTCGTCGACGAGCAGTGCGACTGGAACACCGGCGTCTATCTCCTCCGCAGCGACGGCGGCCGCCTCGCCGTCGAGAAAATCGGCGCGGAGCCGGCCGTGCGGATGGACGTAAAGGCGCTGTCGGCGCTGGCCTACGGGACGCTGCCGACGGCGGAACTGGCGCGGAGGGGGTGGCTGGCCGGAGGCGAGGCGGCCGCGCTGGAACTCCTCGACCGGTGGTTCCCGCCGCGGCCGCTGTTTAACACGATCGATTTTTAGCAGGGGCGGTGCGGCCTTGCCGCGCCTCCGCGTTTATGATAGTATGCGCGTAATAATTACCTTCCCATGACCACCCGCCTCCCGATATTCTGGGGCTGTACGATAGCCCACCGCCTCCCCTTTATTGAACACGCCTCCCGGCGCGCGTTGG
>CP070633.1:729985-732060 GCA_020356085.1 Candidatus Coatesiibacteriota bacterium | reverse complement strand
GCCGACGACGGCGCTCGACCTCGTCGGCGTCGCGCGGGCGTATCGCCTCAGCCGCCGAACGCTCCGCAATATCAAACAGAACCTGTTCTTCGCCTTCTTCTACAACACCGCGGCCATCCCGCTGGCTGCGCTGGGTTTGTTGAATCCGATGATCGCGGCCGCGGCCATGGCGATGTCGTCGGTTTCGGTCGTGACCAACGCGCTCCGCCTCCGGCGGTTTCGCGGGTAAAGCCGCCGCGGTCGGGAAGCCGCGCCCTTCGGCCGGCCCCTCCCGGGCCGGTTAATTTATTAATTTCCGGTGCCCCCTCGCCAAAGGAGAAGGGATCCGCGACCGTAATTATTAGGGTTGATTTTAGTTATTTATTATGTTACTCGTATTCCCCGCCCTAATTTTAGTCGGGTAAAGTAGCCATATATGGTGATTAATATCATATATAAGCATTTTCGCGAAGCCGAATTATCGAGGGACGGGAGGCGGCGCGGGATACGGTTCGGCAGTTGATACTAGCGAGGCGAGGCGGCGCGGCGCCTCGGCGAAGGAGGTTCGTACATGTCCAAGGTTAGAGTCGGCATTATCGGCGTGGGCAACTGCGCCTCCAGTTTCGTTCAGGGCGTGGAGTATTACAAGAACGCGCCCGAAGACGAGACCATACCCGGATTGATGCACGTCAACCTGGGCGGATACCACGTCCGCGACGTCGAGTTCGTCGCGGCGTTCGACATTGACAAGAACAAAGTGGGGCGCGACGTCGCGGAGGCCATATACACCTACCCCAACAACACGTACAAGTTCTGCGAGGTGCCGAAGCTCGGCGTCAAGGTGGAGCGCGGCATGACCCACGACGGCCTCGGCAAGTACCTGAAACAAATTATCGAGAAAGCCCCCGGCCCCACCGCCGACATCGTCGAAATTCTCAAGCAGACGAAGTGCGACGTCGTCGTCTCCTACCTGCCGGTGGGCGCGGAGATGGCGACGAAGTGGTACGTCGAGAAGGTATTGGACGCCGGCTGCGCCTTCGTCAACTGCATCCCGGTGTTCATCGCGCAAGAAGACTACTGGCAGAACGAGTTCGAGAAGCGCGGCCTGCCCGTCATCGGCGACGACATCAAGTCGCAGGTCGGCTCGACCATTGTCCACCGCGTGCTGACCAACCTCTACAACGCCCGCGGCGTGCGCCTCGAGCGGACGTACCAGCTCAACGTCGGCGGCAATACGGACTTCTACAACATGCTGGAGCGCGAACGACTCGAGTCCAAAAAGATCTCTAAAACGCAGGCCGTGACGTCGCAGCTCGCGTTCGACATCGGCGAGGAGAACATCCACATCGGCCCCAGCGACTACGTCGCCTGGCTCACCGACCGCAAGTGGGCGTTCATCCGGCTGGAGGGGCGCACCTTCGGCGACGTCCCCCTCAACGCTGAGCTCAAGCTCGAGGTATGGGACAGCCCCAACTCCGCCGGCATCGTTATCGACGCCGTCCGGTGCGCGAAACTCGCGCTCGACCGCGGCATCGCGGGCGCCCTTATTGCGCCCTCCTCCTACTTCATGAAATCGCCGCCCCAGCAGTTCCCGGACGACGTCTGCCGTCAGATGGTCGAGGATTTCATCGCCGGCACCGGCCCCGACAACGAGCGCGCGCGCGAGCGGGCGGCCAAACCGGACGTCGGCGCCCCCGCGGCCAAACGCAAGCGCGGCCCCAAGGCCGCCTCCCGCAAGAAACAACCCGCGCCGGCGGGGACGGAGTAGCCGGGCGGAAGGTCGCGCCGTGCCAACTGGTAAAATCATAACGTTCGAGGGCGTCGAGGGCGCGGGTAAGACGACGCAGCTCGTCCGCGCCGCCGACTGGTTGCGCGAGCGCGGTTACGACGTCGTGACGGCTCGCGAGCCCGGCGGGACGGCCGTCGGCGAGCAGGTCCGCGAGGTCCTGCTCCGCCGCGAGAACGCCTCGCTCAAACCTCTCGCGGAGCTCTTTCTCTACCTGGCGGCGCGGGCGCAGCTGGTGGCGGAGGTCGTCGCGCCGGCCCTCGCCGCCGGCCGGTTCGTCCTCCTCGACCGCTACCTCCACTCAACACTC
>CP070633.1:727738-729885 GCA_020356085.1 Candidatus Coatesiibacteriota bacterium | reverse complement strand
CGGCGCGGTATCGGGAATCGGCGCGCTCCACCGGGCCGCGGTCGGCATTTTTATCCCGGAGGAAGGCCAATATAAGGTAAACACCTTGGAGGAGGAGATGGAGATCTGCGCGCTCACGGGCAACGTCTCGTTGAAGGAGGGCGAGCCGTTCGTACACGCGCATTTGGCGCTCTCGGACCGGGAGGGCCGCGGCTTCGGCGGCCACGTCATGCCCGGCTGCGAGATCTTCGTCTGCGAGGTCGTGATGTGGGAGCTGGAGGGGAAGCCGCTGGAGCGTTGCCCGCAGGAGGATTGCGGCGGCCTGGCGCTCTGGGCGGTGGAGAATATCGGGAAGGAGTAAGGGTAAGGAGAGCGGAATGAAACAAACTGTTGGTTTCGCGATAACGGCCGCGCTGGCCCTTCTGGCCTGCGGCGGCCCGGAGGGCGTCTCGCCCGGGCCCGATCTGTACATGCCGGCGCCGACGAGACCGAAAATCGTACTGCACAACGTCGAGGAGGCTTTCGACGCCCGCCATATAAAAATACTTAAGGCCAACCTCAGCAACGACTTCACATTCTATTTCAAGGCCGAGGACGTCGGCGCGCGCGTGAACGGCTACGTCATCCCCGTCTCTTGGACGGAGGCGGAGATGCGCCGGGCCGCCGGGCACCTCTTCGACCGGGCGTCTCGATGTTCCATGGGGATCGATTACAGGGAGATTCCGGACCCCGGCTCCGGCGCGAACACCTTCCGCGCGAACGAGGTCTACCTGACGTTCTTCGTATTCGTGGACGAATACAGCGGTTACGAGGTCGACTACGGCTATTGCAATTTCGAGTTCGAGAGCTACGCCGGCGAGGAGGGGGAGCGGTGGTGGCGCCTAACGGCGTGGGAGGACTTCACCACCACCGAGCCGCCCCCCGGCGGCGACCAGCTAAAGGATAATACGCTCGGCCGGATATTGGCGAGGTACTATAATTAACAAGCGGGAGGTCTTACGATGAGGAAGGTACTGTGGGTAGTAATTACGGCCGCCGTGGCGCTGAGTTGCAACGAGCCGACGACGCCCCAAGAGCCGGAGTACCCGGAGGCGACGTCGCCGACGTTAGTGCTGCGCAACGTCGAGATGTCCTTCAACCGCTGCGACGTCGACCGGCTGAAGGCAATGCTCGGGCGGGACTTCTTCTTCTACTTCGACCCCAACGACGTAGGCCAAAGCCCGCCGGGGTCGCAATACATTATCCCGGAGTCGTGGTCGTATACGGAATTCTGGGACGCCCTCCGGAACATGTTTCAACAAGCGCACTCGATCTCGCTCACGATAAAAAAAGATAACGTAGGCACGCCGGGAGAGAACGAGAATACGTACAGGGCCGGCAACGTCATTTTGGATCTCCTCGTAATGATCGACGAGCTCAACGGCTTCCGCGCCGGCGAAACGGGTTACTGCAACTTCACGTTCGAGCGCTACGAGGCGGAGGGCGGCCAAAAGCTTTGGCGCCTTACTGGATGGTGGGACCGGACGGCGGGAGGCGGCGACGCGGCCGCCGGCTCGGAACCCGCCTCCATCGGCAAAGTCTTCGCAATGTTTAAATAAGGGAGGCATAACCGTGAGGAAACTAATAATCTGCGCGACGGTGGCGAGTCTTACCGTTTTGGCCTGCTTCGACGATCCGCCGACCGGCCCCGGGACCGAGCCGTACCCGGAGCCGACGTCCCCTCGCGACGTCCTCCGGAACGTCGAGATGTCTTTCAACCGATACGACGTCGACCGCCTCAAGGCCATGCTCGCCACGAGTTTCGTCTTCTACTTCGACCCGAACGACGTCGGCCAAAGCCCGCCGGGGAAGAGCTACGTTATCCCGGAGTCGTGGTCGTACACGGAATTCTGGAGCGCCGTCGGCAACATGCTAGAACTAGCCCACTCGGTCTCGCTCACCATAAATAAAGACGGCGTTGGCGAGCCCGACCCGGAGGCCCGGGTTTACAAAGCCGAGCGCGTCACCATACGGATTCTAGTGATGATCGACGAGTTGAACGGCTTCATAGCCGGCGAGGTCGGCTACTGCAACTTCGCGTTCGAGAGCTACGACGGCGAGGGCGGTAAAAAACTTTGGCGCCTGACCGGATGGTGGGACCGGACGGCGGGAGGCGGCGACGCGGCCGC
>CP070633.1:725475-727638 GCA_020356085.1 Candidatus Coatesiibacteriota bacterium | reverse complement strand
GGCTCCGCGGTTACCGCCCGCTCGTACGCGCGGACGGCCGCCCGGTCGTCGCCGCGGCGGGCGTAGACGCCCCCCAGGTGGTGCCAGGAGTAGGCCTCCGATACCACCACCTCCGGCGGCGGCGGGACGGCGTAGGAGGCGACGTAGCCGGTCGCCACTACCGCCGCGCCGACGGCCAGCTTCCACCATACGCGCCGGCGCGCGGCGTCGACGAGGCCCCATACGGCCGCGGCCGCGAACGCGGCGAGCAGCGCGAACGCCGGAAAGCGATACCTCCCCGTAACGAAGAAGAGCGTCGCCAGCGAGAGGAGATATACGGCCGCGAGCCCCAGCGCCGGACCGGAGCCCCGCCGCCGGAAGGCGAAGAACGCCCCCGCCAGCGCCCACGGCAGTACGATCCCCCACGTGAACGGCAGTAGCTTCAGGACGCCGCTCCGCGCGCGGAAGAATTCGAGGTCCATGTGGTTCGGGATCTCGTACGCGCTCGCGAGGAGGCGAAGGCGCCGGCCTACCTTGCCGAGATAATCGACCGGTTGCGTGACGGCGTACCGCGCCGCCTCCCGCGTGAAGAACGCCGAGACCGCCGAGGGCTGCAGCGACCGGCCCGCCTTATCCTCCGCGTACGCCGTGGAGGAGGCCTCCAGGTGGGCGGGCCAGGGGCCGGGGGCCTTGAACGTGCCGTTGGCCTGCGGATTGTTGCCGATGAAGAGGTTAACGCCGCCGTTGGAGGATATCAGGACCAGGTCGCGGCCGACGACGTAGTTACGTATCGTGCAAGGCAATACGACCAGCGCCGCGGCAACGATCAGGCCGCCGAGCCACTTCAGCCGCTGCCGCCGAGGCGCTGCTTCGCCGCCGAACCAGATCGCGAGCGCGACGGGCAGGAGGAGTAGTAAGTAACTGGGCCGCGCCAGCGCGCCGAAGGCCGTCAGCGCGCCGGCCGCCGCCGCCCGTCCCAGCGACCACCGCCTCGTCGTTGCCAGCAGCGCGACGCCGACCAGCACCGGCGGCAGGAGGAAGTCCATCAACAGCTCGCCGTCGTAGAAGACGGCGACCGGCGAGAGCGCGTAGAGCAGGCCGGCGACCGCGCCTCCGGCGGCCGAGTTCAAGAGTTTCTTGCCTAGCAGGTAGACGAGCGCCGCCGTCCCGGCCGAGAGGAGGAGTTGTACCAGCGCGACGAGGCGCAGGTCCTGGAGGTCGCCTCCCCTCAGGGCGGCCAGGGCGGCTAGAAAGTAGGGGTACGCGGGGCTGGAGTGGAAATAGACGCCGGGCCCGCCCAGCAGGTCGCCGGCCAGGATCGCCCGGGCGCGGGAGGCGTACTCGACCGTGTCGCCGGTCGGCGCGTTGAACAGCGGGAAGTCGCGCAGGCCGACGTAGTAGGCCAGGCGGACGCCGAGCGCGACGGCGACCACGGCCAGGAGCGGCAGCCAGCGGCGAAGAAAGCTCTTCATAACCGCCCGAGTATAAAATAGCTGCGGCGGCGTAACAACCTAAACGCGTGAAAAAGGCCGGCGGGTGCCGGCCTTAGGGGAGGCAATTCCGGAAGGATTAACGGGAACCGCCGGCCTTTTCGGTCTCGGCGCGGTTCGCGACGACGCCGTCGATAAGGCCGTAGGCCACGGCCTCCTCCGGCGTCATGAAGTTGTCGCGGTCGGTGTCGCGCTCGACGGTGGCGAGGTCCTGGCCGGTGTGTTCGGCCAGCACCTGGTTGAGCAGGTTCTTCAGCCGGAGCACCTCTTTGGCGTGGATGTCGATGTCGGAGGCCTGGCCCTGGAAGCCGCTCGAGACCTGGTGGAGGAGGATGGTCGAGTTGGGGAGGGCGAACCGCTTGCCCTTCGCGCCGGCGGCGAGCAGGACCGCGGCCATGGAGGAGGCCATGCCCAGGCAGTACGTCGCGACCGGCGGCCGGATGAACTGCATCGTGTCGTAAATCGCGAACCCCGCGGATACCGAGCCGCCCGGCGAGTTGATGTACATCAGGACGTCGCGTTCGGCGTCCTCTTTCTCCAGATAGAGCAGCTGGGCGATGACGAGGTTGGCGACGTTGTCGTCCAGGGGCGCGCCGATGAAGATGATATGGTCCTTCAGGAGGCGGGAGAAGATGTCGTACTGGCGCTCGCCCCGGGAGGTCTGTTCTACTACCCACGGAATCAGCGTCACGGT
>CP070633.1:723199-725375 GCA_020356085.1 Candidatus Coatesiibacteriota bacterium | reverse complement strand
CAAAGAGGGTAAGGATATCCCCCACGACCTGCTCACCGCGCGGGTGCGGCCACGGCGCGACCCGCTGCTCAGCGGCCTGGTCTTGACGGCGCTGGGTGTAGCGCTCTCTATCGCGCTGGGCGTCGTCACCGGCCCGGCACAAGCCGTCTGGGGGCTGATCCCGCTGCTGATGGGCCTGGCGCTGCTCGCGTACGGGCCGCTGCACCGCCGGCTGGCCAAAGGCCGAGAGGATAAGTTCGATTAACATAGCGTACCGACGCTGACCCACCTCTAATCCAGGAGGCAACACGGAATGAAAAATTTTACATTTGCGATAACCGCCGTTCTCCTCGCCTTCGGCGGGGCGGGGGGGGCGGCGTTCGCCGAGTCGACCTTCACCTCCGCCGACGGCGACGTGACTATTAAAGTGGAGGACGACGGCTCCGTCGTCAAGCCGCAGAAGAAAGCGTCGCTCGTCTTCGGCGCCGACGGCACGATTACGCGCGACGGCGAGGTGGTCGGCAAGTTCGTCGGCGACAAGTTCTACGATAAGGACGGCAACGTTCGCGCGGAGATCCAGGCCGACGGGACCGTGGTCTCGCGGCGCGAGCTGGGCAAGATAGTGGGGACCAACGTCTACGACGCCGACGGCGAGCTGGTGGGGACGTTGAGCGACACCTCCGACGCCGCCAAGCACCTGGCGCTCATGGCGCTGAGGCGCGGCGCCGGCCCCCGCAAGATGATAAAGGTCTTCCGCGGCGGCAAGGGCGGCATGCACGGCTTCGAGGGCATGAGGCCGGAGGAATGCCCGCCGGAGTGCCTGCCGGAAATGGGCATGTTCGAATGCCCTCCGCCGGAGGAAGACTAACCCCCCTGGGGTCTCCCCGACCCCCTCTCTCTATACGTTTCGGGAAAAGGCCGCCTCGGGTGAGGCGGCCTTTAAAGTATTTACTTCTACGGACGTTGGTTTTCTCGATCGGAAAGTCCCCTACCCCGGCGGCAGGAGGTTGAGCTTGCCGACGGCGTCGACGACGTGCTCGGGCCAGACGAAGAGGCGGTTGTACGGCTCCACCTTGTAGTAGCTCACCGGGTAGAAGATCTCCTTCGTCGTCACGTCCACGCAGAAGCGGTGCGCGCAGCCGTACACGTCGCCCTCCCGCACCTTCTCGCCGGCGACGACCTTCTTCGCCACTTTGTGCAGGCGCAGGCACATCCGGTACTCGTAGCCGGGCATGGCCAGCCGCTCCGCCCACGCCCCCCTCCTAATCTCGTACGCCTCCTTCGCCGCCTCCTGGAACATCACCAGATCGAGGTGGCGCGGCAGCGACGGGTACACCGGGAACAGCGCCGCCCACCCCGACTCCACCATGTAGAAGTTGAGCGAGGCCAGCTCGCGGGGCGACATGGTCCAACTCTCCTTCTTCGTGTAGCGCGGGAAGACGTACGCCAGCAGCCGGTTGTACTGGTCGAAGTGCTGCTCGGCGGCGACCAGGCGGATGGGCCGGCGGTCGCCGTTCGGCTTCGTGAGTTTGGTCCGGACCAACCGCTCGAACTCGGCCTTAGCCTCCTCGCCCTGCTGCTCCTGCAGCGTCCCGGCGGTCCCCGTCGCGAGGCGCGCGTGGAGGTGCTCCGACAGGCCCACGCTCAGCGGGAGGTGGCCCTCGTAGATCCAATCCGCCAGCTGCTTGAGCTTGCCGTCGTGGTTATGGGGGTGGCCCTCGTAGTGCAGCTCCGGCGTGTCGATGCTCAACATCCGGATGTTCGTGATGACCGAGGTCGTGTCGCCGTCGGTGTGGTTCCAATACCGCGACGTCCCGATCGAATCCAGCTCCAGGCCCTTCGGGTCCCAGAATATTTGAACCTTCGACATGTGGTCCTCCTCTCCCGGCCGTTGCCGGCCTATCACAAAAAAAATATCCCCGTCGACGATAACCTAAAAGGTCACCGCGGGCGGGGTCGCATTCGACGCCTCGAACGTAATCTTACGGACCTCTCCTCGCCTACCCATCCCCTTCCTCGCCCTCTAAGCATAGCGGACGGCGAGGGGGTTGTCAAGGAAATTGCCTCCCGCGGCCGCTCAGTAAAACTTCAGCTCCTCGATTATATGGTCCCGTTCCGCCGGCGACGGCGACCGCAGCTTCTCCTTCCCCTGCAACCCCTCACTCTCCACCAGCAGGATGGCGGCGAAGTCGCACAC
>CP070633.1:720878-723099 GCA_020356085.1 Candidatus Coatesiibacteriota bacterium | reverse complement strand
AATTCGCTTGAAATTAACAAGAGCTCCATTTCATTAATCTCGAGTTCCAATTTCTTTTCGCGCAATTCAGGGGGTTCTTCTACGCCCACGTCGCCCGGTTTGGCGCTTTTCGCACCGAAGGCTTTGTTTAAAACTTCGATCTCGCCTTTCAATTTTTTTATTTCATCGCTAACTTTTTTATACCTCTCCTCCAATTCCACGCTCGGTACGATGTGCCGCCATTTTTTAACCTTCTCCTCCTGTATCTTCAGTTTATCGCGAGTCCGATTTATTTTCTTCTCCAGCTCTGGGCACGTATTCTCCTCGATGCTAATAAAAGACTCTTCTATTTCCGATGCCGCGTTTTTGGACGCCGTTTTCTCAGAAGTATAGGCGTTTATCGCCTCCTTCATCATCTCTGCGGTAATCAAAACGCCCTCGCTGTCGTTTACTTTCAATAACGCTTCGTACGGTACTTCGGTCTTCTCACTTACGGGGACGTTTCCTTTCAGCAATTCGGCTTTGGATTCTAGATCCGTCTTAAGTTGTAAATCCCCTAAAAGCTCAGTATAAGGTTTTAACTTTTCTTTACCCGTTCCGCGCTCGCCCGGTTCAGTAGGAACCGGTACCGCAGCTAGTTCGCTTTTTACCACCGTCGTTTCCCCGCCCGCTACGGGGCTTTCTTCTTTTTCTTTCGCGGCTTTAACACCGACCTCCGTAATCAATAACCTCACGTACGTACCCAGGTGTTTAGTCGCGTCCCCGAACTCTTCCGAAACTTTAGTATAGGTTTTATACTGGGCTTCGATATCAGCTCTACTAATCCTATCGTACCATTCGCCTGGTCTGTATTTCTCCCATACGTCGCCGTACTCGATTAAAAAATCCGCGAGTCTATCCGGATGGCTTTTACCGACGTCGGTCTCCTTTAACTCCTTGTAGACGTATTCGCATTTTTCCAATTCGGCTTTAATTTTTTCTTTCTGAAAATAATCGTCGCGGAATTCCAACGCAGTATGAGCGCCGGCTACGGCGGCGTTCACGCTCTCGCCGGAGGGGCCAGGAAGAGAAGTTATACCGAGTTGTACGACGTAGAACGCGATTCCCGCCAAAACGCCACCTAAAATAAACCTGTAAGAGTATTCGGGTAAATCGTACCAATCGAATGTTTTTCGTTTTATCTTTCCGTACGCCGATAATAGGACGTACGATATACTCCCGGTTAAACCCCACGCGATGACGAACAACGGCACACTCAGTATTTGCAGCCTTTCGATTGCTGTATTGAAACTTACGAATAGGCCGAATATTACTACCGATATTAGTAAAGCGATAATACAAACTACAAATGCAGAAGAAGAGTCCTCGAACAGAACTTCCTTCCGAAGTAATTCGCTATAAGCGCGTTCTAAATAATACGCCGCTTTCCATTTACTTCCTTCGTTTTCTTCGCGTATGGCTTTTTCGTAGTAACCCCACGCTACGGCTACGTTTATGCGTTTCCTTTCACACCTAATTATCGTACCGAGTAATTCGTTAAGGTCGCGTGGGACGCGGTCGGTTTCGAGTGGCTTTCGCCTTTTCCTAGCAATACGTCGCATCCACTTCGTCATCATGTTTTTTGCAACGTAGAGCATCGCGATAAGGGGTGCCGCGAAAATTAAACCGATATAACTAGCCTCGGTCCTAAACTCGGAATATAGAAATACCGATATTAATAGTAGTAATATGGCCGCGATGGCTTGGAAGAACGCGGACTTATTAGCCCTCTGGGAAGACTCTCCCCTGATTAAAGCATTGTTAGCCTTCTCAATGAATTGAGGGACTTTTCTGCGTTCCTCCTCCTGTTCTGCCGATTCAGATTCCCGTGCCTTATAAAAAAGGCGCCACGCCTCGTCGACGTCGACGCCTTCTCTTTCACGCTTTATTATTAGTTCCCTTAGCTCGTCGGTACTTTCGGGTATCCCTCTGTTCCCCGCGCTATTCTCCTCTTTCCCCATGACCGGTTCCTCCCGTCGCTATTAGAAACGCGCACCGGCTTTTTATCCCTCTTTCCCTCCGCCACTTTTTTAATACAAGTCCCCGCTAAAGTCAAGCAAAAAGCAATAGCCGGAAGCCGCTCCGGGGGCGGCTACCTAAACAACGCCTTCACCGTCCCCAGCGACGCCGGCACGATCGTCGGGTTGGCCTGGTCGAAGTACTGCATGCGGTGGTTGCGCAGGTCCGCCACGTACACCCGCGC
>CP070633.1:718544-720778 GCA_020356085.1 Candidatus Coatesiibacteriota bacterium | reverse complement strand
AAACGCGGCGCCATAACGTTCTGGTAGACACGGGCCTGGGCAACAAGCTCCACGCCAAGTGGCGCGACATCTACGCCGTGAAGAAAGACGGCGCGCTGGTTAAGGAATTGGCCGCCGTCGGCGTGGCGCCGGAGGAGGTGGACGTGGTCGTACTGAGCCACCTCCACTTCGACCACGCCGGAGGCGCGACGACCCTCGACGACGACGGCGTACTCCGTCTCACGTTCCCGCGCGCGACGTACCTGACCCAGCGCCGCGATTGGGCGGACGCGACCCACCCCAACGAGCGCACCCGCGGCGGCTACCAACGGGAGGATTTCCTCCCGCTCCGGGAGGCCGGCCGCCTCCGCCTCCTGGACGGCGACCACTACATAACGAAGAACATATCGCTCGTCGTTACCGGCGGCCACACTACCGCGCACCAAATAGTACGGGTGGCTTCCCGTCGCCAGGTCGCCCATTTCCCGGCGGATATTATCCCGACGGCGGCGTTCGTGTCGCCGGCCTACGCCACCGCCTACGACCTCCACCCGCTGACGACGCTGGAAGCCAAGAAGACGCTGCTGCGCCGCGCCGCGCGACGGCGCGCGCTGCTCTTCCTCCCCCACGAAATCGACAATCCGGTAGGCCGCGTGGAACGGGACGAGGCGAAACGGTTCCACCTCGTGCCGGTCGCGCCGGAGGAGGCGACGGCGCCCCGCCGGAAGCGGCGCAAACGCAAAACCAGGAGATAGTACCGTATGGCTCGAGAGCTGAGGGGAAGGTCCTTCCTGACGTTGGCCGACTTCGCCGCGGAGGAGATAACGGCGCTCCTCGACCTCGCCGACGAGCTCAAACGCGAACGGGCCGCCGGCAAGTTGCGCGATACCCACGCCGGTAAAACTCTCGCGCTGCTGTTTCAGAAGCCCTCCCTCCGGACGCGGGCCTCCTTCGACGTCGCGATGCACGAGTTGGGCGGGCATGCGTTCTACCTGGGGCCGGAAGAGGTAGGCGTGGGCAAACGGGAGGCGCCGCGGGACGTGGCGACGGTCCTCTCCCGCTACGTCCACGGCATTATGGCGCGCGTCTTCGGCCACGAGATCGTGGAGGAGCTGGCGGAGTACGCCGACTGCCCGGTAATCAACGGCCTCTCGGACCTGTACCATCCGTGCCAGGTTCTGGCGGACCTCCAGACGATTCGGGAACGCCTCGGCAAATTCGAGGGCTTTACGCTGGTGTACGTCAGCGACGGGAATAACGTCGCCAACTCGCTCCTGGTGGGCGGCGCGCTCGTCGGCCTCAACGTCACGATCCTGACGCCCGCCGGGTACGAGCCGCCGGCGGAAGTCGTCGCGCAAGCGCAAGGGCTCGCCGCCGCCTCCGGCGCCGCGATTGCGACGACCAACGACCTCTCCGCCGTCAACGGCGCCGACGTCCTCTACGCGGACGTATGGGCGAGCATGGGCCAAGAGGCCGTAGCCACCGAAAAGAAAAAGGCGTTCGAGGGTTACACTATAAACGAGGAATTAATGGCCGCCGCCGCGCCGCACGCCATCTTGCTCCACTGCCTCCCCGCACATCACGGCGAGGAGATTACGGAGGAGGTCGCGCGCGGGCCGCAGAGCGCTATTTGGGACGAGGCGGAGAACCGCCTCCACGCGCAGAAAGCGCTCCTGGCAACGCTCCTATGAAAATCCGCGGCTCGAACTTCGCACCGTTAACCCTTGCTCTCGCCACGGCGGCCTTCCCGGCCGCCGTCGCCGCGGCGGAGGAGGGCCCTCCCCTCTACCTGTGGCCGGACCCGTACCCGTTCCAGACCGTGGATGCAGCCACGGACGAGGCGTATCGCCCGGGCGACCTGGCCGTCGTCGCCGGCAAGTGGCAGCGCGGCGGCCTGCCGGGAGGCGCCATCCTCCTCTGTGCGGTTAACGAACCGGTGCTGGCCGACAAGAAAAGACTAGCGGCGCCGCCGTTCGAGGTCAGGTATTTCTACGTCGACGTTCTGCCGGAGGGCGTCGAGGCGGAGGGCGCGGTCGCCTTCGCCTCGGCGCGCGGCCTGGTCGCCGCCGACGATCTCTACGAATACGCGTATATTTTGCGGCCGGAGAAGTTCGAGTGGCGGGAGGCGCCGGCGTGGGAGCTGGAGGACATCCGGGAAACGCTCTCCGCGCTGCGGAAACGAATAAAGAAACTTAAGCTCAACGAGATAACGCCGGAGGCGCACTGGCCGCACAACAAAAAATACAAAATATCCG
>CP070633.1:716174-718444 GCA_020356085.1 Candidatus Coatesiibacteriota bacterium | reverse complement strand
CGCGGTGAGGGCTACTCGGACGCCTTTTCACCCTTATAAGTAATCTCGCCGCGGCGTACGGTCGCGACGACCTCCGCGGAGGCGAGCTCCTCCGCCGTCTGCTCGCGGGGGTCGCTCGCCAGTACCGTAAACGAGGCCCATTTCCCCGGCGCGAGCGTGCCGTAATCCTCCTCCGCGAAGACGGCCGTCGCCGCGCCGGTCGTGAACATCGCCAGCGCCTCCGGGAACGAGAGGCGTTCCGCCGCCGTCGGGTGGTTCAGCGCGGCGGCGATCCCCAGGCGGGGGTCGAGCGGCGTTATGGGCGAATCGGAGCCGCCGGCGAGCGTCAGGCCGTGGCGGAGCGGCGTCCGGAGACGGTTGGTGAGGCGCCGCCGCGCGCCCAGCCGGGAGGCGTACATCCGGCCCTCGCCGCCCCAAAACCATTCGAAGGCCGGCTGCATCGAGAAGACAACGCCCAGCTCCGCCGCCCGGGCGAAGTCGCAGTCGGCGACGAGCTCGGCGTGTTCGAGGCGGTGGCGGCAGTCCGCGCGGGGATGTTCGGCTTGGGCCAGGCCGTAGGCGTCCAGCACCTGGCCGACCGCGCGGTCGCCGATGGCGTGGAGGGCGATTTGCAGGCCCGCGGCGTGCGCCGTCAATACTAGCGCGGCGAGGTCGTCGTCGGCGAAGTACAGCTCGCCCCGGCCCGTAGGCGCGTCCGCGTACGGCTCGGAGAGGGCGGCGGTCTGCGATCCCAACGAGCCGTCGACCAGGAGGCAGCCGCCGAGCCGCGGCAGGCCCAGCGCGCGAACCTCGGCGACGGAGGCGAGCTGGGGGTAAACGAAGACGTCAACCGGGAGCGTCTCGCGACAATCCAGAAGTAGGCGGAGGTAGTCGGCGCCGAACAGCTGCCCTCCCTCCAGCGCGGCCAGCGCGACCACGCCTCGCGAGGCGGCGTGCGCGGCCGCCTCCTCGAAAGCGCGCCGTTTGGTTGCGGCCGGGAGGCGTTCGTGGATTCGCGTCCGCGCGAGTTCGTTGGCGCGACCGCGCAATAGGCCCGTCGGCTTTCCGGAGGCCTCCCGGTCGACGCCGGGCCAGGAGGCCTCGACGCCGAGATAACGCCACGCGGCCGGATTGAGGACCAGGGAGTGGCAGTCGACGCGGACCGCGGCGACCGGTACCCGCGGCGCCGCCTCCTCCAGTTCGGCTCCGGTCGGCAGGCGCCGCTCGGCGAGGCGGCTCTCGTCCAGGCGCGTGCAGAGTGCGAGATCGTATCCGCGCGCCGCGGCCTCCCGCACGAGGTCGAAAACCTCCGCCAACGTCCGCGCCGCGCCGAGGTCGGTCTCGCGCAGCGAGCGACCGGTCGATAACATGTGGACGTGGGAGTCCCAAAAGCCGGGGAGCACCGTCGCCGGGCCGAAATCTACGAGGGGAATGCCCGCCCGGGTGAAGGCCTCCGCCTCCGCGGCCGAACCGACGGCGACGAGGCGCCCGTCCCGCGCGGCCAAGAATTCCGCCGTCGGGCCGCCCGGCGCCGTTATCACCGTCCGCGCTCGGAATACTGCATCCGCTTCCATGACCTTCGGGGGGAGGCGTTGACACCTCCGGCGCCCGTATGGTAAATTATACGCGAATACGAGTGAAAATTGAAGCTTTAATCCCTCTGGAGCGTACATGAGCATACTGGCGGTCGGTTCCATCGCTTTCGACACCATCACCGCTCCCGGCGGCCGGGTGGAGGAGGAACTCGGCGGGTCGGCGACGTATTTCGCCCTCGCCGCCTCGCTGTTCGCGCCGGTCGCGCTGGTGGCGGTCGTGGGGGAGGATTTTCCGGAGGAGGGGCTCCAGTTGTTTTTCGACCGGGGCGTCGACTGCGCGGGCCTGGAGCGGCGTGCGGGGCGGACGTTCCGCTGGTGCGGCCGCTACGACGAAGTCAACGTCGCCGTCACCGAGTGGACGGAACTCGGCGTCTTCGGCGAATTCCGGCCCGTTATCCCGGAGAGCTACCGCGACCACCCGTACGTCGCCCTCGGTAACATAGACCCGGTACTCCAGCTTTCGGTTCTCGACCAGGTGAACGAACCGTCGCTGGTAGCCCTCGACACGATGAATTATTGGATCGAGCGCCAGCGCGACGACCTGGCCGAGGTGATGAAGCGGGTCGACATTCTGGTCGTCAACGACGCGGAGGCGAAAATGCTCGGCGCCGAACCGAACCTCATGGCCGCCGCGGCGGGCCTGCTCGAGCAGGGGCCGCGTTACGTCCTGGTGAAGAAGGGCGAACACGGCGCCGT
>CP070633.1:713749-716074 GCA_020356085.1 Candidatus Coatesiibacteriota bacterium | reverse complement strand
ACCGTATTCACGAACGCGCGGCCGCCGCCGTCGCCGCCGAGGCGGCGCGCCAGCTCCTCCGCCTGCAGAACGGCGACCTCGTCGCCGCTGAGCACGACGAACTCGCCGCCCGCGGGATCGAACACGATTAGGAAGAACCGGTCGCCGTCGGCGTCGAAGATGACGCCGGCCAGGAGCGCCTCTCCCGTCGCCAACGCGGCATCGTTTCGACTTTGAAGTTCCTCCAACTTCGCCAAAGCGGGATATTCGCCGAACCTCCCGCCCGGCGCAACGTCGCCGAACGATATCGTCGCTACGCCCTCCAGGTCCGCGACGCCGGACCGCCAGTTGACGCGGCCGTCGCCGGCGTCGGCGTTGACCTCGTGCACCTGGGCGCCGTACTTCTTCAGCACCTCCGCGGCCACGCCGGAGTACGAGCCGCGCGCCGGGTCCACGACCAACACGAAATCGGCGAGGGGCCGCTCGCCCGCCGCGAGCCAGGAATTGCACTCGGCGAGGTGGAACCCGCGGAAGACCTCGCCTCCCTCGCCGGCGGCGTCGATCTCCTCCCCCGCGAGAGGGGCGGCGGCGACCCCGGCCCAATCCAGCGCCAGCACCGCCGCCGTTAGCCGCCGGTCGTCGGCCGGCAACAACTTTAGACCGGCCGGCGCCAGGAATATTTTAACGCCGTTTTGGCCGGAGGGGTTGTGGGAGGCGGTGACCATCAAGCCGGCCGCGGCGCCGCGGTAGGCCATATACGTCGGGACCGCCGGCGTGGGCGCCACGCCCAGGACGACCGCCGCGGCGCCGGCCTTGCGGACCCCCCGCACGACGGCGCCGGTGTAGTCCCCCGCCGGGTCGCGCGGGTCCCACGCGACGACGACCTCCGCCCCCGCCCCCACCTCGCGGGCGAACGCGTACGCGTACCCCTCCAGGAACGCCTCGGTAATTACGCCCCGGGCGAGGAAGGCCTCCGCCGGCGAAAGGCCGGCGAGGGAGGGGTCGCTTTGCAGCTTCACCTCGCGCCGGATGCCGTCGGTTCCCTGGAGGCGGTCCATTATAGCGTTCGCGGCCCTCTCAGGCCGCGCCCCCTTTCCCGTTCGGTCGGGTTCACTACTACCCCCGCCGCCGCGGCACGATTTGTTGCGGCTGGCGGAGCTTCACCACGGAATCCGCGGGGATCAGGCCGCGGACGTTGCTGTTGGCGTAGATTATGGTGCGGGGGCCGACGACGGTCCCCGGGTTCGTTACCGTGTTGCAGCCGATCTCGACGTCGTCGCCGAGCACGGCGCCGAACTTGTCCAGGCCGGTGTCGACGAACACTCCCGCGACCGCCAGCTTCACGTTCTTATCGGCCGCGACTTTCCAGTTGGAGAGCTTCACGCCGGCGCCGAGGTTGGCGCGTTGGCCCAATATGCTGTCGCCGACGTAGTTGAAGTGCGGGGCGTGCGAGCCCTCGAGCATTAGGGAGTTCTTGACCTCCGTGGAGTTGCCGACGACGCAGCCGTCCGCGACGACGACCTCCCCGCGGATATACGCGCCCGCGCGGATCTCGCAGTTCGCGCCGATGACCGTCGGCCCCTTGATAACTGCGCCCGGCTCGACGACCGTCCCCGGGCCAATATCCACGTCGTCGCCGAGCACGTGCGCGCCGGGCATGATCTCGCCCCCCCGCAAGCCGCGGAGGAGTTCCCGCGCCAGCGCGCCGATCTCGCGGAGCGGGTCCCACGGCCACTCGAACCGGCTCAGGAACTCGCCGTAGGCCGTGGTGGCCAAATCGAAAAACGCCGCCGGTTTCAACTCCTCGGGCACCGCGGCCCTCCTTTCCTCGGTTAGCTCTGCGTAGCCTTTAAAACCTCGATTAGCGCCGCCGCCAGTTTCGCGGGGTCGTGCCGGAGGACCGTCTTCGTCCGGACGTCGCCGCCGCCCTTCTCCTGGCGGATCGTCTGTTCCTCCACCTCCGCGATGACGTCGGCGGTGCGGATGATGCTGCCCTCCACGACCTTCAGCTCGCGCGACCCGCCGAAGAACACCGACGAGACCTCGTCCGACTCGCCGGGGTCGAACAGGATCTGGGAGGCGCCCTCCTCGCGGTACTTGGCCAGAACCTCCGGCGAGACCTCGCGGTCGTTGACCAGGACGAAGTCTATAGGGAAGCCGCCGTAGCGTTTGATCTCGCGGATGTGGTCGGAGAGGGAGTAGCCGTCGGTCTTTCCCGGCTGCGTCATGACGTTGGCAATGTAGATGGTGCGGCAGTTGGCCTCCTTTATCGCCTCCGCCAAACCTTTCACGAGGAGGTTGGGGATGATGGAGGTGTACAGGCCGCCGGGCCCCAGGATGACCACG
>CP070633.1:711304-713649 GCA_020356085.1 Candidatus Coatesiibacteriota bacterium | reverse complement strand
TGGCTCAGCAGGAATTGATACGCGGCGTAGACGTCGATGCGGCCCGCGCCGTAGTGGTCCTCTTTACCGGTAACGGTGCCCAGGTCTTGCGCCGACATCTCCAAGGCGCGCTGGATCTGGGCCGGCGGGAGCGCATCGTTGTAGTCCAGCAACAGCGCGACGCAACCCGCGCCAGCCGGCGTGGACATCGACGTCCCGCTCATCGTGCGGTAACCGCTGGTGTTACGGTAGTCGAGAGACTTGACGCTTACGCCCGGCGCTACGAAATCGGGCTTGAGTAAGCCCATGCCGGGGCTCCAGTGGTAATCGTCGTACGGCGCGTTGTTGGCGTGGCGATGCTGGTCCCAACACGCCGGGCCGCGGCCGCTAAAGTAAGCCAGGGTGTCGCTGGAGTCGGTCGCGCCGACGCCGCACGTCCCGGCCTTCCCCTCCCGCAAGGTTTGGTTGGGGTTGAGCCACGGCGGCGGGCAGTTGCCCGGCGTCGCGATGTTGAACGGGATCGGATAACTCGGTAACTGGTTACCCTGGTTACCGATCGAATTGGTGTGGAATACGCCGGCGGCCAACAGTCCCTCGCTGGCTTGGCGGTGGAGGCTGTACAACGGGTTGGAGGGATATTTCCTCGACCAGGACATCGTAATGACGTCGGCCCCCTCGCTAACGGCCCACTGCCACGCGGCCCACCAGGTACTGGAGGCCGAACCCAACTTCGCAATCATAATCTGCGCGTTGGGCGCCATGCCGCATTGCGAACCGGCCGTCCCGTCGGAGGCGACGGTTCCGGCGACGTGGGTACCGTGGCCGCTGTAGTCCATAGTATTATTGGGGTCGCCGCCGTCGAAATTCCGGCCATGGTTGGGGTAGCCGGATTTCGTCCACATGTGGTCGGCCAGGTCGCGGTGGTTGTAGTTGACGCCGCCGTCCGCAACGCAAACGACGATGCCGGTGCCGTCGTACCCGGCGCTCCATACCTGCGGCGCGTTTACTTTCGAGACGTTCCACGTGATCTCGTCCTCGGGCGCGGCCTCCACGTCCATCAGGGTTTCTAACGGTACTTCCTTATCCCAATGAACGTAGTCCACGCCGGGAAGGGCCGAGAGCGCCTCGACCGTCTCGCGGTCGGTACGCGCCGCGACCGCGTTTACCAGCCATAGCGGGACGATAGTATCCGCCCGGCCGGCCGCCTCGCGGGCCTCGAGCAGCGCGACGACCTCGCGCTGGCTCTCCTCCGCCAGCCGCGAAAGCTCCTGCTCTACGATAAGGCGCCGCTGGTCGCGCGAGAGGCCGTCGGTTAGCGCCATTATCCGGTCCTGCGGCATTTGGTCCTCCATAACGACGAGGACGCGGACTAGGTCGTTCGGGCCGACCTCCTCTAAATGCGCGGCCAATTCGGGCGTCACCTTCGGCGCGGCGTACGCGACGGCGGCCACCAGGGTAGCCAATATTAAAAACCGCTTCATCTTCTTTCCTCCAGTCAATCCGTTGAGCCCCCTAGTTCCCGCAACGACTCACTTTTCGAAAGCCGCTCGGGAACTTGAAGACCCGGTTAAGGCGATATATCGCCGCCGTGTAGCTAGTCATCAGAGCGTCGTCCCCGGCCAAATCACCCCATCCGCCGTTGGAGACTCCGGTGTCGAACGTCTAAAACAAGCCGAAAGTCGAATGCCATTGACCAGAACGAGAACGCCGTTCTTCAGCGTCGCCATTTCGCCGAACCTCGAAGAGTTGAAGTTCGCGTTGTCTTAGGCTACGAATCACGTCCGAAAAAAAAAGCCGCCCCCGAGTCTCCTCGGTAAGCGGCCCTGCTTTATTCGCTCAGGCTACTTAGCTAATGCGTTCGCGCTCTTTTTTTACGATGTCCAGTATCTTCCCGTTTTGGATAACGACCTCGACGCTGCCGTGGCCTACTTCCTGGACTTTCTTTATCGCTTCGGCTACCTTTTGCGCTTCTTCGCGGGTCATTTTCCGATTTCAGCTACCTTTTTCCGTTACCACGCCATGGATTTATACATTAGCTATTTAATTATAATTAAACCGCGACAATAAATCAAGCCTTAAATGTCGTTTCTCCCGCTAGCCGCGTTCACCCACACCTAGCATATGGAATCACAACATATATTGGAAAAGATTACGGCCCAAATAGACCGCGTTTTCCGTACTTCCGCGCCCTTCTTTAACGCGTGACGACCATCCGCCGCGCGGCGCTCCCGCACTCCGCGCTCAGGCGGTACAGGTACACTCCCGGCGCCACCTTCCGCCCGGCCTCGTCCTGCAGGTCCCACGTTACCTCGTGCCGACCCGCCGCACTCGGCCCCGTAGCCACCGTCCGTACCTTCCGCCCCGAG
>CP070633.1:708806-711204 GCA_020356085.1 Candidatus Coatesiibacteriota bacterium | reverse complement strand
CGGCGAGGAAGCTGGTAATCGCGGATTAGCGACGGCGTATACACGTAAAAGTGAAACGGCGGCCGGGAGGCCGCCGTTTTAATTATGATTAAAGCTGGTTAAAAGCTAAAAACGACGCCCGCCTCGAGGTAAGGCCGGTTCGCGCCGTAGCCGAGGTAATACTCCGGGTAGTAACCGCCGTGTTCCAAGCCGCCGAGAACCAGCACCGACCACCGCTCGAAAACGGCGTAACGCGCCTCGCCCTCCACGACGTAGGTCGCAAGCGGCGAATCGAAATAGCTCACGGTGGGGTAAGCCCAGATCGCGCGGTGGGAGGCGCCGACGCTAAAGCGTCTAAGCGGCCACGAAGCGCCGACGTCGTAACCCCCGCCCACCAGGCCTACGTACTCAGAGCTGTCGAAGCGCGGTTTATAGTACGGCGCAGGATATTGAAACCGCACGTAACTCCCGCGGCCGCCCAACCCCGCGTACCACTCGAGCCCGCGCCACGCAAACGACCTCCCGACCGAGAGATCGACGTTCCCCTCGCGGATGTAGTTATCGGCAGGGTATTCTGCCCCTGATAACCGCACGGTTACGCGCCAAGGCTCGCCGAACTCGCCTTCGACGCGGGCGCGATAGCCGCCCTGGCGGTAGAAGTTGGGGAAGAAGTTATACGCGGCTTCGTAGGATAGGAAGCCGAACGAACCCGAGACCTCGTCCGCGTACGTACCTCCTAAGAATACCAAGGTGAAAACCGCGGAGTGGAAAAGTATTACCCGCATAATTGAACGTTACCTCTGGGCCCGATACAACCAAAAAACGCGCGAATTAGGATTATACATCCTCTCAACGACTATTGCCCAATAATCTGAAACGCCCACCGCGATATCGTAAAACACCGGACGCCAAGCGCCGATAGGCTCTACTATTTCGGGATACCAAGTACCCCCCTCATAAGCTATAGCAGTCTCGCTACCGCACGCATATCCTTCCGTCGCCGAACGAAATCCCATACACGAAATCCAATCAACGTGGGCTTCGCCGTCGCGAGCGAGAAAAGTGATTTCGTAAACCCCTTCTCCCGCAGGCGCGGGTTCGCGTGATATTATCGCGTGATAGTACCCGGTTTTACTCTTCTCGGACTCCGTATGCGGCAATAGAAGCATAGAAAGGTATAGCTTGTCTCCGCCAGTTGCTAATTCAACTCCGGGGAAATCGCGAGTTACCCGGTAAACGCCGGTACCTAAATTGATCTCTTCGCAAAACCACGAACCGCCGCCGTCGCTACTCGTAAATATACACGCTTTCTCATTCTTGAAATCGAAATGATAGTAGAATGCTTGGTTACTCGGACTCACCGCTAGGTTAAAAAACGCGTGCGATTCGAAAACTCGACTCCAATTCCCGCCGGAGTAGGTATAAAAATTATCGTAACCTGCGAACCAACACGTACCGGTCGCCGTTGGGAAGAATGCCGCGAAGCTATCGTCTTCCACTTCCTCTGGGACGACGACTTCCTCCCACTGGCTCCCCCGTAACCGGACGACGTAAGGGCGGTATCGGAACTTCGCTTCCTCCCATTTGCTGCCTACGGCCCAAACCGTGCCGTCGAAAAAACCGATATCCTTAAAAGAATACCCCCCTCTAAAAGACTCCTCTAATCCGCGGCCGTCGAAAACGTAAATAACGCCTTCGCCGTAATCGCGTTCAATCGACCAACCGGCAGCGTAAACTTTGCCGTCGCTTCCTTCGGCAAGTTCTACCATAACTACTTTATCGCTCGGATAGTCGGCAACTCTTTCCCACAGCGTTCTACGTGCGAAAATCGGCTCCTCGCACGCCGCCGCGGTTAATATAAAAACCGCCGCCCCGGCTATTGCCAGCCGGCGCGGCGTCGTCATTCCCCTCGTATTTGGCCAACCCTGCCTCATTACCCTCGCCCGCCATTGTGGGATAAAACGCGGCCGCGCGCAACCGGTTTTTTGCGGCGCGACATAGCGGAAAAGCCGGCCTCCCGGCCGGCTTTCCCTATAGAGGCAACGGCACTGTTGCGCGCTAGTGCAAGTTGAGGTGCAATTTCGTGCCCTTATACTCCAGCTCGTACGCGCTCATTTCCTCGTTGCTCAGCGTCGAGCGGTTCTGCGTCTCGTCTTCGAAATTCATCTCCCGCTCGGCCTCCTCCAGCTGGCCAAGGTAAGTCTCCATCGCCGCGGGGGCGGGGACCTCGCCCAGCTCCCCCGCCAGCCCCGCGTCCATGGCGTAGCTGGTCAGGAGCCGCGGCCATATAGCCGCGAAGAGGTCGTGGTTGGCGAAGACGTCGCCGGCGCGGACCTTACCTTCCGCGACGACGATGACGCCGACGACCTCCTTGTCCTTCGCGAGTTTCTTGAGCGCCTTCTCGTACGCGGCGACCTCC
>CP070633.1:706245-708706 GCA_020356085.1 Candidatus Coatesiibacteriota bacterium | reverse complement strand
GCAATAGCCGCGGCAAGTACAGGATTAGATAATCGAATACCTTGGTGAGTAAGGTAAAGCCGAGTATTTCCGCGCCGAAGTCGAGGAAAAGTAAAACAATAACCCACCAAATAACGCGCCGTACGATCTCCGCCGCCGAGTGCTTGATATCGCCCTTGGCGAGGGCGGCGAATCCGAGCCGCGCCGCACCCTTCTCGATGGGCAGCGCGAGGAACACGCGCCGCCCGAGACGCGACAGGCCGTAGGCGATCAGCAGCCCCGCGCCGAATACGGCCACCGCCACCAATAGTACCGGGAGGAAACCCGCAATCGTCCGGATCGTCTCCAGGAACGGTTGTGCTACGGTTTCGTCGAAAAATTCTCGCATAGTCCCTACTAGGAGGCGGCCGCGCCGGACAACAGCCGCTCCAGCCGCCCCTTCTTAACGCGCGTAAACTTTTTAATAACGACTACCGTATTCCCGACCCGCTCGTATACTTCTTCCGGAATGGATTTGAAGAGCAGCTGCTCCCACGCCCCGCCCTTCCGGGCACCCATTACGACCAAATCCCGCGGCCGGACCTCCTCCATCACGGCCTCCGTAACGTCGTCGGCGAACACGACCTCCCGTTCGAAGCCGTGCCGGCACTCGACGTCGCACGTTACCTCATCCAGGACGTTGCGCGCGATATACCGCGGTAGGCCGGCCTCGTCGGCTGCGCCCGAAACCATGATTACGCGAAGTTGGGCCTCGAACCGGTCGGCGAAGGCCGGCGCTAACTCGGCCGCGAGCCGCGAGTTGGCGCTGCCGGAGGCGGCGACTAAAATGCGCTCGACGTCGGCCAGCTCTTCCTTCCCGGGACGCACAATCGCGACGTCGCACGGGGCGTTTTCGAGCACGGCGTCGATCACCGTAGCGAGCAGCCGGTCGCCTATCGTCCGCCGCGGCACGCGTCCCATAACGATGAAATTGCACTGTTCCTCGCGCGCCGTTTCCAGAATGCCGTGGGAGAGGCGGTGCGCGATCTTAATCATCCGCTTGACTTCCGAGACCCCCTCCCGCTCGCAGATCTTCTCGGCCAGCGTCAACAGCGGCCGGTAATCCCCCGCCCGGGCCTTCCCCCGCTCCAACGAAACGTAATACGGGACCTCGACGACCGACAGCAACAGGATTTCGCCGTCGAACTTCTTCGCTATGGCCGCCGCGACCGTAACCAGCGACTTCATCGTCTCCGGATTGGCGATGGGGACGAGAATCTTGTACTCCTTGCGCGCCTGCTTAGCCATCAGGTACTTGATAACCCGTTCGCGCTCCAGCGTCCGTTTCGCGCCCTTCGAATACGCGATATAGACCAACCCGCCGAACGCCAAAAACGCGGCCCCCAAAAGATACGTAGTCCATTCCATGAAGAGCATCATCATGAAGTTGGAGGCGATGCCCAGCGCGGGGATAAGGTACCCGAACGGGAGGCGGAACGGCCGCTTGAGTTCGGGCCGCCGGCGCCGGAGCATTATTACCGAGAAATTGACGACTATGAGCGCAAAGAGGAGGCAGAAGTTGGTTAAATGCGCGACGAACCTCACCTCGCCCATTACGGCGATCACGCCCGCCAATCCCGCCGTCGCCACAATCGCCCAGTGGGGCGTCCGGAAGCGCGCGTTAACGCGGGACAAAAACCCGGGCATAAAGCCGTCGCGGGCTATGGCGTACGTTACCCGCGACGTCGTCAACACTGCGGCGTTGAGCGCCGAGATGGTCGACATTACGCCGGCGACGAGGACGAAGAACAAACCGTACCCGCCTAGGACTTTGGAGGCGATTATGGCCAGCGGCGCCGGCGCCGTCCCCAAGACCTCGAAATCGACGATCCCTACGGAAACCAAGACGACCAGCACGTAAATTATCGTCGGGATGGTCAGCGCCAGGAGGATCGCGCGGGGGACGTTCTTCTCCGGGTTCTTGACCTCCTCCGCCGCGTCCGAAATCTGTTCGAAGCCGAAGAACGAGATGTAGATGAGCGACGTCGCCGCGAGCACGCCCACCGCGCCGAACGGCGCGAAAACCTCGAACCGCTCCCACTCCACAAACCGGAAACACAGAATTACGAATACGGCCAGGATCGCGACCTTGCCGATCGTAAACAGGTTTTGCGTGTGGCCGGCCTCCTTGGTACCCTTTACGTTCAGGAGCGCCAGGAGGGCGATAATCGCGGCCGCGGCCACGGCCTTACTCAACTCGTAAGGTATCGCCAACTCGACGAGCGGGTTGAAATGCTCCGCGAAGCCGATAGCGTACAGCGCCGCCGATACCACGAGCCCGAAAACCATGGACCACCCGGTGATGAAGGCCGTAAAGCCGCCAATGGCCTCGTGGACGAACGTGTAGCCGCCGCCCGCAATCGGGATCGCCGCCGCCAGCTCGCAATAGGACAACGCGGTGAACAGCGTCATGACCCCGACGAGGAGGTACGACACCGTCGCC
>CP070633.1:703681-706145 GCA_020356085.1 Candidatus Coatesiibacteriota bacterium | reverse complement strand
GAGCAAGTACCGGGCGAGATGCAGCCGGGCGGGGATGTTCTGGCGGTCGATTTTCGCCAGCGTCGCGTTGAAGATCTTGCGGGCGAACAGCTCGTCCGACTCCAACCCCCGCGCGGTATACGCCAACGCAACCATGTTGTTGACGGAGGAGAGGTAGTCGCGGAGGGAAGCCTGCTCGGTCTTGCTCAGCTGGGAGGCGAAGTTCATAATCGCGGCGCCGAGGCGGATAATGCGGTCCGCCGCCTCCCGCGATTCCTCCTTGCCGGTTACGTCCATCAGGTGGTATCGCATGACGAGCAGGTAGAGCCAGAAGAGGTCGCGCCGCAGGTGCGCCGTTTGGACCATCTCGAGCATCCGCGATATCGTCCGGCCCCGGAGGTTCGGCGGCAGGTACACGAAAACCTCGTGGTCCAAAAACGAGACGAGCTCGAAAATCGCGATAGTTATTGCGGAATCCTGTAGTTTCCGCTGTTTGTCGGAGGAGAACCGCGCGGCGAAGTTGCGACTTTGTTCCAATATCGAGCGGACGTTGCCGCTCACGAAGATTTTAAAGAGCGACCCGGCGCGGGAGAACCCCTCGATTTTCTTGCCGATGTTTATGGCGAAGCCGTCGATGCGGGGGATGGAGTCGCGGCTACGCAGGCGCCAGTTTTTCGTCTCGCGGATGACTTTACCGGTGTGGACGCCGATGCCGACGTCGAACAACAACCCCTTGTCTTCGAACGCCGCGTAGTTGAAGTCGGAGGTCAGCCAGGCCAGCTTGATTTTAAGCGCGAGTTGCAGCGCGGCCCGGACGTCGTATTCGGGGTTCGTGGAGTAGAAGAAGATCCTCGCCTCGTCGCCCTCGATGTCCCACTCGTAATCCTCGCCGGTGCGGATGTCGGCTCCCCGGTCCGCCAATTCCTGGCGGCCGGTGTAGCGGTATTCGGCCACGTGGTCGGTGATGACGTCGAACGTCAACGATTGGTACTCGGTGAGCATCCGGTTATAGGCGGCGGGGTCTTGGACGCCGGAGATTCCGGTGGAATTGATGATGTCCACGAACGCGACCGTGGCGCGGATTTCTTGATCTGCCGGTTTAGTGGGCATGGTTTAGATTTGCAGGCTTTTCCTTTTTTCGCGGATGAAATCCTCCAAATACGCGACCCGGTCGGCGAGTTGCGCTTGGACGCCGTCGCGGAACGAGCTCTCGTCGGCGACGAACGAATTGAACTCGTCCTGCAACGCGTGGAGGAGCTGGGTGGTCTCGGCGAGGCGGGCCTCTTGCCCCTCCAGGCGGCCGTCGGCCGTCGCGGCGTATTTGTCGGTGGCGGTTTTTAGTTCGGCCAGCGCCGCGGCGGTTTGTTCGAGCTTCCGCGTAGCCTGCTCGAGCGTCGTGGTGACGTTTTTCCGGACGGCTTCCAGGTCGGCGGCCGTTTTGTCCTGCGACGCTTGGATCTGCTCGCGCATCGTCCGCGTCAACTTTTCGATGTCGGCAAAGGACTGGTCCAGCGCCTCCCGGTGGCGGACCGCCTCCGATTCCTGGTCGGCGAGCCGTCGCTCGACGGTCTCTACGATGCCGCCGAGTTTGACTCTTACCGTTAAATACAGGAACGCCGTCGCGCCGGCGGCGAAGGCCGCGACGATGACGGCGGGGTAGGGTTCGACGAGGTTGTACGCGGCGTAGGCGGCAACGGCCGCCAAGATCAATACCGCGACGAATAACACGTCAAATACGCGAAAGCCCATATTCACGCCCCGGTCGTAAGGAACCGTTTAACATACTTTCCCACCCGATTATACCACACCCTATTTATGCGGTCAACTGACCGTTATGCTTAATAATAAAGGGCTTACGGCTTTTCCGGGCGGTCGGGAGAGGCCGCCCGGAGGCCCGGGCGCCAGACCTTCCACCAAAAGGCCGCCATCTCCTGGATGATTTTTACGATTACTCCCGGGCGCGCGAGCGTCGAACGTCCCGCTCGCCGCGGGAAGTACTCGACGCCGATTTCGTTTATGGTCATCCCGGCCCGGCGCGCTCGCGCCAGCATCTCGACGTCGATAAACGACCCCTCCGAGGTCGGGTTCAATTCCCGGAGGGCCTCGGCCCGGAACAGCTTGTACGAGAAGTTAACGTCGCGGAGGCGGAGGCCGAAGACGACGTCTACGAGCGCGTTGTACACGACCGTATAGAGGGTCCGCCACCAGCGTTCGTTGCTTCGGGTTAGGCGATAGCCGGTGACCACTTGGGCGCCGTTCCGGAGCAGCAGCTCGACGCCGCGCATGATCTCGCGGAAATCGATCGGCAAATCGGCGTCTGTGTAGAAGACCAGTTCTTTCGTCGCCGCTGCCAGGCCGGTCCGGAGCGTTCTCCCCAGTTTATAGTTTCGGTCGTGGTGGAGGACCCGCACTTCGGGGTAGCGCGCGGCGAGTTCTTCCGCCAGGGCCGGCGTGCGGTCCGTCGAGCCGTCGTTGACGACGATGA
>CP070633.1:701094-703581 GCA_020356085.1 Candidatus Coatesiibacteriota bacterium | reverse complement strand
AGGTGGCGATCGTAGAGATGAACCGGCGGGAGGCGAGCGTGTTCGACGTCTATACCCTCGACCTCCGAACCGGTGAAGAGACGCTAATCGCCGAGAACCGAGGCGACATCTACGGGTGGGACGTGGACGCCGAACTCGCCGTACGCGGCGCCAACGTCGTGTTGCCCGACGGCGGCGAGCAGTACCTAGTTCGCGACGACGCCTCCGGCCCCTGGCGCGTACTCGTCGAGTGGGACTACGAGGAGTCGATGGGCAGCGGTTCGATTCGCTTCGCCGGCGCCGGCGATTGGGTATATCTACTGGATAGCCGGGAGGCCAACGCCGCTCGCCTTACTAAAATGAATATCCATACCGGCGAGGCCGTAGTGGTGGGCGCAGACCCGCAGTACGACGTGGAGAGGTTTCTCTTTCACCCCGATACGGACGAGATTCAAGCGTACGCCGTCTACCGGGCGCGCTGCGAATGGACGGCGGTCGAGGAGGCGGTGCGAGAGGACTTCGACGTCCTGGCGCGGCTGGACCCGGGGGATTTCTACGTCGAGGACCGCGACCACGCCGACCGGCTCTGGGTCGTCCGCTACGACCGCGACGACGCCTCGCGGCAATATTACTTGTACGACCGCGAATCCCAAGAAGGCACGTTTCTGTTCGAGCGTCGGCCGGAGTTGTCGAAGTACGTCCTGGCGCCGATGGAGCCGATTTCGTTCGCGGCGCGCGACGGCCTTACGATCCACGGCTACGCGACCTTCCCGCCGGGCAAGCCGCGCGCAAACTTGCCAACCGTGCTCTACGTCCACGGCGGCCCGCACGTGCGCGACCGGTGGGCGTTCCACAGCTTGGTGCAGGGCCTCGCCAACCGCGGCTACCTGGTGCTGCGCATAAACTACCGCGGTTCAAGCGGTTACGGCAAAGCCTATCTCAACGCCGGCCGAAAGGAGTGGGGCGGCGCCATGCAGGACGATCTCACCGACGCGGTGGCGTGGGCCGTGGCGCAGGGCTGGACCGACGCCGAGCGCGTCGCGATTATGGGGGGCTCCTACGGCGGCTACGCGGCGCTGGCGGGCGCGACGTTCACGCCCGACCTCTACGCCTGCGCCGTCGCGGCGATGGGCCCCAGCAACTTGATTACGTTCCTGGAAACTATCCCGCCCTACTGGAAGCCGTTCCTGGCGCGGATGAAGTTGCGCGTCGGCGATCCGGAGACGGAGGCGGATTTCCTGCGTTCGCGGTCGCCGCTGTTTCACGTCGATCGGATCAAGATCCCCATGCTTCTGGTATACGGCGCCAATGACGCGCGCGTTAAACTGTCGGAGGGAGAGCAGATCCGGGAGGCGATGGAGGCGAAGGGCATCGATTACGAGTACCTCGTTTTCGCGGACGAAGGCCACGGCTTCCAGCAGCCTCACAACCGCCTCCGTTACGTCGCCGCGGCCGAGGGATTTTTAGCAAAGCACCTGGGCGGCCGCTACGAGCCGTACGAAGAAGAATAAGGGGATTGGGACATGACGGTACGAAAAACGCTGGTTATCATATGCGGTCTCGCGGCGACGGGAGGCGGCGGAGCCGGGGCGGCGATTTCGCTCGCGCCCACGCCCTCCTGGGTCTCGATGGACGAAGATTTAGCGACGGGCGGTATGTTGTGGGATATCGACGGCGACGGGTGGTTGGACCTGGTCGTCGGCAACGGCAACGACATTAAAGCCGAACGTGACGCGGTCTTCTACAATAAGCGCGGGAAATTGGAGTTGGAGGCCAGTTGGCACAGCCGCGACGAAGGCTACGACGGCCACCTCGACCTGGGCGACGTGGACGGCGACGGCGACCTCGACGTCGTCATCACGGGATTTTTAGATCCGTACCTGGAACAGCTTTATCGCAACGACGACGGCCGCCTGACGCCGGAACCGGTGTGGTTTAACGAAGAGCAGGACAACAGCTTTTCGTGCGCGCTGGGCGACGTGGACGGCGACGGCGATCTCGACCTGGCGACGATCTCCGGGTATTTCGACCCCGCGCCGGTGCGGCTGTACCGGAATAACGGCGGAACGCTGGAGAGGCGCGCCAGCTGGTTTACGCCTCGCGCGTACAATTGCAACGACGTGGCCTGGTGCGACGTGGACCGCGACGGCGACCTCGACCTCCTGGCCGCCGGCCACGGCGAACCGTGCTACCTGTTCGAGAACCGCGGCGGGACGTTGGGGACGAGGCCGTCTTGGCAAAGCACGCTCGTGACGGAGTTTAACCAGGTCGCGTTCGGCGACGTGGACGGCGACGGGTGGCGCGACCTTGCGGCTTCGGACAATTCGGGGAACCGCGTTCTCCTGTACGAGAACCGCGGCGGGACGTTGGCCCGGACGCCCGCGTGGGAGGCGCCGATCCGCTACGCCTCCTGCGTCAAGCTCGTCGACGCGGACGCCGACGGCGACGTCGACCTGGCGGCCGGCGGATGGTGGGCGCCGATTCAAGTATTCGAGAACCGGCGGGGCG
>CP070633.1:698453-700994 GCA_020356085.1 Candidatus Coatesiibacteriota bacterium | reverse complement strand
CCGCCGTCGGGCAACACGACGTTGGCGCCGCGTACGGCGAGTTCGGCGTCCACGTCCCAACCGTATATGTCGCCGCGGTTCTCGGCGATCATCGTCTCCTCGCCGGTTCGGAGGTCGAGGGTATAGACATCGAACGCGCTCGCCTCCCGCCGGTTCATCTCTACGATCGCCACCTCCGGGAATCGCTTATCGTACTTCAACAGTTTTACCCTAACGCCGGCATAGGGCGTCAGGTCGACTGGCTCGCCTCCCGCTAACGGAACCTTGTAGAGGTGGCTGTTCTCGTCGCCGTCGTTGTCGCGGAGGAACAGGATATGTTCGCCGTCGTGCGCCCACCGGAAATTCGTAATGGGCCGCGTCGCCTCGACAGTCACGGGCCGGTCGTCGGCGGCGCCGAGCGTCCTCACCCATACGTTCATGACGCCCTCGTACGGCGCGAGATAGGCGAGGCGCTCCCCCTCCGGCGAAACCCGCGGCCGGTCGCGGGAGGCGTTGCCGAATAGCACCTCCCGAGGTATCAACTCGGGTTCTTCCGCCGCCGCCAGAACGAACGCCGCCAGTAACAATCCAACTACGCTAAGAAGGTAATTTTTCGAACTCATACCCTAACCTTTCGTCCGCCTCACTATTCAGCCACAGCCTCCAGCCACACGCGGCCGATTTTTACCGGCGCCCCGCCGGGACTTTCCAGCGCGAGTTCGACCTCGTTTACTGCCTCCAGGCCGAGGCGCGCTTTCGTCTCGAAATGCAAGTCGCCGCCGGACCCGTCGGCCTTCAGGTAATATCGCCTCCGGACCTCTGACAGCTCGATCCGCGCCGTCGTCCAGCCCTCCGGCGCCAACGCGAACGCCTCCTCGTAGAATCCGCCCCGGTTGTCTTCCGCGCGAAGGCGGGCCGCCACCGCCTCCGAGCCGCCGTTGAACACCTCCACCGCCAAAGCGCCGAAGGTGGCCCAATCCAGCAGTTCGGGGGCGAAAGCGAAAACCGCCGGTTTGCGCGCCTTTAGCGCCGCGACGAACGCGGGCCCACCGACGGCGTTAGCGTCTGCGACGAGGCGCGCCCCCTCGAAGCCGCGGTCCGAATATCGTTCGGCCGGCCCCTCCTCGTTCAGGAGAAACCGTCGGAAGCCGTGACGGAGGTAAAAGTCGCCGCGGCCGCCCGCGCCGGAGGCGCCCGCGCGTTCGAACCCCGGCGCCTCCGCCGTTAACGACCGACCTCGCGGGACGTACGCCAAGACGTACTCCCCCTCCCGGTCGGTAACGGCCGCGAGCGGCCCGGCGCGCACCACCGCGCCCGCGACGGCGAGGCCCTCCTCGCTCACGGCGCGGCCCCGGACGGTGTTCTCCGTTATCCCTTGCCGCCACCGGCTCTTAACGATGGCCAGCGCTGCGGCCTCGCGCGTATCGTAGAGCACCTCGGCCGGAACGCTTTTGGCGGCGCCGCCGCCTACCGTCGTCGCGGCTGCCGCAGCCAGCTCGTCGGCGTACGCGCCGTATCCCGCCTCCGCCAACAGCGTCAAGTACGCGTAATCCTCCGCCGCCTCCCGGAGAAGCTTTAACCGGAGGCTGGGTCGCGGACGGTTCCCCGTCGTTTCGTCGCCGGGGTAAATTAAGACGCCGGCGCCGTTGCCGTATTCGTTCCGCGGGTCGTCGGTCAGCGGTTCGGCTTCTTTGCGGGAAAAATACGACGCCGGCCCGAGCCGGACGGAATCGCCGCCGAGCCGCCAGAGCGCCCACCCGAGGAGGCGAGGGTCGCTCGCGGGGCGGTCGATCAAGGCGAAGTCGCCCCCCTCCCACGCTACGGCCTTACCCGCCGCGCGGAGGCGCTCCGCTGCCTCCCGATAGGCCTCCCCCTCCGCCACCGAGGCGACGGCCTCGGCCGCCCCCTCCTCCGTCGCGACGCCGTGGTCGGCCAACAACGACCGATATCGGTCAACCAAGCTTTCGGCCGCCCCGGCCTCCCGTTCGAGGCCGTAGAACGGGAGGACATTTTCGGGATTTAACTCGGCCGTAAATATCGGACGGACCGCCGCCGCTACCGAGAAATCCCATACGGTCAACTCCAGCGAGAGTACCCGCTCGCCGCCCGACCATTCGAGAACTACGTCGCCGACGTATTGCCCTGGCGAGGTGTCCGGCGGGACGAAGAATTCGCACCACAACACGGCGTTCTCGCCGGCGGCCACTTCCGTATGGCCCATAACCGGGACCAACGGATCCGGATACCGCCCCGGCCCAAGCCCGACCGTAAAATTAGTTCGGAGGTCGACGGAAGGTTGTGTTACCGGGAGGTAAAGCTCGCGGAAGATTTTAACGTTCGCGCCGCGAAAACTGCCCCGCAACCCTTGAAGGTCGAAAACCCGGAACGAGACGAGGCGCGCGACGTCCGAGCGGAGGACGAGTTGGAACGTGCCCCACTCCCCCTGCGCAGCCTTGACGGAGATCCGGCCATCTTCCCACACCGGCGTGCGCGGGGGCGGAGGCGTGTCCGGGCCGACCTTGACGGCGTCCCCGGCCGCCCACACCTCCACGGCCGCGGCCG
>CP070633.1:695795-698353 GCA_020356085.1 Candidatus Coatesiibacteriota bacterium | reverse complement strand
GAGCGCAGCTCCCAAGAGCTCGAACGAGGCAATTTGGAAGACGTGTTCGTCAAAGGCGAAAACGGCTATCTGGTCCTGATGGGCGCCGGCACGGAGGCGGTCCTCGGCGCACTCTGCCGGAAAGATGCGAAACTGGGCATTATCTTTTTAGACATGCGCCGCGCGGCCAAAGAAGTCAGCGAGCTGGTTTAAGACCCATCGCCTGCAGCCCCGCGCGGGCTCCACCGACGATTACCGAGGAGGAGTCTCCGGTGGAACGGGCCGGAGAACCAATTAATAAGAGGGCTCTACCGGGTGGCAAACTCTCGCCCCCGGGGGATCGGCCTTCCCTGCTCCCTTTGGGCGGAACGTCAACTTTGAAGCGGGGTTGCGTATCGCCATAATAACGCGCGTGTGCCTAGCCGCGGCGGCCGGCAAGAAAACCGAAACGGGGAGAGCGTGACGTGACGTTGGGCGGCGAAATCGCCGACTTCTGCCTCGGGGACATCATCCAACTCATCGGTCGGACCCGGAAGACGGGCAAACTCGTCGTCTCCGGCCGGAAGAACTACCTCACGCTATATTTCAAAGAGGGGCGGGCGGTGTTCGCCTCCCCCGCCCACCAACGCGACTACCTGGGCAACCTCCTGATTCGTCGCGGCGTCGTTTCGCGCGCCGACGTGGAGGAAGCCCTCGAAGTCCAACGAAAACTCCGCGAACGGGGCGTCAACCTCCGGATCGGCTCGGTCCTAGCCGCCCGGGGGGCCATTTCCCGCCAGACCCTCCAACGGTACGTCCAGATCCAAATCGAAGAAACCGTGGTCGCCGCGCTGAGCGAAACGCACGGTCACTTCGAATTCATCCCCGACGCCGAACTCGACGACCAGGATATCCTAGTCGCCGTCGACGCCGAGTGGGTTATCCTGGAAAGCTCCCGTCAAATCGACGAGTGGACCCAGGTCGGGAAAAACGCGCCCTCCCCCGACGCGGTTTTTATAATCAATCCCGACCCCGAGACGACGGCCACGACGAAATTAGAAATGGACGATTGGCGGCTGGTCAGTCTCGTAAACGGCGCACGAACCGTAACGGAAATCGTCGAGCGCGCCGGCATGTCACGGGTGAAGGCGCTCCAGACCTTGAGCCGGCTGGTCGAGCTTAACGTACTCGTCGAGGAACGGGCGGGGAGCCGGCGCGATAACCACTGGAGCCTCGTCCCGGATATGTACCGGCCTCCGCCCCCTCCGGCCAAAGGAATCCTAGGCCGGATTATTGACCGGATTCGCCGCCTCTAGCGACTCTGCGCAATGGAAAAACTCGCCGTAAAAATCCTCGTCACGGGCGACGTCGGCGCCGGCAAAACGGAATTTATCCGCACAATTAGTGAGATCGACATCGTCGCTACCGATAGGCCGGTGAGCGACGAGACGCGGGAGCTGAAATCGGAAACGACCGTCGCGATGGATTTCGGCCGGTTGACGGTCGACGACAACTTGGTGCTCCACCTGTTCGGTACGCCGGGGCAAATCCGGTTCGACTTCATGTGGGAAATTTTATCGTTCGGGATGCTGGGCTACGTCATTATGTTCGATTCGGCGCGGCCCGAGACGTGCTGGAACACGCGTCGCGTCGTCGACTTCTTCGAGGCCCTCGGCGACGTCCCCTTCGTCGTAGTGGCCAACAAACAAGACCTCGCCGCGGCGCTCTCGCCGGAGCAGGTGGCCTATATCCTCGCGCTCGACGACGGCGTACCGGTACTCCCGTGCGAGGCGAACGACCGCGCCTCCGTGAAGCAGATTTTAATAACGCTTTTCGATTTGATAGCGAACAGGTCAGGCGCGGACTGAGCTGAGAGCCGCGCCGCGCCGCGAAGAGCCCCTTCTCTCCCCTCCCCGGCTCGACGCGGCTACCGCTAAGCCCCCCTCACGGGGGGCTTTTTTTAGCTTGGGATTCCCAATCCTACGCTCCCGGCGCCTCACCTCGCGGCCGACCCGTTCCGGGCGCAGTTTTAAATAAATTTACAGGTTTTGGTGGATTCTGAACGACGCGCCTCGCGATATAAATGGTATATTGGTTATGAACCGAGTAAACGTTTTAGCCCAACTACCTCGCTCGTATCCTTTTGCCAAGAATTATCTAGCCCGGAGATAGCTCGTTTATGAAACCCGACAACGGCGCCCTCCTTATCGGTTGGAATAAAATCGCCGCCTACTTAAACTGTTCGGTCTCCTCGGCACGGCGCCGCGCCAAGGAAGGTTTGCCGACGTTCCGCGTCGGCGGGAGCGTGCGCGCTTACGCCGCCGAAATCGACCGATGGATCCACCCTGCTCCGGCGTCGGCCGAACAGCCCGCGCCGAACGTAATCGAACGCGCGGGTCGCCTTTACGCGCTGGTACCGTTGGAAAATAGTAATTCCTCCGAATTCCCCGGGAATGGCGCGCTCGACGCGCTCCCGGCGTGGATCTGGGAATTGGACGCCGACGGCCGGTTTAGCTATTCCAACGCCGTCGGCACGAAAATCCTAGGGCGGGAGGCCGACGACATCCTGGGTCAAACGCCGGCGGAGGCCGGCGCCGTCG
>CP070633.1:693115-695695 GCA_020356085.1 Candidatus Coatesiibacteriota bacterium | reverse complement strand
CCGTGGAGGGGGCCGTACCAGTCGGTGGCGAGGTAGTGGTTCATGAGGAAGTCCGAGTCGAAGACGTAGCCCTGGCGGGCGTACGGCTCGTTGGCGAGGAGCGTTAGCTCGAACCAGTTCAGCTCGCCGATTTCCGCCTCCGTATATTCGTGCCCGGGCTGGTAGAGGTGGAGGGCGGAGGAGGAGGCGGCCGTCAATACCGTTAGGAGTGCAAACAACGCAGCTCTCATAAGGGCTCCTTTCGGCGCATTATACGTCGAAACGGCGGCGACGTAAACCCCTCGCGGGAGGGGGGGCATATTTCCCTTGACGCGCGGCCGGCGGATGGTATAGATATGGATAGGAGGAGGTAAAGCGATGAGGGCACTAAATATCTTTTTAGGGTTGGTAATGGTGTTAACGACCGGCGCCGGGGCGGAGTGGGAAATCGAGACGGTGGGGGAAGCGCTATTCTACGGGTCCGATTCTCCGGTGATCGCGGTCGATCAAAACGGCGGACCGCATATTTCGTATTATTCGGCCCATATAGATTATAGTTTAAAATACTGTTACCGGGCCCGAGGGGAATGGGAAGTAGAAAATGTCCAAATCGGTCCCAAGCTTGAGCCGGTTGCTATATCCGCAGACGCGACCGGGGCGGTACACTTATACTACGTAGATAGAGAAGAAGGATCGTTTAAATACGCTTTGCGTAATGATTCAAGGTGGGACATCGTTACCGTAAATCCGGGGGTAATATTCGGCGCCGTTGGTGCAGTAAGAGACCGCCGGGGGAATACTCATATCGTTTATTACGACGAAACGAATGAGAAACTAAAATATGTGCGGTCGGACGGCCGTACTTGGAAGGGCGAGGTAGTCGCGGCCGGTATCGAAGTAATCGGTCCCCTCGCGATATCCGTAGACGGGTCCGGCGTCCCGCATATTACGTATTATAAAAGTGAATGGCCGCGAAATAGCGGACTTGTATACGCACGCTGGAACGGTAAAAAGTTCGAAGTTAAGGTAGTCGATGATCTGGCTTATTGGACGGTGGCTCATTCTTTGGCTGTCGACGACCAAGGGCGCGTGTACGTCGCGAATTACGATTCCATTGACGATGACCTCGATTGCGTTTATATCGCCGGGGGGACTACAAAAAATCAGGTTATCGACAATAAGAAGTGCGTTGGCTTAGGGAACGCATTGGCCGTACGTAGCGAGGGGAAACCGTGCATTTCGTATTACAGCAGATACCGTCTTAAGTTCGCGTACGAAACGAGTAACGGCTGGTGCGTACGGACCGTAGATACGATAGAAGACCTCCGCTCACCTTGGGAAACGAGAACGGCTTTGGCCTTGGACGGAAAAGATACACCACATATAGCCTATTACGATTGGGTAGCCGAGAAGGTGATGTATGCGACGTGGGAGGATGCCGATTGGCGGATGACGACGGGGGACGAAGGGGAGGTAGATATCGACCGTTCTCGCGCTGCGCTGACGGCGAACTGGGACGACGCAGGCGCGCTTATTGAACCCGGAGAACCTTGGCGGCCTTTTATCACTCCGGATAATTATTACGACGATAATGATCGCCGGGCTCCGATTCCATTAAGGGCAAAACCGGAAAAAGACGCTCCCGTTGTTAAAACGATTGTTGAGGATACGCAGGTTGAGGTGATAGACGGCCGGTCCGTTTGGGGTACGTATGTGGATGGCTTATTAGAAGAAGATGTATATAGTTACTTCGTATGGTTAAAGGTCCGCGCCGGCGAGGTCGAGGGTTGGGTTAACCAGTTACCGTTCCGGGAAGGATTCGTGGGAGGAGAGGTCCCTATGTGGGAAGGGGTCGTGAATATGACACGAGTAACTTTCACGGCGCCTTACGCCCCTCTGTACGAAGGCCCTTCGACCGAATACCCGGTCGTTCGCGAAGAATGGGGGCGCGGAATCGAGGCCGGAAGCACGTACACTGTACTTGCGAGGTGCGGGGATTGGTTATGTGTGAAGGGGGCCTGGTTGCCGGCGGATACGGCTGGTCTGGAGTTCGAATACCTCGGTTTTATCTGGGAGCCTTACGAGTACGCGTTGTTCTGTTTCTACTTGCCGCGGGGAAACGAAATAGGACGGATATTCTATACTTACAGGGCTTACTTCAAGCTAGCGGAATTACCGGACGAAGACCCGCTATTCTCTATTAAGACTAAGGCGGGCGAGTTCGCGATTGTACCCAAGACGTTAAGGCGTTACGGCTTTCACGAGACGTCGCAAGGGGACTACGAGGTCGTCATATCGCCCCCCGTAAGGCGGGAGGATATCGAGGCCGTTACTTTTACTGTCGGCGGGGGCGGCGAAAGGATTAAATTCACCCTCGACCCCCGCGAGGCCTGGGCCGAGTACGACGCACAAAAATAAACAAAAACCCCGCCTCCCGGCGGGGTTCGTTTTTTCCCAAGGTAAAATTCGCTAATACTCCTCCACCTCGTCGCGCGAGGCGCGGCGCTGAACCTCCAGGCGGTCGACCACCGCGGCGCCGACGCTGTCGCCCCACACGTTCACCGTCGTGCGGCAGCGGTCCAGGAACCAGTCGATGGCCAG
>CP070633.1:690416-693015 GCA_020356085.1 Candidatus Coatesiibacteriota bacterium | reverse complement strand
TGGCGGCTCGAGCCGGCGCCGAAGTTCACGCCCACCGCCAGGATGTCGCCCGCGCGGGCCCGGGAGGGAAAATCCTCCCACCCCGCGAGGTTGCCGAACGCGTACTGCCCCATCTCGGCCACCTCCGTCACGGCGAGGTGGGCGTTGTGGTAGATCTGGTCGGTATCGACGTCGGCCAGGTAATTGCCGTCGGCGTCGAGGATGGGCCATACGCGGCCCTCTATAATCAGCGGCCTCTCCGCCATTCAGATTACCTCCCGCGGGTCCGTAATCCGGCCGTGAAGCGCCGAGGCCGCGGCCGTCGCCGGCGAACAGAGATACGTTTCGCCCGCGCCCTGCTTGCCGGGGAAGTTGCGGTTGGAGGTCGAAACCTGGACCTCGCCCCGGCCGGTCATGCCGATCTGCCCCTGCGCGCAGCCGCCGCAGCCCGGGTTCGAGAGGACGAAGCCCGCCTCGAACAGCGCGGCGACTATCCCCTCCGCCAGCATGTTGGCGAACACGCGCCTCGTCGCCGGGACGGCGTAGGCCACGACGCCCGCCGCCACCTTATGTCCCGCGGCGACGTCCCGCACCGCCCGGAAATCCGTAAGGCGGCCGTTGGTGCACGAACCGAAGAAGGCCGACCCGATCGCCTTCCCCGCGACCTCCGCCGCCGGCTTGACGTTCGCCGGGCTCGGCGGGCACGCCACCAGCGGCTCCAGGCCGTCGACGTCGAGCTCGTACGTCGCCTCGTAGGCCGCCTCGGCGTCGGCCGCCACCGGCTCCGGCACCCGGTCGGTGTACCGGGCGCACCACTGCAAGACTTCCTCGTCCGGGGGAATTAGGATCGCGACCGCCCCCAGCTCCGTCGCCATGGACGCCACGGTAACGCGCTCGCACGGCGCGAGCGCCTCCACCGCGGGCCCGTAGAGCTCCACCGCGCGGCCGAGTAGCGCGTTCGAACCGAACTCCCGCAGCAGCGCGAGCGCAAGGTCCTTGGCCGTCGTCGGCCACTCGTACCGCCCCCGCACCTCTACCTTGACCGACGGCGGCACCTCCAGCCACGTGCGGCCGGTCCGAAACGCGAACGCCACGTCCGCGTCCCCCATCCCCAGACCCAGGCCGCCGATCGCGCCCACGACGTTCATGTGGCTGTCGGTATTGACGACCGTCCCGCCCGGGAGCGCGAGTCCCTCCTCCATCAGCACGTGCGAGCCGATGCCGGCGTCGACATCGAAGACTTTAACGCCGTGCCGGGAGGCGAACTCGCGACACCGCTGCTGGTTGTTGGCAAAGGGGATGTTGTTAGCGGGGACGACGCAATCGAAGGTGAAAAACGTGCGGGCGGCGTCGGCGACCGGCTCGCCCGCGTAGTGAGCCTCGAAGTTCCCCACGACGGAGGCGCCGCCGAAGTCGCGGGCGGCGCGAACGTCGAGGTCGAGCCACACCGTCGCGCCCGGGTGAACGTCATCGCCGGTGTGGGAGGCGAGAATTTTCTCGATAATAGTGGCCACGGCCGGCCGAAGCGCCGGTTACTGACGCTTCAATTTTTCGGTTCCCAATTTCGTGGCGCCCGGCGCGGTCCACGTCCCGTCAAGCGAGCCGTCCCGACCGATGGTATACGCGACGACGCCGTATCCCTGGGGCGAGGCGAAGCCGACGACGAAGGTGTTGCGCTTAACGACGCCGATCCCCTCGTAACCCAGCTGGCCGTCGAAATACCACGCCACGGCGTACGCCCGGCCGGCGCGGCTCACGGTAACGTCGCACGTATAGGAGCCGCCGTCGGGGTTGGTGCCCGAGCCCGTATACTTACCCTCCGGATTCAAGCCCGAGGGTTCCTCGGTCTCGACGACCGGCAGCGATTCGTCGGGGCCGCCGCGCAGCTCCTCCAGCTTTTTGCACGCGATCAACGACACGCCCACGGCCACGGCCGCGGTTATATACAGCGCTTTCCTCATGGCCTTCGTCTCCCCGTTAGGGTTACTTTTTCTTAAGCGTCTCCGAGCCCAGGTCGTCGAAGCCCGGCGTGGCCCAAATACCCTGCAGCGAGCCGTCGGTCTGCACCTCGTACACGACGACGCCGTAGCCGCCGGAGGAGGCGTAGCCGACGCAGAACAGGCCGTTCTTCATCAGGCCGACGCCCTCGTAGCCGAGCTGGCCCTCGAAGAACCACTGCACGCCGTACACCGGCCCCGATTTGGTAATCGTTACGTCGCAGGTGTAGGACCCCTCGCCGCCCGGGTTCGTGCCCGCGCCGGAATACTCGCCGACGACGTCCGCGAACGCCGCGCCCGCCGTCGCAGCCGCCAGCACCGCCACACACAACACCGTCCTCATCGCACCAGCCTCCGGAAGTTACCGGTTACGTTAGCGCCATCCGACCTCGGGTACTCCCCGGCCGATGGCGTGGTGATATTTGTATTTGGGATACCCGAGCGCGAGCGCCGCTTGAACGCCGTCGTCCTCCGCGAGTCCCAACGCCTCCCGGATCTCGCCGCTCCGGGCCGCCGGCTCGGTGAGCCAGCCCACGAAGCACGTCCCCAGCCCCAGGGCCGTCGCCATCAGTACGAGCTGCGCCGCGGCGTAGTACGCCGTCTCCCGCGGCATAACCGTCGAC
>CP070633.1:687649-690316 GCA_020356085.1 Candidatus Coatesiibacteriota bacterium | reverse complement strand
TTTTTGTGTTATCATTATCTAAACGATAAGGCAAAGGGGGTGAAGATATGTCCGGTTGGGATATAGCGCTGGCTCTCGAGCTCCTGGTTTTACTCTTCGGCTTCATGATATGGTTTAAAGCCGCGAGAGCCGAGGGCGGCCCGAAGAAACTCGCCAAGATAGTGGCGATCGTCGTGGTCATACTGGCCGTACTCCTCATGATCTGTACGGTCACGCGCGCGTTCATGAACGCCGGCGAGTGGAAGGGCGGCTTTGCCGGCAAGGGGCACGGCTGCTACAAGATGATCAAGATGCACAAGATGGGCGAGTGGGAAGAAGGTATGTGCCCGTGCTGCGGAGAGGCTTTCGGCCCGGGCCATCACCCCGGAATGGGGAAAGGCATGATGGGCGAGTTCCCCTGCCCCGGTATGGAGGAGGAACCGGCCGAGCCGGCCCCGGAAGAAGCGGAAACCGAGTAACTTACACCCCGACCTCGGAGGGTAGGCACGGCCTACCCTTTTTTATTTCGGAGACGGCGGGTAATGCCGCCGCCGTTTTTTTGGTATAATTGTAAGCGCTCCAACCCGCCCCGGAGGCTAAACCCGGCGAATAGATATGAAGACGGTTACTTTCCCTATATCCGGCATGACCTGCGCGACGTGCGTCGCTACCAACGAGAAGGCGCTGCGCGCGCTCCCGTTCGTCGAAGAGGCCACGGTCAACCTGGCCGCGGAGAAGGCGACCGTAACGTACGACGACGGCCACGGCCGCTTCGGCGACGTCGTGCAGGCCGTCCGCGGCGTCGGTTACGACGTTCCGACTGAAAAGACGGTCCTCCGGATAGGCGAGATGACGTGCGCCACCTGCGTCGCCAACATCGAGGACTTCGTAGGCGGCCTGCCGGGCGTGGCCTCCCTCTCCGTAAACCTTACCGCCGGCCTGGCGCGCCTCGAATACGTGCCCTCGGTCGTTTCGCTCCGCGAGATAACGGCCGTCATCCGCGGCCTGGGGTACCAGCCCCAGGAGGAGCGGGCGGTTGCCGAGGAGCGGCGGGTTTCGCCGGCGCTCCGGCGGCTGCTGTTCGCCGCGGCGTTCACGGCGCCCCTCTTCGTCGTCGCGATGTTCCTGCGCTTCCGCTACGACGGGTGGGTAATGCTCGCGCTCGCGACGCCGGTCCAGTTCGTCGCCGGCTGGCAATTCTACGTCAAGACGGTGCGGGGATTGCGCCACCGCCTTCTGGGCATGGACGCGCTTATAGCGATCGGCACTAGTACCGCTTACCTCTATAGCCTGTACGAGCTCCTCTTCGGTCGTACCGGCCATTATTACTTCGAGACCGCGGCCATGATCATCACCCTCATCCTCTTTGGCCGGTGGTTGGAAAGCCGCGCCAAAGGCCGGGCCTCCGCCGCGATCCAGAAGCTCCTTCAACTTACGCCGCCCCTCGCCCATAAACTTACGGATGGCGAGGTGCGGGATATACCCGTGGAGGAGGTGGCCGTCGGCGACCGGCTCCTGATCAAGCCGGGGGAGCGAGTGCCGGTGGACGCGGAGGTGCTGGAGGGAACCTCCGCCGTCGACGAAGCGATGCTCACCGGCGAGGCGATGCCGGTCCGGAAGGCCGCCGGCGAGGAGGTAATCGGTGGTACCGTCAACCAGACCGGCGCGCTGACGGTCCGGGCGACGAAGGTCGGCGCCGATACGGTGCTCGCGCAGATCGTTCGAATGGTGGAGGAGGCGCAAGGGTCGAAAGCGCCGGTCCAGAAGCTGGCCGACCGGGTCGCCGGCGTCTTTGTTCCCGTGGTCCTCGCGGTCGCGGCTTTGACGGTCGTCGCGTGGCTCGCGACCGGCCACGCGTTCGAGACGGCTATCCTTTCGGCCGTCGCGGTACTCGTCATCGCGTGCCCGTGCGCGTTGGGCCTCGCGACGCCGACCGCCGTTACGGTGGGGACGGGCCGGGGCGCTCAGCTCGGCCTCCTCTTCCGCGACGCCGAGAGCCTGGAGCTCATGGGCCGGGTGACCGTCGTCGCCTTCGACAAGACCGGGACGCTGACGAAGGGCGCGCCGGCGGTGGTGGCGTACGCGCCGGCCCCGGGGGTTTCGGAGGAAGAACTGGCGACGTACGCCGCGGCGGCCGAGCAGCTTAGCGAACATCCCCTCGCGGCCGCGATCGTCACGGCCGCGAAGAACCGCGGCCTTGCTTTACCGGAGGCGACCGATTTCGACTCCGCGACCGGGCGCGGCGTCGCGGCCACGGCGGAGGGCGAGCGGATACTGGTGGGCAGCGTTCGCTTCCTGCGCGAGAACGACGTCGCGCTCGACGGCCTGGAGGGCCGGCTGGCCGAGATGGAGGCGCGGGGCATCACCGCCGTGGCGGCGGCGCGCGACGGCGAGCTGCTCGGGCTTATCGGGATCGCCGACGAACTGAAGCCGGAGGCCGCCGGCACAATCGCGGCGTTGGAGGCGGCCGGTCTCCGGACGCTCATGCTCACCGGCGACAACGAGGCGACGGCGGCCGCTATCGCCTCCGAGGTGGGGATATCGGAGGTGCGAGCGCGTCTCCTACCGGCGGATAAGCTCGAGGCGTTGGGCAGCTTGAAACAACGGGGCGACGTCGTCGCCATGGTCGGCGACGGCATCAACGACGCGCCTGCGCTGGCGGCCGCCGACGTCGGCGTTGCGCTTGGG
>CP070633.1:684807-687549 GCA_020356085.1 Candidatus Coatesiibacteriota bacterium | reverse complement strand
ACGCTTGGACCTCGTCGATAATGCCGCCCCCCAGGAGCGTGTCGCCGTCGTAGAACGCCGCCGACTGTCCCGGCGCGATCGCCCGCCGCGGTTCGTCCAGGGCAACGAAGACCTCCTCGGCGCCCCGGGGGTGAACCGTCGCCGGCCCGCCCGCGTCGCGCGAGCGGACCTTCACGTGGGCCCGCAGCGATTCCGTCGGCGGCTCGCGGAGCCAGTTGACGCGGCCGGCGGTAAAAGTCGCCGCCGCCAACGCCGGCCCCTCCGCCAGGACGACCGTATTCGTCGCCGCCTCGAGGCGTTTGACGTACAGCCGCTTCCCGGCGGCGACCCCCAAACCGCGGCGTTGGCCCACCGTGTAGTGCGCCAGGCCGGGATGCGTTCCGAGCCGCCGTCCCCCCTCGTCTACTATCGGCCCCGGCCGGTCCCCCTCGCCCAGTACGGAGGCGAGGAAGTCGGCGTACGAACCCTCCTCCACGAAGCACAGGTCTTGGCTTTCGGGCCGGCTCGCCGCCTCGGCGACGACTTCGCGCACCAGGGCGCGGACCTCCGGTTTCGTAAGGCGGCCGAGCGGAAACCGGAGTTCGGGGAGGCTTTCCCGGGGCGTGGCCCACAGGAAGTAGGATTGGTCCTTGTCGCGATCGAACGCCCGCCGGAGCACGAACGCGGAGGCGGTTTCGTCGTATTCGCGGCGCACGTAGTGGCCGGTCGCCAACGCCTCGAATCCCATAGCGCGCGCCAACGCGAGAAGGTCCGTAAATTTTACGGAGCGATTGCAGCGGACGCACGGGTTCGGCGTCCGGCCGCGGCGGTATTCGGCGACGAAGTCGTCGACGACGGCCCGACGGAACTTCTCGCGATAGTCGAAGAGGCGGTGGGGGATGCCGAGGGCCCGAGCCCAACGCGCGGCCCCCTCCAACGTCTCCGGCGAACAGCACGACCGCCCCTCCCCGGGCGGCGCGTCGTAGAGGCGCAACGTGGCGCCGGCGACGCGGTACCCCTCCCGCTGGAGCAAGAGGGCCGCCGCGGCGCTGTCGACGCCGCCGGACATCGCTACCAATACTTTCTCACCCATACGCTTTTTAAGACGCGGGAAGCCTAAAAATATCACACACTTCGCCCCAAGTCAACGACCCGCGGCCGGCGTCGGCGGCGCCGGTGAAAAAACCGCCCCGGGGCGCAATCCGGGGCGGGAGCCGGGCCGGTCCGCCGGTTACCGGAACCGGCGTTGATATTCCTCCCGCATCTGCGCCGCGACCGTCGGGTCGACGTGTTCGTAGGCTTGGGCCAGGCGCAGGTACGCGCGCTCCGCACCGGCGTCGGCCGCGACAAGGAGGCGGTACAGCCGCACCGCCGAGCCCCAATCGCCGCGCGCCGCGGCCACGGTGGCCAGGTCGAAGAGGGCGCGCGGATTGCCGGGGTCGTAGGCCAACGCGCTCGCGAGTTCGGCCGCCGCGCGTTCGAACTCGCCGCGGCCGTAGTATATTTCCGCCCGGGCCGCCCTCGCCTCCGCGACGTAGGGAAACACGGCCAGGAACTCGTCGAGGTAGCGTTCGGCCTGGGTCTCTTGGCCCGTCGCGCACAGCGCCTCCGCGAGGTAGTAGGCCGCCGTCGGCTCGCCCGCGGCGTGGGCTTTTTTCAAATGCTCGAGGGCGGCGGGGATTTCGCCGTCCGCCAGGAACAGGCGGCCGCGTACCGCGTAGTAGCGGCCGTCCTCCGCCTCCGGGTCGCGGCGGAGAAGTTCGCGGGCTTGTTCGGAGGCCCCCCGCCGGGCCCACGCCTCGGCGAGTATCGCTCGGGCGGGGGGCCCCAGCGAGACGTCGGGGTCGGCCCAGACCTCGCTCAGTTCGGCGACGGCGCGTTCCTCGTCCCAGGCCTCCAGGGTGGCGGCCAGGCCGTCCCAAGCGGCGGTCGAGGCCGGGTTCTCGCGGAGCGCCCGTTCGTAGAGGGCGAGCGCCTCCTCGTAAGCGCCGCGGAGGCGGAGGTCGTCGGCCGCGGCCAAGACCTCCGGCGGAGCCTCCTCTCCGGCGGCCGCCAGGCAAACCAGCGGCAGGGCCAGGAGGAGCCGTTTAAGGTTTTTTACCGGCACGGAGAGCGGCGAGGTGTTGGCGAGCGAGTTTGAGGTAGGGTTGGTCTACGGCCGCCTCGGCGGCTTCCCGGAGGTAATCCTCCCACAGCGACAGCGCCACCCGCGGGTCGATGTCCTCATACGCGAGCGCGAGGCAGTAGAGCACGTGGACGTCTTCGGGGGCCAGCGTGCGCGCCTCCCGGAAATACTTTATGGCCGGGACGGGCCGGTGCGCAGCGTAGTAGGCGAGGCCGCAGTTAAAGTTGGCCTCCACCCACCCGGGGTCCAACAGCAGCGCCTCCTCGAACGCCCGCGCGGCGGCGCCGGGGAAGCCCAGGCGGTTTAGGACGACGCCCAAATTGTAATGGATTTCGGGGCGGTCGGCGTCGAGGGCGGCGCACTCCTCGTAGGATTGACGCGCCTCCTCCAGCCGGCCCGCGGCCGCGTAACAGTACGCGAGCGAGAAGCGCGCGGCCAGGTCGTCGCCTGCGGTGCGGCACCGGGCCTCCAACGGCGGTATCGCCGCGGCGGCGTTTCCGGCGGCGATTAAGCTTTGGACTTCGGCGAGGTCGGCGGCGCGAGCGGGCCCCCCTCCCGCCGACCCGATCCACGCGGCCGCCGCCAGGATAAGGGCCGACCGGAGGAAGCGGGCGGGGTGGGGATCATTCATTTTCGGA
>CP070633.1:681956-684707 GCA_020356085.1 Candidatus Coatesiibacteriota bacterium | reverse complement strand
ACGACGTCGAACTCGACTTCCTGGCCTTCGGCGAGGGTCCGGAAACCGTCGCCTGCGATGGCCGAGAAATGCACGAAGACGTCTTCGCCTTCTTCGCGTTCGATGAAGCCGTAACCTTTGGCGTCACTGAACCACTTGATTTTTCCTTTTTCGGGCATATTAACAAGAACTCCCCGTACTACCCCGCCGCCCAGGCGGCTTGCGGGCCTTCGCGTTCCGGCCCGCCTGCGCCAACCCATACTCCCGTTTTGCGTTTAAAGAGCCGCCCGCGCAGAAAAACGCGGAAGTAGCCGGGTCGTGCGGTTCGTATTATACGGAGGTTCTTTACGTACACCTCCTTCACGTTTGAATGCGAGCACTCTTTGAGCCATTATTATACCGGAAAAATACGTAAAAATCAACATTAATCGCGCGGCGGGGCGTTGCCGGTTCGATTACCGGCCGGCCCCGGTTCCGTGGCGCGGCCGGACGCGGGTAAAAAAAACCCCGCCTCTCGCGGGAGAGGCGGGGCGGCGAGTTCAGGCCCCGTTAACTAACGACTTTAACGTTCTCGGCCTGCGGTCCTTTTTGACCCTGTACGACGTCGAACTCGACTTCCTGGCCTTCCGAGAGGGTCCGGAAACCCTCGCCGACGATGGCCGAGAAATGTACGAAGACGTCTTCGCCTTCTTCCCGTTCGATGAAGCCGTAACCTTTGGCGTCACTGAACCACTTAATCTTGCCTCGTTCGGACATAAGCAACTTGAACTCCCGGTACTAACCCGCCGCCCGGGCGGCCGGCGAGCGTACGTGCTGCTCCTCGCCTGCGCATACCATTACTTCCGTCTTTCGTGTAAAGAGCCGCCCGCGCAGGATAACGCGGAAGTTGCCGGGTCGTACGGCTGGTGGAATACCGAGGTTCTCGACGCACACCTCCTCTCACGACGTAAAAATGCGAGCACTCTTTTACGCATGCATTATAATAGATAAAGTTTAAAAAGTCAACAATTATTAGCCTCTCGCACGCGGCGTCCCGCAGACCTCCCCGAGCGAAGCCCCCTGATCGTTCCCGCTCGACGACGCCGCCACAAAAAAACCCGCCCCCTCGGCGGAGGCGGGTTGCGGACGCTGCGGCCGGGCTACCCGACGGCGGTCACGTTCTCGGCCGTGGGGCCCTTCGGCCCCTCCCCGAGGTCGAACTCCACCTCTTGGCCCTCGTAGAGCGTGCGGAAGCCCTCCCCGACAATGGCCGTGTAGTGAACGAATACGTCTTCGCCGGCTTCCCGTTCGATGAAGCCGTAGCCCTTGGCCTCGTTAAACCACTTGACTCGTCCTCGCTCTGGCATGTACGCGGTCCGGCCCGGGCCGCTCGCCGCCGATCTCCCTCGCGGGCGTCTCGACCTTCGCCCGGCGACTGAGAGGCTCCGAGGCTTCTGGTTTCCCTCCTTCGGATTGTAAACCGTAGCCTCCAGTTTCGACGGTATTGTAAGAAACGGCCGCCTCCCTGTCAAGAGTAACGGTACACTTTGCCGCCCCTCGCCCCGGCGAGGGATACCCCTTGCCCTCGGCGCCGGCGGAAAGTATAATAGGCGCGAACCGCCATGCCCCCCTCCCCCCACCGAACCGAGCCGGCGCCGCTCCTGCTCGTCTCTACCTCGCCGCGGCGGTATTTCCTGCTGCGAGAGGCCGGGATCCCGTTCGAGGCCGTCGCCCCCCGCGACGTCGCGGAGGACTTCCCCGCCGGCGAGGCCCCGGCCGACCTCGTCGTGCGGCACGCCGCGGCCAAAGCGCGGTCCGTCGCCGGCGACTACCCGGGCCGGCTCCTGCTCGGCGCCGACACCGTCGTCGTGCTCGACGGCGTAATCTACGGCAAACCGGCCGGCGAGGAGGAGGCGAGGGAAATGCTTGCCACGCTCCAAGGTCGGACGCACACGGTCTACACCGGCCTGGCCCTCCTCGACCTCGCCTCCGAGGAGGAGTTAACGGAATTCGAGGCGACCGAAGTCACGATGCGGCCGCTGGGCGAGGAGGAGATCGCCTCCTACGTGGCTACCGGCGAGCCGCTGGATAAGGCCGGCGCGTACGCCATTCAGGGACGGGGGGCGTTTCTCGTGAAGCGCGTCGACGGCGACTACTTCAACGTCGTCGGCCTTCCCCTCTATCGCCTGTCGAAAATGTTGCAAACGGCGGGCCGGGACGTATTCCGGTGACGGCGGAACTTACGGAACTCCTCGCGAAGATGCGGCGGCCGGCCGAGCTGGCGGTCGCCTTCGACTATCACGCCCTCGAGCGCCTGCGCGGCGTGGAGCAGCGGATGCGGGAATGGGCGGCGGAGGGCCGGGCCGCGGCGGCCGAGGCGCGCGTTAAAAACCTCTTTGGCCAAATCGCCTCCCTGTTCCCCGACGACCGCCCGGAATTGAGGGCCGAACGCCTCGCGCGCGCCGCGCGCCTCCTCGACGAGATCGAGCGCGCGCCGGCCGCGCCGCCGCGCGGCGTGCGGGTGCGCAAGAAAACGCTCGCTGCCGACACCAACGTCCAGTACCTCCGGGGCGTCGGCCCCCAGCGCGCGCAAGCGCTCGCGAACCTGGGCGTTACGACGGCCCGGGAACTGCTCTATCTCTTCCCCCGGAAATACGTCGACCGCTCGGAGGTAATTCCGATCGGCGAGGCGCGCGTCGACGACACGGTCACGGTGGAAGGGACCGTGGGCGAGATCGCCGTCGCGCGGCGGCGCGGGGGGAAGAAAATTGTGAACGCGCTGCTGTCCGACGA
>CP070633.1:679094-681856 GCA_020356085.1 Candidatus Coatesiibacteriota bacterium | reverse complement strand
GTCGAGATCAACCCGGCGGTCCCGGCGGCCGCGCGGTACTTCGACGACGCCAGCGGCGCGCCCCTCGACGACCCGCGCCTCGATTTGGTCCGCGAGGACGGCCGCTCGTACGTGCTGGGAACGGATCGGCGCTTCGACGTCATCACCTCCGACCCCATCCACCCGTGGACCAAGGGGTCTTCCTCTCTCTTCACCGTGGAACACTTCCGCAACTGCGCCGCGCGGCTCGCGCCGGGAGGCGTGATGGCGCAATGGCTGCCGCTGTACCAGCTCTCGCCGACGGACTATCTGATCGCGGTGCGGTCGTTCGCGGAGGCGTTCGAGGGCGTGAGCCTGTGGCACACCGGCCGCGATACCGTGTTGTTGGGCCGCCGGGGGGAGGCGCCGCGGCCGGCGGCGTACGCGCCGTACCTGATCGCGACCGGGGAGGAGCTGCGGCCGCTGACGGCCGAGGTCGAGCCGAATACCGCCGACCGCTTGACGCTCGAATATACGGCGCCGCGGGCGCTGTACGAGAAGACGGAGGCGCGGAACCTGGCGATGTTGGCGGAATTACGCGCCGAGGGCGGCTCGCCGCAATACCACGCCGTGACGGGGCTGATCGCCGGCCGCATCCATTATCTGGAAGGCGAGGAGGAAGCCGCGGCGGCGGCCTACCGGCGCGGGCTCGCCCTCTGGCCCGACAACGAGGACCTGCGCCAGGGCCTGGCGGATATATACTTCGATCGCGGGTGGGAGGCGAAGGAGGCCGGCGACAACGAGGCGGCGCGCGGGTGGTTCCGGGCCGTCCTCGAGCTTACGCCGGGGGAGGAGACGGCGCGGCGGAATCTGGAGTTGTTGGGGGGGTAGCGTCGCCGCCGGCCAGTTCGAGCAGTTCGCCCAGCAGGCCGGGGCGGTCGGAGGGCCAGATGAATTCCGGGGCGGCCTCGCGCGCCCGCGCGGCGGCGGCCGCGGCCTCCTCCGGATGTTTCAGGACGTAGAGGATCCGTTCCGCCAAGGCCTCCGCCTCGTCCGGCCGCGCCAGAAAGCCGGTAGCGCCGTCGCGGAGGAGGAAGGGGACGCCGCCCACGGCCGTCGCCAACACCGGGACGCCCACCCACATCGCCTCCAACACGCTGTTGGGGTGGTTGTCGTCGCGGGTGGGATTGACGAGCGCCGTCGCCCGGGCAAGCAGCGGCATTAGTTCCTCGTGGGGTAGGAAGCCGTGGAAGTGCACCCGGCCGGGGGCCAGCTCCTCTGCCAGCCGTTCCAACTGGGGCCGGTCGTCGCCGTCGCCGCAGAGGTGAAGCTCGGCGGAGGGGAACTCCCGGACGACCGCGCCGAAGGCGCGGACCGCGAGGTCGACGCCACCGACGTAGTCGAAGCGCCGCGGTACCAGGAGGAGCGGCGGGTCCGCGGCGGGGCGCCGTTCGGGCAGGCCGGAAACGTCGATGAGGTCCGGGAGGACGTGGGCCCGCATGCCGAAGACCTCGAAGACGCTCTGGAGAAAGCGGCCGGGAACGACGATCGCCCGCGCGAGGCGCGCGAACGGCCGAACCAACCAACCGTACCGCCGGAAGAAGAACCGCGCCAGACCTCCCTTATACATCAGGATCGAGGGCGTACCCAGGAGGCGCGCGGCCAGGAGCGGGACGGCCGAGAAAGCGAAGAAAGAGGCGTAGGACCCGGCGAAGATGAGCGCTACGTCGCACCCGCGGAGTTTCCGGAGTTCGGGTAGGAAGCGAAGAAACCGCACCGAACGCGGCTTCCGCCGGCCGAGCGGGTTGGTATTAAGGCAGACGACGGTCGCGCCCTCGCGGCGAAGGCGCTCCGTTACCATCTCGGCCTGGTGGGGCATGCCTCCCGGCGGCGGCGGAAAACCGGCGACTACGGCGACTGTGACGGAAGCGGACATGGGTAATTTAACCCTTGATATTTAGCGCGTTTTAACCTAATCATTCTATACGGTAAGGCTCCAAAAGTCAAATGTTCCCCGGTTCTAATTTCCGGTTGCAGTACGTTCTAGCGCTCGGCCTTTTGTTGGTCGTTACGGGCGCCTCGGGCACGGTTTGGGCCGCCTCCAACGATTGGTTGGCCGCGGTGACCTACCGCCAGGCGGAGGACGCCGTATATTTCGACACCACCGGAAACCTCCCCCCCCAGGTTAAAATTGCTGCGGGGACCGACCCGAGTCAAATCGTCCTCGAGCTCGACGACCTTCGCCTAAATCCGCCTACGTATATCTTGACCCCTCGCGACGGCGTCATCAATAATATCCGCCTCGCCGAACGCAAGGAGCGCCGCCGGTATTGGGTCGAGGTCGCGGTCGAGCTAGCGAGGCCTTTCCGCTACGACCTCGAGCGCCGTCAGGTCGAGAGCGGCGTCTCGCAGATCGTGCTGAAGCTCGCCGACGTCGACGTGGAGCGCCCGACGCCGGAGGCCGCCGGGACCGTTCCGGTGTGGGCGCGGCCTGCCGCGGAGGCGGAAATCGTAGCGTACGTGCCCTATCACGCCCGCGTCGAGGTCCACGACTACGGTAAGGAGATGTACCTCGTACGCACGCCGGAGGGCGCCCTCGGGTGGGTCCGCGAGAAGAACGTAAAGATCGAGGGGGAGAACCCGTTCCTCAAGGAGGCGCCGCCGCCGACCGGGCTCCGGGAGGACATCATCGCGGGCGCGAAGAAGTATTTGGGCGTACCGTACGTGTGGGGCGGGACCTCCTCCCGGGGGTTCGACTGCTCCGGCCTGGTCCAGACCGTCTTCGCCGAGAACGGCCTCCAGCT
>CP070633.1:676209-678994 GCA_020356085.1 Candidatus Coatesiibacteriota bacterium | reverse complement strand
CTCGCGCTCCACCTCCTCGCCGTAGCGGATGAAGAGCATGTTGAGATTAACGAGCGTAATGTCGGCGGGCATGTTATTCGCCTTCCTTTTAGGGCAGTTCCGGCCGGATGCCGGTAATCCGGCGTTCTTGGATCCCCATTATTATTTTTACAGATACGTCGGTTTTAACGCCTTCCCTCACTTCAATTTGTGACCGTCGCTCCATCAAATATCCTTCCGCCTGGAAGGTCAGGTTGTACGTCCCCGGCGGGATCGGCGTTAAAACGTAGAAGCCGTGGCGGTTGCTGACGGTCACAACGTCCAGGCCGTCGATCTCGACGACGACGCCGGGGACAACGTCGCCGTGCTGGTCGCTCACGCGGCCGTAGATGACGCCGGCGTCGTCCGGGACGTCGATGTCCTGCGGATCGTTGATGTCGCGGTCGTAGACTTTCGGCGGGATATCGGGTTCGATGCCGGTCGGCCGCATCATTCGGTCTTCCGCCTCGTCGGCGTAAGCGCCGGCGCTTAACGCGGCCAGCATCGCCGCGGCGGCGTAGCCGAGGAACGCCGGCCGCAGGCTGGGGCTTACCTTGGTGGAGGCGATTATCGCGCGGAGCTGCGCCTCCGGGACGGCGGCGAGCATGGCCTCCTCGGCGGCGGAGAGCGTGAGCGCGATGGCCTCGGCCGCCTCGGCTCGCCTCTGTAGCAGCAGCTTTTTGAAGGACGGGTCGACGGCGGCCTTCTTCACGAGGACCTCCACGCCGCGGGGGACGTCTCTCAGCATGTTATTCGCCTTTCGCTTAGGGCCGGTCGGGGCGGATGCCTCCAGTGGCCTCGGTAATAAGGACTATCGTTAATTCTTGGAACGTACCGGCCTGTACTTCGACTTTGTAATTGTTTTCCTTGAAACCGATTCTGGAACAGAGGACCTTGTACTTTCCGGGAGGTACTTTTTCAATGTAAAACACGCCATCGCTATTTGAATTACCGTAAAGATTTGTATCCATAATCGTTAATAGCGCCCCGGAGACGGTTTGGCCGTTTTGGTCGATTACCTTCCCGGCGACTATGCCGGCGTCATCAGATAATTCGACGCCATAGTAATCCAGTACAATACGGGCTATTTCTGTTTTTCCCTCCCCTGTTTCGCTTCTTATGCCGGTAGAGGTAATTATCTCCTGTTCGGCTTTATGCCCCGCCGTCGCTCTAGTGGTCGATATACCCAGCGCCGCCAACATCGCGGCGGCGGCGTAACCGAGGAAGGCCGGCCGGAGCGAAGGGCTCACCTTCGTGGAGGCGACTATCGCGCGGAGCTGTGCCTCCGGGACCGCGGCGAGCATGGCCTCCTCGGCGGGGGAGAGGGTGAGGGCTATAGCCTCGGCCGCCTCCGCTCGCCTCTGTAGCAGCAGCTTTTTGAAGGAGGGGTCGACGGCGGCCTTCTTCACCAGGACCTCTATACCGCGGGGGATGTCTCTGAGCATGTTATTCGCCTTTCTCCGAGGGGACGTCGGGGCGGATGCCACCGCAAGGTTCGCTGGCGAGGATAAAAGTAAATTCTGTTAAGGTCCCGGTCTTTACTTCGATTTCACACGTTTTCTTAATGAAACCGACGCGGGAAGCCGTTACTTTATATTTCCCCGGAGGTATATCCGCTAGGTAATATATGCCGTCGGTGTCAGAAGTAGCGAAACGGCTAATCTTTTTGAAGGCTATTAATACCCCCGTAACTGAGTCTCCTCTTTGATCGATTACCGTTCCCGCGACCACGCCAGCGTTATCGGTTAACTCGACGCCGTAATAATCGAATACGATGCGGGCTACCTCAGTTCTCCCCTCGGCGGTTTCGCTTCGTATGCCGGTAGAGGTAATTATCTCTTGTTCGGCGTTGTGATCAGCCGTCGCTCTTGCGGCCGACACGCTTAACGCCGCCAACATCGCCGCGGCGGCGTAGCCGAGGAATGCCGGCCGGAGCGAAGGGCTCACCTTCGTGGAGGCGACTATCGCGCGGAGCTGCGCCTCCGGGACCGCGGCGAGCATCGCCTCCTCGGCGGGGGAGAGCGTGAGGGCGATAGCCTGGGCCGACTCCGCGCGCCTCTGTAGCAGCAGCTTTTTGAAGGAGGGGTCGACCGCGGCCTTCTTCACGAGGACCTCCACGCCTCGCGGGATTTCTCTGCGCATGTTATTCGCCTTTCTCCGCCGGGACGTCGGGGCGTATGCCTTGATAAGCCTTATTATATTTGATCCGCGGTTCTGCGGGTGTTTCTAGCGGCGGGTTGGTGTACTGGAACGTTAGCGATGTAGTAAAGTCTGGTAGGATTTTGACGTCGGTTCGTTCTATGCTTCCATATTCGGTGGAGAAAGCTTCAACCGTTATTATGCCGGCCGGAACGGGCGTAATAAGATAGGATCCTTCAGCATTAGTAACCGCGAAGCGGTTTGTACCGACTACCGAGACCATGACGTCGCTAAGAGGGTTTCCTTTGTTATCGGTTACGGTTCCCGAAACCTTCCCGTCTCCGGATTTATCTTCCCTGGCGGCTTTTCCCGGGGAATCGGGTACATCCGCGGTCGCGGCGGTTTCCGGAGGGATCTCCGAAGCGATGCCGTACGTCTTGTATTCTATATCGTCGCATCCGTAAGCGGCCGAGGCGCCCAGCGCCGCTAGCATCGCCGCGGCCGCGTATCCCAGGAAGGCCGGCCGGAGGCTCGGGCTAACCTTCGTGGAGGCGACTATCGCACGGAGTTGCGCCTCCGGGACGGCGGCGAGCATCGCCTCCTCGGCGGGGGAGAGCGTGAGGGCGAT
>CP070633.1:673322-676109 GCA_020356085.1 Candidatus Coatesiibacteriota bacterium | reverse complement strand
GCGCGCCGTTGGTCCGGTCGTAATAGGCGAGGTGGAAGTTGCCGCTCGCGTCGATCGCGAGGCTCGAGTACAGGCCGACGTCGGCCGATCCGTCGATGGCCTCCAGGCGCCACCTCCGGCCGGTATAGTGGGCGTAATTCATAACGCCGCTCGTCGCGTCGTAGTAGGAGATGTGGGGACGGTTGGCCTGGTCCGCGACTATGGAGGGCCAGCGGCCCACGTCGCCGTCGCTGTCCACCGTCACGAAGCCGGAACCCCTCATGTCGTTGTAAAAGAGGTCGTTGACCGGCCGGCCGCCGTAAAAGGCGATGTGGGGTTGATCGCCGCCGTCGAGGTCGAGCGAGGCCTCCTTGCCCTCGCCGTAGCCGCTCGAGCCTACGGTCCGCACCGCCAGGTTATTATCTTCGTAGGTGGCGTATACCAACAGCGACTGGCCGCTGTTGTCCATAAAGGCCATGTGCGCGGCGCCGTTGCTCGCCATGACGAGCGAGGTATCCACGCCCGGCGAGGCGGCGTGGACGTTTACCTTTTCCCACGTCGGCGGGGGGGTGGGGCCCGGGCCGTTGTCTTCGCCGCACGACAGCGCGAACACGAACCACAGACAGGCCGCGGCGAACGCGAGCGATCTCTTCACGTTATTACCTCCTTGAGTAGGCGTAGGTAGAAGTTAGGATGTTAATATAACGGCGCCGGGCGGACAAGAGAAAAATCCACGCGATAATTGCCCGCGGCGCCGAATATGCTATAATGTCGGCGAAGCGCCCGTAGCTCAGCCGGATAGAGCAGCGGCCTTCTAAGCCGCCGGTCGCGGGTTCGAATCCTGCCGGGCGCGCATCGAGGGAGGCGGCGGTCGTCGCCTCCCCTGGCAATCAACCGCACAGGGGTCCCAAGAATCATGGCCGAAAACGATTCCTCTCTCCTTATCGGATGGAAGCAGATTGCCGCGTACCTCCGCTGCGCGCAGTCCACGGCCCGCCGCCAGGCCCGGGAGAAAGGGCTACCGGTCTTCCGCGTGGGCGGGAGCGTGCGGGCCCGCCCCGCCGACATCGACCGGTGGCTGGCCGCGCAGCCGCGGGGGGATTCGGCGCCGGGGGCGGAGGGCGCCTCCCAAGCGCTAATCGTGGGGAGCGAGGAGCTGCCGTCGGCGGTTTCGAACCTCGGCGGCCGGGCGGAGGGCCACCGGTACGCGGTGATCCCGCTGGGAGTGGAGGAGGCGGAATTCGCCCGCATGCAGGAGCTGCTCCAATCCGCGGAGGAGCGGTACCAACGGCTGGTCGAGCAGGTGCCGGTGTGGATCTGGGAAACGGACGCGGCCGGCGAATTCACGTACTCCAACCCCCGCTCGCGCCAGATCCTGGGGTACGCCCCCGGCGACTTCACCGGGTTCGCGCCGACCGAGTTCGCGGTAGCGCCGGAGGACGCCGAACGCTTCGAGGAGTCTCTCCGGGCGGTAAGGGAGAACGGTTCCATCATGAGGGCGTTCCGCTGCCGCTTCGTCCACCGGGACGGTTCCCAGCGGTGGCTGGAGACGGACGCCGAGCCGGCGTTCGACGCCGCCGGGAAATTCGCGGGCGTGCGGGGCGTTAGCCGCGACGTTACGGAGGTGGTGCGGGCGGAGGCCGCCCTGCAAGAGGCCCATGAACGCTTGAAGGCGACGCTGGACGCGCTGCCCGACCTCCTGTTCGAGGTGGATCGCGCCGGCCGGCTGTACGACTTCCGCGCGCCCGACCCGGATCTGCTATTCGCCGACCCGGAGACGTTCCTGGGGCGGACGGTGGAGGAGGTCCTCCCGCCGGAGGCGGCGGCCGTAACCCGCGAAGCTCTGGCGGAGGCCGCCGCGACGGGCTCGCACGCCGGCGCGGACTACTCGCTCCGGGTCCCGGCGGGGATTCGCTGGTTCGAACTCTCGATCGCGGCGCGCGGAGACCACCACAATCCGAATTGCCGGTTCGTCGTGCTGGTCCGCGACATTACGGAACGGAAGCGGGCGGCGACGGAGTTACGGATCCACCGGGACCACCTGGAGGAACTGGTGGAGGCGCGGACGGCCGAGCTGCGGGAGGTTAACGTCGGCCTGGAACGGGAGATCGCCGACCGCGTGCGCGCCGAAGGAGCGCTGGGGGAACAGCGGACCCAACTGCAAACGATCATTACCGTCACGCCGGACCTCCTTATCCTGCTGGACCGGGACCTGGTCTACCGGGCGGTAAACCCGGCCTTCTGCCACTTCATGGGAAAGCGGGAGGAGGAGCTACTCGGCCGCACGGACTTCGACGTCTTTCCGCAGGAGTTAGCAGAGGTTTACCGGCAAAGCGACGAGGAGGTCCTGACTTCCGGCGAACTGCGGTTCCTGGAGCGGGAAGTCGTCGACGCCGACGGCACGCGGCGGTGGCTCCAAGTCGCGAAGGCGCCGATCTTCGACGCGGCGGGGGAAGTTAGCGGCTTGCTCGTCTCGGCCCGCGACATTACCGAGCACCGGCAGGTAGAGGAGGCGCTCCGCGAATCGGAGGGGAAGTTCCGGAATCTGGCCGAGGAATCGCCCAACATGATCTTCATCAACTCCCGGGGGAAGGTCGTCTACGCCAACAAGCGGTGCGAGGAGATGATGGCGTACACGCGGGAGGAGTTCTACGCGCCGGATTTCGACTTCCTCACGTTGATTGAACCCGCCTCCCGGGAGTCGGTACGAAAGTCTTTCGCCGCGCACTCCCGGGGCGACGACGTCGAACCGTACGAGTATGCGCTGGTTGCGAAGGACGGCCGGAAGATCGAGGCCATCCTCACGAC
>CP070633.1:670429-673222 GCA_020356085.1 Candidatus Coatesiibacteriota bacterium | reverse complement strand
AGCGACCGCCCTCCCAGCGAGGTCACGAGGTTCTTGACGGTCCGCCCCGAGTAGAGCGCGTCGACGGCGCGGATCTGTTCCCGCGTAATGACCTTATTCCGTTCGACGATTTTCTCGTTCTCCTCCACCCACGTCGCCACCGGGTCCACGGCCTCCCGGGAGGCGCGCCGCCGGCGTTCGGTCTCGCCCTCGTCGAAGAGGAGGTTGGGCCGGACGTTCAACGCCACGACCTCCGCCACCGCCCGCGCCTCCTCCGCCGAAAGGGAGGAATCCTTGGAGGCGAGCGAGCGCGCTCTCCCGCCGGCGGCGGAGGGGCTCAGGATCTCGTCGGCGCTGACGACCTTCTCCGCCTCCACCTCGCGCTGGAGCAACGTCGCGGTCTTACCCAACCCGCGGCGCTCTAGCTCGGCGGCGTCGATAATCCCCTCCTCGAACAACGTCTCCAACAGCTCCGTCGACCGGGTCCGAACGGTCGAGACGGTTTCGGGATCGGCTTCCAACAAGAACACGAGCGTCTCGCGGCTTAGGGCGATACTCAATTCGTCGAGGAACGCCTCCCGCTCCCGGCCTGATTTCGCCGCGTAGGTATCGGCCAGTTGGCGGATAATGACGAAGAACTCGCGTAACTCGTCCTGGGCGATGCCGGCGATGTGGGGGTTTTCGCGGAAAACGGGGAGAACGCGCGCCGCGGCCTCGTCTTGTTCGTGGCGCAGCGTCGCCCGGTCTTTATCCACGGCGAATTTATAGGGGGCGGTGATATCCGCTTTGGCCAGCGCGCCCTCCTCCAACGTGGGCCGCCGGAAAAACTGGCTGGGGGTTACAAGCACCGACAGGACGACGAACGTGCCCGCGGCCAACGCGGCGCGCCGGAAAAAGAAGCCGCGCCCCGGCCGCGCCCGCTCTTTGCGGCCGACGGCCCGCGGCCCACCGGCGAAAAACCGACGCACCCTAACCCGGAATCTCTTTCCGAACACCACTTAACGCCCCTGCTTTTTCGACGGCGGAGCGCCGCCTGGGCGCCGCTTCCCGGCGCGGGCGGCCGAGGCGCGCCGGTCCTCCCGGTGCTCCGCCTCGTACTCGTCGTACGCGTCGACGACGCTTTGGATAATAGGATGCCGCACGACGTCGCGGCGCGTCAAATAGACGAAGTCGATACCCGCCACGTTTTGCAAGAAATCCTGGACCTCCGCAAGCCCCGAGCGAACGTTCTCGTCGAGGTCGATCTGCGTGACGTCGCCGGTGACGACGGCTTTCGACCCGAAACCCAGCCGCGTCAGGAACATCTTCATCTGTTCGTAGGTCGTATTCTGGGCCTCGTCGAGGATGACGAACGACTCGTTGAGCGTACGTCCCCGCATATAGGCCAGCGGGACAACCTCCACCACGCCCCGTTCGATGAGGCGCATGGCGCGGTCGAAGTCCATCATATCGTGGAGCGCGTCGTAAAGCGGCCGCAGGTACGGCCCGACCTTTTCCGTGAAATCGCCGGGCAGGAAGCCCAGCCGCTCGCCGGCCTCCACCGCCGGCCGCACGAGCACGAGCCGCCGGACTTCCTCCCGCATCAACATGTCTATCGCCATCGCCATGGCGATGTAGGTCTTCCCGGTGCCGGCGGGGCCGATGGCGAAGACGATGGTATGGTCGCGGATGCTGCGCGCGTAAACCCGCTGGCCGGCCGTGCGCGGCCGGACGAACCGCCGCCGCGAGGGGACCGGAATCGCCTCCGCCAACAACTCCTCCAGCCGGAGGTCGGGGTCGTCGCGGAGCGCGTCCAACGCGTACCCGATCTGCGAGGCCGTAGCCGCCGGCGCGCCTTCGCAGGACTCCAGGACCCGTTCGAATAAATCCGCGACGCGGTCGACTTCCTCCTCGCGGCCGCGGATGAGAAGCTCGTTCCCCCGCGCCACGAGTTGGACGTTGAACAGCGCCTCCGCCCGTTTCAGGTTCTCGTCGCCCGGGCCGTAGACCGCCGCGGCCTGGTCGTTGTCCGGGATGTACAACCGCGCCGTGAACAGGCCCGAGGCGTGGTTTTCGCGCTGGTTTTTAACCTTCATCTCACTCCGGCGGAGCGGCGGGCACGGCCTCCGCCTCCGCGGGGACGATAGCTACCAACGTTACGTAATCCGGTACGTCGACGCTGACCGGGTACCGGCCGGGTCCTCTGGCGTAAATATACGCCGCCGGGGGACGGAGCGCCTCCAGGCGGCCGGGCTCGCCCTCCCACGTTACCGCCACTTCCGCGGGAAGGAGGCGATACTCGCCGGGGCGCGCGCCCTTCGCCGTTAGCGGCACGCCTCTCACCGTCCGGCGTTCGCCGGCGCCGAGGGGGACCGTTACGCGGGCTTCGTCCGAACCGACCAACGTAATCCCGGCCGGAGCTCGGATCGGTACCCGGGCCGTGAACGGCCCCTCCCGGCCGTCGGCGTCCACCGTCACCGACACGGCGCGTACTTTTTCTAACACGCGGAACGACCCGTACAGCGTCGCCCTCGGCGGGTCGACCTCCGGAACGCCCAGGTAGAGGTCGCCCGCCGGCGAGCCGACGAAGTCGACTTTTACCGGCACGCTTTTCGTCACGCGGCGCTCGAGCTCGAGCATCACGATCTTCTCGCTGAGGATCTCCTCGACCTCGACTTCGCGGGCGCCGGCGTATATCACGTCGGAGGGGGCGAGGTCGAAGCGGTGCACGCCGGCCTCCCGGTCGGCGACGTTTATCACTACCTTAAAATCGTTCGGCCCGAGCGCGAGGAGGTCGCGGCCTTTCCCCGCCACGCGGATCGAAACGTGTTCCGG
>CP070633.1:667515-670329 GCA_020356085.1 Candidatus Coatesiibacteriota bacterium | reverse complement strand
CAGTGGTGGAACCAGACGCTCTGCCGCGTGGGCGACAGCGTGGCGCGCCTCGCCGTAATCGAGGGCGAGTTCCACTGGCACCAGCACGACCGCGAGGACGAGTTCTTCTTCGTGCTGGAGGGGGAACTCCTGGTCGACTTGGAGGGGCGGACGGTGGAGCTGGGGCCGCGGCAGGGGGTCGTCGTGCCGGCGGGCGTGCCGCACCGGCCGCGCGCGCCGGAGCGGACCGTCGTCCTGATGTTCGAGAAAGAGACGGTCGTGGCCACGGGCGACCGAGAACGCGCGCCGGAATGAAGCTGCCCTCCCGCAAAACGGTCTTAATCTACGCCGCCGCTATCGCCACCGTGCTGACTATGATCGGCATAATCATAGGCGTTAGAAAGGTCGTCGCGGAGGGGGCGTTGACGACGCCGCCTCCCCTCAAGCCGTGGGTTTACGGGTGCGGCCTGGCGACCATGTGGGGGACCGTGGCCGCCTCCCAGGTGGCCAAACGGACGAAGGTTTTTCAAGACGAGGGTCGCCTCCGGCAGTGGACGCGCGTTATCTTGAACTTCGCCGCCGTCGCGGCGGTGGCGGCGGGGTTCTTCGCGGCGCTGTTTAACCTCCCGGGAGAGGGGAACGTGATGCTGCGGATGACCCTCTACATGGCAACGACGGCGAGCGGCGTTATAACGTTCCGGCTGGCCGTGTTCTGAGGGCGTCGGTTCGGCTCGCCCGGGCGAAGGTTGACGTAGGGAGAGCATGTCGGTCGAAGGAAGGGGGTAATACCATGAGGAGGACGTTTGCGATTGCGGGCTCGTTGGCCGTCCTTACTGCAACTGCCGGCGCGCAAGCTTGGCCGCCGGAGTTTATCGGTTCGTTCCCGGCGCCGCCGGGGGCGATAGACGTGGCGTACGAGAACCGGGGGTTGTATATATTGATAGAGGGCACGCCGCCGGCTATTTGCGAGTTGACGACGAGCGGTTCATTTATGTCGAGCTTTCGCGTACCGGTTCCGGCTCCGGCGCGGGGGATAACCTACGACGGCCGGGATTGGAACTGGTTCTTTATCAGTAACCGCGTAAATCGCTACATTTACAAACTCACGACCGCCGGTTCGCTGGCCGGGTCGTTCGCGTGCCCGGCGGGAGCGCCGTACGGCCTGGGCTACACGGAAATATATAACCCGCACGGAAGGGGGTTGTTCGCCGCTTGCCGCGACGCCGGTTATATCGCGCGCTTGGACATAACGACGGGTTCGTTGTTGTCGACGTTCGCCGGGCCGGCCGCGGCGGTAGTGACGTACGACGACTTCTTCGCCGGCCTCCGCAGCAGCAACGACGTATATTGGGACTATCTATACGGGCCGTGGCGCCGTTTCGACACCATGCCGGCGCGGCCCTTGGGAGTGGCGGCGGGCCTCATGTGGCCCATCTACGACCAGTGGGTAAAGCTGTATATCCTGTGCCAAAACGGCTGCGTTTACCGGTACGAGGGTTATACCGCCGTTGCGCCGGCGTCGCTGGGCCGCGTGAAGGCGCTGTTCCGATGAGGGAAAGGGACCGTGGACGAACCGAGATGGCGCGTTAAATCGCCGCTCGCGGCGATCGCGATCTCGCTCGCCGGGATCGTCATATTGCTGGGCGCCGCCGTGGGCGCGCAGCTGTTCCTGGCGTACGAGATTTCGCTGTGGGAGAGCGCGGCCGAGAAGCTGCCGGCGCCGCTAAAGTATTTCGGTTATGTCGGCGGCGTCGTGGTGGCGGTGTTGGTCGGCTTCGTCGCGCCTCCCGTGGGCCGGCTCGGGCGCGCGTTCGAGGGTAAATTTGCCCCGTGGCTGGTGAGTTTTATCGCCGGCATGGCGGCGATGGTCGTGGCGTTGGGCGCGGGCCTGTTCGCGACGAAATGCCTCCCGTGGGGCCGCGGCCTGGAGGGCCTACTGAGTTTGGCTTTGCACTTCCTCGCGCTCGCTGCGATGGTCTTCGGCGGGTGGGGCGCGGTTAAGGCGATAAAGGGGTAAGTTCCGATTTCGGAGGTAGCGCGGTCGGAGGAGGACAGCGGGCGTGCAGACGGCTTATTTCTACGGCGCGGTGATAGCGGCCGCCGCGGTGGGCGGCGTCTCGCTGTGGCTCGGCGCCGGCCTGCGCGCGATCGAGCGGAAAAGTCTACGAGTGACAGCGAAGGCGGCCGCGGCGACCTCCGGCGGGGCGATAGTCGTCGGCGCCGTCGTCGTCGGCTTCCAGAATCTGGCGTGGACCGGCGAAGGCGCAATACTACAAGGCATTGGCGAGGTGGCTATATTATTGGCCGCGGTCGGCCTGGGGAGCGTCGGCGTCTTCAAACTACTCGAATAACGAAGCCGTACGCGAAAGGCGGGAGCAAAATGAATTATGCGTGTTTACTGCTAGCGGTTATGGCGTTGCCGATTGCGATAGTCGCCTGCGCCTCGGCGCGGGAGGAAGAGGCGCCGGTTCCCCCGGAATACGTTATCCCGGCGGAGGCGCGCCTCGAGCCGGCGGAATACCTCGACGAACTCGCCACCGGCGAGGGGGAGGAGGGCGAACTCCTGATCGGGGGCGAGCCGGAGTTCCCCTCGAAGGTGTACGGCCGCAAGCTGCTCCGGGCGCCCGTCACCGGCCAGGATTGCTTATATTACTGGCTCGAGATCGCGTACGAGACGGAAAAAGTGCATTACCACCTTCTTACCGATATCGGCGAGAACGAGATCTACGTGCGCCTCGGCGAGGCGTACGTGGAGGTGGACCACCCGCGGGGATCGGAGGGCCGGCCGGCGGATGTCGTGCGGACGTATCAGGCCGGCGAGGAGCCGGCGGACTT
>CP070633.1:664561-667415 GCA_020356085.1 Candidatus Coatesiibacteriota bacterium | reverse complement strand
TTTTTACGCCGTTGCGGCTCGCGCCGGTACCGTGTTATATTCGCGTTAATAAGGTGAGGTAATAAGATGGAGGGAACGAGTTCGTTCAAGCGACTGCTGAACGCCGTACTCCAGGTCGCGCGGGACCCCCGTCCGCGCCTCGATTGGATAATGGGCGCCGCGCTGGGCTTGGCGGCGTTGTTACTATACCTGAGCGCCCGCAACGTCTTCTACGGATTCGACGCCCTTCTCTACGCGGAAGCGGTCGAGCGCGGCAGCGCGGAGCGGTTACTACACCCCCACCATCTGCTATACAATCCCTTATGCCGAGTCGCGTACGACCTCGGCCGCCTCCTCGGATACGGCGGCCGCGCGTTAACGCCGATGCACGTCGTGAACGCGCTGGCTGGGGGCGCGGGCGTATTCTTAATATTCACGCTGTGCCGCCGCCTGGGCGCCGGGAGGCTAGCGTCGCTTGGGGCCGGAGCCGCCCTCGCCACCGCCGCGGCTTACTGGTCGACCGCCGCCGGCGTGGCGACCCACTTACCGGGCATGGCCATGGCGCTCGCCGCCCTTTACGCGGCGGCCGTAACTCGAGCGAGCGCGGTTCGCGCCGCGGTCGCGGGCGCCGTCTGTGCGGGGGCCGCGTTGTTCGACCAAATCAACCTACTGCTAGCGCCGCCGGTTGCGGCGTACTTATTTTTTTCGGGGCCGGCGCCGCGGCGTCGCCTCACCGGGTTCGCGGTCGCCTACGCCGCCGCGTTCGCGGTAGGCTACGTTTTCGTTCCGGTAACGTTTTTAAAAATGGCGGCGTTGGCGGCCTACGTCGATTGGTTTTTCTACTACGCCCGTTTGGACCGGTGGGGCATATTATCCGTAGGGAACGTTCTCCCCGGCGCGGACGCTTTCGCGCGCGTATTTTACGTCAACGCTTTTTGGGACAACGCTACGGCCCCCTTCGTAGAAGGCGACCTCCGCCACCTCCGCGTTGCCCTGCCCCTCTGGTTGGCCGTTGTGATATGCGGGTGGAACCTGCTGCTTTGGTTCGGCCGGGGGCCGGGACGACGAGCTCTAATCCTGCTCGGCCCGACTTTCTTCTTGTACGCCTGTTTTACGTTGTGGTGGGTGTCGGATTATATCGACCTCTGGCTGGTCCCGGCCGGTTGTCTTCTCGTCGCGGTTGCGCTTGCTGTATCGAACCGCCGCCAAGGCCGCGGAATATCGTTTTTGGCCCTTTCGTTGGCGTGGTTAGGAATAGTGAACGTCAATTGGCGCGACGGCATAGAACCCCGTACCGAACTCCGGGCGAACGCGGACTACCGCGCAGCCGCTACTCTCGCCGCCACAGTCCCCCGGAACGCGCTGACGTACCTGGCCCCCACGCCGGTGTTAACCTACGCGCGGTACTTCAACGGCATGACGAAGGCCCGCACGCCCAACTGGGCCCTCAGCGAATCCGACGGCGACAGCGAAGAAGCCGCGCGCCGACTCGAAGCGCTGATGCGAGGCGAATGGGACTGCGGCCGCCGCATATACGTCGGCGACCGCGCGTTCCCGGGCCTCGGAGGCCCGCCTTTCCGCGCGTTGGGGGAACGCCTCCTCCGACGCGGCCGTCCCGTTGGCTCCTACGCGGGCGCGGTGATAAGCGAGACTATATACGCCGTCCCCCCCGACGCCGCGGGTGATTAAATCCGCGGCCCTTACGGCGTTAACTGCCGTCTGCGGAGGCGGCCTTTCTTTTTACGCCGTTGCGGCTCGCGCCCCCCTTATGGTATATTGCGGCCGGAGGAGCTGCGTATGCGCAACAACGTTATTTTAACCGCCGCGGCCGCCGCGGCGCTGGCCGGCGTCGCGGGAGGCGCCGTGGAGGTGTGGTTCGGCCAGGACGTGGCCGTCCGCGACAAGTTCCGCGACGCTTTTCGCAACGCCGATTACGAGATCGTCGTGGCGATGGACCGCTTCACCGACTACACGCTGGCCGACGCGCTGATCGAAGCCGCCCGGCGCGGCCGCGACGTCCGCGTCATCGTCGACGGCGACAAGCGCAACCTCCTCACGGGAAAGGCGCTGGGCGACCACCTCGCCTCCGGCGGCGTAGAGGTCCAGTACGACCGCAGCCAATCGAACCTCTACGACCGCTTCGTCGTGATCGACGAGGAACTCGTCATACTCGGCTCCTATCCGTTCATCGAGGACGCCCCCTCCTCGCCGATGACCGACGCCGTCGCGATCGACGACGCCTCGCTGGCCAAACAATATTTGGAATTCTTCAATTTTATCTGGAACCTTACGAAATAGCGGCGCGGGGGTACGGGAGAACCTATGGCTAAAGACAAAGAGGAAACTCTCAACATCATCGTGGCGCTGTCGCACGACGCCGACCCGTACAGCGCGCTCCAAGACGCGCTCGTCGCGACGGACATCGGCGCGGACCGGTTCAATTTGATCCGGTCGCTCGGCAAGAAGGACCTGGAGGAGAAGATCGGCGAGGCCGACGTCGCGATCGTGTGGCACTTCGCGCCGGAGCTGCTGCGCCGGGCCAAGCGGTTGAAGTGGGTCCACTTCGCCATGGCCGGCGTAGACGACGCGCTCCACCCCGCGCTGGTCGAGAGCCCGGTGGCGGTGACCTCCTCCGTGGGGGTCCACGCCGAGCCGGTGGCCGAGCACTCCTTCGCCATGATCCTGGCGTTCGCCCGGGGGCTCGTCCCCGCGTTCGCCAACCAGCACCAACGCCGGTGGGCGCGGCGGGAGGTGGTCTACAGCATCCAGGAGCTGAGCGGCCTTACGCTCGGCGTCGTCGGCCTGGGGCACATCGGCCGCGCCGTCGCCGCCCTCGGCAAGGCGTTCGGGATGTACGTCGTCGGCGTCAACCGCC
>CP070633.1:661526-664461 GCA_020356085.1 Candidatus Coatesiibacteriota bacterium | reverse complement strand
GGTAGACGGGATCTACCTCTGCCCGGTGTGCGGCAACGTCGTCTTCGGCCGGCCGACGGAGCCGTGTCCGGTCTGCGGCGCGGCTGCGGACAAGTTCGTCGAAGTAGCCTAACGGGCGGCCCGGCCGCCGACGGAGGATAGGATGCCCTGGATCGACGTCGTCGCACAGGAGCGGGCCGAGGGCGCGCTCCGCGACGTTTACGAGCGCGTCGTGCGAGAGCGGGGAAAGCTCTCCCATATTATGCTGGTCCAGAGCTTGTACCCGGAGGCGATGGCGCGCCACCTCGACCTCTACGTCGAGCTGATGTTCGGGAAGTCGGCCCTAACGCGGGCCGAGCGCGAGCTAATCGCCGTCGTCGTATCCGCGGCCAACCGGTGCGAGTATTGCTTGAACCACCACGCCGAACCGCTGCGCGCCTATTGGAAGGACGACACCCGGGTGGCGGCCGCGGCGGCGGACTGGCGCGAGGTAGAGCTGAGCGACCGCGAGCGGGCGCTGGCCACCTACGCCGATAAGCTGACGCGGACGCCGGGCGATATGACGGAGGGGGACGTCGCCTCGCTGCGCGCGGCGGGCTTGACGGACCGGGACATATTGGACGCTAATATGATTACGGCCTATTTCAACTTCGTTAACCGCCTCGCCGCCGGCCTGGGCGTCGAATTTACGGCGGAGGAAGTCCGCGGGTATAAAAAATGAGCGACGTCGACGAATTCCGCGCCGAGCGCGCCGAACTCAACGAGCTCGTACTGCGCCACGCCGGCAAAGAAATTAAGCGGTTCTTCAATCTCGACGCCGGCGTCTACCGCGAGGGGGCGCTGCCCGCCAAGATGAAGGAACTTCTCGGGCTCGTGGCCTCGCTCGTTTTGCGTTGTGACGATTGCGTTACCTACCACCTCCTCCGGTGCCGGGAGGAGGGTGTAACGGAGGAGGAGCTCCAGGAGGCGCTGGCCGTCGGGCTGGTCGTCGGCGGCTCCATTACGATTCCCCACCTCCGCCGCGCGTTCCGCGTGTGGGAGGACCTTCCGGGGGAAGGTTCCGATTAGGAAAGGATAGACGCTATGGCCGAAAAAACCGAAATGTACGAGCGCCTGATGACGAACGTTAAAGGCATCGCGGGCCGCCCAAGTTCCCAGGAGGAAAAGCTCCAGGCGATCTGCGACCTCCTTAAGTCCGCGGTCCCTTATTTCGACTGGGTCGGCTTTTACATAACCGACCCCGAGAATCCCGAGGACCTCGTGCTCGGACCGTATAACGGCGCTCCCACGGAGCACGTCCGGATCTCGCTCGGCACCGGGATCTGCGGCCGCGCCGCGCTTACGCGCCGGATGTTCGTCGTTCAGGACGTGTCCCAGGAGACCAACTACCTGGCGTGCAGTCCGGAGGTCAAGGCCGAGATCGTGCTTCCCATCTTCCTCGGCGGCCAGGTGTGGGGCGAGCTCGACATCGACTCGCATACGCTGGCGCCGTTTACCAGCGAAGACGGCGACTACCTCGGCCGAGTGTGTCTGGTGGTCGCGGATATCGTCCGCCAAAGCTAGTGGGCGCCCGGCCGCGCCGCCAGCGCAAAATGGAGGTCTAATGGTTACGGAGATATTAGAGGGTGTGTACTGGGTGGGCGTCGTGGACTGGGCGCTGCGGCACTTCCACGGCCACGAACTATCGACGCCGCGCGGCTCCACTTACAATTCCTACTTGATCGCGGACGAAAAGACGGCGCTCGTCGACACGGTATGGGGGCCGTTCGCGGAGGACTTCCTGGCGAACGTCCGCGACGTCGTCGACCCCGCCGCGATCGACGTCGTCGTCGCCAACCACGCCGAGCCCGACCACTCCGGCGGCTTGCCGGCCTTAATGCGCCACTGCCCGGAGGCGACGGTGGTCGTCTCCAAGCGCGGCGCGGAGAGCATTCCCGGCCATTACCACGAGGATTGGAACCTCCAGGTCGTCGGCACCGGCGATACAATAAGCCTGGGCCGGCACGAACTCGTGTTCGTGGAGGCGCCCATGCTGCACTGGCCCGACAGCATGTTCACCTACGTAACGGGAAAAAACCTGCTCCTGCCCAACGACGCTTTCGGCCAGCACTACGCCACCGACCGACGCTTCAACGACGAGGTGGACGAACACGCGCTCTTCGAGGAGGCGCTCCGCTACTACGCCAATATCTTGACGCCGTTTAGCGATCTGGTCCTCCAGAAGATAGAGGAAGTACTCGCGCTCGGCCTTCCCGTCGACATGATCGGGCCGAGCCACGGCGTTATATGGCGTGAAAACCCGCTGCAGATCGTGGAGAAGTACCGCGAGTGGGCGGCGCAGCGAGGCGAGCGGCGGGCCGTGGTATTGTACGATACGATGTGGCACGCCACTCGCCATATGGCGGAGGCCGTCGGCGCCGGGTTGGCAGCGGAGGGGGTGCCGTTTAAAATCTTCTACGCGCCCCTCTCGGACCGCAACGCCGTCCTCACCGAGATATTCCAGGCCCGCGCGCTCGTCGTCGGCTCGCCGACCGTGAACCGCGGCTACATTTCGACGCTCGGCACGTATATGGAGGATCTGCGCGGTTTGGGGTTCAAGAACAAGGTGGCCGCCGCGTTCGGCTCGTACGGGTGGAGCGGCGAGGCGGTGAAGGCCGTGGAGGAACACCTCGCGCGGTGCAAGTTCGACGTCGTGGGGCCGGGAGTCCGCGCCAAGTGGCAGCCGACGGCCGACGACTTGGCGGCGTGCGAGGAGCTGGGCCGCAAAGTGGCTCGGGCCGTCGCCGCGACGGAAGAAGGAACCTAACCGTATGGTAACCTCCTTTGACCCTGCGAGCCTCTATAGCTTAACGTACGGCCTCTACGTCGTGACTTCCTGCCTCGACGGCCGGAAGAGCGGCCAAATCGCGAACACCGTCTTCCAGGTCACGGCGGAGCCGCCGCGCCTCCGCGTAAT
>CP070633.1:658432-661426 GCA_020356085.1 Candidatus Coatesiibacteriota bacterium | reverse complement strand
CCGCCGCCGATGGCCTGGGCGCCGTTGCGGAGCGTAAGCTCGCAGGTGGCGCAGGCCGTGACCACCGTATCCGCGCCGGTCGCGGCCGCCTGCTCGGCCCGCGAAACGCCGAGCCGTTGGGAAAGTTCGGGCGCGGAGGTGATGATGCCGCCGCCGCCGCCGCAGCACCGGGAGGTGTTCTTGGTCAGCGGCATTTCGACGACGTCGATGCCGAGGGCTTTCATGATGTTCCGCGGCTCGTCGGTAATTTCGACGCCGCGCGAGAGGTGGCACGGATCGTGGTACGTCGCCTTCAGGTCGAGCTGTTTCGGCGCGGCGTCCGCCAGTTTCTCGGCGATAACCTCCAGCGCGTGCTTGACGGGCCGGCCGTACTCCTCCTTCAGGAAAATAGTGCAGGTGGGGCACAGCGTGATAAGCTCCACCTCCGGTATCGCCTCGTTGAACTTCTTCTTCTGCTCCTCGAACTCTTTCCAGTAGCCCAGGATCTTAAGCGGGTTGCCGCAGCAGGTCTCCTCGATTATCTTGGCCTTGACGCCCAGCTTGTCGAGGATACGCGTGAACATCTTGACCATGTTGGGCCGCTGCGCGTACTGGCAGCCCAGGTACAGCAGCGCCTCGCCCTCCTGCGGCTTGACGCCCAGCTCCTCCTCGCCAAAGATGTTGCCGGTGGTGAGGACTTTATTCACCAGGTCCTCGTGGACCGGCATCTTGTAGCCGGCCTTGACGAGGGAGGCGCGGGCCGCCTCCACGATGGGCGCGACCTCGATTTTCGTCGGGCAGCGCCGCGTGCAGTCCATGCACATCGTGCACGAGAAGAGGCGGTCGACGACCATGTCGTCGGGCTTCAGGTCGCCTTGCAGCAGCGCATAGGAGGTCATCAGGCGGCCCTTGGAGCCGGCGGCGTCCCAGCCGAGGTCGGCCAGCGTCGGGCAGACGGCCTTGCAGAAGCCGCAGTGGGTACAGGCGTTGAGCTCCATCTCCCATTTCTCGAGGGCTTCCATGCCCTCGCCGTACTCGCGCTTGCCGGTTTTATAGCGCAGGAAGTGGATGATCCCCGGCTCCTCCCAGTCCATGAGCTTGCCGGGGTTCAGGATGTTGTTGGGGTCCAGCGCCTGTTTGATAGTACGCATGGCCGCCAGCGAGTCGGCGCGCTCCTTCTTGAAGTACGGCGCTTTCGTGATGGAGACGCCGTGCTCGCCGGTTACGGTTCCGCCGAGCGCCAGAACGGCGTCGAAGACCTCCTCGTTGGCCTTCTCCGCCCGCTCCCAGACTTCCGGGTCCGTGGGGTCGATGATGAACTTGGTGTGGAGGTTGCCGTCGCCGGCGTGGCCGTACGTCGGGATGTAGATGCCGTCGTAGCGGTCTTGGATCTCGTGGAACGCCTTGACGGCGTTCGGCACCTGGGAGGGGGGGACGGCCATATCGTCGGCCAGCATGACGGTGACCATGCCCTCCTGGAAGCGCGAGAGGGAGGGGATCATGGCCTTGCGGCCCTTCTGCAGCCCCTCGATCTCTTTGGGGTCCTCCGTGAACTTGACGTCGACGGCGCCCGCTTTTTTCGCGACCTCCGCGACGATCTCGATCTCGTCCTTGACCGCCGCGGGGTGGCCGCTGACGCCGATGAAGAGCAGGCCCTCGCATTCCGGCAGGCCGAGGTCGGTGGCCTTGTTGATCGCCTGGATGCAGATGTTATCCATGATCTCGAGCGAGTGCGGGATAAGCGGGTACGCGATGAGGTCGGAGACGCACTGGCCCGCCTTCTCGAGGTCGTCGAAGACGGCCATCGCCATGGCGTTCTTCTCGGGCAGCGGGACGACGCGGAGGTTGATCTCGGTAATGACGCCGAGCATCCCCTCCGAGGCGACCATCAGGCGGGCGAGCTGGAAGCCGGAGGAGTCCTTCAGCGTCCGCGTCCCGCTGTGGATAATCTCGCCGGTGGGCAGGACGATTTCGCAGCCCAGGAGGTAGTCGCGCGTCGCGCCGTACTTGACGGCGTTGACGCCGGAGGCGTTCGCGGCCACCATGCCGCCGATGTTGGCGACGTCGCCCGACCCCGGCGCCGGCGGGAAGAAGAACTTGTGCGGCTTGAGGTGGGCGTTGAGGTCGGCGTAGATAACGCCCGGCTCGACGACGACGTAGAAGTCCTCGACGTGGACCTCCTTGATCTTGTTCATCGCCTGCAGGTCGAGGACGATGCCGCCCTTGATGGGAACGGCGTGGCCGCACAGCGCGGTCCCGGCGCCGCGCGGCGTAACCGGGATTTTATGCTCGTTAGCGAGCTTGAGAATTCCGGAGACCTGTTCGGTGTTCGCCGGCCGGACGACGACCTCGGGCTCGTTCAGGTGGATGCCGGCGTCGGCCGAGTAGGCCCGCAGCTCCACCGGCGCAACGGTGTAGCCGGTCGGGCCGACGACGGCCTCGAGCTTCTCAATTATTTTCTTGTCCATTTCTCTCCTTCGGGGCTTTTTTACGGCTAAAACGTCGGAGGAGTCTACCCGCTTTGGTCGAGAGGGACGTTCATTTCCGACGCTAAACTAGACATCTTCGCTAGTTCTTCGTTGTAACGGTTCATAACGCCGGTTTCCGTCGCTTTGGACATAAAACCCGCGTAGTCGACATCTCCGGCCAACTTAAACATCTCGTCGATTATCGCCTTGAAGTCGGCCGCGTTCTCCGCGCCGACCGCGTTCTCGACGTTCTCGTAAACGGTCTTAAAACCGTTAAGCATAGATTCGACCATCTCGTCCATATTCACCGTCCGTTTTAAGTCCGGTTATACGATACCTATTGGAGCATCGGGATCGACATAGAGCCGTTCATGATTATCAGCACGCGCGCCTGTGGCCCCTTTGCCTCCCGGGCCGCGTCGAACGCCTGCTGGAGATTTTTGTAGGGTTTAATGAAAGCTTTTTGGAGGGTCTCGTCGTCGAGGTCGGTGACGCCCCACATCTCGCCCTTGACGGCGATTTCGGCCATCTTGCCGGCCTTGTGCCA
>CP070633.1:655327-658332 GCA_020356085.1 Candidatus Coatesiibacteriota bacterium | reverse complement strand
GCCGGCGTCGAGTTTTAATTATATGTGTCCGTCTTAGGACATAGGCCGCCGGCCCGACCGGGAGAGGTCGATAATTATGATGATAGCGTTGGCCGGCTGGTGATAGTCCATGGTTACCCGTCTCTTCGCGCGTAAATATATATCATAACTCCGGCGCGGCGTCAAGAGGGTGCCTTTGGATCGCGATTTAAGCCCATCCCCCGCTAACTCCGATACATCTACGATCGGGACGCCCGTCAAAGTGCGCTTCTTGCCCCGGCTCGCCTATAGCGGATTCACTACGATCGCTTTCCAGACCGCGAAGCCTCCTCCGTCGGCGGCCCGCTCGCAACGGACGATAGGCATCGGCCCGTACTGGAAGTAGCGATCCGTTTCCCACTGGGCGTTCGAACCGGGGGGGACCAGGACGTAGGCCTCAAACGTGAAGGCCCGCGGCGGGTTCCGGTCGATCGCCTCCGCGGGGAAGCCGTCTATCATTAAGTAATATTTAACGGTGTCGTGGTACCATCCGCCGACGATTATCCGCGTTACGGGCGGCAGTTCCGCTATCGCCGCGGCGACGCTCCGGGCCTTGCGGGCCGAGCCGGAGCGCAGCGAGTTGGCGATTAGGTTTTTCGACTCGCCTACCGCGCCGACGGCGGCGGTCAGCGCGACGATTGAAGCTGCGGCCGCCCAAGCGACTTTAGCACTCCCCCTGCATTCCCGCCATATCAGCTCCGCGGCCGCTCCGGCCAACCCGCCGACCGCCAACGCGGCTAGCGTCCCGCCGTAGTGCAATACCCGCGTCGGCAACGGGAACCGGGCTTTGAAGAAGGCGGCGTAAATGAGCGCGCACAGCGCGAAGAACAGCCCCACACGTTTGTTTTTAAAGGCCGCGGCGACCACGCCGAAAAAGACTACCGGCGCCCACAACCGGGCGCCGCCGGCGGCCCAGGTTTTTTCGTCGCGCAGCGCGTAGTTATACGCCTGCAGGTATGGGCCCATCCGCCCCGGGCCCAGGCGGGCGGCGTATTCGTTCGCTAAAAGTTGCGCCGGGCCGTGGTGCAGCATGACTGGTAAGTAGAGGAGCGCCGCCAGCGCCGCCGCGCCGAGCCAGGCCGCGGCTCGAAACGCGAGCGCCCGCCTCCCCTCTCCGCGCGCCAGTATGAAATCGTACGCCGCCAGCGGTAGGACCAATAATAAGGCCGCCGCGACGGCGTAGAGGGCGAGGGCGCAAGAGGCAGCCGCCACCACGGTCCAGCCCCTCCCGCCGCCGGCGTGTCTCCGCTCTATGCTCCACAGCGCCAAGAGGCAGAAGAGTAGCGCAAGGCCGTAACCGCGCGCCAGGACCGAATAATGGACTACGGGCAGCGCTATGGCCGCGGCCGCCAGCGCGCCGACGGCGCCGGCCCGGCCGAACCACCGCCCCGCTATGGCCGCGACGAGCGCCATCGCGCCGAGGCCGGCGACGAAGTTGGGCAGGCGCAGCGCCCACGGCTCCGGGCCAAACGCGCTTACGCTGAGTTTTACGAGTAGGGTATTGAGGAGATGGTTGTTGGGGAGGTGGTAGGAGGAGAGCGCCTCGCCGAACGGGCGGGAGGCGAACCGCACGTACGTCGTGGCCTCATCGAGCCGGACAACGTCGAACAGGTGGCCGAGGCGGAGGGCGACGCCTAAAGCGAAGAGCGCCGCCGTCGCCGCGAGAAAGGGCCCTCCCCCCGCAGTGCGCAGGTAGTTTCGAAACGCCGCCGCCGCGCGCATACGGCGTTCCCACCTCCCCGGATTAAGCTACGGTATCGGCTACGACCTCCGCCACGTCCTTGACCGGTACGCCGGCGTCTAGATCTTTAAGGCCGTCGTCGAGCATGGTGAGGCAATACGCGCACGCGACCGCGACCGTCGAGGCGCCCGCCGCCACGGCCTGCTCCGCCCGCTCGACGTTTATCCGCTTACCGAGCGTCTCCTCCTGCCACATCCGGCCGCCGCCGGCGCCGCAGCAGAACGCGTGGGCGCGGTGCTTCGCGAACTCGCGGGGTTCGGCGCCCGCGGCCCGCAGCAGCGCGCGCGGCTCCTCGTAGAGGTGGTTGTAGCGGCCCAGGTAGCAGGAGTCGTGGTAGGCGACGGCCTTCTCGCCCTCCCCGCCCGCGAGCGGCAGCCGACCCGCCTCCGCCAAGGCGAGCAGGAACTCCGTATGATGATATACCTCCAGCTCGCACCCGAGGGAGGCGTACTCGTATTTGAAAGTGTTGTAGCAATGCGGGCAGGCCGTGAGTAGCTTTTTAATGCCGTATCGTTCGAAGGCGGCGACGTTCTCCTCCAGCTTCATCTTGTACAGGTACTCGTGACCCAGCCGGCGGAAGGCCTCCGCGCAGCAGCCCTCCTCCTCGCCCAGGACGGCGTACGAGACGCCGGCGGCGCCGAGCAGTTTAACCATAGCCTTCGCGACGCGTTGGCCGCGGTCGTCGTACGAGCCGAGACACGACACCCAGAGGCAATACTCCGCCTGCGCCCCCTTCCCGAAGACGGGGACGTCGAGGCCGTTGGCCCAGCGGAGGCGGTCGCTGGAGGGGAGGCCATAGGGATTATTGTTGCGCTCGACGCCGTTCATCGCCGTATTCAGCTCGTGGGGGACGCGGCCCTCGTTCAGAACCAGGTCGCGGCGGAGGTCGATTATCTTATTGACGTGTTCGACGCTCACCGGACAGTGCTCGACGCAGGCCAGGCACGTCGTGCAGGCCCACAGCTCGTCGTCGCTAACTACCGGCCCGGCCAAACCCACGCCCTCCTCCTTTACGGCGGGCGTCTTAGCAAGCTTCATGATTTTCAAGCCGTAGCGTATGAAGTCGCCCTTGAGGTCCGATATAACTTTCTTGGGCGAGAGCGGTTTGTCGGTGTTGAAGGCCGGACAGTTGTCCTGGCAGCGGCCGCACTCCATGCACGAGTGGAAGTCGAGGAGCTGGCGCCAGGTGAACTCGTCGGCGCGTACGACGCCGAAGTGGTCGGCCTCCTCGTCCTCGACGTCGCAA
>CP070633.1:652159-655227 GCA_020356085.1 Candidatus Coatesiibacteriota bacterium | reverse complement strand
AGGGCAAGCCGTACCACGCCAACGTCGAGAACGACCTCTACGACCGGCAGCGTCGCCTCCGCCCCGGCGACAAAGTCTATTTGGCCCTATGCCCGCTCGCCCACGACCGTAAAAGCCTCGCTAAATATTGGGGGGCCGCCGCCAACATAGAGCTGCCGCCGGCGTGGGCCAATAAGACCTTCGACGACCCGGACGTAATCAAGGCTTACAGTAACTTCCTACTAGACCTGATCGACCGCTTCGACCCGGACTACGTCTGCTTCGGCGTGGAGGTGAACGCCGCCTTCGCCGAGAACGACCCGCAGCTCCCGGCGTTCGAAACGTTCGTCACGCGCGTCCGGTCGAATATCCGCGCCGAACACGCGAACGTGCCTTTGTTCCTCTCGTTCGTAATCGGCGGCTCGGGCGCGGAGGGGACGCGGCAAATCAACCTGGCACGCCGGTTTCTGAAATACTCAGATTACGTAGCGGTCAGCACTTACCCCTTTATCGAAGCCGCCGGCGGGCCGACCGGCGACGCCGACCCGGATAACCTCCCGCGGAATTGGTTCACGCGGGTGCGCGACCTCGCTCCCGGGAAACCGTTCGCCGTAGCCGAAACCGGTTACATCGCCGAAGACCTCGTCCTCCAGAAATACGGCCTGAATATTAAAGGGACGGAGGCGTGGCAGGAGGCGTACCTCCGCTTCCTGTTGGAGGAATGTAATAAGCTAGACGCGGAGTTCGTCGTGTATTTCTTCATCCGCGACTACGACCAAGGTTGGGAACGGATGAAGCAGCAGGGCCTCGACGAATTCTACAAGATGTGGCGCGACTGCGGCTTGATCGGCGGCGGCGGCAACGCCCGCGCCTCCCTCGGCGTGTGGGACATGTGGTATCGGGCCGGCCGAGCGTCGGCATTTAACGTCGGCGGCCGATAAGGCCGGCGGTTTTCACCCAACGTAACGCATGTACGTCGACGCGCACGCGCATCTGGACCGCTACGGCGCCGACCTCGGCGAGGCGCTCGCCGAAATCGAGCGCGGCCGCCTCTTCACCGTGTCCGTGGCGATGGACCCGCCTTCGTACCGGGCCAACGTGGAAATAGCCGCGGCGTGCGAACTCGTCCTGCCGACCTTCGGCGTACATCCCTGGAACGCCTCGGCGTACGCCGGCCGCCTCGGCGAGTTGCGGGAGGCGACGGCGGAGAGCCCGATGTTGGGCGAGATCGGCCTGGACTTTCGTTTCGTCGACGACGCCTCCGCCTACCCGGCTCAGCGCGAGGTGTTCGAGTTTTTCCTGCAGGCCGCGGCCGAGCAGAACAAGATCGTAAACCTCCATACGGCCGGCGCCGAGGAGGAGGTCCTCGCGCTGTTGCGGCGATACGACGTTCGGCGGGCGATCGTCCACTGGTACAGCGGCCCGCTCGACCTCCTTGACGAGTTCTTAGCCCAGGGCGCCTACTTTACGGTCGGCGTCGAGGCGTTGCACTCCGAACACATACGCGAGATCGCGCGGCGCCTCCCGGCCGAGCGGCTTTTAACCGAGACCGACAATCCCGGCGGCGAGAAGTGGCTGACCGGCTCGCCCGGGAGGCCGTCGATAATCAAGCAGGTGGTCGCCGGCGTAGCCGAGGCGAGGGGAGTCTGCGCCGACGACGTCGTCCGCGACGTCGCGGCCAACGTCGCGCGTTTGTACGAGGGCGACGCAGGGCTCGGCGCGTGGTACGAAAAGTTCTTCGGCCCGGGCGTAGCGGATCGCAATATTGGGTAAGCCCCCTATGGATCGAGATAACGACGAGAGACGGACGACGGTCGTACTGCTCGGCACCGGGACGCCCAACGCCGAGCCGGACCGCGCCGGGCCGGCGGTTGCGGTAGTCGTCGGAAAGCAGCCGTACCTGGTCGACTTCGGCCCGGGCGTCGTGCGCCGCGCCGTCGCCGCCGGCTTCGACCCTAAAAAGCTCACGCGCGCGTTCCTCACCCACCTCCACTCGGACCATACGGCCGGCTATGCCGACCTGATCCTAACGCCTTGGACGCTCGAGCGGGAGGAGCCGCTGGAGATTTACGGCCCGCCGGGTCTGGCGGCCATGACGGAACATCTCCTCGCGGCGTACGAGGCGGATATCGAAGAACGTCTCGGCGGCCTCGAACCCGCCAACGAGAGAGGCTGTCGCGTAATTCCGCATGAGGTCGAATCGGACGGCGTGATATACGAAGACGAAAACGTCGCGGTTGAGGCCTTCGCCGTCGACCACGGCTCGTGGGAGGCTTACGGGTACCGGTTCCGGACGGCGGAGCGCATCGTCGTTATCTCCGGCGACGCGGCGCCCACCGAGATTATAGTGGAGAAGAGCCGCGGTTGCGATCTCCTCGTTCACGAGGTATACTCCGCCTCGGCTTTCGACGATTTGCCCGAGGAGTGGCGGAAATACCATGCCGCCGTCCACACCTCCTCCCGCGAGCTGGCGGAAATCGCCTCCCGCGCCGAACCAAAGCTCCTGGTCCTGTATCACCAACTCCTCTGGGGAGCGTCGGAGGAGGAGCTGGTGGCCGAGGTCAAGGAGGGTTACGCGGGCGAGGTCGTCTCGGGCCGCGACCTGGACGTATTCTAAAGGTTAGGGTCGAGCGTATGAGATATAAGGCCTTTATTTTTGACCTCTTCGGGACGCTGGTCGACATATTCTCGCTGGAGACGTACCGCGAGTTTCTGGAGGAGATGTGCGCCGTCCTCGGCGTCGCGCCGGCCGATTTCGCGAGCTTGTGGGACGAGAAGGCCGACGACCGCGCGCTGGGGCAAATTCCGATCGCCGTGCAAATCGCGGAAGTTTGCCGGAAGCTAGGCGTAGACGTTACGCCGGCGCAACTCGAGCGGGCGGTCGAGATGCGAATCGACTTCGTGCGGGGGATACTCGTCCCCCGCGCCGACGCCGCCTCTACCCTCGCGGCGCTGCGGGAGCGGGGTCTCCGCCTCGGCGTGATCAGCGATTGTTCGGAGGAGGTCGTCAGGGCCTGGCCCGATAACCCGCTCGCGCCGCTGGTAGACGAGGCGGTATTGTCGGCGGCGGTACACTTGAAGAAGCCGGA
>CP070633.1:648990-652059 GCA_020356085.1 Candidatus Coatesiibacteriota bacterium | reverse complement strand
CGAGGGGGCCATCGTCTTCAGCGCGCTCCAGCTGGGGGCGCAGGTCGACGAGGCGCTCCGCGCCATGCAGGAAAAGAAGCTCGTCGCGATCGGCTACGAGATCATCCAGGACGAGCGCGGCGAGTTCCCCGTGATGAAGGCCATTTCGGAGCTCGTGGGCCACATGCTCCCCAGCATCGCCGGGCGGTACCTGTCGTTCTTCGAGGGGGGCCGCGGCGTCGCGCTCGCCAACCTGCCCGGTATCCCGCCGGCCACGGCGGCCATCGTCGGCGCGGGCAACGTCGGGACGACGGCCGCGAGGGCCTTCACCGCGCTGGGGGTTCAGACCCACCTCTTCGACATCTCGGTTCCGAACCTGCGGCGGGCGGAGGCGGCGGCGCGGGCGGTCATCACCCACATGGCCGAGCGGCTCACCCTGGAGCGCGCGTGCACGTACACCGACGTTTTGATAACCGCGGCCTACGTCCACGGCGACCGGCCGCCGACGCTCATCACCGAGGACATGGTCCGCTCCATGAAGCCGCGCACGGTGTTGATGGACATTGCCATCGACCAGGGCGGCTGCGTCGAGACCAGCCGGCCGACGACGAACGTCGACCCGGTGTTCGAGAAGTTCGGCGTCACCCACTACTGCGTCCCCAACATCGCCTCCGCCGTTCCGCGGACGTGCTCGTACGCGTTCAACAGCAACCTCAAGCCCTACCTGGAGAAGGTCGCCGCCCTCGGCGTGGCGGAGGCCGCCGCCCGCGACGCCGGCCTGCGGCGGGGCGTTTATTTCCTGGGCGGGGCGTGCACCCACGAACGCATTTGCGACCTCTTCAACCTCACGTACACGCCGGTGGAGACGGCGCTCCCCGGCCCGTAGCGCGGCGGGCGGGATACCCACGGCTATGAGTTGGATCAAAGACTACAAGGCGAAGCGGACGACCGCCGCGGAGGCGGTCAAGGTTATCAAATCCGGCGACAACGTCCACGTTCACCCGGGCTGCGCGACGCCGATAACGCTGGTGGAGGCGATGGCCTCCCGCGCCGACGAGCTCTCCGGCGTGCGCGTCTGGCACCTGCTCACGTTCGGGCCGGCACCGTATATGGCGCCCGAGATGGCGCCCCACTTCCGCCACATGGCGTACTTCACCGGCGGCAATACGCGGGAGGCGGTGAACGAGGGGCGCGCGGAGTACATCCCGGTTTACCTCTACGAGATCGGCAACCTCATGCAGGAGGGGTTCTACGACGTCGACGTCGTCCTGTGCAACCTCTCGCCTCCCGACGAGCACGGCTTCTGCTCCTTCGGCGTGGGCGTCGACGTGACGAAGCCGGCGGCCGAGAACGCCCAATACGTCATCGCGCAGATCAATCCCGAGATGCCGCGCACGCTGGGCGACTCGTTCATTCACATCCGCAAACTGTCGCACGTCGTCGAGGTCGACGAGCCGCTCACGCAGATGCCGGGGGCGGGGCACGTCTCGGATACGGCGATGAAGATAGGCCAGTTCATCGCCGAGCTGATCGAGGACGGCTCGACGATGCAGATGGGCATCGGCGAGATCCCGGACGCCGTCCTGGCCTCGCTGGGCGACCACAACGACCTCGGCATCCACACCGAGATGTTCTCCGACGGCGTTATCGACCTGCTCGACCGCGGCATCGTCACCAACGCGAAGAAGACGCTGCACCGCGGCAAGGTCATCGCCGGCTTCGTCCTGGGGAGCCACCGCCTCAACGAGTTCATCGACAATAACCCCCTCTTCGAGTTCCACCCCCAGAACTACGTGAACGACCCGTTCGTCATTGCGCAGAACGAGAAGCAGGTGGCGATGAACTCGGCCATCGAGGTCGACATTACGGGCCAGGTGTGCGCCGACTCCATCGGCACGCGGGTGTACTCCGGCTTCGGCGGCCAGGTGGACTTCATTCGCGGCGCGGCGTACTCCAAAGGCGGCAAGCCCATCATCGCGCTGCCCTCCACGACGAAGGACTGCAAGATCTCGCGCATCGTCAATACGCTTAAGCCGGGCGCCGGCGTCGTAACCAACCGCGCCGACGTGCACTACGTCGTCACGGAATTCGGCGTGGCCTCGCTGCACGGCCGCTCGCTACAAGCCCGCGCGGAGGAGATGATCAACATCGCCCACCCGGATTTCCGCGCGGAATTGGAGAAGGCGGCGCGGGAGAGGAAGTTGTTGTAGGGACCTAGTTTGTTGGCAAAACGGCCGGGCCGCGAGGCCCGGGTTTCACACTTCTTCACGCTTCTTAATTAACAATGCCGTTCGAATCGGAAAGCGATTTAGCCGCCTTCGCCGTCGCTATCCCTAAGGTGGAGCTGCACCTCCACCTTGAAGGAGCTATCCCGCTCGAGACGTTGCTCGCGTTCATCCGCCGCGCCGGGACCGAGCCGGACCTCCGCACCGTCGACGACCTGCGCCGCCGCCTCACTTACCCTGATTTCGAGGGCTTTCTCGAGACGTGGGTGTGGAAGAACACGTTCATTACCGAGGTGGAGGACTTCGAGGGGATCGCGTACGACGCCCTGGCGGATCTGCACGCCCAGAACGTCGCGTACGTCGAGATGCACTACTCCCCCGGCGACTACCGCGACCGCGGCTTTACCGTGGAGGACGTCACGGAGGCCGTACTCGCCGGCGCCGGCCGGGCCCGCGACGAGTTCGGTATCCGCTGCGCCCTCATCGCCGACCTGCTCTGGGGCGCGAACGTCGAGGAGTCCTGGCGGTGGATGGAGGAGGCGACGCCCTACGTGGGGCGAGGCGTCGTCGCCGTCGGTATGGGTGGCAGCGAGGGGAAGTCTCCGGCCCGGGCGTACGCCGAGCTCTTCCGCGAGGCGAGGCGCCGCGGTTTTCGCCTTACCGCCCACGCCGGCGAGGCGCTGGGGCCGGAGTCCGTCCGGGGGGTAATCGAGGAGTTGGAGGTCGAGCGGATAGGCCACGGCGTCCGCGCGAGCGAGGACGAGGCCGTGCTCGAGCTGTTGAAAGAGCGCCGTATCCCGTTGGAGGTGTGTGTTACCAGCAACGTCCGGACAGGCGTCTACCCCTCGGCGGCGGCCCATCCTAT
>CP070633.1:645811-648890 GCA_020356085.1 Candidatus Coatesiibacteriota bacterium | reverse complement strand
CGTCCCCGACCCGGCGGCCCGCGAGAAGATAATGAGCGAACGCGCGTGCGTTTTCGTGGAGGAGTTCGGCGAGGCGCCGCTCCTCGAGCTGCGGGAGGTGTTCAAGGAGGGCGGCGTCGAGGCCGTATGCGAGGCGATGGCGCGGGATCAGGAAAAGCACTCGAAGCCGTACCGCGACGGCGACGTCGTCATGGAAATTAAGGCCCCCCGCGAGCCCGAGGCCTTCGCCGCGGCGCAAACGCCGGAGGCGAGGCGCGTGGCCTATTGCCACTGTCCGCTGGCGCGGGAGGGTGCCGCGGCCGCGCCCCTCCCGGACCCCTACTGCTGCTGCGGCGGCGGCTGGTACGAGGGCATCTGGGCGTTCATCCTCGAGCGGCCGGTGCGGGTGGAGGTCCTCCGGTCCGTCATGCGCGGCGACGACGACTGCGCGTTCGCCGTCCACTTGCCGCCGGATACGGCCTAGGCCGCGGCTGCGGCCGGGCCCTTGTTCGAGCTATGACCTCCGACCGTAGTCGTTCCTCCCTTAGCGGGCGGGAGTTCTTCCGCCTCGCGAGTTACGTGGCGGTGGCGCTCGCCGCCTCCGCGGCGTACGGGCTCGTCGACGTCGCCTCCGCGTACGGGAGAATGGCGCTGGCCGGCGCCTACGTCGCGGCGCTGTGGTTCAACGTCTCCTTTTTCCTCCGCGCGCCCTACGCGCTGCAGCGGACGGCGCCGACGACGACCGAGGAGGGGAAACAAAAGCTGCTCGACGTGGCGGTCGTCTTCGGCTCCTGGCCGCTCGCCTTCTTCGCCGCGGCGGCCGTCGGCGGCCTGGCGTTTTATTACCGGGCCCAGGAACCCGTCGGCGCCTCGGCCTTCATAATCGAGCATTACGCGGCCGTGGCCGCCGGCGTCGCCTCCGCGTACTTTCTGGGATACGTGCTGGCGGTAGGCCGGTACCGCCCCGCGACGGCCCGCCGGTACCATTTCGGCGGGGCGCGTACGAAGGACTTGCGGCCGGTTTGGCGGCCGGCGTTGTGGGTGCTTCTCGGCGTGCTGCCGGCGGCCCTCGCGACGGCCTGTTTCTCCGGCGGGAACGACGTGCCGATGGCGGCGACGTTTTTCATGTGGCTGCCGCCGTTCTACCTGGCGCTGGTCGCGCGGCGGCCGCTCGCGCCGGAGGAAGCGGCCGAGAGGAAATTCAGCGCCGTCGCGTTTTTCATGGGAGGCGTGTTTTCGGCCGTCGTAGTGCCGTTCGGTGTTATTTACGCGGTTCGGGTTCTATGGTATATAGGGGGGCCATTTTAAGATTCCGCGTGGTTAATACAGTCGCGGAGGGGGCCGGCGGCCAGGAAAATTGGCAATCAGGTCCATTTTGTGCTATATTATACCAATAAGCGTTATTCGGCCATAATCCCTGCGGATATGTTTAAAAGAACCGTAATTATTGCAGCCGCGGCGGTCCTTGCCGCGTCGGCGACCGGCTGGGCTTTACCCAACGGCCTGTCCGGCTTCAGCTGCGCCGGCGGCGTCGGCGGCCCCACCACCGGCTACGTTACCGGCGAGTACAGCTTCCCGTTCGGCTTGCGCGCGGCCCTCGGCCCCGAGGTCGGCGTCGGCTTCGGCGACGGGAGCGCCTTTTTCGCGGGCGGCGCCGTGCGGGTGTACGTGTTCGCCGACTCCTTCTCTATCGCGCAGCCTCACCTCTACCTGAGCGGCGGCCTGGCCGTGGCCGACGACGAGACGGTCGGCACGAACGGCGCGGAGACCGGCCCGTACCTCGACTTTGGCGCCGGCTGCGACGTCGACCTTCCCGATTCGCCGATGGGTCCGTTCGTCGACCTGGGGGCGTTCGTCTCCCCCGGCGGAGACCCGAAAGTAGGTTTCAAAATTGGCGGAGGCCTCCGGTTGAACATCGGGCGGGCGCTGTGGCTCGAGCAGCGCGAGCGGGAGCGCCGCGCCGAGGAGGAGTTTGTCGCCCGGAAGCTCGCGGAGGCGCGGGAGGCCAACGACCGCGGCGATTTCGAGGAGGCCATCGCGATTTGTAACGAGCTACTCGAGGCCTATCCGAAACGGGAGGAGGCGCGGGTGCTGATCGCCGAGTCGGAGCGCCTCCTCGCGGAGAGCATCCCGGAGCCGGAGCCCGAACCGGAACCTGAGCCGAGGCCCCGCCCCCGGCCGGAGCCGGAGCCGGAACCGGAGCCCGAGCCGGTAATCCCGCCGGAGGCCGTAACGGCGGTCAACCGCGGGAGGGCCGCGCTGGCCGGCGGCTCGCTGGGCGAGGCGATATACATCTTCTCGGCCGTCATGCGCGAGTACCCCAGCTACGGCGCCGCCCGGGCCGGCCTGGTGGAGGCCTACCTCCTCCAGGGGCTCGACTATTACTCGCGAGGGAGCATCTCGCAGGCCCTCGCCGCCTGGCGGAAGGCGCTGGTCTACGATCCCGGCAACGCGAAGGTCAAGCGGTACATGGAGAAGGCCGAGCGGGAGCGGCAGTAACGCGGGGTTTCGGCGGGAGGGGTTTAGTGTTATAGTGGGGTAGGAGACTAGGAGGCGAGGTCTCCCGGAGGAAGCCGGGAATGAGAGGTAAAGCGATAATTACGGCCGCCGCGGCGCTGCTGGCGCTGGCGGCGGTTTGTGCATGGGGCGAGTACGTGTACGAGGGGGAGTGGGGTACGCCGGGTACCGGGAACGGGCAATTATCGAGGCCGTGCGGCGTGGCCATCGCTCAAAACGGTAACGTATACGTCGCCGACAAGTATAACTGTAGGATCCAGTATTTTTCGCCTACAGGTTCTTACATCGGGAAATGGGGGAGTCGGGGAGGAGGGAGGGGGGAATTCGATCACCCGGTCGGCGTCGCAATCGCGCCGAACGGTAACGTGTACGTGGCGGACACGTGGAACTCGTTAATCCAATACTTCACCCCCACGGGGAGTTTTCTTGGCGAATGGAGCCGAGGGGGGAGTACGAGTGGGTTGCGCTACGCGGAGGGAGTAGCCATAGCGCCCAACGGCAACGTGTACGTGGCCGATACGGGTAACGACCGCCTCCGGTATTTTACGGCGACCGGTTCTTTTCTCGGGGGATGGGGAGATAT
>CP070633.1:642574-645711 GCA_020356085.1 Candidatus Coatesiibacteriota bacterium | reverse complement strand
CCTTTGAAGTGGCCGTCGATTTTCAAGCCCCCGCCCACGACGATTTCGCCTTCCGTCTTCGAGCCTTTGCCGATAATGGAATTAAGTTTACCGTCGCCGGGCGATCCTGGGTCTTTTCCGAACATATGCTAAGGGCTCCTTTCCCTAAGCGCTTTTACCGCGAAGGCAAATGCGCCGTACTTTCCCCTAGGGCGACTCGGGAGGCGGAGGCGGTTCCTCGTCGCCGGCTTCGTCGCCGGTGGGGATCCCGCCCTCCCGTTCTTCTCCTGGAGGGGGTGTCGATTCCGCGGGCGGTTTTTCTTCCTCCGCGGGGGCCGGCGGCGTAATTTCCTCCGGACCCGTCTCGGCTTGGGGCATGTACTTCGCCGGGTTGACTGGGACGCCGTGCAGGCGGATTTCGTAATGGAGGTGAGGCGCCGAACTCTTACCGGTGTTCCCGACGAGCGCGATTAACTCCCCTCGCGCGAGGGTTTGGCCTAACTTCACTTTAAGTTCCCGGTTGTGGCCGTAGAACGTGCTGTAGCCGGTTAAACCGTGTTGCACGATGATTAGATTCCCGTATACGGGGTCTTCGCCCGCGAAGATAACGACTCCCGGCGCGGTTGCCCTTACCGGCGTTCCTTGGGGCGAGGCGATGTCGCAGCCGTGGTGAAAGGAACGCCCTTCCAGACTCGCGTTTTCGCCGAATCCCCGCGTTATCCAGCCGTTGGCGACCGGGTTGTCGCGGGGCGCTTTGAGCGCGACCCCCCGCCGGGAGGCGGCGAGCTTGCGGAATTGATCGATCCCCTCCGTCAGGGAGAGGAACTCGCTCGCCTCCTCTCCCCCCTCGACCGAGACGGGCGTGAGTTCGCGCGCGGCCTCGCGCTCGCCGGCCATGACCATCAATTTGTCTTCGACAACTTCCAACTCCGTGAGTTTCTTTTCGATTGCGGCGATCCGCGCGACTTTCTCCTTAAGTTGGCCGTTCTGTCGCCGCAGGAGTTCGAGCTCGCCCAACTTCGCCTCGTCCATGGCCTGGTTCACGACCAGCCCTACGATGAGTACGAACGCCACGGAGGCCAGGATGACGAGTGCATAGAAGTGCCCGAGCCGGATCCGGAACGTCAGCGTCCCGGAGCGGTCCTCGGGCGCGACGACGACGTTGATGTGTTTGCGCTTTCCCACCTTAGGTTAGCGTATCGGCGAGTAGCCTTTCTAGAATGTCGTCGGGCGTCACGCCTTCCGCCTCCGCCACGAAGTTTAGTACGAGACGGTGGCGCAACACCGGTTTGACCAATCGCTCGATCTCGTCCAGCGTGACCGCAAAATCGCCGGAAAGCAGGGCTGCCGCCTTAGCCGCGAGAATTAAATGCTGGGCCGCCCGCGGCCCCGCCCCCCATTTCACCCATTGAGCGACGTACGGGGGGGCGTCGGCGCCCGGCCGGCTGCGCCGCACGAGTGCGGTCGCCCGCGCGAGCACGTCGGCCGGCAGCGGGACGCGCCGCACCAACTCCTGATACGCGAGTACTTCCTGGGCGGCCATTACCGGTTCCGGTTCCGGAAGGGGGGCGGCCGTCGTCGTCGCGACGATCTCCTCTTCCTCCTCCGCCGACGGATACGGGACAAGGCTGTTTAGCATGAAGCGGTCAAGCTGGGCTTCCGGGAGCGGATAGGTACCCTCTTGTTCAATCGGGTTGCGCGTCGCGAGCACATAAAACGGCCGCGGTAATTCGTGCGTCGTCCCCCCCACCGTAACTTGACCTTCCTGCATCGCTTGGAGCAAGGCGGCTTGCGTCTTGGGCGGCGTCCGGTTGATCTCGTCCGCCAGAATAACTTGGGCGAACACCGGCCCCGGGAGGAAACGGAAGTAGCGTCGGCGGTCGCTATCTTCCTCCAAGATCTCGGTCCCCGTAATGTCGGAAGGCATCAGGTCCGGCGTGAATTGGATCCGGGCGAACGAGAGTTCGAGGGCGCGGGCCAAGGTAGAGACCAGTAGCGTTTTCGCCAGGCCCGGCACGCCTGTCAAGATGCAGTGGCCGCCGGCCAGCAAGCCGACCAGAACCTCAAATATAACCTCCCGTTGGCCGACGATGACCTCGCCGACCGCGCTCTCGAACTTACCGAGCGCGGCGCGCAGGGCGCGCGCTTGGGCTACTTCATCCTCCGTCAATATTCGAAACCCGGGGCGCGGAATGTAGGCCCGTATAATAGACTATAATGGTTAAGCTGTCAAGAGCGTTGCGCGGCGGGGCCGCGTCCGCTTCGCCGGGCCGCGTCTTCCCGCCTGAAATACCCTCCCCCTGAAATGGTTCCTTGACTCGGCGCCGCGAAAAAGGTTATAATAGGTAATTAGGGTCACGTTTATCCCTTAACTCAAATCCCGTCGGAGCGGTTTGGCTACGGCGGGCGGAATCGGAGGTCGCGGCATGAAATTTGGTTGGGTAGCTTTGTTACTGATCGCGGGCGTAGCCTTCGCCTCGCCGAAGGTAACGCCGGAACTGGCGGCTCACTTGGAGGAAGTGCCTCCCTCGGAGCTGGTCCGGGTGATGGTAGCGATGGAGGCGCGCGTATCGTCGGAGAAACTCGAGGCGTTGACGGAGGGGCTCCCGCGCGACCAGCGCCGCCTCATCGTCGAACAGGAGCTTAGCCGCGTAGCCGCGGCGAGCCAGCGCGAGGTGCTGGCCTACCTCGCGGAACGGGAGGCCCTCGGCCGCGCCTCCGACGTCACCTCGCTCTGGCTGGTGAACGTCGTGGCGGCGCGCGCCGACCGCGAAACAATCGAGCGGCTCGCCTCCTTCCCCGGCGTGGAGTACGTCGACTGGGATCAAGAGGTGCCGGTGGAGACACTCACCGATATCGTCGACGGCGTGGAGGACGAGATCGCGTGGGGGGTGGAAAAGATCCGGGCGCCGCTCGTGTGGAACCAAGGTTACAACGGCACCGGCATCATCGTATGCGTCGCGGATACCGGCGTCAACTACAACCACCGCGACCTGGCCGACCACATGTGGAATAAAGCCGGCTACCCCAACCACGGCCGGAATTTCGGCAGCGGCGATCCCAACGACACGATGGACTACAGCGGCCACGGTACCCACACCGCCGGGACCGTCGCCTCCGACGGGACGGCCGGCTCGCAGTGCGGCGTCGCGCCCGAG
>CP070633.1:639316-642474 GCA_020356085.1 Candidatus Coatesiibacteriota bacterium | reverse complement strand
CGGCAGCGGCGGATCCGCGAACTAACCGCCGTGGCCGGCGTCGGCGAGCACGCGAAGGTGGAGGTCAAGGCGCCGATGCCGGCGGTGGTGCTGGACGTAATGGTAGCCCCGGGCGAGGAAGTCGCCGAGGGCCAGGGCTTGTGCGTCATCGAGGCCATGAAGATGGAGAACCTCATGCGCGCGCCGCGCGCGGGTACGGTGAAAGAGGTTAAGGTCGAAACGGGCCGGGGCGTAGGCCTGAACGACGTATTGGTAGTGATCGAGTGACGGCGAAGAAAAAAGAGACGCCGGCCGAGGTCGTGACGACCTCCGGGATCGAGGTGAAGCCGGTCTATCGGCCGGAGGACGCCGCCGTCGACTACGGCCGCGACCTCGGCGACCCGGGCGCGCCGCCCTTTACGCGCGGGGTCTACGAGGACATGTACCGCGGCCGCCGGTGGACCATGCGGCAATACGCCGGCTACGCCTCTGCCGCCGAGACCAACGCGCGCTACCGCTACCTGCTGGCGCAGGGGCAAACGGGCCTCTCCGTCGCGTTCGACCTTCCGACGCAGTGCGGCTACGACTCTGACGCGCCGCTGGCGCGAGGCGAGGTGGGCCGGACGGGCGTCGCGATCTCGACGCTGGCCGACATGGCCGCCCTCTTCGACGGCATCCCGCTGGCCGAGGTCTCGACGTCGATGACCATAAACGCGACCGCGCCGACGCTGCTCGCGACGTACGTCGTTCTGGCGCAACGGCAAGGCGCGGATACGGCGAAGCTCCGCGGCACGGTCCAGAACGACATCCTCAAGGAGTTCTTCGCGCGGGGCAATTACATCTACCCGCCGGCGCCGTCGCTTCGCCTCGCGACCGATTTAATCCGCTATTGCGCCGCGAACTTGCCCGCCTGGAACAGCATCTCCATCTCGGGGTACCACATCCGCGAGGCCGGCGCCTCCGCGGCCCAAGAGGTGGCGTTCACGTTCGCCGACGCGATCGCTTACGTGGAGGCCGCGCTGGAAGCCGGCCTGGACGTCGACGACTTCGCTCCGCGCCTCAGCTTCTTCTTCGGCGCCCACAATAACCTCCTGGAGGAGGTGGCGAAGTTCCGCGCGGCGCGGCGAATCTGGTGCCGGCTGATGGCCGAGCGCTTCGGCGCCAAGAACCCGCGCTCGATGACGTTGCGGTTCCACACGCAGACGGCGGGGTGCACACTCACGGCGCAAGAGCCGGCGAACAACGTCGTCCGCGTCGCGCTGCAGGCGCTGGCCGCGGTGCTGGGCGGGACGCAGTCGCTCCACACCAACTCCCGCGACGAGGCGCTCGCGCTACCCTCCGAGGAGTCGGCCTTGATCGCGCTGCGGACGCAGCAGATCCTGGCGCACGAGAGCGGCGTCGCCGAGACCGCCGACCCGCTGGGGGGTTCGTACTACGTGGAGACGCTCACGGCCGAGCTGGAGGCGCGCGTAGAGGAGTACCTCCGTACGATCGAAGAGCGGGGAGGCGCGCTGAAGGCGGTGGAGAGCGGCTACTTCGCCGAGGAGATCGCCGCGAGCGCGTACGCGTACCAGAAAGATATCGAAGCCAAGAGACGGATCGTCGTCGGCGTCAACGAGTACGTAACGGAGGGCGCTCCGCCCTTCGAGACGCTTCGCCTCGACCCCGCGCTGGAGCGGGCGCGGGCGGCAGAGCTAGCCTCGTACCGGGAGAAACGCGACCGGGCGAAGTGGGAGGAGGCGCTGGCCGCGCTCGGGGAGGCGGCCGCGGCGGAGGGGGCGCCGCTCATGGAGCCCACGCTCGCGGCGGTGGAGGCGGAGGCGACGGTCGGCGAAATCTCGGACACGCTGCGCGCGGCGTGGGGCGAGTACGACAAGACGAGAGGGGCGGCGTGACGGTCCCGGGGGCGAGACTCGAGCACGTCGGCATCGCCGTCGAGAGCGTCGACGCGGCGCGGCGGTTTTACGAGGAGGGGCTGGGCTTGGCATTCGGAGGCGAGGAAGTCCTGGCGGAGCGCGGCCTGAAGCTCGCCTTCTTCGACGCCGGCGGCGTAAAAATCGAGCTGCTGGAGGGCCTGGGCGACGACCCGATATCGAAATTCGTCGCGAAGCGGGGCCCCGGCATCCATCATCTCTGCTTTAGGGTCGACGACGTGGCAGAGGCCGTAGCCTCGCTCCGCGCGGAGGGCTACGAGTTCCTCACGGAAGCCCCCTACGAGGGCGCGCACGGCGCCCACGTAATATTCATGAAGCCGGCGAGTACGTTCGGCGTACTCGTCGAGCTGCTACAGGAAAAGTAAACGCCTCGGCACCGTAACACATCAACGCCAAGGGAGACGGTATGGCATTCGTGAAGGTTTCGAAAGAGGGCGCGGTCGCGACGATCACGATCGACCGGCCCGACGCTCTCAACGCGCTCAACGAGCAGGTCTTCGCCGAGCTGGACAAGGCAATCGCCGAACTCGACGCCGACGAGGAAGTTCTGGTCGCCGTCGTGACCGGCGAGGGGAAGGCGTTCGTCGCCGGCGCGGACATCGCCGCGATGGTCGACATGGACGGCGCCCAGAGCAAGGCCTTCTCGGAAATAGGCCACCGCGTATTCGCGGCCTTCGAGCGCTCGCGCCTCATTACCCTCGCCGCCGTCAACGGCTTCGCGCTGGGCGGCGGCCTGGAACTCGCCCAGGCCTGCGATATGCGCTTCGCCTCGACGAAGGCGAAGCTGGGCCAGCCGGAGGTCAACCTCGGCGTCACCCCCGGCTTCGGCGGAACGCAGCGGCTGCCGAAGCTCGTCGGTACCGCTAACGCCATGTACCTCCTGGCGACCGGCGAGATGGTCGAGGCGGAGGAGGCGCTCCGCATGGGTCTCGTAAACGGCGTTTTCGAGCCCGAGGAACTGATGCCCAAGGTTAAGGAAATCGCGGCGACGATAGCGAGCAAGGGGCCGTTGGCGCTGGCGAAGGTTAAGAAAGCAGTGTACGAGGGCCTGCACCTCAGCGTCGAGGAGGGTTGCAAGATCGAGGCCGAAGCGTTCGGCGAATGCTTCGCCAGCGGCCAGGCCAACGAAGGCATGAAAGCGTTTTTGGAAAAGCGCCCGGCTAAGTGGTAGCGGGGCGCTACCGTCCGTAATTCGAAGGAGGTTCGAATGGCCAACGAAATAGTAATCGCGGGCATTTGCCGCAC
>CP070633.1:636051-639216 GCA_020356085.1 Candidatus Coatesiibacteriota bacterium | reverse complement strand
GTCTTCAATCGCGCCGTCAATAACGTTAAACCGGCGTTGGAAGTCAAGTCCCGCCGCGTCGGCGGCGCCACGTATCAGGTGCCGGTGGAGGTCGCGCCCCAGCGCCGCGTCGCGCTGGCGATCCGGTGGATTAAGGCCGCGGCCGCGGCGAGGCCGGAGCACGGCGCAGTCGCCAAGTTGGCTGCCGAATTGCTCGACGCCGCCAAAGGTTCCGGCGCGGCGCACAAAAAAAAGGAAGATTCCCACCGGATGGCCGAGGCGAACAAGGCCTTCGCCCATTACCGTTGGTAATCGGGGGACCGTCCGGCGGCGGGTTAATGGTAGGTACTCGGGGAACGATTACATATTCCGGTTACGGATAGCACCCGGAGGTCTGGGGAAGAAGTTGAACCATCCCCCGGCCGGGGATGGTTTTTAATATGTCGCGCCAGTCGCCTATAAATAAGATCCGCAACGTGGGTATCGCCGCCCACGTCGACGCCGGCAAGACCACCGTCACCGAACGGGTCTTGTACTATACTGACAAGACGTACAAGATCGGCGAGGTCGACGAGGGCGCGGCCGAAATGGACTGGATGGAGCTGGAGCGCGAACGCGGCATTACGATAACCGCGGCCGCCACCTCCGTCTCGTGGCGCGACCACCGCATCAACATCATCGACACCCCGGGCCACGTGGACTTCACCGTCGAAGTCGAACGCTCGCTGCGCGTCCTCGACGGCGTCGTCGTCGTGTTGTGCGCCGTAGGCTGCGTGGAGCCGCAATCGGAGACCGTCTGGCGCCAGGCCGACCGTTACCACATCCCCCGGGTCGTCTTCGTCAACAAGATGGACCGCCTCGGCGCCGACTTCTTCCGGGCGGTCCAGGCGCTACGCGAGCGGTTGGCGGCCAACGCCGTACCGGTCCAAATCCCGATCGGCAGCGAAGATACGTTCGTCGGCGTCACCGATCTCATAACGCTGACCCCGTACATCTTCGACGCCGACACGCTGGGGAAAAATTACGACCCGATTAGTCTCTACAGCCTCCGCGAGGACCGCCAGGCGGAGATAATGGCGTGGCGCAAGAACCTGGTCGAGTCCGTGGCCGAGGTGGACGAGGAGGCGATGGAGGCATACCTCGCCGGCCGCGACCTGACCGAGGAAGAGCTCGTTGCCGCGCTCCGCCGCGCCACGCTCAACTATGCCCTCATCCCCGTCCTGTGCGGTTCCGCGCTGCGCAACATCGGCATCCAGCCGCTGATCGATGCCGTCGTCGACTATCTTCCCTCGCCGGTGGAGGTTCCGCCGGTTATCGGCCAAAAACCGGGCAAAAAAAAGGAGACCGGCGTCCGCCACGCCTCCGACGACGAGCCGTTCGCCTCGCTGGCCTTTAAAGTAATGTCGGACCCGTACGTGGGCCGCCTCACGTACATCCGCGTATACTCCGGAACGCGAAAGGCCGGCGCGACGGTCTATAACCTCAATACCGGCAAAAAGGAAAAGCTGGGGCGGCTGCTCGAGATGCACGCCAACGACCGCGAAGACGTCAAGGCGGCGTATGCCGGCGACATCGTCGCCGTGGTAGGATTGAAGCAGACGTTTACCGGCGACACGCTGTGCGACGAAAAACACCCGCTCCTCCTCGAACGCATCCGCTTCCCGGAGCCGGTGGTATCGGTGGCGATTGAGCCCAAAACTAAAGTCGACGAGGAAAGCTTGAACGAGGCTTTGGCCAAATTGGCCGAGGAGGACCCGACGTTCAAGGTTCGGTACGACGAAGCTACCGGCCAGACGATTATTTCGGGGATGGGCGAGCTGCACCTCGACATCCTGGCCAAGCGGATGACCCGCGAGTTCGGCGTGTCGGCCAACGTCGGCCCGCCGCAAGTGGCGTACAAGGAAACGGTTGCCGGCGTAGGCCGCGGCGAGGGCAAGTTCGAGAAGCCCACCGGCGCCAAAGGCCAATTCGGCCACGTCCAGCTGGAGGTCCGACCCCACGCCGGCGACGATTTCCTCTTCGAGGACCGCCTCCCCGGCGGTGTGCTCGAAAAGGAATACGTGGCCGCGACCGAGAAGGGCGTCCGCGGCGCGCTGGAGGCGGGCGTAGCCGCCGGCTTCCCCGTAACCGGCGTCGCCGTGGCGTTGGTGGGGGGGTCCTCCCACCCCGTCGAGTCGACCGCCATCGCGTTCGAAATCGCGGCACAGCTGGCTTTCCGGGAGGCGGCGCTCAAGGCGGGGCCGGAGCTGCTGGAGCCCTACGGCCTAATTGAGATCGTGACGCCGAAAGATTACGTCGGCGACGTCATCAACGACCTCAACGGCCGCCGGTCGGAAGTCGTGGGAATGGAGCACCGCGCCGACGCCCAGATCCTCAAGGCGGTCGTGCCTATCGCAGAGACGTTTGGATATGCCACGGCGTTGCGGTCCGTAACGCAAGGCCGCGCCACGTATTCGATGGAGTTTTACAAGTACGACCGCGTGCCGAAGAACATTACCGACCAAATCCTGCGGCGCACCCGCGGGTTTGTCCCGGAGTTTTAACCCGATGGCCCCCAAAACGTTAAAAAAAGCTTTACTTTACAAGGATTTTATGTTATAAATTCGGACTTCGCGCCCCGGCCCGTCTGGTGCGGGCCGGGGGTAGTGTCTCATGCTGTTTATTTCCAGCGGCAAAATGCTAAAAACGGGCTATAGCAACCTAGCGCGGTAGGATATCGGAGGTCGCGACGCCATGGCCAAAGCGAAATTCGAGCGAACGAAGCCGCACGTAAACGTGGGGACGATCGGGCACGTGGACCACGGGAAGACGACGCTGACGTCGGCGATCACGCGGGTACTGGCGCACAAGGGGATGGCGGAGTACCAGGATTTCTGGTCGATCGACAAGGCGCCGGAGGAGAAGGAGCGGGGGATCACGATCGCGGTGGCGCACGTGGAATACGAGACGGAGAACCGGCACTACGCGCACATCGACTGTCCGGGGCACGCGGACTACGTGAAGAACATGATCACGGGGGCGGCGCAGATGGACGGGGCGGTGTTGGTGGTGTCGGCGGCGGACGGGCCGATGCCGCAGACGCGGGAGCACATATTGCTGGCGCGGCAGGTGGGGGTGCCGGCGATGGTGGTGTTCATGAACAAGGTGGACATGGTGGACGACCCGGAGCTGCTGGACCTGGTGGAG
>CP070633.1:632759-635951 GCA_020356085.1 Candidatus Coatesiibacteriota bacterium | reverse complement strand
GAGAACACCACCGTCGCGCCGACTTTCTCGTAGTCCTCGTCGGTAAAGCCGGCATCCGCGCCGGCCTCGGTCTCGACGAAAAGGCGGTGGCCCTCCTGCGTTAGCGAGTGGGCCCCCATCGGCGTCACTACGACGCGCGTTTCGGCCGAGACCAGTTCTTTCGGAACGCCAATATCCATAACTTTCGCCTCCGGCTTACCCCGGCGGTAGTATCTGGCCTTTTCCTTGCCCCCTTTATAATATTTACGGCCGCCCCGGTCAACCTTAAACTCCTCGCCCCGATCCCGGGCCGAAAAACTAAACGTTATCGCTAAAAATCGCGGACTTTGTGTCGGATTTCACTTGACACCCGGCCGTTGATATCTTAAATTGGTAGAGCGCTTTCGCCGGCGAGGCGGAGCGCCGGCCGACGCGACGGCCCATGTTCGCGCCCGCCCTTTCCACCTGCTCTTTGCTCGATCGCACCGCCGTTCGCCAAGGCCCATTCCCCCGTGGGGGCGTGGGCTTTTTTATCCCCGCCTCACGGAAGTTGCGCACGATGACCATAATTAAAACCGATCCCAACTTCAAGCACGAGGTCGCCGCGGAGCCCGGCGGCGAGGCTATAAAGTATTGCTTCGCCTGCGGGACGTGTACCGCCGCCTGCCCCGTCCGCGCCCTCGACGAGCGGTACAACCCCCGCAAGATTATCCGGATGATCCTCCTGGGTTTGCGCGACCGCGTCCTGGAGTCGGACTTCATCTGGCTCTGCTCCACCTGCTACTCGTGCGAGGAGCGCTGCCCCCAGGGCGTCCCCTTCGCCGAGATAATCACCGCAGTGAAGAATATCGCCGCGCGGGAGGGCAAGCTCCACCCGGCGTACGTGACGCAACTCGACCTCCTCAAGCAGTTCGGCCGCCTCTACGAGCTGGAGGAGTTCGACAACAAGAAGCGCCTCAAGATGGGCCTGGCCGAACTCAAAACCACCTGCGACGAGGTGGCGAAGCTGCTGGACGACGAGTGACGGAATTAGATGGAGAATAAGTACGCCCTTTTCCTCGGCTGCACCATCCCGCTCCGCGGCCGCCAGTACGAGAAGTCGGCCGTCGAGATAGGCCGCCTCTTCGGCGCCGAGCTCGAGCCCCAGCAGGACTTCGCCTGCTGCGGCTTCCCCATCAAGTCCGCCACGCGGGAGGGGACGCTGCTGCTCGCGGCGCGTAACCTGGCCGTCGCGGAGGAGGCCGGCCTGGAGGTCCTGGCGCTATGCTCGAGCTGCGCCTCCGTCCTGGCGGAGGCCGCCGAGGAGCTGGCCGAGGACGACGACCTCCGAAAAAAGGTTAACGAGAAGCTCGCGAAAGTAAAGCGGAAAATCGAGAAGCCGCCGCGCGTCCGCCATTTCGCCCGGTGGCTCTACGAAGAAGTCGGGCCGGAGGGGATTGCGGAAAAAGTCGTAGCGCCGCTCGGCGACTTCCGCTTCGCCGTCCACTACGGCTGCCACTACCTTAAACCCTCCTGGGCCTTCCACGACGCCGAGGACCCGGAGGCGCCCCACTCGCTGGGGGACCTCCTGCGGGCGACGGGCGCCGACGTCGTCGACTACGCCGAATACAAGAAGTGCTGCGGCGGCGCGCTGCTCGGCATCGACGCCGAGCTGTCGCTGGCGCTCGCCGGCGAGAAGTTGACCCGCGTCAAGGCCGCCGCGCCGGATGCCGTCGTCCTCGTCTGCCCGTTCTGCGCGGTCATGTACGACGACAACCAGAAGAAGGTCGCGGCGCAGCTCGAAGCCGAACTCGACCTCCCGGTCCTCTTCCTACCCCAGGTACTAGGATTGGCGCTCGGCCTGTCGGCGAAGGACGTCGGCCTCAAGCTCGCGAAGAACAAGTGTGAGAAGCTAATCGCGGCGTTCGCGGAGGCGAAATAGGCCTCCGGGCGCCGTCTGATGATTTAGGCATAAAAGGAATGGTCGAAAAAGATACCTGTAACGACGTTGTCGGCGCCGCGATGGTGGTGGGCGGAGGCGTGGCGGGCGTGCAGGCCGCGCTCGACCTCGCCAACGCCGGCGTCAAGGTCTACCTCGTCGAGAAGGGCGCCGCCATCGGCGGGACGATGGCCCAGCTCGACAAGACCTTCCCCACCAACGACTGCTCGATGTGCATCCTGGCACCGAAGCTGGTGGAGGCCGGCCGCCACGAGAACGTCGAGATCCTGACGCTGGCCGAGCTCGAGAAGCTGGAGGGCGAGGCCGGCAACTTCGCCGCCCACGTCCGCCGCCACCCGCGCTACGTCGACCTCGACGCCTGCACCGGCTGCACCGACTGCGCCGAGGTCTGCCCGGTCCCGTACCCGGACGAGTACGAGGTGGGCCTGGTCCAGCGGCGGGCGATCTACCGGCCGTACGCCCAGGCTATTCCCAACTGCTTCGCCATCACGAAACGCGGCACCGCGCCCTGCCGCAGCGCCTGCCCGATAGACCAGGCCGCGCAAGGCTACGTCGCCCTTATCGCCGAGGGCAAATTCAAAGAGGCGCTGGCGCTCATCCGCAAGCAGAACCCGCTGCCCGGCGTCTGCGGCCGCGTCTGCCACCACCCCTGCGAGGAGCAGTGCGTGCGAGGCGAGGTGGACGCGGCGGTCTCCATCCGCTCCCTCAAGCGCTTCGCGGCCGACTGGGAGGCCGCCAACGACCCGGATTACTCCTACGTAGACGAATATGACGTCGAAAAGAGGGAGGAGCGCGTGGCCGTCGTCGGCGCCGGCCCGGCGGGCCTGACGTGTGCGCACGACCTCGCCTTCGCCGGCTACGACGTCCACCTCTTCGAGGCGCTGCCCCACGCCGGCGGCATGCTCCGCGTCGGCATCCCGAGCTACCGCCTCCCGCGGGAGGTGCTGGAGCGCGACGTCGGCTTCCTGGAGAAGCTGGGCATCCAATTCCACTACAACGCCGAACTCGGCAAGGCTTTCACCCTCGACGACCTGTTCGAAGATGGGTATAAGGCCGTGTTCGTCGGCGTCGGCGCGCACGAGAGCCTGAAGCTCCGCTGCGCGGGCGAGGAACTCACGGGCGTCGTCGGCGCCGTCGAGTTCCTGCGCGAGTACAATCTGGAGGGCAAGGTCTGGGTCGGCAAGAAGGTGGCGGTTATAGGCGGCGGCAACGCCGCTGTCGACGCCGCGCGGACGGCGAGGCGTCTCGGCGCCGACGTCACCATCTTCTACCGC
>CP070633.1:629457-632659 GCA_020356085.1 Candidatus Coatesiibacteriota bacterium | reverse complement strand
AGAGGGCGAGCCAACAAAGACATTTTCCAACTGGCGGAGAGGGCGGGATTCTAACCCGCGGTAGCGGTTCGGCCCGCTACGGTCGTTGAGCAAGCGCCCGCCTTCGGCGCCCTCCGGCCCCAAGCCGCGGATAAAAAACTACCGGGAAAACGAGCGCATTAATAATGGAACCGCCCGCCCGTTATTTGTACTCGTACTTCAAAATGGTGCCGCCGCGGCCGCAGGCGAATCCACGGTTTCGGTCGACGAAAGCCAGGCCGTTTATCCCGGCGCGGTGCTTGTAGCCGCCGTTAGTCCAAACGCCGCCGCTGTATTGGAACAAACTACCTTTGTCGGTCCCGGCCCAGCCGTTCGTGGCGTCGAAAAACCAAATGGCCGAAAGTAGCTGGTTGGTCTCGATGCTTTTACTCGCTATGCTACTACCGCTGAGGCGGACCAGCGTACCGCCGTTGCCTGATATCCAACCCTCTCCGGGCGCGAAGAAGGAAAGGGCGTAGAGGTCGCTGGGCGTGGGGCTGTTTACGGGCTTCCACTCGCCGCCGCGGTAGCGGAGTATGACGCCGCCGTGGCCGCAGGCCCAACCGTCGCCGGTGGGGGGAACGTAGACGCCGGTGAGTGGTTGCTTAAGCTGGTTCTGGTGTAGAATCCAGTTGCCGTCGTCGTACTGCAGAATCGCGCCGTTGTCGCCGACGAACCAGCCCTGGGTATCGGAGGTGAAGTGACAACCGTACAGGTTATCCGTTGTCTGCGTTTGTCCGACCCGGCTCCACTCCGCGCCGTCGTAGTGGTAGACGATGCCGCCGTTTCCTCCGGCCCAGCCGTGGTTCGCGTCCACCATATCGAGGCAGTGAACGTCGTTGGTAAACGAGGTTAGCTTCACAGCCCAATCCTGGCCGTCGAAGTGAACGAAGTTGCCGTAGTCGCCGACGATCCACACGTCGGTACTCGAAACGGCGTCAATGTCGTGAAGGTGCTGGTCCGTGGGGCTTTGGACGAGACTCCAATATACGGGCGTGGGCGCGGTCTGCGAATTATCGCAGCCGAAGGAGCTCATTATCAACCCAATTCCCACGGCCGAAAGCAACTTAAGCGTTATCCCCGACTTTCTCCTCACGACATGACTCCCTTCACGGAATTCGTGACGGACGTAAAGATACAAGCTTCGCGCGGCCCCTAAAAAAATGGCGGAGAGGGCGGGATTCGAACCCGCGGTAGCGGTTTAAGCCACTACAAGCGCTTAGCAGGCGCTCGCCTTCAGCCAACTCGGCCACCTCTCCGCGTAACAAATCTACCACAAAATGGCCGCTTTCGTCAACGCCTATCGCGTAAGTTAAGGAAAGAGACGCCCCGGCAAACCTTACCGCCCGCCGACGTACGAGGCGACGCGCAGCGCCTACTCCGGCGTCAAACTTATCGCCAACGAATAACCGCCCGGCGATTCTACGCGAACGTAGTAATCTTTCTTGGTGGCGTCGTCCGAATTCGTCTCTTCCAAGAGGACGGCAGCGTCGACCTTCTCGATTCCCCAAGAGGCCGCGAATTCCGGATTCTCGCGCTTCATAAACGAATACGACGGTACGGTGTCCGCTTGGAGCGAATAGTCGCCTTCCGGTAAAGTGAACTTGATACCCCGCAGAGGTAAAACGACTTCGTGAAAGCCGACGTTGTTGATGCGGGCTTTGGCCCGGGCCTTGCCGTTCTCCTCGGCGTATTCGTATCGCACGTCGAATTGAAACGGCTCCATAACGTACGTTTCCGTCCCTTCGTCCGTTACGTTGACGACGAGGTAATTGAAGAAACCGCCCTCGTCGGGGGGAGTGTCGAACTCGGCGCCGCCGCCGCCGACCACGTAGTACGGGACCCCCTTGTGTTCCGTGCGGTAGAAGAGGTGCTGGTGGCCGGCGATAACGGCGTCCACCTTGTGGCGGGCAAACAATTCCGTGAGTTCTCGGTAATTTTCGATATCCGAAATACTCTGGCCGCGCGTCCGTCCGTAGTCGTCCGGGGGTGTCGTCGCGTCCACGTCGACGACGTCTTTTTGGCGGCCGAACATGGGCCGGTGCATGAAGACATAAATCGCTCTGGCCGCCTTGTTCTCGTCGAGGTCTTCTTTAAGCCATTCCAACTGCTCGCCGGTTACGGAGGCCACCTCGCCCGGGAGCTCGGTGTTTAGGATAATGAAGTGAACGCCTTCGTAATCGGCCGAAAAATACTCTCTTTGCCCCGTGAGACGAAGGAATTCTCCCGCGGCAAACGGCTGTACCGAGTAGTCGTGATTACCTGGGACGTAATAAACCTTGGCCTCAATCGTCCCGAAAAGCTCGAACGCCGTGGCGAACTCCTTTGCCGCGACCTCCTCCGGTTCGCCGCGCGCCCATACCAAGTCGCCGGTGTGGACTACCAGAGCGGGATTTATCCAATTAATTTCCTCTACGATGCGTTTCGCGGCCACAGAGAGGTCGAAGTTCATAGGCCCGATCGGCCGCGTGTCCCCCATTACTACGAAAGTGAAATCTTCGTACTCGGCCGCCGCCCCCACGGCAACGCAAAAAGCGTAGGTGAGGGCGACGATTATTGCCGACGTTCGCATAGCCTTGTTCCTTCCGCTGTATATCGCGTTACATATAAAATTATAGCTTCGTCGTCTAGACCATGTCCCGACAACGTCCTTATTGAGCGCCGGCGGGACCGTCGGCGCACGAGGCGCGGCCGGTTAAACCTCCTCGTAAAACCAAACCCGTACGTCGTCGACCGCCAGCGTTAGCCGCGCGCCCGCCTCCGCGACGACGAGGAAAAACGCGCTGTAACCGTATCGAGCGCCCGGGTCGTCGCTCCGAAATAGAAACGCCGCCCCCCGCCGCCACGCCGCCGTTTCGGCCAGCGGCGCCGTTTCGCCGTACGGATTCAAACCGAGCGGATCTTTGACGTCGATCCGGCCCGGGCCGCCCCGGTAACTCAGGACCACTCGTACGCCCTTCACCCGAGTGAGGATATCGAAAAGCGGCGTCCCGGCCTCGGCGTGACCTCCGGCCGAGGCGGACCCCGCGGTAATCTCTACGTACCGGTTGTCGCCCTCCCGTTGGATTCGGACCGCGCCGGCGCCGGCGACGTTCACGATCCACCCCTGCGGGAGAAAGCCCCAGCGATCGAAATCCTCGGCCACGACGAGGCGCCACTCGTAGCCGGGGCCCGCCGGCTCGGC
>CP070633.1:626152-629357 GCA_020356085.1 Candidatus Coatesiibacteriota bacterium | reverse complement strand
CGGCATGATCGCCTACCTGCTCCGCCACCCGCTGGCCGTACCGTACTATTACGTGCTGGTGGGCGTGCTGGGCGCGACGGCACTCCTCGCCTCCAACTTGGTGAGTTACACCGGCGCGCGGGCGGGCGAACTCGGCCTGCCCCTTCCCCCCAAGCCCACGCTCGCCAGCAAGGGGACGCGGACGACGGCGATGGTGGTCGCGGCGCTGGCGACGCCGCTGTGGCCGGCCGCGCCGGCGGCGGCCCTCCTCTACCTGGCGCTGCACCCGGGCGCGGCCGTAGGCTACCGCCTATACCGGGCGCTTCGCGGCCGGTCGGACTGACCGACGAAACCCCGATTTTAGGTTGTTTCTGCCGGCGGTTTCGTCTTATAATTGGAGAGTTTTACTGACTACGCCCAACGAAGATACTTCCTGGAAAGGTTTGGTAATGAAGAATAAGCTCCTACTAGCAATAACCCTGGGCTGGGCGGCGGCGGCCGCGGCGTATGCCCCGCCGGAAAACCCCCTCGACGTCGGCGATCGGCTCTACTCCGGCCCCTTCCTGGAGGCCAAGACGGGGACGCCTCTCGCCTCTCGCGCGGCCCACAACTACGACGCCCTTAAATACACGATTACGATGGCCATCGACGACCAGGCGGAAACGGTCGCGGCGACGACGACGGTGAAAATAAAAGGAACGGCGGCGCAGATAACGCAGTTCGAACTCGACCTCACGACCGACCTGACCGTCCGGCGCGTCACGCGCGGAGCCACGCGCCTCTCGTTCCAGCACGCCAACGACCTCCTCCTGATCACCCTCGACCGCCCGCTCCGCCAGGGCGAAACCGCGGAGGTGGCGATCCAATACGACGGCACGCCGGGCTACGGCTTCTTCTTCACCGCCGACGGCGTCTTCACCTCCACCGAGATGAGCTACTCGCGCAACTGGTTCCCCTGCTACGACGACCCCGGCGACAAGGCCGGGGAGGGGGTCGAGCTCTATATCACCGTACGCGACGACTGGTACGTGGCCTCCAACGGCCTGTTGGCGCAAACGTCGCCGGCCGGCGCGGATAGCACGGAATACCACTGGGTTCACCGCTACCCCATCGCCACGTACCTGGTGGCGATCGCGTGCGCGGAATACTACACCGGCTTCAACCACCAGTGGCGCGGCATGCCCGTCAACTACTACATTTACGACAACCAGCGCACGGCCGCGCCGATTTACTTCGAGCACCAGCCCGACATGCTCGATTATTGCGCCGCGACGTTCGGCGACTACCCGTTCCAGAACGAGAAGTACGGCGTCGCGGCCGTCAACATGACGAACTTCGGCGGCATGGAGAACCAGACCTGTACCTACATCCGCTCGACCTACATCCAACCCAACCACAACGGCGACCACCTCCTGATCCACGAACTCGTGCACTCCTGGTGGGGCGACATGGTCACGTGCGGGACGTGGAAGGACCTGTGGCTCAACGAGGGCCAGGCGACGTACGGCGACGCGCTGTACACTGAATCCCGTTACGGCGGCGCCTCCTTCCGCCAACAGATGCAAAGCTACGCCCAAAGCTATTTCCGCGAAGACGAGGAACGCCGCTTCTCAGTTTACGACCCGCGGTACCCCTGGAGCTCTACCGTCTACCGGAAGGGCGCGTGGGTGCTCCATATGCTCCGGCGGCTGATGGGCGACGAGGCGTTCTACACCGCGTGGAATAATTACGGCGCGAAATACAAATACGGCACGGCCGTAACCGACGACCTCCAGGCCGAGTTCGAGGCCGAATACGGCGGCGACCTCGACTGGTTCTTCCAACAGTGGGTCTACAAGGCCGGGTACCCGGAGTTCAAATACGCCTGGACCAAGTCCAACGGCGGCAAAACGGTGAAGGTAACGATAGACCAGGTCCAGGAGGTCACGCCTCTCACGCCGCTCTTCAAATGCCTGGTGGACCTGACCTTCGCCTCGACCAGCGATACGGACTACGTAAAGTCCGAGTGGGTCGACGGCCGCAACCACACCTTCGAATACACTTTCCCGGAGGAGATTTATTGGGTATACTTCGACCGCGACGTCTGGCTGCTCCAGAAGAACACGGTCAACATCGGCATCGCGCTCGATTACTTCCGCGCGCGGCGGACTAACGCCGGCGTGGCGCTCTCGTGGGCGACGTCGGCGGAGAAGGACCTGGCCGGCTACAACCTCTACCGCGAGAGCGACGCCGCCTCCCCTGAGGGAGGCCGGACCAAACTAAACGCCTCGCTGATTACCGGCCGCTCGCCCTACCGCTTCCTCGACGAGACGGCGGCGCGGGGCGCGGCCTACGAATATTGGCTGGAGGCCGTCGACCTGGGCGGCGGAGGCGAGACGTACGGGCCGGCGAAAGTCTCGCTGCCGACGAAACCGTACGCCTTTGCGCTCTACCAGAACGCGCCCAACCCGACCCGAGGCGCGACGACGTTCAGCTTCTCGCTGCCGGCGGCGGGGCCGGCCGCGCTAACCGTCTACGACCTGGCGGGCCGCGAGGTCTGGCAATACGAGGGCGACTTTGCTGAGGGCTTAAACGACGTGGAAGCCGCGTTCGCGCTGGCGCCGGGCGTGTACTTATATCGCCTGGCCGCCGGCAACGACGCAGCCTCCCGTAAAATGGTAGTGGCGCCGTAGCGACGGCGCCTCCACGTATTAAGGGGGATTTATGAAAATCGCACGGGCACTGGTAGTAGTAGCGACGTTGATTCCGGTTGGGGCTTCCGCCGCGGCCGCCGAATCGTCGCGCACGGTTTGGGAAAAGACGGCCGAGGGTCTCTTCGCCGTCGTCGAGAGAGGGTCCCCCGCTACGGCGGCCACGGAACCTCGCCTGTTCGTGCCGCCGGAAGTCATCTGGACCCATAACGAACCCGACACGATTTATCTTACGACGGCCTTCGGCAACAACGGCCGACATATCTTCGCTGGTTCCCGGACCAACGATTGCGCCGCGCAGCTCTTCGCCGTCGCCGGTTCCGGCAACTATAACTGGGAGGTCGTGGCGGGAACCGCCGTCTACACGGCCGCCGCCCGCGACGCCGACGCCTTCGCCGCCGGCTTTACGGGAGGCACTGCCAACGACGTAAAGTTCTTCCGCTCGGGCTCCTCGACGCCGGTATGGACTTACACGCCGGGCTCCGGCGAGACCGTCCGCGGGCCGGTAGCGCTGCCGGCGGACGGGAGCTTCGTCG
>CP070633.1:622755-626052 GCA_020356085.1 Candidatus Coatesiibacteriota bacterium | reverse complement strand
GCGCGCGGCCGGGCGAGGTGGGCCACCGTGGCCGTGGCCGCCCGCGAGCAATCCACCTGGAACTTCATCGAGAGCTTGTCCACGGTGTCCTGGGTAGTGTGATACCAAGGGTATTCCAGCACGCCGCCGGGACCGCCCGACTCGCCCTCGATTAGGAAGATGGCGTCGTAACCGACAGCCCAGAAAGCGGCGTGGTCCGAACCGCCGGCCTCGGGCTCGACGATCAGGTCGAAGTGGTGGTTAACGTCGTAGAGCGCGGCCGCGGCGATCAGGTATTCCGCCAACCATTTAGATTCGTTGTTGGTAAAGTTGGAGGTGTCGTCGCGTTTCCCTTTCTCCTCGTCGTAAGCCACCATGTCGAGGTTGACGACGCCGACGATGTTCTCGCCGTTTTCGGACGCGGCGGAGGCGTAGTGGCGGCTGCCCAACAAGCCCTGTTCCTCGCCGCACCAACAGATGAAGCGGAGCGTCCGTTCGAAGTCCAGTTCCGCGAGGGCATAGGCCGCGGCGAGCGTGGCCGCCGTTCCGGAGCCGTTATCCTCCGCCCCCGGCGCGCTCTCCAGCGGCCGCTCGGAGGTGCAGTCCATGTGGCCGCAGATGATCACGATTTCGTCCGGACGGGTCCGCCCCTTCTTCTCGGCGACGACGTTGCGCCATTTATCGTCGAACGTGTCGAGGAGGGAGGTGAAGGTGCCGCCGCCGTCGCCCGTCCGGTAGAGGGCGCCGGAGCCGGCCAGCACGCCGAACGAGCCGGAGGCGAAGTCGCAACCTTGAAAGCTGGCCTCGCCGACCTGTTTGTAGTTCCAGGTCGCGCCGCCGTCGCTCGTATACAGGAACGTCCCGGCCGTCCCCACGACGTACCCGTGCCGGGCGTCGCCGAAACGGACGTCGTAGAAATAGGCCCAGGTGGGCTGGCTGATCTCCACCTGCGTCCAGGTCCGGCCGCCGTCCGTGGTATGGAGGAGCGTCTTCGCCCACCCGCAGCACCACGCCTCGTTCGCGTCCACGGCGTAAATGCCGTAGAGCCGCGTCGTCGTGTTGCTGTTCTGGCGGGTCCAGGTCTGGCCGTCCTCGGTCCGCAGGATTACGCCGCTGCGGCCGCACGCCCACCCGTGCGTCGCGTCGGCCATCGCGATGTCGTACAGCCGCGAGGTGGTCGGCGTCGACTGCTCGGTCCAGCTCGTCCCGCCGTTCGTCGTGCGGAAGATCTTCCCGTCGTCGGCGGCGATCCACCCGGTATTCGCGTTCACAAATCCGACGCCGAAGAGGTAGCTGTCGTACGGAACGTTTTGCGCCGTCCACCGCTGGCCGCCGTTCGTCGTCTTCAGGCAGGTTCCGCCGGCGCCGACGGTGTAACCCACGCTCTCGTTCAGGAACTGGATACTCCACAGGAACCCCTTCGCGGGCGAGTCTTGCATGGTCCACCGGTTGCCGCGGTTCGAGCTATGGTAAATCGTCCCGCCGTCGGTGGTGATCCAGATCTTTCGGCCGTCAGTAGGCATCGAGACGGCGTCGAACGTGACGCCGAAAAACTCGTCGTAGGAAGTCTCGTACCCGAGGCCGGTAAAGAAGTCGTGGGCCCAGGAGGCGGCGTCGACGTACCCCTGGGCGTAGGAGAACCTCGTTTCGAAATCCTGGAGGGTGGTCAAATAGTCCTTGACGCGGGTACGCGTGATTTTACGTAACGCCTCCGCTACGTCGTCGTCGAACGACGGCGGCGGCTCCGCCGGGTTGTCCAACCCGGCGGCGGGAGGTACGGGGGCGAGCCGCACGAGCTCCACGCGCAACCCCGCCGTCGTAAGCGCCGCTTCCTCTCCCCGCGGCACGATTAATAAAAACGCCCCGCCGCCCAACGCCTCCACCTTGCCGAACGGCGCGGCGGCCGATATGCCGCCGGCGACGTAATCGTACGCGAGGTAATAGGTAGCGGTTTCGGGGTCGTCGTGCCATATGGTATAAGGCGCTAACGCGGGAAGGGCCCGCCGCTCGGCGAGGTAGAGGTTGCCCGCGGGGGAGGGGCCTAGGAACCACAGTCCCCGCTCGGCCGAGCTTTCCGCCGACTTGGGGCTGGTAACCAAGACCTCCCCCGGAAGGACGGCGGAGGCCACGGTCGCGGCCGCAAGTATTAAACTAAATAATATTCTCATTATTTTCTCCTTACGGGCGTTAACGTAGATTTCCAATTCTAACAACCCGCCTGGTCGCTGTCAAGGATACTATGTCCCCGAAGTAATATTTATACCCGGAAACCGGCGGTATATGTTAACGTCGGCGGTGACTTAAAACCTCATTACCCCAGACAAGGAGTTATAAATTTATGCGACGGGTTTTTTGCGTAGTAACGGCTTCGTTGCTGCTACTCGCTTGGGCCGGCGCGAGTTGCGGCGGGAAAAAAGAGGCGGAGGCGGAGACTTTGAATACGACGACGGCCGAGGTCGCAACCGCCGTCGAACCGGAACCGCTCCCCGCCGAGACCGTTGCCCTCGACGGCCGGGAACTGACAGAGAAAAAGTGTACGGTTTGCCACACGCTCGACCGCGTCCAGAAGAAAAAGGCCGACCTGGAGGGCTGGAAGAGCACCGTTAACCGAATGATCGGTAAAGGCGCCCAATTGGACGCGCGGGAGGCGGAGGCGGCGGCGGAATACCTCACGGCCGAGTACGGTAAATAGGTTCTGTCTCCCGCGACCGCCGGGCCGCCCGGCGGTCGGGAGGTAGCGTCGTGATCCGGGCATTTTACACGCCGGCTTCGGCCTGGGCAGTGGCGGTTCTCGTCGCCGCGTGCGCGGGCGGAGCGCAAACGCCTCCCCGCCGCGAGGCCGCTGCTCCCGCCGCAGCCGTGGCCGAGGATTGGGGCCACGGCTTACCGCTCGAACAGATAACTTTTCCCCCGGGTTTCCGCCTCGACGTTTACGCGTACGGCCTCCCCGGCGCCCGATCGTTGGCCCTCGGCGCGGGCGGGACAGTGTTCGTCGGGACGCGGAAGGAGGGAAAGGTTTACGCCGTACGCGACGGCGACGGCGACGGCCGCGCCGACGACGTCTTCACGCTGGCCTCCGGACTCCACTCCCCCAACGGCGTAGCGTTCCGGAACGGCGCGCTCTACGTCGCCGAAATTTCCCGCGTAATTCGGTACGACGACGTCGAAGCCCGGCTGGCCGACCCTCCGGAACCGGTCGTCGTAAACGACACCTTCCCCTCCGACGAGTGGCACGGCTGGAAGTTCATCGCCTTCGGCCCCGACGGCAAGCTCTATGTTCCGGTCGGCGCGCCGTGCAACGTGTGCGAACGCGCCGAT
>CP070633.1:619354-622655 GCA_020356085.1 Candidatus Coatesiibacteriota bacterium | reverse complement strand
CGTACAAGCAGGCCGCCATCCACTCCAAGTTCTTCACCAAGACCACGGACGGCATCGCCTCCGATATCCTGAGAGCGGAGAACGAGCACCTCCTCAAGAAGCTCGTCCAGTACAACTTCGCCTCGCCGCCGACGTGCTATTTGGAGGCCGAGCCTCTAAGCGACGACAAGCGCGAGTTCATCCTCGAGCTGTGCCGCGACATCCTCGCCTCCAACGCCGACCGCCGGACCGTCGAGGCCTGCCGCGACAAGATAGCGCAGATGGGCCTGACGATGCCGGAGGAGGCGCCGGCCTCGCCCCCCCCTACCGCCGCCCCCGCCGCCGTCGAGGAGGAGCCCATGCCCAAGGGGGAGGGGGATGTGGCGGCCCTCGAGGCGGGGATAAGCTTCGGCGCGCAGAAAGCCGGCGCAAGATGGCTCCCCACCAAGGAGGTTCTGGCGTTCCTACGGCGCCGCCCGTGGCCCTATCCGTCGACGGCCGAAATAGCCGTCGCGCTGGGATTGCACGTTGACGACGTGTTGGAGGCTCTGGAAATGCTTGAAGGCCAAGGTAAAGTGGAGCGGGTGAAACGGAGGGGGCACTTCGCGTGGCACGTAACGGAGATTTAACGTCCCTGTTTGGAGGCCTACTTTACGAATAAGTGTACGCAGGTCTTGGGTAGGGTAGCTATTAAAAATCCTGCCCCGGCAAGTTCCTTGACAACTGCTGGACGCGATGTTAATTTCACGGCGGAGACGTAACCGAACTGTCGCGTATACTATGCGTTTCGAGACTTTTCAAGGGAGGCGTCGGCCGTGAGTCGTAAGTTATTGGCGTTTTGCGTGGCGGCGTTGACTTTTTTTTGTACGACCGCCTTCGGCGTCGCGGAGGGGGAGCTCTGGCGTGGCCTATACGCCGAATCGCGCGAGAGCGGCGCCAACGAGTACCTCTGCACGTTCTACCTCCTAGAGGTCCGTACGGGCGAGGGCGAGGCGTTCGCCTCCCTCCCCAACTTCCACGTTTGGAGCGGCGCCGCCGACGAAACGTGGGATGCGGTCCTCGTCGCCGGCTTCGACCTGAAGGCCGACGAGCGTTTTGTCTGCTACCGTCTCGCCGGCCTCGGCTCGACGCCCTTGGCGGAGGAACCGGAGGTTATCCTCGAATTTAACGGGCCTCCTCAGCCCCACGGGGACGTAATGTTCGACGCCGGCGAGGGGGCGTTCTACGTCGGCGCGGAGGCGGTCGCAACCCGGGACGACGGCGAGAAGTACCGCGAGACGGTCCTATATCGGTACGAGCCGGCCACGGGAGCCCCGGCCGAGCTTGCGCGCTTGGGACGCCACGTCTTCCTGGCCGGTGAAGCTGACGACGACAGGATTTACGTTGTTTACGACGGCAAGACCTCGTACGGCCGACGCCGACTTTACGGCTACGTAGACAAGAAAACGTTCGACGTAGTTCCGCTCGGCATCTTCCCCGATCATTTCGGCCGCGAACCTAAGCAGTACGTTCCGTACGGCGGCCCAGAGGGAGCCGGCCAACACTTACCAGGCGCGCCGGCAGCCCTCGCCGGCCCGAGGGCGTACGCTAGTGATACGGCAAAGGCGGAGACGGCGGACGAACGCGCGATCTACCTCCGCGACGCGGCATCCCCCGGCGGCTACCGCGAGGTGAAGGTCGACGGTACGCCGGGACGGATCCTGTACTCGCCCTCGTGCGACGCTTTCGTGTACCTAATTTATCCCTCGAAGGACGAAGACCCCGTGTCAATAGCGATAACGTATCCCGACGGTACCTCCGCGGAGCCGGTTCCGGTCTCTATCCGGGAAGAGGAAACCGTAGAAGCCTATCCCACGTACGACTACGTCTTGCTTTACGTCGAATAACGCCTAAGATTAAATATCCAAGTCCCCCGCCGCGCGTTTGCTATCGCGCATAATTCCCTATAAACGATCAAAGCGTTTACCACCGGCGCCTCGCGCGGCCGGCAAGCTTTCCATAGTCCAAGATTGGAGGGGTTCATTATGCCCGACGAGAAGAAGCTCCAACCGCCCGCGGCCGGCCCGGAGGCCCCGCCCGAGCTCAACCAGCTCCTGCGCGAGGCCTACTTCGCGTGCCTGGCCGACAAAGGCAAAACCGACGAGGCCGCGCAGAAGGAGTGCGCCGACGTCGCCTGGGAGAAGGCACGCGAGAAGTACGAGGAGGCGGAGGGGAGGTGGACGCTGAGGGCGGAGGCGCGCTTCCGCAAGGAGATAATCCGCCTCGGCCGCTACGTCCTCCCCGACGAGCCGGACCAGACGATCGACGTGACCGCCGAGCGGCTGCAGCAATGGGTGAACGATACCCAGGCCGCCGGCGTCAAGACCTGGGTACCCTACCACCACTCCTACCACCCCGCCGACAACGCCGGCTGGGTGGAGGCCTTCGAAATAGCCGACGGCAAGCTCTACGGCCTCTTCAACATCACGGACCAAGAGACCGCCGCCCGCATCGTGGACGGCACCATCCGCGACGTCTCCATCGGCGTGGGGCCGGTGCTGACGGCCTGCGGCCGCCGCTACGGCGAGGTCATCAAGCACGTCGCGCTCACCCTCGACCCGCACCTCCGCGACCAGGAGGGCTTCGAGATGATGATGGAGGCCAGGCGGAACGGCGGCTTCGTCTTCCGCGCCTCCTCCCGCGAGGAGAGGTCCGGCGCCGGCGCCGCGGCCGAGCCGCCGCCGGAGGAAGAGTGGGATGCCGCGTACGTCGACGCCCTGCCCGACGTCTCCTTCGCCTATATCGAGCCCGGCGGCGACGTCGACGAGGAGGGCAAGACCGTTCCCCGCGAGCTGCGCCACTTCCCGGTCCGCGACGCGGAGGGCAATCTCTCGCCTTCGCACGTCGAGGAGGCCCTCGCCGCGCTGGAGGCCGAAACGCTCTCCACCGGCGAGCCGCTCCCGGCGGAGGACCGCGAACGCCTCCGCGCCGAGCTGGAGACATTGTTGGAGGAGGCCGCGGGCGAAGAGGAGAGGTCCGAGGAGGAGGAAGAGGCTGCGCTTGCGGCCGAGGCCAAGCGGTCGCGCCTGAGGCGGTTCCTCGGGAAGTTGGGCCTTCAGGCCGAGGCCGCCTCCTCCTCGCCGCCGGACCGGATCCGAATGGAGCGGCGCCTCGACGAGCTGTACGCTAAGTTCGAGGCCGTGAACGCGGAGCTGGGGCGGGTCCGCGCCGAGCGCGACGAGCTCCGGCTGCAACAGCTGGAGCGCGCCGCCGAGGACCGCCTGGCGCACGAGGCCGAGGCGGAACGCTTCGCCTCCGCCCTCGTCCGCGCCGGCCGCGCCAA
>CP070633.1:615903-619254 GCA_020356085.1 Candidatus Coatesiibacteriota bacterium | reverse complement strand
CCTGAACGCCGACATGGTCGCCTTCGACGAGGAGAACGGCCTCCGCGACGACTACGGCCTGGCGTACGGCCAGTACCAGTGGTTGTACGACTACGCGCGGCAGGTGGGCTCGCTGTACGGGAGCGACATCATATACGAACGGTTCGAGTACCGCGGCAGCGACCACAAGCCGTTCTGGGACCGGGGTCTCGCGGCGTTGGCGGCCATCCACGGCCGCGCCGACATGCTGGGAAGCCGCGGCTACGTCTGGTACCACACGACGGAGGACACGCTCGACAAGCTCCGGCCGGAGCTGGCGTACCGCTTCGCGCGCGACTACGCCGCGACGCTGGCCCACCTGGCGGGCGTGGCCGGGACCTTCCCCGACCCGCCGCCGCCCCCCGCCGACGCCTCCCCGCACTCCCGGCCGTTCGCCGTCTACCCGAACCCGTACGGATACGCCTCCGCGGCGGGAGGGGTCCACTTCGTCGGCGTCAAGTCGCCGGCGACGGTGGAGCTCTACGACCTGGCCGGGAGGCGCGTGGCGCGGGAGGAGGTGGCCGCCGGCTCCGACGAGTTCGTGTGGCGACCGGCGGCGGAAGCTGTCGCGCCGGGCGTTTATCTGTACGCGGTGTTAGGCGCAGACCAGGAAGAGACGGGCAAAATCGTAATCGTGAAGTAGACAGTTACGCTTTTGGCCGCGATATGCCGAGAAGGGCGGCTCCGACGGTGCCGCCCGTTTTTTACGCCTTGACTCGGCGGCAGAGGTGTTGTTTAATTATTCCGAGGAAAGGAGGGCGATGTCATGCCCCGGACGATAAAGATAATATCGGCCGTCGTAGCGGTATGCGCGGCGGCGGCCTTCGCGTTACCCGGCGACCTCGTCGTAGTCTCGGATAAAGAAACGCAACCCGACGAGGCGGCGGGGCTTTATTATGTGGGTTTCTGCAGCGAAGGCTATCTCTACAACGGCTCGGCCGCCTCGTTGGGGGCGGTGGGGCCGTATCGCCTCTTGGACGAGGGCGCGCGCGGCAAGCACTACTACCTCGTTTCGCTGCCGCGGCGCACGGCGTTGACGGCGGCCGACCTGGCGGCGGTCGGCGACGTTCGGCCGCTGGGCGACGATTACCTGCTCGCCGTCACGAGGCCGGGCGACGTCGGCCTCTTGCTGGCGCAGGAACCGCGGCTGCGCCTCCGCGAGCTCAGGCCGACGGCGCGCGTGGCGTGGAAGGCCGCGGCCGAGACCCCTCCCGCGAAGAAGGACCCCCGCGTCGAGGCCGCGATTAAAACGATCACGGCCGACGAGTACGCCTCCTACATCCTGCAGCTGCAGAACTACCGGACGCGCTATTCCTTTACGCCCGAGATGGAGGCGGCGCGCAACTGGCTCCGCAACTGGTTCGCCGGGCAAAACCTGACCGCCGATTGGCACGCCTTCGACTGCGGCCGCTACGAGCGCGCCCACTACCCGGAGGTGGGCGGCAACCTCTACCTCGACGACTACCACTGCATGATCCGGCGGTCCCAGGACCGCGGCGCGAACTGGGATACGCTCCGGCCGAAACGCGGCACCGCCGGCTGGTATTACGACCCGCCGCCGGGCTGGTGGTTCGACGGCGACACGGGCGTCGCCGCCGGCATCGACGGCTACGTCGCCCTCACCGCCGACGGCGGCGACTCCTGGGAGTACGTGCGGTACGCGCCGCGCCTGACGGAGGGTTTCCGCGTGATCCGCGGAATGGCGTTCGCGACGCCTCGCCTCGGTTGGATAAGCTACGTGGATTACAGATGGACGGGCAGTGGGTACGCCACAACGCCCCATTTCGCGCAAACGGAAAACGGCGGCCAGTCTTGGCGCGAGGTAAGTTGGACCATTTTCTATTTCTCCCGCTTGGCCTCGTACGACGCGAGACGGATGTGGGCGCTACGGCACGCTTACGGCGAGGGTACGCGTTTCTATTACTCCGACGACGGTGGCCAGAGCTGGAGCGACTGCGTGGCCCCCATAACCTCCAACGAGTACGTCTTCGACGCCGCGGCGGTGGGTCCCCGCGAGGCCTGGGGCGTCACGACCCGCGGCCGCGTTCTCCACACAACAAACGGCGTGAACTGGCAGGAGGTCAATACCGGCTTCACCGGCGATTTTCTGCAAGTCGAGTTCCCGACGGCGAGGCGCGGCTACATCGCCGGGCCGCCGCTTATTACGACCGCCGACGGCGGCCAGAACTGGACCCGGGTTCGCGGCGCGCCTACCGTGGAATGTCGCGTTATGGCCTTCGCCGACGCCTCCCACGGCCTCCTCGCCGATTACTACGGCGACGCCGTCTACCGCACGGCCGACGGCGGCTCGAGCTGGACCGACGTATCCCGCCGCCTAAACGCCCCGGAGTACAACGTCGTCGGCGAGCGGAAGGGGACGGAGAAGCCGGAGGAAATCATCATCGTCGGCGGCCACCACGACTCGATCTCGGACGCGCGGCCGTGGGACTGCCCGGGCGCGGAGGACGACGCCTCCGGGACGGCGGTCGCGATGTGCGCCGCCCGCGCCTTCCGCAACTTGAAATTCAAACGCACCGTACGGTTCATGGGGTTCGGCGACGAGGAGGCCTATCTCCTCGGCAGCGAGGCCTACGCCAACGACTGCGCGCGGCGAGGCGAGAAGATAATCGCGGTACTCAACGCCGACATGGTGAGTTACGACGAGGAGAGGGGCGCCCGCGACGACCTGATGGTCGGCGCGCCCAACGACGCCGCCTGGTTGGTGAATTATCTTAAGGCCGTCGGCGGCCTGTACGGCCAGAAGCTCATCTACGACTGGGACGACGATTGGGTCAGCGACGACTGGTCGTTCACCAACGCCGGCTACGCCGCGCTGGGCGTCATCGAGGGCGACGTCGGCGTCGGCGGCGGCCAGGAATACCCCTGGTACCACACGGTTGAGGATACGCTCGACAAGCTCCAGCCGGCGTTCGGCGCGCGGTGCGCCCGCGACCTGGCCGCGACGCTGGCCCACCTGGCGGGCGTGGCCGGGAATTTACCGGACCCGCCCGGCCCCGGCGGCGGGACGGTCCCGTTCACCCGTCCGTTCGCCGTCTACCCCAACCCGTATTGCTATGCCTCTTCGGTCGGGGGTGTGAACTTCATTGGTATAAGGGCGCCGGCCAAGGTGGAGCTCTACGACCTCGCGGGAAGGCGCGTGGCGCGGGCGGAGGTGGCGGCCGGAGGCGACGAGTTCGTGTGGCGGCCCGCGGCAGCGGCCGTCGCGCCGGGCTTGTATCTCTACCGCGTGGAGGGGGAGGGGCAAGAGGAGACGGGGAAGGTAGTATTAACTAAGTAGCGGAGCCCAAGGGGGAATCATGGGACGCTTAATAC
>CP070633.1:612438-615803 GCA_020356085.1 Candidatus Coatesiibacteriota bacterium | reverse complement strand
ATTATCCGCGACCTGGCCGACGTCGCCGTGGCCGCCGTCCGCGAAGAACTCGTTGCCGAGGTCGAAGAAAAGGCGCGGGAGCTGGGCGAGGAACGCCTCCTCGACGTCCTGCTACCGCCGCCCGCCGCGACCCGTCCCCCCGAAAAGACCGAAAAAATCCGTTTCGGCCCCTCCGCCTCCGAAGAGGCGATTCCGGCCGGGCCCTCCCCCGAGCTCGAGAAGAAAAAGGAGGCCGAGCGCCGGAAATACGAACGGGCCCGCGCCGTACTCCGGGATAAACTGCGCGCCGGCGAACTGGACGACCGCACCGTTGAAATCGAAGTCGAAGCCAAGATATCGCCTACGGTCGAGGTCTTCACGCCGCAAGGGTTCGAGGAGATGGACATGAATTTGGGCGAAATCTTCAGCCAATTCATGCCTAAAAAAACAGCGACCCGCAAAGTAACGGCCGCCGAGGCGTTGGACCTCCTTACCGAGGAGGAGGCCTCCAAGCTCGTCGACATGGACAAGGCGGTGAACTCCGGGCTCGACCGGATGGAGCAATCGGGCATCGTCTTCGTCGACGAGCTGGATAAAATCGTCGGACCCAAAACTACTACCGGCCCCGACGTGTCGCGGGAGGGCGTCCAACGGGACCTTCTACCCATCGTGGAGGGATGTTCGGTCAATACCAAGTACGGTATGGTCCGGACCGATCACATCCTTTTCATCGCCGCGGGCGCGTTCCACGTCGCCAAACCCTCGGACCTGGTACCCGAGCTCCAAGGAAGGTTCCCCATCCGCGTAGAACTCCGCAGCCTAACCGCGGAGGACTTCTACGCAATCTTAACGCAACCGAAAACGGCGCTCGTTAAACAGTACCGCGCCCTGCTGTCCACGGAGGGCATCGACCTCCACTTCGACGACGACGCGCTCAAGAAAATCGCGGAGATGTCCCAAACGCTCAACGAGAAATTGGAAAACATCGGCGCGCGGCGCCTCCACACCGTGATGGAGACGTTGTTGGAGGACCTCTCATTCGAGGCCCCCGAACGCAAAAAAGCGCGCGTGACGATAGACGAAAAATACGTGGAGGAGACGCTGGCTTCGCTGGCCCAAGACGAGGACCTCGCGCGTTACATTTTGTAGAACCCCCTGCGGGACCGGCCGAAGCCGACCGGCGTTGAAGGAGAACGAGATGAGACGGTCGTTATTCACCCTACTGGCCCTAGCGGCGGTGGTCGCCGCCGCCCCGGCGGGGGCTAAGAATTGGGCCCGCGACCTCGCCGGCGACGACGAGGACAAGCGGACCCGCGCCGCCCAAGAATTAATGGGGAAAGCGCGGGAAGAGGGATTAACCGGCGACGAGATCATGGCGTTGGCGGAGGCGGTCGACGACCCCTCGGATGAAATCCAACGCTACGCCATCACCGCCCTCGCCTCCAATACCAAGATCGCCACCTCGGAACAATACGCCCCGTACTACGCGAACCGCGGAAACAACTTCGTTGCTTTCCTGTTGTGGTATTCCATTCACAACACGTACGAAGGCTTCGTGGACCTCACGGGCGGGCCGGGGCCGGGCGACGCGGAAGACGAAATGGAATACGCCCAGAAAGAGGCATTCCGGGCCTTCGATAATATGCTCGACCCGGAACGCAAAGGGTGGGCGGAACCGTTCGTCGAGGAAATATCCGAATGAACGATACGGCGCCGGCGGTGGAGGCCTCGTACTGGCAGGCGTCTTCGGACGGCCGGGTCACGTGCGAGCTGTGTCCGCAGCAGTGTTCGGTCGCGGAGGGGACACGCGGCGTCTGCAATCTACGCGAAAACCGCGGCGGCGTGCTGTACGCCGCGGCGTACGGCGAAGTCGCCTCCGTCGCCGTCGACCCGATCGAGAAAAAGCCGCTCTACCACTTCCATCCGGGAGAGGACGTACTGTCGACCGGGCCGAACGGATGTAACTTCCGGTGCCGGGGTTGCCAAAACTTCCAGCTTTCCCAAGAGGAAGTCCCCACCCACTACCTCTCGCCGGAAGCCTTGGCGCAACTCACCGTCGCCCACCGCTCCCCCGGCCTGGCCTATACCTACACTGAGCCGCTGGTGTGGTTCGAATACGTCCGCGACGCGTGCCTCGCCGCCCGCGAACGGGGTCTATACAACGTAGCCGTTTCCAACGGCTTCCTGGAACCGGCCCCCGCCCGCGAACTCGCCTCCCTGCTGGACGCCGCGAACGTCGACCTTAAATCGATGTCGGACGATTTCTACCGCGATTACTGCGGCGGCCGCCGCGACCCCGTCTTGCGGACCTGCGAAACTTTCAAACGGGACATGCATCTAGAGATTACGAACCTCCTCGTAACCGGCCTTACCGACGGCGAAGAAGACGTCGCGGCGCTGGTTAAATGGATTGCGGAGAATCTCGGCCCCGATACGCCGCTGCATTTTTCTCGCTATTTCCCACATTACCACGAGGAGGCGCCAGCCACGCCGGTCCACCACCTCCTCCGGGCCAAAGAAATCGCCGACCGCGACCTCTACTACGTATATTTGGGTAACGTCCACGGCGTCGGCGGTACCGATACGCTGTGCCCGCAGTGCGGCAACCTGCTCGTCGAACGCAGCGGCTACCGCACGGCCGTCGTTGGCCTGGCCGAGGGCAAATGTAACAATTGCGACCGCGCGAGCGAAATCGTATTGTAGTATCAACCGGTTGGAGTGTTAATATGGAACGTTCGCACGTACTCCTCCTCGTAATCGTCGCCCTCGCGGCGGCCGCGTGCACGCCGCCGGGGTACGTCGGCGCGCGTGACTACAACCGCTTCGCGCTCAAGGCCCAAGAGGAGGGCTTGTGGCGGGAGGCGGAATACCGGCTCCGGCAGGCCCTGGCGGAAACCCCCGACGACGCCCGCCTCCACAACAACCTCGCCGTCGCGCTGGAAGCCCAGGGGAAATTGGAAGAGGCCCACGCCGAATACCAAGAGGCCGTTAAACTCGACCCGGCGAACGAGACTTATCGGCGCAACCTCCGCGAGTTCACTACTGCCCACCGGTGGGAATACGAATTGGCCGAAGAAGAAGAACCCGCCGCCCCGGGCGAGGAATAACCGCCCGGCCGTGAACACCTGCCTCCCACTTATCGTAAACCGCGCCCCGGGCGACCGCCGCGCGAACGGCCACCGCCTCGGGCCGGCAATCGCCGACCAGGCCGCCACGGCGAAAAACTAATTCGAGGCAAGAGGGTTCCCAGCCACCCGTGCGGGTGGCGCTTTATTAGCTCGGATGACTAACACGCCCCCCCTTCCCGACGCTCCGGCCCCGGGCGCGCGGCGCGTCGTCGCCAACGCGGCGTACTTGCTGGCGACTAACGCGTACCGCATCCTCCT
>CP070633.1:608900-612338 GCA_020356085.1 Candidatus Coatesiibacteriota bacterium | reverse complement strand
TGCCACCTGGCCGCCGGGATGGGCGTCCGGGAGGCGCCGCGCGCGCTGCTGCGGTGGCGAGGGGAGGTGGTCGAGCTCGAGCCGCCGGGGGGCGTGAGTTGTTGCGGCGGCGCCGGCTCCTACGGCCTGGACCGCGACGACATCTTCGCCTCGATTGGCGGCGAGCGGGCGGAGGCGATTGCGGCCGCAGGCGCGACGATCTGCGCCGCCGGCTGCCCGGCGTGCGTCTTCTACCTCAACGAGGCGCTGCGGCGGAGTGGGATTCCCGCCTCCGCGCGGCACACGGCGGAGGTGCTTGCCGGCGAATAAACGGTTGGATTTATCGCGGCCGGCGTGGTATAGTTAAATTAATGGCGCCTCGCGCCGGACGGAGGTGTGGGAAAATGAATATTCGCGCTACTACGACGGCCGCGGCGTTCGCGTTGACGCTGGCGGCCGGTTGCGTTTTCGGCGCCTGGGTGTACGAGGGGCAGTGGGGTTCGCGCGGCTCCGGCAACGGCCAGTTCTATTTCCCCTGGGGGATCGACCTCGCCTCCAACGGCGACGTTTACGTCCTGGATTCGTACAACGACCGCGCGCAATACTTTACGGCCACCGGGTCGTTCCGCGCGGTCTTCGCCCAGGGGCGCTTCGACCGAGCGAAAGGCCTGGCGCTCGGGTCTCGCAACTACGTTTACGTCGCCGACTGGTTCAATCACTGCGTCCAATATTATACCTCCAGCGGCTCCTACGTGGGGCGGTGGGGCACCGGCGGTTTCGGGAACGGCGAGTTCAACCGGCCGGCCGCCGTAGAGGCCGCGCTCGACGGCACCGTATACGTCTGCGACACCAACAACGACCGGATGCAATATTTCACCTCCACCGGCTCCTTTTTGGGGAAGTGGGGGCGGGTCGGTAACGGGAACGGCGAGTTTATTTATCCCGGCGGCGTCGCGGTGGGTCGCAACGGCCGCGTCTACGTCGCCGACACTTTCAACCACCGCCTCCAGTACTTCACCTCCGCCGGTTCCTACCTCGGCCAGTGGGGGGAGGGCGGCACCGAGAACGGCCAGTTCGACGAACCCCGAGGCGTGGCCTGCGCTCCCAACGGTGACGTATACGTCGCGGACTACCGCAACTACCGCGTCCAATATTTCTCGCCCACGGGGTCTTTTAAAGGGAAGCTCGGCGGATTCGTTTACCCCACCGACGTCGTCCTGACGCCGGCCGGCGATCGCCTTTACGTGCTCGACGGTTATAACGACCAGGTCCAATATTTCCGGTGGTCGGCGCCGGCCGTAGTCCCCGCCTCGCTCGGGCGGGTTAAAGCGTTGTTCAACTGCGAGGGTTAATTATGAATTACAGACGGCGTTTCGTTACGGCGGCGGTCGCCCTCGGCGCGCTCTTGCTGGCCGGCACCGCTCAGGCGCGGTTGGGGGACATTGTCTCCTCTTTCCAGGCGCCCGGGATCCCGCACGGCCTGGCCCGGAGCAGCAGCCACCTGTACGTGCTCAGCAGCTCCTCCGGCCCGAGCGGGTACGGCATGATCTTCCGCTGCCACCCGCTAACGGGCTCCGTATACGGCTCGTTCGTCACGGCCTCCCGGCGAACGGGCGGGGGCCTGTACTATTCCTCCGACAACGCGCTGTGGTACGGCGAGTGGCAATTCGATTACGTCTTCAAGGCCAACGCCGACACCGGTAGTATCCTCTACAGCTGGAAAGCGGGGCACAACCCGATGGGCATGACGGCCTTCCACACCGGCGACGGCGGCGTCGGGACCACCAACCTTATCTGCACCGACGGCCTGGCGAGTTACTTATGGTACCACAATCCCACGACCGGAAGCGTCGTCGGCACGCTTCCGATCCAAGAACCTACGGACGGCGATCTGGCGTACGACTGGCGCAACCGGTGGATCTGGATAGCCGACTTGCCGCAGTGGGTATACGGCTATCGCACTAACGGCCAAAAGGTCCGGGAATTTTGGATGCCGGTGTGGCGGACGGCCGGCTTGGCCTATTACGGCCGGTACCTGTGGGTGGGCTGCACGGGGAACCAGACCATCTATCGCGTCCACTGCCCCAATTTCACGGCCGTCGCTCCCGCCTCGGTGGGGAAAATAAAGGCGCTGTTCAAGTAACCCAATACAGTCCAACTAAAAGGGCCCCCTCGGGGGCCCTTCTTTTTTTGCGTAAGCCGCGGCTACCACCCCATCCGCTCCAGCCGCGCGAGATTGGCCCGGACCTCCCGGGAGGTGGGGTCGATCCGCAGCGCCCGCTCCAGCTCCGCCCGCGCCTCCACGTACCTCCCCCGCTCCACCAGCGCCACCGCGTACATGTTCATCAGCCGCACGTCGTTGAAGTCGTGGACGTTCTCCGCGAGCAGCGCGAACGCCTCCTCCTCCCGCCCCTCCTGCCGATAGATCTGCGCCAGCATCATCACCGCGTCCGGGTCGTTGTAACCCGCGTCGACGGTCAGTTCCAGCTCGCCGCGGGCCCGCTCCAGGTCGCCTTGCTCCAGGTACACCCCCGCCAGGAGGCGATGCGTCTTGCCGTCGTGCGGCTTGAGCGCTACGGCCCGCCGCGCGTGGTACTCCGCGGCGGCCAGGTCCCCCTCCGCCTGGTCCGCCATCGCCAGGTAGGCGTGCGCCATATACCACATATAAGCGCCGCTCTTCGCCGCGAGCGCCCGGCGCGCCGCCTCCCGCGCGCGCGCGTACTCCCCCCGCTCGTAGTACCACCGCGCCAGGTTGAGGTGCGGCATCGTCGTACCCGGCGCCGCCTCCGGGCCGTGCCGGAAAAAGTATCCCGCCCGCTCCGCCTCGCCGCGCAATTCGTAATACGTCCCGTGGTACTGCCACACGCTGAGCGCCAGGTCCGCGCCGTTCATCGGCCGGTCCGGCGCGAAGTCCGTCGCCGCCAGCGCCTCCTCCGCCCGCGCCAGGACCTCCGCGTCGAGCGGCCACGCCTCCTCCGGTCCGGTCGGCCGGTCCGTCAACTCCAGAATGAACCCCGCCGGCCGCCCCTGCCGCGAGAACGCCCGCCGCTGATGCGTCTGGTTCAGGAAGAAGTAGTCGACGAAGACCGGCCGCGCCCCCAGCGACCGCCAGAGCAGGCCGGCCAGCTTGTCGATGTCGAACCGCTCGTCGTTGATGTTGTACAGCTCGACGTCCAGCCGCTGGCCGAACGTGTACTGCCGCAGCCAGTAGAGGAAGTTGGAGGTCGTCGCGGCGGAGACGTAGATCGCCTCGTACCCCACCGGCTCCACGATTTTGCGGCCGTAGTAATCCAGGAAGCGGGGGTCGCGCCGCTGGTGCGGCCACTCGGAGGCGACGGCGTAGAGGGCCGTCGCCGCGGCCACCGCGACCGCCGCCAGCCGCAGCGGCCGCCGCCGCAGCGCCCCGAACAGCGTTATCGCGCCCACGGCCACGCCGGCGAAGACGACGCCCAGCAGCGG
>CP070633.1:605334-608800 GCA_020356085.1 Candidatus Coatesiibacteriota bacterium | reverse complement strand
CGGCCGGCCCTCGGGCCGGCCTTTTTCGTCTCCCGGCCGTGGCCGCCGCGAGAACCCGAGTAATTATATACATTACCAAAATAGTTGCGCTTGTAATATTTTAAGCTTGACTGGAATAGCACGTTATTTAATAATGGCTCGCGAGGGGGATGCCGAGACGTTTGACCGGGCGCACTTCCCAAGGGGGTTGAGGGTATGCCCGGGAAGGCGGAAACGAAAGTAACGGCGCAACGCGGCTCGTTCCGCGGGCCGCGGCCGCTAAAATAGTACCCCGCCAGGGCTTTGAGCCCCGGCGGGGGTTTTCGTTTGGTTGGGGGCGCGGTTGATCTCGTATGGAGGGCCGATCTCTCCGCGGAGGCGCGTTAGGGGGCGGGTGAACGGACGGCTTTTACCTTTAACGCGAGAGGAGTGAAAAATGAAGAAAGCCTTATGGGTAGGAGCGTGCCTCGCGCTGGTCGCCGCGGCCTGGCCCTCGCCCAATTACGTGTATCGGGGGTGGTGGGCTTCTTACGGTTATATCGGCGGCCTGTCCGTCGCGACGAACGGCAACGTGTACCAAACCAGTTTTAATAACCACATCGTCATTTACTTCAACTCGACCGGGTCGCGGATAGGTTCTTGGGGATCGTACGGAAACGGCCAGGGGCAGTTTAGCCAGCCCGCCGGCGTCGACGTGTCGCCCAACAATTGGGTCTACGTCGCCGACTTTAGCAACCACCGCGTCCAGTATTTCACGCGTACGGGGTCGTTCCTCGATATGTGGGGTTCGTACGGTTCGGGCCCAGGCTCATTCAATATGCCCGGGGACGTGCAGGTCGGCGCGAACAACTGGGTGTACGTCGTCGAGAGGGGCAACCACCGCGTCCAGCGTTTCACCTCCACCGGCTCATACCTCGGCAGTTTTAACGGCACCTTCTACATGCCGGACGGCGTCGGCATAGCCGCCAACTATAACGTCTACGTTACCGATAGAGGTAACAGCCGGATCCAATACTTCACCTCCACCGGGTCGCCCCTCGGATCGTGGGGCTCGAACGGGGCCGGACCGGGCCAATTCATTAGGCCTATCGGGAACGAGGTTTCCAACGGCGGCTTCGTGTTCGTCGCCGACAGCGGCAACAACCGCGTCCAGTACTTCAGGTTAAACGGGTCTTATCTCGATACCTTATCGGGGGCGACGATCGTAACGCCGATAGACGTCGCCATTTCGAATAACGACCGCTGGCTTTACGTCGGCAGCGACGGCAACTCCCGCATCATATACTTCACGCATACGAACACGGCCGTCGCCCCCGCCTCGCTGGGGAAAGTGAAAGCGCTGTTTAGGTAGGAGGGGAGGGCAAGGGGCTTAAGCCCCTTGTCCTGCGGTACGCTTAGCGGCCGGCCCTCGGGCCGGCCTTTTTCTCTTCTCCCGCTGGCGCCCTCGCTAGAACCCGAGCGGTTATGTACATTACCAAAATAGTTAACCTTGTAATATTTTAAGCTTGACTCGAATGGCAAGTTATTTAATAATGGCTCGCGAGGGAACTTCTCTGTTTTCAGGGCGGATTTAGTAAGGGGGTTGAGGGTATGCCCGGTTCGGAGGAAAAGGTGGCAAGAGGAGGCCGCGGCGTACACGGCGCCGCGCGTTGCGAAACACTACCCAGGTTCGGCTGAAGGCCGACCTGGGGTTTTCGCTGGAGGTGCGATTATGAAGAAAGCCTTCGCGGTTGTTTTGTTCGTGCCGTTCGTTCTGGCGGGATGCTCCGATGTAGCCGGCCCCGACGATCCGAAAAGAGACCCGGTAAGAGCGTTTTACGGCCAAGTGTACGCAAACAACGAGGGAGTATCGGGTGCCAAGGTTACCGTAAACTGTACTGACTGTGGGGAAGCGGGCGAGAGGTGTAAGTGGGAAGCTGAAACCAACGCAACGGGTTATTGGCAGGCAAAAGACAGGCCGCCGATAGACCACATGAACCATATACTTAATTGCACGGCCGAAAAAGAAGGTTATAAGCCGGACGACCTTCGTTGCCGAGTACCCGAGGCCGGCCCGGTAGAAGTACCGGCTTTTAGACTTGCCCCTAAATAGGGTATAAGCGGAGTTTGGGATTTGCTCCGGTAGTCGCGGGTACCCCGCAACCGTTGCTGCGTGCCGGTCTTAGCGGCACCACTCGGCCTGGTGAAGGGGCTGTTCAAATAGGAGGTTGCGAGATGAAGCGGGTAATGATCGCTTTAACGGGGGCGGCGCTCGCCGCCGCGGCCCACGGCGCGTGGGAGTACGAGGGCCAATGGGGCTCCTCCGGGTCCGGCAACGGCCAATTCCGCGACCCGTACGGCATAGCCGTCGCGGCCAGCGGCAACGTTTACGTCACCGATTACGACAACAGCCGCGTGCAATACTTTACGCCGACCGGGTCTTTCCTCGGAACGTGGGGTTCGTACGGTACCGGCAACGGACAGTTCTTCTATATTACCGGCGTCGCCGTCGCGGCCAACGGAACCGTTTACGCCGTCGACGAAGGTAACGGCCGGATCCAGTATTTCACCGCGACCGGCTCCTACCTCGGCCAGTGGGGTTCGGAAGGTTCCGGGAGCGGCCAATTCGACTACCCCGACGGCGTGGCGGTCGCCTCGAACGGAAACGTCTACGTCGGCGATTGGGGTAACGACCGCGTTCAATACTTCACCGCTACCGGGTCGTTCTTGGGCACGTGGGGTTCGTACGGGTCCGGCAACGGCGAGTTCGACGAGCCGATGGGCGTGGCGTGCGCGGCCAACGACAACGTCTACGTCGTCGATTGCTCGAACTCCCGCCTCCAGTACTTCACCGCGACGGGCTCCTACCTCGGCCAGTGGGGCTCGTACGGGTCCGGCAACGGCCAATTCGACTTGCCGTGGGGCGTGGACGTCGCCCCCAACGGCGACGTCTACGTGGCGGAATGGGGTAACGACCGCGTCCAGTACTTCACCGCCACCGGGTCGTTCTTGGGCACGTGGGGCTCGTACGGTACGGGTAACGGCGAGTTCAGCGGGCCGTTATACGTTGCCGTCTCGCCCGCCGGCGACCGCGTATACGTCGCCGATACGGATAACGATCGCGTGCAGTACTTCCGGTGGGCCGAGCCCGCCGTTACGCCCACCTCGCTGGGCAAGGTGAAGGCGCTTTTCCGCTAATCGCCGGGGCGAAGGACAATGAATAAGGCGCCCCGGAAGGGGCGCCTTTTCGTCGGCGTCGCCTCCGCCTACAATAGCTCCGCCAGCGTAAGCGTTATCTCCTCCGGCGGGCCGCCGTCGCGCTCGACGGTGAGCCGGAGGGGCGTCCCCGCCGGTTGCGCGCGCAGCCGCGCCCACGCCGGCGGCGGGACCTCCGCCGCGGCCTTGCCGTCAATCGCGGTAACCTTGTCGCCCGCGGCCACGAGCGACGCCGCCGGCGACGCCGCGGCGACCTCCACGACGGCGTAGTGGTCGCCCGCGTACTCGAGCA
>CP070633.1:601666-605234 GCA_020356085.1 Candidatus Coatesiibacteriota bacterium | reverse complement strand
GGCCGCGTCAGGACCTTGTTGCCGTCGCGGTCGAAGACGACGATCGTGGGCAGGCCGATGACGTTGTACTCGCCCTTCATCTGCTCCGTGCCGCGGACGTTCACGTAGTTCATGCCGACCTCGGCGGCGTAGGGCGGGACGTCCGCGTCGGGGTTGTCGTCCATCGTAATGCCGACGATCACCAGCCCCTGGGCCCGATACTTATCTTGCAGCTCGATGAGATGGGGGATTTCCATCTTGCACGGCCCGCACCACGTCGCCCAGAAGTCGAGCACGAGCACCTGGCCCTTGTAATCGTCGACGTTGAATTCGGAGGCGGAAATCAGCCCGAAGTCCCCGGAGAGTCCCTTTGCCGGCGGGGCCTCGCCGCTCGCGGGCGGCGGCCCCTCCTCGCGCGGCTTACATCCGAGAAACGCGAATAACACGGCCGCAACCACGAGCGGCGCGTAGAGGTACTGGCGGGGCATAGAAAAATCCTCCTTTTTGAGGTATAGTACCACAGGAGCGCGGGAGGTGTAAACGCCTAAAAAAAGGGACGGCCGCAGCCGTCCCCGGACTTCGGAATCGCGACGCCCGCTATTCGGGCGCCGGAGCGTTTAGTTTGCGCCATATTTCGGTTGCCCGGTCCGGCGCCAGCTTCACGCGCGAGGCCAGGCCGCCGAGCAAGCGGCCCAGCCGCCCTTGGAGGGCCTCGACTTCTTCGGCGTGCGAGCGATACGAACTGCGAACGGGCGAAACGTTGGGGGTGGGGGCATCCTCCTGTCTTGAACGGGTTACAGGGGAAGGCTTTAAGCGCATATTAGACCTCCGTTAGAATTAGCGTCACCTCCCGGAGCCCTTGCATACTAATGTAAAATAAATGCGCCATCGCGTTATTGGTACCGCCGTGAGGCGAGGCGTTACAGCCGATCGGCGGCCGCCGCCTCGAGGGAATCGCCATGGTTTACGAGGAACTGCGTGCCAAAATCGAAAGCCGTTCGGCCCGAGCCGGCGTAATCGGCCTGGGCTACGTCGGCCTACCGCTCGCGCTAGCCTACGTCGACGCCGGCTACGAGGTCGTCGGCTACGACGTGGACCCCGCCAAAATCGAGGAGCTGCGGGCGGGGCGGTCCTATCTGGGCGACGTCGCCTCCGCGCGCGTGGCCGCGGCCGTCGAGGCCGGCCGGTTCGAGGCAACGGCCGACCCGGCGCGGCTGGCCGCCGCCGACGTCGTCGCCATTTGCGTGCCGACGCCTCTCACCCCCGAAAACGAGCCGGATCTGTCCTTTCTGGAGAGTACGGCGGAGACGCTCGCCTCCCAACTCCGGCCCGGCCAGCTCGTAATCGTGGAATCCACCGTCTACCCCGGCGCGACGCGGGAGGTTGTGCTCCCCCTCCTGGAGCGGGGAGGCCTCCGGGCGGGCGCCGACTTCTGGCTGGCGTTCTCGCCGGAGCGGGTCGACCCCGGGAACCCGGCCTATCCGCTGGCGGAAATACCCACCGTCGTCGGCGGGACCGACGACGCCGCGACCGAACTCGCCGCCGCGTTCTACGAGCCGGTCGTCCGCGAGGTTGTAAAAGTCTCCTCGGCCGAGACCGCCGAGATGTCGAAACTGCTCGAGAACACCTACCGCGCCGTCAACATCGCGCTGGTCAACGAGCTGAAAATAATATGCGACCGGTTAGGGTTGGACGTCTTCGAAGTCATCGCCGCCGCGGCGACGAAGCCTTACGGCTTCCAGGAGTTCCGCCCCGGCCCGGGCGTCGGCGGCCACTGCATCCCGCTCGACCCGTACTACCTGGCGTGGCGCGCGAAGCAGGTGGGCCACGAGAGCCGCTTCGTCGAACTCGCCGGCCGGGTCAACGCGGCCATGCCCGCCTACGTCGTGGCCCGACTCCGGGAGGCGCTGACGGCCCGCGGCCGGGAAGTGGACGGTGCCCAAGTGCTGATCCTGGGCGTGACCTACAAGGCCAACGTCGACGACCTCCGCGAGGCGCCGGCGTTGGCGGTAATCGACCTGCTCCTCCGGGAAGGCGCGGCCGTCACGTACCACGACCCGTACGCGCCGGCGCTGCCGAAAACGCGCAAGTACGACTTCGGCCTGACCTCCGTCCCGCTCGCCGCGGAGACGCTGCGCGCCGTCGACGCCGTCGTCATCGTCAGCGACCACACCTCCGTCGACTACGACGCCGTCTTCCGCGAGGCGTCGCTCGTCGTCGACACCCGCGGCGTCGCGCGCCGCCTCGGCTACGCCGGCGACAACGTCGTTACGGCGTAAGCCTCTCCCCCGTTAAAAGAAAAAAGCCGGCTCCTTCGCCGGCTTTTTTTACCGTTAATTCCCGCCTACCCGGGAGGCCACGCGAACGCCTCGAAGCGATCCCGGCTCGCCTTGCAGATCGGGCACACCTCCGGCGCCTCCTCCCGGGCGCAGAGGTATCCGCACACGCGGCACCGCCACACCTTTATACCCGAGCCGGCGGGGGCGGCCTCCCCGCGGAACTGCGGCCGGTCCTCCCTCTTGGCGGGACGGCGCTCCGGTATCGCCCCGGCCTCCTTTTTACCGTCGACTACGTCCCGCGAAACGTACAACGCGCAATAGCACGCGCCGTATTCGTCGAGGTCGGCGTCGCGGTAGTCGCACGGGCAAATGATGTCGACGTCCTCGGCGCGCTCGCCGGCCGCGCGCCGACACGGGCACGACGGATAACCGTACCGGGCCTGATTGGTGAGTAGCCCCTCGACCAGCGCGCTCGTGAATTCGACGTCCGGGTTCAGGTGATACCCGCCGGCCCGGGCCTCGCGTTCGAGTCGCTCGCGCAACGCCTCGACCTCTTGCGCCTCGCGCTCCGCCATGGCTCTTCTCCTTATAAGCCCAACAACAAGCGGATTTCGTCCGGCCGATAGCCGACGACGCAATCGGTCGGCGTACATATCGTCGGATAGGAGGCGCGACCGGTCCGCGCCATTACCTCTCCCTCGATCTCCGACTGGCGCGCCGGCGAGGCCAGGTCGACGTACTCATAGTCGTACGTCACGCCCAACTCCTCCAGCAGCGCGCGGGTTTTTTTGCACCACACGCAGGTGGACAGCGCGTATAGCACGACGCCGCCGGGATCTACCGTTCCGTCGACGTGTTCCATGGGGACTCCCTTCTATTGGTTACCGGCCGCGCCTCCCGCGGCGAGCCGGCTCTTGACGTACGCCACCCACGCCTCGACGCCCTCCCCCGTCCGACCGGAAACGTCGAACACGGCCAACCGGGGGTTGACCGCGGCGACGTTGTCCCGCAAAGCCGCGAGGTCGACGTCCACGTGGGGCAGCAGATCTATTTTGGTGAGGACCGCCGCGGCGGCCTCCTGGAACGCGAGCGGGTACTTCAGCGGCTTGTCCTCCCCCTCCGCCACCGACAATACGACCACCTTTTCGTTCTCGCCGACGTTGAATTCCGCGGGACATACGAGGTTGCCGACGTTTTCCACGAAAACGGCGTCGAGCTCGGCGAGCGGGAGTTCCTCCAACGCCGCGCGGATCAGGTTGGGCGCCAGGTGGCAGTCGCCGCCGAAGGGGCCGGTGTTGATTTGGACGACC
>CP070633.1:597986-601566 GCA_020356085.1 Candidatus Coatesiibacteriota bacterium | reverse complement strand
GGAAATACCACGCGGCGACGTCGCCGTGGAAAAAAACCAGGACCAGCGTCGCCGCAAAGACGGCGACGCCGAACGCGTTCTCGGGCGCGCGGCCGAAAAAGCGGCGTCCCACGCGCGGGACCACAAACGCCGCGGCGCCCGCAAACGCCAGCACGAACAGCGCGCTCTGCCATCCCAGGTACACGCCCGCCAGCGCGACGACGGCGAGTTGCCGTTCCGGCCCCCGGGCGGCGTCGCCGAACAGGCCGCGGCCCGGGCGCGTTAATAGTAACGCGCCCCCTCCCAGCAGCCCCCCCGCCACCGCGCTCGCGGGGGAGGGCGGCCCGGCCAAGAACGACAGCGCCAGCCCGACGGCCAGCGCCGGGAAGTACAGCTGCGGGACGAGCGCGCCGTACCGGAACTCCACCCAATAGTTCAACAGGAAAAAGAAACAGAATATGAACGTCGTCGCAAACGCGAGCGAAAAGCCGTAGTAGTAAAACAACAGCGCCGAGACGCCGCCGCTGAGTGCCTCCCACGTCAACAAGTTTTTCCGGTATCGAAACCCGCACGCCGGACAGCGGCCCTTGAGTATCGGGTACCACACCAGCGGCAGCATCCAGATGCGGCGTTCCGCGCGGCCGCAGGAGGGGCACGCCGGCGGCAGAATGACCCGAAAACCTCCGCCCGGCAAGCGGTGGACGAGGAGGTGGTAGAAGTTGCCGACGAAGGCGCCTAGCAGGAAAGCCGTCGCCACGCCGACGATTTGGAAGGCCAAGGCCATGGTCGCTCGATTGTACGTCTTCGCCGCCGCCGGGGCAACCCCCGGCCGCTAGAACTCCTGCGTGATGGTGACGTGGATCTTTCCCTCCAACGGCCCCTCGCCGACCGCCAGGCCGTAGTCGACGCCGTAGATCCCGACCGGCGTTTTGGCGCGGAAGCCGGCGCCGTACCCGGCCTCGAATCCCTCCGCGAAAAGATGTTCCGCGCGGAGGTGGCGATAAGCGCCGTCGACGAAGAGGAACAGGCGGTTGTCCCGCCCCACCAGGAACCGGTACTCGGCGGTGGCCAGGACGTTCCGGTCGGTGAGGAATTGTTCCTGTTTGTAGCCGCGCAGGTCGGCGTGGCCGCCGAGGGGGTAGAACTCGTCCAGGCTCGGCCGGGCGGAGGAGAAACCCTGGCCGCGGAGGCGTGCGGCCAGAACTTGGGTCCGGCCGAGGGGGAAGAAGCGCCACGCCTCTAACGTAAAGCGCGGGACGCGCTCCTGGAAGTCGTCGGCCTCGTAATTTTTAACGCCCAACTCCAGGCGCGCGCCGGCCTCCCAGCCGCGCCGCGGGTTGTCGAAGTAGTCGCGGCTGTCGTACCGGGCCCACGTGAAGACCTTGTATTTGCGGCTGGCGTTCTCTCCCCAGACGCGGCCGAAGCCCGCGCCTCCCGCGACCGTCAGGTCGGTAAGCGGGTGGGTCCCCACCGCCAGCTCGCCCTCCGCTTTCCGGTAAGCCGGCCGCTCCCGGAATTCGCCCCGCGGCTCGGCGAAGAGGTCGACGCCGCCGATCCACGGCTCGTAGTAGCGCGCCTCGGCCTCGGCCGTCTCCACCGCCCGCCGGAGGTAGCGGCCCTGGGCCTCCCGTCCCGTTCCCGCCAGATTGGCCAGCTTCGCCTCCGCCTCGCCGATGAGCGCCGCCTTCTCGCCGGCGCGGGCGGGCTCGTACGCCAGCGCGCCGGTAACGCGGTACGTCCGCCGTTCGGCGACGGTAAGGCGCAGCCGGCCGGCGTGGGCGTCGACGAGCTCGAGCGTCGGTTCCGTCTCGAAGTAGCGGAGGTTGTATAGTCGCCGGACGCTTTTCCGGAGGCGGTTCAGGTCGTACGGCTCGCCGGGGAGGAGGTCCAGCTCGCGCCGGAGGACGTAGTCGCGCGTGCGCCGGTTGCCGACGATGTCGATCGCGGTTACGACGACTTGCGGCCCGGCGTTGACCTGGAGGTCGAAGTCGATTTCCCGGTAGCGCTCGGCGAGTTCGAAGTGGCGGGGCCGCGCCGTCGCCTCCGCGTAGCCGCGGCCGCGGTAGTAGTCGATCACGGTTAGCAAGTCGCGCGCCAGCTCTCGCTCGCGGAGCGGCCGGCCGGGCCGCGTGGCAAGCTCGTCCCGGAGGTCCTCCGCCTCCGCGGGGGGCAGGCCGGGGAATCCGATTTCGCCGGCCGTGTAGCGTTCGCCTCCCCGGACCGTCACGGTCACCGCGGCGCGGCCCGGCGCTACGGCCGCTATCGCGTACTCCGCCTCCGCGCGGAGGTACCCCCTCCCGGCCAACGCGGCGAGTAGCGCCTCCAGTCCCTCCCGCAAGCCGGGAGGTGAGGGCGCCTCGCCCCGGCCGAACGGCAGGAACGCCTCCACCTCTCCCCGGCTCAGCGGCGAGGCGTTGACTATCTCCAGCGTCGCGACCTCGTAGCGGGGGCCCTCCGCGACGACCACGTGCGGCGCCTCCGCCTCCGCCGCGACGAGCTCGACGGCGACGTCGAGGTAGCCGGCGCTCAGGTACATCCGCTCGACGGCGGCGACGTCGACGCCTCCCGGCGCGGCGGCGGCGAGTTCGATTTCCTCCGTTGAGAACGCCTCGTTGCCCTCCACGGTCAACGCGCCCGCGCCTCCCGCCAGGGCGGCGGCGATTAGGAGGGGGATGTAATGCCGAACGGACATTAGAAGTAAATATTCAAATCGATTTGGCCGCGATGGAGGGTAAGCTCCTCGTCCGGCCGTTTCTCGCCCTCGTACGTGAAGATCACCGTTACGTATTCGCCCAGGCCTTTATTGACGCTGCCCTCCCAGGTGTGGGTTACGCCCGGCAGCCGGAACAGCAGCGTCTCCGAACCCAGATATCCCGATACGTCGTATTGTGCGCGTTCGTACCAGGCGTTTATCAGGGCGGACTCGGCCAGCCGGTACGTGGCCTCCGGTTTGACCTTCGTTCCGGCCAGGTGCGTCGGCGCGCCGTTGAAATCCTCGTGGCGCCGCGAGACCTCGCCCCGCGCTTTGACCTCCAACCGGGAGGTGAGGGCGTACGTCGGCTCCAGGCCGTAGATCATCTCGAGCGCCGTCGTGTTGTAGGGGGTGCGGACGTTTTCCTCCACGACGGATTCCCGTTCCCGGAGGCGCTCCACGTCGGCCTGCAGCGTAAGGCGCCGCGCCGGTTCGCCGATGATCTCCGCGTACCGGGAGGTACGCCAATCCCGCACCTGGCGGGAGGCGACGGAGCGCAGGAGGTCGTCCTTGGTGGCGTAGCGGAGGCGGCCCGTCACGCGCCGGTTCACCGGAAGCAGCGTCAGCGTGTACCGCTGTTCGAGGCTGCTGTCGAGCGCCTCCTCCCCCAGCAAGTCTTGGAGGAGGGCTACGGCCAGGCGCCGCGGCGACGTCGAGTTGTTGCGGGCGTGGAGGTAGAGGTCGGCGGAGGCGACGTCGTACCAGCGGTTGCGCTCGGCGCCGGCGCCGCGGGCGTCGTTGAAGCGGTACGGCCGGAAGTCGAAGCTCACTGTCACGTCCGGTTTCAATACCGGGAACGTCCTTCCGGTATAGCGGTATTTCTTGACGTAGACGGCCTCCGGGTGGCCC
>CP070633.1:594262-597886 GCA_020356085.1 Candidatus Coatesiibacteriota bacterium | reverse complement strand
GCTTCGGCGGCGGCCGATTACGTTTACGTTGGCGAGTGGGGGGCCGCCGGCGACGGCCCGGGCGAATTCGCTTACGCCTCTCGCCTCGCCCTCGGCCCGGGCGGGGACGTCTACGTCTGCGACCGGTGGGGCGTTGCGGTTCAACGGTTCGGCGCCGACGGCCGCTTTCTGGCCGCGTGGGACCGTTATCCCGGGGAGGCTCCCGCCCTCCCGCATCCCCACGGCCTCGCGTGCTCGCCGGACGGGAGCGTTTTCGTAACCGACTCCCTGCGCGGGTACGTGGCGTGCTTCCCGGCGGCGGGCGTCCGATACGGGTGGTCCGTGCCGGAGGGCGAGGGGACGCCGGGCGGCTTCACGGGTATAGCGATCGGCGCCGGGGGTGACGTTTACGTCTGCGACGAGCGAACCGGGGAGGTCCTGCTTTTCGACCCTTACGGCGAGCTTGTGGGGCGTTGGGGTTCGCGGGGTACGGGCCCGGGCCAATTCAATTCGCCCGGCGACGTCGCCGTCGCCGCGGACGGAAAAGTATACGTAACCGATACGTTGAATTGTCGGATCCAATACTTCACGCCGCTGGGCGGTTACGTCGGCGAGTGGGGCGAGAGCGGAGCCGCCGCCGGCCGGTTTAGCTGCCCGGAGGGCCTTGGCGTTGCCTCCGACGGGACCGTTTTCGTTGCGGACCGTTACAACCACCGGGTGCAATACTTCGCCTCGGACGGGACCTGCGTCGGCGCCTGGGGCAAATTGGGAAAGGGCCCGGGCGAGTTCAACGAACCGACGGATGTAGCGGTTGCCGACGACGGCACCGTCTACGTCGTCGACGCCGGCAACCACCGCGTCCAGTATTTCAGACCCGAATAAAGCAGAAGCTCAAAGTTTCGCCGGTTGCACTCCGGTCCCTATAGCCGTCGGTGTCGCGGCGGAAATCCCGCCGCAGATTGGAGGGGCGATGAAACAGGAATACGAGGGCAACCTACTCAGTCCGCTGCCGGTGGCGCTGGTCGGCACGCTGGTCGCAGGGCGGCCGAACTACTGCGTCGTCGGCTACGCGGCGCCGTTCGACTTCGGGAGGCATATCTTCCTCAGCCTCTACAAGAAGCGCTACACCAGCCAGGGCCTGCACGAGAACGGGACCTTCAGCGTGAACGTCCCCTCCGTCGACCTCCTCCGGGAGGTGAACATTTGCGGGAGTAAGTCCGGCCGGGAGGTCGACAAGTCGGCGCTCTTCGAGACGTTCTACGGCGAGGTGGAGACGGCGCCGATGATCCGCGAGTGCCCCCTCAACATGGAATGCCGCGTAACCGACATCCTCGACTACGACCCCAACGAGGGGATCGTGGGCCGCGTCGTAAAGTCGTACGCCGACGCCGAGCTCGTGAACGGCGACGTCGTCGACATGCAGCGCGCAGGCCTCTTCGTATGGACTATCGGCGGCGACTTCTCGTATTACGCCTTGGGAGAGCGGCTCGTCGCCGAGGGGGAGGAAAAGGATTAAACTCGTACGCTCGGCCCGAGTGAAAAAGGAGCCCTATCGGGCTCCTTTCCTCTTTTAGAATTGTGAAATCGGGTTTAACGGAAGATAGCACGGACCTTCCCCAGCGAGGAGGGCGCTACGCCCGAGAAGCCCCGCGGGCAGTCGAGGCGATATATGAAGCCGTTGGCGTTGCAGGCTACCCAAAGGTAGCGGTTGTAATACGCCAGGCCGCGGGGGTTCCACGCCGGCGAATTGAACGACGTCACGACGGCGCCGGAGGGGGCCACGCCGTAGATGGAACCGGCGCGGCCGCGCCAGATCACGTTGTTGCGCCAGTCGTACGCGCAATCGCAGCGCGAGCTGTTAGTGAGCGAGGTCGAATTAACTACGCTGCCGTTGTCCAGGCGATGGACGTAAAGCCGGCTCGGCGCGTCGTCCGTGCTGAAGAGGTAGGAGGTGCCGGTACCGCCGTCGCCGGTACACCACGGCGCCAGGCCGTACGGGTCGTGGCCGGCGCCCCAGAAGGAGTAAACGGCGCCCGAAGTCTCGTCGACCCGGTACACGCGGTCGTTGTCAAGGCGGCCCACCCACAGGTAGGAGGGCGTACTAAACGCCAGGCCGCTGTTTTGGCCGGTCCACGGCAATAGATACCAATTGAATATCGAGCCCGTAAACGGCTTGACCCGGTATACGGCGGCGCGATTGTTGCCGTTCATTACATAGAGGATCCCGACGGCTCGCGCCAGGCCGCGGGTGTTGCTTCCCGCCGGCGACCGGTACGACCCGAGAACCTGGCCGAGATATGCCTGCGCCGTTGCGGCCGCCAACGCCAGGGCCACGGTCAACATTACGGTTTTTCTCATATAATCACCTCCAGGGGGGAGGTTGCGAAGTGGAACTCCTCTGCTTACTAATTATACCGGCCTTGGAAGGCCGAGTCAACCGCTTATTGCATTTTTTTACGCCCGCAACGTCGCCGCGAACACCGTAACGGCTTGCCCTCCCAACCTTACGCGGTCGCCGGCAAGGCGTACGCGTACGATTCCGCCCCGCCTCGACGCTTGGAAACAAACCAGTTCCTCCTGCCCCAGCTTCTCCCCCCAGTACGGCCCCAGCGCGCAGTGGGCCGATCCCGTCACCGGGTCCTCGTCGATGCCCGCCCCCGGCGCGAAGAAGCGGGAGACGACGTGGAACTCCTCGCCGGCCGCGGGCGCGGTGGCGATGACGCCGCGGACCTGGAGCGCGCGCAGGAGGCCGAAGTCCGGCGCCAAGGCGCGCACCTCCTCCTCGGAGTTAAACTCCAGGAAGTAATCGAACCGCGTTTTCGCGGCCAACGCCGCCTCCGCACCCAGCGCCGCGTAGAGTCCCGGGGGCGCCTCCGTTGCCGCCACCTCCAGTGCCGGGAAGTCGAGTTCGATCCACTCGCCGCGGCGGGAGGCTTTGAGCAAGCCGCTCTGGGTATGGAACCGCGCCTCCGCCGCCTCCGGCAGGTAATTCTCCGTCCACAGCACGTGCGCGGAGGCGAGCGTCGCGTGGCCGCACAGCTCGACCTCCACCGTCGGCGTGAACCATCGCAGGTTGAAGCCGTCCTCCTCCGGGTAGAGGAACGCGGTCTCGGAGAGATTCATCTCCGCGCCGACGTTCTGCATCCACCGCTCCTCCGCGGGCCCCTCCAGGATACATACCGCCGCCGGGTTGCCGGCGAACGGTTCGGCCGTGAACGAGTCTACCTGATATAGCGGGATTTCCATCTCGACTCCTTTTAACGGAACATGGCGCGGACGCGGCCGAACGACGTCGGCGCGACGCCGGTCGTATCGTTGCTCATGACGACGCGCAGCATCACGTTCCGGTACGGCGTGTTGGTAGTATAGGGGCTCCACCGGCCGCCGGCGTACGACCACGTATGCCCTTGGAACGTGGCGTTATCGTCGACGGCGTGCGGGTCGCAGTTGGGGTAGCTGTAGTACTGCTGGAAGGCGGCGGCGAAGCGGTCCATCCCGGCCGGCAGCGTCCACGCCACGGCGTAGTTGCACCACGCCCATCCCACCGGCGGCCTGCTGGGCCGACGGAATACGGGCCCCCACACGACCGATCCCGGCACACTCCCCGGAAACGAGTACAGCGCCAGGCGGAAGCCGTCCCACCGG
>CP070633.1:590481-594162 GCA_020356085.1 Candidatus Coatesiibacteriota bacterium | reverse complement strand
CTTTCCGTCGCCTCGCGGCGCCCGGGTGTTACCCGGCACCCTGCCCGGTGAAGCCCGGAATTTCCTCGGCGCGCGCCGGAGCGCGGCCGCGGCCGTCCGGGCACTTTCCACATACGAAATATAACATATTTCAGTGGTCGCAACAAAAAAAATCGACGGATCCCCTCCCGTAAAAAAACGTTTGCGCGCGGGAACGAACTATGCTATACTTTCGTTCAAATTTCGGTAAGAGAGGCCCTGCGACAAAATGAGAAAAGGTATACATCCCGAATACGAACTCGCCATTATCCGGTGCGCCTGCGGCAACGAGGTCGAAATCCGCACGACGCGTCCCGGCACCAACGTCGAGATTTGTGCCAATTGCCACCCCTTCTACACCGGGAAGCAGAAACTCGTCGACACCGCCGGCCGCGTTGACCGCTTCCGCAAGCGCTACGGCCTGACCGACGAGGCCTCCACCTCCGAGGCCATCGCCCGCGGCGAAAAACTGCGCCAAGATAAAGAAACGCGCACCAGTAAGAAGAAAAAGGCGAAAGCCGCACCGGAGGCGCAGACCCTTAAACCCGCTCCGCGGAAAGCGGCCGCTCCCAAGGGCCGGAAGCGGGAATCCGCCAAACCGGCCACCGGGGAAGAGCCCGCGGCCCCGGCGGAGGCCGAAGCCCCCTCCGCCCCGCCCGCCGAGGAGGCGGCTGCGGACGAGAAAAAGTAACGCGACGGCGAAAAAAATAAGGACGGCCCCGGGCCGTCCTTTTTTTATTGGAACCCGTCGTCGCTAGAACTCGTATTCGGCTACCTCGCCCCGTGCCCGCTCCATATCTAGCTTGGCCAAACTATACGTATGGAGCGCCTCGTAGTAGCCGAGACGGGCTTGCGTGAGCGCCGCCTGGGCGTCGAGCACCTCTAAATTGGACATCAGGCCGGCGTCGTACCGCGCCTGCGCGATTTCCAGGCCGCGCTCGGCGAGGGAGACGTTCTCTCGCTGCGTCCGGACGTTGGCCTCCGCGGTCCGCAAGGCCTCGTAGTTCGTCCGGACTTCCATGTCGATCCCCTCGATCATACGCGCCTTCGACAGCTCGGTCTTGTACAACTCGGCCCGCGCCTGGCGAACCTTACTGCGCGTCGCGAAGCCGTCGAAAAGCGGCCAGCTGAGCGAGAGGCTGAGCATCGTTTGGCCGTACAGGTCTTCGCTGAAGTTGATGTCGAACTCGTTGGCGTACTCCGTATACGCGGCCGTGAAGTATACGGAGGGATTGTCGTTGGCGCGGGCAATCTTAACGTTGTCCTCGGCGAGGCGGCGCGTCAGCTCGAGCTGCGCCAAATCCGGCCGGTTCGCCTCCGCCGCCGCCAGCGATTCCTCCAGCTCGTAGACCTCCAACTCGAACGCGAGTCGGTCCGTCAACGCGAACTCGGTTTCGGGCGGCAGGTTCAACAGCATCGCCAGGTACCGCCCCGCCGCCGCGCGGCCGTCCTCCGCCCGGCGCTGCGCCGTCTCCAAATTCGCGAGCTCGACCCGCGCCCGCAGTACGTCGTACTCGGAAACCAGGCCGGCGTCGTAGCGGTCCTCCGTCGCTTGGACGTGGCTCGCCGCCACGGCGACGCCGGTATTGGCAACGCCGACGGACTCGTCGGCCAGGACGGCGTCGTAATACGCCCGGGCGACGTTATAGACGGTTTCGGAGCGGGCTTGGCGGAGCTGTTCGTTAACGAGCGCGTAGTAGGACTTCGACACGCGGTAGGCAGTCCAAGCGCGACCCCCCTGATAGAGCGGTTGCGTGGCGGTCAAGCTGGCCGAAATGTTCTCGTCGTACGTCGCGGCGAACTCGACGTCCTCCGGCGGCATACCGGGGCCGAAGGTGTCCGCCTCCAAAACTATGGTCGGGAGGCCGAAAAACTTCGTGGCGGAGGCGTCGAGCACGACGCGCGGAAATAACGCCGATTTCGCCTCCTTGATTTTGGCCTCGCCGCTAAGTACGTCTTCTTGGGCCCTTTTATATTCCTCGTCGACCTCCAAGGCGCGTTCGACCGCTTCCGCGAGGGAGAGGACGAGGGGCTCTTGGGCCGCGGCGGCCGCCGCCCCCATAACGAAAATCGCCAACAACCACCTGTATATTCTCATTCTTCCTCCGGAACGTCCGGTCGCAGGATACGTACGCCGTCCAGGTATATATCGCATAACATATCCGCGCCGCTTACGAGACTCTCGTCCCCGCCGTGTTTAATCGCGCAAACCGAGTAGTTATGGACTATCCCCAGCAATAAGAACCCGAGGAACCGGGCATCGTATTCTTTAAAATGGCCGTCCCGGATGCCGTCTGCCAAACGCGCCCCGATAATATCGCCCAGTTCGTCGACTTTTTTCTTGACGGTGGCCCGGATCCGCTCGACCTCTTCGCGTTGGCCGGTGTCGCGAAGCGCCATCGCCGCCCGGAAGAAATCGCTTCGCGACTCGAAAAATTCCAGGAGGACCCGGATTACGGCCCGGACGCCGCGGACGGGTTCGGATTCGCCGGCTAAGACCTCCTTAACCCTTTCGGTAACGTGCTCGAATTCCCGTTCGACAAGCGCCGCAAACAAATCGGCCTTGGAGTCGAAATAGCTGTACAACGTCCCCTTGGCGAATTCGGCTTCCCGGGCGACCTCGTCCAGCGTCGCGCCCTCGTAACCGCGGGCGCTGAAGACGGCCCGCGCCGCCTCCAGGATCTCCTGGCGTCGGAGCTGACGCTCCCGCTCGCGACGGCTCATCTTTTTGGAATCGGCGTCCATCTTCACCTATGACCTGTTAGTCGAATAATATACTGACCAGGTCAGTTACTGAACCCAATATAACATAAAACGGGCGAGGATACAATAAAATAACAACGCCGGCCGCAGGGCCGGCGTTATAAGTATCTGGTAAGTATATTATTTACGGTCCAGGATTTCGAGCGCCGCCATCGACGCACCCTCCAGGTATTTCAATGAGGCCCCTCCCCCGGTGGAGATGTGACTCAGCCGGTCGGCGACGTTGAACTTCCGCGCCGCCTGGACGGTTTCGCCTCCGCCGGCCACCGTAACGGCGCCGGATTCCGCAATGGCCTCCGCCACCTCCCGGGTACCGTCCGAGAACGCCGCGACCTCGAAAATCCCCATCGGCCCGTTCCAGAAGATCGCGCCGGCGTTGAGCGTCCCGGCGGTGAAGCGGTGGATCGTCGCCGGGCCGATATCCACGCCCATGTACCCCTCTGCGATGTCCGCGCCGTGCGCCGTTTCCGCCGAGGAGGGGTCGTCGGGCGCGGCCGCGACGATATGGTCGTTGGGAAGCTCAATTTTCCCGCCGTACGCGGCCAACGCCTCGGCGGCCTCGACGACGAAGTCCTCCTCCACCAAAGACGAACCTACGGCGTGACCTTGCGCTTTCAAGAACGTATAGGCCATGCCGCCGCCGAGGAGGAAATGGTCCACCCGCTCCGCCATGTTCTTAACTACGCCCAGCTTGGTGCTCAACTTCGCGCCGCCGAGTACGAACACCAACGGCCGCGGCGGGTCGCGCAACAACTTGTCGAAGTACTGGATCTCCTTCGCCAACAAATACCCCGCGACGGCTGGTTTGACCAGCTCCGCGACGCCGTAGTTGGAGGCGTGTTTGCGGTGGGCGGTCCCGAAAGCGTCGTCGACGAAAACCTCCGCCAGCGCCGCCAACCC
>CP070633.1:586671-590381 GCA_020356085.1 Candidatus Coatesiibacteriota bacterium | reverse complement strand
GCGGCGGGCCGCGGCGGCGGGGGAGCGGGCCGACGTCGTTATCGTGGCGATGCCGCCGCCCGTCTCCGCCCAGGTCAACCGCTACTTCACGGTCGAGTTTTTCCGGGAGGTCCGGCGGATATTGACGCCGGGGGGCCTCGTGGCCGTTAGCGCCCCCGGCGCCGCGAACTACTACCCGGAAGACCTGTCCCAATTCCTGAGTTCCACCTCGGCGACCCTCGCGGCGGTTTTCCCCCACGTGGCTTATCTGCCCGGCGAGCGTTTCATATTCCTCGCCTCGCCTCAGCCGTTCGCGGCGGGCGCCGCCCCCTACGCCGCCGCGCTCCGCCGGTACGGCGTACGCGCGGACTTCCTGACCGAAAGCCACTTCCGGTACCGCCTCACGCCCGACCGGGTGGAGGCCGCCGCCCTCGCGGCGGGGGACGAGGCGGAGGTCAACGCCGACCTGCGGCCGACGGCGTTGTACTATGGCCTGGCGGTATGGTCGTCGCGGCTCGGGGGGGCCGAAACCGCGATATTAAAAGCCGCGCGCCGATTGCGGTTATGGTATATTGTGGCGTTCGCCGCTCTTCTTGCGGCGCCGTGGTTTATATGGCGGCGGCGCCTCGGCGGCCGGCCGGCCCTCCTCCTCGTCGTCGCGGTCCAGGGGTTCGTGGAGGTGGCGCTGGAAATCCTGATCATATTCGGGTACCAGGTCGTCTACGGCGCGGCGTATCTGGAGATGGCTTTAATCGTCGGCGCGTTTATGGCGGGACTGGCGCTCGGCGGTTTGTTGCCCCGACCCGGAACGCCCGTCCGGGACCGGCGAAAATTAGTCTATATCTTGGCCTATACGATCCTACTCGCGTGCGCGCTGCCGCCGACTTTTTACCTGTTGGCGCGGGGCGCGGAGGTGCCGACGGCCGTAGTCCATCTTCTTTTCGGCGGCCTGGCTCTCGCGGCCGGCGCGTGCGGGGGAGCCCAGTTCGTGGTGGCGCTCCGCCTGGCGGGGGAGCGGGCGGCGGGCGCGTTGTACGGGACGGACCTACTCGGTTCGGCCGCCGGCGCGGTCGTTACGGCGGTCGCGCTGGTGCCCGTTCTCGGCCTGGCCCGGGCCGCCGGGGCGGTGGCGGCGCTGGCGGCGGCGACGATGGCGGCGGTGGCGGTCGGGGCTCGGCGAACGACGGCGTAAATTAACTACCGCGGGAGCGACGAAATGGGAAATCCGTTGGCGACACTCGGATACCTTTGCCTCGGGACGCTCTTCGGCCTGGCGGTTATGGCGCTCACGTTCGCGGTGGCGCGCCGCCGGGCGTCGACCGACGAGGCGTTGAGCCGGGCGTACGGGCCGCTGCACGCGCTGTTGAGCGAAAACGCCTCCGCCCGGGCGAAGGTGAAGGAGCTCGAGGAAAAGTTGATGGCCGCGTATGCCTCGGAGAGCGCGCCCTACTCGCCGGAGGAGAAGAAGGCGGCGGCGGAGGGTTTCCTCGCGGCCGAGGTTAGGATGACCCGCCAAATTATCGCCCCCAACCGCGAGCGGATACGGGCGGTCGTCGCGGAGTGGGGCCACCTGCTTCGGGACGACGATTACCTCGCGCTTACGGCGGAGGCGGCGCGGTGGGCGACGGAGGGGCTTCTGACGGAGGTCGACCTCCCGAAGGTATTACGAGAAGAACGGCCGCTCGCCGATCCGGAGGGCGACCTCCTGGAGCAGATGCGCGAGTCGTACCTCGAACTGAGTTACCAGCGGCGGGCCGGGTTCTTTCCGTCGCTGGCGCAGGGCGTTAAAAGCCTGTTCGCGGCCGGATAAGAATGGCGACGATTACGGAAGCCAGTTGGCACGCGATGGCCCCGGCGGCAGCGGCCGAGGCGTTGGATACCTCTGCGCGGCAGGGGCTGAGCGCCGAGGAGGCGGCGGCGCGGTGCCAAAGATACGGCGCAAACGCCCTCGAACAGGTCGGCGCGCGGCGCGGCTGGAAAATATTCCTGACGCAATTTACGGATTTCCTGGTGCTGGTGTTAATCGGCGCGTGCCTGGTTTCCGCCTTCCTGGGCGAGTTCGTCGACGCCGCGGCAATTTTCGCCATCGTCATTTTGAACGGGATCCTGGGGTTCGTCCAAGAATACCGCGCCGAAAAATCGCTCCACGCTCTGCGGGAGTTGGCCGCGCCCAAAGCGACGCTGGTGCGCGACGGCCGCGAACGGGTGATCGACAGCCGGGAGGTGGTCCCGGGAGACGTCGTCCGCTTGCGCGCGGGAGACAAGATCCCCGCCGATTTACGTCTCCTGGAGGAACATAACCTGGAGGTGGACGAAGCCGCGCTAACGGGGGAGTCGCTGGCGATCGCGAAGGAGGCGGAGGCCGAGCTGGCCGAGGATATGCCGCTGGCGGACCGGCGCAATATGGCCTATGCCGGAACCGTGGTAACCTACGGCCGGGCCGACGGCGTCGTCGTCGCGACCGGTATGGATACCGAGCTTGGCCGTATCGCGGCGTTGGTCCAGGAGGTGGGGTTGGAACAAACGCCTCTCCAGCAACGCCTCGCGCGGCTCGGGAAATTCCTGGTATGGGCCGTATTGGCGCTGTGCGGCGTCGTTTTCGTCGTAGGGTGGTTGCGCGGCGTCCCGGCCCAGGAGATGTTCTTGACGGCCGTGTCGTTGGCGGTGGCCGCGATTCCGGAAGGGCTCCCGGCCGTCGTGACGATCGCGCTCGCGCTCGGCGTGCAGCGGATGGTCAAACGGCACGCACTGGTCCGCCGGTTGTCCTCGGTCGAGACGCTGGGTTCGACGACAGTGATTTGCAGCGACAAGACCGGAACGCTGACGCAGAACAAGATGGCGGCCCGGCGCGCCTACGTCAACGGCCGGGAGGTGGTGCGGCCCGAGGCTCCGGACGATTTGAAAAGCTTATTGACGATGGCGTTCCTGTGTACTGCCGATTTCATCGGCGCCGCCACGACGGGGAGGTGCGAGCTGGACGGCGAGCGGAGCAACCCCACGGAGGCGGCGCTGGTGGAGGCGGCGCTGGCGGCGGGCGTGGACTTGGCCGAGCTGGTGTCGCGGTATACGTTCGAGGAGGAGGTTCCGTTCGATTCCCGGCGGAAGCGGATGACGGCCGTCTTCGCGGCCGACGGCGCGCGCCTCGCCATTACCAAGGGCGCGCCGGAGATCCTGCTCGAGCTGTGTTCCGCGGTTCTGGAAGGAGAAAGCGCGCGGCCGCTGACGCCGGAGGGGCGTGCGGCGCTCGAAGGCGTAAACGCGGACTTGGCGGCCCGGGGTCTCCGCGTGCTCGCCGTCGCGACGAGGGAACTCGCCGCCTCCGCCGAGGTCTCGGAGGCGGTGGAGCGCGAGCTGACGTTCCGCGGGTTCGTCGCGTTGGAGGATCCGCCGCGGCCGGAGGTCCCGGAGGCGGTGCGGCGGTGCCGGCTGGCGCACATCACGCCGATTATGGTAACCGGGGACCACAAGGCCACGGCCGCGGCCGTCGCCGCCGAAGTCGGCATTATGGAGGAGGCGGCCACCGCGCTCACGGGCCGCGAGCTGGACGCGCTTAGCGAGGAGGAGCTGGTCGAGGAACTGGAGGACGCCCGCGTTCTGGCGCGCGTCACGCCCGAGCACAAGTTGCGCGTCGTCCGGGCGCTGCGGGCGCGCGGCGCCGTCGTCGCCATGACCGGCGACGGCGTGAACGACGCCCCCGCGCTCAAGGAGGCCGACATCGGCGTCGCGATGGG
>CP070633.1:582744-586571 GCA_020356085.1 Candidatus Coatesiibacteriota bacterium | reverse complement strand
GGCCTCGTGCCCGGCGAAACCGTCGCTCCTCTTTTCTTTCCCGCCAGTATGGTCCTCCAGGCCGCGTTCCTGGCGGTCCTCTTTCTCTTTTGGTACCGCGCCTGGAAGGCCGTGTATTCGCCCGGCGCCGGCTTTACGCCCGCGGCCCGAGTATTGAAATTATTAATACCTGTTTATCATATATATTGGTGCTTCCCGGCGTTTTGGGGATGGCCTAAGCGATACAACGAATACTTGCGGGAGAAGAACGTCGCGTTACCGCCGGTCAAAGGATTCATTTTCTTCATATTCAGTTTACTCTTCGCGCTCTCGATAGTCTCCGTATATATCAGAATCGTATTATTATTCTTAGGCTTCTCCGGCGGCATGGAGACGCCTATCGGCGCCGTCGTATTCCACGAGGTTATCTATATCGTAATAATGGGCGGGATTACCTGGTACGTGTGCAACGCGGTTAACCGCTTGCCGGCGGCCCCGGCGCCATAGGGCCGACAGGCCGGCCGCCCCTACCGCGGAAAGGACGGCGACGAGATGAAGACGATTATTGCCATATGCGCCGCGGCCTGCGTCGCGGCCGCCGCGGCGGCGACGGTCGGCCCCGAGTCCGGCTCCGGCGGCACGCAACTGCAGGCCCCCCCCGGCGGCAACCCCGTGCTGGGCTCCATCATCAGCTCGTTCGTGCTGTGCGCCTCCGCCCAGGACCCGGCGACCTACGGCCTGTATCGCGGCGCCTCCTACGTCTACGCCGTCAAGGGCACCGCCGCCACCCGCGACCTCTACAAGTACACGCCGGCCGGGTCGCTGGTGAGCACGATGAATTGCCCGGGCTTCGCGCTGGGCTACCCCCGCGACGAGGACCACACCCACCTCGGCCACGGCTACTTGTGCGTAATCGCGGGCTACGCGGAGGAGATCCGCATCCTCAGCACCTCCACCGGCGCCACGGTGTCGTCATGGAAGCCGGACCCGAAGGGCAACCCCTTCACGATGAACATCACCTGGGACGGAACGTATTACTACGTGAACGGCCCGGAGGATAAGGGGCTCTTCTACCGGTATACGTCGGCGGGAACGAAGGCCGGGACGTGGACCGCCACGGGATACCCCGCGACCATGGGTTTCCTGGGAGGCGTGGGCTTCGCGCGGTCGGCGCTGGGCGAGAGCGGCCGCTACCTCGTGTGCGTCTCCTACGGCAGCCACGAGCCCGGCGCTATAATCGACCTGGCCAACGGCTCCTGCGTATCTACGTTCGCGACGTGGCAGCAGAACGGCCAGGGGCTGACGGTGGGCCCGGGCTACCCCGGCTCGTACGGCGAGACCGCGTGGATGTGCTGGTACAACTTCGGCGGCGCGTACAAGATGGCGCTCCAGGTGGATCTGGAGGGCCTCATCGCCGTAAGGCCGGCGAGCCTGGGGAGGGTGAAGGCGCTGTACCGTTAAATTGCGGGGGCGAACCTGATCGGAAGGACGTCGCACCGTCCCCCGAAAGGCCGAGGCCATGACCGTAACCTATCGCCGCGCCACCCTCGACGACGTCGACGTCCTCGTCGACTTCCGCCTCCGCTTCCTCGCCGATCGCGCCGGCACGGAGCGCGCGCCGGAGGAGGAGCGGATAGCGCCGAACCTCCGCGACTACTTCCGCGAGGCCGTGTCGCGGGGAGACTTCCTCGCCTGGCTCGCCGAGCGGGAGGGGGAGGTCGTCGCGACGAGCGGCATGGTCCTCTGGCAAATGCCCCCCAATAACTCCGTCCCGACCGGGAGGCAGGCGTACGTCCTCAACATGTACACGATCCCGGCGGCCCGCCGCCAGGGGATCTGCACGGCGCTGCTCGAGAAGATGATCGAGGAGGCGCGGGCGCTGGGGTTGAGCCGCGTGCACCTCCACGCCTCGGTGCCCGGGGAGGGGATCTACCGGCGGCGCGGCTTCGTCGAGCCCACGGACGTCGAGCTGCTGTTGCGGTTGGATTGAGGGTTGTAGGGTCCGGGGAGGCGCGTGGCTTCCCCCCGCGTTAAAGCTCCCGTAGTTCGATATGGAAGGAGGAACGTCACATGAGGCGAATAACGGCAATCGCGGCCGCGCTCGCGTTCGCGGCCGCGTGCTCGTGGGGCGAGTGGGTGTACGAAGGTCAGTGGGGGCGTCCGGGTTACGGGTTAGGGGAGTTTGATAGCCCGAGAAGCGTCGCCGTTGCGCCTAATGGTCGAGTTTACGTGGTTGATTCTAATAACCACCGTATCCAATATTTTTCGCCCACGGGGGAATACAAAGGTACGTGGGGCCGCCTGGGAACTGCGGCCGGGTTTTTCAATAATCCGTTGGGAGTCGCGGCCGCTCCTAACGGTTACGTATATGTTACCGATTCGGGAAACCACCGCGTCCAGTACTTCACGCCTTCAGGTTCCTTTTTAGGTAAGTGGGGTTCTAAAGGAAGCGCTAACGCCGAGTTCCATACGCCTTGCGGTATCGCCCTTGGTGGAGGGAGGAATGTATATGTTACCGAATTGGGCAATGAACGCGTTCAGGTTTTTACTTCAACTGGTTCGTATCTCGCGAAATGGGGCGTACACGGCAGCGGAAACGGTCAATTCTACCTCCCCTACGGTTTAGCGGTCGCACCCAACGGCAACGTGTACTTGGGAGATACCTTTAATCACCGCGTCCAATATTTTACCCCTACGGGTTCTTTCTTAGGCGCGTGGGGTAGCAAAGGAACCGGGAACGGTCAATTTAATTATCCGGAAGGTGTAGAAGTTGCTTCAAACGGGATTGTTTTCGTAGCGGACGACCTGAACCACCGCATTCAGTATTTTACTACGTCCGGCTCGTTCTTGGGTAAATGGGGTTCCCACGGCAGCGGAAACGGCCAATTCCATTCTCCGGCTGACGTTGCGGCTTCGCTCACGGGCGCTCGACTCTACGTTGCCGACCATTACAACGACCGTATTCAATACTTCAACCGCAACGAACCCGCGGTAGTGCCGATGTCGCTGGGTCGCGTTAAGGGACTTTTCCGGTAGGGGCCCCCAGAGGCCGATTTTCCCCGAAAATAATACGATTTTACTTGACTTAGCAGACCTCCTATGTTATAAATTCTGTCGGCTCGGGGCAGCCCTAGGCTGCCACGGGCCGAGTATTTGCGTTCCTTGAAAACTACATAGTGAAGTGAAAGGCCACGGCGACTATTAAGGCGATAGTCGCGGGTAACCCATTATATCTTGTCCACAACATGCTATGGTCAAGATACTAAGGGCGTACGGTGGATGCCTTGGCGTCAGCAGGCGATGAAGGACGTGGCCGGCTGCGATAAGCTCCGGGGAGTCGCTAAGCAGGCAGTGATCCGGAGATTTCCGAATGGGGCAACCCGGCCGGGTTCATACCCGGTCAGCGGCGCGTGAATCCATAGCGCGTCGCGGCGAACGCGGCGAACTGAACCATCTCAGTAGCCGCAGGAAAAGAAAGTAACCACGATTCCCCTAGTAGTGGCGAGCGAACCGGGATCAAGCCCTTCGGGGCGAGCCTAAACCGTGCACGGCGTTAAAGGCCGCCGCCGTTGTCGTGCGCGGGGTCGTGGGACCCGGACGGAGGGTTCGGCGTGGACCCTCGGGAAGTCAAAAACCTCTCCGCTAGCCGAAGCTTATGGAAATCTGTGCCGAAGAAGGTAAAAGCCCTGTAGGCGAAGGCGAAGAGGCTTCCTGGTCCGGGCACCCAAGTAGGACGGGGCCCGTGAAACCTTGTCCGAATTCGGGAGGACCATCTCCTAAGGCTAAATACTCGCTGACGACCGATAGTGAACTAGTACCGTGAGGGAAAGGTGAAAAGCACCCCTGTT
>CP070633.1:578784-582644 GCA_020356085.1 Candidatus Coatesiibacteriota bacterium | reverse complement strand
TGGTCGCCGCCGACGGCCAACGTGGCCGTCTCTCCCCCGGCCGCGGCGGCGAGGTCCACCGGCGTCGACTCCAACTCCGCGGCCATCTCCAACGCCAGGTTCGTGGAAGCCGCGGCGGCGGATTCGGCGTACTCGTACTTGGGCATCCGCGCCAACGCCCAATGGACGCCGTAGACCACGGCCACGGCGACGACGGCCGTAGCGCCGATTACGATAAGGAGGTTGCGTCGCCGGCGGGAACGGTGGCTGAGGCGGCGTTCGCGGATTTCATACCCCGGCCGCAACTCCTCCTGCAAGACGGCGTCGTCCGCGGCTTCCCCGCCCCCGGCCGGTTCCTCCTCCGGGAGCGCCTGCCGCGCCCGGGCCAACGTCTCGTCGAAAAAATTACCCTTCTCCGGCGCGGTGACTAACGGTTCGACGTCGTAGACCTCAATCTCGACGTCGCCGACGCCCGCCGCTCCCAACTCGTCGCCGCACGCCTCGCAGCGCGAGGCGTCCTCTTCATTTTCCGCGCCGCAGCCCGGACATAACCTAACCATCGGTCGTCGTCTCCTCCGCCTCGGCGTATTCGGCGTTCCCCGCCGCCTCCGCGAAACGCGCCAGCACCTCCCGTGTCGTCTCGTCGGCCGGCGCGCCTTCCTCGTAGCGTAAGGTTACTAAAGTTTTGCCGCGGCGTCCAGCCTTAACGTCGACGGCCGCCACCGCCGCGGGGACGTCGACGGAGGCGAGAAGCTCAAACCGCCCCCGCGCGAACTCGAGCGTCGCCTCCCCGGGGAGGAGGTCGACGCGGGAGGCGCCGGCGCGCCCCGCCGCCAGGCTGATAAGGCGGACGCGTAATAAATTCTCGGCCGCGGCGGGCGGCGGGCCGAAGCGGTCCCGCAGTTCCTCCGCCAGCGCCGCGACCTCCTGCGGGGCGGCCGCCTCCCCCAACCGCCGGTACATGCCGAGGCGCTGGCGCTCGTCGGGGATATAGGAGGCGGGGAAGAACGCCTCGTAGTCCAGGCGTACGTTTACCTCCGCCGGTTCGGCGAGCGTTTCCCCCTTCAGCCGGGCGACCTCCGCCGCCAGGAGGCGGGTATACAGGTCGAGCCCCACCGCGGCCACTGCGCCGCTTTGCTCCGGCCCCAAAAGGTTCCCGGCCCCGCGGATCTCGAGATCGCGCATCGCCAGGCGGAACCCGGACCCGAGCTCGGTCGCGTCCCGGAGCGCGGCGAGACGCTGGCGCGCGGCGTCGGTCAACGCGTGGCTGGGGGGCGTCAGGAGGTAGGCGAAGGCGCGGGTATGGGAGCGGCCCACGCGGCCGCGGAGCTGATGCAATTGGCTGAGGCCGAACGTGTCGGCGCGGTTGATGACGATGGTATTCACGTTCGGGAAATCGAGGCCGGCCTCGATAATCGCGGACGACACCAACACGTCGTACGCGCCCTCGGCGAACTCGTGCATGATGCGTTCCAGTTCGGCCTCTTTAAGCTGGCCGTGGGCGACGCCGAAACGCGCCTCCGGGACCAGCCCCCGGAGGTAGTCCGCCACGCCGGCGATCGTTTGGACGCGATTGTGTACGAAGAACACCTGGCCCCCGCGGCCCAGCTCCCGCCCGATAGCCTCCGCGACGAGGTCTTCGTCGAACGGCGCCACGACGGTGTGAATCGGCAGGCGTTCGAGGGGTGCGGTCCCGATGAGCGAGAGGTCCCGCAGGCCGGAGAGCGCCATGTGAAGCGTTCGGGGGATCGGCGTTGCCGTGAGGGTAAGGACGTCGACCGTCTTCCGCCACTCCTTAATCCGCTCCTTGTGCGAAACGCCGAAATGTTGCTCCTCGTCGACGACGAGCAGCCCGAGGTCCGCGAACTTCACGTCGCGGGACAGCAGGCGGTGCGTTCCGATAACGACGTCGACGCGGCCGGCGGCCAGGTCCGCCACGATCCTCTTCTGTTCCGCGGCTTTCCGGAACCGGCTCAACATCTCGACGCGCACGCCGAATTGTTGGAGGCGGCGGCCGAAGGTCGCGTAATGCTGGTCGGCCAGAATAGTCGTCGGCACCAGTACGGCGACCTGTTTCCCGTCGGCGACGGCCGTAAGCGCGGCCCGGACGGCGACCTCGGTCTTTCCGAAGCCGACGTCGCCGCATACCAGGCGATCCATCGGCCGGGGAGCGGCCATATCGCCGGCTACTTCCTCGACTGCGCGGAGCTGGTCCGGCGTTTCGACGTGGGGAAACGAATCCGCCAGCTCCGCCTCCCAAGCCAAGTCGCCGCGGAAGCCGTGGCCCGGGCGTGCCGCCCGCGCGGCGTAAATCTCGATTAGCTGGCGCGCCAGCTTTTCGGCCGACTTCTTGGCCCGGGTGCGCGCGCGCCGCCACGACGCCCCGCCCAACCGATCGAGCGGTCGGCGCTCGGGATCACCGCCGACGTACTTGTAGACCAGCCGCAAATTGTAGACCGGCACGTAGAGGCGGTCGCCGCCGTCGTAGGTAAGCGTTATGAACTCCTCCCGGCGGTCGCCGACGGGGAGCGTCTCCAACCCCTCGAAACGGCCGACGCCGTGGTCGGCGTGGACGACCAGGTCCCCCGGCTCCAGGTCGAACGCGGAGGTGAGGCGGACCGCCTCCTCGTCCGGTTCGAAGCGGGGAGTCCGGAGGCGCCGGGGCGGCCGCGGCCGCCGGCCTAGGAGCTGGGCCGCGGGGAAAACCGCCAGGCCGACGTCGTCCCACACGAAACCTTGGCGCGCCGGCCGGAGGTCGTACGTCAGCTGCAGGTCGTCGGCGCGCGCCGCCGCCATTTCGCGGAAGCGCTCCTCCTGGTCGGGACGTTCGACGGCGACGACGGCCGTCCCCTCCCGGCCGAACCGCCGGGCCTCGTCCACAAACAGCTCGAGCCGGCCGGACAGGTGGTCGACGTCACGCGACCGGAAATCCCGGCCGGGTTCGGCCTCGCCCGGGCTAATCGTTAAAATCCTCCCGCCGGCGCGGAGGAATTCCTCCTGGAAGGCGGCGACGTCGACAAAGACCTCCTCCGGCCGCGGGAACGGGAAAGAGGCTTCTGCAGCCAGGCGCGGCAATTCGGCCGCGGCCGCCACCGCCTCGGGCTCGAAGACAACGAGCAGCGGCGGGGAAGCGAAATAATCCGCCGCCGTCGCCGTGGCCTCGTAGAAGTAGGGCAGGAGGTTTTCGACGCCGTCGAAATAGCGGTAGAGGTCCAGCGCCTCGTACGCCTCCTCCGCCACGTCGTCGCCGTAGCGCTCGCGAATCCCGCGGACGGCGCGGTTCACGCGGGCGGGCGACAGGACCAGGGGCCGCGGCGGGAATAATACGCCCTCCTCCCGGGCGGCGCCGCGGCGCTGGGAGGCGACGTCGAACTCGCGGATCGACTCGACGACGTCGCCGAAGAGCTCGAGGCGCAACGGCCGTCCTTCGCCGGCTGGAAACACGTCGAGCAACGCGCCGCGCCGGGCGTATTGGGCGGGCCCCTCTACCATACCGACGCGTTCGTAGCCCAACCAGGGGAGATACTCGTCGAGCTCGGCGCCGTCGACGGCGTCGCCGGGGCGGTAGCGTCGCACGGCGCCGCACAGCTCCCCGGGCGGCGGGAGGCGCCGCCGGAACGCGGCGGCGGAGGCGACGGCCCAGGCGTTGGGCGCCGCTAACGACAGAAGCGTGCGGACGCGGGAGGCGGAGACCTCCGCGGGAGGCGAGACGGGCTTCAACGGGACGGCGGTGTCGGGCTCGAGGAGGGCGACCTCCTCCTCGGCGTAGGCGGAGGCGTCGGCGGCGAAGGCCTCCGCCTGTTCCGGCCGCGCCACGAGGGTCAGGACGGGGAGCGCGAGCTCGCGCCGGAGGGAGGCTACGAACAGCGCCGCCGCTCCCG
>CP070633.1:574802-578684 GCA_020356085.1 Candidatus Coatesiibacteriota bacterium | reverse complement strand
GCGTGGGGCGGCCTGGCCGTGGGCGCGCTCGCGTTGATCGTGAGCCTCATCGCCTACCTCATCGAGGTGACGGCGTTCAACCTGGCCGCCGCGCCGGAGGGGGAGGTCTCGCTGTTCGCGCTCATGCCGCCCGGCGACCTGATCCTGCTGTTCAACCTGATGGCGGAGGCGCTGGCGCTGCCGATGATGCTGGCGACGTACGCCTGGTTCGTGATCTGGGCGCTGGCGTTCTACCGAACGCGGGAGAAACTGGCGCGGCTGGCCGCGCTGGCGTTCGTGCTCTCGCTGGCGTTCTTCCTCGTATCGGCGGGGGGCCTCGCCTCCAAGTCGCCGCTGCTGGCGAACGGCGGCATGTTCTTCCAGACGTTGACGCAGGCCGCGGCCTTCGCGCTGGGGGGCTGGGTGTTGAGGCTGGGGGCGCGCACGGGTGATGGGGCCGTGTAACCGACCTTGGCACCTAGTCGCCCTTTTTCTACCGCCCCGGTTGCCCTCGGCGGCTTTTTTTGTGGCCGCCTTGCCTCTCGCTTCCCAAACCGCTATAATTGACATAACCGCTTAACCGACGACAGAGGCCGATATGTACGACAGCGACTACGATTCCGACGGCAGTTACACCTACCGCGAACGCCGCCTTAAATGGCTCTGGTACGTGGCAACCTTCGCCGCCGGCGTGCTGGTCGGCGCGCTGGTCTTCGGCCGCGGCTGCCCCGGCGGGCCGGAGGAGGAGCCGGAGGCCGAGACCGTGGCCGTCGCCGAGACGGCCGCGGAAATCCCCGAACCGCCGCCGCCCCCGGAGCCGGAGCCGGCCGAAACCGCCTCCACCGCGGAGGAGGAGGCCATCGTCTTCGAGGAGCCGGCCGAACCGCCGCCTCCCCGCTTCACGCCGGCGCGGCCGCCCACGACGACCAAACCCTCCGAGACGCCGCGGGAGGTAACGCCTCGCCTCACCGGCAAGGGCCTGACGCCCTCCCAGATCAACGCGACGATTACGAAGCGGCGGAGCGGCATCCAGAGCGAGTACAACGCCCTCCTGAAGAGCAACCCGCACCTGGGCGGCGGCAAAATAGTCGTCCGCTTTACCATCGCCGCCGACGGCCGCGTGACCTCCGCGGAGGTACTCTCGGACACGGTCGGCAACGCGGAGCTCAGCAGCGCTATAGTCCGGCGCGTCCGGAGCTGGAAGTTCCCCCGCGCGGGAGGCGAGTCGACGGTCATCTACCCGTTCGTCTTCGTCTCCACCGGCGTATAATGCGACCCCTCCCCCATACCCATAGCGAAAGCCGCCCCGGGGGCGGCGAAAAAAATGTGCCGGGCGGCCAAAAGGACGCCCGACACGGGTATTGGGGGGGGTCTAAGTAATATCAGGCCTTAGCCCACTGCCAGGATCGAACTGGCGACCTCATGCTTACCATGCATGTGCTCTACCAACTGAGCTAAGTGGGCGACATTCAACGTTTTCGGGAGCACTCAGGTCGCCGCCGATTTCGTAAAATTTATAACATACGGCGTAGGGGGTGTCAAGGAAAAAACGCGAATCCGCCGGCGGCACGGCCGCGGGCGGCGCGGCGGGAGGCGCGCGGGCCGTTAAACCCCGCCCGGGGAGGCGAGGTCGAATAACCACGGACGGCGCGACCCTAAACCCCAAAGGAGGAATCGGCCATGGCGAGGAGAGCGATAATCGGCGCGTGCGTTGCCGCGCTGGCCGGCGTCTTTTGGCTCGGCTGCCAAAGTTCCACCGAGCCGGGCCCCGGCGACGAGGAGAAAGTCCGCAACCTTATCGACAATGAGTATAAGGCGTACTTCGACGACAGCTCCGCTAACGGCGGCCGGAAACCGGAGGGGGGCGATTTCCTAAGCGAGCTGGTCCTCAGTATGGACGGCAAGGCGACGCTGCCCATAGCTTGGTACCGGGCGCTGACGTTCGCCAAACGAACCTACTGGATCAAGATCGAGGCCCCCTTCACGACGGCCGAGGTTATCGTAGAGGACGACCTCCAGGGCCTGATGTACATTGACCGCTCGGATAATAAGATCTTCGACCCCGGCAGCAAACCCTTCGCCGTAACGCGCAAGCGCTACGCCACCTTCGAGCGCGAGACGACGGACCATCCCTGGGAGCTGACGGCCATTAGCCCGGCCGTGTATTCCGTCCAGGGGGCGGGCAGGCAAACCGTAACCATCACCAGCGTCCGCCTCGTCACCGAGAACGGCTACGACCGCACCTTCACCGACATGGCCGAGCCGATCCCGCTGACCGAGCTTCCCCAGGTCAAGTACGGCGAAAAGATCACCGTCACCGTCGAAGCCGAGAATACCTCCGGCGCCGGTTGGGCCCCCAAGACCTTCTGCTTTCTCCACCACGACTGGCACCGGTGGAACATGAACCGGGAGGGCAGCCGGACCTTCACCGGCGAATATAGCATCACGGCCGAGCCGGGCGTACGCCACGGCGGCGTGAGCGCGATCGACGCCGGGACGCTGCAGAACGAAACGAAGGACGACTATAACGCCGACGGTTGGAGCCTCCCCTTCGAGGTGTCCGAATAAACCCTTCTCCCCTCTCCCCTCTCCTAAGGACGGCGGCCTGCGGGCCGCCGTTCTGCCTTCGGCGGCCGCCTATTTTCGCTTGGGTTTCGATAACGGCCGTGTTATCATGCTCGGGCAAACTTGGGGAAGCTCTTTAACCACAGCCGCAGCGAGGGTAACTATGGCATTCGAGACCAAGCCCATTACGCCGGTGCCTCCGGCCGAGATCGACTTCGACAATCTCGGCTTCACTTTTATCGCTACCGAGAAGATGTGGGTAGCCGAATACGCGGGCGGGAAGTGGACTACCCACGGCCTGGTGCCCATAGGCGAATTCTGGACGCATCCCGCCGCCGGCGCGCTCCACTACGGCCAGGCCCTCTTCGAGGGCGCCAAAGCGCGCCTCAACGACGCCGGCGAAATCGTCCTCTTCCGCATCGTCGACAACGCCCGGCGCATGGCCGAGGGCTGCCGCCGCCTGATGATGCCCGTGTACGAGGAGGGCGAGTTCGTGGAGGCGGTGAACCAAACCGTCCTCGCCAACAAGGCCTACGTCCCCACGGACGAGCAGGGCGCGCTGTATATCCGGCCGGTGATGTTCGCCTCCGCCCCCGTGCTGGGCGTCAAACCGGCGGAGGAATACATCTTCCTGGTCTTCGTCTCGCCGGTGGGGCCGTACTTCAAGGAGGGGTTCAGCCCCATCCGCCTGAAGATCTCGAAGGAGTTTCACCGCGCCGTCGCGGGGGGCGTCGGCTGCGTCAAAGCGGCGGGGAACTACGCCGCCGGCATGTACCCCAACTCCCTCGCGAAAGCGGACGGCTACGCCGAGATCCTCTACCTCGACGCTGACAACAAGCACTTCGAGGAGGTGGGCGCGGCCAACTTCTTCCTGCGGAAGGGAGAGGAGCTGGCTACCCCCTCCCTGGACGACAAGACCATCCTCCCCGGCTACACCCGCGACAGCGTGCTCCAGCTCGCCTCCGAGGAGGGCCTCAACGTCGGCGCGCGCGACGTCATGCTGGAGGAGCTGGCCGGCGCCGACGAATGCTTCTGCACCGGGACGGCCGCGGTCATCACGCCCATCGGCTCCGTGGAGCTCGACGGCGCCGAGATAACCATCGGCGACGGCGGCGTCGGCAAGTTCTCGCAGATCTTCTACGACCAGCTCAACGCCATCATGCTCAAGGAGGCCGAGGACAAGTACGGCTGGGTGACGACGATCGGGAAGAAGTAATTGCTAAGGATATTGACGTCGAAGCGGCGGCCGTTAAGGCCGCCGCTTTTTTTCAGGGACCCGCCGCGGAGGGCGGTCTAAAGCCTACTCAAAGAAGAAATGGTAATGGACCTCGTATACTA
>CP070633.1:570806-574702 GCA_020356085.1 Candidatus Coatesiibacteriota bacterium | reverse complement strand
TACCTCCACCCGGCTCTCCGCGCCAAGATATTTCTGGCCTCGCCTTCCTTCGCGCTGGCGGCCGCCGTAGGCGTGACGGCCGTACTTGCGGCGCGCTGGCGGCTGCGGTGGTGGCAGCGCCTCGCCGCGCTGGGGATAATCTTCGGCGTCGGGTACGGCGCGGGCCGCCCCTTCGCCGCCGGCGGCGAGTACTCCCACATCTACACGATGATTTTCTACAAGCTCCGGTACCTGGGCGTCAAGCCGGAAGACCCGACGTTGCTGCCGCTGGCCGCGCGCGAGATCTGGACCGGCCCGGCCAACTCGCCGTCGCTGGCGGCGGCGGCCGTGCTCGTCGGCGCGCCGCTCCTCCTGGCGCTGCCGCCGCTGATTAGCGGCCTTAAACGTTCGCTCCGCGGCTTCCGCGACGCTGCCGGCGCGTACGGCGCGGCGACGGTGGCGTTCGTCGCGGCCTTCGGCGGCCTGTACGCCCTCTACAACCGCTTTTCGGTAATTTTCATCTTCTTCGTCGCCGTGGCGGCCGGAGGGTACGCCTCCCTCGCCTCGGGCGGCCGGCGCCGCTGGGCCTGGCTGTTGATCCCGGTTCTCCTGGTCCCGTTGGAGGGCATTAAGGCGCTCCGGTACGAGGACCGGCCGCAGCCGTGGCGGGCGTGGCTTGTGGCCGCGGCCGAATCCGAAGGCGGCTACGCGACCAACGTCGGCGACGAGGAGTGGCGGATAATCCGGTGGTTCGGGAACCAGCCGGACCGGGGCGAGACGGCGGTCCTGGGGCCCTTCGCCGCCTCGGCCTCGTTTTTAACCTACGCCAGGACGCCGACCGTGCTCCACCCTATCTACGAGGCGCCGGGGATGCGGGCCAAGGTCGACGAGTGCACGCGCGCTCTCTACGCCGGGGAGGAGGAGTTCTACCGCTTGTGCCGTAAATACGAGGTGACGTACGTCGCCTACCACGCCGCCTACCTGACCAAACGCGACGTCGACTCCATCCGGTACACGCGCGCCGTAACGGAGGTTCGCGCCGACTCCTGCGCGTACCGCATGCAGTTCGAGCCGGAAAAGCTCGCCCATTTCGCGCCGGTCTTCGAGACCATCTCGTGGCGGGTGTTTCTGGTCGGCGTCCCCGGGAGCGAGGCGCCGGACCTCGGGCCGCCGTCGCCGCTGTTCGAGGGGCCCGCCCGGCAGGGCGACCTCTACGACGAGGGGCACCCCGCCCGGGCGTACGCGGTAATCGACGAGGCGCTGACGCTGTACAACGACGGCGTCGAGCTCTACGAGCGAGGCGAATTCGAGGCGGCGCGGGAGAAGTACGTGGCCGCGCTGGAGCTTTGCCCGCGCCTCGTGGGAGCGTGGGACGCGCTGGCCTGGCTTGAGCTGGAAGACGGCAACGGCCGCGCCGGCGCTTTCGCGGCGGGGGAGGCCCTCGCGCTCGACCCCTACGACGACGCGGCCCACGCGGCCTTCGCCGCGTTGCGGGGGGAGGGGTAAGGGTGGACTTCCTCCTCGGCCTGGACCGCGCGCTATTCGCGTTGATTAACCAGACGCTGGCCCGGCCGCCGCTGGACGGCGTCTTCCTGCTCGTCACGCACAAATTCTTTTACCTCGGCGCCGCGGCGCTAACGGCGTTCTACCTACCGGCGCGGTACCGCCTCCCCGCGCTGTACGCGGTGATAACGGCTGCGATAGCGGTGGGGCTCTCGGACGCGACGACGGTCCGGCTGCTCAAGCCGCTATTCGGGCGGGTGCGGCCGCCGTTCGCGCTGGAAACGGTCCGCCTCCTGCTACCGCACCAGGCGCCGTCGCCGGCCTTCCCCTCCGCGCACGCGGCGAACACGTTCGCCTTCGCGTTCGTCATCTTTACGGAATACCGGCGGACGGGCGCGGCGCTCTTCCTCGTCGCGGCGCTGGTCTCGTATTCGCGCGTGTACGTCGGCGTGCACTACCCGCTGGACGCGGTCGGCGGGGCGGTTTGGGGGGTTTTCGTAGGGATCTGCGCCGTCTCGGGGAGGTTCTACGTGACGGCGCTGGTCAAGAGGTGGTGGTACCTGGCCTCGGAGCAGCGACGAAAGAAGGACGTCGATTAATGAAAAAGCCGCCTCTCAGAGGCGGCTTTCGCGCACGTGTGGAGGGTCTACTTCAGGAATTTCGCGACCCGCGCCGCGACCTCCTGCCGCTTCGCCTCCTTTTCCCATTTTTTCAGCAGCGGCTTCACGAGCCGCGGGTGCCGGCGGCCTATGTTCCGCAGCGACGAGGCCGCGGCCGTCCGGACGTACTTGCTCTCGTCCGCCGCGAGTTTGGTGAGGAACGGCAGCGCGAGTTCCGGGTTATGGACGCCGAAGGACTGGTTGAAGGCCATGGCGACGTTCCAGCGCGTTTGCTCGTCGCCGGCCTTCATCATTTTACGGAGAAACGACAGCGTCTCCTCCGGGTAGTGGCGGCCGATGCTGGAGCCGATAGCGAACGGCCCCAGGTTCTTGCGGACGTACTCGGCCCGCACGGCCATCAGCGGCGCGAGGACGTCGAAGATATCCGCCACGGGACCCGGCCACGGCCGCCGTTGGGCGACCATAACGGCGAGGGCCGCCGCGCGCTGCAGGTTTACGTTCCCGCCGGTGGCCCACCGCCGCAGCAGCTTTACGGCCCGGCCGTAGTCGTGCTCGAGGAGGGGACGGAAGGCCGACACGGCGGCCTCCCGGACCTCCCAGTTCTCGTCGTCGGCGAGGCGCTCCGCCAAAGCGACGTGCCACCGCCACTCGCGGAGCGGCAAGGCCGCCAAGGCGAACGCGCCAGCGAAGCGTACGCCGGCGTTGGCGTGGCCTACCAGATACTCGGCGGTCGCTTTGAACGGGAGGCGGCCGGGCGCGATCTCTTTCGCGACGGCGCGGCCGGCGCGGGCCATATCCGGGCCGCGGGGTTGCGGCTCCCTCGGCTTGGGCGCTCCCCGCTTCATTACCGGCGGCCGGTATTTCAGGACGAACGCGAGGTGCGGCCGCAGCATTTTCTCCAACTCGGCTTTCGTAACCATGAAACGCTCCTTAATCGGCTTTCGGCCGCGGCGTTTTCGCCGATTATACAACGTCGCCTCGGCGGCGGCCACTGCAGATTTCCCCTTGACACTAACGGCCAACGTTGCCAAAATGCGACGGGTGGTGGCGGTGAGACGAGCGCTGGTCCTTACGGTACTGACGTGCGCGACGGCCGCGGCGCAACCCGGCCCGCCGGAGGCGAGCTGGGGCGCGGACCGACTGGCCGCCGTGCTGAAAAGCGGCGACACGGCGGCCGCGGTGGAGGCGGCGAAAGCGCTGGCGGAGCTTACGGACAGCGCCGTTGCATTTACGGCGCTGACGGCCGCGGTCGAAAACGGGAAACTCGCGCCGGCCGCGCGCGCGGCCGCGATAGAGGCGCTGGTCCGCTACGGCGACGCGCGCGCCGCGGAGAGCTTCTTGCGCGTGCTCGGCGAGGAGGAGGTGCGGTGGGCGGCGGCCGACGCCCTGCTCCATTTCAAATCGGGGGCCGTCACCTCCCGCCTCATCACCATCGTGCGGGGGGATAAAAAGGCGAAGCGCCGGGCGACGGCGGCTTACTCGCTGGGGCGGTTCCGGGAACCGGAGGGATTCGCGCCGCTGCGGGAGGCGCTCGACGACGACAAGGCGGAGGTGCGGATTCGCGCGTGTGCGGCCCTCGCCGCCTACGACGACCGGCGCGCGGTGGAGCCGCTGATCCGGAACGTAGAGACCGACAAAGACCGGCTCGCGCGCCGGGCCGCCGTAGAAGCGCTGGCCCGGGTGCCGGACGAGCGGTCGGTGCGGCCGCTGGCGGCGGCCCTCCACGATAAGGAGGCGGAGGTTCGCGCCGCGGCGGCGGAGAGCCTGGCCGCCATCGGCGACGTGCGCGCCATA
>CP070633.1:566769-570706 GCA_020356085.1 Candidatus Coatesiibacteriota bacterium | reverse complement strand
GCGCCGGCCTCGCTCGGCCGCGTGCGGGCGCTGTTCCGGTAGCCGCCCCGGGGCGGGTCGCAGGCTTAGCGGGGTCGGTATTTTTTGACCGTCCGCCGCGGGCCGTCGGCGACGTATATCGTACCGTCGGGCGCCACGGCGAGGCCGGTGGGGGAGGTGAGGTCGAGTTCGATTTCCTCGCGAAGGCGGCCGCCCCGCGTGAACCGGAAGAGGTAAGGTTCCTCCGTCTCGCCGGCGGAGGTTTTGCGCGCCAAGACGAAAAGTTCTCCCTCCGGGCCAAACGCGACCTCGTACGGGACGGTCGCGTTTTCAGTGCCCAGCGGTATCGACCGCGGTTCCTCTCCGGCGCCGCGCCACACGAAGACGGCCTCCGGCGTCGCGGCCGCCAGGCGGCCGTTGGCTCCGGCGGCGACGTCCCACCCCCGCGCGAGGCGGGGGTCCGTCGTCGCCGGCCCCAGCAGTTTCCCCTCCGGCGAGAATTGAAATACACCTTTTGCCTCCGGGTCGGCCGCGTAGATGTTTCCGTCCCGCGCGGCGGCCACGCCGAAGGGCGCGACGAGGTCCCCAACGCCCACTATCCGCTGCAGCGAACCGGAAGGGTCGAAGACGGAAAGGCGCCGCGTCCCGAACTCGGCGACGTATATCGCCTCGTCGGGACCGACGGCCACGTCCCACGGGACAAGCGTGTCGCCCGCGGCCTCTCCCGGGCCGCCGAAACCTCCCAGGTATAGTCCCTCCGCCGAGAATACCTGGATGGCGCTGTGCTCTGAGGCGTCGGCGACGTAGACGCGGCCCTCCGCGCCGACCGCGACGGCCACCGGTTCCCATGCGCCGCCGGGAAGGTGGAGTTGGCCGACGGCTTCGTAGCCGGGGCCGGCCTGCTCGACCGCACACGAAGCCGCAATCAATCCAAATACTATGATATAGTTAAGTCGCACGGCGTACTGTTACCGGCGATGGTAACGGTTCGCTCTGTTCCTGTCAAGACTTAACGGCAAATCGTGGGGATTACCAACCGTATAAAGGGACGTTTAGCAAGCGCGTACGCGGGGGGATTGACCCGCGCGCAGAAAATCGCGCGGGCGGAGCTCGGGACGACGGCGCTCGCCTCCGCCGTTCTCCTGGCGGCCACGCGGCCGATGCGGGAGCGCCTCCGCCTCCTCCTGCGGCGGCGGCGCCGGCGGGGCGATACGTATCGAGGACGGATCGGAGGCCGCGACGTTTCGGTCGTAAATACCGGCATCGGCGCTCCCTCCGCTGAAGGAAAAGTGTTGGCCTGTCTCGGCCTGGGCGCGCGCCTGCTGCTGCGGCTCGACATCTGCGGTGGATTGAGCGACGACATGACGGTAGGGGAAATCGTGGTGGCGACGTCGGCCGTTCCATACGATAATACGACCCGTTCGCTGGCGGGCGAGGGGGAGATAGCCGCCTCGCCGGTGCTGGTGGCTGCGGCTCGGGAAGTAGCCGCGGGCGAGAAAACAAAACGGCGGATACATTTCGGCCCGGTCGCAACCGTGGATACGTTTCACCACCAAAGCGACGCCGACCACCGCGCGTGGGCGCGCCGGGCGGTGGCCGTCGACATGGAGACGAGCATTCTTTATCATCTCGCCCGGCAAGCGGGCGCGCACGCGCTGGCGGTAATGGCCGTAAGCGACGTGCGGCTGGCGGGCCTGGACCCGTTCGGGGAGGGGGCGTTTCCGTTCGACGACTATTACGAGGCTTTGGAGGCGGTAACGGCGTGGGCGGATATTCTCCTCCGGGGTCTTTCGGATCCGTTGCCTCCCCTCGGCGAAGAGGGAGAACCCATTGCTTCCTAAAAGGTTAAAACGAGACCTCCGCCGCCGGTTGGGGGAGGAGGCGGTCCTCGAGACGCTCGAGGATCGTTACGTCCACGCCTTCGACGCGACGGCGGCCGTTGCCCTGCCGGCGATCGTCGTCGTGCCGGCGACCGTCGAGGAGTTGGCGTGGGCGTGCGAGGCGCTGTGGGAGGCCGGGGTCGCGACGACGCCGCGCGGGGCCGGGACCGGTTACGCCGGCGGCGCGGTCCCGGCGGCGGGAGGCGCCGTCGTCGTGTGCGACCGCTTGAAAGTCATCGACGGCCCGGGGGAGGATGTCGTGACGGTCGAACCCGGCGTCGTCGGCGACGATTTGAACCGCTTCCTAAAGCCCGCCGGCCGGTTTTACCCGGTAGACCCGGCGAGCGCGGAGGCTTCGACGCTGGGCGGCCACGTCGCGACGAACGCAGGGGGCCCGCGCGCCGTGAAGTACGGCGTTACCCGCGACTACGTCCTCTCGGCGGAGGTGGTAAGCCCTGGCCGCGGCCGCGAGGTCTACCGTTCCGACCCGGGTACTCCCGACCTGTTGAGCGTTCTGGTAGGGTCGGAGGGGACGCTGGCCGTCTTCTTACGGATTCGCCTCCGCGTGACGGAAATGCCGGAGGCGACGGCGGCGGCGGTCGCCTCGTTCGCGGAGCGGGACCGGGCGGGGGAGGCGGCCAACGCGGTCTTGGAGGTCGTCCTACCCTCCAAGTTGGAATTCGTAGATCACCGGTGCCTCGCGTGCCTGAACGAGCAGGAACCGGGGGCGTTCGACGAGACGGCGGAGGCGGTGTTGATGTTCGAATTCGACGGCGCTCGCGCGGCGGTCGCGGAAGAGCTCGACGCCGCGGCGGCCCTTCTCCGCGCGGCGGGGGCGTTGGCCGTCGACGTCGCCTCCGACCGGAAAGCGGCCGAGGCGTTATGGCATCTCCGGCGCGGGATCTCGCCGGCGTTGGGGCGGTTGGCTCCCCATAAAATCAACGAAGACGTGTGCGTTCCGCTGTCCCAAATCCCGGCGGTGCTCAATTTTATAGGCGAGCTGGAGCGGCGGTACGACGTTCCCGTCCCGACGTTCGGCCACGTCGGCGACGGCAACCTGCACGTTAACTTTATGTACGACCGCCGGCGGGCCGAGGAGCGGGAGCGGGTGGAGGCGGCGGTAGGCAAGCTTATGGCGCGCGTGGTCGAGCTCGGCGGCACGATAACCGGCGAGCACGGCGTAGGCCTGGTAAAATTACCTTACCTGGGCTTGGAACAGACGGAGGCCGAAGCTGCGTATGCCGCTCGTATTAAAGGGTTTTTCGACCCGGCGGGCGTATTAAATCCCGGTAAAATATACGGCTCGCCTGGGTTATAATAATTTTTTACTTGATATTAACCTAACGGTTAGTTAGTATATTAGTGTTGGTGGAGGGAACTTTATGCCGCGAAATACACACCCCAATCCTGCCCGCGACCGGATATTAAAGGCCGCACGAGGCCTCTTCGCCTCACGCGCGTACGACGGCGTGTCGATCGGCGAGTTGGCCGCGGCCGCGCAGGTCAACCGCGCGATGTTGTACTACTATTTCCGCGATAAGCAGGATCTCTACCGGCAGAGCATTATCAGCGTTCTAGACTTAATACCGGCGTTGTGGGAGCGGGAGGACTTGAAGCGGGGCGCGCCGGCGGAGCGGCTCGACCGGTACGTCGTCGCGTTGTGGGAGGCGTTGGCGGAGAACCGCGAGGCGATGCCGATGATTATGCGCGAGCTGGCCTCCGGCGGTTCGGAACGGGAATTGATTTTCAAACGGTATTTAGTCCCGAACGCCTTATTCGTCGGGAAGCTTATAGAGGAGGGCGTGCAGGCGGGCGATTTCTCAGCGGCTCCACCGCTCTTCGCCACGATAGCTCTGATAAGCGGGATTATTATGCCGAACTTCGGTTTGGCGGTGGGTACGCCCTTCGTAACCGAAATCTCAGGTTCTATTACCGAGGGGCGGGAGTACCTCGATTTTTATCGCGATTACCTCCGCCGGGCGTTGAGCGTCCCGGAGGGGAAAGGCGGCGATAGAGGTGGCTTGGAGTAAGAGGAAACGAATCGCGGTGGCCGCGGTGGCGGCCGCCGTGGTCGCAGT
>CP070633.1:562731-566669 GCA_020356085.1 Candidatus Coatesiibacteriota bacterium | reverse complement strand
GCCACTTCGAGGATATGACGCGCGCCGACTTCTGGGGCACCGTCGTCCCCTTCGCCGAACGGCTGATGCGCTTCTCCGAAGACTCCGGCATGAGGATCAAGATCCGCATCTGCGACACGATGGGCTACGGCGTGCCGTGGGCGGAGGCGGCGCTGCCGCGCAGCATCCCGAAGTCGGTCTACTACCTCCGCACCGAACTGGGGATCCCGCACAGCCAATTAGAATTCCACGGCCACAACGACTTCCACCTCGTCCTCGCCAACCCGGTCGCGGCGTGGCTCTACGGCTGCGCCGACGCCAACGGCTCGCTGCTCGGCATCGGCGAGCGGACCGGCAACTCGCCTCTGGAGGCGTTGTGCGTGAAATACGCCAGCCTCAAGGGGACCACCGCCGGGATGGACCTGACCGCGATTAAAGAGATCGCGGAGTACTTCGGCAAGAATATGGGGTGGCCCGTACCGTCCAACTACCCGTTCGCGGGGAGCGAATTCAACGTCACCCGCGCCGGCATCCACGCCGACGGCGTCATCAAGAACGAAGAGATCTACAACATCTTCGACACCGGCGGAATCCTGGGGCGGCCGCTCGGCATCTCGGTCACCGACAAGTCGGGCGTCGCCGGCATCGCGCTGTGGCTCAATCAGTACCTGGCCCTGGAGGGCGATAAACAGATCGACAAGCGCCACCCGGGTATCACGGCGATCGCGAAATGGGTAGAGGAACAATACGCCGAGCGCCGGACCACCGCGATTTCCAGCGAGGAGATGCTCGCGCAGGCCAAAACGCACCTGGCCGAGCTCTTCAAATAACCCGGGTCTGAACCTCGGGGCGACAATATGTCCCGGACGCCGCGTGGGGAGCGGACGGACGACCCCCGGGTCCCGCTGTTCGTCTACGGGACTTTAACGGACTCGTATATCTTCGAGATCGTTACCGGCGAACGGCCGCGGCGGGGCGAGGCCGTCCTGGAGGGATACGCCAAGGTTAGCTCCCTCAAATCGTTTCCCTACGTCGTCCCCCAGGCGGGCGCGGAGGTGGAGGGCGTGCTGCTGTGGGGGCTGAGCGGCCGCGCGCTAAAACAGGTCGACGAGTACGAGGGGGAGGGCTCGCTCTACCTGCGCCAAATCGCCCCCGTTCGGACGGCGGAGGGATCGGAGCCGGCGTACGTCTACGTCGCGGGGCCGGAGCTACTCGCCTCTCGCGCTCCCCCCGACGCGGAAGTCTCGGACCGCGTCGCCGAGTTCATCCGGCACCGCATCGAGAGCGCCATCGCGGCGGAGGTCCCGGCGCAGAGCCAGCTCCGCGAGTTGGAGGTCCGCGCCCGGGAGGAGCTGCTCGGGGAGGCCGTCGCCTCGCTGATCCAGGCGCATTTCGACCACCCCGGCCTGCCGACCTTCCTCGTCAAACACCAACTGGAGGAGTCGGGGCTCCCCTCGCTGGCGTGGCTGGCGCGGGAACCGGAGGCCCAGCGGTACGCGCCGCATTACCTCCGACTGATCGTCAAGACGATCATTTTCAATCAAATCGAGGGCCGCCTGAGGCGCGACTTCCGCGGCGTCGTCCGCGTCGCCGACAAGTACTACGAACACGCCGTCTCGGCCCTGGCGGCGCTGCAATTCGTCGCCGACGAGCTGGGGCCGATCGGCGAGATGATGGAATCGCTCGGCGCGGCCGCGTACGACCCCGGCCTGGAGTACGTCGACTACGCCGTGGCGGCGATCTTCATCGCCGACGAGCTCTACGCCGCCGACCGGCTCGCGCCGTACGTCGAGCTGATCAAAGAGCGGCGGGCGCGGGGAGGCGGGCCGCTGGGCTGCGAGGCCGAGTTCAGCCCGTTGGGGAAAGAGGCCGTCGACGCCGGCCCGGACGAGGACCCCTCGTTCGACGGTTTCTACTACTTCGACGACTTCGACCTGTGCGGCCGGCTGTGGAAGCTCGGCGGCCACGTCGACAACCACCGCTTCGTAACGCCCGACCGCGGCCGCGTCCGCGGGTTCCTGGAATGCGCGCTCGGGCGCTATAAAATCCTGGGGGACCTATCGAAGCCCGTTACCGCCGACCCGGTAATCCTCTCCGACCTGGCGAACGCCGTCGTCGCGTTCGCGGAAATCAAGCCGCATAGCCTCCACCTGTCGTTTCAGCTGGAGCAGGGCCGCCCCGCCGGCGACCCGCCGGCGCCCGCCCACCTGATCTGCCTGCTGATCCTCGGCGGCGACCTCAACCTCGACGAGGAAGGCGTCCTGCGCGAGAGGCGCCTCCATCGGCGCGAAATCTTCAACGAGTTCACCGGCCTCGATTTCTCGCGCTACAATACGCATCGCACCCGGGCCGACGACGACGACCCGGCGCTCGTCGTCGAATACGAGTTCCCGCGGCTATTCTACGAGCATTCGTACGTCGACCTGGTCATGGCGCTCAAGGGGTTCCAGCTCGCCGACAACCCGCCGCCGCTCGACCTCTCCCCCGACTCGCCGCACCTCGAGTTCAACCGCGAGGTCGAACGGGAACTCCTGCGCTGGGCCGAGGCGCCGTACGCGCTGCCGCGCGACGACGTCGCCTCCTTCCTGGCGACCGTAGAACGGGGGTTGACCTACGAGCGCGCCGAACTCGGCGGCCACCCCCCCGAATTCTGCACGCGGTGGCTGGAGCGAATCGAGCGGAAGCTTAACAGCTACAACCTCTACCTGCGCGGCGAGGGCAAGGAATGGCTGGTGGAGATCTAACGCGTTCGCCGTTGGCGATCTTCCTGTTCGAGGCGGAGGAAGCCATCGTCAACGAGATAACGCGCCGGCTGCGCGAGTCGGAGCTGGAGCACTACCGCCAGATGGAGACGATCGACCTCCGGCCGCGGGTGCAAGACCTCTACGTGGCTTACCGCGAATCCGTATTGTCGGGAGACGAATCGATTTTCAGCGTGTACGTCGGCGACATCGGCCGCACCCGCCTCCACCAGGGCTACGGCCTGGAGGAGCTGCTGTTCGTGCTCGACGCCGTGTTCGACGTCGTGTGGGAGGCGGCGAGGGCGGCCTTCGGGAAGGACGTCGACGCCCTCCCCGACTTTAAACGGCTCGCGCTCGGCGTATCGTCGGGCAAAGGCCGGTTGGCCACCGTGTACGCGGAGGAGAGCAAGAAAGAACGGGCCGCGCTCCGCCGACTGAGCGCCGCGTTCGACGAGTACCTCCGCCTCCGCCGGGCCTCCTCCGAGGAGGGGCCCGCCGAGGACCAGGGAGAGACGCCGTGAACTGCCAAAATTGCGGATACGAACTCTCGGGCGGGTTCCGGTACTGCCCGCACTGCGGCCTGCCGACCGAGGAACGGTGGGAGAGATATTTCTTCTCGGCCGTGTTGGCCGACTACGGCGGCGACCCGGACGGCGCGCTGGACCGGTATCGCCGGGCGCTAGAGGTCGACCCCGACAACGACTACGTCCTGATCCACCTCGGCCTCTCCTACTATCACCGCGGCCAACTCCGCGAAGCCCTCGCGGCGTTCGAGGCGGCGGCGCAAGCCCGGCCGGAATCCGCGCCCGCCCACTACTTCCTGGGCCTCTGCCTGTACCGCGCCGCGCGGGAGGAGGAGGCCATAGCGCGCTTCCACAAAGCGCTCGAACTGGAGCCCGAAACCGAAATGGCGTACTACTGGCTCGGCCTCCTCTACTACCACGTCGGCAAGCTGCGTCAGGCGCTGGAGGCGTTCGACGAACTGCTGGCGCGCAACACCGAAATCACCATCGCGTATTACCAACGGGGTTTAGTAGCGGCCCGCCTGGGCTTGAAAGAGGAGACCGTCGCCAGCTTCGAAAAAGTGGTCGAGAAGAACCCCCGCAGCGCCGTCGGCTACGCCGAGCTGGGCGAGGCCTACTTCGCGCTGGGCGACAACTACCGCGCCGCGGAGGCCCTCAAGCGCGCGCTCGAACTCGACCCGGAAGATAAAAAATC
>CP070633.1:558665-562631 GCA_020356085.1 Candidatus Coatesiibacteriota bacterium | reverse complement strand
GTACGAACGGGACCTGGCGTTCTGGCTCGAACATAAAGAGGCTTTACCGACGGACGCCGCGCTGGAGGGCGTCGCCTCCGAAAAGCGGTTCGCCCGGGCCGCCGCGGCGGTCGACCTTTACGATTTCGTTTTCATGGACTCGGCGACGGCGGCCGACTACGCCGCCGGCGTCCTGGACGACGTGGCCTCGCCGGAGTACTCGCAGTGGCGGATCGTTTACGACGTGATGAACGGCCGCGTTTACTGGCGGACGCGCGAGAACATGGAGACGCGGTGGTTCAAACCGGCGGCGTTCGACTACTCGCCGGCGACGCCGGTCAAGATCTACGACATGAACGCCCCGGGCGGAGGCGACGTTACGGCGGCGTTCGTCGACTATACTTACGAGGCGAACCGCGCGCTCGTCGACGCCTCCTTCGCCGGCACCGAATTCCTGAAGGACGTCCCGGAGGAGACGCGGGAGGCGCTGGCGCGGTATCCGGAGACGTTCGGGCCGGCGGAGGAAAAATAAAGCCGAATAGGCAATTCCCGCCCCGGTTCGACCGGGCCCCATCTCCATACGACGGAAAAGGGGAGAATATGGACCCGACCGAAACGCAACCTGAACGAGAGGAACGGCCGCGGCAGCGAAGCATTCCCGCCCGCCGGAAATTCAGCTTCCGCGCTTTGCGCAACGCGCTGCGGATGGGACACTGCGCGCCGGCCGTTATGGCCACCGCGTGCAAGGGGGGGCGGGCGGAATACGAATCGAGAGTGAAGCTGACGGCGGGCCTGCCGGGCGGGATCGGCATGAGGGGCGCGGAGTGCGGGTGCGTTACCGCTCCTCTGCTATTCCTCGGCCTGGTGCACGGAGGGGACGGCGGCGAGGAGGACTCCGCCCGCGTAGTGGCGCTGGGACGCCGGTACCTGAGCCGCTTCCGGGAAAACTACGCCGGCGCGACGTGCCGCGAGATAACCGGCATTTCGTGGGACGACGCCGAAGCCGTCAAAAAGAAGGGGCTGGGGGCTTTTATAACCTGCCTGCGCGCCATAACGGGATCTCCCGGCATACTTCGGGAGACACTGGAAGAGGAGGACAAGCTCTTCGGCGCCGACGAGAAGGCCGCGGCAGCGCACGCCAAACTGTGGCGCGCGTTTCGCGACGAGGGATTCCATTGCTCGCAAAGCGTATTGTCCGACCTCGAAGACGTCGTCGACGGATTGGAGGAGGGGCGGCGCGCCTCCTGCGGCCTCCTCGGAGGGACGGCGCTACGGGGAATGACGTGCAGCGCGCTCGCGGCCGGCGTCCTCGCGCTGGGGGCGGCGCGCGGCGAGATCGAGAACAGCTACCTGCGCGTTATGAGGTGGATGAGCATGGCCTTCACGGCCTTAGATAAATTCATGAGCGACGAGGGTAACAAGTTCAATCGAGCCATCAACCTCGGCGCCGAGTTGGCGTCGTGGTTCGAGGGTGAATTCGGTAGCACGCGCTGCGCCGAGATCGTGGGCGCCGATCTCTCGTCGCCGGCGGGAGTCGAGGCGTACGTAGCGAAGGGGGGCCCCGGCCGCTGCCGCGAGATAGCGCGGGCCGTCGCCTCTCGCCTCCGCGAAATACTCGCCCACGCCCCGGAGGCGGCGCCGGCGGAGGAGTAACGCGTGGACGTTAAGGACCTAAAAAACTACGGCGTCGACGTCGCCTCCGCGATGGCCGCCGTGCCGCCGGCGGTGCGCGAGAAGCTGGAGGCGGCGAGCCGACGCGTGGCGCTGAAACGCCTCGGCCTGTTCAAAGCGCTCCGCCTCCCCTCCCTAATCGAGGAGGAGGAGCGGAAGATGCGCGACGTCGACCTGGCCTCCTTCCGGGAACGCGGCCTGGATAACGAGGCGTTCCTGGCGCAGGCGCGGTACCAGGTGGCGGCCTTCGCCGCCGTCGCGCGGCTGGTCGGAACCGAGAAGGCCGTCGCCGTCTTCGAGGAGGTAATGCGTGAAGTCGGCGGCGAGCTGTGGGCGGAGCAAGCCCCCACGGGCGAGGATTTCAACCGCTGCGGCGAGGGGTTCGCGGCCTTCCGCGCCTACTTCGAGGCGACGATGGCGGCCAACCGCCGCGCCGGCGTCCTCGATTTCGAGGTGGTCGAGGACGGCGACGACGCCTTCCAGTACGACGTGACCGCCTGCGTGTTCTACGACCTCGCGAAGCGCCTGGGCTACCCGGAGGCCGCGCGCCACCTCTGCTTTACGGACGACGTTTATTTCCCGGAGGTCGGCCGCGAGATCGGCCTGCGCTTCCTCCGCGCCGGGACGCTGGCGCGCGGCGACCGCCGCTGCGACTTCCGCTTCGAGCGGGTATCGGAACCCGCCCCTTGAGACGGCTCGCCTCCTTTATAATCCTACGGTGTCTATACTTGACCTAATTGATAATGTACCCTAAAATGGGGCGGGTAATTTAAACCTTTGTCCTCGTAGACGAAAGGGGCGTGGAAGATGGAAACGACAACCGGGTACTCGAGGATGAAACCGTTGGAGAGAGGGGTCGCCTCGGTGGGCCTCGTTCTAGCGGGCGTCGCTATCGCCGTGACGGGCGTGAGTTACATCGCCAACTCGCCATTTCCGGTGCGGGCGCTGGTATGGCTTATCGGCGTGGCCTTCGTCGCCGTGGGCCTCTTGACGATCGTGTGGCCCGCGACGCTTCGGCGTACGGGCGAGGCCCCGCGGGGAGGGTTACGCACGTTTTTCCTGGCGTCGATACCGTTGGCCTTCATCGTAAGCAGCCAGGTATGCGGGATCGGCTTGCAGGCCTGCAACGTTACGTGTCACCTGACGAACGCCGTTTTAATCGTATTGGCCATAATCGCCGCCGTCCTGCTCGCGCGCGGCTGGTCCGTGGGCTGGCTCCTGATTCCCGTGGTAATAATCGCGCTAATCCCCCACTGCGTTTGCTTGGCGCCGATCAACACGCTGTGGCATAGTTTCCTGTGCGGCGCGGCGCCAACGTGCGAGATGATCCCGCTGACTATAACGCTCTTTGCGGTGGCGGGGATGCGGGGTTCGCTCCCGCGCAGCAACGCCTTCCTGATTGTGCTGTTGTTCGTGGTGATGGTTTTCATCATCGTCGGCGGCCTGCTGTGGGGCTTCCCCTGGCGGGGGTGCGTCGGCCACCCCGGCGTCGCCGCGTAGGCTCGGACTGCGTAGTAACGTCGTAGCGAGAGCGCGACGCCGTTCCTCGTAACGGCCGCCAAGGATTTTGACGGACCTTTTTATGATCGGCCTGGCACCCCTTCCCGGTAGCGAGGCGGGCGCGCTCGCGGAGGCGCTACGCCTCTGCGAGACGATCGCCTCCCGGAACCGGTCGCACCTTTACCGCGTCAGCCAACTCCTACGCGACCGTCGTCGCTACGAGGCCTTTCTAGCGACGCACGCCGTGATGCGCGTAATCGACGATTTCGTCGACGCCGTCCCGGACGTAACCAACCTTACGCCGGAGGACCGGTCCTACTTGGAGCAGGCGTTAGAGCAGTGGCGGGACCGGATCGAAGCGGCCGCTTCGGCCTCCCCCGGGCCGGAACCGCTGGACGTAGCGCTGGCCGCGGCGCTGGCCTCGTTCCCGGTTCCCCTCTCGCTCTGGGAAACCTTCCTCGAGGCGATGCGATACGACCTACGCCGCGACCGCTTCGAGACCTGGGAAAGCTTCCAGGAGTACGCGGAGGGAGCGGCGGCGGCGCCGACGGCGATCTTCGTATTCCTGCTCTGCGCGCAGCCGGGAACGGGCGAAAGCGCGCCGCCCGTACGCTTCGGCGTACCGGAAGTCGGCGACGGCTTCGACTACCTCGCCTGCGGCCGCGAGCTCGGGTTCTTCGCCTACCTCGCCCACGTCCTGCGCGACGTCCGGAAGGACTTGCTAAAAGGCGCGAGGGGCCGTATATACCTCCCCGCCTCCGAACTCGCAAAGGCCGGGCTCTCGGAGGAGGAGTTTCGCCGCCTCGTCTCCTCCGG
>CP070633.1:554538-558565 GCA_020356085.1 Candidatus Coatesiibacteriota bacterium | reverse complement strand
ACGTCGCCGGCGTCGACCGCCGGGAATTCGAAAGTTTCGAGGAGGTCGGCCAACGCCGCGTCGAAGGCGTCGTCGTCGGTGGTGCTGTCGATTACGGAGGATTCGACGACCGTACCGTCCGCCACGACGACGAAGGCCGCCAGCACCCGGCCCGCCAGTTCCGGCGCCTTCTTCAATTGGTCCTTATAAAGTTCCACGACCTTTTTCTGGTTTTTAGCCATTACCGCCTCGACGTCGGCGACGGTCCGAGGGGCCTGCGCCAGGGCCGCGGTTTCCTCGTTGGCCGGCCGGATTACCACGGTGGCCTGCGCGGCCAGCGCTTCGGGGAGGTCGCCGTACCAGATGACGCGCGCCGCTTTGGTTATCGGCTCGATTTCGGGTTTGGCCAGGTCCACCAGAAAGATGAAGTCGTGCCAGCCTTTTTTCGTCATTACCTCGTAGAAGACGACGTAGTAGGGGCCGTTTTTTTGTTCGGCGTCCCAATCGACCACGGCGAGAACCTCGTAATCCGTGCCTTTCGCGAGGGAGGCTAACGCGGTGAGGCGGTCGGCCAGGGAGCCCTCGCCGGCGGGAGGTTCGTAGTTCTTTACGATAGCTTTCGCCTCTTCCTCCCGGCCCGCCCACTCGCCGGTCGGGTCGGCGGCCTTTCCCCAGCTCGTAATGGGATACGGTATGGGGTCGACGTCGTAGATCTTTTGCGCCTGCGCGGCGCCGGCCGCGGCGAGCGTCGCCGCCAGTATTATGAGGGGCCAGCGGCCGATACGTACGTTTTTCATTTAATAACCTCCGAGAACAAGGTTAATATGTATTACTCCTCTTGGCCACTTTATAACAAACCTGAACTAGCGTCGCAACTTCTTTCGGCGCGCGCGTTCGAAGCCGGCGGAAAAGGCGTTTATCATTTAGTAGCGTATTTAACGAGGTGTGATGGCAACAGGGGAAATAATACTTTATTTTTGTAAGGTATTAAGTATAATCGACGGCATACCGGTTTATTATCGCCAACGTCATGAAGCCCGGAAGTAAAACAGGTATTCCCGACGGACTTTTCGCCGAGCTCGAGGCGCTGCGTCGCAAGTTGGCAGAGGCCGAGGAAACGGCGAGGCGGCTCCGGCAAGTCGAAGGGGCGTTACAAGAGGCTCAACGCCTGGCCCACCTCGGAAGCTGGGATTGGGATGTTCCAACCGACGTGGCAACGTGGTCCGACGAGGTATACCGCATCTTCGGCTTTACGCCGCAAGAGTTCGGCGCCACGTACGGCGTTTTCCTCGCCTCCGTCCACCCGGAGGACCGCCCGGCCGTAATGGCCGCAATGGCCGCCTCTCTCGCCGACCCGGAGGTGCCGTACGACATCGAGCACCGCATAGTACGGCCCGACGGCTCGGAACGAATCGTCCACGGACGGGGCAAAGTCACCTTCGGCGACGGCGGCAAGCCGGTCCGGATGATAGGAACCGTGCACGACGTTACCGAGTTAAAGAGCGCCGAGTTCCGTTACCGCACCGTAGCGGATTTTACGTACGACTGGGAATATTGGAGGGGCGCCGACGGGCGGTTCCTCTACGTCTCGCCCTCGTGCGAGCGCATTTCCGGGTACAAGCCGGAGGCGTTCGTCGACGACCCGGAGCTGATACGGGAGTTGGTTTTGCCCGAAGACCGTGACCTCTGGGACGAACACCGGGAGGAGGGCGAGATGACTCCCGGCATACATGAGGCCCGATTCCGCCTCCGGACTCGTCGCGGCGAGGTCCGATGGATCGAACACATGTGCCAGCCCGTTACGAGTCCCGGCGGCGAGTTTTTAGGGATCCGCGCCAGCAACCGCGACGTCACGGAGCGCGAACGATCCGTTACCGAGGCCGCGCGACTTCGGCAGCAACTCCTTCACGCGACGCGGGTCGCGGCGATGGGAGAGCTAACCGCCTCGTTGGCCCACGAGCTGACCCAACCGTTGACCGCCATTTTGAGCAACGCCCAGGCGGCGTTGCGCTTGCTGGCGGCGAATCCCCCGGACCTCGAGGAAGTGCGCGCCTCGCTGGCCGACATCGTCGACGACGACAAACGCGCGGCCGACGTCATCAAAGGCGTGCGGGCTCTGCTCGTAGGAGGCGATTCGGATTACTCCCCCGTCGACGCCAACGACGTCATCCGCCAGGTCGCGGCCCTGACGCGGAACGAGGCGCTCGCCGCCAGCGTTGACGTACGCCTCGAGCTGGCCCACCGCCTTAAGCTCGTACGGGGTGACCGGGTTCAGCTCCAGCAGGTGGTTTTGAACCTGATGCTCAACGCCCTCGAGGCTATGGGCGAACAGGGGTACGAACCCCGGGAAATCGCAATCGGGACCGCGGAACGGCCCGAGGGTGAGATCGTGGTGACCGTGCGGGATTCCGGCCCGGGCATCGCCGCCGCCCCGGCGGACCGCCTTTTCGAATCCTTCTTCACGACCAAGAGGGAGGGGCTCGGCATGGGCCTGGCCGTTAGTCGCGCGATCGTCGAGCGCCACGGCGGCCGGATCTGGTTCGAAAACAACGCCGAGGGGGGCGCGACGTTTTTCGTAACGCTGCCTGCGGCCGAGGGAGAGGCGTCGTGACGGCGGAGAAGAATACCGTTTTCGTCGTCGACGACGATCCCTCGGTTCGCGGGGGCTTGAATCGATTGTTCAAATCGGTCGGGCTCGCGGTCGAGACCTTCGCCTCGGCGGCGGAGTTTTTGGAACGCGGCCGAGGGGAGGGGCCGGCGTGCCTGGTCCTCGACGTGCGAATGCCCGAACTCAGCGGCCTCGACCTCCAGGCCGAACTCGCGCGGGCCGACGTCGCGATTCCTATCGTATTTATTACCGGCCACGGCAGCGTGCCGATGAGCGTCCGCGCGATGAAAGCCGGCGCCGCGGATTTTTTGGAAAAGCCGGTAGACGAGCAGGAACTCCTCGACGCCGTCAACCGGGCGCTCGCGCGGGACCGGCGGGCAAGGCGGGAACAAGCCGAATTGGCGGATCTCCGGCGCCGCCTCGCCTCGCTCACGTCGCGGGAACGCGAGGTCCTGTCGTACGTGGCCGCCGGCCGGCTTAACAAACAGATCGCCGCGGAGCTCGGGACCTCCGAGAAGACGGTCAAAGTCCACCGCGCGCGCGTTATGGAAAAGATGGAAGTTGCGTCGGTGGCCGAGCTCGCCCGCTTGGCCGAAAAGCTAGACCTCTCCCTCCCCGAAGCTTAAAACCCCCCTTACGTCGAAATTCCCCGAAGTCCTACCCGTATTGGACCAAGGTCCAATTGTCCGCCCCTTCCCGTATTATTAAGCTAGTAATCTGCGATCTCGGTTCGGAGGCGGGAAGTACCCTCGGATCCCCGGTGAGCCGGGCGAGTTACGCCCGGAACGAGAGAAAGGTGGGAACAGGGATTTTGGAGGTGGCGACGTAAACGCCGGCGACGTTACGGTGTACGTCGTGGACGACGACTATTCCGTCCGGAGGTCGTTGAAGCGGTTGCTCGGGTCGGCGGGGTACCGCGTCGAGACGTTCTCCTCGGCGGACGACTTCCTGAACTACCGTAGCCGCAACGTGTCGAGCTGCTTGATCGTCGACGTGCGGATGCCCGGGTTCGACGGGTTGGAGCTCCAACGACGGCTGGTCGAGGCCGGTTCGGAAATTCCCATCATTTTCATAACGGCGTATGCCGATGGCGAAGTGCAGGCCCGCGCACGGGAAGCGGGCGCCAGGGCCTTTTTAATTAAACCCCTCGACGACGACGTCCTCCTCGGGGCCGTGCGCGAGGCCCTGGGGATTGAAAAGAAGGAGGCGCTATGAACGCGAGTATTAACGTTGGCAAGTTGGCGTTGGCGGCGTTGGTGGTCGCGCTCGCCGCCGGCGCGGGCTCCGTCGCGGCCCGCGACCTGCGCGGTTTCGACGTAACGCCCTTCATGGGGTACCAGTTCGGCGGCAAGTTTACCACGTACGAGGGCGACCTAAACGTCGTCGACAATCAGAATTACGGCCTCTTCATAGACATCCCGGTCAGTCGGAGAGGGTACA
>CP070633.1:550341-554438 GCA_020356085.1 Candidatus Coatesiibacteriota bacterium | reverse complement strand
GCATCGCCCATAAAAAAAAAGCCCCCTCCGGGGGCTTTTTGTTTGGTATCAAAGTGGTTATGGGCGCGGGCCTACGGCCCCTCTCCCGGCTCCGCCTCGGGCACCTCCAACCCCGGGATGCCCGGCTCGGGCGTCTCCGGCTCGGCCGGCGGCTCCTCTCCGGGCGTTTCCTCCTCCTCTTCCTCCTCGTATTCGATGTACTCCTCCTCCGGGATGATGAATTCGGACGACTCCGGCGGCCCGCCCAGGAGGAACGATACCGAGGCGAGGTGGCAGTCGCCCAGCGGCCCGCCGAACCGCAGCGCGTAGTCGAAGGCGAAGTCGCCGAGGTAGAAGCCCAGGCCGGCGCGGAGGCGCTCGTCGGCGGTGTAATACCCGGCCCGCAGCGCGACGTACGGGACCGGCGTTACCTCCAGCCCCGCGCCGACGTCGTAGAAGCCCTCCCGCGTAATCTCAAATTCGGCCGTCGGCGCGACGTAGCCGAAGACGTCGTAGGAGGCACCCAACTCCGCCGTGAGCGGTGGCGCGTCTTTGATCGCGTGGAGGCGGTAGTTGGGGGCGATTATGTTCCGGAGTACCGCTCCCAGGCGTAGGCCGGCGAGCGCTTCGTACGAGAGGCCGGCGTCGATGCCGAACCCGGAGTCGCTGTAGTCGCCGACGTCGCGCGTGATGCTTTTGAGCGTTAGGCCGAACGCGCCGGCCTCGCCTAGCGTGTGGGCGTAGGCGAGGTAAAGCTCGACGTCGGTATCGGCGAACGTCCGGCCGGTCGGGCCGTTCTCGTTCGCCTCCGGTATCCCGCCGGCGCGGCGGTAGCCGAGCGCGGCGGCCAGCGTCCCCAACGAGTCGACGCCCCCCGCCCCCTCTCCCATGGAGTAGAGGAGCGGCTTCGCGAGGACGACGTTGCCGACGTTCAGGTCGTCGACCTCCGCGAAGGGGAGGCCGTACGCGAAGGCGAGCTCGGTGCGCTCCATAAACGCCAGGCCGGCGGGATTCCAGTACGCGGCGGAGGCGTCGTCGGCCAGGGCCGCGTAGGCACGTCCCAACGCCTCGGCGCGCGCGCCCAGGCCCCATCGGCCGAACGCGTCGGTTTCGCCTCCCGGATTCCGCTCGAAGGCGGAGGCGGCCGCCGCGACTAGCAAGGCGCTTGTAACGAGGGCGGGAAGTAGTTTTTTACGGCTCATACGAAAGCGAGGGCAACGCCGATGGCGCCGGCGTAGAGGAAAGAGATTATAATATCGGAGGGGTAAACGTCCTTGTAGTGCTTCTCGTCGGTGCCCCTCGCCGTCACGACCTGGTAGAGGCGGAGGAGATCCGGGACGGGCGCGACGAAGAAGAAAGCCGGCGAGAGCTTGAAGCCCAGGATGACGGCCGTGACGACCAACGCGCGCGAGATTACGCCGGTCGTCTTTTCGAAGAGCAGAATGGGCCGCGCCTGGTAGTCTTTCCGGAACGTTATCTTGACGAAGAAGATGAATATCGTCCCCGCGAAGGTCGCCGCGACGTAGCCGATAACGTAGAGCGCCACCGGGACGTTGAAGTAGTAACGCGCGATGGTTTCAGGGAGTTCGAGCGGCGCCAGGTTCCGTCCCACGAAGGCCACGCCGACGATCAGGGCTATGTGCGCGGCCTGATCGGCGAGCCACATCAAGATATTCTTTTTGCTTACCGTATCTATGAAGTAGTGCAGGACGATAGTCGCGCCGAAGGCGACCCAGATCTGCCAGTGGGCGAGGTAGGGGTAGAGGAGGAACAGGCCGGCGAGGGCGTGCAGCGCGACGTGCAGCAGGCCGCCGTACTTATACTTGTAGCGGATCTCGAAGACGAGATTCGATTGCAGCGGGTAGTCCGCGATCAGGAACGCGGCGGTGAGCCACAGAAATATGTACGGGAACTGATCCACGCCCGGGAAAACGGGGCCGAGTTACAGGCCGAATTCCTCTTTCATCTCGAGGTAATTCATGAAGCGCTCGAGGCTGTCGGCCGATTTTACGATCATGACGTTGTTTTCGAATTTCACGATGCCGGCCCGGCGGAGGGTTTCGAGGACCTCCTCCGTCTTCTCCAGGGGCAGGCCGGTCATGCTGACGAGTTCCTCCAGCGTCTCCTTGCGGTCCATCATGACGCCCTGCTCGGAGGGCGACCCGCGCTTTGACATCAGCAGGAGCAGCGTCCCCGTGACGCGCGAGTGGTTGTCGCGCATGAGGAGGGTTTTGATTTGACGGTCGGCACCGCGGAGGCGTTCGCTCATCTTCCGCAAGATCGACATAATGATCTTGGGATTGGTCTTGATCTGGGATTCGAAGATGTCTTTCGAGAGGATGAGGACTTTGGCGGTGCCGACGGCGGAGGCGCTGGCCGAGCGGGGCTCGCGGTCGATAATCGCCATTTCGCCGAAGAAGTCGCCCGCTTTCAATACTGCCAGCGTCGTCTCGCGGTCGCGGATCCGTTTGTGAATGCGGATCTCGCCCTCTTGGATGATAAACATCGTTTCGCCGACGTCGCCCTCCCGCACGATGACCTCGCCGGGCTGATAGACGCGGCCGTACCGTTTGAAGACCTCTTCGCTTATGTTTAACATCGGCCCAACCTCTCGATGGGGTTATTTGACGGCGATTATATTATTTTTGCGCCGTTTTGTAAAGGGTAATCCCCCAGGATTTCTACGCTTTCTACGGCCAAATCGATAGACGCCGGTCGGCTAATTTCCGCTTGACGCCACGGGCCTTTTTTGCTACGGTTTCTCGCGCGCCGGGGGGCCCCGGCGTGATATTGGATATTAAGCGGTTTTTTAATGCTATTCTGAAGGAGGATAGCCGAAGCATGGCCTACAAGATTACCGAAGAATGCATCGCGTGCGGGGCCTGCATTCCCGAGTGCCCGGAAGAGGCGATTACCGAGGCCGACCCGATTTACATTATCGACGCCGAGAAGTGCGACGACTGCGGTTCGTGCGCCGACGTGTGCCCGGTCGATTGCTGCATTCCCGAAGACGAAGGTTAATCATACCGAATGACGAGGCCGTTTCGTGGGCCCGGTAAAACGGCGCCGCCCGCTCCGGGCGGCGTTTAACGTTATGGCGGCGGTAAACGAAGGCGAACGCAAGTCGGCGGCCGAACGAGAGGACTACCTCGGCGAGCAGTGGCGCGAGGCCGGCGCCCTGGCCGCGTTCGAGCCGGCCATCGACCAGGGGCCGGGAATGTATCTCGGCGCCCTCGGCGCGTTCCTCCTCGCCGGCGCGGGACTCTACGCCTTGTTGTGGTATTTGGCGGGCCCCCGGCTCGCCCAGCTCGCCTCGGCGTTGCCGGTCGTGCTGTTGGCGGCCGGCGCCGCCGCGTTCCTGTATCTCGCGCTTGAGTACGCGGGCCTGGCCGCCACGGTTTATTCGGGCCGCAACTTCCTCCTCCCGCTCGCGCGGTCGACGCGGTTTATAGTTAAGTTGGCGCCCGCCGCGGGCCGGCTGGGCCGCCTCTTCGGCTCTACCGCCGACCGGATGACGCACTCGATGGTGCAGGTGTCGAACGCCGTCACGCGCGCGCGGCGCCGGCGGGGCCGAAAGGCCGGGCCGGTGCTCGTCCTGCTGCCGCGCTGCTTGCAACGGCCGGGCTGCCCGCAGCCGCTGGAGGAGGATATCGACTCCTGCCGGCGCTGCGGCGAGTGCCCGGTGGCCGGGCTGCTGGACCTCCGGAACGAATACGACGACGTCGTAATGAAAGTCTTGACCGGCGGGAGCGTCGTGCCGGGCGTCGTCCGGAGCCTCGCGCCGCGAGCGGTAATCGGCGTGGCGTGCGAGCGCGAGCTGCTGGCGGGGATTATGGCCGTCGACGATACGCCGGTCGTAGGCGTCGCCAACCAGCGGCCGGAGGGGCCCTGCCGCGCGACGACGCTGACGGTGGAGGAGTTGGAGGAGGCGATCGACGACTTCGCCTCGAAGCGGCGAGGGGGCGAATAACGGCGGGGCTTGGAACGTAAAAAAGCGCTTGACGCTAAAGTCGCGGGCGGGTAAAATATCAATAGAAAGGGTGGGTACGTATGGGGAACGCAGGGATAATTTCCCAGTTAACGTCGCACCCCGCCGACGCCGGCGGGGTATTGTATTT
>CP070633.1:546065-550241 GCA_020356085.1 Candidatus Coatesiibacteriota bacterium | reverse complement strand
AAGTTCGGTATCGGCATGTTGCTCGTCTTCGTCGCCTGGGTGCCCGTCATCCTCTGGATGTCTTCGCAGGGCTGGGGGCCCAAGGTTTTCGGCGCGGCGGCGTACGAGGCCGTAATGCGGACGTACGTCGTCCAGGTCGTAGCGGTCGTCTCGGCCGCCGGGATGTTCCTGACCGGGATGTATTTTATCCTGCGGCCGGTGTTCGATATGTTGCGGGATATGGGCGCGCGGGCCCAGCTGCGCGCCACCGGCATGCCCGGCCGCGCGACGGTCGTGAGTCTGGGCGAGTCGAGCCAGGGCGTCGTCACCATCAACGACCAGCCGCTTCTCTCGCTGACGCTGGAGGTGGAGGACGGCTTCGGCTCCCCCTACGTCGTCGCGTTCGAGACCGTCGTGCCGCGCTACGCGGTGCCGCAGATTCAGCCGGGCGAGGTGATCCCCGTCAAAATAGACCCCAACGACCGCCAGCGCGTCGCCGTCGACTGGGGCGCGATGGGGTACGGGTAGCGGCCGGGCCGCGGTTAGTTAAAGGAACGAAAGTAGGCGGCGGTTTTAAATCCGCCGCTTCGCGTTAAAGGGCCGCCGCGCCTTATGGTATAATCTTCGCCCTATGGAGCCGGCTATCGTATGCCAGGAAGTCCACAAGACGCTTCGCGCCGGTGACGGCGAGAGCGCCCATCACTCCGCGGTCTTGGCCGGGTTGGACCTGACCGTAGGGCGCGGCGAATGCCTCGGCGTGCTCGGCCCCTCCGGCTCCGGCAAGACCACTCTCCTCAAGTTGATCAACCGCCTTCTGGACGTCGACGCGGGCCGCGTGCTCGTGAACGATATCGACGTCCGCGAGTGGGAGGTCCTCTCGCTCCGCCGAACGGCCCAGCTCGTCCCGCAGGAGCCGATCCTCTTCGGCGCCACCGTGCGGGATAACGTGACGTACGGCCTGACGGCGGCCGGCCGGGAGGTCCCCGCCGACGGCGAACTGGTGGCGCTCCTCGCGGAGGTTGCGCTGCCGGAGATAGCGTTGGAGCGGCCCGTCGCGGCCCTCTCCGTCGGCCAGAAGCAGCGGGTATGCCTTGCCCGGGCGCTCGCGCTCGAGCCCCGGATCCTGATGCTCGACGAGACGACGGCCTCCGTCGAGCCGGCGGCGGCGCAGGCCGTGCTAGAAGGCCTGTACGGCCGGGCCCGGCGCGGCGACCTCACGCTCCTCCACGTCACCCACGAGGTCCCCAAGCTCCGGACCTTGGACCGCCTCGTCGTGCTGGCGGAGGGCGTCGTCGCGGCCGAGGGGCCGCCGGCGACTATCTTGGCGCGGCCGCCGGAGGCCGCCTCGCGAGAGTTGGAGAGGGGGCGGGCTTGATGGAGGGTTTCGTCGAGCTGACTCTGCCCGACGTAGCGATAGCGCTCCTCTTCGTCGGCGTGGTAGCGGCCGTCTCGGCCCTCAACCGCCTCTTCCTCGAAAAAGGCCTGCTGGTGGGGACGGTGCGGACGTTCGTCCAGCTTCTCGCCGTGGGCTACCTGCTAAAATGGATCTTCGGCCTGGACCGGTGGTACGCCGTCCTCGCCGCCATCGCGGCGATGGTGGCGGTGGCCGGGTACCACGGCGCGCGGCGGGTCGGCCGGGGCGCCGGCCGCGCGGCCGTCGTGGCGACGGCGGCCATACTCCTGGCCTCGGTCCTCGTGATACTCCTCCTCTTCGGCGCGATTATCCGGGTCGAGCCGTGGTACAACCCGCGCTACCTGATCCCGCTCGCCGGGATGATCGTCAACGCGGCCATGAACGGCGCCTCGCTCGGGATGGCGACGTTCGCGAACTCGGCCCGGACGAACGCCGGCCGGCTGGAGGCGGCGCTGGCCGCGGGCGCCTCCTCCCGCACCGCCGCCCGCCCTTACGTTCGGGAGGCCGTCAAAACGGCGCTTATCCCCACGATCAATACGATGATGACGGTCGGCATCGTACAGTTGCCGGGGGCGATGACGGGGATAATTCTCGCCGGCGGCGCGCCGACGGCCGCGGTCCTCTATCAGATCGTCATTATCTACATGATAGCGGCGGCCGCGGCGGCGAGTACGATGGCCGCGGTATTGTGGTACAGCCGGACGTTCTTTACCTCCGCCCACCAGCTCCGCGCCGAACCCGCATAAAAAACCCCGCCTCTCGGCGGGGGGTACGGACGCACGGATTTCAGTTACAATTCCTTGAGGATTTCTTCGGCGGCCGCGGCGCCGGTCCCGAGCTCGAGCACTATCCCCTTGTCGACGAGGCCCATCTCGAGCGCCGTTATGGCGTGTACGACGTCGAACGGTCCGACGAAACCCATGTGGGCGATGCGGATAACGCGGTCTTTGAGCTGGCCCTGGCCGCCGGCGAGGTACACGCCGTAGTTACGCGCGATATGGTCGCGGAGGTCGTCGGCGCCGATTTCGTCCGGCGGCCGGACGACCGTCAGGACGTTGGCCGGGTTAATGGCGAAGAGGCGCAGGCCCAGGGCGGTAACGCCCGCGCGCGTAGCCCGGGCCAGCCGTTCGTGGCGCGCGTAGATGTTGGGCAGGCCCTCCTCCATCATCAACTCCAGCGCCGTCGCCAGCGCGCGGACCGTCGCCACCGCCGGCGTGTACGGCGTCTCGAACCGTTCGGCCCACTGCCGGTATTTCCGCAAGTCCCAATAGTACCGCGGGCATTTCGCGCGTTCGCACACCTTCCACGCTTTGGGGCTCAACGCCAGGAACGCGATGCCGGGCGGCGACATGAAACTCTTCTGGGAGGCCGAGAGCGTGACGTCGACGTACCACTCGTCCATCCGGTAGTCCGTCGCCCCCAGCCCCGATACCGCGTCGACGACGAACAGCGCGTTGGTCTCGTTTACCATCCGGCCGATCTCTTCGACGTCGGTGACGGCTCCGGTTGAGGTATCGACGAAGGTGGCGAAGACGGCGCGGATTTCGTTCTCGGTATCCTCCGCCAGCCGCTCGGCCACGAGTTTCGGGTTTACGGCGCGGCCCCACTCGACGTCGATCGTCTTAACCATCGCGCCGTACTCTTTGAGTATCTCCGCCCACCGATTGCCGAAGTGGCCGCTCCGCACGACGAGCACCTTTTCGCCCGGCGATAGTAAGTTGGCCACTGCGGCTTCCATGGCACAAGTCCCGGAACCGGTTAGCAGGTAAACCTCGTGTTTGGTCCCGAAGACGTCGCGGAGCGTCGCCGCGACGTATTGGTAGAGTTCGTGGAATTCGCGGCCGCGGTGCGATACCATTTCCGCGGTCTGCGCCGCCGCTACCGCGGCCGGGACCGGCGTCGGGCCGGGCGTCATTAAATATTTTTTAACCATAGGCTAACTCCGTCCCCTCCCCCCTTCCGTAAGGGGGTACAGAGTATAAAACATCGTTATCGAAATCACAAGCGTTTTCGGCGGGAGGGGTAGGTTTTCCGGCCTTGTCGAGGCGCCGCGCGTGAACTGCGGCCCCAAAAACGAAACCCGCCCCCTCGGGCCGGCTTTTTTAATCCCTCCGACGCCGCCTTATCCCTCCACCGCCGCGAGCCGCCGCTGCGCCTCCTCGTTGCCGGGGTCGAGGGCCAGGCCGCGCCGGTAGCAGGAGGCGGCCGAGGCGAAGTCCCCGCGGCTCTCGTGCGCCAGCGCCATGTTGAAGTAGATGTTGGCGTACCCCGGCTCGAGGGCCGCGGCCCGCTCCAGCGTCCGCAGCGCGCCGTCGGCGTCGCCTCGCGATAGCAGCAGGATGGCGAAGTTGACCAGCGCCTGGACGTTCTCCGGGTTGCGCTCGAGCGCCGCGCGAACGTAGCGCTCCGCCTCCGCCGGCCGCCCCTGGTAGATACGGAGGGTGCCGAAGTTGTTCAGCGTGTCCGCGTTGTCCGGCGACAGCTCGAGCGCCCGGCTCAGCGCCCGCTCGGCAGCGGCGGTGTCGCCGAGGCGCAGGTGCGCCAGGCCCAGGTTGTTCCACGAGAACGAGTCGAGCGGCTCCGCGGTTACCGCCCGCTCGTACGCGCGGACGGCCGCCCGGTCGTCGCCGCGGCGGGCGTAGACGCCCCCCAGGTGGTGCCAGGAGTAGGCCTCGCCGATGACGACCTCCGGCGGCGGCGGGAAGGCGTAGGAGGCGACGTAGCCGGTCGCCACTACCGCCGCGCCGACGGCCAGCTTCCACCATACGCGCCGGCGCGCGGCG
>CP070633.1:541785-545965 GCA_020356085.1 Candidatus Coatesiibacteriota bacterium | reverse complement strand
CATGTCCTGCGTCATGGCGTCGAGGTCGTAGGCCGGCGCCCAGCCCCACTCCTCGCGGGCGGCGGTGTCGTCCAGGGACCGCGGCCAGGAGTCCGCGATGGCCTGGCGGAAGTCCGGCTCGTACGTGACCTGGAAGTCCGGGACGTACTTCTGGATGGAGGCGGCCAGCTCGCCGGCGGAGAAGCTCATCGAGCCGACGTTGAAGTCGGAGTGGTGTTTGAGCGAGGCGAGGTCGGCCTCCATCAGGTCGAGCGTGGCCTTAAGGCAGTCCGGCATGTACATCATCGGCAGGACCGTGTCCTCCCGCACGAAGCACTTATACGGCTCGCCCTTGACGGCGGCGTAGTAGATGGCGACGGCGTAGTCGGTGGTGCCGCCGCCGGGAGGGGTCTCGGCGGAGATGATGCCGGGGTAGCGCAGGCCGCGGACGTCCAGGCCGTACTTGTAGAAGTAGTAGTCGCTCACCAGCTCGCCCGCCACCTTGGTCACGCCGTACATCGTGCGCGGCTTCAGGACCGTCTCCTGGGGCGTGTTGTCGCGGGGGGTTTCGGGGCCGAAGGCCGCGATGGAGCTGGGGATCAGCACTTGCTTCATCTCGCGCTCGCGGGCCACCTCCAGCACGTTGAGCGTGCCGTTCATGTTGACGTCCCAGCACAGCATCGGGTTCTGCTCGCCGGTGGCCGAGAGGATGGCCGCCATGTGCACGACGACGTCGACGCCGTACTTATCGCACACTCCTTCCACGGTGTCGCGCTGGGCGACGTTGATAAACTCGAAGGGGCCCGACTCCTCCAATTCCTTGGAGGGCTTAGTCTTGCGGCCGGTGGCGACGACCGTATCGTTCCCGTACCGCTCCCGCAGCGCCATCGTCAGCTCGGAGCCGATTTGCCCCACGGCGCCCGTAACCAGGATTTTCGTGAACGGAGACTTGGCCATGATCGATACCTCGCAGATTGATAAGGGAATATTATTCCGAGCGTAATTTTCCGGGCCGTTACTATACAACGGCTGCGGCGCTAAGGCAAGCGGATATTGGCGGAGGCGTAATTCGCGCTTGACTTCGCGCGGCGGCGTTACTAAAATGCGCGGGGAGAGGTAGGGCGGCGAGGTGGGGCCGTCCTTTTTCGGAGCTGGGGCGGGTTCCGCGGGGTTTCGCCTACCAACGCCCAATACGCGGGCGCCGAATCACCATTTACCGCAGGAAGGGAAGGGACGCGGGCGACGCGTCCGGGGCTTTCCGGAGCGTGAGCCGCTCGCGGCGGCGAGGGTGGGGGTTCCTATGGGTGAGCCCGACAACGAGGCGGAGACGCCCGAACGGCTGCGGGCGCGCACGCTATCCTCGGTCGGCCGGGCGTTGTTCGACGCCGGCCGATACGAAAAAGCCTTGGCGGCTTTCCAGGAGGCGGCGCGCCAAGATCCGGATTTCCTCGAGGCCCGCGTTTCCCAGGCCAACACGCTGCTCATGCTGCGGCGCTACGACGAGGCGCTGGGCGTGTGCGAGGACGTCATCCGCCGCGACCCCGAGTATAACCGCACGTATACCGCGAAGGCGAACGTCCTGCACCGGCGGGGAGAGCCCGCCGCCGCGCTCGAGTACTATCGCAAGGGCCTCGCGCTGGCTCCGGGCGACAGCGCCGCGAATTACAATTTCGCGTGTTACTGGGCGCTGGAGGGGAATGAGAAGGAGTGCGAGGAGCACCTCCGCCGGGCGCTGGAGGCCGACCCGACGCACAATTCCAAAGCCGCGACGGATCCCGATTTCGACGCCGTCCGCGACCGCGAATGGTTCCAGCGGCTCGTCGCGTTCAAGAAGTAGGAGCACCAGTTTAGGGGTTTTCGGATATGAGGGAAGAGAGTTCCGACGCCGTCCGCGACCCGGCCCGCCTCCGCGCGGAGGCGCTGCTGGGCAACGGCCGCACGCTCTCCAACATGGGCCGCTACGAGGAGGCGCTCGCGATGGTCGAGCGGGCGGCGGAGGCGGACCCCACCTACGACCGGCCTCTCCTGGCGAAGGGGTTCGTGTTCGCCAAGCTCGGCCGGATCGGGGAGGGATTGGAGATAGTGGACGGCTTTATCGCGGAGCACCCCGACAACGCGTACGCCCACACGACCCGGGGGTCCTGCCTGATGGAGGCCGGCCGCGACGCGGAGGCGGAGGAGGCGTTCCGGGAGGGCGTCCGCCTGGGCGGGGAGGATTACATCCATTCCTACAACTTCGCGTGCTTCGCCGCGAAGCACGGCCGCGAGGACCAGACCCGCGAGATGCTCGCCCGCGCGCTGGAGCTCGCGCCCCACATGAACACGCGGGCCGCCACCGACCCGGACTTCGAGCGCTTCCGCGAGGCCGAGTGGTTTCAGGAGCTGGTGAAGTTCAAATAGCTAATAGCCCCGTAAATTAAAACGCCTCTCCCCGGGAGAGGCGTTTTTTAAGCGGGAATTGCGTCGCGCTACCGGAACAAGGTCTTGACCCGGCCCAGGCTGGTGGGCTCGACGGCCGTCATCGTACCTATGGTCAGGCGGATCCGCTGGCCGTTGTTGAATACCGTCCCCGCCGAGGCCGTATTGTCGGGAGCGTAGCATCGGCTGTTGCGCCGGCTGGAGCGCCAGCAGGGGACGCTGACGCCGCTGTCGCCGTTCCACCGGAGTTCCAACAGGAGGTTATCCCGGTTGTTGTAGTTGAACCGGGTGGGCTGGATCCGGAGGTCGAACCACCCGGTCCCGTCGACGGTAACGCTTCTCATGTTGAGGACCGCGACCGGCGTATTACCCGTATAGTTGTTGGCGAACGTCCGCTCGAGTTCCGTTTTGCTCGTGTGGCACAACCACGCGCGCACGTTGTTGAACCGGCCGGTGGCGGCCGTCGTCTTTTCGAACGCGACGCCGTTGACGTAGCCGGCGGCGGCGATTTCCCCTTGCGCCCACAGGCATTGGAAGCGCAGGGCGTCGTATCCCGTGCCGCGCCAGGGGACGTTGTTCGCCGCGGCGCGGTCGCCGATTACCACGACTTTACCGGAGGCCGCCGCGGGGGCCGCGGCCGCCGCCAGCGCCAGGACCGTCAAAACTACAACCGTAAATCTCATTTGTGCCTCCTACGTTCCGAAATATTAATCCCTTATCTCTTTATTTTATAACAGATTACCGGCGGGGAGGCAAACGCCGGCGCGGGGACCCCTTCTCAAAATCGCGCTTGACCTTTACGACCGGCCGTTGTAATATCGCGTTCCTGCTATTCGCCGTCAACGATTCGCGCTTAAATCGCTCAACAAGGAGTTGCTGGTATGGTGTACGGGAAGATTAAAGACGATCTCCAAACCGAGCTCGCGGCCATCCGGGAGGCGGGCCTCTACAAGGACGAGCGCATCATAGCGACGCCGCAGGGCGCCGAGATCCAGGTGCGGGGAGGGAAGCCCGTCCTCAACTTCTGCGCCAACAACTACCTCGGCCTATCGAGCCATCCCAAGCTGATCGAGAAGGCCCACGAGACGCTGGATAAATGGGGCTACGGCCTGAGCTCCGTCCGCTTCATCTGCGGCACGCAGGAGATCCACAAAGAACTCGAGCAGAAGGTGGCCCGCTTTTTGGGGAAGGACGACGCGATTCTCTTTGCCGCCTGCTTCGACGCCAACGGCGGGACGTTCGAGGCGGTCTTCGGCGAGGAGGACGCGATCCTCACCGACGCGCTGAACCACGCCTCCGTTATCGACGGCATCCGCCTCTCCAAGGCCCGGCGCTACATCTTCAAGCACAACGATATGGGGGACTTAGAGGTTAAGTTGAAGGAGGCGCAGGACGCGCGCTACCGCGTCGTCGGGACCGACGGGGTCTTCTCGATGGACGGCGACATCGCCAAGCTAAACGAGATTTGCGACCTGGCGGACAAGTACGACGCGTTGGTCATGATCGACGACGCCCACGCCACCGGCTTCGTCGGCAAGACCGGCCGCGGTTCCCACGAGTACCGCGGCGTGATGGACCGCGTCGACATCATCACCACCACCTTCGGCAAGGCGCTGGGCGGCGCCTCCGGCGGCTGCATCGCCGGCCACGCCGAACTCATCGAGTGGTATCGCCAGAAGTCGCGGCCCTACCTCTTCTCCAACACCCTCGTGCCCGCCGTCGTCGGCGGCACCATCGCCGTCATCGACCTCCTCAGCGAGACCACCGAGCTCCGCGACAAGCT
>CP070633.1:537470-541685 GCA_020356085.1 Candidatus Coatesiibacteriota bacterium | reverse complement strand
GTTACGCTGGCGAAAATTTACGAGGACCAGGGGCTTTTCCTCCGGGCGCGCGAAATCCTGGATACAGTCCTGGCGCGCGAGCCGGAAAACGAGGCCGCCCGCGAGGCGCTCGCCCACCTCTCGGACCTAATCGCCGGCGAGGAATCTCCCACCGGCGCCTCCGTCATCCAGTTGCTTCAAAAAGTGGAAGCGGTAACGGGGGTGTTGGAACGCGACGAGCTAGAGCTCTGGGAAGAGGTTTCGGCGGGGGTGGAGGAGGCCTTGACGGGCCACGAGGAACTTACGTTGGCCCAAGCCGTCGCGGCCGCCGCCGGCCTGCGCTCGTTCGACGACTTCGTTATCCGCGAAGACCAAACCGCCTCCTGGGAACTCGACGTTCCGGACGTGGCCGGCGCGCCGGGGTCGGCGGGCGCGGAGGAAATGTGGCTGGAACTCCCGCTCTGGTCCCGGCTCGACCTGCCCACCGGCGTTAACGTGGCCGAGGTGGCGGCCCCCCTCGCGCCGGGGACGGGCGGCACGGACGAATTCGACCTCCCCTCCGCAGAAACCGGCGTCGACGAAATGGAGACGGCTGCGGCCGTTCCCCGTGAGGAGCGGGCCCGCGGCGCCGACGATTTCATCGTAGATTTAAAAGCCGAACTCAAGGCCACGCGGGAGGAGGAACCGCCTCCGGAACCGGCCGCCGAGGAATTCAAAGTTAAACCGGAACATTACCAAACCCGCGAAACGCTCGGACTCGAGCGCGAACCGTTTGAGAAGGACGAGGACTTCCTGAGCTGGCTGGACTCGATCCGGCTGAAAGAACTCTAACCGGGGCCGTGGACGGCGGGCCCGCGCCGGAGGGCGTCGTGGATTTTAAACAGATGCTTACCAGTTTGCTGGAGCGGGTGGAGGGTACGGTGGCCGCGTTTTTCTGCGGAACCGACGGCATCGGCGTCGAAAACGTGACCATCAAACCGGATTTGGAAACCGCCGTCACGGAAGTCGAGCTGGCGACCGCCCTCAAAGTCATTACCGACGTCTCGCAAAACCTGGCGCTGGGGCGGGTGGCGGAGCTGTTGTTCGAGACCGAGAAGATAACGATCCTCATCGAAAAGGCGAAGGAAGATTATTTCCTATGCCTGCTTCTGAAACCGGGCGGGAACGTCGGCCGCGGCCGCATCGAGCTTAAAAAGCTCACCGCCAAACTGGCGCAAGAAATATAGCCGAGGGCGGCCGGTGTGAAAAAAGCGACGGACGTATTGGACAAAATCGCCGGAACCGCCGGCGTGCGCGCCGTCATGCTTATCTCCGGCGACGGCCTCCCTTTGGAAGCCGTGGTTAAGGACGACACCCTCCGCGCCGAGGAAGTGGCGGCGTTGGCGCGCGACGCGGCGGCGGCCGCGCGCGACATGGTCTACGAACTGGAGGAGGGCCAATTCGTCCAAGGAATATTCGAATATTCGAAAGGCGTGGTGCTGTTAACGAACTTACCCCTCCGGATGACGCTGGCGGTGATTACCTCGCCCGAGGCCAATAAAGCCCAACTCTGGAATACGGCCGCGGCGTTGTTCCCGGAGGTAGTGCGGGCGTTGTAAAGCCGGCCGCGGCCCTCGCCCTGCCGATTTCAAATCCCGGGCGCCGACCCGGGAACCCCGGCCAGCGCTGGCGAGAACTCCCGCGCGCCCGCTGGCCGAACTCAACCGACCGGCACGCCCCCGGGACCGCGAACGAAAACCGCCTCCCGGACCCGAGCCGAAGGGTAGGCCGAAATGCTACCCTCGGCCTTTCGGTTATTAGGAAGGCCCATGCTGAACACGAACGACCTGCGAGCGGGCACCGCCATCGAACTCGACGGCACGCCGTTCCTCGTCACCAAATTCGCGCACGTCAAGCCCGGGAAAGGGCCGGCCTTCGTCCGGGTCAGCCTGAAAAACCTGTTGACTGGCGCCAGCCACGAACGGACCCTCCGCGCCGGCGATAAAGTCAACCGCGCGCCGCTCGACTACCGCACGGTCACGTTCCTATACGCGGCCGGCGAAGAATACCACTTCATGGACGAGAAGAGCTACGAGGAACTCGTGGTCGGCGGTGCCGACCTGGGCGAAGCCTCCCAGTGGCTCAAGGACGGGACCTCGCTCAAACTCGTATTCTACGCGGGGAAGCCGGTGGCGGTGGAGGGTCCGACATTCGTCGAGTTGGCCGTCGCCGAGACGGAACCGGGCGTACGAGGCGACACGGCCACCGGCGGTTCCAAACCCGCGACGTTGGAGACGGGAGCCGTCGTTTCGGTCCCGCTGTTCATAGATTCCGGTGACGTTATCCGCGTCGACACTCGGACGGGCGAATACGTCGACCGAGTTAAATAGGGCCTCGCCCGCGCCCCGACGCCGAGGGGAGATCGCCTTGAACGTACGAAAATTAATCGCGCTGTTAGACCTCATGGAGGAACGCGGCGTAGCCGAAATCGAGGTCCGGTCCTGGTTCCGGACGATCCGCCTCAGCCGCGCGGCCGGCCCCAACGTCTCCTTTTTCAGCGCCCCCGGCACGCCGGCCGACGCCGCGCTACCGACGGCGGCCGCGCCGGCCGCCTCGCTGCCGGAGGCCGCCGCGGCCGAAGCCGAGGTCGAGGACGAAGACCTGCTCGTCGTAAACTCGCCCATGGTCGGGACCTTTTACCGCGCCCCCGCGCCGGACGCCGAGCCGTTCGTCGAGGAGGGGACGAGGGTTTCCCGGGGACAGGTCGTGTGTATCATCGAGGCGATGAAAATCATGAACGAGATCGAAAGCGAATACGCCGGCACCGTCGTGCGCCTCCACGCGGAGAACGGCGGACCGGTCGAATACGGCCAACCCCTCTTCAGCCTAAAACCCGCTTAACGCCGCCGAAGGTCGCGCTCTGTGTTCGGTAAAATACTAATTGCCAATCGAGGCGAAATCGCGATCCGCGTCCTCCGCGCGTGCCGCGAGCTCGGTATCAAAACCGTGGCCGTATACAGCGAGGCCGACGCCGACAGCCTTCACGTCCGACTCGCCGACGAGGCCTATTGCATCGGCCCCGCCGAGAGCGCGAAGTCGTACCTCAACGTCCCCCGCATCATCGCCGCGGCCGAAATTACGGATGCCGAAGCTATCCATCCCGGATACGGCTTCCTGGCCGAAAACCCGTACTTCGCCGAGGCGTGCGAGGCCTCCAACGTCGCCTTTCTGGGGCCGACTTACGAAACCATTACCGACGTAGGCGACAAGGCCATGGCCCGTAAAATAATGGCCCGCGCCGGCGTCCCGGTAGTCCCGGGCAGCCCCGGTCCGCTTAAAACCGAGGATGAGGCGATCGACGTCGCCGAGGAGGTCGGGTACCCGGTAATCGTCAAGGCGGTCGCCGGCGGCGGCGGCCGCGGTATGCGCATCGTTCACACGCCGCCCGCTCTGGCCAAAGCCTTCGCGACGGCCTCCGCCGAGGCGGAGTCGGCCTTCGGCAACCCCGAAGTCTACATCGAGAAATTCATCGCCGACCCGCGCCACGTGGAGGTTCAAATCCTGGGGGACGGCCGCGGCCACGTCATTCACCTCGGCGAACGCGACTGCTCTATCCAACGCCGCCACCAGAAGCTAATCGAGGAGTCGCCCGCGCCGAACCTGCCGCGAAAAACGCGCGATAAAATGCTGGCCGCCGCGATCGCGGGCGCCAAGGCCGTGAATTACCGGTCCGCCGGGACGGTGGAGTTCCTCGTGGACTCGACCGGCTCGTTCTACTTCATCGAGGTCAACGCCCGCGTCCAGGTCGAACACCCGGTCTCCGAAATGGTAACCGGCGTCGACCTCATCAAAGAGCAGATCCGATTGGCCGCGGGCGGCGAGCTGCCCAAACACGGGCCGGAGCTCGAGGGCCACGCCATCGAATGCCGGCTCAACGCCGAGGACCCCCAACACGACTTTCGCCCCTCGCCCGGAAAAGTGACGAACTATATTCCGCCCGGCGGCCCGGGCGTCCGCGTAGACACGCACCTCTATCCCGGATACGTCGTCCCCTCCCACTACGACTCGCTGGTGGCGAAATTAATCGTATGGGCGCCGAACCGGGAGGAGGCCATAGCCAGAATGGCGCGGGCGCTGGCCGAGACGAGCATCGAGGGCATCGCCACCACCATCCCCTTCCACTATCGCGTTATCCAGTCCGCGATGTTCAAGGAGGGGCAGGTCTCGACCGGTTTTATCGCCGAACTGGAGGCGACC
>CP070633.1:533155-537370 GCA_020356085.1 Candidatus Coatesiibacteriota bacterium | reverse complement strand
TCACAAAAAAAATATCCCCGTCGACGATAACCTAAAAGGTCACCGCGGGCGGGGTCGCATTCGACGCCTCGAACGTAATTGTACGGACCTCCCCTAACCTATCCACGCCCTTCCTCGCCCTCTAAGCATAGCGGACGGCGAGACGGTTGTCAAGGAAATTGCCTCCCGCGGCCGCTCAGTAAAACTTCAGCTCCTCGATTATCTGGTCCCGCGCCGCCGGCGACGGCGACCGCAGCTTCTCCTTCCCCTGCAACCCCTCACTCTCCACCAGCAGGATGGCGGCGAAGTCGCACACCCGCCAGCCGTAATAATCGGCGATAGTCGCGTCCTCGCTTCCCTCGATGAAGGCCTCCCGCTCGTCGTCGAGTAGCTCGACCAGGCCGTGAACCAGGTCAACCTCCGCGGCGAGGGCCTCCCGGCCCAGGCCGGAGGTCATGAAGCCGTGCTCGCCGTAGCAGTGCAGGCCCCACGCGTTGTGGCACAGGTCGTTCGCGAGGCGGTAGAGGTAATAATCCGCCCCCTCCCGGACCGAAAGCGGGTGCCGGACGACGCCGCCGTCCACCTCCCACTGCACGACGTACTCGCCGAGCGGGGGGCCGCCGAACAGCGCGGCGACGTCCACCGTCGAGGAGAAGGTCCCGCCGGGCGGGATTACGGCGGGGCCGTCGTACACGCCGAGCGGCTGCGTCGGCGGCTCGAGAACGTCGCCGGAGGCCGTCGCCAGCGTGATCCGCGAGGCGCCGTAGACCTCCGGCGCGGCCAGGTCCCTCTCGCCGGCGTTGTAGCACCGGAACGACATCTCGAGCGCCTCGCCGGGAAGGCAGGCGTCGGTATAGCCGACCGGGTCCACGTAGTACCTAACGTCCGCGGCGGTGCGGTATTCCGGCGTCTCGCCGGCGGCCACCGTCTCCGCGCTCGCCGCCTCCGGCGGGCCGGCCCGGCCGCCGCACGCGGCCGCCGCCACGGCGCAGGCTATTAACGCTATCCGCATTTCGCCCCTTTCCGAAATCGGCGGCGAGAGGCCGCCAACTTACTTTTCGAGCTGGGCCAGGAACTCCTCCCGGACCGGGCAGAAGATGTCGAGCATGACGAACGGCTCCTCGCCCAAGCAGACGTCGCTGTGGGGTACGCCTCCCGGAATGCGGAAGAAGTCGCCCCGTTTCACCTCCCGTTCCTCGCCGCCGATGCGCAGGAGTGCCCGGCCGCTGTGAACCATGCCGATCTGCTCGTGGGGATGCGAGTGCTCCGGGACCTCGTGGCCGGGGAGGGTGGCGTTGAGGACCATCATCATCTTCTCGCCGTGCCGGCCGGTGAGGATCGTCGTCTCGAGGCCCGGCAGCTGCGTGATCGTCGGCGCCGCGGCGGCGTCGACGAAGTAGGGTATCTCCTTCTCGGTCATGCCTGACACTCCGTCGTTATGGTTCGGGACTTACGGCGCGCGCCAGGAGGCGACGTACGTCGTCCGCGCCGGCAGCTCGACCGCCGGCGGCTCGCCCACCTCCCACTCTCCCGCGAGACCCGCCTCCCGCGCCGTCAACGCGAAATGGCAAGCCGCGATCCCCATGTCGAGGCGTTGGAGGTCGCCGCCGGGCCTCTTGGCGACTACGCCGCTATAAAAGGCGGTCCGGCTTATAAAGAGGTGGAAAACGTCGCCTCCCGCCTCCTTCAGGAGGCGCCACGGCTGGCGGTTGGAGGCGGAGGGCGCCAGCCGCACCATTTCCAAAGCGTCCTCGTACGCGCCGGCCCGGGCCGGGAGAAGGGGCGTCGTAAAGTCGCCCTCGAAAAAAAGCTCCTCCCACGGTTTGCGTTTCTTGGCGCGGGCGAAGAGGCGCGTCGTCGCGTCGACTACGGTCCGCCTCGCGGCCACGTACCCCACCGGGCTGACCGCGGGTAAACTCTCGCCTTGCTTTAAGTCCACTTTCGAGGCGAAGCCGGAGCGATTGAAGGAGGCGCCCAGCCAGCAGGTCCCCAGGCCGAGCGCGGTCGCGAAGAGAATCGCCTCCTCGAGGAGGTAGCCGTAGTCTTCCGTATCCATAGGCGCTTGTCTAACGGCGCCGGCGAGAAAAGTCCGCGCGCCCTTCACCGCGCCGTACGTCCCGAGTTTCCTCAGCTCGGCACGGTCCTCCGCGGAGGCCTCTACCAGCTGGAGGCGTACGCGGCCGCCGAACGGCCCAGCGCCGAACCCGGCGAGAAACTCCTCCAGCCGCGCCCGGTCCGCCGCCTCCAGCGGCCGGCCGTCGTAACTGCGCCACGACGAGCGCTCGCGGATGACGTCGGTTATCGGCTTCGGAAACGGGGTCATAGCGTAAGCTCGCGGTAACGGGCCTCCGGTATCGGGTTATGGCGGTACGGCGCGACGTCGCGGAAGCCGAGCGTATCGTAGAGCGCGTTCGCCTCCGTCATAGTGGCGAGCGTGTCGAGGCGCATCCGCGCGTAACCAAGGCGGCGCGCCGCCGCGATGACCTCCTCCGCCAAACGCCTCCCGAGCCCGCGGCCCCGGAACGGCGGCCGGAGGTAGAGCCGCTTCATCTCGCAAATCCCCTCCTCCAGCGGCCTCAGCCCCACCCCTCCCGCGACAACGTCGCCGCCCCACGCCAGCAGCACCGTCCCCCGCGGCGAGGCGTACTCGCCCGGCAGCTCCGCCAGCTCGCGCTCGAAATCTTGGAAGCAGAGGTCGAAGCCGAGGGAGGCGGCGTACTCGCGGAAGAGCGCGCGGACTTCCTCGCGGTCATCCGGCCAGGCCGCCGGCCGGATCGATATGTCGTCCGTCCGTTTCATCTCCCCTCCGCCGCCCACCGGGTTTTTTACGGACGCGGTTTTCACGGGCGACAGACACGCTTCACCTTAAAACGTACAGGATCGCCTGGCCCGCGAAGTACAGGGCCAGAATTCCCATCGAATCCCACGCCAGGAAGAAAGGCTTTTTAATCTGGCGGTACGTAAGGCCGACGATCGCCGTCGCCGTCATCGCAATCGCGGCGCAGGCGCTGACCAGGTGGTGGGGGGAGGCCGCGGCCAGGAGCGGCCCCTTGACGTACAGGATATCGTCCAACGCCAAGACCGCGACGTTGAAGAGGTTGGAACCGAAGAGGTTGCCCAGCGCGAGGTCCACGGCGCCCAACCGGACGGCGGCCACGGTGACGACCAGCTCCGGCAGCGACGTCGCCAGCGCGACGAAGAAGTTGCCGACGAACGTCTGCGTCAGGCCGGTCTGAGCGGCGATCGCCTCGCCGAGGTGCGGCAGATAGGCCGCCGCCGCGATAATGACGACGGCGTTGACCGCATAGGCCCCTATGGCCCGCCGCAGCGATATCGCCTCGTACTGCAGCTCCTCCGCCACCTCGCGGACGACGACGGCGATCCGCCGGCGGTGGTACAGGAAGACGACGCGCATCGCGACCAGGTACAACGCCGCGTACAGGAAAGTGAACGCGCAAACCCACCCCACCGCCGGGAGCGTCCCGGCCACGTAGAGGTTGACGCCGATCAGGCCCAGCAGCAGGACGCCGAACCCCGCGGAGAGGACGTGGCCCTCGTTAACGCCGACGTATATCGGCTTGCGCCCCGCCAGCGCGTCCACGAGGGACAGGATGAGCAAATTGAACATGCAGCTGCCGAGGACGCCTCCCACGGCCAAGTCGGGGAGGTCGTAGGCCGTCACGGCCGCTGCGCCCGAAATAAGCTCCGGCAGCGACGTCACCGCGGCGATAAGCAATACGCCGACCCACACGCGGCCCAGGCCCGTCTTCTCGGCCAGGATGTCGCCGTACTTCGACAGCCGCGAGCCGGCGTATACGATAATCGCCGTACAGAGGAGGAATTGGAACCAGATGAGCATAACCTACGAGACCTACGACGTCGCCGTTACTATACATTCCGAACGGTCGTTAGGCCGCCACCTCCAGGCCGACCGGGCAATGGTCCGAGCCCCTGACCTCCGGGAGGATAAACGCCGCCCGGACGTTCTCCCGAAAATTCTCGCTCACGAAGAAGTAGTCGAGGCGCCAGCCGACGTTCCGCTCGCGAGCGCGCGTCTTGTAGTCCCACCACGAGTAGTGCCCCGGCTCGCCGTTGAACATGCGAAAGGTGTCGACGAAGCCGCGCGCGAGGAACTTGTCGATCCAGGCGCGCTCCTCGGGCAGGAAGCCGGAAATGCCCTCGTTCTCTTTCGGCCGCGCGAGGTCGATCTCTTTGTGCGCGGTGTTGACGTCGCCG
>CP070633.1:528801-533055 GCA_020356085.1 Candidatus Coatesiibacteriota bacterium | reverse complement strand
CAACGCGCTCGAGCGGGCGAACGTTCCGCCGGAGGATATCGACTTGGTCATCCTGGGTACGGTCACGCCGGACTACTTCTTCCCCAGCACCGCCTGCCTCGTCCAGGATAAAATCGGCGCGAAGAACGCCGGCGCGTTCGACATGCTGGCCGGGTGTTCGGCGTTCATCTATAGTTGCAACGTCGCGGCGCAGTTCATCGCGACCGGCCGCTACGAGAATATCCTCGTGATCGGCGTCGAGACGTTGACCAAGCTCATGGACATGACGGACCGCAACACGTGCGTCCTGTTCGGCGACGCCGCCGGCGCCGCGGTACTGGGGCCGGCGAAGGGCGACGGCGGCATCCTCGCGACGCACATGAAGGCCGACGGCTCGCTCGGTTACCTCTTGGAGATGCCCGGCGGCGGGTCGCGGCAACCGCCAACTCACGAATCGCTCGACGCCCGGATGCATTACATCAAAATGGCCGGCCGCGAGGTGTTCAAAAACGCCGTGCGCTCGATGGTGGAGGCGGGCCAATACGTCCTGGACGCCGCCGGGTATACCGGGGCGGACGTCGACCTGATTATCCCGCATCAGGCCAACTGGCGCATCATGAGCGCGGTCGCCGACCGGTTTAAAATCCCGTACGAGAAGGTGTTCGTAAATCTCGATAAATATGGCAATACCTCCGCGGCCTCCATTCCGCTCGCGCTATCGGAGGCGCTGGCACAAGGCCGCGTTAAGGCGGGCGACCTGTTGTTAAACGTAGCGTTCGGCGCGGGCTTTACGTGGGCCGCGCATCTCGTGAAGTGGGAATAGGACCGGCGCGGCGTTCCCGCCGGTGAAGAAATGGCTATCGCGTTTCTATTTCCGGGACAAGGCTCGGCCGAAGTGGGTATGGGCGCGGAGCTGTTCGAACGCGCGCCGCGCGTGGAGGCGTATTTCGCCCAGGCCTCCGACCAGCTGGGGCGGGACCTGAAGCAGCTGACGCTGGAGGGCCCGGAGGCCGAGCTGGTCGCGACGGAAAACGCCCAACCCGCGCTCTTCGCGCTCTCGGCGGCGTGCCGCGACCTGTTCGCGGAGGCGTGCCCCGGCGAGGCGGACTTCTACGCCGGCCACAGCCTGGGCGAATACACGGCCCTCTACGCCTCCGGCGCGTTGAGCTTCGACGAGGCGTTGTCGCTGGTCTGCCAGCGCGGCCGGTTCGTCGCCGAGGCCTGCGCCCAACATCCGGGCACCATGGCCGCGATCTTGAAATTGGACGACGCCGTCGTCGAACAAATATGCGACGAGGCCGCGGCCGTCGATCTCGTCGTGCCCGCGAACTACAACGGGCCGGGACAAGTGGTCGTGTCGGGGACGGCGGCCGGCGTGGCGCGGGCCGGCGAACTGGCCGGCGAGCAGGGCGGGAAGTTCGTCCCGCTTAAAGTTTCCGGCGCGTTCCACTCGCCGCTGGTCGCGCCGGCGGCCGAGCGGATGAAAGAGGCGTTGAAAGCGGTCGCTATAGAACCGCCGCGGGGCACTTTTATCGCCAACGCCTCCGGCAAGGCCGCCAGCCAACCGGAGGTCATCCGCGACCTGCTGTACAAACAGATCGCCCACCCGGTGCGGTGGCGCCAAACGCTGGACCGAATGGTGGCCGGCGAAGTCGACGCCGTCGTGGAATTCGGCCCCGGCCGCGTCCTCACCGGCATGTACAAGAAAGTCCACCGGGAGGCGCAGGTGTTCAACGTGAACGACGAGGCGAGCCTGACCGCCGCGGCGGAGGCGCTCGCCTCCTACGGGGCGTAACCCGGTCGAGGGAGGAGCCAGGCCATGCCGGAATTCGAAAACCAAATCGCCGTCGTGACGGGCGCGGCCCGCGGCATCGGCCGGGCGATCGCGGCGCGCCTGGCGCGCGGCGGGGCCGCGCTGGCGCTGTGCGACGTACTCGCGGAGGAAGTCGAGGCGACCGCCGCCGCGCTGGGCGGGGAGTTCGGCGTTCCGGCGCGGGGATTCGTCGTCGACGTCTCGGATCCGGAGGCGGTGGAGGGGTTCGTAAAACACGTAAAAGAGGAATTCGGCTCGCTCGACCTCTTGGTCAACAACGCCGGGATTGCCCGAGACGGCTTGCTCCTCCGGATGAGCGACGACGACTTCGACCGGGTCTTGAAAGTTAACTTGTACGGTACGTTCCACTTCTGTCGGGCGGCGGCGCGAGTGATGGCCAAACAACGCTCCGGCCGCATCGTCAACATCTCCTCGGTCATCGGCGTGATGGGCAACCCGGGGCAGGCCAACTACGCCGCCTCCAAGGCGGGCGTCCTCGCGCTCACCAAGACGCTGGCGAAAGAGTTGGCGGGGCGGGGCGTAACGGCGAACTGCGTAGCGCCCGGGTTCATCGAAACCGAGATGACGGCGCAGCTCCCGGAGGAAATTCGTGTCGAGTACAAAAAGCTCATTCCCGCCGGCCGGTTCGGGACGCCGGAGGACGTAGCGGAGGTCGTGGCGTTCTTGGCCTCCCCCGCGGCCTCCTACCTGACCGGTCACGTCCTGTTCGTGGACGGCGGTATGATGATGTAGAACCGAACTGTTTCATCCCCGTTATTATAATTCTCTATCGCAGGAGGAACCACCGCATGGCGGACGTAGCCGACAAAGTAAAAGAGATTATCGTCGAACAGTTGGGCGTGACGCCGGAACAGGTTACGCCGGAGGCTTCGTTCATCGAGGACCTGGGTGCCGACTCGCTTGACACGGTAGAGCTCGTCATGGCGCTCGAAGAGGAGTTCGACATCCAAATCCCGGATGAAGAGGCAGAAAAGATTACGACCGTCCAGCAAGCGGTCGACTACATAATCAATAAAAAAGGGTAATCCCTAGGCCCGGGCGCCGCGACCGACTCCCCGAGAGGGAGCCGGCCGGCGGCCTCGCGCCCGCTCGCGGGGCACTTCCGCCGCGCCGAGGGTGGCTGTTTCGCCGCAACTCGCGAGGAGAAGTATTATGACGAAACGGCGCGTTGTAGTAACGGGCATGGGTGTGGTCGCGCCCACCGGTAACGACGTCCCCACGTTTTGGGACAATCTCGTCGCCGGCCGCGGCGCCGCCGGCCCCATCACGCGTTTCGATACCGAGGGGTTCTCGAGCAAAATCGCGTGCGAAGTCAAGAACTTCGAGCCCGAGAAGTACGTCGACGCCAAAGCGCTTAAGCGGATGGACATCTTCGTCCAATACGCGCTGGTGAGCGCGATCATGGCCATGGAGGACGCCGGCCTGGGTACGATCCCGGAGGACCTCGACCCGACGCGGGTCGGCGTCATCGTCGGCTCGGGCATCGGCGGTATCGGCGTTATCGAGGAGCAGCATTCGGTGCTGCTCGAAAAGGGGCCGCGGCGCGTCACCCCCTTGCTCATCCCGATGTTAATCTCGAACATGGCGGCGGGGCAAATCTCGATCCACTTCAACGCCAAGGGCCCGAACAGCTGCGTCGTGACCGCGTGCGCCACCTCCGCCCACTGCCTCGGCGACGCGTTCCGCGTCATCGAACGGGGCGACGCCGACCTCGTTATCGCCGGCGGGACCGAAGCCGCCATCACGCCCCTAGGCTGCGCCGGGTTCTGCATCATGAAGGCTTTCTCCACCCGCAACGACGACCCGGAACACGCCTCCCGGCCGTTCGACCGCGAACGCGACGGCTTCGTCATCGGCGAAGGCGCCGGGATCGTAATCCTGGAGGATTTCGAACGCGCCCGCAAACGCGGCGCCGACATTTACGGCGAAATCGTCGGCTACGGCATGACCGCCGACGCTTACCACATTACGGCGCCGGACCCCGACGGCGACGGCGGCGCGCGCGCCATGAAGATGGCGATTGCGCAAGCCGGCGTTAACCCGGAGGACGTCGATTACATCAACGCCCACGGGACCTCGACGCCGCTCAACGACGCCGCCGAAACCCTCGCCATTAAAAACGTCTTCGGCGACCACGCCTACCGCCTCGCCATCTCCTCCACCAAATCCATGATGGGGCATTTATTGGGGGCCGCCGGCGCGGCCGAAAGCGTCGCCGCGCTCCTCACGCTCAAACACGGCGTCATCCACCCGACCATCAACTACGAATTCCCCGACCCCGAATGCGACCTCGATTACGTCCCCAACGAGGCGCGGTCGACGGAGGTAAAGGTCGCAATCACGAACTCGTTCGCGTTCGGCGGCCAGAACGCCACCCTGGCCTTCAAGAAAGTCTAACGCTCCACCTCTCGCTACCTCTTTATGGCGAATTTAATCGACAA
>CP070633.1:524318-528701 GCA_020356085.1 Candidatus Coatesiibacteriota bacterium | reverse complement strand
GCAGTCTTCGGCGGTGATCGGCGGGAGTTTGGCGACGAATTCGCGGGTTATGAAGCTGTCGGTGAGAAGTTCGGCGCGGTAGTCCGCGAATTCCCTTTCCATATTCGGCTCGCGGTCTAACCCCCGCCGGAGGGCCTCGTATTCCAACAGCGCCTCACCTTCTAGTTTACGGAGCAAACCGTCCGCGACGTACGCGAAGTCGTCGGCGTCTTTTTCTCGAAGGGCTTCCACGCCCACGTCGGCTATGAAGTAGAAATTACTTATCAGGTTGTACAGCTCCTCGCCCGTCACGGCGACGCCGCCGACGTCCGAGGCCGTAACCTCGGCCGTGCCCCACGCCGCGCGAAATTCGGTAAACGGCGCTTCCTGAAGGGCGTTCCACATCTGTCCGTTTCGGCGGATCGGGACGGAGCCGCGCAACTCGGAGGCGAGGTCGGCCGCCAGGAAATCCCCCCGGAGTCCCTCCACCGTCGCCCGGAGTGCGGATCGGGCCTCCTCAAAGGTGTCGACCCGGCCGTGAATGACTTTGTCGACGCGATAAATATGCCAGCGGAGGCCGTCGTTCGCCGGTACCGGCGCGGTATACTCGCCGGCGGCCGTCGCGAAGACGGCCTCGCTCGCCGCCCTCCCGTCGTATACGAGCGGAGCGAGGCTAACGCCGGCTCTCTCCCACGTTTCCTCGCGGAGCGAGTACGCCTGTACGACCTCCGGCCAGGGTTTCCCCTCTTGGAGTTCTCGGTACGCCGCCTCTGCCTCCGCGCGGTTTTTCGCTTCGATAAACGCGTATTTCCGCCATTTCGAATCTTTCTCGTAGAATGCGCGGAGGTCGGCTCCGGTTACGGGTTTTTCCGCGACCAGAACTTCGCGCATGCGCTCCCGCAAGCGGGCGTGTCGGTAACCTTCGATCTCTTTCGCGAGATCCGGCTCGGAGGCGTAACCGCGCGCCTCCGCCTCCCGCAAGATAACGTCGGCGTCGACGAGGGTATCCACCAGCGCGGCGACCTCGGCTGCCGTAACCGGGCCTTCGGCCGGGGGTCCGACTTTTCCGAGGTAGTAAGAAAGATCTTCGAACGTCACCGCCGGTTCGCCGTCGACCGTGGCGAGGACGAAGTCCTCGGCGCGAGCGGAGCCGCCCAGCACCGCGACGGCGGCCAGCAACGCGCACGCGACCGTGCGCGCGCCGGCCGATTTAGTGTTGGCGTTCGTATCCGGTATCATAGCTCGGCCGCCTGGTTTGAAAGTCGGGGGGCGTTTCGCGTGATTTTATGAAATCCCCGACGTTTACGCAACCCCGAGGCGTGCTTCCGTGTTGATTTCCGCCGGCGCATAAGATAAACTTCCCCGATGGGCGAAGAACAAACCGAGACGCGTACGTATACGATCGGGACCGCCGGGCACGTCGACCACGGCAAGTCGGCGCTCGTCCGCGCGCTGACGGGCGAGGACCCCGATCGCCTGCCGGAGGAGAAAGAGCGCGGCATGACTATCGACCTCGGCTTCGTCCATATCGATTTCGGCGACGGCGTCCTGGCGACGTTTATCGACGTCCCGGGCCACGAACGGTTCATTAAGACGGCGGTGGCCGGCGTGGCGGGCATTGACTTGGCCCTGTTCGTCGTGGCCGCCGACGAGGGCGTGATGCCGCAGACGCGGGAACACCTCGCCCTCCTCCGCCACCTGGGCATCCGCCACGGCGTCGTGGCGATAACCAAGGCGGACCTCGTCGACGACGATTGGTTGGCGCTCGTTTCGGAGGAACTGGAGGCGTTCTTCGCCGGGTCGTTTTTGCAGGGAGCGTCGACGATCGCGGCGTCGTCGACGACGGGCGCGGGCGTGGAGGAAGTCCGTGGCGCCTTGAAGGAGGCGTTGGCGCGGGTCCCCCCGCGGCCGCCGGGGACGACGTTCCGCATGGCCGTCGACCGCGTCTTCTCCATGCGGGGGCACGGGACCGTCCTGGCGGGAACGGTGGCCTCCGGCGAGGTGCGGCCGCGCGACGAGCTCGAAATTCAGCCGCTGGGCCGGAAGGTCCGCGTACGTGGCGTCCAAGCGCGCCACCGGCCGGTGGAGGTCGCCGCGGTGGGGATGCGGACGGCGCTTAACGTCGCCGGCGTCGACCACGAGGAGGTAGAGCGGGGACAGGAAATCGCCGAGCCGGGCCTCCTGGCGCCGACGCGGCGTTTGGACTTGAAGGTAACCTTCGACGCGGGCCCCGTCCGGCACCGGGCGCGGGTTCGTTTGAACAAGGGCACGGCGGAGGCGATGGGCCGCTTGCTCCTCCTCGACGCCGACGGCGCGGAGGCGGGGGAGAGCCATTACGCCCAGGTCGTCCTGGAGGAGCCCGTCGTCGCGACGCGGTACGAGCCGTTCGTTCTCCGGGATCCCTCCACGCTCCGCTTAATCGGCGGCGGGAAGATCCTCGACCCCGCGCCGACTCCCCACCGGCGCCAACCGTGGGTCGTGGCCGAGCTTCAAAAGGTAGAGGCGGCGGAGGGGGATCCGAAGGCGCTGCTGGCGGCCCTGTTCACCCGGGCGCGCGGGCCGAAGCGGTCGTACCGCCGCGCAGAGCTGGCGGCGGCGTTAACCGCGGTGCCTAAGGTGGAAGTTGACCGGTTATTGAAGGGCCTGGTGGAGGCGGGTACGGCTTTCCAGTTGGCCGGCGAGTACGTCCCGACCGCTGACCGCGAGGAGCTGACGGAGGCGGCGGTGACCGTAATCGAGCGAGCGCTGGCCCGGGATCCGCTCCGCGAAGCCGTAGGCCGGGAGGAGGTGCGGGCGCGATTGCCGTACGACTTGTCGGCGGAGGCCTGCGCCGCCCTGTTGGAGGAGCTGGCCACCGCCGGCCGGCTGGAGGCCCATGCCGGCGGATACCGCCTCCCCGGAGAGGGGCCGGCCTTGACGGCGGCGCACCGGGAGGCGCTGGAGGCGTTGGAAGATTTCCTGGCCAGCGGGCCGCCGATGCGGGGCCGCGAAGAGGTGGAACAGCGGTTGGCGTCGTTCGCGGAGGGCGAGACCATGTTCAAGTACGCCCTGGCGCGGGGCCGGGTCGTAATGCTGCCCGAAAAGGTGATCGTGACGCCGGCCTACGTGGACCGAATGCGGGAGGATTTGGTCCGGTATTTACAAAGCCACGAGACGGTGCGGGCCGCGGAATATAAGGATTTACATAACCTGTCGCGGAAACAGGCGACGGCGTTGCTGGACTATTTTTACGAACAAGGAGTAACGGTCCGGGAGGGCGGGACCCACCGCCTCTCGCCGCGCTACTCCTCCCGAAACGAGAACTAAGGAGGTCGCAGGCGGTATGCCGACGGCGAAGGAACTTATGGCGTACGAGGAGAAGTGGGGAGCCCGGAACTATAAACCGTTGGACGTGGTCTTGACGCGCGGCGAGGGCGTGTGGGTCTACGACGTGGAGGGCAATAAATATCTTGATTTTCTCGCGGCGTACTCGGCGCTCAACCAGGGGTACTGCCACCCCCGGCTCGTAGCCGTCATGCGCGAACAGTGCGGCCGTCTCGCGCTTACCTCACGCGCATTCCGGAACGACCAGCTGCCGCAATTCGCGAAGGAAATTTGCGAACTGCTGGGATTCGATAAAATGCTCCCCATGAATACGGGGGCGGAGGCGGTAGAGACGGCTATTAAGATGGCCCGGAAATGGGGCTATAGCGTGAAGGGGATTCCGGAGGGCCAGGCGGAGATTATAGTATGCGAGGGTAATTTCCACGGCCGGACGACGACGATCGTCGGATTCTCCTCGGAGGAGCAGTACCGCACCGGCTTCGGGCCGTTCACGCCCGGCTTCAAGTTGGTTCCCTACGGCGAGGCGGAGGCTTTGGAGGAGGCGATAACGGCTCACACCACCGCTTTTCTTGTCGAGCCGCTCCAGGGGGAGGCGGGCGTCGTGCCGCCGCCGGAGGGGTACCTACGCGCCGCGCGGGAGATTTGCACTCGGCACAACGTTCTGTTGATCGCGGACGAGATCCAAAGCGGCCTGGGCCGTACCGGCGCCATGCTGTGCTGCGACCACGAGGGCGTCAAGGCCGACGCGATTACGCTCGGCAAAGCCCTTTCCGGCGGGATGTACCCGGTATCGGCGGTATTGAGTAGCGCGGAGGTGATGGGCGTGTTCGAGCCGGGCGATCACGGGTCCACGTTCGGCGGGAACCCGCTGGGGTGCGCCGTCGCGCGGGAGGCGTTGCGTATAATCGTCGACGACGATTTGTGCGGCCGGGCCGCGGAGCTCGGCGCGTACATGCTGGAGCGTTTAGGGCAGGTAACCAGCCCCCACTTGGCCGCGGTGCGGGGGAGGGGATTGTGGGCCGGCCTGGTGCTGGAGGAGACGGCCGGCGGCGCGCGGCGGTTCTGCGAGGCGCTGATGCG
>CP070633.1:519799-524218 GCA_020356085.1 Candidatus Coatesiibacteriota bacterium | reverse complement strand
GCGACGCGGCCGTCCTCGAAGTACGCCAGGTAGTTGCCGTAGTAGACGACGCCCATGGCGTCGGTCTCGGCGTAGCGGACGCGGAGGGTGGTCGTAAGGCCTCCGGGTTCCGCGGGCGGCTCGTTACCCACGTCCGCCCTCCGGACTTTCCTCGAAGAACCCCATGGCGAGGAACTTCTTCCGGCGGTCCTCCCGGAGCTTCTCGCCGGACATTTTTTCCAATTCCGCCAGGTGCCGCTCGATCGCCTCGCCGAGCAGCTCGGCCGCGGCGTCGTGGTCGCGGTGGGCGCCGAACGCCGGCTCTTTGACGATCTCGTCTATAATGCCTAGCCCCTTCAAGTCGTCGGCCGTGATCTTGAGGGCCGCGGCGGCCTGGGGGGCGTACGCGCGGTCGCGCCACAGGATGGCGGCGCAGCCCTCGGGCGAGATGACTGAGTAGTAGGCGTACTCCTGCATGAGAACGCGGTTGCCGACGCCGATGCCGAACGCCCCCCCCGAGCCGCCCTCGCCGATAACGGCGACGACGAACGGCACCGTAAGGTTGAACATCTCCAGGACGTTGCGGGCGATGGCCTCCGCCTGGCCGCGCTCCTCGGCGCCGATGCCGGGATAGGCGCCGGCGGTATCCAACAGCGCGAGGAGGGGGAGGCGGAACTTTTCGGCCAGCTTCATCAACCGGAGGGCCTTGCGGTACCCCTCGGGGTGCGGCGAGCCGAAGTTATGTTTGATCTTGTCGGGGACCTTGCGACCCTTCTCGTGGCCCATCCAGACGATGTTCCGGCCACGGAACTTCCCCACGCCGCACACGATCGCCTGGTCGTCGCGGAAGAGGCGGTCGCCGTGGAACTCTAACGGGTTCTCAACAAGGCGCTGGACGTAGTCCAGGGTATAGGGCCGCTCGGGGTGGCGCGCGAGTTGGACGCGGTCCCACGCCGTCAGATTAGCGTAGAGTTCCGCGCGTTTGGCGGCCAGCTCCTCCTCGCGGGTCTTGAGCTGCGCGGCGAGGGCCTCCTCGCCGGGCTCCACTCGGGCCCGCAGCTCTTCTATCTCCGCCTCCAGCGCCTCGAGCGGCTTCTCGAAGTCGAGTACGTATTTCTTGGGAGTTTCGACGGCCATGGTTATAAGAGGCGGGGGTTTAGAACGAGCCGACGTACGTCAGATAGAGGAGGCGCGCGTACGTGCCCTCCTGCTCGAGCTTGTCGGTTTGATTCTCTAAAATATTGGTCGCCCAAAATTCGACGTTGAAATTCTCGGACAGGCGCCAACGTATCCCGGCGTCGAGATAGCCGTAACCCATACCGAGGGAGGCGGGCGCGTCGTCGTTGAAGGCCGCGTCGTAAGCCACGAGCAGCATCAGGTGGGGCCCGAGGGCCTTTTCGAGGGAGGCGAAACCGGTGGGGCCGTCGTCGTCCTTGGTTTCCACAACGTTATAGGCCACGCCGGCGTGGAGGCCCAACGCTCCCAGCAGCTCGATCTCCTGCGAAAATACCAGGTAAAACCCTTTGGCCTTAAATTGGTACCGGTCGTAGTCCACCTGACGATTCTGGGTCCGCGCGAGGTACGGGTCGACGCCGTAGTACTTGCCGTACCCCTGGTCGTCGTAGCCGACCGCGATCGCCGGGAGGATGGGCCCGCCGTTGGTAATCCGGAACCGGCCTTGAAATCCCGGGCGCGGGTTCATCGCCGGCTTATCGTTGCCGAAGACGTCGACGCCGCCGTACGAGACGCCCAACGTCAGGTAGTCCAGCAAGCCCACTTCGCACTTCACCACGAACGGTTCGACGCCGACGCTGGCGGCATACTCGCCGCGCAAGCGCGTCCACGCGGAGGGGTTGCGGATAACCCACGTCTCGCCTTCGGGGACGAAGTCGCCCTGGGCCCCCGCGGAGAGAGCCGCGATGGCCGTGAACGCCACCGCGAGGGCCAAGCCGCAACGCCCGCTGTCGCCTCTCGGATAATATGGCTGCATAATTAGGGCTCCCTTAAGAGTCGTGTAGACTAATAACCTAACGGCGCCGGGGAGTCAAGCTTAATCCTTGTTTTCGGGAGGGCTTTCCGGGAGGACCGTGAGCCGTACTTGTTTCACCCGCCGCGCGTCGGCCGCCGTGACGTAAAAATCGAGGTTCGCGTACGAGAGGCGTTCGCCGGGTGCGGGGACTTTTCCGACGACCGAAGAAATAAACCCCCCCACGGTCTCGAAGTCCTCTTCCGGGATGGCGATGCCCAGCTGCTCGTTCAGCTCGCCCAAGTCCATGCGGCCGGCGACGAGCCACACCTCCTCGCCGATCTTCTCGAGGAGTTTGACTTCCGCGTCGTACTCGTCGTGGATCTCGCCGACGATTTCCTCCAGTACGTCCTCCAAAGTTATCAGGCCGGCGGTCCCGCCGTACTCGTCCACGACTATCGCGAACTGCGCCTTCGCGGCCCGGAACTCCCGCAAAAGCTCGTTGACCTTTTTGGATTCGGGAACGTAGAACGGTTCCCGCAGGACGGACCGCAGGTCCGCTCCCTTTGCTTCCAAGGTAAAGATATCCTTGGCGTGGAGGATGCCGACGACGTTGTCCGGCGACTCGTCGACGACGGGAATGCGCGAAAAGCCTTTGTCGATGACGACGCGCTTAATCTCCTCCTGCGGATCGCGGACGTCGACGGTTACCATCTCGACCCGCGGAACCATGACCTCCCGCGCGACGGTTTCGCGGATGCTAATTATGCCGTTAATCATTTCCCGCTCTTCCGCCGCCAGACGGGCTTCCTCCCCGGCCGCCGCGGCTTCGACCTCGGCCGCGGGGGATATCGCCTCCGCGTCGCCGCCGGCGTGCATTACCTTCGCCAGCCCCCGGGCGACGGTGCGCGCAAACCAGAGGAGCGGAAAGGAGAGTAGATAAAAGACCTTGGCCACCGGCCCCGCGAAATATCCGACCACGCGCGTCACCGACTTCGGCAACGCCGCCCGCGCGACGGCGCGCGCGAGGAACAGGAGAGCGGCACAGAGTAACCAGGCAACCGGGAGCGGGAGCCCGGGGACCTCACCCCGCACCCACCGCGCGCCGACGTAGGAGACCGCAATCAACAAAAACAATTCCGCCAAGAACAGCGCGTTGAGCAGCGAGACCGGTACCGCCGGGCCGCCGGCGTTTTCGCCGGCGAGTTTCCGGCCGCGGGCGGCGTGGACGATTACCGCCCACCTCCCCGCCACGAACACGACGTAGACGGCGAGCAACCCGAGGCCCGTTAGAAGTGAGGGAGGATCTTCCACGGCTTACGAACACCTCCCGGCGTTGGTGTTTACGCGAAAAGCCAAAAACACAACGCCGTAACGCCGATACCTAAAAACGCTCCGGCCGAAACTTCCAAAACGGAATGGACGCCCAGCCGGACGCGGGACACGGCGATGACCAAAGCCAACAAAAAAGTAATGGCCGCGATTAACGGGTGGCCGCTCAACAGCGCAGCGGCGGTGGACAGGCCGAACGCGGCCGCGGCGTGGCCGCTGGGAAGGCCGCCCCGTAAGAAAGTGCCCTTGCCCGTTATCGCTTTTACGATCAGGACCAGCAACACCGTTAGCCCCAACGATACGACGGCTACGTGTTCCGGCGCCCGCCGCACGCTTACGATCGTCGTAACGAGAGGGCCGCGAAGCCGGTCGAAAAAAACCAGATACCCGACTAAAACGGCGTTCAGCGCCGAAAACAGCACCGCGCCGGCGGCGACGTCCTTCGCGATGCGCGCCAATGGATGGTACCGGTCGACCGCGAGGTCCAACACGACCTCCAACGCGGAGTTCACCATCTCCGCGATGAGCACCAGCGCGATCGTTATTAACAGCAGGATAAGCTCGATTTTCGTTATGGAGAGCCAGACGCTGGCAAACAAAACTAGCGCGGTCACGGCGAAGTGGACTTTGACGTTGCGCTGGGTCCGCAAGGCGTAGACGATGCCCTCCAACGCGCTGTTGAACGAACGCGCGAGGCCGCCTTCCTTGAGGAAAAACGCTTGCCTTCGCCGTGTTCTGTTCTTTTTCGCCATCATCGTTGCGGCTCCGGGGGCGCGAGCAACTCCGCCGTCGCCTCCTCCATCTCTCGCACGGCGGTCTCGCCGTCGTGCCCGAACCCCGCGAGATGGAGTAAGCCGTGAGCAACGAGCCGCTCGAGCTCCTCTTCCGCCGAATGTCCCCGCTCGGCCGCCTGGTCCCGCGCGCGGTCGAACGAGACGTAGACCTCCCCCCAAATCCAAACTTCTTCCGGCTCGGCCGGGTCCCGGCCGATGGGGAACGCGAGCACGTCGGTCGGCCCCTCACCTCCGCGGTACCGCGCGTTCAAATCCGCCAGCAAAGCGTCGTCGGCCACCGTAACTTCCACCACCGCCGCGGGGGGGACGTCGTATTGCTCGCGATACCGGGCAATCAACGCCTCCAAC
>CP070633.1:515275-519699 GCA_020356085.1 Candidatus Coatesiibacteriota bacterium | reverse complement strand
CGCCGCGGCGGCCTGCCCTCTTGCCCCGCGGCGTGATGTTCGGCCGAGGCGAAGAAGTTGGTGTTGGGGCAACAGGAGGCCGCGGCGCACGGGTGCGGCTCCAGGTCGAACCACACGACGGCGCTCGCCGGCTCGAGCGAGGTAATCTCGCCTCCCTCCACGCGGAGGTCGACGGCGTCGTCGCAGTGGCCGCAGCGGGAGTGGATCGCGACGTCGCAGCCGAGCATAAAGGGGATACCCAGCGCGTCCACGGCGCACATCGCGTATACGGGCCGGTAATCGCCGGCGTAGGGCGTGACCAGGTGAGGCGTCTCCGGCCCCGAGAACGGGTAGGCCGCGGCGACGCTTACGCCGTCCTCCGCCAAATGGATTACGTCTACTTCGTCCAGCGCGCGCAGCACGGCGTCGACCTCCTCGCCCGGAAGTCTCGCAAACGCCTCCTTTATCTCCGCGACGAGGGGAATTCGCCCCCAGACGGCCGTACGCGTCAATATGAACCGCCGGACGTCGTCCTCGTCCGCCGACAACGAGCGGCCGAACTTGGCTTCCATATCCTCGACGGCGCGCGCCTCCTCGATAACCTCTTTAACTACCTCCGTTAGCTCGGGTTTCACGGCGCTACCTCCGGCCCCAAATATGCGAAAAAAGACGCCTCGCCGTCAAGGGGAAACGTCTCGCGAAGGGCCCACCCCCCTCCTCCGCTCCCGGATCCAGCGCTCCAGCGCGAGGCGAGAGCAGCGCACGCCCCCCGCCAGGCGATAGGCCGGCAGCGGGGCCAGGCCAACCCCAGCCTAAAATATCCCCATTGACAATTTAATCTTTGAAAGCTACAATGTTAGCGTATTTTAAGGGAGACCCGGATCCGGAAATCCGAACGGGGGTAAGGGATGAATAAAACGCGAACGACTGTAGCCCTCGTCGCCTGCTGGGCGGCCGGGGCTTTTGCTACTTCGTACCTGGGGAGCGTCGTTACCTCCTGGGACGCGACCTACAGTTACCCGGGCGGCGGCAAAGCGCCCTTCGGTTTTGCCTACGGAAACGGCTATATGTACGTGACATATGACGAACTATTTACGAAACGCGAATCCAGTGCGGGGACGATCGTCGACGTTTTGGGTCTTCCGAAAGTTCCGAGGCAGTATCCGGAAGAGGCGGCGTACGATCCGGATCGCTCGCGGATCTGGTGCGGGTGCAGCGAAGCTGGCGTCTACCTCCTCCATCCCGAAACGGGGTCGTACGTAGCGTCGTTTCCGCTCCCCGGCACCATCCCGAAAGTCGTAGCTATTTGTTACGACCGTAGCCTCCCCTCCGCACCGCTCTGGCTCACGGACGGTATTACATGGCGGATATGGAACCTTACGACGGGCGGTAGTATCGTCAGGTCGGTCCGAATGTCTATCAACAAAGTAGAGGGCCTGGCCTTCGACAACGATACCGCCGGCGGGCCTTACCTGTTCGTCGCGGCGTGCTTCGATAAACCCCTCATTTACGCTTTAGATCCAGCTACGGGTTCGGTCCTCTACACTTTTAGCGCGCCGGTTACGGGGGACCGGCTGCAGGGCTTAACGTGGGACGGCGAATACCTATGGACGAACGATTCTAAGACGGGTTACGTACTACAATTCGTTGCCCACGAGCCGAATACGACGATCACGCCGGCGAGCGTCGGTAGGATTCGTGCGCTGTTCCGCTAAATTACCGGCAAACCCCCGGCTATAGCCGGAAAACCAGCTTCGCCGGGATTCGGGGAGGAGAACCATGAGGAGACCTTCGGCGATAATCGCTCTCCTCGCCGCGACGGCCGCGGCGGTTTCCGCGACCTCTTATTTGGGAAGCGTCGTCAACTCGTGGGATGGAAGGTACGAAGGGTCGAGTTACCCCCTATCCCTCGCGTACGGGGACGGGTACATCTGGTTGGGATACCACACGTTCTTTACACAGCGAATTGCGGCTACGGGTTCGGTCGTCGACGTAATCGGTTTCTCCGGATTTCCCGGCGACGGCCTCGGATACGAAAAAGCTACCAAGTACCTGTACTTCGCGTGCAGCGACAAGGGGGTATGTTGCCGCGAAGCCACTTCCGGGTCCACCGTTAGCAGCTTCGGCCTACCCCCAGGTGCGACGTACCTGATGGCCCTGGATTTCTACAACGGTAACCCGACTGTGCCGTTGTGGCTAGGAGACTTGCGCGCCTGGCGGCTGTGGAACTTGACCTCCACCGGAAGCGTCGTAAGGTCGCTGAGGACCTCCTATAGCGTTGGCGGCGTCGCCTACGACGGCGACACCGCCGGCGGGCCTTATATTTTCGCGGGAACGAGAAACCCGCCCCCGACAATATACGCTCTCGCCCCTTCTTCCGGCTCCGTACTTTATTCGTTCGAGATCGATATGTGCAAACTCGGAATCGGAGGCCTTTCCTGGGACGGAACGTACCTCTGGACCCTGGACGATATGGGGTCCTCGCCGTTGCGCGGAATGGTATATCAAATCGTCGCCCACGAACCGAACACCGCCGTCGTCCCGGCCAGCCTGGGGCGTATAAAAGCCCTCTACCGGTAAAGCGAACGCCGGCCCGAGGCCGGCGTTTTTTTCGCAGGTTTATCCCCCGACCCCCCTCCTCCGCTCCCGGATCCAGCGCTCCAGCGCGAGGCGGGAGCAGCGCACGCCCCCCGCCAGGCGGTAGGCCGGCAGGCCGCGCTCCCGCGCCCGTAAAGGGGCGGACTACGCCTCTTACGACTTGACAAAATTAACCGACCCGTCGTATCATGAACCATCGTTAATTAATATAAGTTGGGAACGAAGGGAGAAGATAATGAAAAAGGCCGTAGGCGCAATCCTTTTGGTTTCGGCGGCTTTGGCCTCCGAAGTCGTAATAAAGGAAAATTTCAATAAAACGGAATTCCCGCCTGAAGGCTGGATACTTTATGGCTGGAGTTGGAAACGTAAAGTGGAAATAAGGGGCGGGAAGGAAAATGGCTACGCGCATTTTTATAGCGAAAGGACCATACAATACCACGAGTTAAAGTCGCCCCCCGTATACATCGAGCCCGGACAAGTCTACTTCATCAAGTTCCTTTACAGATACACGGAAACCGGCACAGTAAGCACCAAAAAAGTATACTTCTTTGATAGAAATTACGGTTACTGGGGGCCGTCAATTACTTCTCCGTGGGTCTGGCGTAAGGCCGAATTCCGGAACGCATATCCGTCAGAACGTGCATACCCCCAGTTAGTGTTTATTATAGGCTCGATTTATGACGCCAGCTCCGCTACTTGGGACGTAGATGACGTCGAAGTGGTGAAGTGCGACGTAGGCGTAACGCCCCAAAGCTTTGGCAAGTTAAAAGCGTTATATAAATAATAAGCTACGCCGTTACCACCCCCCTCCGCCGCTCGCGGATCCAGCGCTCCAGCTCGAGGCGGGAGCAGCGCACGCCCCCCGCCAGGCGGTAGGCCGGCAGCGCCAGCGTCCGCGTCCACCGCCGCGCCGTCGAGATCGAGACGTTCAGGTACGCTGCTATCTCCTTCCACCCCACCAGCGTGTCGTCGCCTCCGCCGCTCATGCCTCCTCCTTTCGCCGCGGCGGCCGGCGCAGGAGCGCCCACGCCGCCCGCAGTGCCGCCAGCCCCACCAGCTCCGCCGCGCCGATGAACAGCGGCGAGACCAGCACCGTCCACGTCTCCACCGCCGCGAACCAGAACAGCCACAGCACCCACGCGACGAACAATCCCTGCAAAAAGCCGATCGCCAGCGCCGCGGCGACGTGGCCGAAGTGCCGGCCGAAGTCGCGAACGCCGCTCGCCCACGCCTCCCGGCATTGCAACCTGTGTATCCGTTCCGCCTCCACCGCTACCCCCTTACCGCGGCGCCGTCGCCGCCGGCACCAGCCGGCCGAAGAGGAGCTGCCGGCAGAACTGGACGCCCCCCAGCCGCCGCGCCAACCGGTCGCCCTCGTCGCCGAAGTTCTTCACCAGCGCCTCCTGGAAGTCGTAGTTGGTCGTGACCAGGAGCGCGCCTCCCCCCTCGAAGGACTTGAGGAGGCGGCCGTAGTGGTCCAACACCGCCCCCTCCGACGGCCCCAGCCGCTCCGAGCCGAAGTCGTCGATTATCACCAGATCGTGAGCCCGCACCCGCGCGACGTACGCGCGCAGCTCGGCGACGTCGAAGGCGCGGCGCCGCAGCTCGTCGCACAGCTCGGCGGAGGAGAGGAGCGTCGCGGAGGCGCCGGCCTCCGCGGCGGCGCGCAGCGTTGCCACCGCCAGGTACGTCTTGCCGGTCCCCGTCTCGCCGGCGAAGAGGAGCGCGCCGCCTCCGCCTCCGGCCACGTGGGAGGCAAAAGCCTCCGCCTGCCGCGCCGCCTCGTTTTTGTAGGGCACGTGGAGGTGGACGCCGGCGAAGGAGGCCGCGGCGAGCTCCCGCGGCAG
>CP070633.1:510552-515175 GCA_020356085.1 Candidatus Coatesiibacteriota bacterium | reverse complement strand
CGACGACGACGAGATATCGAATCTCAGCTTGTTCGACGTCATCCATCCCGTGAGCCGCGTGAAGTGCCGGGAATTATTCGAACGCGTCCTGGCCGGAGAACGCCTGGACCACATCGAAACCGTCTTCGTGACGAAAGACGGCCGCGAAATCGTCGTGGAGGGAAGCGCGAGTTGCCGCCTGGAGGAGGGGCGGCCCGTCTCGACCCGCGGCCTCTTCCGCGACGTTACCGAAAGCAAGCGGGCGGAGGAGGCGCTGCGGGAATCAGAGGAACGTTATCGGTTATTGGCCGACAACGTTTCGGACGTAATCGTTACGACGGACCTTGGCCTCCGGTTCACTTACGTCAGCCCCTCCAGCGTGCCGCTGCTGGGTTACGGCCCCGACGAAATAACGGCGCTAACGTTAGACCAGATCTCGACGCCGGCCTCCTTCAAGGCGGCCGCGAAAACGCTGGCCGAAGAAATGGCCGCGGAAGCCACGGGGGCCGCGGATCCGAAGAGGTCGCGGACCGTGGCCTTGGAACTTATACGGAAAGACGACTCCATAGTACGGGTCGAGGCCAAGGCGATTTTTCTGCGAGATGCCAACGATAAGGCTATCGGAATCCTGGCCGTGGCCCGCGACGTTACCGAACGCGAAAAAGCGGAGGAGGCGCTCCGCGCCAGCGAGGAGCGCTACCGCGCGCTCTTCGAACTCTCGCCGGAGGCCGTTATCGTGTTGGACCCCGAGGGCACGGTTCTGGACGCCAACGCTAACGCCCAAGCCTGGTTCGGCCTCCGCCGGCAAGAAATCGTCGGGCGAAAATTCGACACTTTCCCGTTCGTCCCGGAAGACGTCAAGGATAAAACGATGGCCGCCTTCGCCCGTCGTCTCGCCGGCGAGGAGGTCGCGCCGTACGAACTCGACGTGAACACCCCCGACGGCAAGAAATGGAGGCTCCGCGTCCGCGGCGAAATCCTCCGCAACGAACAGGGAGAGGTTGTAGCGGATCTCGTCATGGTTTCGAGATTCCCGCCCCCGGAGGAGGAAGCCGCCGGATAGCGGCCGGCCCGCGAACTCCTTCCGCTGCGGCGAAAACGGCGCCCCACTGGCGCCTTTTTTCGCAGCCTCGCGCAGGCGCATTTGAGCAGTATCGAGCGCTTTTGAGCAACCCCTTCCTGACAGTCTAGGTTACAAATAAACGTGATGAAAGGCACGTTTATTCATACGCAACGGCCGCGCCGGGCTCGCATTTGGCCCCGGCGGCGTTAGATTCCCAGGGAGGAGTAGGATGGCTAAACCAATGCCCGAAAATTACCCGGAAAATCCGCCACCACGACAAAGGATATCGGAAGAGATAAACCGTATGCCACCGACGACGCCGATTAGCGAAAAGAAATTGCGGCAAATCCGAACGCAAACGCTCCTCACCTTCGGCAAGGACTTCCTTCGCGCGGGCCGCTACCCCAACGCCTTGCGAGCCTTCGACGAGGCGCTCGAAATCGGCGGCGACGAAGTCCGGGCGATGCTAGGCCGGAGCCTGGCGCTAACCCGCCTCGGCCGGTACGAGGAGGCGCTCGCGGCCGCCGACGACATCTTCGACCGGGAGCCCGACAGCCCGCACGGCTATAACGCCCAGGCCGTGTGTTACCAGGCGATGGGCCGGGCGCGGGAGGCGGAGGAGGCGTTTCGGAAGTCGATCGACTTCGGCCCGGAGGTCGCCGGTAACTTTTACAACTTCGCGTGTTACTGGGCCTCCCTGGCCGACGCCGAGCAGTGCCGCGAGTACCTAACGAAAGCCATAGACCTCGAACCCAGCCTGAACGTATTGGCGGCGACGGACGTCGACTTCTCCCGCTACCGGATGGAGGAGTGGTTCCTGGAGGTCGTAGCCTTTAAATAACGCCTCGGCCGATACCGCGCCGACCCTGAGCAGGAGACGAAGGCGCTTTTCGGTCGGCAGAGGACATTGCAGCAGCGCCGCCCCCTCCGCGGGGGCGGCGTTCCCTTTTAGTCGCGGCCGGGCTTTACTTTGCCACGCAAATAAGTTATAGTATACGGACGACGGTGGGCGTAGCTCAGTCGGTTAGAGCGCCAGACTGTGGATCTGGAGGTTGGGGGTTCAAGTCCCCTCGCCCACCCATTGCGCGCCGGTAGCTCAGCTGGATAGAGCGACGGCCTCCGGAGCCGTAGGTCGCAGGTTCGAATCCTGTCCGGCGCACATTTTCGCACCCGCTAACCCGGGAGGACGGCGGTGAGGGTTCGACGGAGAGGGTCGTCAATGCTCCTGCTCGGCGCGGCCTGGGCCGCGGCGGCGGGAGCTTTTTTTTGCCGCGGCCTCGCGCGGCGGTCGGCGGTAACTTAACCGGGAGGTACCGGGGTGAGGAACAAAGCATTTCGGGCGTTAGTACTCGTCGCCGCAGCGGCCGGCGTCGCGGCCGCAGCCGAGGTCGCGTGGGTAACGTCGACGGGGGGATGCACGTTCCCGTGCTCGGGCGACGTGGCCGCCATAACCGACGACGTCGACCGGGTTACGGCGGCCTATCGCCTCACCTGGCGCGACAACGCCTCCCGCGCCGTCGTCGACTTCGTGGAGGTGGACCTGTACTCCTGGGAGGTCCACTGCGCCAAGATTAAAAACCGGCTGCGGGGCTACGACTTCCCGCCGGCCGCGCTGGAGCGGGCCGCCCGGGCCCAGGGGCCGCTCTTCCCCCTCACCCTCGTCTTTTACGTGACGGTCGGCGCGTACGACCTCTCCGCCGCCGAGCTGCCCAACGCCGAGGAGTGGGAGGTCTACCTGCGACGCGACGGCGAAAGGCAGCTCCCGCTACGCCTCTCGGCGGTGGAGGGGCCGTACGTGCCCTACAACAAAAAGCTCGCCCTCGACCCGGCCTCCGGCGAATCCCGCGCCCGCGACTACTTCCGCAAGACGTACGAGGTGACGTTCGCGAACGAGTACGAGGCGGACCCGCCGGCGGCGATAGAGCTGGTGGTAGCGGGCCGAGACGCGGCGTGCGGCTTCGCGTGGCGGTTCGAGGAGTAGTGAGTCGAGAGGGAACTATGCGTAAGGTCGGGACGTTGGTAGCGGCGGTTCTGCTGGCCGCGGCGGCCGGGGCGGGAGAGGGCGTATCCTGGAAGCGCTCTGACGAAATACCCTTCGTTCCCTTAACCGAGGACGCCTCCGCCGCCTCCGCCGAATACGACGACGTTTGCGAAAACTACAGCGTATCCTGGATGTCCGTATTACCGGGGAGCGAAATCGATTTCATCGAAGCTACGTTCTACGGGTGGGGCCTGCACTGCTCGCGGCTCAAGAAAGCCGTAGCCGACGGGAAGGTAAAGGAATCTGAATTACCCGCGGAGGCCGAAAAAGCGAAAAGCGTTTTCCGGAACTTCCTAATCTTCTACGTTACGATCAGCGCGCGCGAACGGGCCGATGCCGACCTCGCGGACCCGGACCGGTGGACGGTTTACCTCGAGCGGGAGGGGACCCAGCTCGCGCCGGCGGTTATCGACGTCGATAAAAATGCTCCTCGTAAAGTCATGGTCCGGGAACTTCACGACGCCGTGATTCCCGAGAAGTACGCCGGCAAGACCAAATTCACAGCGGAAGAACTCCGCGATATTCGCGTTTTAGACTCCCAAGATATTGTATGGTGCCGAAAAACGTTTAAAATAGCTTTCGTAAACCCCTACCGCGAACCGCCGCGAGAAAACTTACGGCTCGTTATAACGGGCGAAAAAGCCCAGCACGGCTTCGAGTGGCGGTTTAAGGAATAATCCGCTAGATCACCCGCAAACGGGGGCTTTCGCCGGCCCCCGTTTTTTATTACAATCTATCCCCCAATAACCCGAGACGACTCGAGAGGCGAGCAATGAGGATCCTACTTCCAGCGATAGCGTTAACGCTCCTCGGGGCGGCCTGCGGCCCGGGCGGCGCCGGCCCTTTCCAAGAGTACTGGCGCCTCGACGTCGGCGACTGTCGCCGGTGCGCGGTCGCGGAGGGGCCGGCCGCCGTGGCCGTCGTCGCGGACGGCAACCGCCTCTTCCTCCTCCGCCGCGACGACGGGACTCTCCTCTGGAAAGAAGACCTCGGCACCAGCCCCTCCCGCGGCCTTGCCTTCTACGGCGACGCCGTCCTGGTCGGCGATTGGGAAGGCAACCTGGTCGCGCGGGAGGTAGGTTCCGGCGCCGAGAGGTGGCGCCTTACGATCCCGGACCGCTTCCACTCGCCGTTCACGGTCCAGGAGGAGGTCCTCTACTGCGGCGCCGGCGAGAGGGTGTACGCGATCGACCTCGCGCGGCGGGAGGTTATGTGGTCCGTCCGGCTGGAGGAGGAGGCCGACGTCCGGGCCCGACCGGTCGTGGAGGAGGCGCGCCTTTTCGTCCAGGCCGGCACGCACGTCTACGCGCTGGCGGCCGAGACCGGCGCCAAGCTCTGGGCCTACGAAACGACCTCCTACGCCGGCGGAGATTACTCCTACCCGGTCGCGGTAGGCCACGGCCGCGTCTTCAGCGGCACGCCCACCAAGAATATCCTGGCGCTGGACGAAGACGACGGCGACGTCAGGTGGTCGAGCCCGGTCGGGAAGGAGGTATGGAACGACCGCCTGGTCGTCGAGCCGCACCTCTACGCCGGCCGC
>CP070633.1:505820-510452 GCA_020356085.1 Candidatus Coatesiibacteriota bacterium | reverse complement strand
TCCAAGCGTACTTGTACCTCTTCTTCAGGCCGCCGGCGATAAACAGGCCGAATATGCCGAACCACATTTCCTCCCACAGCGGCTTCAGCATGCTCATGTTCATGAAGTCGAGCGCCTTTTCGTCGAAGTCCTCCGTTAACTGCGGCGACCCGGCGATTTCAAATGCCGTCGGCAGGATTTCGGTGCCTCGAGTGATCACGAATAACGTCCACGCCATAAAGAGGAGGCACAATACGGTCATCGTTATCCACGCCTGCGCGTGCCGTCCTCGGCCCTTAGCCATTTTTATGCCTCCTTGCCGGTGTCGCGGGGAAAGCCCTCGGCGATGTTCGTTACCCGTTCCGCCGGAGGGCGTTTATATCATAGCTGGGCGCGGCCGGCGGAGCAAGAGGTTTTCCGTCGGTGGGGCGGCCGGGGACGCCATAAATCCGGCTCGTTTTCCTTTGATTTTTCTAATGCTATGTCGTATGGTGGAGGCGGTTGACGGTTCGTTATTATATATCCTAAAGACCTTCGAGAGGAGAGAGTATGAGAAAGCGTATTTTATTTCCGCTCGTCGCGTTATGCGCAGCGGCGGCCGCCTGCGGCGCGGCGTCGGTCGAGGAGCATCCTTATCAGCCGATTACGGCGGAACTTATTACGTTAATCGAGGATAATCCGGAGATCGGCGACATGCTGGAAAGGTCCCTCGCCGAGGCCGCCAAAGCCAACCCCGACGTAAAGACGAACCCGGTGCAGAGCTTGTCCGATTTTTACGATTTCGTTGATCGGGCCTCCGAATGCCTGCCACAGGACTTACTGGAGGTCTTCCCGAACTTATCGGAACATGAACAAATGCTGCAAGGCATCTGTTACCCCTATTTTCTGGTTAACCAGCCTCTGCCCGAATTGGAGAACAAGGGCCTGTTTAAAAACGCGCTCCAATATTACGGGCCTTTCTCCGCGTGGATGCGCGATTTCGCCATAGCCCGGGGAGCGTACGCGGACAGCGAGGAGTCGTGGAGCGAGGAGATTTACCAGGAAATTTATAACGATCCGAACTTCGGCCTGCAACAAGGTTGGTACGAGTCTCCCGAGAACTGGAAAACTTTTAACCAATTTTTCGCCAAGTACTTAAAGTCGCCGGAGGTGCGGCCCATCACCTCGCCGGACGACGCCTCGGTAGTTACCTCGCCGGCCGATTCCGTTCCTCAAGGAATATGGCCGATCGACGGCGATTCCAAAATCCAGGTCGACGGCGGCCTGAAAGTCAAACTGGCGACCTATTACAGCGTTAGCGATCTGCTCGGCGAGGACAGCGCGTATAAGGACGCGTTCGCCAACGGCGTACTCACCCATACGTTCCTCAACGTCTTCGATTACCACCGGTATCATTTCGCCGTGGGCGGGACGATTCTGGAAAAGAAGTCGATCGCCGAAAACGTGGCGCTGGACGTCGCGTGGGACGAAGGCCGGGGCGAATACATTCCCCTCGACTCGACGGGCTGGCAGTTTACGCAGACGCGCGGGTACGTCATTATGGACACCGGCGAATACGGCCTGGTGGCCCTCATGCCGATGGGGATGGCGCAGGTGTCCTCCGTCAACTTCGAGGATGACGTCGTGGTGGGCGCCGTTCATAAGAAGGGCGACATGCTCGGCAACTTCCTGTTCGGCGGGTCCGATTTCATCATGCTCTTCCAGGAGGGAGCCGCGTTCGAACTCACGGCGCCCATGGAGAACGAGACGGACTACAAACACCTCCTCGTCGGCGAGGAGTACGGCCGCATGACGGGCGCCGAATAAACTGCTTCAGAACTCGCGAGGAAAAGTAGGGGCCGACTTTCAGGTCGGCCCTTTTCGGTTGGCATTGAGCAAGGTTCCGTGGTATAGTCAAACGTAAGGGGCAATAACCCAAGGGGGTATGGGATATGAATAAGAACGCGATAACCGCGGCCGCGGCGCTGACGGCGCTGGCGGCCGTTTGTGCGTGGGGCGTTTGGACGTACGAAGGTGAGTGGGGTTCACAAGGGACGGGAGACGGCGAATTCGACACCCCCACGGCCGTGGCCGTTAGCCCCTATGGGGGCGTCTACGTGGCCGACCGCCGCAACCACAGGATACAATACTTCTCTCGTTCCGGCTCGTTCCGAGGGAAGTGGGGTAAGAAGGGAACGAAACCCGGCGAATTGTGGTATCCGGAGGGGGTAGCTGTGGCGCGGGGAGGTAATGTTTACGTCGCCGATACTTCCAATCACCGCGTGCAACTCTTCACTGCGACCGGTTCGTACCTCGACTACTGGGGCGGATACGGGGCGGCCGTCGGGAATTTCAAGTGGCCCGGGGGCATCGACGCCTCCTTTTGGGGCAAGGTATACGTCGCCGATACGAATAACGACCGCGTCCAATACTTGACCCGCCTTTACGGCGTCGAGGGCGCGTGGGGGACACACGGCGGCGGCCCGGGCCAGTTCAACCGGCCCGCAGACGTCGCCTGCGGTCCCAACGGCTACGTATACGTCGTAGAGCGCGAAAACCGCCGGGTCCAGTACTTCACCCGCGCCGGTTCGTTCCTGGGCATGTGGGGTCAATTCGGTAGGCCGCGCGGCATTGCCGTGGCCCCGGACGGGACCGTCTTCGTAGCGGATGCGGGGAACCACCGCATCCAGTATTTCACGCCGGCCGGGTCGTACCTGGGCGGGTGGGGTTCGTCCGGGCACGGGCCGGGCCAATTCAACAACCCCTGCGGCGTAGCCGTTTCGCGGACGGGCGCCCGCGTATACGTCGCCGATACGGATAATCAGCGGGTCCAATACTTCAACCGCAACGAACCCGCCGTCGCGCCGACATCGCTGGGCAGCCTGAAGGCGCTGTTTAGGTAGAAGGAGAGGACAAGGGTTGGAGGTCCTGGTTTAAACCTCTACCCAAGGGGGTATGAGATATGAATAAGCTCGCGATAACTGCGGCCGCGGCGCTGACGGCGCTGGCGGCCGTTTGTGCGTGGGGCGCCTGGGTGTTCGAGGGCGAGTGGGGCGGTAGCGGCCCCGCGCCCGGGCGGTTCGTTGAACCGTGGGGGGTCGCGTTGGCGCCCAACTCTAACGTCTACGTCGTAGATGTCGGTAATTACCGCGTCCAGTACTTCACGCCAACCGGGAGCTGGCTCGGCATGTGGGGCAGTCGAGGTTCCGGCCCGGGCCAATTTAACATCTCTCTCGGCATCGCCGTGGCGCCCAACGGAAACGTCTACGTTACGGACTTGTATAACTTCCGCGTTCAATATTTCACCGCGAGCGGGAGCTTCCTGGGCAGTTGGGGTTCCAAAGGCATGGGTAACGGCCAGTTCGGCGACCCTGCCTCGGTGGCCGTAGCCCCCAACGGCAACGTCTACGTCGCCGACCGGAACGTCGAAGGCCGGATCCAGTATTTTACGCCGAGCGGTTCCTTTTTGGGCAAGTGGGGTAAGACCGGCTCCGGCAACGGCGAGTTCGTATCCCCGAACGGCGTGGCGGTGGCAAGCAACGGGAACGTGTACGTAGCAGATAGCGGTAACGACCGCGTACAGTATTTCACGGCGGCCGGCTCTTTCCTTGGGAAGTGGGGTTCTATGGTTTCCCGGCCTTACATGCTTGCCGTGGGGAGGGACGGCCGCGTCTTCGTTACTGAATATCATAACCACCGCGTCCGGTATTACACGAGCACCGGCAGCTTCCTGGGCGGATGGGGGAAATTGGGCTACTTGCCGGGGGAGTTCGCCCACCCGGTGGGTATAGCGGTCAAGCCGGACGGCCGGCGCGTTTACGTCGCCGACAGCGACAACGACCGCATCCAATACTTCCGCTGGTCCGACCCTGCGGTGGAGCCGACGTCGTTGGGCCGGGTTAAAGCGCTTTATAAATAGGAGGGTACCGTAATGAGGATTATCGCCATAACGGCCGCCGCCTTCGCCTCGGCCGCGGGTTGCTCCTGGGGCGCGTGGGTGTTCGAGGGCGAGTGGGGCGGGAGGGGGCCTGCCCCCGGGCGCTTCCGCGACCCGTGGGGTATCGCACTCGCGGCCAACGGCAACGTCTACGTCGCCGACGTCGTAAATCAACGGATTCAATATTTCACGCCCAGGGGTAAATGGCTCGGCATGTGGGGTTCTTACGGCTCGGGGCCGGGCCAGTTTAATTCACCCGATGACGTCGCCGTAGGGCGAAACGGTAGTGTCTACGTCGTCGACACGTTAAATTCCCGGCTCCAATACTTTACCGCGACCGGGAGTTTCCTGGGCAGCTGGGGTTCCCCGGGGACCGGTAACGGCCAGTTCAATCTGGTCTGGACGGTGGACGTAGCCTCTAACGACAACGTATACGTCTCGGATACCGGTAACCACCGTATTCAGTATTTTACGCCTACCGGTTCCTTTTTAGGCAAGTGGGGTTCGAGGGGTAACGGCGACGGCGAGTTCGCAGGCCCGGGCGGCGTAGCGGTGGCGCCGAGCGGCAACGTTTACGTCGCGGACACCGGTAACGACCGGATCCAGTACTTCACGGCTACGGGGTCTTTCCTCGGGAAATGGAGTTCGAACGTTTCCGGCCCCTACGGCCTGGCCGCGGGTAGCGACGGCCGCGTCTTCGTTACCGAATACTGGAACCACCGCGTCCGGTATTACAC
>CP070633.1:500936-505720 GCA_020356085.1 Candidatus Coatesiibacteriota bacterium | reverse complement strand
CTCGACGTCGGTCAGCGGGTCGTAACGCGCGAGTTTCAGGCTATGGTTAGTTCCGTCGTAGTAAGCGATGAAGGGGTAGCCGTCCGGCCCCAGGGCCGTGGAGTGGGGGAATCCCACGTACCCGCCGGTGGCGACGACGTCGTGGGTCCAGGCGCTCCCCTTTTTAGTGACCACGTTTAGGTCGGAGCCGTCGAAATTGAAATAGGTGATGAATACGTCTTTATTGCCGTTCACGCATACCTGGGTGAAAGCGGGCGCACCTTTCGCCGCGCCGACCGTTTCGGTTTGCCAATCGGTGCCGTTCTCGTAAGCATAGTAGAGCGTGGTATTGTCGTTTTTGACGAAGCTGACGTGGATTTTACCGTCGGGGCCCTGGGTCGCGTCGGAATCGAGGCCGTTGCCGATATCCTCGTCCGACCACTCTTCGCCGTCGTACACGCTGTGTCGCACCACCAGGTCCGAGCCGTCGGCGTAGTAGTCGATAATATGGGGCCTCGCCTGGTCGTCCATCATAATCTTGTTAAACAGGCCGCCGCCGGAGACGGTTTCCTTTTGCCACTCTCCGCCTTCCCGATAAGCGTATTTGAGGTTGACGCTCATGGAGACGGCGTAGGTATAGGAAATATGCGGCCCGGAGGGCCAGGCGGCGATGGATACGCGGAGGCCGTAACCGTCTCCGGTTTCCACCACCTCCGTGGTCCAACTACCGCCCGAGAGGTACGCGTACCTCATCTCGTACTCGCCGTCGTCCGTGAACATGACATGGGGGCGGTCGTAGGCGTCGAGGGCGAGCGCCGTGTTGGCGGATACCGCGACGCCCGTCGCCACGTCTTCGAACTCCCACGTCGAGTTAATGTATTTGGCGTAAACTACTTTGTTGTTCGTTTTATCGAAGTAGGTTATATGCGGCCGGCCCCACCGGTCCACCGCCAGCGCGCAGCAGGACCCGACGTCGCCTCCCTCGGCCACGGTCTCCGATACCCAACCGCCCCACAGCGCGGCCGGTAACGCCGTACACATTATTATCGATATGCAAATCGCCTTCATCGCTGACCTCCTATGCGTAGAAGTCTATCAGGTTTTGCCCCGGGCGTCAACTTAAAGCCGTGTCCCGTTCGCGGCGCACGAAAAAACCCGCCCCTCCGGGCGGGTTTTTGGTTCGGGGGCCATTATTCGACCACGACCATCTTTCGGGCGGCGACGTTCGCGCCGGCCTCCAAGCGGTACAGGTACACGCCGGGGGCGAGGCCGCACGCGAAGGGTACGTCGTGCCGGCCGGGGCCGTAGTAGCCCTCGGCCGGGGCGGCCACCCGCCGGCCCGCGGCGTCGTAAACGCCCAGCCGCACGTCCGCGCCCGCCGGCAACTCGAAGGTGAAAGTCGTGGCGTCGGCAACGGGGTTGGGCACGTTCTGGAGGAGGGCGAAGGAATGGGCGTTGCCCGCCGGGGGCACCGCGGCCGGGCCGTAGGTCCGGCGCGTCCCGCTGGCGGCGACAAGCTCGAGCCAGTAGCGGTAGGCGACGGCGCTCTCGGCGGCCCCGTCGCGGTAGAGAAAGGGCGAAGCCCCGGTGAGGAGGGAGGGGTTAAGGCGTTGGCGCTCGCCTCCGGCGGCGGCGCGGTAGAGGTTATAGCCGGCAACGCCGCTGTCGTCCCGGGCGGCCCAGCGTACGTTGACGCCGGCGCCCGAGCGTTTCGCCGTGAAGTAAGCCAGCTCGACGTCGGTCAGCGGATCGTAGCGGGCTAGTTCCAGGTCGCCGTTGGTGGCGTCGTAATACGCGACGAGCGGGTAGCCGTTCGGCCCTGCGGCAATAGAGTTAGATACGCCCACGTACCCCTCCGCGGCCAGGAGTACGTCGGTCCATACCGCACCCTTTTTCGCCACTACGTGGAGGTCAAATTCGTCGCGGTCGAAATAGGATATGTAAACGTCGCCGGCGACGTTAACGCAAATTTGGCCGTAGGTGGGTGAGCCCTTGGCCGCGGCCACGTTTTCGATATCCCAATTCCCTCCGGCCGAAACGGCGTAGTCAAGGGCGTCGGGCCCGGTTGTGGGGAAGCTGAGGTGGATTTTGCCGCCGGGTCCGACGAACGCGTCGCAATCGATGCCGGGGGCGACGTCGCTACTGGACCATTCGGAGGCGCCGCGAATGGCGTGTTTAATGTTGCCGCTCGTGCCGTGGAAATAGAATATGTGAGGCGCGCCCTCGTCGTCGATTATAATGTCGTTGAACTCGCCCCCGGTGCCGGTGTTTAAGACGTATTCGGTTTGCCAACTCCCGCCGTTTCTTACGGCGTATTTCAGATGCGTATCGAATCCCGAGGGCACGGTATACGATACGCGCGGGCCGGCAGGCCAAACGGCGAGGGAGCAATTTAGGCCGACGCTAGCTCCTTCCTCTATCGGTTCCGTTTGCCACGTACCGCCGGACCGGTAGGCGTAGGATAATTCTCCCTCGCTGCTGTTATTGAATATTACGTGGGGATTGCCGAATGCGTCTAAAGCCAACGCCGTCTCTCCCCCTACCGAGGCGTCGGAGGCGACAGTCTGAAATTCCCAGCTCGAACCAGAATAGCGGGCGTACATGACTTTATCCTGGGTGCTGTCTACGTAGGCGATATGGGGACGGTTCCAGCGGTCTACGGCGAGAGAGCAACCCACGCCGACGTTACCCTCGGAGGCGACGATCTCCGAGGTCCAACCCGACCACACGGCGACGGGAGTCAATAGCGCGATAACTACGGAAGCGTATCTCATGTTACGAGCCTCCTTAAACCCCCCGGTTATTTTTAAATACTATCACTTTTCGGGGAGGAGGTCAAACGCGACCTTCACCCGCGCGGGAACGAACGTTACAACCCGCCCCGAGAGCGGGTTCTCAGAGGTAGTCGGGCCTTAGCGGAATATCGCCTTTACTTTACCGAACGACGTGGGCAGTACGGCGGAGACGCCGACGTCGACCTTATAGAAGTAGTCCGGCGAACCGGAGATCCCGGTTAGCCAAAGGTACGTCCCGTCGAACGTGCAACCGTACGTCATAGCGTTGGGTGCTGGAAAGGAGGCGACGATCGAGCCGGCGGTAGTAAGTTGGTAGACGTAGTCGCGCGTACTGTCGGGACACCATAAGTATCTCCCGTCCCAGCCGAGGTCGCGGCCGTCCACGATCGCCGAGACCGTGAACGTACGGATCACGGAACCGGCCGAGGTGCATTGGCGGAAGATATCTTCCGTTCCGAGCCACCAGAGATACGTGCCGTCCCACGTTATGCCGTACGGATTGGTGGCGGCGAACGAGTCGACTACAAAACCTCCGGGCTCAAACAGGAAGATGCGGTCGAACCTCTGGCTGCCGCCCCAGTAGCGGCTCCGCCCTACGTAGGCCGCGCCGTAGTTGCACGAGTCGTGGGGGCTGGCGAAGGAACTAACCACCGAGCCGCCGGTAGTGTATACGCGCCACAGGTAGTCGCCGGAGGCGTGGTTATTCGTGCCGACGGGGTTGGAGCCGTTCCACGCCGCCGCCAGCGGGACGACGTTGGCGGCGACCGGGAAGGAGGCGACGACCTCGCCGAAGGCGGCGACGGCCGGGGCCGCCACGATAAACCCGGCCGCGAGCGCCCCGGTAACCGCGGTTATTATCATCATCCTCATCTCGCAACCTCCTATCTAAACAGTGCCTTCACCCGGCCTAGCGAGGCGGGGGCCACGGCTGGCAGGGGGCCGACGTCGATGGTGTAAATATGCCACGGCCCGCTGCCGGGGAAACAGGAGAGGCGGAGGTACGTGCCGTCGAACGTGCAGCCGCTGGTGCGCATCCCGGGCGGGTCGAACGACGCCACTATAGTCCCGGTGGTCGTGAGCCGGTAGACGTAGCCGCGGGAGTCGGGGGCCCAGAGGTAAGCGCCGTCCCAGCCGAGGTCGCAGGCGAGCGCGAAAGGTTGCGGGACCGGGAACGACGATACGACGGAGCCCGCGGTCGTGTGGCGGCACAGCTCGTTGTTGCCGCCGGCGTCCGAGGTCCACAGGTATTGGCCATCCCAGGTCAAGCCGTACGTACGCGTGCGGGGGAAACTGGTAAGTATCGACCCCGTCGTATTCATGCTGTATACCGTATTTTGGATATAGCTGGAGCCCCAATAGTTAGTACCGTCGAAGGCTGCGCCGTCGTGGATTTCTAAGCCCCGGGGAGGCAGGAAGGAGGCGAGAATCGACCCCTCCTCGGACCAAACTTTCCAATGGTCGTCGCTGAAGGACCCCGGGTCGGAGGATACTACGTACGCGCCGTTATAGGCTAGCGCCGCGGGAAGACATTCGCCTTTAACGGCGAACGAGGAGACGACGTCGCCGAAGCCGGCGAGCGCGGCCGTCGTCGCCATACAAAACGCCGCGGCGCCGATTAGGCCGGCCCGCGGTAGCGTCGAGTTAGTCATTAAAAGTACCCCCTTTGGCGCGTATTCTACCCGCCCGTCTGAGCTTTGTCAAATAAAAAAAGACCCCCGGCAGGTCAAAGGAGGGAGGGGGATGTCATTTTATTTTTATAAGACCGCCGGGGGAATGGGTATTCCCCGAAACTTTATTAGAAGGCGTGCACCACGCGGCGTCCGCCGCAATCGACCGTGGGAGTGGGGCGCATAGTGAGTGCCGGTTCGACGGGAGGGGCCCAACCCTCCGCGCCGGCGCGGCGCGCCCGCGAAAACTCCTTAGAAAGGAGGTGATCCAGCCACACCTTCCGGTACGGCTACCTTGTTACGACTTCACCCTCCTTACCAGACACACCTTCGGCGCCTTCCT
>CP070633.1:496013-500836 GCA_020356085.1 Candidatus Coatesiibacteriota bacterium | reverse complement strand
CCGCCGGTTTGGTGGATTATCTCGGTCCCGGTGAAAAGTTTGTGGGCCTCGGTGTTGTAGGGGTTTTCGAACTGGCGCGGGAGGTAGAGGTTCGCGTCCTCGGCCGCCATCTCCTCGCTTACTTTGAGCGCGCCGAGAAAACCCTCCTCTTCCGGCGTCAAGATTACCTCGGCGCCCAGCGCCTTCATGATCATGCGGCGTTCCTCGCTCATGTGCTCGGGCATGAGAACGCGCATGCGGTAGCCCTTGGCCGCGGCGACCATGGCGAAGCCGATGCCGGTGTTGCCGCTCGTCACCTCGACGATGACCATCCCGGGTTTGAGCTCGCCGCGCCGCTCCGCTTTCTCGACGATGTATTTCGCGATCCGGTCCTTCACCGAGCCGGAGGGGTTGAAGAGCTCGAGCTTGGCGCAGATCTTCGCCGCGGGTTCGGCGCCGAGGGGCGGAAGCTCGATAAGCGGCGTGTTGCCGATTTGGCGGAGCATGTCTTGTCCTTTTACTTTACAGATCCACATACCGGCGGGGTAACGTAGCGGCCGCGTCGTCGACGTAGCCCATATCCGTCATCGGGGGTTCTCGCCAGCGGTCTCGGACTAACGGAGGGGCGTGGAGGCGCCCGCGTTCGGCGGCGGAAGAGAGCCGGCGGGCGAGGGGTTACAGCTTCGCTTTCAGGTCGTCGTAGTGAACGATATTGATGTCTTTAAAGATGGTTTCGAATTCGGAGGTGATCTCCTCGTACATCGCCCGGTCGCTGATGATGAGGAACCGTTCCTGGGCCGCGTTGCACAGGTGGAGATAGAGCAGCGCGCCCATGACGCGGTACAAGCTACCGTACGCTTTTTGGCCGGGGCGCGACCGAAGGTGGAGTGCCGAGGTGCGGATGTACGCGACGACGGAGCCGTCGTCGGCCACCAGATCGAAGGCGCGGGTAATCGGCGTACCGTCTTCCTTGGAGCCGATAACTATTTCGCCCGGTTCCATGGGCACGCCGACGTATTTAACTAGGTCGCGCTTTATCTGTTCCTCGAGAGAGGCTGTCATCCCTTTTAAGGCTTCGATGTTAACCTTTTAGGGGGGGGTTGTCAACGAAAAAGGGACCGGCGGGGGCCGGTCTCCGGGGGCGGAGGCGGAATGATTTAATTCCGGCTAGCTTTCCTCCGAGGGGTGGAACGCCACCAATTGCTGGAACCACGGCTCGTCGCGGAATTTGCGCATGTCGACGTCGGTCGCGGCCAGGACGTTGAGTCGCGGGTCGCGTTCGAGGGCTTGGGCCAAATTTTCGCGGCACCGTTCGGGCTCGTCCCGCGCGGCCCAGAAGCAGGCGAAGTTGTAGTAGTGGGCCGCGTTGTCCGGGCCAAACTGGAGGGCTTTGACGAAAGCCTGTTCGGCCTCCGCCGCCAGGCCCATGGCGTGGTACGCCACGGCCTGGGCGTTGTAGCCGTAGGGGTTATTCGGTTCGAGGCGGAAAATCTCGGCCGCCGCGGCCAGCGCCTCGTCGTAGCGGCCCAACCTCGTTAAAGCGAGGCTCCGGCCGGCCAGCGCGCGGACGTCGCCGGCGTCGATTTCGAGGGCTTTGTCGAACGCGGCGCACGCGTCTTCGTACCGGCCGGCGCGGAGGAATTCTTTGCCGTACGTAACGTGGGTGTCGACGCGAATTTCGCGTAGCCTCTCGGGGCTGATCCTGGGCTTGTCGTCGGGCGAGGGCATCGCTGGTAGGGTTAAGTTAACGGTTCTTATCGATGTACAAGCTGAGTCTTTATGTCAAGTTATTTTCTAATCTATCGCGGCACGGAAAACGGAAACCCTCCCAGGTTTCCGTGGGTTCTCGCCGCCGACCCGGCTTCCGGCCACCTCCGGGGGCGACGGGCGGCTCTATTTAAAAGCGACTAGCTCCTGGAACCACGGTTCTTGGCGGAAATGTTTAAAGTCGACATCGGTGGCCGCGAGGGCGTTCATTTTAGGGTCGAGGGCGAGCGCTTTCTCGAGAGCTTGGCGGCACTTCCCGGCTTCCCGCTGCGCGGCCCAAAAACAGGCGAAGTTGTAATAGTTGCCCGGCAGGTCGGGGCCGAACTGGACCGATTTTTCGAACGCGTTCCGCGCCTCGTTTACCAGCCCCATGGCTTGATAACAAACCCCCTGCGCGCTGTACGCGTGGGGGCTGTGCGCTTCGAGGTCGAAAATCCCAGTACAGATCGCCAACGCCTCGTCGAAGCGACCGAGGCGCGTTAACGCCAAGCTCTTCCCCATGTGCGCCCGGACGAGTCCGCCGTCGATTTTAACGGCCTCCTCGAACGCGGCCAACGCTTGCTGGTAACGACCGGAACGTAGGAATTCGCGGCCGAAGTCGAGATAGGCCTGGATCCGCAACTGGCGGATCATATCCTGGCGCTTCTTCGGCTCGTCCTCCATGTCCCTTCCTCCCAGGAGGGAACTGTCCGCAGGGTTTCGACTCGAGACTCCGTCTTATAAATTAATAAAATGGGTCGCGCTTGTCAACTATAAAGTACTCTCGGCGGCCGGCGATTAGGCCTTTATTTATAATGATTTGCGATCAAATATGGGCTTATATTATGGCGCCGGCGGGGGGCGCCGGTTCCGGCCCCGCGCGCGAGTCCCCCTCCCGAGGTGCCGAAAAGGCCCTCCTTGCGGAGGGCCTTTTATGCGCGTTGCGGCCGTTTCTACTTCTGGACGACAACCAGGCCGAGCTCGAGCTGGCCGTCCTCGACGATGAAGCCGGCCGTAGGGTTGTATTTCCACGTGAAGGTCGCCTCGTACTTCTGCGCGTCCACGCTTACGGTGGCGCCGTACTCGGTCAGGTCGAGGTATTTCGGTCCGGGGAGGCCTTCCTCCAACGTGCCTTTCAGGCCGGAGGCGTTGACGACCGAGCCCCACTGGCCCGGCGTATTGGCTACCGGGTAGAAGTCGTCGGCGCTAATCGCCCCCTCCTTGAGCCGGTTGGCGACGTGGCCCACGAAGACGACCCGCATCGTGACCGTCGACTGGCCTTCCAGGAAGAGGTTGCGGAACTGGCCCAGGCCGACGCAGTTCTCCTCCACCGTGCACTCCTCGACGTTGTCGCCCCAGGTGAAGTAGAATGTGGCGTCCGCGGAGGGCATATGCTCCGGGTCCAGCCAGTAGATCTTGACGTCCTTTTCGCCCCGCTCCAGTTCGGAGCAGGCGATACCCATGAGCGGGTTGTCTTCGGCGTCGTTGACGACGGTCTCGAAGGGTTGGCCGTCGCCGGGGCCCGCCACTTTGGTCTTGACGATCTCGCCGGTGTTTTCGCCGGCGAACGCGCCCGCGGCCAGCGCGAGCGCCGCTAGGCTAACGAGTACCCACCTCATACGTGATGCCTCCTACGGAAAGGGATGAAATTATAGCGGTTGCAATGCGATTTCCGCGCCATCATACCATAACGCCGCCGCGGCGTCAAAGGCCTATCGGACTACCCACGGCGGCCGGATTTGATATTGCCAGGGCGGCAGTTCCAGCACGCGCAAGCGGTCGAGGGGCACGCCGCTCAGCATATCGTACGTCAGCCGGCCCTTCCACTCCGCCGCGTTCTGCTGCGCGTAGAGCGCCAGCGCGCCGGCGTTGTCGCACACGTACGCGCCGTATACTTGCAGCGCGCGAGCGATTATCTCCCCCTCCGGCGAGAGCCCCAGTTCCTCCACCTCCAGCGCGGGGTCGAGCTGGAGGCGCGCCCCCTCCGGCAACAGGAGCTCGGCCGTCGAGCCGCCGTCGGTGGTGGAGGCGGGGTAGACGTAGTACTGCGGCAGGCAGTTGGGCGTCGCCAGCGCCAGCGCGTGGCGGATCTCGCCCGCCGCCAGCTCGTGGGGCAAAATCAGCCCCGCCAGCAGCGGAAAGCCGGACCCGCGGGCGCTGTGGACGCCGCGTTCGTGGACGCCCGGGCCGCGCAGGTCCCACACGTCGACCGACCGCGCGCGCCAGTCGCCCGGGCCGTGGTACTCCGCCCGCAGGAAGTCGTACGCGATTCCGGCCTCCCAGTCGGCGACGCACATGTGTTGGTCGTTCATGGGGTCGTGCGTCGCCCCCTCCGGAATGGGGATCCCTTCGGCGAGGCGGTCCCGGTCCGGGTCGACCAATTCGTTGAAGACGTACCACTTGATGGTCGGCACGTCGTAGCGGGGAGCGGAGCCGACGTCGGTCCACCACACCGGTATGGACCAGGCCCGGATATTGATAACCAGGCGGGCCTCCGGTTCCGCCTCCGCCAGCCGGGCGAAGAAGTCGCCGTACCGGGGGTCGGCGGCGGCGTCGGCGGGAATGGGCGTGTTCCACGGAGAGTCGTCCGCGAACGGCCGCCACCCGGGGGGTGGCCCGGTCGCAGCCGCGGCGGCCGCGGCCCCGCATACCGCAATGCCTATAACCCGTCTCATAATCCGGAGGCGGCGTATTGCCGCCGCCCGCCCCTCCGGGAGGTAGCGGTGGCGGCCGGCCGCCGTTCGTGTTAGAATTATATAATACCCCCAAGGTTTAATCACGTTTTTCACGAGAGGAAAATAAATGCGTAAATTATTGGCAATCGTAGCCGCGGCCGCGCTGGCCGGCTCGGCCGCCGCCGCGACGTACGACCTCGAGAAAATCCGCGAGGACAACGCCCAGCTCATCCGCGAGTGGTGCCAGGCGAGTTGGGACAACTCCGTCCACGGCAAGCCGGTCGACATCGCCGGCCTGCTCGAGAAATACTCCTACCTCTCCGACGACCCGGAGTTGCTGGCCTTCCTGAAGCAGCAGCGCGACGAGGCGCAGGACCCCACCGAGCGGCGCCTCCTCCACTACCTCTACCGCGACCTGGCGAC
>CP070633.1:491063-495913 GCA_020356085.1 Candidatus Coatesiibacteriota bacterium | reverse complement strand
GAACGCGAAGTGGTGGGGAAGAAGTTCGCCGTTTTAAAATGACGGGCCGTCGCGGATTCGCGGCGGCGAGGTGACGGACGACGTCCTCGACGAAGCGCGGCCGGTCGTAGGCCATTTCGGTTACGGCCTTCTCGTCCTCCCGTTTGAGCAGCGCGAACAGCGGCGCGGAGGAGGCCTCCCCCGCCCATTGGACGACCTCCTCGATCCATATCATGTGGCGCGACTCCACCTCGACGTAAACGTCGCCCCGTTGGTTGTGGGCGCCGGCGGCGGCGAGGTCCTTCGAGCACGGGCACAGGTTCGCCACCGGGACGGTGACGCCGAGCGAGAACTTGTACTCGTCGACGAAGTCCCCCAGGAACTTGGCCCGCACCTCCAGAAACGATTTCTCGCCGGAGGCCGGCGCCTCCTGTTCCAGAAAATAAGGGAAGCGGATGACGAGGTGGGCGCGGGCGGCGTCGAAGCGCGCGACCATCTCGCGCAAGACGTAGGCCATAGTCCGATAGTTTATGTTACCGCGGTACGCGTACAGGATCTCGACGAAGCGGCTCATATGCGTGCCGCGGTACTGCCCCGGCAGGTCGACGAGCATGTCGACCGTGGCGATGGTATCCTGATGACCGCGCGCGCGGTCCAGGACGCGGACCGGCAGTCGCACGCCCTTGACGCCGACGTGGTCGATGGGAATCTCGGCCGCGGGCCGCTCTTTCGCGACGTCGTTTAAAGTATCTTTTTTTCGAGCCATGACCGATTCTTCAAGTTACTCCCACTCCACCGTCGCCGGCGGCTTGGAGGTTACGTCGTACACGACGCGGTTGATACCCGCCACCTCGTTGGCGACGCGGGCGGCGATCCGCGCCATTAACTCGGGGCTCATCCGGTACCAGTCCGCCGTCATGAAGTCGTGCGTCGTCACGCAGCGGAGCGCGCATACCTCCTCGTACGTCCGCTCGTCCCCCATCACGCCCACCGACCTCACCGGGAGCAGGACCGCCAGCGCCTGCGCGATGTCGTCGTAGACGCCGGCCGCCTCGATCTCCTCCCGGAGGATTGCGTCGGCCTGGCGCAGCCGGGCGAGCCGTTCGGCCGTTACCTCGCCCAGGCACCGCACGGCGAGGCCCGGCCCCGGGAAGGGGTGGCGGCCGACGACCTTCTCCGGGAGGCCCAGCTCCCGGCCTACGGCCCGGACCTCGTCTTTGAACAGCTCCGCCAGCGGTTCGACGAGCTCGAAGGGTAGCTTCTCCGGCAGGCCGCCGACGTTGTGATGCGTCTTGATCGTGTCGGAGGGGCCTTTGACCGACCGCGACTCGATGCGGTCCGGATATAACGTCCCCTGCGCCAGGAATTTAACTCCCCCGATTTTTTCGGCCGCGGCGCCGAAGACGTCGATGAAAATGTGGCCTATTATTCGCCGCTTCTCCTCCGGGTCCGTGACGTCGCGGAGCCCCGCCAGGAACTGGTCGCCGGCCCGAGCAACGTCCATCGGGATGTGGAGTTCGTCGCGAAATAAGCGCTCAAGGTTCTCGACTTCTCCCTCGCGTAAGAGGCCGTTGTCGACCAGGATAGGGTGGAGGCGGTCGCCCACCGCGCGGTGGAGAAGTACGCCGAGGACGGTGGAGTCGACGCCGCCGGAGAGGCCCAGTACGACGTGCTCGTCGCCGAGCCGGGCGCGGAGCTCGGCCGTCTTTTCGGTTATAAAGGAGGCGGGCGTCCACGTCGCCTCCAGGCCGGCGACGTTGAACAGGAAGTTCGCCAGGAGCTGCGAACCGTGTTCGGTATGCGTGACTTCCGGGTGAAACTGGAGGCCGTAGAGGCGACGGGCGTCGTCGCCCACCGCGGCGTACGGCGAGTTGTCGGAGGTGGCCAGGGCCTCGAACCCGGGCGGCAGCTTCTCGAGCCGGTCGCCGTGGCTCATCCAGACCCGGAAGCTTTCGGGCACGCCGTCGAAGAGCGGGTGGGCCGAGGCCACGCGCAGCGTCGCCGGGCCGTACTCGCGCGCGGCGGCCCGCGCCACCTCGCCGCCCAGCGTGGCGGCGAGGTCCTGCAGGCCGTAGCAGATGCCGAGGACCGGCACGCCGAGCTCGAAAATGGCGGCGTCGGCGCGGGGGGCGCCCTCCGCGTACACGGAGGCCGGCCCGCCGGAGAGCACGAGCGCGCCGACGGCGAAGTCGGCCAGTAATTGGGGCGGCGTATCGTACGGCTCGATCGTCGCGTAGACGCGCTGCTCGCGGATCTTGCGCGCGATCAGTTGCGTGTACTGACTGCCGAAATCGAGAACTACTACTTGGGGGCGCACTTAGATCCCCGATACGACGCGGTCGTTGGGGAACTCGACGTCGTAGTTGAAGGTTATCGTTTTCTTCTCGCCGTTTTTAAGATTCAGGTGCCACTCCACGCGGCCGTCGTCGTCTTTTTCGGCCGGCTTCGGCTTGGCCTCCGTTTGCTTTACCTTGATGTCCTTGTGGAGAGGGACGGGGAGCCGCTGCCGCACGACGACGTCGGCGGCGGCGCCGGTTTGGTTTTCGAGCTCGGTCGTCGCCCGCTGGGTAATCTTGCGGTTGCCGCCGGTCAGGCCGGCGGAGTCGTCCTCCACGCGCCGGCGGTCGTGCGCTACGAGGAGGCGGTCGTCGGCGCCGAGGTAGTACTCGAACTCCGCGCCGGGTACGGTCAGCTCGAGCGCCGCACGACCTACGTACTCGCCGCCCCGGAAGATGTTGGCCACGCCGGGCAGGAAGGCGAGTTCGGATTCGTTGGCCGCCCGGGCGCGCAGGTAGGCCGCCTCCGCGCGTTCGGGGACGACGACGTGGGCCAGTTCGCCGCCGAAGCGGTAGCTGCTCACGCCGACCAAATGCGGTTCGCCGTCGGCCGGTACGGAGGGCAACCCCGGGACGGCGTACGTGACGGCGGGGCCGGCGCGTTCGACCTGGGCCTCGGCGAGTTCGGGCGGGAACCCCTCCGCCTCCAGGCCCTCGAATTCGGCTTCGAATTCCCGCTCCTCCCCGGCCGCTTTCTCGGCCTTGACGAAATCGGCGGGGGCGGCCGCGGCGGGCGCCGGCGGAGCCTGGTAAGCGAGTTCGAAGTCGACGTATTTCGGCTCGAGCTCGGGAGGCGCCGCTCCGGCCTGCGGCCGCGCGGTCGACAGCTTCAACTTCACGCCCTCCCAATCCTCGCCCGAACTCTGGTAGACCGCCGCGCGGTAGAAGACCTCGGTCTGCTTCTCGGCCTCGTCGTAGTAGAGGTCGTAGGTGGGTTCCCATCCGGCGTGGGGCATGACGTAGGAGAGCGCGAGGTCGAACTCCCCGCCCATCGCGCATTCGTACGTTACGGCGACGCTTTTCTCCTCCCGGGGTTGGGGGCTCTTAACCTTATCGTATTCGAACCGGAGTTTCTCGACTTCGCGGTCCTTGTCGCGAAGCGCCTTGTCGAGCTTGATGAGTTGGGCGTTGGATTTCGTGAGGTCGTCGTAGACGAAGGAGATTACCCCCTCGGCCTCCGCGAGGTCCATTCGGCGCCGAGCGAGCGTTTTGGCGAGGTCCGGAATGGCCGACTCGCTCAACGCCTTTACGCCCTGCAGCCGCTCGGTGATTATAGTCCGTTTGTCGGAGAGGAGGCGGCGCTCGTCCTCCGCCTTTTCGAGCGCGAGGCGGAGCTTCTCGAGCTGGGCCGCCGCGGGGCGGTCGGCCATACTGCGCTCGATCTTCATTCCCAGCAGGCGGACCTTGGCGGGCCCCAAGGAGGCGACGCGCAGCGAGTATTCGTCGAGCGCGGCGGGTAGGCCGCCGACGATGATCGTGCCCTCGCCGACGTCGAGGGCGAGGTGGGCCTGGCGCGTGACCAACGCGCGGTCGGCATAGACCGTGACCGCCGAGATCTTGGAGGGCGCGCGGTGCGTTTTGGGTCCGCGGGAGCGCGCGCGAGAGCGTTTTTTCGTTGCCATGTCGCGTCACCTCGTTTCGGCCGCACCCGCCTCCGGCGCCCTGCCGGAGCGCGGCGGCCGCTTAAGCCCCGGGAGAATCGTCTGCGGCTTTCTTTGCCCCGGGCGATTCGTCGACGCTGCCGAGTCGGTAGCCGTCGAGGTCGAGCGTTACGAACCGGAAACCGAGCTGGTGGAATTTATCTACAATCCGCTTTCGGATGCTGGCGATCGTCGCGCGCGATATTTCTTTCGGGTCCACCTCGATCCGCGCGACGGGGCCGTAATACCGGCAGCGGATCTGACGGAACCCCAGGTCGAACAGCGTTTGTTCGGCCGCCTCGACCGTCCGCAGCTTCTCGTTCGTAATTTCCTCTCCCGGCGGGAACCGGGAGGCCAGGCACGCCGTGGGCGGGCGGTCGAAGTTGGGCACGCCGTATTCGCGCGCCAGGGAACGGATTTCCTCTTTCGTCAATCCGACTTGCGCCAGCGGCGATTGGATATCTAGTTCGCGGAGCGCTTTGGCCCCCGGCCGGTGGCCCTCCAACTCGTCGGCGGTCGTCCCCTCCGCTACGTCGGCCAGGCCTTCTTTTTCGGCGAGGCGCTTCAAATCCCGGCCCAGGACGAGCTTGCAAAAATAGCACCGGTGCGGCGGGTTGGCGCGAAAGTCGGCGTTCTCGGTTTCGTGGGAGTCGAAAAAGATGTGTTCGGCCTCCATAATCCGCGCCGTCGCCTCGGCGTGTTCCAGCTCGCGGACGGGATAGGAGGGAGAACGCGCCGTCGCGGCTACGACCCGCCCCCGAACCGCCTTTTGCGCGGCCGCCAGCAGGAACGTAGAGTCGGCCCCTCCGGAGAACGCTACCAGGAGGGAGGGAAACTCGCCGAGCCGGCGGAGCAGTTTATCATACTTCGTTTCGGGCGGGGGATTTTTCACGGG
>CP070633.1:485993-490963 GCA_020356085.1 Candidatus Coatesiibacteriota bacterium | reverse complement strand
GCCGTCCCGCCTCGCACGCGTCCGCGGCCATAACCAGCTTGTCGGTCGCCGAGAGGTCCGGCCGGCCGGTAACGTGGTATCGGATCGCCGCGGCGCCCTCCGGCGACAACCCGAGCGCGGAGGCGAAAGCGGCCCCAGCGGGGCCGTGGAGCAATCCCTCCCCTCCTTCCCACTCCTCCGCATCCGGTTCCCAGCCGTACCACTCGGAAACGGCGCGCAGGGAGGAAAGTCTCCACGAGCGGCCCACGTCGTGCAACAGCGCCGCCCGGGCGACGAGCGCCGGTTCGACGTGGCCGTAGCGTCCGGCAAGCTCCTCCGCCAACCGAGAAGCCTCCCGGCAGTGCCGCCAGCGCCGCGCCGGCATTATACCGCGAAGGGCCGAGGCTAAATCCCCGGCCCCGCGCAATGTCCGCGCCAACGCCTCAAACTCTTGCGGTTTATTCACCGGTAAAGCCGCGCCGAAAGTATGAAATCGAATACCGGCGGCGGTACCAGGTAGCGGAACGGTTCCCGCGCGCGGACCCGCTCCCGCACCATCGTGGAGGAAATGGGGACCGGCGTTACCTCCCACGATTCGAATTTCCCGGCCAACGCGGCGGGCGCCGAGGCGAGGTCGTGCGCCGGCCGCGTTAACACCGCGAATCGGACCTCCGCCACCAACTTCTCCCAATCGCGCCAAGTAGGGATCTCGGCCAAGTTGTCAGCCCCGACGGCGACCACTAGGTTCTTAAAACCGGCGGCGCGCAATTCCGCGACCGTGTCGATTGTATAAGATACCCCTCCCCGCTCCACCTCCACCGCACAGGGGAGGAAGCGGCGGTCGGCGGCGACGGCGAGCCGGACCATGTGGAGCCTCGTCTCGGCGGGCGTGTGCGATCCGTCTTGCTTGTGGGGAGGCGTGGCGGCGGGGACGAATAAAACCGCCGCCGGGCGGAGGCGGTGGTAAACGTCGTCGGCCACGATGAGGTGGCCGATATGGGGAGGATCGAAAGTCCCGCCGAAAATCACGAGGGGGCGGTCGCGGTCGAGCTGCGCCCACCCGTCTTCGGCGCCGGATACGGAGTTCGCGCTCACCCCTCCCACGCGGCCAATCGGCCCGCGGCCGCGGCGGCGTAGGGGCTGTCAGGGTAGCGGCTCAAAACCGTACGGTAATGGCGCGAGGCGGGTTCGGGTTCGCCGAGCTCCCGGTAGCACTCTCCGGCCAGGAAATATACCTCCGCTAAACCTTCGAACTCCGGGTAATCGGCGGCGAGGTTCTCGAAGTACACCGCGCCCGCGCGCCACTCCCTCGTCTTTTTATAGAACTTACCGATTTGCAGCAGTTTCGCCGCTTTCAGCGCCCGGGCGCGCGCGATCCCCTCCTGAGCCTCCGGTACGAGCGGCGAATCCTCGTACTCCTCTAATAAAATAGTAAACTCTTCCAGCGCCTGGTCCACCGCCGTCTGGTCTTTCTCGAGCGGGAGGGCCCCGGCCAACCTCGCCTCCCCTTTCATGTATTGGGCGTCGTCGCACCACTCGCTCGCCGGGTACCGGTCGATTATCTGGTCGAACCGAACGTAAGCCTCCTCGTACAGCTCTTGTTGATAGTACGACAGCGCGACGTAATAAAGGGCTTCCGGCGCCGCCGTGGCCGAACGCGTAATCATATGTTCGAAGTACGCGCGGGCCGCCGGTTCGTCCTCGGCCTCCAGCTTCCGGAGGCCGGCTTCCCGGAGTTGGTCGACCGTCAAATCGGAGGCGATTCTTTCCTCCCGGCACGCCGCGAAGTTCAACCCGAGCGCGCCGCACAGACAGCCGAGAACGACGAGGCGAACGGTCATAATAACCTTAATCCGCCGAGGCCGAGATTGCGAAGAGGTAAATTAGCGCCGCCGTAATTCCGGTTACCAATAGCGGTTCGACGAAGGGGTTTTGCCCCGCCTCCGGCCGGAGGGGCCCGATTTGCTCGATCCGCTCGTCCTCGAGCCGGCTGACGACTTTTTTGGGAACGACGTTTTCGAATTCGCCTTCGTATTCGCCCGCCCAGAATAACTCTTCGCCGCCGTAGATCCGTACGTGGGCGATCGTTCGGCCAATCCGTTTGACCTGGCCCCGGTTGGCTTTGGCGTTCACGATCCGAGACTCTAGCAACCGGTATTTAATAACGGTTTCACCGCCCTCGGCCTCGGGTAGGACTTCCAGGCCAAGCCTGGAAAGCTCGGCGGATACGACGTCGTCAAACCGCGAATACAACCACGGGTACTCATCCTCCTCGCCGGCGAGGGTTTCGAGCACGAACGGGCCGTTCTCCGGTTCCAGCAGCCGATTTTCGGCCACGTGGGCGGCGGCATCGGCCATCGACGCCGCCAGCAGGTCGCCGTCGCTCAAGTACTCGTCGGGGAGTTTGTAAGTAACTTTCCCGCACGCCACGAGGAGGAACGCCGCCGCGGCCGTCGCCGCGAGGGCTTTTAAATTCTGCCTGATCATTCGCATTACGCGTTACCTCCGGGTTAGACCCGCCCCTTTCCTTCGGCCGCCGGGTTACTCTGAGCGCAGGAGACGTCCGTAACCCGGAACGGAGGAGGCGTCGATATCGAAGGCGCCGTCGCCGTCATGGTCTACGAAAATGAATAGTATATATTGGTTATCGATCCCGCCTGGGGTGAAGTACTCCCAAGCTTCGAACGGTTTCGATTGCCAGGTGGAGGAATCGACGGTAACGTTGGAGCGCATTCCCATGGGCGAACGGATGATTTCGTCCGGTTCGCCGTACTTAAGGTATACCCGGCCCATGTCGGTGTTGACGCCCTCGCGGAAAGGCGTCGTGAACCTCTCCTGGACGTAGTAGTATCGCTGGTAAAAAGCGTTTTTGTACTCGTTTTCGGGCGTCCCCGGATCCGGATCGCGGCGGGCCCAAAAATTATCGACGAATATGGGCTTTTCCTCCGCCGGGAGCGCGTCGAACGCCGCAAGCTCTTCCCCGCTCGCGATCAACGCCAGCTCTTTCCGGATTTGTTTTTCCTCCTCCAACGAGTAGGGCATAAATTTACCCTTAAACTCCACCAACTCGGCCGAGGTATAATGGTGGTACACCATGAATTCCTTGCGTGCCGTCGCCAACTCCTCCCCCGTCGGCGTTTCTACCTGTATGGCTACCACGTAGCTCCCGGGCGGGATTCCCCGTAAGTCTAACGTTTCGACGCGGATAACGTCAGCGGCCTCGGTCTCCAAGAGCCGTTCGACGCGCGCAAACCGCCGGCCGCTTAACTGCGAGACGTCGTAACGGAGTATAAAAGTCGTTTTCCCGCCGGCCTGGACCGGGAGACGGTAGAGCTCAAAGTATATTGGTAACACCGGGTCGTTATCGCTTACAAGTTTTGTGGGGTTCGGAATTACGTTCAAGCCGTTCTTTACGAATTCGCCCCCCACTTCCGGCCCCACCGGCGCCACGGAGGAAGCCAACTTCAGATCGGAGGTAAACGGACCGTCGGTCGGAGGGGCCGGTACCGCCAGGTCGAACGAACTGACGCGCGTATCGCCGCCGCCGAGATCGCCCACCCCGACCTCGAGGCGGTAATCGCCCGGCGGCGCGGCCACGCGCACTTGGCTTACCGACAACGGCGAGGAAACGTCCCGGTCGTCGGGGACGGGAGCCGTGCGCGCCAGGACCCGGTTGGCGACGACCTCCGTCTCGCCCGCGGTATTGAGCCGGCTGAGGCGCACGCCCACGTTGAAATTGTATACTAACTCGCCCTCGGCTTCGACCGGCGTGAGCCACCCGAGGGGTACGGCGACGTACACTTCGACGAGCGCTTTCTCCGCGCGTTGGGGGTAGAACACAGCATAATCGCAGAAAAAGCCCTCGTCGGCCCCGCCGACGTTCGCAACGCCGGCCAACGCCGCTACGGCGCTCGCCGCCGCCAGCGTTTTTATCGTTCGGCCGTCCATACGACTTCACCTATTATAAAACAACGCGGCCCGCGCCGCAACCGATAAGTACTTAACCGCCCCGCGGCGATAATGAAACCCCGGGCCCAGTGGGGCCCGGGGTTTTTCACTTGGTAACAGGTCCTTAGAAATCGTAGCTCAGCGTCGCCTTGAGCGACTCTCCCAACCGGCCCATGCCGGTATAGGAGAAGTCGGGGCGGAACCCGCCGAACTGGAAGCCGACGCCGCCGGTATATTCCGCGACGTCGTAGTTCACCTTATATCCGCCGCGGATCGCCACCATCTCCAGCGGCCACCATTCTCCGCCGAAGTCGATCGTCTCGTCCGCGTCGTTCGGGTGGGAGGCGTTGATGCACAGCGTCAGGCTCTCGACCGGGTCGTACGCTACCCCCAGCCGCACGACTACCGGCAGGCTGAAGGAGTCGAACTCCTCCTCCTGGTACTCCTGCCGGTTCCGCTGCAGCTCTTCGTACGTTCCCCCGTATTGCAGCTCCGGGCCCAGATTCTGCAGCGCTATCGCCATCCGCAGCGTCCGGAACCCCGTCATGTACTGCGTCCCAACGTCGAACGCCACGCCCATCGCCGGGTCCACCCCGTCGATCCCGCTGAACGCACACCGCACGAACTTGACCGTTCCACCCACCGTGAACCGGTCCGTCAGCCGCCGCGCCAATCCCACGCCGGCCGCCATGTCCATCGCGCTGAACGTCTCGCCCGTGCCGTTCGGTTCCTCCACCGTCGTGACGTCCATGTCTCCGTACATCATCGACGTCACCATTACGCCGACCGTCCCAAATCCGAACCGCCGCGCGTACGAGGCCCCGATCATCCGCGTGTCCGCGATCCACTCGTTGTCGCTCACCGAGAACCCCTGGTTCTCTACCGTGACCAACCCCGCGGCGTTCCAGAATATCGCCTCCGGCCCCGAAGCTACGGGGTCATAGGCATCCGCCATCGCCGCGGCCCGAGCGCCGACGCCCACGTTCAGAAACTTGGCGCCCGACGTCCCTTCTTTGCCGGCGGCGAACGCGGCCGACGCGCTT
>CP070633.1:480907-485893 GCA_020356085.1 Candidatus Coatesiibacteriota bacterium | reverse complement strand
GGGTCGACGAGGGCGGTGGGCCGGATTAGTTGTTCGACGATCTGGGAGGAATGTTCGTGCTCGTAGGGGCCGGGCGTCGCGGAGGTATAGACCGCGTGCGGCACGAGCGCCTCGAACTCGTCGAAGCGGAGCGGCCGGTTGTCGAGGGCCGAGGGCAGCCGGAAGCCGTACTCGACGAGGGTCTCCTTGCGGGCGCGGTCGCCGTTGTACATGCCGCGGATTTGGGGCAGCGTGGCGTGCGACTCGTCGACGATGCAGAGCCACCGCTCCGGGAAGTAGTCGAGCAGGCAGCTGGGGCGTTCGCCCGGCGTGCGGCCCGAGAGCGGCCGGGAGTAGTTCTCGATCCCCGGGCAGTAACCGAGTTCGCGGAGGAGTTCGACGTCGTGGCGGGTCCGCGTCTCGAGGCGTTGGGCCTCCACTATCTGGCCCCGCTCGCGAAACCAGGCCCCGCGTTCCTCCAACTCTCGTTCGATCTCGACGAGGCCGGCGTCGATTTTTTCGCGGGCCGTTACGAAGTGCTTCGCCGGGTAGAGTGCGTAGCGCTCGAGCGGTTGGATCTTCCGCGCCGCCACCGGTTCGAGGCGCCACAGGCCGGCGATCCGGTCGCCGTCGAACTCCAGCCGCAGCGCCTCGTCCTCGTACGCCGGGAAGAGGTCGACGACGTCGCCTCGTACGCGGAACGCCCCCGGCTTGAACTCGTAGTTGTCGCGCTCGTAGCGCAGCGCGGCCAGGTCGCGCGTCAGGCGGTCGAGGGGATACTCCTCCCCCGGCGTCAGGAAGAGGTGGAACTTCCGGAATTCCTCCGGCGAGCCGAGGTTGTAAATGCAGGATACGGAGGCGACGATGATCACGTCCTCCCGTGCCAGCAACGAGGCCGTCGCCCGCAACCGGAGCCGGTCGATCTCCTCGTTGACGTCCGCGTCCTTTTCGACGTAGAGGTCTTGGGCGGGGAGGTACGCCTCCGGCTGGTAGTAATCGTAGTAGGAGATGAAGTACTCGACGGCGTTGCGCGGGAAGAATTGCAGAAACTCGCCGTAGAGCTGCGCGGCGAGGGTTTTGTTGTGGCTGATGACGAGCGTGGGAAGGCCGAGGCGGGCGATGACGTTGGCCATGGTGAAGGTTTTGCCGGACCCCGTTACGCCCAGCAGCGTTTGGTGGCGCGCGCCCTCTTGGAGGCCCGCGAGGAGGCGGTCGATGGCCTGCGGCTGGTCGCCGGCGGGCTCGAAGTCCGCGACCAGTTCGAACCGGGTGGCCACCGTTACGCCTCCTCCGCCGGCTCTTCCAACTCCACGCGCGCCCCGGCCAGGGCCTCCTGGAGAACGTCCAGTTTGAACAACCGGCGGATCTGGTCTTCGCGGTAGCGGCGCCGCGTTAGCAGCTCTAGCTCGTCTTTGAAGAGCGAGATTAGCGCTTTAAAGGGAAGGGCGGCGGGCGCGGCCGCGGCCAGCTGTTCCAGGAAAGTCGCCAGCGTCCGCGCGATGGCCGGGTAGGCGTAAAATTCGAAGGGCCGCCCGTCGGCCGGGAATTCTTTGACTAGGAGGAGGTCGTCCGCCGGGAGGTAGAGCGCGGGGTGGAGGAGCTGACCTTTCTTGGTCTCGCCCTTGCATTTCCGCAGGACGAGGAGGCGGTTGTGGACGACGGCCAGTGCCTGCAGCAATTCCGCGAACTCGGCCGGCGCTTGCCAGGAGGCGAGCTCGAGCTTAATCACGCTGGCCGGCGGGCGGCCTTTCGCTCCGAAGAGGGTTTCCACCGTGTTCCCCCGCTACAGCTCGTCCGACATGCCGTCGGCGCGTTCGCCCTCCAACCGGTCGCGGAGCAGGGTGAAGATGACGTGCCCCAGCACCATGTGCACGTCCTCCACGATCTGCATGTTGCGGGAGGGGACCAGTACGGCCACGTCCGCGAATTCCTTGGCCCGGCCGCCGTCGCCCCCCGAAAAAAGGACGGCCGTTCCGCCCAGTTCCTTTATCACTTTGAGGGCGTTGATGATGTTCGGCGACATCCCGCTGCCGGAGAACGCCACCGCGACGTCGCGCTCGTCGGCGAGGGTGTAGAGCTGCTCGCCGAAGGTGTTGGTGTAGTCCGTGTCGTTGGCCCAGGCCGTAATGACGGGGACGTTGGTCGAGAGCGACAACGCTTTGATGCGACGGGAACCGACCTTCGCGGTCCCCTTCGCCAGGTCGCAGGCCAGGTGGGCGGAGGTCGCCGCGCCGCCGCCGTTTCCGAACAGGAAGATCGTACCGCGGTCGCTGTACGCGCGGCCGAAGAGGTCTACCACCGCGCGGACGGAGGCGGCCTCGACGCGGCGAACCACCGCCGCGACGGCGTCCAAATATTCGTTGATTTCCTCTTCGACCGGTGGCATCTAGTCCAGCTCCTCCTCGACCACGCGGACGCCGGCGTCGTCGAACTCGAACTCGTAGGGCGTGAAGCCCTCGCCGGCGAGATAGGAGGCGACGGCGTCGTGGGCGGCGGGAGGCGCCATGGCCAGATAGAATCCGCCGGCGCCCGCGCCGGTTACCTTGACGGCCCAGGCGCCGCGCTCGCGGGCGCCGTCGCAGCGGGCGGCCGTCGCCTCGTCGGCGACCTTGGGCGAGACCTCCCGCTTCGCGAGCCAGGCCTCGTGCATCAGCTCGCCGAAACCCGGCCAGTCGTACGCGGCGAGCGCCTCGCGCATCTCGCCGGCCAGCTCCTTCATGCGGTGGAGCCGCGCCAGCGTTTGCTCGTCGCCGTCGACGATGCGCGCCCGTTGGTCCGTCAGTACCGCCGCGGAGTCGCGCTGCTGGCCCGAAAAGAATAACATAAAATGGCGGCGGAAGTCCCGCAGTTTCGGCTCCGGCAATGCCACGGGCTCCCGCTCCACTGCGTCCTCGGCGAAGCGGAAAAAGTTAAGGCCGCCGAAGGCCGCGGCGTACTGGTCCTGCCGGCCGATGGGGCGGCCCACCTTCTCGATCTCCACAACGGAGGCCGTTTCCGCGACCTCCTCCGGCGAGGGTTCCCGCCCCACGAGCCGGTGGAGCGCGTACGTCGTAGCCACTCCCACCGCGCCCGACGCCCCCAGGCCGGAACCGGGGGGGAGGCCGGTACGGACTATCATCTCAACGCCTCCCGCCGGCCGGACCCACGCCAGCGTGTGCTTTACCAACGCCACTTCGGGCCGTTCGTCGTGCTCGGCGTCGGCGGCGTCGGCGTAGTCCGCGCGGAGCTCGAAGTCGTCCAGGATCAGCGTGAGGCGGCGCATGTCCAGCGGCCGGACCTGCACGCGCGCTCCCAGGCTGACCGCTGCGGAGAGTACGGCGCCGCCGTAGCGGTCGGCGTACGCCGGCAAGTCGGTCCCGCCTCCGGCGAAGGCAAGTCGGCACGGCGCGAAGGCCGTCAGTCTTTGTTTTTCGGTCGTCATGGCGTTAACGGGTAGGGGTGGCCGCGTAGATTACGCCGCTCCCCTGTTTAAACCATACGGCCAGCGTCCGCAGCGCCTCCCGCAAACCGAGTTTATAATATATTAAGCGCGCCGCGGTCTCCAGCGCGGAATCGCCCCGCAGCCGCGGCGGCGAGAGGCGCTTGCGCACGGCGCCGTAGTTGCCGCTGTGCCGGCCGAGAATGCGGAAACCGTATTTCTCGAGCAGGAGGCGGAGCGTCCGCGGCGTGAAATACATGACGTGGTACGGCACCGCGTCGGGCATGATCGTCCCCACGGCCTTCCCCTCCCAGAGCGCCTGGCCGCGCTTTTCCCAGTGGAAGAGTTCGTACGGGACCTGGGCCAGGAGGACGCCTCCGGGCTTGAGCGCGCGGCGAACGTTGGCCAGCGCCTCCTCCGGCCGGTACAAGTGTTCAACCAGGTCGAGCAGATACGCGGCGTCGAAATGCCCCGGGGGCAGGGCTGCCTCTTCCAGCGGGCCCTCCAGCACCTCCAGGCCGAGGCGGTCGCGGGCGTACGAGCTCGCCGTCGCGGAGAGGTCGTTGCCGACGACCTCCCACCCGCGGCGTCGCAGCCAGTCGAGTTGGAAGCCGTGGGCGCAGCCGCACTCCAGGAGCCGCCCGGGCGCGGCGGGGAGGTGCCGCTCGAGCAGCGCGAGGCGCCGGGCAAAGAGCTTCTCGTAGAGCGGCCGGAAGCGCTCGAACGTCGCCACGTAGTCGTCGTAGCCGCCCGCGTCGTAGTACGCCGCCTCGTACAGACGGCGCGCCGCCGCCGCCGTGGGCCGCGGCGACAGCCGCACCAGCCCGCAGCGCCGGCACTTGACGACGCCGAAGCGGCCGTACGGCGCGGAGAGCTGGCGGCCGTTAGCCTCCTCGCAGAAAGGGCACGGGACCTCCTCCACGGGCAGCGTCCCGAACTCGGGCGGCGCGGGGGTTGTCGTCAATCCCTCTACCATTCGAAGTCGGCGGGGAGGTAGTCGTCCAGCGCGACCGCCTCGTAGTGTTCGACCGCGAAACCGTCGCCGCGGCGAACGACGGCGACGAAGTCGAAGCGGAGATTTGGTTCCTCGCCGGGGCGCTCGCGCTCCCAGTAATCCAACGCCGCGCGGTAGAGGCGAGTTACTTTGCGCGGCGTGAACTGCGTCCGCGGGTCGACGGTTGCCGCCGCCTCGCCGGTCTTCACCTCGACGAAGATTACCGTACCCTCCCGGGCGACGACGAGGTCCAACTCGCCGTGCGGCGTATGGTAATTCCGGGCTACGACGTCGAAGCCGTGGCGCCGTAAAAAATCGGCCGCGGCGGTTTCGCCGGCGCGGCCGAGCGCGCGGCGGCGCGCCGCCTCGCCCGTCCCCGGCGCCGTCATGGGGCGAACCAGCCGCCCTCCTCGCCGGCGGCCTGGGCAACGGGCGCGAAGCTGCGCCGGTGGGCGGGGCAAGGCCCCCGCTCGCGCAGCGCGCGTAGATGTTCGGCCGTCCCGTAACCTTTATGCGCGGCGAAGCCGTATCCGGGATATTTTCGGTCCAGGAGGGCCATCAAATGGTCGCGGTGAACTTTGGCCAAAATAGAGGC
>CP070633.1:475794-480807 GCA_020356085.1 Candidatus Coatesiibacteriota bacterium | reverse complement strand
AGTTATTCTCGATATTATTTTACGGTTGACTTAAATCGGCCGTTGTCTAATAATGGCTCGCAAGGGAGAAGGTACACGCAACCGGGCGCACCTACCAAGGGGGTAAGGATGCCCGGACCGGAGGACACGAGTTTAACAAAGTACGGTGCCTCGCGCGCCGCGGGTTGCGAAAAACTACCCGGGTTCGGCTAAACGCCGGCCCGGGGTATTTTTTAAGTGAAGGAGGTTATGAGATGAAGAGGGTTTTAATTATCACGGTTACCGCGGCGCTCGCGGCCGCCGCCGCCAAGGCCTGGGTGTACAAGGGGCAGTGGGGCGGATTTAACGCCCCATATGGCATAGCCGTCGCGCCTAATGGCAACGTATACGTAACCGACCGCAGCGGTCGTGTCCAATACTTCACGGCTACGGGCTCGTTTTTAGGCGTGTGGGGCGGGCTCAGTACACCTGTGGGCGTCGCCGTTGCTACCAACGGCAACGTTTACGTAGCCGAACATTTCGGCCACCGCGTTCAATACTTCACCGCCACCGGGTCTTACCTTGGAAAGTGGGGCAAGGAGGGTTCCGGCAACGGCGAATTCAACCGACCCGAGGCGGTAGCCATAGCACCCAACGCCAACGTATACGTAGCCGACGGTCTCAACCACCGCATCCAATATTTCACGCCGACCGGTTCGTTCCTCGGCAAGTGGGGTTCGCCGGGAATGGGCGACGGCCAATTCAATAATCCCGGCGGCGTAGCCGTCGCGCCGCGCGGCCGCGTTTACGCGACCGACCATCGCAACGGCCGCGTTCAATACTTCACGGCCGCCGGTTCTTTCCGCGGCAAGTGGGGTTCGCACGGTGAGGGCAAAGGCGAATTCGAAAACCCACGTGGTGTAGCCTTAGCACCTAACCGAGACGTTTTTGTGGCGGACCATTACAACGACCGCATCCAGTACTTCACCCCCACCGGCTCGTACCTGGGGGAATGGGGTACGCGCGGCGGCGGTAACGGCCAGTTTTATTATCCCTGGGACGTTGCTTTCTCGCCTACGGGCGCCCGCCTCTACGTCACCGATTGTTGGAACAACCGGGTCCAATACTTCAACCGCAGCAGCCCCGCCGTCGTCCCCACCTCGCTCGGGAAAGTGAAGGCGCTGTTTAAATAGGAGGTTAAGAGATGAAGAGGGTTTTAATTATCGCAACGGCAGCGGCGCTCTGGGCCGCGGCTTACGGCGCTTGGGTCTACGAGGGACAGTGGGGTTCGTGGGGGTCCGGTAATGGCGAGTTTGAGTCACCTGACAACATTACCGTGGCGCCTAACGGCAACGTTTACGTCACCGATTGGACCGACCGCATCCAGTACTTCACCCCGACGGGGTCTTTCCTCGGCAAATGGGGCTCGTACGGCACGGCCAACGGCCAGTTCCGCAGTCCCGGCGGCCTCGACGTATCGCTCGATAATTACGTTTACGTCACCGACGTGGCCAACCACCGCATCCAGTACTTCACGCCGACGGGTTCCTTCCTTGGGAAATGGGGCTCGCGGGGCGCCGGCGAAGGCCAATTCTATAACCCTCACGACGTAGACGTAGCGGCGAACGGTAACGTTTACGTAGAAGATACTTGGAACCACCGTGTCCAATATTTTACGCCGACCGGGTCTTTCCTCGGTGAGTGGGGCCGGAGGGGGTCGGCCCCCGGCGAGTTCACGAACATGAGGGGTGTGGCCGTAGCCCCCGGCGGTAACGTTTACGTAGTGGACTTCGAGAATTATGACCACCGTGTCCAATATTTTACTTATACGGGCTCTTTCCTTGGGCAATGGGGCTCTTGGGGCTCAGGGAACGGGCAATTCTGGAGCCCGCAGGGTGTAGCGGTAGCCCCCAACGGCGACATCTATGTAGCCGATGCCATGAACTCCCGCGTTCAATACTTCACGCCGACCGGATCATTTCTCGGCAAGTGGGGCTCTGAGGGTGGGAGTAACGGGCAATTCCGGTATCCCGAAGATGTCGGGGTTTCGGCGGACGGAAAGAGAGTTTACGTCACCGACCGCGATAACTACCGCATCCAATACTTCCGCTGGACCGAGCCCGCCGTCGTCCCCACCTCCCTCGGCCGCGTGAAGGCGCTATTTCGGTGAAGGAGAGGAAAGTGAAACGGAAACGGCTGCGCACGGCCTTGGCCGTGCAGTTCGTAAGCGGTATTTTAATCGTTTTTTCCTCATGCACCGAGGATATCGAACCGCCCGCAACGAACCCGTACAACGCGAGGTTGCAGTTCGAACAACTAGACTTTACCGTCGAGGGCATGGCGAGGAAAGACTCGCCGTGGGGTTCGGTCGTATTAAACTTAATGCAACCCGGCGAATTTCCTGGAAGCGGCCCGCTGTTTAACTTGGCGGTAAATAGCCGATGGGTTATCCAGAACGTCCCGGTACTGTTCGATCCTCAGGGTGGCGGGAAAATCATCTCGTACACGTATTACTTTGACCTCGACGTTCCCTACGGAACCGACGTTACCGAGCTCGAGTACGCCTTTGACCTGACCCCCGACGTCCGGGCGACGATGCCCGACGACTTACGTAAGGGGTCCGTGGCCGATCGTTCTTTCATAATGTCGAGCGGCGTCAAAGGCGAAAAACTTGTCATCGGTAGCCCGCCGGAGGTCGAAAAGGGCGCTATGACCGAATACTGGGGCCACCTAGGGGTGGACTTCCCGAACCAAGACTGCGGCCCCATGGAGTGTGTTCCCGCGGCCGTTTCGAATAGCCTGCATTTCCTTAACGCTAAATTCAATCTAGGTATGCCCGAAAGCCAAATGGACATAATCTCTATGAAACAGGCCACAGGCTGGGACAACGGGTGCACCGGAGATTGGCCCGAAAAGAAGGGAGAGTGGACGGGAACCCACAATTACCCTATAACTACGCGGACCGAAACGGATCTCTTCAAAATACTAGACGAAATGAAGCGCGGTCAAGACATTGAGGCCCGAAGCACCCGCCATTGCGCGGTCCTGGTCGCAATCGGCAGAATGGCGAACGGCAAATGGGTTCTTTACGTTGCGCACGATACCAAACAGGGTGTCGAAGGGGGTTCGAGCATCGACAAAGTAATCTACGACCCTACAACCGGCCAGTACGAAGGAGCGCCCGGGTTTCACGGCTTGCCTCCCCGCCCATTTGTCATCGAGTGCCCGAAGTAAAAGCCGCTTCCTATTCCGGGGGAGTGAAAACCGGCCGTCACCCATGCCACCCTCGGCCGCGTGAAGGCGTAATTTAGGTAGGAAATAAAGGGATGAAACCGGCATTCACGTTCGTAACCGTTGCTACTTTAGCCGCCGGCGTCTGTGCCTGCCACGCGACGTCATGGTGGACCAAGTACGAAAACTACCCTACGGAGGGGGATATCAACGCCGTCGCGCTTCACGACGCCGAAAACGGGTGGGCCGTCGGGGAATGGGGTAATATCCTTCGCCTCCAGGAAGGCGGATGGTCTCTCTTTAAAACCTGGCCTACCCAGGCCCTCTACGGCGTAGCGTTCGGCGGCCCCGCGTTCGGGATGACAGTCGGCTACCGGGGTGCGGCATGTTATTTCGACGGCACGCGGTGGTTCGCGGCGAACATTCCGACTACCCAAAACATGTTTGCCGTCGCCGTTCCGCCCGGGCAAAACTCGGTGGCCTGGGCCGTGGGCGCCAACGGCAACGTATGGCGCTGGAGCGGCGCCTGGAGCCGCTGGAACTCCGGGACGACGTACAATCTGCGGGACGTCCATTTCACGGGCCCTACCGAAGGTTGGCTCTGCGGCGACGCGGGCCGGGTGTACTATTTCAACGGGACGTGGGTCCCCGTTAACGCGCCCACGGCGGCCGACTTCTACTGCATTCACGGCTTATCCGCGGCCGATGTCTGGGTCGGCGGCACTAACGGGACGCTCTACCACTACGACGGCGCCGCCTGGGCGAGGGTCCATACGCCGACCGGCGAGACCATCCGCGACTTATCTTTCCTGCGGGCTACGGCGGGATGGGCTGCGTGCGACGGCGGTACGATCCTTCAATATAAGTATGGTCAATGGAACAAGGAAAGTACCAACCCGCCGACTCGGGAAAACTTCAACGGGATTTGTATGGCGAGCGTGGGGAAAGGTTGGGCCGTAGGGGGCGGAGGGACTATATACGAGTACCGGCGCTTCCCGGAGGTTTCCCCCACCTCCCTCGGCCGCGTGAAGGCGTTGTTCAAATAGGAGGTCAAGCGATGAAGCCCTTGTATGTAATACTTTTAATACTCGCGTTGACGGCGTCGGCGGCGTCCGGCGCGTGGGTTACCGAGCTCATCGCCGGCGGCAAAGTCGGCGCGGCCTGCTCCCTCGCGGTGGACGCCAAGGGCGAACCCAGCTGCGCCTACCTCGCCAAGGCGGGCCGCGTCAACAACGTGATGCTCGCGCGGCGGACCGGCGGCGAATGGAAGTTCGACGTGCTGGCCGAAGGCGTCACCGTGACCGGCGCCACCGCCGTAACGATCGAGGGCAACGACTACGATTACGTCGCGTTCCACGTCGACGGCGCCGACAAGCTGGTTTGCGTTCACGAGACCTCCGACGGGTGGATAACCGAGACCGTGGCGTCGGGCAAGGCGCTGGGCCGCGACATATCGTTCGCGCAATGGCCCAACGGCCATAACGACCTCGCGTACAGCTACCTCAGCGACCTGAACGTCCGCCTGAACTACGCCCACTTCGACGACACCCAATGGGACATATTCTTCGTCGTGACGTCCGGCTCCGCCGGCAGCGACAACTCGTTGTTCTTCGACGCGGCCAAGCGGCCCAATATCGTCTACTCCGACCTCGCCGCAAATGCCGTCGCCCACTCCGTATCCCACGACGGCAATGACTGGGACACGGTGAAAATCGGCGACGGCAAGGACTGCGACGCGTTCGCCACGCCGGACGGAAAAATCCACGCCAGCTTCGTCTCCGCCGACAACGCGAAGCTTTATTACGTCCGCCACGAGGGCAACGG
>CP070633.1:470511-475694 GCA_020356085.1 Candidatus Coatesiibacteriota bacterium | reverse complement strand
CTCACCGCGTACTGCACGGATAACGCCGAAAAGGTCGTCCGCGAGTGGTGGGCCTTCGCCGACGAGCTGATCGCCAAGTACGACGACGGTTACGTCGCGACCCCCGAAGAGCGCGCCCACGAGGTCGGCTACCCGAAATGGTGGCGCGACGACGTCGGTTACCCGGACGGGCCGACGTCGTACGAGAAAAAGGAGTAAGAAGCTCGACGCCGAGAACGAAGGCCGCCCCCCGGCGGCCTTTTTCCTCCCTTTGGCGTTGACATCCGCCGCGGAGGTGGCATAATATAACTTTCGAGGAGGCATCATGGCCGAATTCCATTTCGACCCCCGGACGCGCCGGGAGATGGACCCGGAGATTCCGGACCTCCAAAAACGCATCAACTACGACTTCGACTTCGAGAACGTAGTCGCGGAGATCTTCGCCCTTTTGGAGAAGAAGACGACGCTGCGGGGCTTCCGGCTCGCCGTCGTGGGCCGAGACCACAAGAAGCGGCCGCTCCTCGCCTCGCCGACGATGCCCCGCAAGGGTAAAGCCTCCCGCTGCCCCCTCCTCTCCTACCCGCTCCCCCTCACCAACGACGAGGTCCGCTACACCTTCGACGTCTTTGCGTTCGAGACGCCGCAGCTCAACCGCCCCGACTCGGACCTCCTCGAGAAATGCCTCGACTTGCTGTACCAGGCCGTCAACAAGGACTACCACGAGCGCGACCACCTCTCCGGCCTTTACAATCGCCACGGCTTCCTGCCCCGGATGGAGAAGGAGCTGGAGGCAGCCAAGGCGGAGAACCAGCCCCTCGCCGCCCTGATGATGGACCTGGACCACTTTAAGAACGTTAACGACACCTACGGCCACCCTGTCGGCGACCTGGTCCTCTTCGAGTTCGCGAGCGTTATCGCCGACGCCGCCGCCGGCCACGGGACCGTCGGCCGCTACGGCGGCGAGGAGTTCGCGGCGGTACTCCCGGGCCACGGCGAGCAGGAGGCGATGGAACTCGCGGAGGCCATCCGCCTCAAGACCGAGAAGATAAAGGTGTGGGTGGACAAGGCCGGCGGGAAGTTCGTCGCCCCCACCTGCTCCGTCGGCGTATCGCTCTTCCCGGGCCACGGCAGCGACGTCGAAACGTTGATCCACTTCGCCGACCTCGCGCTGTACGAGGCGAAGAACGCCGGCCGCAACCGCGTCGCGCTCTACCCGCTCGACGCGCCGGAGGCCCGGCTCACCAAGCTCAAAGAAACCGTGGAGGCGGGCGAGCTGGAACCGCTCCGCGACCTGGAGGGCAAGTGTAAGATCCTGTCCCTCCGCGGACGGGACCTCGTTCCCGGACTCCCCCTCGCCGTCGCCGTCGACGGCCCCCGCCTTTTCATGCTCGACGGCCAGGCTAAAACCGTCCACCTCTACGACGGGAAGGCCAAGAAGTTCGTCGCCGACCTCGGCGGCCCCGGCGAGGGCCCCGACCAGTTCGAGGGCCCGGTCGACCTGGCGGTGACCGCCGACGGCCGCGCGCTCGTCGTCGACGCGCCGAGCCACGTCGTAAAAGTCTTCGGCCCGGACGGCGGCTTCCAGGGCTTCATCGGCGGCCGCGACGCCGACGGCGCTCCCATGTTCGGGTACGTCAAGGGGACGTTTAACGAGCCGGTGGCGGTGGCGCTCGACGGCGAGGGGCGCGTCCTGGTGGCGGAGCGGATGAACCGCCGCGTCCAGCGCTTTACCGCGGAGGGCGAGTTCGACGGCCTGGAGATCCCCCTCGACGCGGTCGACGTCGCGCCCCCCTACCAGCCCGACCCCCGCGACGTCGCGGCCGACGGGGGCGGCAACGTCTACGTCCTCGACGCGGGGAACAGCGTCGTCCAAAAGTTTGACGCCGCGGGCGCCTACGTCCGGTCGCTGGGAGGGCCGGGCCCGGCGGGAGACGCCGGCCGGTTCAAAGGCGTCGTCGCGCTCGCCGTCGACCGCTACGGCGCGCTCGCCTCGCGGCTGCGGGAGGCGGGGGCGGCCGTCCCGGCCGGCGCGCCGGGCGTCGTCGTAACGGTCGAGGCCGGCGACGTCAACCGCCTGCAGTTTTTCGACGTCGACGGGACCTACCTCGGGATGGTGGATTTCGCGCGCCTGGCGGAGAAGTTGGGCCGCTCGGTCCGGCCCGGGCGCGTCACCGTCACCTCCCAGGGCAACCTCTACCTGGTGGATCAGGAAGGCGCCGACGTGCTCCAGCTTAGCTTCGCCGGCGGCTAGCGGGAAAACGCGTTACGCGGGGAGGACCAAACAGATTACGCGGGCGGCGAGGTAGAACCATCTCCGCGCCGTGGCGGGGCCCGCCACGCCGCCGACCACGTTCTCGCCGAACGAGAGGGCGGCGAGGGCCGCAGCGACGAGGCGCGCCCGCCGCGTCTCGAAGGAGAGGAGGCGGCCGTCGGCCTTGCGGAGCGCCGTGGCCCGGGCCAAGACCTCGGCGCCGCGCACCGGCGGGTCGGCGCGCGGCGAGGCGTCGCCCTTCAGAATTAAAAAGCCGCGCCGCCTCCCGATCACGCGGTGGACGACGGCCGCCCGGCCCGCCACGGCCGCGACGACGTCGCCGAAGCGCGGGCGGCGGCCCGGCGTGGTTAACACGAAAGCGTCCCCCTCCCGCGCCAACGGGCCCATCGAGTTCGTGGTGACGGGGGAGGGGTACGGCCCCTGCGCTACGGCGCGCCGGACCGTTTCCGCCACCGCCCAGAGGCGGCCTTCCTCGCGAGGCGTGAGCCGGGCCACGACCGGATTGTAACACACGCCGCCTCCGCGCGAAACCCGAGGGGTGAATGCCATGGCCGTAGTCCAAATTACCGTCGTACCGCTCGGGACGGGCGAACCGTCGTTGAGCGCCTACGTTAAACAAGTATTGGCGGTGCTCGACGAGCACCCGGAGGTCAAAGCCCACGTCGGCCCGAACGGGACCTCGCTCGAGGGCGACCTCGAGGAGCTGTGGCCCCTCCTCCGCGAGATGCACGAGAAGCCGTTCGCGGCGGGCGTCCAGCGCGTCTGGACGCTCTTGAGCGTCGACGACCGGCGCGATCGACCCCTCTCTATCCGGGGGAAACTGGAGGCGGTCGGCAAGTAGCCGCGCCCGCCCCTCCCCCGCGTAGCGGTCGAACGGGCGCAACTTTATGAAATACGGCGCGATACTACTCCTCTTCCTGCCGGCGGCGGCGATCTCGTTCTACGCCGGCGGCCCTCCGGTATTCACGTTCTTCGCGGCGGCGGTCGGACTCGTCTACCTCGCGGCGGCGATGGGATGGGCCACGGAGGTCCTCGCCGCCCGCGCCGGCGCCACCGTCGGCGGTTTGTTGAACGCCACGCTCGGCAACGCCGCCGAATTCATCATCGCGCTCGTCGGCATCCGCGCCGGCCTGGCGGTCGTTGTGAAAGCCTCCCTCACCGGTTCCATCCTGGGGAACTCGCTGCTGGTATTGGGCGCCTCCTTCCTAGTCGGCGGCCTGCGCCATAAAAAACAAACCTTCAACGTCCAAGCCGCCGGCATGGGCGCGACGCTGATGGTCGTCGCGGTCTCGGCGTTGCTTATGCCCTCCCTCCTCCACCTGGTGGCGCCGGGAGGGCCGGTTTCCGAACACCGCCTCAGCCTCGCGATCTCGATTATCCTCGTCGTCGCCTACGTCGCCTCCATCGTCTTCTCCCTCGTCACCCACCGGCACGTGTTCCCGCACCGGGCGGAAGGCGACGCCCCCGCCCGCGGCCGCGTCGGGTGGGCGACGGCGGTGCTCGTACTCACGACGGCCGGCATCGTCGCCGCGGCCGAACTCCTGGTGGCGGTAATCGAACCGACGGCCCACGCGCTGGGATGGAGCGACGTCTTCGTCGGCGTCGTCATCGTCGCGGTGGCGGGCAACGCCGCCGAAAACTTCGCCGCGATTATGATGGCCTGGCGTAACAGGATGGACCTCGCCCTCACAATAACGCAAGGGTCGTCCATGCAGATCGCGCTCCTGATCGCGCCGCTCGTCGTCATCATCAGCTACGTGTGGCCGCAGCCGCTCGACCTCATCTTCACGCCGTTGGAGGTAGCCGCCGTCGCGGTATCTATGCTCATCGTGTCGCTTATAACGGGCGACGGCGAGAGTAACTGGTTCGAGGGCCTATTGATGCTGGCGCTGTACGCCATCCTGGCGGTTACCTTCTTCTTCGCGGTCTAACCGGGATGGACGACGAGAGACACCTCCGGGAGATCGGCGAGGCGGGGATCCTGGCCCGGTTGTTCGCGCGCCTGGGCGCCGCCGGCGAGGGCGTGGTGGTGGGCCCGGGCGACGACGCCGCGGTCCTCGCCGGGGCCGGCGGCGACGCCGTCGTCTTCGCCTCCGACGCCATGGCGGAGGGGGTGCACTTCGACCTGGCCTTCATGACGGCCGCCGACGTCGGCTGGCGGCTGACGTGCGCCAACCTCTCGGACCTGGCGGCGATGGGGGCCGAGCCGTGGGCGGCCGTCGTCTCCCTTGCGGCGCCGCGGTCGACGCCGGCCGGCTCGGTGGAGGCGTTCTACGACGGCGCCTCTCGGCTCGCGCGGAGCGAGGGCCTGGCGCTGGTCGGCGGGGACGTCGTAGCCAGCCCGGCGGGGCTGTTTTTCGCCATGGCGATCCTGGGAAGAGCCCCCTCCGGCCGGTACCTAAGCCGGGCCGGCGCCTCCCCGGGAGACGTCGTGTTCGTGAGCGGCGAGTTAGCCCTGGCGCAAGCGGGATTGCACATTCTGGCCGGGGAGGGCGAGTGCCGGCCGGCGGTCGCCCCGGAGGCGACGCGGCGGTACCGGCGGCCGGTCCCGCGGACGGAGCTGGGGCGCAGGCTTCGGGCGGGCGGGTTGGCGAGCGCGGCGATCGATACCTCGGACAGCCTTTCGGAATCGCTGGCCTATCTCGCCTCCGCTTCCGGCGTCGGCTTCCGCCTCGAGGCCGAGGCGCTGCCGATCGCGGAGGCGGCGCGGGACGTCGCCTCCTCCCGCGGCGAGGAGGCCGTCGCGTACGCGTTGGCCGCCGGCGAGGACTTCGAACTCCTCTTCACCTGCCCGGAGTCGAAGGCGGAGGAGGCGCTGCGGGAGGCTGCGCGCGCCGGCGTACCGGCGCGCGCGATAGGAGTCGTAACGCTCGCGGCTCACGGCCTTCGCCTCGCCGTCGACGGCGACGAAAAACCCCTCCGCGCGGAGGGG
>CP070633.1:465218-470411 GCA_020356085.1 Candidatus Coatesiibacteriota bacterium | reverse complement strand
GGCGAGGAGGAGGACAGCCACCTCGGCGACTTCATCGAGGACAAGTCCGTCATCAGTCCCGCTCGAGCCGCGGCCTACGCGCTCTTGCGCGAGCAAATGGAGGACGTGCTGGCGACGCTCTCCAAGCGCGAGGAGCGCGTCCTGCGCTACCGCTTCGGCCTGGGCGACGGCATCACCCGCACGCTGGACGAGGTGGGCGCGGTCTTCAACGTCACGCGCGAGCGCGTCCGGCAAATCGAGGCCAAAGCCCTGCGCAAGCTGCGCCACCCGACGCGCGCCAAGCGCGTCAAAGCCTTCCTCGAGCTCTAAACGCCTTAATAATATCGGAAACTAAAACGCCGGCCGCGAGGCCGGCTTTTTGTTACGTACCGGGCTTCAGAGGTTATTTCGTCTTCGCCGCCAGCCGGTGGACCTCCTCCCAGAGCCGCGCCGAGAAGTCGAGCGGGCTTTCCGGCCGGCCGGCCGCCACCCAGGCCGCGAAGGCCGCGGCCACGTCCGGCCACCGCTTCCGCACCATCCGCCGCGCCTCCAACCACGCCGCCACCTCCCCCGGCACGACCTCGTGCGCCACCGCCCCCAGGTTCCATTTCTTGAGCGCCTCCGCGTTGCACTTCTGCTCGTACTGGCCCGCCTCCGGAATAACGTACAGCGGCTTGCCGAGGTGGAGGCATTCCGACAGCAGCGTGAAGCCGGCGCTGGTGATTACCGCCCGCGCCGTGCAGAGGTCCTCCACGAAACCCTCCCGCGAGAACGGTTTGATCGTCAAGTTCGCGGCCTCGATCTCGCGGTCCGAGCGGCGCGGGTAGGCGACGAAGCGGTAGGAGGCGAGGTCGCGGTGGCCGAAAGTGCGGTCGAGGGTCTCGTCGCTGAAACTCGGCAGGTAGATTAGGACGTGGTCGCCCTCCTCCGGTTCCGCCTCCAGTATCACGTTGCGGATTATCGGCGGAATGACCGTTTCGTTGGTGCGCTGCCAGTGGGAGCCCAGCGGCACGTCCGCCGGCGCGTAGTAGTGGAAAACGACCTCGATGAGGGGATCGATCATGAGCGGCCGCGGCGCCTTCCCCTGGAAGGCGTAGTTGTGGGCGATGCCGATGACCGGAACCTCGTGCGACAGCCCCCACCACGCCGTGAGCGGCTCGAAGTCGGAAATGACGAGGTCGTATTCCCCCCGGATTTCGGCGAAATCCTCGGCCAGCTCGATCGGTTTGAAAATCTCGAGGCTTTTGCCTATACTTATACGGCCCTCGTGGCGGATGTAGCTAAAGCCGTGGAAGGCGCGGTAAGGTTCGAGCTCCGGCACGCCCGCCTTGAACCCCTCGCTCGTCGTCCCGGAGACGATGAGTTCCACCTCCACTCCCGCCTCCCGCAGCAGCGGCACGATGGCTTTCGTCCGCATGATGTGGCCGTTGCCGGTCCCCTGGGCGCCGTATAGGATTTTCATCGCTCCACGCTCCCTATTCCTCTCCCAGATAAGCTTTCCGCACGCCGTCGTCGCGCCGCAGGTTCTCGCTCGTGTCCGCCAGCACGACGCTCCCGGTCTCCATGACGTAGCCGCGGGAGGCGACCTCCAACGCCATGGCCGCGTTCTGCTCCACCAGGAAAATAGTAATCCCCTCCGCGTTGATCCGGCGAAGCGTATCGAAGATGGCCTCCACGTACTGCGGCGCCAGGCCCAAGGAGGGCTCGTCGAGGAGCAAAAGGCGAGGCCCGGCCATTAAGCCCCGGGCGATGGCCAGCATCTGCTGCTCGCCGCCGGAGAGGGTCCCGCCGCGTTGCGTCCGCCGCTCCGCCAGCACCGGGAAAAGCTCGAAGACGCGCCCGAGGCGCCGCTTCGTCTCGGCCCCCCGGCGAGCGTACGTCCCCATTTCCAGGTTCTCGGCGACCGACATCCGCGGAAAGATGCGGCGGCCTTCCGGAACCTGGACAATCCCCCGGGCGACGATTTTATCGGGCCGCAGGGAGGTAATGTCGGCCCCCTCGAAATACTTCCGGCCGGCCTGGGGTTTCAGGATCCCCGAAATCGTCATGAGGGTAGTGGACTTCCCGGCGCCGTTCGCGCCGAGGAGGCATACCACCTCGCCCTCGTGGACCTCCACCGTCACGCCTCGCAAGGCCTCAATCGGCCCGTACGAGACGCTGACGTCGTCGAGTTTGAAAAAAGGCCCGTTGTCCATAGGCGGTTACTCGCCGCGCGCCCGGCGGAAGTCCTCCACCAAGGCGGCCAGGCGCTCCGGGTTTTCGCAGTTGGCGTACGTGAAGCCCCGCGTCGTCTCGATCTTGACGCCGGGCCCGGAGCCGGCGATCCACGCCCAACCGCCGCCGGCGAACCGGATGCCGGTCCCGCCGAACCGCCACCACTTTATCTCGCGCGCCTCGACCGAAAATACTTTGTCCAGCGGGATCTGCTTTTTTACTATCGCGTAAGCGAGTACGATGTCGCGGCCGTCGAACGTTACGACCAGCCGGTTGAATAGCAGCGCTGCGGCCAGTGCGATGGCTATCGCCGCCGCCCCCGAGTAGTACGCGATTTCGACTCCCGGGAAGCCCCGCGGCGTCACGGCCATCATCACGGCGACCAGAGCCGCCGCGCCGAGCGGAACGTACGTGTTCATCTTCGAGAATACCGAGCTGCGGAATAATATGGCAGGCGGGGTCCGGGCCACGGCGGCGCTAACCTCCTCCCCCGCGATAATATTCGATCAGTTGGACTAAGGACTCGGCATTGCGACACGGCACTCGGTGGGCGCCGGTGGCCGTAACCAATTTTACGTATTCGCGGCTACGAAACGGCCCGCCGCCGGTTTCCGTCAAGGCCTCGGCCGCGACGATATCCCCGACCGGAACCGAGGTCTTAAAAATTGACGAACCGAGGCGAACGCGCCGGCCGTCGAACGTAACGTCGACGCGCCGCAGGGCGAAAGCGATAGCCGTCGTTAAGGCGAAGTCCGAGGCGCCGACGACCGTTACCACGAAAGCGGTGTGGCGCGATTGTATCCAGAGGAACGGCACTAAAACGGCGACGGCGACCAAGGCGGCGGAGGCCGAACCCGCCAACAGGTAGAATAAGAACTTGCGCTCGACCGAGCTTCGGAACAGAACGCCGCCGCTACCGGCGTACGTCGTCACGGCTCGAACCTTTCAATCACGGGCGTTGAATGTACCGGCAACGTCTCGGTTCGGGCCTTTCCGTCCGTATTTATTTGTCGCCTCCTCCCGAGATTTCGACTTCCGGTTTATATTTCTTTATAACGTCGGCGAATTCGTCGAACTCCTCGGCGTTGAAGCGGTACGTTTTACCGGCGGTTATAATTATTATCCCCGGTCGGGTAGGGTTGAACCTTCCAGAAAGGAAGCCGAGGCCGCCAGTGCTTTTATGCTTTTTCACGGCGGTTATTTCGCTTAGCGGTATGTTCGTCGCGATTTTAAAAGGGCCGTATTCGGTTTGCACTCCCCGGCGGTCGACGAGGGCCGTTATTTTCGACGGGTTCGGAAAGACGAAAACGACGATGGCGACGACGACGAGCCATAAAAACGGGTAAGTTATAGACAAGCCTCCTCCCAATCCTAAACCTATCGTCGCGAGCACAGGGGGTTCGTCGGAAGCCGTAATTCCGTAGATAGAAAACCCCATTACGACCAACGAAGCTGGGAGGACAACAATTAAATAAAAGATTACGCCAGCTAGGATGAAAGAGCAGCCCCAGTCCCCCCTACTGTGGGAATACGTCGTACTCTTGAAGACGGCTTTTCCTTCTCCGATTCCCGGTTCGATTTTTTACCTCCGAAGCCCTCGCTGCCGGCTTTTGGGCCCCGGTACCTTTAATCTTATCGCACGATTTCGACTTCCGGTTTGAATTTTTTTATTACGTCGGCGAATTCGTCGAAATCGTCCGTGTTTATCGAGTAGCTTTTTCCGACCGTTTTAACTATTACGCCGGCCTTGGCGGGGTTGAAATCGCCGAATATTCTACGAAGGCTTAGGTTGTCCCGGGGCTCGTGGCGTACTACCGAAATAACCTCCTCCAGCTTTATAGTATGATTGCGAGAGAAAAGGCTCCAGGGGTAACGCATTCCTATAAGGCGGCCGTCGAACGTTAACGTAACCTGTGTCAAGCTCGGGCCGACCGCCAAGTTAAGTATCGTGATTATTATCAAACCAATAGGTATAAAACACAACAAGGGGACAAGGTCGCCTAAGGAGGGCGAAAGTTCCCTTATTTCTAACGCGTATAAAATCGCATGCATAAAAAACCAACATGGGCAAGCGATTAATAAGCACACGAACCCGGTTAGAACGCTCGAGTATAGGCAATCCATTACCCCCCTCGCGTTGGTCGTGGATCCGAATACCAACCCCCTCCGGTCGCCGTTCACGCCTCCTCCTTAAGGTTCAAAGGCTTCCCCCACGGGAATTAAATACAACGGCAGATATTCTCCCCCCAATGCCATAACGTCGAGCAGCTCGCCGTCGCGGAAGGCGCCGACGGGGCACGCGCCGAGACCCAGCGCCTCCGCCGTCAATAGTATGTTCTGGCCGATGTGGCCCGCCTCGATCATACAGTACCGCTCCGCCCGGCCGCCGTACTTGGCGGCGCTTATCGCGGGCTTCGCGACGACGATTATTATCCCCGGCGCCCGTTTGAGCGGCGCCTGGTCCAGGCCGGCGCGGGCGAGGTCCCGCCGTACGTCGCCGTCTACCGCTTTCACCAGGCCGTGCCGCCGCGGGTCGTACCGCCACAACGCGACGTCGTCGGCGTAGTAGAGGAACATCGGGTAGAGCGCACCGGCGGAGGGCGCGGTCCGAAAGCCGCGCGCCGACGTTATCCCCTGGCCTGCCCACAGGAGCTGGCCGACCTCCGCCTCCGTCAGTTTACGCGAACCGTACGTCCGCGCTGAGCGTCGCGCCTCCAGTCCCTCGTAGAGCGGCAGGCCGCCCTCCCGCGACGCCTCCGGGAGTTCCCGGAAGTCGGGGGCGGGCGTTTCGGCCGCGACCTCGACCGGCGGCGATTCCGCCGGCGGATTCTCTTCGACCTTGGCGCCGCAGCCGGCGCTGCAGACGAGCGCGGCCAGCGCGGCGATAACGACCGGCTTCATTGTTGCGCCGTCTCCTTACGGGCCTTCGTCCCCAAATACGCCTCGATTACTTTGGGATCGTTCTGGACCTCCTCCGGCCGGCCGGCGGCTATGGCCTCG
>CP070633.1:459913-465118 GCA_020356085.1 Candidatus Coatesiibacteriota bacterium | reverse complement strand
GTCAAGCCGCTGTGGCAGGTTATGCTTCGCCGCAGCGACGTGGACCCGCATCGCACGTACGTGCCGGACGACGAGGCGTACAACCTCCCGGCGCTGAGCGAGAAGCTCGAGAGCGACAAGTACTCTATCTCGACCATCGACCACGTCACCGTCGAGCTAACGCGTACCGACGAGCTGGTCGATTTTTTAAAGGGGTTGAAAGGTCCGAAGTTCCTTCGCGTTAAGATCTCCTCCTACCTCCTCTTCCGCAAGCACCAGAAGGAACTCGTCTGGTTCGGCCTGCTGCAGAACCTCCCGGAGGGCATCGACGCCTATCCCTGGGACAAACTCAAGTTGACGTTCGTGTCGCCGCCCGGCGCCTGGGAAGACGGCGACGACGTCGAGGACGCCGACACCACCAGCGCCTATCGCAACAAGCACGTGAGGGACGTTTTGCTGCCCGCGTTCCTTAAGGAGGCGTGCAAGCAGAGCAAGGGCGGTACGCGGCGCGAGGGGGAGCTCGAGGCGCCCGCCGTCCGCGGCGACGACTACTTCTGGAGCGGCCTGGAGCGGCCGCGGAAGAAATTGACCGGCCGCGCCGTTCCTTACGACGATACGTGCAAAGTCACGGCCATGTGCTGGGACTCCACCAGCGGCCTTTTATATTTGGGAGTGCACGACGGCCCGGGCACCGACACTTTACCGTGGCTTATTTCTTATAATCCCGTGGAACGGACGTGGGCTTACGTGACGCAATTTAAGTACACGGGTGGCCTGGCGTTCCTCCGTTACAATACCGGTTGGGAAGTCCAGCACCTCGAATGTTCGGGCGGGAAAATATATTTCGTATGCCGTACCGATTTCCAGGACGTTTTAGAACGAGAGGCCCATTATAAATGTAAGGGCGTAATAGATTTGAACGCGATCCCGCGGCCCGTCGCCTTAACCGACGACAATTTGTTCACCCTCCACGACAAGGGCGTTTCGATACGGAGCCGGCACGTCCATTATCAGAATAATAGCCCCGTACCTGACGGCGACGATAATTACTACGCCAACGCCTACGCCGAGAAGCAAGTGGGGTGTACGGCGCAGGAAATAGCCGCCGCTACCGGCCTCTCGGAGGAGGTCGCGCGGGCGTGCCTCGAATACTTGCGGCAGACGGGGAAAGTGGAACGCGCGGGCGAACTCTACGTGCCGGAGGCGAAGGCCGCCGGAGCCAAGGGCGACGTCGGCATGGCGGCGAGTCGTTACCTCACGCGGTCGCCCCAGGCCGTGCCCGAGCGGGAGATGAGGTTTGCGCAGCAGACTGCGGGCGCCAGATCGTTACCGACGAAAGAAGTGCTCGCTTATCTCGTACGGGCGCCGAAGCCTAAAACGGCCGCGGAAATAGCGGTCGCTTTGGGGCTTCACGTCGATGACGTCCGCGAGGTGCTCGTGATGCTTAAAAACCAGGGTAAAGTGGAGGAATGCCTTTACGGAAAATGGCGAGATACTGCGGCGTAGCCATCGGCTACTAATTTAATTTGCCTATTTAACCAACGGCAGCATTCCAGGTGTGCTGCCGTTTATTATTAGGGCGCCGTTTGCCGTGTTTACCCAAAGCCAGTTGACACGTATGCGAAATATGGTTATATTTTTAAACCAAGAAGCCTAATATGAATCTAATTACCGACGAGGGAGTGAAGCGGCTATGAGACATGGAATCGAGGCGTGGGCGAAAGCGGTTTTAGTTGCGGTAATTTTAAGTGGCGTTCCGGCCGGAGCCGAAAACGGCCCTTGGCGGGGTATCCTTAGCGTGTCATCCGAGAGCGATAGCGCTGAAGAGGTCTCCGCCATCCACCTGTTGGACCTACGAACGGGCGAGAGCGAAGAGCTAGCCACTTTCCAGGATTTCTATATCTGGAGCGCGGCGGCCGACCTGACGTGGGAGGCGGTCCTCGTCGGCGGCTTTGACTTGGCCGGTCAACGGCTCGCGCGTTTCTATCGGCTCCGCGTTCCCCGCGCAGTCGATACGGGGGAGGGCGCCGTCGTCGTACTGGAAGCGGAGGGTACCCGCCAACCTTACGCCGGCGTAGTATTCGACGCTGGCGAGGAGGTTTTCTACCTCGCGATGGAGGCTGTCGGAACGGGAGCCGAAGGCGAGAAGTACCGGGATACGGTTCTCTACCGGTACGAACCTTACGTACCGCCGGTCGAGTTGACGCGGTTCGGACGAACCGTTTTCCTGGAAGGTGAAGTCGACGAGGGTAAGATTTTCGTAACATACGACGGCGAAACGCCTTACGGCGTAAGCCGCGTATACGGGTACATCGACAAAGGTACTTACGATATAGTACCGTTGGGGATTTACCCGGCCTACCTGGGCCGTGAGCCGAGACGGTATGTTCCCTACGGCGGTATGGAAGTCGGCGTTGGCCAATACACCCCCTCTGTGCCGACGGCGATCGCCGGGCCGAGGGCGTACGTGAGCGAAGAGGTGTCGTCGACGGAACCGACCGCACGGACGATGTACCTCCGCGAGTCCGGCGCCCCCGGAGGTTACCGAGAGGTGGAGGCAGCCGGATCGTCCGAATCGGTATTGTACTCGCAGAATCGGCAAGCGTTCATATACCTCACCGCTCCCGTTGAGAACGGGGACCGCTGGATGATAAACGTGATTTACGCGGACGGAACCCTCGGCGACCCGGTGCCGCTACCGCCCGGCGAGGCGACATACGAGCTGCTTCGCGTCGAGTGAGGCGCGCTGCGCAACCAAGTATACGCGCTCGCACCGGAGGCTAAAGCCTCCGGTTTTTTGTAGCCGGCGCCGGGGGAGGGCGTATTGCCGTGCGCCCCTCCGAACCTCCGCGTGAACGCGATTGGCCGCGAACGAACGCCGCTGCGCCGTTGACGCCGCGAGGCGTTGTGGTTAACTACGGGGGAGTGGCATGAAGCCTCGAGCCGCGGCCATGCCACCGGCAACGCCGGCGGTAAGCGTCGCGCGCTTTTCGCCACTTGCCGAATCTGCTATAATGTTAACGTTGTCGTGGATACAGGTTAACGTTTGCAGGCGGAGGAGGCGAATCGTGAAAAGTATAATGACGGGTTGGTTTTTTCTAGCTGTGGCCGCGGTCTGGGTGTTCGTCGGCGCCGCGCCCGCGGAGGAGGCAGGGTCGCCGGAGCTGGAATACGGTTACGCCGGCGAGTGGGGAGGCGTATCGGCCTTTGACGGCGAGCCGTTTTCGCCGTGGGGCGTGGCGACGGCGCCGGACGGCGATATCTACGTCACCGTCTGCCTGCGCGACAGAATTGAGTTTTTCAACGCCACGGGTTCCTTTTTCGATTCGTGGGGCGCGAGCGGCGAGGGGCCCGGCGATTTCCGCGTACCCTCGGGTGTAGCCGTAGCAAACGACGGCAACATTTACGTCGCGGACTCCTTCAATCATCGCCTCCAGTACTTCACCTCCAGCGGTTCTTACCTCGGCGCGTGGGGTAGCGAGGGCGACGGCCCCGGCGAGTTCGCCACGCCGAACGGCGTCGCGGTGGCGCCGGACGGAACGGTCTACGTGGCCGATAGGAATAACGATCGCGTCCAGTATTTTTCCTCTAACGGTTCGTACCTGGGGGCGTGGGGTTCGGCCGGTTCGGGGGAGGGCGAGTTCGACGGCCCGGTCGACGTGGCCGTCTCGCGCAGCGGCCTCGTCTACGTCGTCGACCTCGGTAACGCTCGCGTACAATACTTCGACGCGAGCGGCGTCTTCAAGGATGCGTGGGGGTCGCCGGGTTCGGGGCCGGGAGAATTGAAATGGCCCTGGGCGGTCGCGGTCGGGCCCGCGGGCAACGTCTTCGTAGCCGATAATGAGGCAAGCCGGGTTTGTGTTTATGATGAGGCGGGGTCGTTCCTGACGTCGTGGGGTTCCGCCGGGGCGGCCGCGGGGGAGTTTAACTGGCCCCGGGGCCTGGCCGTCTCGAGCGACGGCACCGTCTACGTCGCGGATATGTTCAACCGTCGAGTTCAATATTTCGTTCGCCAAAGCGGCCACTGATCAGGCCGGATCTAAATAGGGAGGCCGAGTTGGGAAATCGTAAAAGAGGCGGCGACGACGTCGCAAGTTGCCCGCCGTCGCCGCTTCGGTTCGAATCGTTGCCGACGCCGGGTACTCCGGAGAAGCTAAGGGTGTTGCGGGCGCTGCAGCACCTCCACCGCGACTCGCACGGGAAGAGGGTCATCACGGCCGAGCTGCTCCAGTTGATGACCGGCATTGGCGTCGCTAAATGCCGGCAGATAATGGAAGAACTCGTCCGCGAGGGTTACGCCGAGCCGGTCGGCGGCGGTTGGAAGTGGTCCGGCAAAACCTCGGATTAATACCTCGCTCGTCTACCGAGTAATACGTTCCTCTTAATCGAAAGATGAAACTCCTCTACGTCGAGTGGCTCGACGCCTCCTACCAGGAGGGGCCGCTGGCCGAGGACGACTTCGAACCCCGCGTCGTCCTCGTCTCCGCCGGCCTGCTCGCCCGCGAGGACGACGAAACGCTGACGCTCGCCTCCGACTACGATCCCCGCACCGGCGAGTGGCGGCACGTGAGCCACATCCCCAAAATCAACGTCGTCCGCCACAAGATAATCGAGCCCCGCCTCCGCGAGGGACGCTAACCGGAGGTATTGGGGGGGGGTACCATGTCTCGCCTCTATTGGCGACCGGCTCGCGGCTTCGCCTCCCGGCCCGCCGAATTTAACGTAGATTGGGTCGTACTGCATTACACCGCCGGCTCGCACCCGGGCGACCTGAACTGGCTCGCGCGCTCGCCGCGGCCGGCCTGCCCCTCCGCCCACTTCTATATCTGCCCGCTAGGGGACATCTACCAGCTCGTCCGGCTGGAGAACGTCGCCTTCCACGCCGGCATTACGTGGAGCCGGCCGTATACCTGGCAGTGGCGGCGGTGGCGCGCGCTCCGGCCCAACGAGCGTTCCGTCGGCATCGAAATTTCGAACCTCGGGCCGCCCCACAACTTCGCGGAGGCGCAGTACGAGGCGCTGGCGTTCCTGCTGCCGCCGCTGCTGGCGCGCTATGGCCTTCCGCCGCAGACGCTAACCGATCCGTGGCGCGGCTGCGACCCGCGCGTCTCTAAAACCCACGGCGGCGACGCCTACGAGCTGAAGGAGCTAGAGGGCTTCCGCGGCCTGCTCGCCCACGGCAACCTCCACTACTCCAAGACGGACCCCGGCCTATTGTTCGACTGG
>CP070633.1:454461-459813 GCA_020356085.1 Candidatus Coatesiibacteriota bacterium | reverse complement strand
CCGCGCGGGCGGCGGCCGCCGGGGGGACGGTCAAACGGTCGTGGGCCGGCCGCGACGGCGCGGCGGCGACGGGTGGCGGGCCCCCTCAGGACCAGGTACGAGGTTTGTCGGACGTAGTACAGGATCTATACGTGGACGGTACGGCCGTTTGGGTCGCTACGGTCGACGGTTTAGGCGTTACCCGTGACCGGGGCACCACATGGCGGACGTTTCACGCCGAGACGAGTGGCCTCCCCACTAGCGACGTCGTCGCCGTGGCCGCGCGCGAGGGTGATATTTGGGCCTCGTGCATAAGTATCCGGGAGGAGAACGGCCAAGACGTACCGTGGGGGGAAGGCCTCGCCCATTACGACGCCTCGGCGGGGAGGTGGGAGGTCATTGGCAAGGCCCGGGGTCTACCGGCGGAAGGCCGGGCCGAGTTGGCTTGGGACATCCTGCTGGATGAGGCGGGCGTCGTCTGGGTGGCGTTGTGGAACGGCGGCTTGGGCAAGTCTGAAGACAACGGCCGGACGTGGGAGATAATCGTCCCGACCGACGGCCCTACCCAACGCGGTACCCACCTGTATTCCCTCGCGAAACGAGGCGACGTGCTCTGGGCGGCGGCCGAGCTCGAAACAAGTACGTACGACGATGTACTCTCGGGTACTTTTAAATCCGAGGACGACGGCGTAACGTGGTCGTATTACCCGTTGCAACACCGAGTTGACGGGTTATGCGTAATCGCCGATCTCCAATACACGGGCGGCCGGAACGTAGCTTGGATCGGTACGGCGCACGCTTACGGGCCGGAATACGGGCCTGGCCACGGCGTTTTCAAATCGGAGGACGGCGGCGCGACGTGGGTTAATTACGGTACGCGCGAAGGGCTCAGCTCGCCCACCGTGTACGGTTTGGCTTCGGCCGGTCCATGGCTTTGGGCCGGGACGTACGACGGCGTTGCGCGAACCGACGACGGCGGCGCGAATTGGCGGAACGCGAGCGTAACGGAAGGACTGCCGTGGTACGAGGTCAATACCGTAGCGGCCGAGTCGCAAACCGACGTGTGGGCCGGGACGAATAAAGGCGTCGCTTATTCCGCCGACAGCGGCGCCACCTGGCGCAAGGTGGAAATTACGCCGCCGGCGGGGCCGGCCGACCTGCCGGTGGCGTTCGCCTTTCCCAGCCCCTTCGCGCAGCGGCGCGACGTCTGGATTACGTTCCGCTACGGCCTAGCCTCCGGCGGGACCGTCACGCTGGAGGTCTACGATTTCGCCGGGCGGCTGGTCAAGCGCCTGGTCGACAGCGAGTATCGCGGCCCGGGAGACCGGATCGACGAGCAGTGGAACGGCCTTCGCGACGACGGCAAGGACGCCGCGAACGGCGTATACTTCTTCGCGCTGGCGGTCGACGGCCGGCCGGCGGCGCGCGGCAAGTTCGTAATCCTCAACTAACGCGGGAGGGGTTCGAATGAGAGCAGTACTGCTAGGGGTGACGGTAGCGCTCGCGGCCGCGACGGCCGGCGGGCAGGACGACGGCGGCCTTCCGGCGGCGTTCGCTCTAATGGGCGGCGACGGCCGGACGCTGGCGCTGGGCGGGGCGGGCGTCGTACTGGAGGGCGTGCCGGCCGCGTATTACAACCCGGCGGCGCTGGCCACGGTAGAGGGCGACGCGATAACCTCCACCTACCGGGCGCTGTCGTTCGACCGCCGGATCGTGGAGGTCGGCTACGGTCGGCCCATAGTCGGCGACGCCGGCCTGGCGATTACGTGGACGCACGCCTCCGTGGCGGACCTCCAGGGGCGCAACTACGCCGGCAACCCGACGGAAAAAATCACGAACTCGCAGAACGTTTTCGTCTTCGGCTTCGGCCGGCCCGTCTTCGGCGAGTGGCTCCAGGCCGGCGCGGGCGGCCGATTCTACTACTCGGCGATCGCGGAGGGCCGGGCTACCGGCTTCGGCGCCGACGTCGGCTTCCGGCTCACGCCCCGGCCGTGGTTCACGGCCGCCGCGGCGGTCCGCGACGTCGCGACCAAACTCCGCTGGTCGCACACCGCCGGCGAGAACTACGAAGAGGAGGTGCCGCTCCGCCTCCTGGCGGGGGCCGGCCTCCGGCCGTGGAAGGGGTTGCTGGTGGCGGCCCAGGGCGACGTCGGCCGCGACGAGGAGTGGCGCTACCGCCTGGGCCTCGAATATTGGATCGACGACCGCGTGGCCGTGCGGTGCGGCGTGGACGACGGCGCGCCGACGCTGGGCGCGGCGGTCCGGGTGCCCCGGGGCGGCTATACCGTGGGGTTCGACTACGCGTTCGTGGAGGAGGAGTTCACCGCGGAGGCGGCGCACACCGTAACGTTGGCGCTGACCTTCTAATCCGGAGGCGACGTCTTCGGCTACAACGTCCACAGCGTCATTATCTACCGCGGCGACGGCGGCCCCGAGCTGCTCGTCGCCACCCCCCGCTACGACGAGCGCGCGGTGGAGGCCGGCGTTACCCATATCCGCTGGGCCGAGATTTGGAAATAGGAACCGCCCTGATTGCAAAACGAAAGCCGGCTCTCGCGAGCCGGCTTTTTAGTGCGCAAGTAAACGTATTCTATGTCGAGAACCCGCCGCCCAGGCCGACGAGGCTAAAAACGCCGACGAAGTACAATACGTAGCACAGGCAACAGCAGACGACCATCGCGACGGCGGCGATGATGCAGTTCTTTCCGAACTTCTTACACTCCGGGTCGGGCTTGCCGAGGTAAATGGCGCCGATAATAATCCCGGCCAGCGGGATGATGAACGAAATGACGTAGAAGAGCCATTTCGGTTCCGGGGGTTTATCGCCGTTAGTCATAGCGTGTTGCCTCCGTGGTTGCGGGTCGCGGGGCCGGCGCCGGGATTACGCGAACGGCGGAAGAAACTCTTCCGCCTGTATCGTGCTCCCCCCGCCGGAAACCGCTCCGCCCCGCGGGCCGCGCCCCCAACCGAGGGCCGGACCCGGGAGTGCCGCCGCTTTCCGGTATGGGTAAACCGCCCGACCCCGAGGGGCCGGGCGGTTTTCGTGACCTACGCTATCAGCCTACGATGGAGCCGACGCCGCCGACCAACATCGAGATAATCCAGCACAGGATACACAGGACAATGGCGATGATGGCCGCGATCAAGCAGTTCTTACCGAAAGCCTTTACCTCCGGCTCGGGCTTCTGCATATAGATGATGCCGAGGATAATGCCGAGCAGCGGGATAATGAAGGAAAGGATATACCATAAGACCTTCGGTTCCAGCGGCTTGTTACCGTTCGTCATACCTCATACCTCCGTGCGATTGGTACGTTATATAGTTCAACTGCTCATGGCGGCCCCGAAAATTCCCAGGCCCGCCAGTCCGAATACGAATACGAAGTACAGCACCACGCAGCAAATGACCGCCACTATGGCTATAACCGCGGCGGTAATGCAATTCTTCCCGAATTTTTTATTTTCGGGTTCCGGCCGTCCGAGGTAAATCGCGCCCAGCACGATCCCCAATATCGGGATGATAAACGAAAGGCCGTACCACAGCCAGGCCGGTTCGAGTGGTTGTTGTGGTTTTTGGTCGGTCATGTTGCTACCCCATTAGTTCCGCGGCGCCGAAGACGAAAAACCACACGACGTAAAAAACCACGCACGCGACGATGCCCACTATCGCCGCGATCGTGGTCTTCTTGGCGAAATCGCGGCTCGCGGGATTTTCCCTGCGGCGGTACAAGATCCCTAATATGATGCCGACTACGGGCAGCACGAACGAGACCAAGTACCACAACCACCGAGGTTCCAGCGTCGCTTTCTCTTCGTTCATCTTACCACAAAGCCGGCTTTTACGCCGTAGGGAAAGCTCAACTCCCCGTCATTCGCACCCTAACATAAACCCTACGGAAAGTATAGTTTTTTTTTGTTACGCCCCGTTCCCGCCGGAGGAGTTCGCCGGCCCTGCCGGCTTCGCGAGCCCCAGGATCTCGCGCAGCGCGCCGACGTCCTTCGCCCCCAAAACGTGGAACAGGAAGAGCACCGGCACGTACAACGCCGCGCCCAGCGGGAGAAGGGCGGGCCACGGGAGATGCGGCCGTAAGGCCCACACGGCGGCCGCCATTACGGCCGCGGCCGCGACCGACCTCAGCGCCGCGCCGCCCAATCGGCTTCGATACACCAGCGCGAAGGTGTAGAGGTAATTCTGGGCAAACGCCGCCGCCAACGATATCACGAGCGCCGCCGCGGCGCCGACCGCCCCCCACCGTGGAATGAGGATAATACAGGCCGCTGCCATGACGACAATGTTAACTACTAATATAATAACGCTTTTCATCTGGTGTTCCGCGGCGAACAGCGCGCGGTAAAAGACGTTGTTCATGTAAATCGGGATAACGGCGAAGATGAGGATGGAAAACACCGCCACCGACCGCGCGAAGTCCGCCTCGTAGACCAACAGGACGACCGGTTCGGCCAGGACGAAAGCGCCGGCCGCCGCCGGCAACGCGAAGGCGAGGAGGTAGCGCAGCGAACGTTCGGCCAACCGGACGAACTGCGGCCGGTCCTCCCGCCAGCTCCGCGCCAGGTTGGGGTAGACGGCGTTCATGAACGACTCGGGCACCAGCGTTAACAGGAACATCAACCGGTAGGAGGCGGAGTAGATGCCGACTTCCGCCGGCCCGACGAGCCGCTGCAGCAGCAGGACGTCCAACCTCCAATAGACGGAGGCCAGGACCGCCAACCCGGCGAACGGCAGCGCGCCCCGCAGGAGGCGGCCCAGGAACGCGGCTTCGAGCCGCACGCGGCGAAGGCCGGTCTGCCAGAGGCACAGCGGAACCGACAACGTCGCGGAGGCGGCCTCCACCGCCGCGCGCACGACAATCAGCGCCACGAAGCCGTAGCCGAGCCACAGGACGTAGAGGCTTATGGCCGTCACCAACGTTCGTTTAATGAACGTCAGCAGCGTTATGAATTCCGCTTTCTCGAGGCCGATGAACGACGATTCCGCCGCGGCGCCCAGCGAGGCGGGAAGGAGCGCAAGCGAGGCGACGACGGCGGCGACGTAGGTGTCGCGGGCCAGGCCGTACCCGGCCGCCACGCCGTTCATGACGGCAACCAACGCCACGGCCACCAATCCGACCAGCGCCGCCGCGTGGACGAAATATTTGCCGGCCTCCTCCCGCCGCCGGCCTATCTCCCGCGGCAGGTAATTCTGAAGGCCGAAGAAGGAGATCAACTCGAAGACGAGGTAGAAGGCGACGACGAAGGAGTATTTGCCGAAGCCCTCCACGCCCAGCCGCCGGGAGGCGTAGACGACGAGTAAAAAGCCCGCCACCTGGTTGATAATCCGGGTGGCGAAGAGGGCGGTCGTATTCTTCGCGATCCT
>CP070633.1:448938-454361 GCA_020356085.1 Candidatus Coatesiibacteriota bacterium | reverse complement strand
TTGCGCGCCGCCTCCGAGAGGTCCGGGCCGCCGGCGCCTCCCAGGAGGACGCCGCGCACGCCGACGTAGGAGGCGAGCGCCAAACACACCCCCACCAGTACGACTAGGAGGAGGTTAGCTTTCGGGACGGCTTTCCGCATGGAGTTCGTCGACGATGCGGATAACCTCCGCGACGTCGTCAATCGCGTAGTCGGTCTCGCCGCAGGCCTCGCCGGAAGTGTCGCCGTAGCGGGCGTAGACGGTGCGGATGCCCAGCGCGCGGGCGCCCTCCACGTCGCGGCCGGGCCAGTCGCCCACCATCAAGGCTTCCTGGGGCGCGACGGCCAGCTCCTCCAGGATTTTACGGAACGGCTCCGGGTCCGGCTTGCGCGCCATCGTATCCTCGTAGGTTACGACGGCGTCGAAGAGGTTATGGAGTTGGAGGTAGGCGAGGCGGAGCCACGCCTGGAGGCGGGGCGCGTCGGACAGCACGCCGAGCTTGATGCCGCGGCGGAGAAGCTCGAGCAGCGTCGCGTGCACGTGGGGGTAGAGCGAGAGCGTCCCCTCCCGCGCGCGGCGGTAGGCGACGACGGCGGCGGCGTGGATGCGGGGCTCGAGCTTGCCGTGCGCCCGAATCAGGTAGCGGTCGAAGACCTTCTGGTACTCGATGCCCTCCTCCTCGTACACGTCGTGGATGCCGGCGATGATCTCGTCTTTCGTCCGGGGCAGGCCGGCGTCGATCATGGCCTCCGCGGCGGCCTCGATCGCCCGCTCCTTCATCTTCATGAAATCGGTGAGCGTGTTGTCGAGGTCGAATATGACCGCGCGTATCATAGGTATATTATATCACCGCGAGGCGAGGCGGGGGAGGAGGGATTCGATCAGCGAGGCGATTTTGGCGCCGGGGGCTTCGGCTCCGGCGAGGACCGCCTCGTGGCTGTCTTCCGGGCGGCCGGCGACGTTGGTGACGGCGCAGAGGGCTAGGAGGGGAAGGCCCATCTGCCGCGCGACGAGGGCCTCCGCGGCCAGCGACATGCCGACGACGTCGCCTCCCAGCTTCGCGAGCGCCTTCGCCTCCGCCTCCGTCTCGAACTGCGGCCCGCCGACGGCGGCGTACACCGCCTCCCGGAGGTTGAATCCCAAAGCCTCGGCTTGCTCCGCGGCCAGCGTCCGCAGCGAGGGGTCGTACGCGCCGGCGGAGGCGACGAACCGCGGCCCCAGCTCCTCGTACGCGGGCCCCGCGAGCGGAGAGAGCGCGCCGAGGTAGAGGTGGTCGCGGAGGACGACGACCTCGCCGGGTGCGAACTCCGCGCGGAGCGAGCCGGCGGCGCCGGTAATGACGATTGCGCGGGCGCCGAGGCGACCCAGCAGCCGGACCGGCAGCGTTACGACGTCGGCCGGCAGGCCCTCGAAGAGGTGGAGGCGCCCCTCGGCTATCGCTACCGGGACGTCGGCCAGCTCGCCGAAGAGGAAGCGGCCGGCGTGGCCCTCCACCGTCGGCGCGACGAGGTAGGGCACCTCGCCGAACGCGGCCTCGCCTCCTACGGTGAGCGGAGGCCGAGGGATCCCTGTACCGAGCACTATCGCCACCGCCGGCGCGGGGTCGAATTTCCGACGGAGGTAGCGGACGGCGACGTCGAATTCTTTGGGAGTTACCATGTCGCTGTACCCTTAAGTGCAATCATATAATAGGAAGGAGGATTTTTCAAACTTTCCGCGGAGGCGGGCTGGGAAGTCGCCGGTGCGGTTACGGGTTGACAACGGCGCCGGAGTTTGTTATTATCCCGCCTTCCAAACGGAGGAAAAAGCTTGGGCACGAAAAGACACGCGAAGAAAAGACATCGGCAGTCGCTGCGGCGGCGCGACCGGAACCGCGCCGTTCGGAGTTCGACGCGGACCGTGATTAAAAAGGCCGTGGTCGCGGCTGAAACCGGCGCCCCGGAGGAGGCGGCGGAGGCTTATCGCCGCGCGCAACAGGCTATCGACGTCGCGGCGCGCAAGGGCGTTCTCCACCGCCGGACGGCGGCTCGCAAGAAGTCGCGCCTCGCGCGGCGCCTCCGGCAGGCGGCAGACAAAGCGTAGCTAGTAAGATATCGGGAAACAACCCAGCCCCCGCGAGGGGGCTTTTGCGTTAGGTCGCGGCTCGGGCGGCGAAAAGCTCGAGCGCGAGCGAGGCAGGGAGGCGGCCGGTTTTGACGCCGTGGTCGAGTTCGGACAGCTGGCGGTGGAGGGCGGCCAGCCGCTGGGGCGGGAGGCGGTCCGCGGCGGCGAGGTATTCGCCGACGTAGAACGGCGGGACGCGGAGGCGGGAGGCGATCTCGGCGGCGGCGAGGCCGGCGGCGCGCAACTCGCGGGCCAGCCAGATGAGCCGGACCTGGCGCGCGAACAGGCCGATCATCGACTCCGGCCGCTCGCCGGCCAGCAAGAGGCGCCGCAGTTCGGTCACGGCGTCGGCCAATCTCCCCTCGCCGACGTGCCGCACCATCTCGTAGACGTTGTCGAGGCGGCTGGTGGCCGCGACCTCCGCGACCTCCTCCGCGTCGAGTTCTCTGTCGCCGGCGTACGCCGCCAATTTCTCCAGCTCGCGGACGACGGTAAAGAGGTCGGGCGCGAGGGCGTAGTCGAGATAGGACACCGCCTCCGGCGTTAGCTTTACTCCCACTCGTTCGGCCTCGGAGGCGAGGCGCGCGCGGCGGGCGCGGCCGGTTAGGTACGCGAAGTGGTAAACCGCCTCTATCTTCTCGAAGAATTTGTAGGTTTTTTTGCGCCGGTCGAGCTTGCCCTCGGCCCAGAATACGATGACCGCGGAGGGGGAGGGCTCGGCGACGTAAACCTCCAGCGCGGCGAGATCCGCCTCGCCGTAACGCTCGGCGCCGGCGGCGACGAGGAGACGTTGCTCGACGAAGAACGGCGCCGTGCGGGCGCGTTCGCACACCTGGACGGCGGGCGCGGCGTCGAGACGTTCGAAGGCCAGTTCCGGGGCTTCGGCGTCGCCGAACAGCGCGCGGCGAACGGCCTCCAGCGCCCGGAGTTTGCGATACTCGTCGGGACCTTCGAACAGGTAGACCGGCGCGATACGGCTCGCCCGGAGGTCTTCGGCGAGCCGCTTAAGGCGTTCTTCAGTCACGGGGATTACCAGCCTTGGAGCGTTCGGCTGACTATTTTGCGGGCTAGGTCCTGAGCCAGCCGCTCGAGGGCTTCGTCTTCGGTTTCGGCGCGCGCGCCGATGGCGTAATAGGGGACGGAATCGTATAGCCGGGGTTCCTGCCACAGGACCTGGTTTGTGGTCAGGTCGGTAAAGGTGGCCGATACTACGATGGCCAGGTTGTATTCCTTGACTACTTCTTGAACGTCGTAGCTCAGGGCCTCTTTTTTGTAGTTGATGATCTCGACCGTCAGTTTGGAATCGGCGACGTCCTCGCTGGCGACGTCGAGACTCCCGTCGGCGACGAATTCGTCGATAACGGCGTCGGTTAAGATGCGCTCCGCACCGTATTTAAACGTACGGGGGTTTTTAAACAGCGGGATCGCAACCGATTTGATGTGGCCCGGGAGGTTGGGGTTGAACGTGTAGGGCCCGCACCCCAAAAGGCCGGCGAGCGCGACCGCGGCCGCCAAGCCGGTTAACACGAATTTCCTCATTTTACTAGTTTCCCTCAGTCTAGGAAAAGGTATTTCCGCCAATGGACGTTGCTTTCTAGATCGGCCTGGTATATCTTCTGGAGGTAGGGGAGGAAGGCGGGTTCTTTGGGGCGCGAGCGGAGTTCCATCCGCGCCGCCTCCGGCGTACGGTCCGCTTTGAGGTTGTTGCACCGCTGGCAACACGCGACGACGTTTTCCCAGAGGTGCTTTCCACCCAGGGCGAGGGGCACGATGTGGTCGAGCGTGAGGTCGGGGCCCGAGCGGCCGCAATATTGGCACCGGAAGCCGTCGCGCCGCAAAACGTTTCTCCGGTTGAATTTAATCCGGCGCCGCGCGGGGTTAATATATTGCATAAGCCGTATTACGGAGGGGGCGGCGTATTCGGTTGTGGGGGAACGGAGGACGAGGCCGTTAGTTTCGAGCGTTTCGGCCTTTTCGAGGTATATTAACCCTATGGCGCGCCGAAGGCCGACCACGGCCATCGGCTCGTAACTGGCGTTGAGAAGCAAGACGTTGGCGTTAAGGTTAGGCATATTTATTTACAATAATATATATGTAAAGGGCCGCGAAATCAAGCTAATTCTGCCCCTTGAATTTAACCGGGCCTTGACGATAACAGGCCGTTACATTATAATTATTGTGGCCGCCGAGTTCGGAGGCGCGGTCCCGGAGTTTTCTCCGGGGCGGTTATCGGCTCTTACGCGACGCAAGGCTTGGTCCCGCCGAGGAGGGGCGTTATGAAACTGGCTGCGATAATCGCGGGTGTATGGGCGGCGGCTGCCGCTTCGGCCGTGTGGGTTTACGAGGGCGAATGGGGAAAGCAAGGCCGCGGCCCCGGCGAATTCTACTACCCCCGGAGCCCGGCGGAGGCCCCGAACGGCAACGTCTACGTAACTGACGGCAGCAATCATCGGATCCAATATTTTACGGCCACCGGGTCCTATATCGGCCAGTGGGGCCGGAACGGCACCGGCGACGGCCAATTCAAGCTCCCGCGACACCTCGCGATCACCAACGGCGGCGTCGTATACGTAGCCGACGGCGGCAACCACCGCGTCCAGTATTTCTCGTTGTCGGGTTCGTTCTTGGGGAAGTGGGGCTCGGAGGGCACCGGCGACGGCGAATTCGATACGCCGCGCGCGATCGCCGTTGCGCCCAACGGGAACGTCTACGTGGGCGATACGTACAACGACCGGATCCAGTATTTCACTTCCGTCGGGTCGTTCCTTGGGAAGTGGGGTACGGCGGGTACCGGCGAAGGCGAATTCGACATGCCGCGCGGCGTCGCCGTAGCCCCGAACGGAAACGTATACGTAGCCGATTCCTACAATTCACGGATTCAGTACTTTACGGCGGATGGTTCTTTTATCGGGATGTGGGGGAAGCCGGGGAGCGGGCCGACGGACTTGCGGCTCCCGATCGGTATTGCCGTCGCGCCTAACGGCTACGTATTCACGGTTGAACTCGCAAATAACCGCGTTCATTACTTCACGGCCACCGGCTCGCATCTCGGCATATGGGGTACGAAGGGTTCCGGGCCGGGGGAATTCAATTACCCGTGGGGGATAACGGTTACGCGCGACGGCACCCGGGTCTATACGGTGGAGATGCACAACCACCGCGTTCAATATTTCCGCGAAAGTGAGGAGTTCGTGGCGCCGGCTTCGTGGGGCCTGATTAAGGCGTTGTACCGGTAAGCGAGGGGCGAGAAACGTAATACCCGCTTAGGCATTTTAGGGCTTGACTTCCGGGGCGGGTTTGTTAGAATTTAAATGGTGCGAGGCCTACCGCCTCGACCTCCG
>CP070633.1:443216-448838 GCA_020356085.1 Candidatus Coatesiibacteriota bacterium | reverse complement strand
GGGTTATGGCAAATCGCCGGCCGCGCCGACCGCCCCATTCGCGAGAGCCTCGAGTTCGACTTCTACTACCTCGCCAACCACACGTTGGCGCTGGACGTAAAAATATTCCTGCGGACCATCCCCCTCCTCTTCGGAAAAGGAGGCGGCCACTGACATGCGCGTGCTCGCAATCGCCACGCCCCGCTTCGCCCTCCCCACGCTGGAGGAGCTGGCGGCGGCGTCGGACGTCGAGTTAACGGCGCTACTCACGAACCCGGACCGGCCCCGCGGCCGCGGCCTGGCGCCGGCGCCCCCCGCCGCCAAGGAGTGGGCGCAGGAGCGGGCCCTTCCCGTTTACCAACCTGAAAAACTCACGCGGGAGGAGGTAGGCGCGTTCGCCGACCTGGACCTGGGGGTGGAGGCGGTAGTCGTCGTGGCCTCCGCGTTCTTCGTACCGCGGTGGCTGCGGGAGAGGCCGCCGTTGGGCGCGGTGAATCTACACCCCTCGCTGCTGCCGGCGCTGCGCGGCGCGGCGCCTATCAACTGGGCGATTATCAACGGCCTGGCGGTTACCGGCGTTACGACCATGTTCCTGGCCCAGGAAATAGACGCCGGCGACATCCTGCTCCAGCGGGAGATCCCGCTCCGCACCCGCGAGACGGCGGGTACGCTGGCGCCGCGGCTCGCCCAGGTCGGCGCCGAACTCGTCCTCGCCACGCTCCGCGGCCTGGAGGGAGGAACGGTGAAGCCCCGGCCGCAAGAGGCGACGCACGTTACGCACGCCCCCAAGATAACGGCCGAAACGCGCGCGGTCGATTGGGCGCGGCCGGCGGAGGCGCTGGACCGCCTGGTCCGCGGCCTGTACCCCGACTTCCCCGCCCGAGCGACGGTGGGAGGCGACTTCGTCCAGCTGTTGGAGGCGGAACCGGCGGCCGGGAAACGAGGCGCCGCCCCCGGGACCGTCGTTGCGGTAGAGCGGGAAGGCCTGATAGTCGCGTGCGGCGAGGGAGCGCTGCGGTTGCTGCGCGTTAAACCCGCGGGCCGCCAAGACATGACCGGCCGCGCGTTCGCCGTCGGGAGGAGGCTTACGCCCGGCGACCGCCTCGCCTGAGGCCCCGGCCGACGCCCATGACCCCCCGGAAGGTGAAACTACTCCTGGCCGCCGCGGCGGGCGCGGCCCTCTTCGCCCTCAGCCATTTCCCGCCGCTGGCTGAAGTCGTCACACTGTTCGACGGCGGCCAGGGAGCGGGCGCCGTGCTGTTTGCGCCCGGCGCGGCGGCGGTCCCGCCGTCGTGGGTGTTTCGATACGGCTGCCTGGTAGCCGGCGCTTTGGCCCTCGCGCCGCTCGTGCCGGCGTTGGGGCGGGCGGCGCTGCAGGCCGCGGCGTTCGTCCGCCGGCGGCTGGGCGACTGGTGGGTCGTCGGCCTGGTGGGCCTCGCCTCCGCGCTGGCCTCCGCCTTCCTGGGCCACCTCTCGCTCGGCGGCGAGGGCCACACGTGGGGGGAACGCGAGCTCCTGTTCCAGGCGCGGATCATAGCGTCCGGCCATCTTACCGCCGCGGCTCCGGCGACGGAGGACGCCGGCCCCGACTTCCTGGTCGGGCCGGAGGAGGGCCTGCGGGAGGGACGGTGGTTCTCCATCTTCCCGCCGGTAGCGCCGGCGCTCCTGGCGGTCGGCGAGGCCCTCGGGCGGCCGGGATTGGTCAACGCGGCGCTCGGCCTCCTGACGGCCTTCGTCCTCTTCGGCTGGGGGAGACGACTGGTCGGCGACGACGTCGCGCTTTTAGCGACGCTCCTCTACGCCGCCTCGCCGTTCGTCCTCTTCGCCAACGCCTCGTTCCAGGCGCAACCCGCCTTCCTCCTCCTCCTCTTATTATTCATGTGGACGGGGGAGGAGGCCCTCCGGACGGGAGAGGCGGGCGCCGCCGTGCTCGCCGGCGTGATGCTGGCGGCGCTCTTCGGAACGCAGCCCTACGCCTCGCTCGCGGCGGCTATTCCGGCCGTTGGATTAGCTTTGTACCTAGCAAGGCGCGGCCGGGGCCGGCGGCCGCTCCCCTATCTCGCGGCGGGGCTGGCGGCCGGGGCGCTCGCGCTGTTGGCCTACAACTACGCGACGACCGGCGCTCCCCTCCGCTTCCCCTGGGCGTACGGCGAGAATCGAATCCTCGGCGTTCCGGTACCGGGCCTCTCGCCGGCCTTAATCTTGCTCACGACGCGCCGCCTCTGGACGCTGGCGACCGATTTGCACGGGTGGCCGCTCCTCTCGCTCCTCCCGGCGTTGGCGCCACTCTGCCTGAAGAAATTGCCGTCGGCGTTGAGATTTTCGTACGCCGTGGCCGCGCTTACGCTCGTCCTCTTTCTGTTGCCGCACGCGGAGGGGATCCCGTACGGCGCGGCCGCATATTACGGCCTGCTGCCGGCGGCGCTCCTGGGAGGGGCCTACGGCCTCACGCTGCTGCCGGAATGGCTGCGGGGGAAATGGGGTTTCCCGGCAGGGACGGCGGCGGCGGCGGTCGTTCTGGCCGTCGCGGCGGGAACGGCGCCCTACCTCGCCTCCGTCGAGCCCATTTACCGTCATTATTGGGGGTTCCCGGAGGGGAAAAAGCCGTGGGTCACGCCCCAGCTGGGGGCGGCGCTGGAGGAGTGGCAGGTCTGGGAGGCTATAATCTTCGTGGCGCCGGAGGAGAGGTGCGGCGGCCCGCCCCCCAACGACGCCGCGTTGGAGAATCGGATTATCTACGCCCGCGACCGGGGCGAGCGGAACGAGGCGTTCGCCGCCCACTTCCCGCCCCGGCCGTACCTGCTCTGCGACTATCGCGAATTCGAAAGAACCGGCGTGCTGCGCGTGCTCGAGCTCGAGCCGGCGGCCGCCGAAGGAGGTCCGTAACATGATACACCACGACGGCTGCGGCCCGGAATATACGGAGGCTACGGTCCAGGCAGCGGTGGCGGGTTGCCGCGAGCGCGGCATTGAGCACCTGGTAGTAGCCTCCACCAAGGGCGGTACGGCCCGGCTCGCCCACGAGGCGGTCAAAGACACGGATATTAAACTGATAGTCGTTACGCACAATACGGGCTTCGGCGAGGAAGGCCGCCAGAGCTTCCCGGAGGAGTTGCGGCAGGAGTTGGAGGCGGAGGGGACGCGCGTCCATACCGCCACCATGGTCTTCCGGAGCCTGGGCCGCGCCATTCGCGACCTGACCGGGGGCGACCAGGAGATGTTGACGGCTTCGGCGCTACGCGTACTGGGGGAGGGGACGAAGGTAGTGGCGGAGATTGCGATGATGGCCGCGGACGCGGGGCTGGTCCCGCCCGACGACGTCGTCTGCGTGGCCGGGACGGGGCGCGGCGCCGACACCGCGGCCGTAGTCCGCGCCGTCTCCTCTAACAAGTTTTTCGACCTGCGGATCCGCGCATACCTCGCGAAACCGTATAAATTCTAGGTGCCGCGGCGATTTGAAAAAAGCCGCGGTTTAAGGTATAATAACGGTTAAGATGCCGGCTACGTATGACAAACCGGTACTTCTCCGCGGCGGGACCGTCGTAGAGGCCGAGGGGGAGGCCCGCGAGGACCTCCTGGTACGGGAAGGTATCGTCGCCGCCCGCGGGCCGGAGCTGGAGGCGCCGGCCGGGGCGGAGGTAGTGGAGGCGGAGGCGTGCTTCGTCTTCCCCGGCCTGATCGACATGCACGTCCACCTTCGCGAGCCGGGGCGGGAGGACAAGGAGACGATCGCTACCGGTACGAGAGCCGCCGTTATGGGCGGCTTTACCGCAGTGTGCGCCAAAGCCAACACGTTCCTGGTGATGGATAACCCGGCGGTCGTGGAGTTCGTCCACTCGCGCGCGGAAACCGCCGCCTACGCCCACGTCTTCCCCGTCGGCTCGGTGACGGAGGGGCTCCGCGGGTACGGCAGCCTATCCGAAATCGGCAGTTTGAGGGAGGCGGGGGTGGTCGCGCTGTCGGACGACGGCGTGCCGGTGGTCTCGAGCGACGTCATGGTCGCGGCCTTGCGCTACGCCGCCGACTACGATCTACCCGTCGTCGCCCACTCCGAGGATTATCCGCTGACGGCGGGAGGCGTGGTGACGGAGGGGTCGGTGGCGGGCCGGACGGGCCTGCGCGGCGCGCCGCCGGAGGCGGAGGAGACGATGATCGCGCGCGACCTGGCGCTGCTGCGCCAGGCGGGGGGCAAGCTCCACGTCGCGCACGTGAGCGCCGCGGGCTCGCTCGCCCACCTCCGCCGCGCCAAGGAGGAGGGCCTAGACGTTACCTGCGAGACGACGCCCCACTATCTGCTATTGACCGCCGAGGCGGCGGCGAAATACGACGCGGACGCCAAGATGAACCCGCCGCTCCGCAGCGAGGAGGACCGCCAGGCGATGGTCGACGCCCTCGTCGACGGTACGGTGGACTGCATCGCCACTGACCACGCGCCCCACACGCCGGCGGAAAAGGACAAGGAGTTCGAGCGCGCGCCCTTCGGCGTCGTCGGCCTGGAGACGGCGCTGCGCCTGGTGTACACCGATTTGGTGCTCCCGGGTATCATTACGCGGAGCCGTATGGTAGAATCGATGTCGACGCTGCCGGCGCGGCGGTTGGGCCTGGAGGGCCGGGGCCACCTGGCGGTGGGCGCCCGGGCCGACGTAACGGTCTTCGACCCGCGGCCCGAGGAGACCATCCGCGCCGCCGCGTTCTACTCGCAAGGGAAGAATACGCCCTTCGAGGGCTGGCGGGTGCGCGGCCGCGTCGAGACCGTGTTGGTGGAAGGCCGCCCGGTCGTCCGCGGCGGCCGCCTGGTCGAAAGCCCCGAACCGGGCGAGGGATCGCTATGAAACATTTCGTCGACGTATCGCGCCTTTCGAAACAAAGCCTCGCGACGCTACTGGCCGTCGCGGAGGAGATGGTGCCGTTGGCCCGGGAGGGCACGGACCTGGCCGCAGGTAAGATCTTGGCGACGCTGTTCTACGAGCCGTCGACGCGGACGCGGCTGTCTTTCGAGTCCGCGATGCAGCGGCTGGGCGGCCGGGCACTGGGGTTCGCCGACGCCCGCGCCTCCTCCGTCGCTAAAGGCGAGACGCTCGCGGATACCATCCGGACCGTCGACAAGTACTCGGACGTCATCGCGATCCGGCATCCAGCGGAGGGCGCGGCGCTCGCGGCCTCGTTCTACGCGGAGGTGCCCATTATAAACGCCGGCGACGGCGGCCACCTCCACCCGACGCAAACGCTGCTCGATTTGCTGACGATCAAACGGGAACTCGGACGGCTCGAGAACCTGAACGTCGTGTTGACCGGGGATTTGCGCTACGGCCGAACGGCCTCCTCGCTGGCGTTGGCGTTGGCGCCGTTCAAGCCGCGGCTGACGGCGGTCGCGCCGGAGGGGTTGGAACTCCCTCCCCACGTCGTGCGGCGGCTGCGGGCGGAGCTGGGCGCGGCGGTGGAGGAGACGGAGGACCTGCCCGGAGCGGTGCGCGGCGCCGACCTCCTCTACGTTACGCGGATCCAGCAGGAACGGTTCTTCTCCACCGACGACTACCTGAAGGTCAAGGGCTCGTACGTGGTGGACCAAAAGATCGTCGACCTCATGCCCGCGGAGGCGGTGGTGCTCCACCCGCTGCCGCGCGTCGACGAGATCGCGCCGGA
>CP070633.1:437441-443116 GCA_020356085.1 Candidatus Coatesiibacteriota bacterium | reverse complement strand
CATGTCGATCCTGATAGACGAGAACACCAAGCTCCTGGTCCAGGGGATAACGGGCCGCGACGGCCTGTTCCACACCGAGCGCATGATCGAGTACGGCACGAAGGTCGTCGGCGGCGTCACGCCCGGCAAGGGCGGGACCGAGGCCGCCGGCGTCCCCGTCTTCGACACCGTCGCGGAGGCGGCGGAGGCCACCGGCGCCAACGCCTCCATCATCTTCGTCCCGGTGAAGTTCGCGGCCGATGCCGTCTACGAGGCCATCGGCGCGGGCCTGGCACTCGTCGTAATCATCACGGAGGGGATCCCCGTCGACGAAATGAACCGGATCTACCACTACGCCCACGAGCGGGGGACGCGCTTCGTCGGCCCCAACTGCCCCGGCCTCATCAGTCCCGGGAAATGCAAGGTCGGCATCATGCCGGCGCGGATCCACGAGCCCGGCGACGTCGGCGTCGTGAGCCGTTCCGGGACGCTCACCTACGAGGTGGTCTACGCGTTGACGCGGGCGGGCCTGGGCCAGTCGACCTGCGTCGGCATCGGCGGCGACGCCGTCATCGGCACGGGCTTCCTCGATTGTTTGGAGCTGTTCGAGGCCGACGCCGGGACCGGCTCCGTCGTCCTGATCGGCGAGATCGGCGGCGACGACGAGGAACGCGCCGCGGATTTCGTACAGGCTAACATGACCAAGCCCGTCGTCTCGTTCATCGCGGGGCGGACGGCCCCTCCCGGCAAACGGATGGGCCACGCCGGCGCCATTATCTCCGGCGGCGCGGGGACCGCGGAGGGTAAGCGCCAGGCGCTCCTCGCCGCCGGCGTCGGCGTAGCCGACACGCCCTCCGCCCTCCCGGACATGCTAAAAAAAGCTTTGGGAAAGGCGTAATCTATAGTATAATAGTCATATATAAGGTCGAAAACTGCTATGGGTAAGAGCATAAATATAACGCTAGCGGCGGCGCTGGCGGCGACGGTTTTTATGGCCGCGCCGGCCCCGGTCGCGGCCCAGGATACTATCACCTGCGTCTACTGCGACGGCTCGGGCGAGGTGACGTGCGCCTACTGCCAGGGCAACGGCACCGTCGAGTGTAACTACTGCGACGGCAACGGCGAGGTCGAGTGCACGTTCTGCGACGGCGTCGGCCGCATTCGGTGCGCCGAATGCTTCGGCAAAGGCGCCATCTTCGACAACGGCAACAAGAGCGAGTGCCCCACGTGCGAGGGCCGCGGGTTTTTCCATTGCGACTACTGCAACGCCGGCCAGATGCCGTGCGAGGTCAGCAACGGCTCGGGCGAGTTGCGATGTCGGATTTGCGACGGCTACGGCGGCGTCCAATGCGCGGTGTGCGAGGGGACCGGCGAGATGGATTTGAGATAGAATCTCGTTCGAGATCTGAAGGGCCGCGGCTTGAGTCGCGGCCTTATTTTATGCCGCTTGACGGCGCGGGGCCGTTTCGATAGAATAAGGGCGGCAAGGTGTTGAAACAACTCCACATCGAGGACTTCGTCCTCATCGACCGCGTGACGCTGGAGTTCGGCCCCGGCTTTACCGTCCTGACGGGGGAGACCGGCGCCGGCAAGAGCATCATCGTGTCGGCGCTCGAACTCCTGCTGGGCGGCCGGGGGGACAGCTTGCTGGTGCGGCGCGGCGCCGAGCGCGCGCGGTTGGAGGCCGTGTTCGAGGGGAACGCGCAGACGGAGGCGCTGCTCGCGGAGGAAGGGATCGAGAACGGCGGCGGGGAGCTGATCTTGCGCCGCGAGATAGGCGCCGACGGCCGGAGTCGCTGCTACGCGCAGAACCGCCCCGTGACCGTCGCCTCGCTGGCGGCGCTGGCGGGAACCCTCGTCGAGTTGCACGGCCAGTTCGCCGAGCTGCCGGCCCTCAAGGGCCGCGGCCAGGCCGACCTCCTCGACGGGTACGGCGGCTACGACGATATACGCGGCCGCTACGCGGAGGCCTACACTGAGTGGCAGGGCCTCCGCGCCGAGTGCGAACGGCTCACGGCCTCCAGCGCCGAGCGCGACGTGTTGCTCGACGGCCTGGCCTATATGGTGAAGGAGCTGCAGGAGGCCGAGCTCCGGGAGGGGGAGGAGGAGGACCTCCGCGAAAAGCGGGGCCGCGTCCGCCACGCCGTCCGCATTACCCAGGACGTGGAGGCGGCGCTCGCGCTGCTCAGCGAGAGCGATACGGCGGTGACGGCGCAGCTCGCCTCGCTTAAGAAAGTGCTCGCGGACCTCGCGGAGGTGGTGCCCTCCGCCGCGGAGACCGCCGCGCGGGTGGAGGTGGTCGCCGCCGCCCTCGACGAGGTCAACCGCGACGTCGCCGCGCTGCGCGCCTCCGAGGCCGCCGAGCCGCTGGACCTGGAGGCGATAGAGAGCCGCCTCGCCCTGCTCGAGCGGCTGAAGCGCAAGTACGGCAAGGAGGTCCCGGCGTTGATCGCCCACCAGGGCGAGTTGGAGGCGCAGCAGGCGGAGCTGGAGCAGGCGGACGATCGGCTCGCCCGGGCCGAGCAGGAGGCGGCTGCGGCGGCGGAGCGGGCTCTTGCCGCGGCCGACGAGTTGACGGCGGCGCGAGGGGAGGCCGCCGCCAAGCTGACGGCGCAGGTAAACGCCGACTTGCCGCTCCTCGGCATGGAGGGGGCGAACTTCGAGGTGAATTTCGAGGCGCCCTCCGGCGCGACGGAAGTGGCGGAGGGCCGGCCGCCGCTGGGCCCCGCCGGCGCGGAGGAGGTTCTCTTCACGTTGGCGGCGAACCCGGGCGAGGATCTGCTACCGCTCGCGCGGGTGGCCTCCGGCGGCGAGCTATCGCGAGTGATGCTCGCAGTGCGCTCGGCCTCCGCCGGCCGCGCGGGCCGCGAGACCGTCGTCTTCGACGAGGTCGATACCGGCATCGGCGGCCGCGTCGGCCACGCCGTCGGCGGCCGGCTGCGCGACCTCGCCTCCGACCGCCAGGTCGTCTGCGTAACGCACCTGGCGCAGATCGCCGCGCGGGCGCACACGCAATATTCCGTCAATAAGGCCGTGGCCGCCGACCGCGCGACGATCGAGGCCGCGCTCGTGGTGGGGGACGCCCGGCTGGAGGAGCTGGCCCGGATGTTGGGCGGCGGCAAACCGCCCACGCCGACGACGCTCAAGTACGCCCGGGAATTGGTGGATACGGTCCGGCGCGAGGCAGGCGCCGGCGCCGGGAAAGGGACAGGACGATGAAGAAGGCGATATTGTGGATTCTGTTTTTCGTGTTCCTGATACTCATCGTGAGCCCCATTGACCTCACGCCCGGGCCGATCGACGACATCGTCTACGGCATTCTGGACGTGTTGATCGTCGCGCTGCTCGGCATGACCCGGAAAGATAAAAAGAAAGCGCTCCCGCCTCCGGAGGGAGGCGAGAGCGCGGGCGTAGACGACAAACGCTAAGGGGCATTTATGCCCCGCTGCGGGCCGGCGCTAACAACAGTTGGCGTCGGCCTTATCTTTGCCCTCCGGGCCGGACTTGCTGCAGCACACCGCCAGCATGCAATTAACCAGGTTCTTCGCCTGGTCGCCTTTTACCCGGATAATATACTCGCCGTCTTTCTCTTCCACGTTGACGTCTAGGAGTTTCTTCTCCATCGTATCACCTCCTTTGGTTGTTTGCTATATTCGGATATTTAATATATTAAATATATCTAGGAAAATTTTTTAATCCTTCTCTTCTTCTTCTATTTCGAATTCGTCCCGCACGCAACAACACACGGAGTTTAGGTGTCCCTTGTTCAGCGTGTAGTACACGGTCGTGCCCTCTTTTTCGGCCGTGACCAGGCCCGCCTGGCGCAGGACGCGGAGGTGATGCGATATCGCCGGTTGGCTGAGGTGGAACCGTTCGACGATCTCGCCTACGCTAAGGCGGCCGCAACATAGGGCCTTCAGAATGCCCGCGCGAACCGGGTCACCCAACGCTTTAAGTGAGATATGAATATCCATACATTTAAATATTTAACACAGAACGGGGCGGTTGTCAAGTTTTTTTTTGCGCCGCCGCCGTTTATGCGCCGAATTTTTCGGCCCGGCCCGCCAGGTTCAGCAGAATCGGGAGGAGGTCTTGGCCGCGCAGGCGCCCCGCGCCGCCCGTCGCGGCGGGCCGCTCGCCGTAGGTCGTTACGTCGTCCACGCGGGCCCCCGGCCCCCACAACACGAACGGTACCGCGTCGCCGCTGTGGTCCCGGACCGCCACGGGCGTCGCGTGGTCGCCGAGCAGCGCCAGGTGGAGGCCCGCCGGAAGGCCGTCGAACAGCGCCGCGGAGGCGGCGTCGATCCGCTGGAGGACGTCGACTTTCGCGGCCGCGTCGCCGTCGTGGCCGGCGACGTCGGGCCCTTTGACGTTGGCTAGGACGAGGTCGTATTGGGCTACCGCCGCGGCCGTGGCCTCCATAAACGCCCCCAGGTCCGTATCCAGGCCGCCGTTGACCGCCGGCGGGAGCGGGATCACCTCCAGGCCGCAGTACCGCGCGATGCCGCGGATCAGCCCCACCTCCACCACGGCGCCGGCCGTTAGATTATAGAGTTCGGTAACCGGCGGGAGGGCCGGCGCCATCCCCGCGCCCCGCGGCAAGAGGATATTGGCGGGGGGCTCGCCGCTCTGGCGGCGGGCCTCGTTGACGGCGTGCCCCTTCAGCTTCTCGTACGACAGCCGGACGAACTGGTTGACCACCGCGGCCGTCTTTTCGTCGGCGGGCGTTTCCCCCGCCGCCTCCGGTACCGGCCGGCCCTCCTCGTGCGGGTCGACGTCGGCGACGCCGGCGCCCAGGCCGTCGCCGCGCAACACGAGCGCAGCCCGATGGGCGGTCGATTCCTTAAGGTAGCAGGCGACGCCGTCGAGTTCGAGGCCGTCGAACGGCGCTACCAATTCCGCCGTCCCCTCCGTGATCCGGCCGGCGCGGCGGTCCGTAACGATAAGTTCGCCGTCGCGTTCCTCCACCGTGGCGAAGTTGCACCGAAAGGCCACGTCGCCGGGGCGGACGTCCATCCCGACGCCCAGCGCCTCGAAGGGGCCGCGGCCGGTGTAATACTCGTAAGGGTCGTAGCCCAACAGCGCGAGGTGGGAGGTGTCGGAGCCGGCGCGCACCCCCGGCGCTATCGGGTCGAAGAGGCCGTTCTCGCCCTGCGCCGCCAGGCGGTCGAAGGTCGGCGTCGTGGCGGCCTCCAGCGGCGTCCGGCCGCCGAGTTCGGCTACGGGCCGGTCGGCGAGGCCGTCGCAGATAAAGATTAGGATTTTCCCCGGAGCGTTCATCTCAGTACGCCTTGGCAAAATAGGCCCACGTCGCGGCCGCCTTGCCGCACGCGACGCAGCCCAGGCCTGGGGCCTCTTCCGGCGTGAGCGTTAAAAACCGGATGGTGGCGCCGGTCGTTTCGGATATCTTCTCCTCGCAGGGGGTACCGCCGCACCACGGCGCGCGCACGAAGCCCGGCCGTCCCTCGAACAGCAGGTAGAAGTCGTCGGCGGTTTCGACCGTCCGCGTCATCTCCTCCCGGGAGGCCGTCGCGGCGGCCAGCAGGTCCGCCTGGATTTGCGTTAGGCAGTTGCGCGCCCAGGAGGCGATCTCGGCCCGCGGCACCGCCGTCTTTTCGCGGGTGTCGCGCCGCACCGCGGTTACTACGCCTTGCTGTAAGTCTTTGGGGCCCAGCTCCAGGCGGAGCGGGACGCCG
>CP070633.1:431639-437341 GCA_020356085.1 Candidatus Coatesiibacteriota bacterium | reverse complement strand
GTTCGTCGACTATTCCATGGCGATACGCGGCGACGACCTGGGCCACCTGGTGAAGGCCGGCATGGCGCACAATTACGAATACGTGTACGTCCGCTACGGCGGCCTGTACGGCGAAGGTAAGCGGGCCGAATCGGGCGGCGACGAGGTCGGCGGTTTCGGCGCGGCCGAATTCCCGAAACCCATCCCCTCCTTCGAGCCGCTGAGCGCCGGGATCTCGGGTAATTATATAAGGTATAAGGGATACGGTACGCCGGCGCCGGCGTGGGAAGACGCCCCGGACGTGGCGATGATCGACGGGTACGGCCGCCTTAAAGTCTGGCGCTCGGTAGAGATGACGCTCGGCGTCGAGGGTTTGAGAAACCCCGACCGGGATTACGAAATCCGCGCCTACCTGCAAGCGAACGCGTCGATTTCCAGGTAGCCGCTAACGAAAGTATACCTTTCCAGGGAGACGCGGTATGTTAAGGACGATACGTAAGAAAATAGGCTTAATCCCCGGCGGCTTGGCCGCGGTGGGCGTGGGCGTAGCCCTTGCGGTATTTTTTCTCGCCGCGCCCGCCGAGGAGGCGGCAGCGGCCGGCAAACCCAAGCCGGCGACGCACGACGCCGCGTGGGCGGACGAGCACGGTACGTTCGCCACCAGCAACGACGCCAGTTGTTATACCTGTCACGAACAGCATTACTGCGATTCGTGTCACGCCTCCGACGACCCGAAGGAAGCCTACCACAAGACGAACTACGTTTATACGCACTATTTAGATAAGTTCATCGACGATCGGGAATGCGCGGCGTGCCACGATAACCAGGAATTTTGCGTTTCGTGCCACGAGGCCGCGGCGGCCGGGGGTGGCGGCCGGCCCGCCTCGCATACCCAACCGGGATGGTCCACGACGGGCCACGCCGACGTCGCCGCGTACGAGATCGACTCGTGCGCCGCATGTCACGACCCGGCGGCTGCCGACCCGACGTGCATGCGGTGCCACCGCACCGGGATTAGCCCCCACGGCAACAATCCCATTATCGACGTTGCCGACGGCCCCTGGCAGACCGATCCGGGGTACGTGTGTTTCCGGTGCCACAGTACTAGCGACCCCCGTTTGGTACCGTAACGACCAGGAGGAAAAATCGAATACGCGCGCCGTTCTTAGCTGTTGAACGGCGCGCATAAATATATTAAAATTAGGTAATACCCGAAGGAGGTATAGAATGCGTAAAACGGTTTGGGCCGCGGTAGCGGCGATTGTTATTCTGCCGATAACGGCGGCCACGCAGGCGCCCGGCGAATATGTGGGCGCGGAGACGTGCACGGGTTGCCACGAGGACGTCGCCGACTCGTTCGAAAAGACGGCCCACGCGAACGCGCTGGAGGTCTTGGTAGAGGCCGGGAGCGACGGCGACGCCGAATGTTTGGCGTGTCACGCCACGGGCGTAGAAGATTCGAAGTACGTGGACGGCGCCGTGACGTGCGAGGCTTGCCACGGCCCGGGCGGCGAACACGTGGCGACCGGCGAGGCGACAACGATCAACAACGAAATCGGCGAAGCCGACTGCTTGAAATGCCATACGGCCGACTGGTCGCCCGATTTCGATTACGACGAGTACCTGGCTAAAGGCATACACGGGTAGAATTAAAAGCGGTTCGCGGTGGCACGCGCGGGATGTAATCCGCCGCCGGAACGGCGGGTACCGTCCCATTATCTTAAACGGTTTGGCCGGATTGCCCTCGGAACCCGGTCCCAGTTATTATGAGTAACGACGCCCCCTCGCCGGAAGCGGAAACGCCCGTCCCCGAAGGTGACCATTCGGCGGAGCGGCGGGGTTTTTTAAATACGCTGCTTTTCGGGTCGATGTCGCTGCTCGTCGCGTTCGGCGGGTACGCCGTCGGCCGATACCTGTGGCCGCCGGCGCGCGAATCGGCTGGCGGCGGCGAGGGGCAAGTGGAGGCCGGCGACGCCTCGGAGTTCCCCGTCGGAGCCGGTAAAAAGGTGCTGTACCGGGGCGAGCCGGTGTGGGTGATCCACGCGCCGTTCGGCTTCGTCGCGTTGTCGGCGGTCTGTACGCATCTCGGGTGCATCGTGGAATACGAGGCGGAAAAAGAGATCTGGTGTCCCTGCCACGCTGCGTTTTTCGATCTCCGGGGCAACGTCAAATCGGGGCCGGCGCCCCGGCCGCTGCCGTCCTATCCGGTCGGCGTCGTCGGCGGTAAAGTAGTGGTGGGGGAGGTATAGTGGCGCCGGAGCGGAAAACCCTGGCGGATCGGTTCGTCGCGTGGATTGCGGAGAACGTTAACCTCCGCGTACTGATAAACCTGTTCGGGACGTTTACGGGGTTTCTGTACGGCGAGTTGGACGAGCGGCTGGAGCTGAAGGAGGCCGTTCAAAAGCAACTCCGCAAGCCCCTCTCGGGGCGGGTGACGCACTGGGGCGGGTGTTTCGGCGGTATAACGTTCCTCTTGTTCGCGATCCAGGTTGTCACCGGCGTCCTCCTGGCGATCTACTACCGCCCCTCCGTCGAGAGCGCGCACGACAGCGTCCTCTTTATCATGAACGACGTGCGCTACGGGTGGTTGATCCGAAGCATCCACCGGTACGCGGCGGAGTTGATGGTTTTGACCGTGATGATCCACATGGTAAAAGTTTTCCTCTCCGGCGCGTATAAGCCGCCGCGGGAGCTCACGTGGGTTTCGGGCGTTTTACTCCTGTTCCTGACGCTCGCGTTCGGCTTTACGGGTTACCTCCTGCCGTGGGACCAGCGGGCATATTGGGCTACGACGGTGGGGACGGAGATGGCGCATTCGGTTCCGCTCGTCGGAAAGTACCTTTCGTACGCGTTGAAGGGAGGCGACGTCATCGGCCAACGGACGCTTAGCCGTTTTTACGCGATGCACGTTATCGTCCTCCCGTGGGTAACGACGTTTTTCCTCCTGTCGCACTTTTTAATGATCCGGCGGCTCGGCGCTTACGAACCGCTCTGAGCGGAGGGGGGTACTCTCGTGGCGCGTAAAGACCATCCGTTCTTCCCCCATCACGTGCTGGAGCAAGTACTCCAATTGTTCCTCCTGCTCGCCGTGCTGTTCGCGCTCACGCTCTGGCGGCCGGCCGGGTTGGAGTCCAAAGCGGACCCGCTCACCACGCCGGAACACGTTAAGCCGGAGTGGTACTTCCTCGCCGAGTATCAAGTTTTAAAAGTGGTTCCGCGGACGGTCGGGATCGTCGGCATGTCCCTGGCGGCCGCCCTCATATTCGTCTTCCCCTTTCTGCTCGACCGGGATAAATCCCGCTACCGACCGCTGCAGCGGCCGGCCTTCTATTTCGGCGGGATCTTGTTCGTTATTTTGTACGGTATCTTTACGATCTGGGGCCATTTCTCCTGACGCCTCCGGGCGGCCGCCCGACGGGTCAAAGGTTTACTAGGTGAAACGCGCGACGTATCTCGGATGCGGATTGGCGCTCGCGGCGTGGGCCGGGGGTGCCGCGGCCGCGCCTCCCGACGCGTGCGTAACGTGTCACGACGGCTGGCCCGAGACGAAGGAATGGCGCGAGAGCGCCCACGCCGCCGCCGACGTCGGCTGCGTCGATTGCCACGGCGGCGACCCCGCCGCGGCGTCGATGGCGGAGGCCCGGCGGGTCCCCGGTTTCGTGGGGGAAGTCCCGCGGCGGGCGGTACCGGCGTTATGCGCGCGGTGCCATTCCGACCCGGCGCAGATGAAGCAGTACGGCCTGGCGTTCAACCAGTTGGAGGAGTACGGGACGAGCGTGCACGGCCGGCGATTGGCGGAGGGGGACGAAAACGTCGCGACGTGCGCCGATTGCCACGGCGCGCACCTGGTCCTCGCGGCCGAAGATACCCGCTCGTCCGTTAACAAGCGCAACGTACCGGCGACGTGCGACCGCTGCCACGGCGACGAGGCGGCGATGGCCCCGTACGGCCTCTCCGCGGATACGTTCGAGGAATACGCCGCCAGCGTTCACGGCCGGATGCTCCTGGAGGAGCAAGTTACCGGCGTACCGAGTTGCGCGGACTGCCACGGCAACCACGGCGCCGCCCCTCCCGGCGTCGAGGAGGTCGTCAACGTTTGCGGCAGTTGCCACGTCAACCAACGCCAATATTATAAAGAGAGCCCGCACGCGCCGGTAGGGGAGGTCCGGGAGGCGTGCGTGCTGTGCCACGGCAACCACCTCATCGCCTCGCCCACCGACGAACTGTACACCGGTACGCAGACGGGCGCGTGTGGTTCGTGCCACGAACCGGAATCCGAGGCGGGCCGGCTCGGCCGGAGGATAGCCGAATCTTTCGTGGGAGCCAAGAGCGCGATCGAGGAGGCGCGGGGATTGGTGGAGGAAGCCCACGCCGTGGCGATCTCCGTCGGGCCGTGGGAGCAACGCCTCGACGAGGCGGAGGGGAAAATTACGGAAGCCTACCCGGTAGCCCACTCGTTATCGCTCGAAAGCGTCAACGACCTCAACCGGGAGGCGGTGGCCGGGGCCCGCGACGTTATTAACGAGGTCAACTCGACGTTCCGCGACCGCGAGCACCGCCAAGAGATCCTTATATACGTCTTAGCGCTCGTGGTCCTGATAATATTATTGCTCGGGATTAAATGGCGTCGGCTTTTTAAGGGCCTTCCCTAAGGCCTCCCTCCGGTTCTCGGGCGCGGGTAGTAGTCCCCCCGGACCCCCGGCTTAAGTATGGCCAACCTAATCGTCGATCTCTGGGAGTTCTGCAAGCGCCACCGCAAGGCGCTGCGACGGACGGCTTTTGCGGCCGCGGCGTTCGTCGTCCTCGCCGCGGCCGTTTTCGTACGTGTCTCCGAGTCGCCGCGGTTTTGTTGGAGTTGCCACGTCATGCGGCCGTACTACAAGGCGTGGGAGGAGTCCAGCCACCACGACGTCAACTGCCTCGAATGTCATTATCCCCCGACGGTCGGCGGCCATATCTCGAGTAAATTCCGCGCAATATCCCAGGTCGTACAATATTTCACGGGGTCTTACGGGACGCGGCTCTGGGCGGAGATCGACGACGAGGCGTGCCTCCGGGAGGGGTGCCACGATACGCGGCTCCTGTCCGGGGAGGTGAGGTTCAAGGAAAATATATCCTTTGACCACGCTTTCCATTTAGGCGACCTCCGCCGGGGGAAGAAGCTCCGGTGTACGTCGTGCCATTCCCAAATCGTCATCGGCACCCACATCGAAGTTACGGAAAGCGTTTGTTTCACGTGCCACTTCAAAGGCGCCGTCTTGGGGAAGGGGACGGCCGATTGCACCACGTGTCACGGCCCGCCGGGAGAAACGGTCACTTATAAGGGTTTGAAGTTCGACCACGCCACTTACCTCGAGCGCGAAGTCCCATGTACCAAGTGCCACCTCCACGTCGTGGAGGGGGACGGCGCGGTCCCGGAGACGCGGTGTTATAGTTGTCACGGCGACCGTGCCGGGGCGGTTACCGATCCCGTGCTACTGCACCGCATACACGTAACCGACCACAAGGTCGAATGCTTCGAATGTCACCTCGAAATCCGGCACGGGGCGATGGAGTTGTCGCCTCTCTTGGCTCCGGAGTGTGCGGCGTGTCACGGCGACCGGCACGCCGTCCAGGAGGAGATCTACGTCGGGACGAGCGGGCTCGATACGCCGAGCGTGCCGAGCGCTATGTTCGAGGCGCAAGTGTCGTGTGCGGGGTGTCATACCGCAGCGCCCACGGCG
>CP070633.1:425749-431539 GCA_020356085.1 Candidatus Coatesiibacteriota bacterium | reverse complement strand
TGGGTGCCGCTCGCGCCGGAGGATTTTGCCGCGTTGGGGGAGGCGGTCCGGCTTTCCGACGACGAGATCCTGGTGGGCCTGGAGCGCGGCTTCGGCCCGGCCGACCTGCGCGCGATTGAACACCGCATCGAGCTCATCAAGCTCGCGCCGGTGACGCCGGTGGAGTGGAGCTACGACGGCGAGGCGCCGCCTCGCAAGAAGGACCCGCGGATCGCGGCCGCGATAAAGACCATAACGGCGGCGGAGTACGCCTCCTATATTAAACAGCTCGAAGATTTCGGGACGCGGTCGGTCGAAACTGACGGAGGCGACGCCGCCCGCGATTATATCCGCAACTTCTTCGCCCTCCAAAACCTGGAAAGTTCGTTATTTCCGTTCGATTGCGCCGGAATGGAAAGAGCGTCCTGCGTTGGCGGCGGCGGGACTGTTTACGTCGATACCGACGCGTGCGTTTTTAAGCGAACGCGCGACGGCGGCGGCTCCTGGGACTCCTTTTACGCTCCTGGCACGTCGGACTTGCGAAACTCGTTTTGGGTGGACGAGCGGACCGGTTTTGTTTGGCGCGACACGGGCCGGGACGTGATCGGCATCACCCGGGACGGTGGCCATACTTGGCATACTTATAAAATCGCGCCGTCGGAACCGACCGCCGAGTTCGAAATCTTCGAGTTATTTTTTACATCGGCTGACGTAGGTTGGTTCGGCGGGCGTAAACGCTTGGGGCCGGGGCGATACGAATACGTTCTCCTCGCCACCGCGGACGGCGGCCGGACGTGGCGGCCGCAGTTCGTCGCGGACGGTTTCGCACCGCGGCTTATTCGCGCGTACGACGACGACCACCTCTGGGTCAGCGACGCGGTGGGTGTTTATTATTCGAACGACGGCGGCGCTAGTTGGCAATTATGTTCCGGAAATCCGTTTCCGGTATGCGATATCGCGCCGGTCGGGGCCGCCGAGGCGTGGGCTGTTATAGGGAGTTCGCGGTTAATCCGAACCACCGACGGGAGGCAGTGGCGTTACGTCGACCCGGGATACGAAGCGCAACTTACGCAAATCGAGTTCCCGGACCGGAGGCACGGCGTCGCCGCCGGCGACCGGTTGCTTACGACCTCCGACGCCGGCCAGACGTGGCGGCGGTTGCGGCAGCCGAGCGAGAGTCATTGCGATTTCTTATCCTTCGCTGACCCCTCTCGCGGCGTAATCGGCGCCGGCGCGGCGGGGGAATTATATATAACGGAAGACGGCGGCCGGAGTTTCCGCGACGTCGCCCGGAGCATGGATTTGCCCTCGGAGAACGTTATCGGCGAGCGCCGCGGGTCCGAGCGGCCGGAGGAAATAGTTATCATCGGCGGCCATTTCGACTCGACCTCCGGGCAGGTTTACCCTGGCATGTGCCACGGCGCGGAGGACAACGCCTCCGGGACGGCGTGCGCTATGGCCGCGGCCCGCGCATTCCGTAACGTTACTTTCGATAGAACGGTTCGTTACCTCGCCTTCGGTGCGGAGGAATGGGGTTTGGTGGGTAGCCGTGCGTACGCCGAATATTGTGCCGCACGGGGCGAGAAGATCGTCGCCATGCTCAACGCCGATATGGTCTGCTACGACGAGGAGGCCGGCGCCCGCGACGACTTCACCGCCGGTTGCGGCCGAAACGGCGCGTGGTTGTACGAATATTTGGTAAAAGTGGACCGTTTATACGGCGGTAAGTTAATCTATGACTCGTACGATCATCCCATTAGCGACGACGGTTCGTTTGAGAGCGTAGGTTACGCGGCGATCGGCGTTATCGAGGGGAAAGTCGGCGTAGGCGGCATTACGGAATACCCTTGGTGCCACTCCTCCGAGGATACCCTCGACAAGCTCCACCCCGAATTCGGCGTCCGCTTCGTCCGCGATTACGCCGCCATGGTCGCCCACCTCGCGGGCGTCGGCGACGAGCTCATTGAACGGCCCGAGCCCGGGGGCGGAGCCGTCCCCTACGCGCGGCCTTTCGCCGTCTATCCCAACCCGTATGGCCTCGCCTCCATGGCGGGAGGCGTCCACTTCGTCGGTGTTAAGTCGCCGGCCACGGTCGAGCTCTACGACCTGGCGGGGAGGCGCGTAGGCCGGGAGGAGGTGGCGGCCGGCGCCGACGAGTGCTGCTGGGAGCCGGCGGCGGCCGGAGGCGAGGCGATCTCGCCCGGCGTCTACTTCTACCGCGTGGAAGGGCAGGAGCAGGTGGAGACGGGGAAGGTCGTAGTCGTCAAGTAGAGTCAGCTAAGTGTCAATATGGAGCCGGCTCGCGGCAGGCGGGCCGGCGTTTAATTATAAGCCCCGCCGAGGATTTTGGCCTCCTATGACTTGAATTGAAACCGACGCCTGCGCGAAAAGGGGCTATAATTTAATCGCGTGTTTCGCCGAGTTAAATTTGCTATTTCGGAGAATTCTGCTATAATTTATTTGAAACGCGTACATACAGAATATTATGGGATTTAGGCGTTTCCAGATCTGGGCGGTGGTCGCGTTTTTATGGGCCGCGGCCCAACCTGCCCTTGCGGAGGAACCACCGCCCACCCGGCGCGATCCCGTCGTCGCCGCGGCGCTGGAGAATATCACGGCCGACGGCCTCGCCTCCCACGTCCAACAGCTCCAGAGTTATCAAACCCGCTATTCATATATGCCCGGGTGCGACGAGGCCCGGGACTACCTGTACCAGACGCTTCTCTCGCTGGGTTACCGCGTGCGGCTCCAGCCGTTCAAGGCGGCGCGGTTGGAAAAAAGCTGCTGGGGGCGGGCGGCCGCCTCCGCTTGGGTGTTGACACCCGGCAGTACGTTGTTCTATTCCGACGACGCCGGCACCTCCTGGGCCCGGCAAGTCCCCGGCGCGCCGGGCCACCTTTACGATGTCTGTTTCGTGGACGACCTCGTCGGATACGTTTGCTCGACGGAATGTACCGTGGCCAAGACGGAGGACGGCGGCAAGACCTGGCACAATGTGGCCGTGAAAAAAAGCAGTGAGGATATCCTCCGCGCCGTTTTCTTCTACGACCGCGACGTCGGGTGGACGGCATGCGGCGAGGGCGAAGCTGCCGTCTGCTACCGTACCGACGACGGCGGCGAGCGTTGGACCCCGCAACCCCTGCCTCCGTACGGATGTCCGCACCTTTTCGCTTTCGCCGACCCGGAAGCCGGCTGGGCGGTTCCCAACTCCCTTTCGGCGGAGGTCTTGTATCGTACCGAAGACGGCGGCGCGACGTGGGTGGCGCAACCCTTCCCCACGCCTCCGGCCGAAGTCCGCTCGTTCGTGGCCTTGAGCGGCGACGTAGCCTGGGCGGCCTACGGCGGGCCGCGCCTCCTCCATACGGACGACGGCGGCCGGACTTGGGAATACGTCGGGATGGACAACCCGGCCGTGTTGACGACGGTGGGCTTCGCGGACGCAACGACCGGATACGCGGCCGGCGATAACGTACTCTACAAGACGCAGAACGGGGGGCAAACGTGGTCCCGCCTCGCCGGCGCGCCGCCGGTTTTCTGGGGGCACCTCTCCTTCGGCGACGCCGACCGCGGCCTGTTGATCGACCTGTTCGGCCGCGAGTTATATTATACCGCCGACGGCGGCGGGAGCTTCGAGAATATCACTAGCCGGCTGGACGTGTTTTGGGAGAACGTCGTCGCCGAGCGGCTCGGGGAGGGGGCGCCGGAGGAGATTGTGGTCCTGGGCGCCCACTACGACTCGGCCTCCGACCGGCCCGCCGCGGCGGCGCCGGGCGCAAACGCTAACGCCTCCGGCGTGGGTTGCGTATTGGCGGCGGCCGCTGCTTTCCGCAACCTTCCCCTCGACCGGACGTTGCGGATCGTCCTGTTTAGCGGCGGCGAGCAGAGCTACGTCGGCAGCCGCGCCTTCGTGGCGGAGGCGGCGGCCGCGGACGAGAAGCTACTCGCCTCCGTGATCCTGGACCAGGTCGGGTACGACGAGGAGGCGGGCAAGCGCGACGACGGCATCGTGCGGTTGGACGGCCGGTCGATGTGGCTCGGCGATTACGTCGGCGCCGTCGGCATGTTGTACGAGGAGGAACTGCAATTCGACTACCACTTGAACGGCGGCACCGGCGACCACGTCCCGTTCTGGGAGGGGACGTTCGAGGCCGTCGGCCTGTTCGAGGGCGGCCCCGGCTCCACGCCGGATCCGGTTTATCCGTATTACCATACGACTCAGGACACGGCGGACAAGCTGGCTTTTCCGCTCGCGGCGCGCCTCGGCCGGGTGGCGGCCGCGACGGTGGCCCACCTCGTCCGCTCCGACTACATCGGCGTAGATGACCCCACGGCCGCGGCGGGGACGAAACCGCGGCGCCGGCCGCTCGCGGTCTACCCCAACCCGTACCGGCCCGGCTCCGGCGCGGCGCTCACCTTCGACGGCGTGTCCTCTCCCGCTACGGTTGCCGTTTACGATCTCGCCGGCCGGCGTGTAGCGGGCTGGGAAGTACCGGCCGGCCGGGACCGCACGACGTGGCGGCCGGGCGACGCCGGCGTCTCCCCCGCGCCGGGCGTCTACTTCTACCGCGTCGCGGGCCGGGACCAGCGGGAGGCGGGAAAGGTCGTCCTGCTCGGTCCCTGAACGCCGCCCTCCTCGCGGTCTGCAGCGCCTCTCCCTCCCTCGCGTTTCCCGCGCGAGGGTTCTTTTTCCCCTTGCTATTTGAGTACGGGTCTTTTAGTATCGAGGGTAAAAGCCCGCCTCCCGGCGCACGTACCGCCGGCTTTCAGGAGGTCTCTATGAAGTTCTTGGTAGTAACCGCTTCGGTATTCGCCGCGGCCGCGGGAGCGGCGACGTTCGAGGGCGTAACGCCCGAGCTGGCCTCTCATTTCGCCACGTTGGCTCCCGGCGAGTTGGTCCGCGTCAACGTCATCATGGAACGCCAGTACGACCCGCAGACGATGGCCTCCCTGACCGCCGGGTTGGACCGGGCGGAGAGGCGGACCGTCGTGGTGGGCGAACTCCAACGCTTTGCGGAGGAGACCCAACGCGGCGTCCGAGAGGTCTTGGCCGCCGCCGAACGGGCCGGCCGCGCCCGGGAGGTCCGCGTCCTATGGCTCGTGAACGGCCTTAACGCGTGGGTGGACGCCGAGACCGCCTACGGCCTAGCCGCCCGCGACGACGTCCGGTCCGTCGACTGGGATCAGGAATTCCCGCTCGAGCAGGTCTTGGAGGCGGAGGTCGAATCCGCCCCGCCGACCTACGACGAGATCGTGTGGGGCGTCGCGAAGGTCCGCGCCCCCGAGGTCTGGGCGTTGGGTTACCGGGGGAAAGACATAACGGTGTGCGTCTTCGACACCGGCTGTAATTACAACCACCTCGACCTCCGCGACCACATGTGGGACGGCGGCGCGCAGTACCCGAAGCACGGGTGGAATTTCGCCAACAACAACAGCGAGACGATGGACTACAACGGCCACGGCACGCACGTCTGCGGTATTGTCGCCTCCGACGGAACGGCCGGTTCGCAGGCCGGCGTCGCCCCCGAAACCACCATCATGATCTGCAAAATAGACAGCGTGGAGTCGAAGGTCTGGCAAGCCTTTCAATTCGCCCTCGACCAGGGCGCGGACCTCGGCACGCTCTCGTTCGGGTGGCGCTACCGGAGCAATCCGGACTACGCCAGTTGGCGCAACGCCTCCATTATGCAACTCCAGGCCGGCTTCATTCAATTCAAGTCCGCGGGGAATTACCGGAGTACCATAAACAGCACCGACCCGCTGCCGTGGAACGTTTCGGCGCCCGGCAATTGCCCGCCGCCGTGGCTGCACCCG
>CP070633.1:419851-425649 GCA_020356085.1 Candidatus Coatesiibacteriota bacterium | reverse complement strand
CCCAGCAGGCGTCGCCCAGGTCGCCGTCGACCACCGGCGGCGCCTCGAAGCGCTTAACGACTTGCACCCGGCCCGCTCCCAGAAAGCGGTCGCAGGTGTGCATGCGGTCGGCCCGGAACGGGTACTCGAAGCTGCAGGTGGGCAGCGGGTAGAAGTCGCCCGCCGGCGTGGCGGTGAACTCTAGCTCCGCGGTCTCGCCGGGGGCCAGCGCGACGTCGACGGCGGCCGGCTCGACCACCCAGTTGCCGGCGGTCTCCCACTCGAGCTTCCCACTCACCTCCCATTCGGTCCCGTTTTCGAGCGAGGCGTAGTAGGCCCAACCCTCGGCCGCGGCCTCCTCCGTATACCGGAGGGCCGGGAAGCGGACGTACTCGAACTCGATCCGTTCCAGCAGCTTAACGTCGGCGGCTACCACGTGGTCGGTGGGAAGCGACGAATCCTTCCTCATCGGCGTCCAGGTTATCTCGTCGCCGCGGACGGTCGCCCACACGTAATGGAAGAACAAGCCCTCCTGGGGCGCCTCGGTGCCGAGGCCGCCGCCGCTCGTGCCGATTATCGTATAGGAAATGCCGTCGAACTCGGCGGAGGTGTAGCGGTGGTAGTGGCCGTTGAAGACGGCGTCGACGCCGTTCTCCACAAAGATCTCGTGCAGCGGGTCGGGCTCCCCTTCCGCCAGCGTCTCGTACCAGAAGGGGACGTGGTATATGACGATCGTCAGGCGGTCGTTCTTGTGGGCGGCCAGGTCCTGCTCGAGCCACTCGGCGTAGCCGCTCTCGGCGAGCCAATCCTCGCTCGCCTCCCACCGGCCGGTGTCGAGGATTACGAAATGCACGCCCTCGTAGTCGAAGGAATAGCACGGGGCGCGATCCACCCGCGCCTCCCACTCCTCCAACATCACGTCGTTATAGATGTCGTGGTTCCCGGGACAGAGGTAGAGCGGCGCCTCCACCGCGCCGGCTATCTCCCAATACTCGTCCCACTCCGCGCTTAACCTCTCGCGATCCTCCGTGTAGCCCTCGATCTGGTCGCCGACGGTTACGACGACGTCCGGGCCGAGGCGGTTGACCTCCGCGATAATCTCGCCGTACACGCCGGGAACGTGGCCGCCGGTCCGGTCGCCGAGAATCGCGAAGTTGAAATCCTCCCCCGCGCCCCAGGCCGCCGCGGCCAGAATCGATACTGCCATCCCTGTAATGAAACGTCGCATCCGAACTCACCCCTTGGCGTTGTTGTAACTTATCCCCAGAAATAAACGTATTATTCTAACGACACCCCTTCGTGGTGGAGTAATTTGCGCTTGAGCGCGAGCCCCCCGCCGTAGCCGCCGGGGCCGGCGGCGCCGACGAGGCGGTGGCACGGTATAATCAGCGGGATCGGATTGGCGCTGCAGGCCGCGCCCACGGCCCGGGCCCCGCGAGGCGATCCGATCCGCGCCGCGATTTCGCCGTAGGTGGCCGTCTCGCCGTACGGGACCGCGCTAATCGCCTCCAACACGCGGAACTGGAAGGGCGTAACGCGGAGGTGAAACGGGACGCTGAATTCCCGTCGGTCGCCGGCCAGGTATTCCTCTATCTCCCGCCGCCCCTGGTCGAGGTCCGGCGAGGGCCGCTCGAGGTATAAGAAACCTGGGAATTTCCGCCGGAGATACTCGAAAAACGCCGCGCCGGCGCGGCCCGGGAGACCGACCGCGACGACGCCTCCGGCGCTGGCCGCCAACCCGAATCGGCCCCACGCCGTCTCGAATTCGGTTACGTTGAGGCTGAAGACTTGATCGGACATCTTAACCGGGAGGACAACGGAGCTTTTATATCATAACGCCGGAAACATCGAAAGCTAAAACGGCCTTCCGTTTCGGATTACGCTTGACTTGCTTGGTGCCTTTTGATAGAATTACGACTAATTAGTCATAAATTGAACTCCTGAGTTCAAATACGAGAGAGACCCTATGAGAAAGTGGATTGTAATCGTTATCGTGGCCGTCGTGCTCGTCGTGGTTCTGGTCTTGGCCTTTGCGCGAGCGGCCAAAAACCGGGCTCGGGCCAAGGAATTCGCGGAACGGCGGGAGCCCACGGTCGCGGTCGAGGTAACCCGGCCCCACTTGGGGACCATCGAGGAAACGCGGAAATTCCTGGGGACCGTCGTCTCGACGGACCAGGCGACGGTATACTCCAAGATCGCGGGTAAAGTGGTCGAGCTGCCGGCGAAGTCCGGGAAGCGCGTCGGCCGCGGCGCGACGATCGCCGTCATCGACTACGACCAACCCGGCATGAAGTTCCGCTACTACTACGCGTACGCGCCGATACCCGGGGAGATAACGGAAGTCCTGGTCGACGTCGGCGATATGGTGACGCCGGCCACGCCGTTGGCCGTCGTCGTCAAGCCGGAGTCGGTTAAGATCGAGACCTCCGTCCCGGCGGAGACGCTGGCGCTTATGAGCCGGGACCGGCCGGTGAAAATCCACGCCCAGGGGCACGGAGGAGAGGCGCTGGAGGGCGAGATTATCCACCTCCCGCGGTCGCTCTCGCCCGAATCCCATTTGGCGACGGTCGAGATTAAACCGAAGGGCGACCTCTCGAAGTTGCGCGCCGGCATGTTCGCGGAGGTGGAGGTCCCGATTGCGCGCCACGAGGGGGCCGTACTAATTCCGCCGCAAGCGCTCCGGCGGGAGGCGGCCGGTACGGCGGTATACGTCGTCGCGGACGACGTCGTCCGGCGCCGCGCGGTCGAGACGGGCCTGGCGCGGGAGGACGCGGTCGAAATAACTTCCGGCCTGGAAGGGACGGAGGAGGTTATCGTGTACGCCAACGACGACCTGGACGACGGCCTTCGCGTATCCAAGAAAGTACCGTTCGAACCCCACGATAAGTAGATTGGGAGCGCGGCCGATACCGCCGCGCGCATAATATGAAAATCGCCGATTTCTCCATTCGCCGGCCGGTCTTTATCACGATGCAGGTCCTCGCGGTCCTGGTGCTCGGCGTCGTGTCGTTTACGCGGCTGGGCGTGGACATCATGCCGGAGGTCGACTTCCCGTACGTCGTCGTGACGGTCGTTTGGCCCGGCGCCAGCGCGCGCGAGGTCGAGACCGATATCACCGAACCGTTGGAGGACAAGGTCAGCGCGATCAGCGGCCTGAAAAATCTCTACTCCTACTCCAACGAGGGATACTCGGTCGTCGTATTGGAGTTCGAGCTGGAGACCGACTCCCGCCAGGCGGAGGCCGACGTCCGGACGGAGGTGGAGAAAGCCCTCCCCGACCTCCCGCTGGACGTCGAGAAGCCGGTCGTGGCGCGGGTGGACTGGGGTTCGGAACCGGTAATCTCCTTCGCCGTCGGCGGCACGGCCACGCCGGAGGAGCTCCGCCGCCTCGCCGACGACGTTATTAAGCCGCAAATCGAGAAGATCGCGGGCATCGCGGAAGTCGACGTCTCCGGCGGCCTGGAGCGCGAGGTCCAGGTCGAACTGGACGCCGCGGCCTTGGCCGGCTACGGCGTTTCGCTGGACGAAGTAACGGGCTCGCTTGCGGCCGCCAACCTGGAGGTCCCGGCCGGCCCCATGCGCGCCGGGCCGCGGGAGGAAAAGCTCCGCGTCGCCGGCAAATTCCGCTCCCAGGAGGACGTCGAAAACGTCGTCGTCGAGTGGAAGAACGGCGCGCCTGTTTACCTGCGCGACGTCGCCTCCGTCGACGTCGACGGCTTCAAAGAGATCAAGACCGTCCCGAAGCTCAACGGCAAAGACGCGGTCATGGTCAGCGTCGAGAAAGCCTCGGGCGCGAACACGGTCGCGGTCTGCGAGGAGACGGTCAAGCGGCTCGAGCGGATCGAGGAAACCCTCCCGGAGGGCGTCGCGATCGACGTGGCCTATAACGACGCCGACTTCATCGAGGAGGCGATCGACGACACCTCGGAGGCGCTCTACCTGGGGGCGATTTTCGCCGTCCTGGTCATCTTGATATTCCTGGGCAACCTCCGGACCACGATCATCTCCGCGCTGGCGATCCCGACCTCCATCCTCTTCACCTTCATCATGATGTACGCCGTGGGCTTCACCATCAACATGCTCACGCTCATGGCGCTCGCGCTCGCCGTCGGGATCCTGATCGACGACGCCATCGTCGTCCGCGAGAACATCTTCCGTCACTGGGAGGAGGGGATGTCGCTGGAGAAGTCGGCCTCCTTCGGCACGGCGGAGGTCGGCCTGGCCGTAATGGCGACGACGTTCACTATCTGCGCCGTCTTTGTCCCGGTGGCGTACATGGGCGACATCGTCGGCCGGTTTTTCCGCCAGTTCGGCCTGGTGGTCGTCTTCGCGGTCATGTACTCGTTGTGGGACGCGCTTACGATGGCGCCGATGCTTTCGGCGAAGCTCCTCATCGGGAGCCCGGACCCGACGAAGAAAAGCCGCTTCGAGCGCTTTTTCGCGCCGCTCAACCGCCAGTTCGACCGCCTGGCCGACGGCTACCGGGCGTTCCTGCGGCGCGCCCTCGAACATCGCGTGATAACGCTCGTCGTCGCGACCGTCATCTTCTTCGGCAGCCTGTTCCTCGTCCGCTTCGTCAGCGCCCAATTTATGCCGGCCTGGGACCAGGGGTACGTCTATGCCTACGTGACGACCCCCCTCGACTCCTCGCTGGCGTATACGGAGGGCGTGGCGGACGACGTCGAGAAGCGCCTCGGCGCCCACGAGGCGGTGGCGACGACCTTCTCCCGGATCGGCGTCGACGAGATCCCGAACCGGGCGACGATTACCGCCAAGCTCAAACCGATCGGCGAGCGCGACAAGAGTAACTTTGAGTTGCAAGAGGAGTTCCGGGAACATTTCGCCGACTACTCCCGGGCGAAGGTAACGTTCCGCGTTCCCGGAATGGGAGGCGGCGGGTCGTACGGCCAACAGCCCATTTCGGTTAACCTCTCGGGGCCGGACCTGGACGTGATGGAGGCGGAGGCCCGGGAGATGGTCGCCCATCTCGACACGCTGGGTTCGGCCCGCGACGCCGGCATGAGTTACGAGAAGGGCCGGCCGGAAACCCACCTCCTCCCCAACCGCGCGATGTGCGCCGAGATGGGGATCCCGGTGGCGTCGGCGGCGATGGCCGTCCGCGGCCTGGTGGAGGGAACCGTCGCGACCAAATACTCCGAGGGCGGCGAGGAGTACGACGTCCGCGTCATGATCCCCCGCGGCCGCATCCGGCAGCCGGGCGACGTGGAGGGCCTCTACCTGAAGAACTACGACGGCGACGTCGTCCCGCTGGCCATGCTGGTCGACGTACAGCGCGACGTCGGCCCGACCGAGATTCAGCACATCAACCGCCAGCGCACCATCACGGTCTGGACCGGGAAGGCGCTGGGCGCGGCCGACAGCGAACTCCAACGCGAGATGAGTACCTACATCAAGGAGAACCCGCCGCCTCCGGGCTACACTTTCGGCGTGGGCCACGAGACCGAGATGCAGCAGACCATGTTCGTCAACATGTTCACGGCGCTCGCGATCGCGGTCATCTTCATCTACATCGTCCTCGCGGCGCAGTTCAACGCCTTCACGCACCCGTTCACTATAATGCTGGCGCTGCCGCTCGCGGTCGTCGGCGCGCTCATCGCTATCTTCATCCTCGGCACGACCTTCGACATGATGACGATGGTGGGCATAATCCTCCTCATGGGCCTGGTCAACAAGAACGCCATCCTGCTCGTGGACTACACGCTGCAGCAGATTGACAAAGGCAAATCCATTAAGGAGGCTCTGCTCCTCGCCGGCCCCATCCGGATGCGGCCCATCCTCATGACCACCGCGGCCATGAT
>CP070633.1:413844-419751 GCA_020356085.1 Candidatus Coatesiibacteriota bacterium | reverse complement strand
GTACAATAAAAGGTATAACAACGCCTAGCCTCCTTCCAGCTCCACGCCGGCGGTTCGCAGCACGCTTTCGAGGTGAACGGCGCGGCTGGCTTTAACGACGACGACGTCCCCGGACGCCAACTCCGTTTGGAGGTACGAGGCGAGGGCGTCGCCGTCGTCGAAGACTGCCACAGCCTCCAGCGCCATGCCGGCGGCGCGCGCGCCCTCGGCGATCAACCGGCCGCCGGGGCCGAAGCCGACGACGACGTCGAAGCCGGCCGACGCCGCGAACTCCCCCACGCCGCGGTGCGCGGCCTCGGTCGCCTCCCCCAGCTCCAACATGTCGCCCAGTACCGCCACGCGCCTCCCCTCCGCGGGGGTCTCCGCCACAAACGCCAAGGCCGCTTTCGCCGCCTCCGGCGAGGAGTTGTAGCAGTCTACGAAGAACGTAACGCCGCGGCCGTTAGTCGCTATCGACGAGCGCAGCGGCCCTCCCCGGTATGCCGCCAGCGCCGCCGCGACCTCCTCTTCCGGTACGCCCAGGACCCGCCCCACTGCGGCCGCGGCCAACGCGTTGAGTACGTTGAACTGCCCGGGCAGCGGCAGCGCGATGGGGGTCCCGCCAGGGAGCGTGAACCGCGACCCCGCGAAGCCCTCGCTTACCAGATCCGCGGGCCACAGCGAGGCGGGCTCCGCCAAGCCGAACGCAACAACTTTAAGCCCGTTGGCCAGCTCCGCCGCCATGGCGGCAACGAGCGGGTCCTCCGCGTTCAACACGGCCGTCCCGCCGAGCCGGACGTAGTGGAGCAACGTCATCTTCTCGCGCCGGACGGCGGCGACGTCGCCGAAAAACTCCAGATGGGTCGGCCCGACGTTCGTAACGACGGCCACGGTCGGCCCGGCCGCCTCCGCCAGCGGCGCCATCTCGCCCGGCGCGCTTACGCCGAGCTCTAATACCAGCAGCTCCTCGTCCGGCTCCAACGCCAAGATCGAAAGCGGCACGCCGACCTCGTTGTTGTAGTTCCCCTCCGAAACGCGGACCCGGTATTTCCGCGCCAGCACCGCGCCGATCAAATCTTTGGTCGTCGTCTTCCCGCAGGAGCCCGTTACGGCCACGACGTTGCCGCGGAACTCCGCCCGCCGGGCGCGGGCCAGGAGGCGGAGCGCCTCCAGCGTGTCCGGAACTAACACCTGGGGTACCGCCTCCGGCACCTCGCGCGCGACTACCGCGGCGCAGGCGCCGCGCGCGGCCGCGTCGGCGACGTAATCCGCGCCGTCGAACTTCTCGCCGCTGAGCGCGACGAAGAGTTCGCCGGGTCGGATCGTCCGGCTATCGGTGGCGACGCCGGTTACTGTAATACCCGGGTCTCCGGACAGGAGGTCTCCTTGCACCAGCTGGTTTACGTGCGCCAAGGTCCACTCCACGCTCATCGCTTACCCCGCCGCCTCCGTCCCGGTACGCCGGGGCCGCTTCCCCGCCGGCGCGACGGCCGGCCGCAGCCGGCGGCGGCCGCGGTCTCCGACCGTCAAAATACACTCCTCCGGCAGCGGCGCGCCGGGAGGCGGGATTTGCCCCACTACCCATCCGCCGGCGCCTTCCACCCGCACCGGGATCCCGCGGGGTCCGAGCCGGCGCATCGCCTCCCGGACCGAGAGGCCGAGGAGGGAGGGCATGGCGGCGCGGGCATCGTCACCCACCTTGACTATTACGACGCTCCCGGCCGGAGGGAGCGGGCCGCTGTCGGCGGAACTCCACAACACGCGGGAGCCCTTGCCGTCGAATCGCGCGCGCAGGCCGGAGGCGCTAAGGCGCCGGGCCGCCACCGAGGCGGGGGCGTCGCGTAGCGCCACCTCCGGCGGAGAGAGGGCCGACGCCGCCGGCAACGTCAACCGCGGACTCCCGGCCGGCGTAACTTTTAACGCCGGCAATACGTCTGCAGCGATGGCGGCGCAGGCCGGCGCCGCGACCACGCCGCCGTAGAACTCGCCGCGCGGCTTCCGTATCGTTACGAATACGACGAGGCGGGGGTCGTCGGCCGGGACTATCCCCAGGAACGAGGAGGCGTACGCACCGGGGATGTAGCCGCGGCCGTTATCGCGCGCGACCTCCGAGGTCCCGGTCTTACCGGCGACGCGGTAGCCGGGAACGTGCGCCAGTTTCCCGCCGCCGCGCTCGACTACCAATTCGGTCATCCGCAGCACCGCCGTGGCGTTCTCGGGAGAGAGCACGCGCCGCTGGACCTCGGGTTCGAACCGCCGCAACGGCCGGCCGTTCTCGTCCACTATCGCCTCCACCAACTTCGGTTTGACCAAGAGGCCGCCGTTGGCCAACGCGCAGGCGGCGGTAGTAATTTGGAGCGGCGTGGCGGAAAGGCCCTGGCCGAAGCTGGCGTAGGCGCGACCGAGCGGCCGCGTGAATTCGTCGTAGCGGAGGACGCCGGGGTTTTCCGCCGGGAGATCGATCCCGGTCCGCTCGCCGAATCCAAAGCGGCGGAGGTACTCGTAGTACCGGCGGCCGCCGAGCCGCCGGCCGACGAGGACGACGCCGATATTGCTGGAGCGCTCGATAACCTGGGACAGCGTAAGCGGCTCGGGGGAGGGCTTAACGTCGGTAATGCGGTAGCGCCCGAGGTGCAAGGCCTGGGAGCAATCGAAGATGTCGCGGGTCGTAACGACGCCTTCCTCCAACGCCGCGGCCACCAAGAACGGCTTGATGATGGACCCCGGCTCGAGCGCGCTGGTGACGGCGTTGTTGCGCCAACACTCCGGCCGGTATTCGCCGTAACGATTGGGATCGTAGTTCGGGTAGGAGGCCAGCGCGAGGACCGCGCCGGTGCGGGGGTCCATGACGACGGCCGCGCCCGCCTCCGCCTCGTACTTGCGGCAAGTGGCGACCAGTTCGCGCTCCGCGACGTACTGGCACCACATGTCAATGGTCAGCACGCACCCGAGGCCGTTCATCGGCGGTACGAAGTTCTGCGTAAGGTCCGGGAGGGTCCGGCCCGCGGCGTCCGCGCCGCCGTCGAAAAAGCCCGGCAATCCCTCCAGGTACACGTCCAGCGTCCGCTCCGCGCCGGCGCGCGCGCCGTCGCGGGGGCCGAGGTACCCCAATACGTGGCACGCCAACTCGCCCTCCGGGTAAATGCGGCGCTCGCACGGCTCGGCGAACACGCCGGCCAACCCCAACGCGAGCGCCTTCGTCGCGACCTCCCGCGACACCTCCCGCGCCAACCACTCGCTCTCCGCGGCGGAGGCGCATTTCCGCGCCAGCGTCTCCTCCTCCTCTCCGAGCACGGGCGCCAACATTCGCGCCGCCGCCCGTTCGTCGCCTACGAGGCGAGGGATACAGAAGAGGTCGTACAGGGGCCGGCTGAGCGCGAGGGCGTTCATGTTGCGGTCGTAAATTACGCCGCGGGCCGCGGGGAGGTAACTACGGCCGTACTGCTGCTTGAAGGCCCGCTCCGCGTAAAAGTCGTAGTTCACCACCTGCACCCAGACCAAGCGGACGAGTACGGCCCCGAAAACTACGCCGAACCCGAGGTACAAGGCGCCGAAGCGGAAGTAGCGGCCGCGCCTCACGGGCCATCCTCCACGATAATAATTTGCCCGGCCACAGGCGGCCGAAGGCCGAGCCGGTCATGGGCGATCTCGTCGATCTCCGCCATGGACCGCCGTTGGTACAACTCCGACCGGAGCGCGGTCTTTTCCTGGTAAGCCTCGTCCAACTCGCGGCGGCACCGCGCGACCTCGTAGTTGAGTTCGAGAATCGTTACGTATTGCCACAGATATAAAAAAGCCAGCGTCAGCGCGAGGGTAATCGCGGCGCAGGCCCAGAGGTAGAGGCGGCGCCGTCGTCGCGGCCGGAGCCGGACGTCGAGCGTGGGGGGACGATACGTAATACCGGCCATACTACAGTTTCTCCGCCGTGCGGAGGCGCGCGCTGCGGCTGCGCGGGTTGTAGCGGACCTCCTCCGCCGTAGGCCGCTGCGGTTTCGGCGTCAAAATTCGAAGCGCGCCGCGCGCCGCGGCCTCCCGGAAGAACCGCTTGACGAGCCGGTCCTCGAACGAGTGATAGGCGATGACAAGTAGCCGGCCCCCCGCCGCCAGAAGATCCGCCGCGGCCGGCAGCGCCTCCGCCAGCGCGGCGTACTCGTCGTTGACGAACGCGCGTAGCGCCAGGAACGTACGCGTCGCCGGATGGAGGCGGCCGCGGCGCCTCCCCACCGCCCGGCCCACGACCTCCGCCAGCTCGGCTGCGGTACGCAACGGCGCCTCCTGCCGCCGGCGCGTTATCGCGCGGGCGATCGCCCGGGAGCGCCGCTCCTCCCCCCACTCGTAGAGGAGGTCGGCCAATCTCTTCTCGTCGAAGGTGTTGACGACCTCCGCCGCGGTCAGTTTCGAATCGTCGCCGTCGAAGCGCATGTTCAACGGGCCGGCGGCGGCGAAGGAGAACCCCCGGCTCTCGTCGGCGAGCTGGTCGCTGGACAAGCCGAGGTCGAACAGCACGTTCGTCACCCGGCCCGCGTACTCGGCGAGAGCCTCTCCCATAGTCCGGAACGAGGCCGGCAAGAGCGTAACGCGCCCGCCGTAAGAGGCGAGGCGGCGGCGCGCTCGCTCGAGCGCCGCGGCGTCGAGGTCCAGGCCGACGTAAACGTTATCGGCGGGGAGCTCCGGTAGGAGCTGCGAGGCGTGGCCGCCGCCGTTCACCGTCGCGTCGACGAAGACGCCGCCCTCCCGTCGAGCCACGGCCGCCAAAACCTCCCGGACCATAACCGGCTCGTGGAGGGAACGCGGGCTATCGCCCGCCGTCTCACACCCGAACTCCGCGCAGATCGTCGCCGCCACCGAATCTCCCGTTAGAACTTGATTTTGAAGCGGTCGGCCGTCTCCTCGAAGGCCGCCATAGCCTCCGCCTCGTACGCGAGCCACCGCTCGACGTTCCAAATCTCGAGGCGGTTAAACATGCCGTTGATTATGGCCTCCCGTTCCAACTCCGCATATTCGCGTAGCGGCGCGGGAATTACGACCCGGCCCTGCCGGTCGGGCTCGCAATCGGCCGCACGGCTCAACAACATCCGCGTCACCAGCCGCGCCTGCCGTTCCATGACCGGGAGTTGCAGCAGCTGCGGCTCGACGACCGCAGCCCAATACTCGGCCGGGAAGAGGAACAGGCAGCGCTCGAAGCCGACCGTGGCTTTGAAGCGCGCGATCTCGTTGCCGGCGGCGTCGCGGCGGAAGTTCCGCGGAACGCTCACCCGGCCCTTGTCGTCGAGCGCGTGGCGATACTGGCCGTTGAAGCCGAAGGCCCAGCGGCCCGGATCGACGATGCTCCCGTTTTGGTCGTCGCTATCCGGCATATAAATTATTATTTAAGAATAATTTCTACCGTATTTCCCACAAATCACCACAGTTTCCCACCGCAGCCATTAAATCAAACCGGCCGCTACTTGTCAAGCAAAAAATGGCCCTTTCGCCAAAAAAAAATGGGACCTAAAAACGCCGGAAATCCTTACGATTCCGGGGCCTCCTGCCGCCGAGTTGCCACTCGACTTTCGGTGGGGGCGAAATTAAACCGAAATCTTAGTTGACCGGCGCGCCGCGGCCGTATATAATGGCCGGCGCCCAGAAGCTAACGGCAACAAAGCGAAGGGGTTACTCGCTTAATTCGGAGGAGATTCTAACCATGGAATTCCGCGTTTACGACGAGGCGCGCGACCGGGAGGCGGTCCGCCGGATCTGGCAAGAGGTCGGTTGGATCGAGCCCGGAAACGACCGCCACGCTCAGGGGCTGGACTTCTTCCTCTCCGCCGGCCGGGCGCTCGTCGCCGACGTCGGCGGCGGCGCGGAGTGTTTAGTTTCGACCGCGATCGGGGATATTCGCTATCTCGAGGAAAACCTCCCGTTCTCCTGCGTCACGGCCGTCACCAC
>CP070633.1:407821-413744 GCA_020356085.1 Candidatus Coatesiibacteriota bacterium | reverse complement strand
TCGATGACGGAAAAATCTCCGGGGCCGTCGCGCGACGGCGCCGGGGTGGTGATAGAGAGTGGAAACGAAAGGCAAGGCCGGCCGGGGCTTTGAAACCTCCGCGCCGGCCTATACTATGTCGCCGCCGCGTACGGGGGCGCGGAAATATCACCGGAAATGGTATTTTTGTTATCGCGGGCATAACTTGGCGGCTTGCCCAACCTATACGGGTTTTTTCGCTTGACAGCTTCTGAGAGCCTATGTTAGCGTGGCCGGAGAGTGGAAACGTAGATTCGCGAAAACACGCGCGGCGTGCGAGGGGCAATAGTAGCGCCGCGGCGGTAGGATTTTGTACAACTCGTACCAGAGAAGAGGAGGTGAACGTTACCAGAACATAATATCGGGTCGCGGATCCGATCCGATTTAAGTAACGAATAAGGCGTTGGACGCCAAGATTCCCGAACCATGTAGAAGGGGGTGTCCTCACAGAATGCGCGTGAAATATCTTAAAGGAATTCTCGCTGCGACGGCCGTGGGGCTGTTGTCGGCGGGGCTCGCGATGGCCGCGGACACCGGTACGGTATCCGGCTTGGTAACGGACCAGAACGGTCAACCCGTCAGCGGCGCGCTGGTAGTGGTTACCGGCGCGAACCGGTTCGCTACCTCCAACCCGGACGGGTATTACGTTATCTCGCCGGTACCGGTCGGATCGTTCGAGGTTAAGGCTTCGCGTATCGGATTTAACGAGCAGGTTAAAACGGGCGTAAAGGTTATCGCCGGCCTTCGGTCGAACGTGTCCTTCCAGCTCCAATCGGAGGCCACGGGCGTTACCTATATCCAGTCCGAGGAACCGCTCATTAAATTCAACCAGGTGTACTCCGAAAGTATCGTCGGGAAAGAACAGATCGAGAATCAGGTGGTCGACGAGTTCGCCGACATGCTGGTTCGGACGCCTGGGATCGTGTACGAAAACAGCGATGCCTCGACTTTGAACCTCCACATTCGCGGCGGCCGCGGGAACGAGGTCGCGTACGTCGTCGACGGCGTTAACATTACCAACCCGATCGTCGGCGGCGCCGGGATGCAGATTCCGGTCGACGCGATCGAACAGATGAACATCATCGTGGCCGGCTGGGATGCCGAATTCGGTCAGGCGCAGTCGGGTATCATCAACATCCAGACCAAAGAGGGGCGCGATAAGTACACCGGTAAAATCGGCGCGACCCAAGAGCTTTACACGGCCGAGCGGAAATGGGATTCCCAGAAGAAGCTCGAGTCGACCGGTCTGGAATCTCCCGGCAGCCCGCTTATTACGTGGGAGACCGAGACGCGGCAAACCTACTATTCCAAGTACCGCGGTTCGTTCGGCGGCCCCGCGTGGCCCGGCGTGGACCAGCTAAGCTACTTCGTTGCCGGCGACTATACCCGTGACTGGACCGTATACCCGCTCCCCGAACCGCGCCTGGAGTGGAACGCCAACGGCAAGATCTCCATCCGGCCGACGGGCCGCTTACGGCTGGTGTTGAGCGGCGGCCGCGCGCGCGAGGAACGTCAGCTGTTCTCGAACGAGTACCAGTATAATCTGCAAGGGTACCCGTTCCGGACGGCCGCCTCGCGGCGCCTAAGCGCGAGCTTTACACACAACGTATCGGACCGGTTCTATTATTCGGTAACGGGTGCGACCTTCAACGAGAACCGCTCTACGATCACGGGCGGTAAACACTGGCTCGACTACAACCTCAACCGGTTGAAGTCCGACGCGACGGGGTACTTCGTAACCTCCGGCGACTACCCGTTGTACGAACTGCGGGATCAAACGTATTACGACGGCAAGGCCGATTTCCAATACGAACTTACGCGCGTCGGAGACAACCGCGCCCTCTCGATGAACGTCGTGAAGGGCGGCGTCGGTCTCAAAAACCAAGACGTGGATTTCTACCAGATTCAGGCGTATCCCTCCAACGTCTATACGGATATCTTCCACGTCTACCCCTACGAAATCTACGGATTCGTCCAGGATAAACTGGAGTACTCCGGGATGGTCATCAACGTCGGCCTCCGGCTCGACATCTTCGACCCGAGCGCTACCTTCCCCGTAGACCCCTACGACTTCCAATGGGGGCACAATAACAGCCCGATTACGGGCGAGGAGTGGGTACGGGTCAACAACAACTCGCCGTGGCGGACCTACGCCGACATGCCGCGGACGCAAGCGGAAAAAACGTACCAGATAAGTCCTCGCGTCGGCGTCTCGTACCCCATCTCCGACCGCGATAAACTGACCTTCTCCTACGGCCACTTCTTCCAAGTCCCGCCGCTAATCTATCTCTACCGGAGTACGCAGGTGCAGCTGACGGGTGCCTACCCGATTATGGGTAACCCGGACTTGCTGCCGCAGAAGACGGTACAATACGAGATCGGCGTGGAGCACCTCTTCACCGACGACCTCAAAGCGAAAGTATCGGCGTACTTCAAAGATATCCGCGATCTCATCGACACCAACCGGATTAACTACGAACAGGGTTGGAACTACACCAAGATCGTGAACGCCGACTTCGGCTCGGTACGGGGAATGGAGCTCGCGCTCGATAAACGGATGACCAGGAACTTCTCGGGATCGCTCGGATACACGTTCTCCGTGGCGAAGGGTTTGGCCTCCAACTACTACCAAGGATACAACTACGCCTACCGCGGGTGGAACGTCCCCAACCGCGAGAACTTGCTGAACTGGGACCAGACGCACAAAGTCGACTTAACGGTCGATTACCGTTTCACCCTGGCGGAGATCCACGGCCTCGGCGTCAACTCGACCCTCTCCTACGGGTCGGGGATGCCGTATTCGAAACCGCCGATGGGAACGGGGCAACCCGAGATTAACGCGGAACGTATGCCCTGGACTATTGACTGGAACGTCAAGGGCGAGTACTCGCTCACCTACTGGGGTCTTACGTACACCGCATACTGCGAAGTCATCAACCTCCTCAACCGCGAGAACGTCTATAACTTCGGCGAGGACGAGGGCGACGGCGCCGGGTCCGACTGGCTGCCGTGGTACTACTTCTACGGCGACGCCGACGGGCCGTACGACGATATGGAATGTTACGGCGATCCGTTACGGGTCCGCGTCGGCTTAGACATAGGCTTCTAAGCGCAAACCTGCGGGAGGCCGCCCGGGCGGGTGGCCTCCCTTAAACCCGCTCTTCGCGAGAAAGGAGAGAGGAGTGTTGAGATCACTAAGACGAGTCGGGCCGATCCCGCGGTTGGTTATTGCGGGGTTGGTGGCGGTCGGGGCCGTGATGTTGCTGACCGCGGCCGTCAAAAAAGGCGTACGCCCGCCATCCAGCATGGACGCCTCGGCCTTCGACTACCTCGACGTCGGTAACTTCTGGATGAAGATCTGGAACCAACAGTACGTCGGCGACCGCCAAGGCGATAAATCGGGCGAGTGGCCGGGCGGTTCGGGCGTTACGTACGTATATATCGGCAACCTGTGGTTCGGTTGCATTAAAGACGGGAGAATCCACGTCAGCGGCGATTTCCCCTACCTGGCGAACGAATGGGTGCCGATCGGCGTAACCGAAACCGAGCTGCTGGCGAGCGATAAGGCCAACTGGAGCCAAAGGCCGTCGAAAGTCAATACCACCGGCGACCTCGATACGTATGCGATCTGCGACGATTCGGACGCGCAAGAAAACGGCCCGGTGGATTTATTATGCGAAGTCCACGGCATCTGTTGGTCGGCTCCCGGCCACGACGACTGGGTCGTTCTCGAGTGCTGGATTGAAAGCACGGGCGCTACTAAACTCGAGGATTGCTACATATCGCTGGCGTACGACCTCGACATCGGCGGCTCGCTGGACTATATCGACGACCTGGTCGGGTACGACGGCAACGACAACTACGACATCGACACTAATCCCACGAAGCCGGGCGAAGATTGGCGGTCCGGGCCGGACGGGATTCCGGACGAGAACGACGCCGTCAACTTCACCTCCTCCAAAGCTTCCAAACCTCTCGATATGAACGACGAGGGTTGGAAACGGATGATGGCGTACATGTACGACGAGGGCGGCGAGGCCCGGGACACGCCGGGTTACTGCGGCCTGCGCGTCATGGGCTGGATGGCCGAGCCGGCGGAAGACAACCTCATCGAGGTCTCGAGCCAACACTCGTGGGACATCATGAACGACCCCGACACTGACGCGTACAAGTACGGGTACATGATCGACGTCGGGACGTTCGAGGAGATTAATACCGCCTACGACTGGCGCATCGACCCGTGCTTCGGGCCGTTCGAGATGGAAAAGGACGACGTCGTCCACTGGTGGACGGGCATCGTAATGGGAGGCGACCTCAACGGCTTGCGGAAGAATGCGGACGCGTTGTACGCGGACTTCCTGGGGCCGGACGGCCTGCCGGACACGTTGGACGACTGGCAGGTGGTGGCGCCGCCGGCGTCGCCTCGCCTCATCGCCGTTCGCGGCGACAATACGGTTACGCTGCGGTGGAACCCGAACTACGCCGCCGGGAAGAACACGGAGACCGACCCCGACCCGCGTTCCGGCATCCGCGACTTCGACGGGTACGTGGTATTCCGTTCCAACGTCGGCTTCGACAGCGGGTGGGAGGCTATCCTGTGGGTCGATAAGAAGACCACCTCGGATAAGGCGAGCGTCGTCCCGTGGGGGTGGCGCACCAAGCGGGGTACCTCCCAGTGGATAAGCCAAGGCGGAGCTACCTACTTACACGAGCGTATTCCGACGGGGCCGACGGGGGAACACCCGACGGATCCGGACTTAACCGATACCCCGGCGGTAGCGTACGAAAGAGTACCGAGGTCGTTCCCGGCGCCCACGCGGCAAGGGCCGACGGTACGCCTCCGGAGAGTGGGTAGTTACTACGAGTTCGTGGACGGCGTGGACGGCGCCGGCACCTCTACGGGCGTGTTGAACAACGGCACGCGCTACTACTACGCCGTCGTCGCGTACGACTTCGGGACCCGGAAGATTATTAAGAAGTGGAATAACAATACCAAAACGTTCGAAGACTGGATGTCGGAGGCCGACGCGGCGACGCAGGGCGGAAAGAACGTCAACGGCCTATCGGTGATTCCGTTACCGACGACTGCCAATGCCCTGGACCGCATCCGGGTCGTACCGAACCCGTACGTAGGAAGTGCGGACTGGGAAGAGTGGACCGGATCGGGAGCGCGGCTGGACCGGCTGTACTTCATGAACCTGCCGCCGAAGTGCACGATCCGGATCTATACGATCGCGGGCGATTTGGTACGGACGTTGGAGCACCACGACGTCGCGTACGGGGCCGAGCCGTGGGATTTGACGGGCGAGGCCGGCGTGCTGGTGGCGAGTGGGATTTACGTCTATCACGTTGACGCGCCCGATTACGGCGAGAAGATCGGGAAGTTCGCCGTACTGATTGGCGCCCAAAGCCAGTAAAGGAGGCGAAGCGACGTGCGGAAGCTCTACATCTTGGTAGCGGTAATAGCGATAGGAAGCGCGTCGGCTGCGTTCGCCGCCGGCAAAGAAGGGACGTCGGGCGCCAAGTTTCTGAACGTAGGCGTCGGCGCTCGGGCCGCGGCGATGGCGGATGCCTATGACCCCATTGCTTCGGGGCCGGAGGCGATATTCTGGAACGCCGCGGGGCTGGTGACGGTGGAGAACCAGGGGTTCTCGATCAGTGACAACGAATGGATCGCGGAGACGCGGATGATCGGGGCCTCGTACGCGCGGCGGTTCGGATTTGGGACGGTCGGCGTGATGGTGACGTCGATGATGTACGGAGACATGGACGTCACGACGGTGGAGGAACCGGACGGCACGGGCGAGACGTTCAGCGCGATGGACATGGCGGCCGGCGTGGGGTTAGCGCGGCGGCTGACGGACCGGTTCACGGTGGGTGGAACGGTCAAGTTCGTGCGGTGTGC
>CP070633.1:401695-407721 GCA_020356085.1 Candidatus Coatesiibacteriota bacterium | reverse complement strand
CCGGTATTCTTTATCTTGCCGACCAGCGAGAATATTTTCGTCCCGGTACTGCCGGGGACGCCCACCTTGGTATACTCCTCGGCGCCGTGGTTGATTATCACCGGGACGTTGGCCCACGTCTCCACGTTGTTAATACACGTGGGGTGGCCCCAAATCCCCTTCTCGATGGGGTACGGCGGCCGCTGGCGCGGCTCGCCCGCTTCGCCTTCTATGGACTTTATTAGCGCCGTCTCCTCGCCGCAGACGAAAGCGCCGGCGCCGCGGACGATTTCGACGTCGAACGAAATACCCGTACCCAGGATATTATCTCCCAAAAGCCCCAACTCGCGCGTCTGCCGAAGGGCGATGAGAAGGTGTTTAATAGCCAGCGGGTATTCGCTCCGGACGTACACGAAAGCGCGGGTGGCGCCGACGGCGAAGCCGCCGATGATCATACCCTCGAGTACTAGATGGGGATTGCCCTCGAGGAGGCTGCGGTCCATATAGGCACCCGGGTCGCCCTCGTCTGCGTTGCAGACGACATATTTTTGCTCGCCCGGTTTCCCGGAAGCTCTAGCCATCTCCCACTTTTTTCCCGTCGGAAACCCGGCCCCGCCCCGGCCGCGGAGGCCGGAAGCCTTGACTTCGTCGATAATCCAGTCGGGGTCTTGGTTTAAAAGGACTTTCTCCAGCGCGCCGTATCCGCCGCGCTCGAGGTAGTCGAAAACCCGAATCGGGTCGAGGGTCTGGTTGTTACCGAGGATCGTCCGGGTTTGTTTCTGGAAAAACGGGATGTCGGCCTGGGAGTGATAAGTCTTTCGTTCGCCGGGCTCGCGGTAGATAAGGTCTTCCTCCACGTACCCGCCCATGGCGGCCTCGATTACGCGGGGGACGTCTTCCATCTCCAATTGGGGGTACAGGTGCTGGCCCGGTTCTACTAGGATGAACGGATCCATCTCGCAGAACCCTTGACACCCCGTGATGCGCAGTTGGATTTTCTCGTGCAGGCCGTGGTCGAGGATGTAACGTTTAATAACGCGGATGACGTCGTTGGAACCGCTGGCCTGGCCGCCGGTACCGGCACAAACGACCAACGTTAGTTCTTCCGCTTTATCCTCGGCTTCTTTTAATACCCGGCTACGAAAATCCGCGAACTCCTCTACGGATAACGATTTTTCCATCAGCTACGGTCTCCTTACGAAGCTCAAGCCCCAGCCGTTAGGCTACCGCTGTTCCGCTCACGTCTAACATATGGCCTTTGCACCCGCGCCGCGAGCATATTTGCACGACGCCGCCGTCGCGCACGATCATCGGCACCATTGGCGCGCCGCATTCCGGACAAGCCGCGGCGCCGCGCAACTCGGCGTGACAGTGGGGGCAAAAGAAATTGACTACGGCATCTTTCGGCGCTTCGTGTTCGGCCTCGACGTTGTAACTCCCGTAAAGGCTCGACAATCTTAACCATCCGTGTTCGTGACCGTGCGACACCGTTACGCGGATGGAGGGGTGGCGGTCGATCAGGTGGTGGGGATCCATCAGGCCGTGGTTGCACCTCGGGCAATTGACTTGGATCGGGAAGATCCGACGATCCCCCTCCACCTCCACTTTATCGAGGCCGGCTCGAGTACGCGCGAGGATATCCTCCACCTCCCGCGTACCAACGTGGGGGAAATAATGGCCATCGACTACCACGACCGGCCCGAGCGCGCACGCGCCGAGGCAGTTTACGGTTTCCAGCGTGAATTCCCGGTCGGAGGTGGTCTCCCCCGCTCGGAGGCCGAGTTGGCTTTCGAATTCCTGCGCCACGGCCGGCCCCCCGCGGACGTGACACGCCGTCCCCAAACATACCGAAATGAGGTGTTTACCTCGCGGCTGCAGGCTGAACGCTTTGTAGAACGTCGCGACGGCGTAGACGTCGACCATAGAGGCGCCGGTGTTCTCGGCTACTACTTGCAGGGCGCGCGGCGGGAGATAACCGTACTTCGCCTGTATTTCCTCCAACATCGCAATAACTGCGCCGCGGCGGCCGCCGTACTGCTCGACGACTTCCGTCAACGTTGGGGTATCGTAGCTCTCGAAAAGGTCGCATTCCCAAATCGCGACCTCCGCGCTTTGCGCGCGGTACGCGCACGTCGGCGCGTGGATACAAGTCGAGCAGATCCCGCGGTACGTCCCGTTTTCAGCGGCGTTCGCCATACCGCCAGCCGACTTCGCGGATTGCATAACACCTCCTGCTTATTGCTGCAAGGCTCCTCGGTAACTTTCGGCGAGACCGTACAACGTGGACAGCTAGCGGTATTCCTCGCAGTGCCACACGCCTCCCGCAGGTTGCGGGAACGTACACTCGTCGCGGAACTCGCAATTCTTGCATAGGCCCTTATACTCGGCGGCGTCGAATTCCGGCCGCCGCGAAACCGGCGCCGGCGGTACGACCTGCGAGAGGCCGCCGTTAAGTTCCACTCCGCTCACGTGGACGTAGTCGTCGTAGTTCTCGCATTCCCAGAACGCCATGCCGGGATTCCGGAGGCGGTGGGCGCAATCCGGGGCGTAATTACACGTGGAGCAGATGCCGAGGTATGCGCCGCTCAATTCCGTCCCCGCGGGCTTTCGGACCTTGGCCGCCACTTTACCTTTAGCACGCGGCATATCGCTCTCCTTTTCGTTAACAGCCTATAAAACGGACTTCGGCTATATATATCGCAACTCTCGTGCCACAATTCACAAAAAGACCGGCCCCGTCGGGCCGGTTACCGTAAACTATTTTTTATCAATCTCTTACAGCGCAGGCCCAATGAAAAACGCCGCGGCGGCAATCCGTTCCGCGACGACTTCGCGAGGGCCAAAGCGCGTAATTATTGGACAGCGAGTAATTTCTACGCGCTTATTCCTGGCTTTTTTTCTCGCCCTCCTGGAGCTTCTTAGCCAGCGTTTTACGGTTGATGCCGAGGATCCTGGCGGCCTCCGTCTTATTACCGCCGACGGAAGCCAGAACGTTCTCGATGTACTCGATCTCTACCTCCTCCAGCGGCCGCGTAAGGTTAGCCTCCCGCACCGTGCGATGCCGCATGAGCGAGGGAAGATCCGTAACGTCTATGACCTCCACATCCGTCATAGCGACGAGTCGGTGTATGACGTTTTCCAGTTCGCGTACGTTCCCCGGCCAGTTATATTCCCGGAACACCTGGACCACCTTATCGGAAAGGCGAGGGACCTTTTTACCTAACTCCTCCGCGTACTTTTTAACGAATATATTCGTCAGGAGAAGTATATCGTCGCCTCGCTCCCGAAGCGGCGGGATGTCGATCGTAATGACGGCGAGCCGATAATAGAGGTCGTCGCGAAACGCACCCTTATTCACGAGGTGCAGGAGGTCCTTATTCGAGGCGGCGACGACGCGCACGTCGGCCTTGTGCGGCCGCCGCGACCCGACCATATAGATCTCCTTATCATGCAATACGCGCAATAACTTCACTTGCATCGACAGGGTAGTCTCGGCGATCTCGTCGAGGAAAATCGTCCCCCCGTCCGCGGTTTGGAAGAAACCGGCCCGGGTTTCCCGCGCCCCCGTAAACGCTCCCTTGACGTGGCCGAAGAGCTCGCTTTCCAACAACTCTTGCGGAACGGCGCCGCAATTTACGGGGACGAACGGCGCCGCGGCGCGGGCGCCGGCGTAGTGGATCGCCCGGGCGACGAGCTCCTTACCGGTCCCGCTTTCCCCCGTAACGAGCACCGTCGCGCTCGTCGCGGCGGCGTTCTCGACGTCCTGGAAGACCTTATGCATTACTTTCGACTCGCCCACCAACCCGTAACGCGAGAACTCGCCGGGAGACAGCACGAGCTCGGTTATGCGCCGCCCGTGTAGCTTCTCGAGCGTGCGCCCTACGGCCGCGAACAGCTCCGCGTCGGTGAACGGCTTCGCCAGGTACTCCTCTGCCCCCGTCTTCACCGCCTCCACCGCGTCCGGTACGGAGGCGTACCCCGTTATCGTCATGACCTCCGTATCGGGGAGGTTTTCGCGAACGTAGCGGATGAGCTCGAGGCCGCTCACGCGCGGCATTTTCATATCGGTGATAACGATATCGACGGGCGTTTCGCCGAGGAGTTTTATCGCCTCCGAAGCCCCCGGCGACGTAAAGACGACGTACCCGCGCGCGGTTAGTTTCCGTTGCAACGCCTCTAATATATCCGGTGCGTCGTCCACGACAAGTAGCCGCGGTTTATCGTCGTTAACCATCGTCGCCGCTTTCGTTAACATCCGTTGGAGAGGGGAGGGGAATCCGTACCTGGAACCGCGAACCGCGGCCCGGGACACTCTCGACCGCGATCGACCCGCCGTGCGCGGTTACGATCCCGTGAACGACGGGTAATCCTAAGCCCGTTCCCTGGCCTACCTCCTTGGTCGTAAAAAACGGGAGGAAAATATTCTTTTTAACCTCCTCGCTCATTCCGACCCCCGTATCCGCCACCGTTAAGAAGACGGATTCTTCGTCCGCCGCCGTACGCACGGTCAACTTTCCGCCGTCCGGCATCGCCTGGATCGCGTTCACCACCAAATTGACGATAATCTGGTGGAGCTGCGCCGGGTCCGCCACGATCTCCGGGGTTTTGGGCGAGAGGGCCAGTACGCATTCGATGTTTTCCTTATCAAACCGCGAGCCGAGCAACGAGATTGCCTCCTCGACGCTGTCGCTGAGGTTAACGTGTTTTTTTATGGTCGGCACCTCGCGGGCGAAAAAGAGGAGCTTCCATACTACCTCGCGCGCGTGGAGCGAGGCAGTCAGTATCTTTTCGACATCCTCCGCACCCTGGGAAGAGAGGCTCGCGTCGTCTTGCAGCAGCTCGGCGAAGCTGAGAACGCTGGCCAAAGGCTCGTTAAGTTCGTGGGCCACGCCCGCGGCGAGCTGGCCGATCGTCGCCAGGCGGTCGGCGTGGCGCAGCTGCTCCTGGAGCCGCGCCCTTTCCTCTTCCGCCTGACGGTTCTCTAGAATTAACCCGATTTGGCGGGCGATCGCGTCGAGCAAGCTTTGTTCTTCCCGGAGGAATATTCCGGGCTCATAATCCAGTTTCGCCTCTTTGTACTGGACCTCCACGATTCCGCGATTTTCGTTGTTTACGACTATTTCGCTCGACAATTTGTACGGCGCGTCCTCCCCCTCCTCCGTCGTGTATACGAAGCCGTCGATTACTATCTTACCGACCGTGATATCCGGGTATTGCATGGCGGGCGGCAGTAGCCGCACGATTTCCCGGAAAACTTCCGCCGCCGAAATCCCGGGCCGCGAGGCAACTTCGGCGATCCCGTACAAGCACGTCATCTCTTTAACGCGCTCGCCGAGCCTCCAACGGGTGCGGCGATCGGCGATCGCGACGCCGGCGTTCTGCGCCACTCCCTCGAAAAACTCCGCTTCCGTGCGACCGAAGTAATTCTTTTGCCGCGACTTAAGCAGGAGCAGGCCCACGTCCTCCTCCCCCACGGCGAACGGAGCCACGATTAACGACTTGTAATCGCCGTCGAGGGGATAGGGCGTCGCGGGGATTTTTCCGTTCGCGGAAGACGCCTTCACCGACGTCTCGCCCGCACTGCCGGTCCAGAAGGTACCTTTTTCGGTAAAATAAGGGTGTCCGGCCTCGAACGCGCCCCGCATAACGTCCCGGCATAACCTTTCGGTAGGCGTGTCGTCGGCGGCGCACGGGAGGACGTTTCCGTCCTCGTGGGCGATCCCTTCGATGATGCCGAAACGGAAATTGCCGGCCGGGCCGGCGGTCATTTCCGCGTAATAACAGAAATCGCCGTCGCGTAAGCGAAATTCGACGGCGTCGCAACCCGAGGCCTCGATTAACAACGCGAACGCCTCTCGTAAAAACTCGCCTCGCGGTAAGCCGCGGTTCCCGAGGCGTAATATGCGGTGCGACAGTTCGTAGTAATCGTCGATTAGCAGCGCGGCCGTGGCGGCGCGTTTCGTTTTCGCTACATCAGCCATATCGGAGAGTTCCGTTTACCTACTCCAAATTATAAAAACGCTACGCCGAAGTCAAGTAAAACCGGT
>CP070633.1:395404-401595 GCA_020356085.1 Candidatus Coatesiibacteriota bacterium | reverse complement strand
TCGCCTCGGAGGGAGTGGAGTGTGGCAGCTGCCACGACCTCGCGCGCCACGGCCTTACCTCCCCGACGGCGTATAATTGTTCCGGGTGCCACCACGCCTCCGCCGCCGCGGAATGTTCGAGCTGCCACGGCGACGCCTCCCGCCTCCAGGTCCGCTATCACGACCGCGCGTTCGACCACGCCGCCCACATCCTCCGGTCGAAGCTCCCGTGCGGTAGCTGCCACCCGGCCGGCAACCCCGCGGCGGTCCGCGTCGATTGTATGGGGTGCCATCATAAAGAGAGCGAGAAAAGCTGCGCCTCCTGCCACGCCGTGGCGGCCGGTATGTTGGCGGGGACCGGCGCGCCCGGCGGTCCCGGGAAGGCCTCGCCGATGGCTAACGTGGCCTGCGTCGATTGCCACGGCCGGCCGCCGGTCGTTCCCGCGGAGGGCGGGTGCCTTGACTGCCACAACGCCGGATACGCTAAGATTTATGGCGTATGGCGAAAGGGCGTGGAGGGTAATTACCGTAAATTGAGCATAAAAGTGAAGGAGGTCCGGGAACTCGGCCTCCCGCTCGAGGCCGTGACCGTAGACGGCCGGACCGGCCGGGAAGTAGTGGAACAAGCCGAGGCCGATTTGCGGTGGGTGGGGGCGGACGGTTCGTGGGGCGCGCACAATAACAGCTACCCGAACGCCGTCCTGCAACAAGACTTGGAGGCTTTGGGAAGTCTCCTGGCCGAACTGGGGGAGTAGGCGCGGGCAATCACGCCGGGGGGAACCCGACGTCGGTTCGTAAATCGTTGACGTAGAACCCGGGCCGTGTTAGAATTAGAGATATTATAATAATTCCATATACTCATTTTGCGGCCGATGTAGCCGCTAATTCTCTACATACCTCAATATGACTAAAATCCGAGCGTTAGGTCTCGCTCTCCTCACGTTGACGCTCGTCGGCGCGGTTTACGCTGCCGACTTGAGCAAGTGCGATATGTGTCACAAGCCCGCGGGGAAGCCGGCGCCCGCGATCCCCGGGGGCTTGTACGCCTCGCCTCACGCCGCCCTCGGATGCTTGAGCTGCCATGTGGGCGCTTCCCAACCCCACCGGGAGGGCGTGGCGACGCGACGTTGCTCCTCCTGCCACGAGGAGGCGGCGGCGGCCTTGGCCGCCAGCGCGCACGGCGCGGGCGCGGAGGGGGCGCCCGGTTGTTATACCTGCCACGAGGCCGGGCACGGCGTCCATTCGCTAACGTGCGAACACCTCCAACCGACCTACGGGCCCCGAATTTGCGCGCAGTGCCACGCCGACGAAACGGACGTCTATTTAAAGAGTGCGCACGGCCGCGCCGCGGCGGCAGGTATCGCCCGGGCGCCCACGTGTGACCTCTGCCACGGCACGGCCCACGCCACGGAGCCGATCGCTACGGACCACCAGCTTTCGGACGAAAACCAGCCGGCGTTTTGCGGCGAGTGCCACGCCGGGAAGCAGGCTACGCCCGATTCGCCGTTCTCGATCCCGGACCCGGGGGCGGCGCTTCTGGCGAGCGTCCACGGCGAGATCGACCCGGAAACGGGGCTCCACAACGCGAAGTGCTCGGATTGTCACTACCTCCACGACGAGCAACCGGCCTGGCACTACGCCTCCTCCACCCACTTCATGAACGTCGCCGAAACCTGCGGCGCATGCCACGAGCACGAATATGAGTTATTTGCCTCGAGCGTCCACGGCCTGGCCGCCGCCGCGGGCGTCCGCGACGCCCCTACCTGTCCCGACTGCCACGGCGACCACGGCGTCGTAGCGGTGGCGGAGTACGGCACGGAAGGCCGCGGGACCCGCGTCGTCGCCACCTGCTCGAGTTGCCATTATTCGTTAGCGCTGTCGTCGAAATTCGAAATCCCCAACGACCGCGTCCAGACTTTCGAAACCAGTTATCACGGCGTCGTCTCCGAGGGCGGGAAGACGACGGCCGCCGATTGCGGCAGTTGCCACGGCGTCCACGACGTCCTGCCCGCCTCCGACCCGCGCTCGAGCGTACATCCGGCCAACCTGGAACGGACCTGCGGCGAGTGCCATATCCGCGTAACGGAAAGATTCGTCGGGACCACCGTACACGATCCTCGGGTACACCCGCGCCGGACGCCGGCGGATTACGTGGCCATTATTTATATTTTAATGATAGTCGTTGTACTCGGCGGCATGGTGGGTCATAACGTGGTCGACTACGTCGCCAAGGTCCGCGAAATCCGGCGGGCGCAGCGGGAACGGTCGAAATTTGTTACGCGCCTCCGGCGCGTAGAGCGGTTGCAGCACCTGGCCCTAATTCTCAGTTTCGCGGGACTCGGGTTTACGGGGTTCGCGATTAAATTCCCGAACGCGTTTATATTCTCGTGGATCGTCCACCTGGAAGGGCCCTATTCGATCCGCATCATCGTCCACAAAGTGTTCGCGGTGGCGTTGATCGTGGCGGCGGTGTACCACGTGGGCTACATGCTCTTCACCCGGAACGGCCGGGCCCGCTTTAAAGCCATTGCGCCGCGATGGTCGGACGCCCGCGAGGGGCTTCAAACCGTACTCCACGCCGTCGGGTTAGCCCGGCGCCGGCCGGAGTTCGGCGAATTCAATTACGCTGAAAAGGCCGAATATTGGGCGTTGGTGTGGGGGACGGTAATAATGGCGTTGACCGGCCTCTACATCTGGCTCGATCCCTACATCCAGCAGTTTTTCCCGTATTGGCTCTACGAGGTATTGCGGACGATACACTTCTACGAGGCGATCCTGGCCGTTTCGGCAATAGTGATTTGGCACTTCTACCACGTTATTTTCGACCCCCATCTCTACCCGATGAGCTTCGCGTGGCTCGACGGTAAAGTCCCGGAAAAGGTATTAATGGGCGAACGGCTCGGCTACGTCAAGAGAGAGAGGGAGCGGAGCGAAGCCGACGGGGAACTGCCAGAGGAGTCCTCCTCGAAGGAGGATAAGTAAGACTCTCCCGCCTCCCCGGGCGAGTCGGCAGGATTCGCTCGGGCCTAACCCAGATTATGAAAAAAGTCTTCGACGTTCTCTCCTCCCGCCGAGTGGCGGTGTATTTGTTCTTGGTGCTGCTGTTCGTCTCGCTGCTGGGCGCGCTAATCCCCCAAAACGAACTCCCCGCGTATTACGAGACGCACTACCGGCCGTGGGCGGTAACGCTATTGAAAGTGTTCCAACTCACGGACCTCTATCACGCGTGGTATTTCATTTTTATTTTATTGTTCCTGATGGCGAGCCTCGCGACGTGCACGATCCGGCGCCTTCCGCGCCTCACCCGCCTCTTCCGCCGGCCCGAACTCCCGGCCTCCTATGGCGACCTCGCGTTGCGGGAGGAGATAGGGCCCGCCTCCGCCTGGGAGGAGGTCGAACGGAAGGCGCGGCGCCTGGGGTTTCGGTGGCGGGACTTCGGCGACGTCCGGTACGGGAGGCGGCGCCCCTACGCCGTGGCGGGAGAGATCCTTACGCATCTGGGTCTGATCGTGATTTTCGTGGGGGCGTTTCTACGCCCGTTCGGCCACCGCGAGACCGTGTTCCTCTTTGAGGGCCAGGGTTTCGCGTTGCCGGCCGCGTACGGCGCCGGATACGAGCTTTGGGCCGACGCCGTGGAGGAGATCCGCGACCCGGACTCCGGCCGCGTCATGGAGTATCGTACGCGCGCGCGCCTCGTGCGGGAAGGCGAGGAGGTGGCCTCCGCCGAGGTGGAGGTCAACGGCCCGTTGCGCTACGGCGGTTTGGGCGTATACCAATCGAACATGGACCCGCGGGGCGTGGGCTTGGCGGTGGAGGCCGTCAAGCTCGACGCCGGCACGGACCTCGCGGAGATTAACGCCGCGCGGTTCATGTGGGCCGTGGGGGGGACCCGGGGCGAGGTCGCGGCGGCGCCGGGAGAGACGGTCGCCCTGGGCGATACGGGATACCAGCTGCGGTTCCTCGAATCCTACGAGCGGTTCGTCACCGACGAGCGAGGATTTCGCAACGACAACCCGGAATACAATCCGGCGGCGTTCGTAAACGTCCTGGGGCCTTCGGGCGGCGTGGCGATGGGAATCCTGTTCGAACTCTACCCGGAATTTTCCGTCCTCCGGTCGGAGGCGCCCGATTTCGCGGGAACGCCGGTAACGGTGATGTTTAACTCCGGCGGCGGAGACGGAGACCGCGGCGAACGGCGGGAATACCTTGCGCTGGTAGGAAGCAACGTCGTCGTGGGGGAGGCCGGCGACCGGATGGAGGTCGAGTTGGCGGGAGGAGGCGTCCCGGCGCACGGGGTGGAGATGCCGCTCGCGGCCCGGATCACCCGGGCCGACGGCGACCGGGCGGAGTTAACGCTGCCGCCGGGGGAATGGGTGGAGGCGGCGTTGTCCGACGGGACCTACGCGGTGCGGTTCGCGGGCCTCCGGCGCGGCGCCATGACCGGCCTGACCCTCGCGCGGGACCCGGGCTTGGGGGCGTTTTACGCCGGATGCTTGTTGTTATCGCTGGGCGTCGCGGTCGCCATGTTGCTAAGCTACGACGAGCTATTCCTTTACCGGTCCGGCGGCAAGATTTACCTGGCGGGCCGCTCCAGCAAAGGAGCGCGGTGGGCGCGGCCGGCGTTCGAACGCCACGCCTCGAAGCTAAGAGAGAGGTCGTAAGAACATGCGGTTGAGAGTACCCTTGCTATTTGCCTCCGTCGCGGCGCTGGCCGGGGCTGTAACGTTAGCCGCCGGCGGCGCCGATTTCGAATCGCGGGCGGCGTTGGTGGAAGAGGCCCGGTTGAGCGAGGCGTTCGCCGCCGTCGCCGTCAAGGCCGAGCGGCCGATGCCGTGGCCTACCTTCGTCGATCTCCGGTACCGGGAGTTTAAGGGCGACGGCGACGTCGCGGAGGGCGATTTGCCCCGCGACCCGGACGCCGCAATTTGGCTCGCGATCCTGGACCGGGAATATCGGACGCAGGCGAAACTTCTTTTCCTGGAAGGCGGTAAACTGCCGCCCGTACCGGAGGATCGGTGGGTTTCGCTCGCGGAAATCGAGCAGGAGATTATGCCGGCGTTGAGGCACGGCGCCGCCGGGCACGTGGAAGAGGAGATCGAGGCGGAGGCGGGCGAGCTTGTGGCCCGGGCGCGGTCGCTGTACGAACTCTCGTGGGAGGGGCTGCAGCTCGTCCCGGGCGCGACGGCGGAGGAGGGATGGGGGCCGGTAGCGCCGGAATCCGAAGCCGGCGCCCACGTCGCGGCGTTGACGGAGGCTTACCGCCAGGGGGAGGCGGAGGCCATGTACGAAGCGGCCTCCCAGCTGGGCGCGACGCTGGCCGGCCAGGCCGGCTACCCGCCGGCGGCGAAAGTAAAGCTGGAGATCTACCTCGAGAAATTCGCGTTGTTGAAAATAGCCTTTTTCGGGTATCTCCTGTCGTCGCTGCTATTCTTCGCGTGGGCCGCGTTCCGTCGGAAAACTCTCGCCTCGGCGGCCGTAATCGTCGCGGCCGTCGCGTTCCTCTTTATGACGGCGGGATTGACGATCCGTTCGATCGTCGCCGGGTATTTGCCTACGACCGGGATGTACGAGTATTTGGTATTGTTCTCGTGGGCGGCCGTACTGGTCTTCCTGGTGTTCTACTTGAAAACGAGGCAAGCCTTCCTCGGCACCATAGTAATGCCGGTAGCTTTCCTACTGATCGTGCTGTCGTCGTTGTTCCCCTCCAAAATCGAGGGGCAGCTGATCCCGGCGCTGCAATCGTGGTGGTTGACGATTCACGTTACGTTGGCGTGTTTGGGCGAAGGGGCCTTCGCGGTGGGTTTCGCCGCGGCCGTGTTGTACCTCTTCCGCGGCGACAAACCGGGCCGCATACTTCCCCCCAAAGATACGCTCGACCTGATCGAATACCGCGCCGTCGCGATCGGCTATCCGTTGTTCACGATCGGCGCGCTGGTGGCGGGCGCCATCTGGGCGCAAAAAGCGTGGTCGGTGTGGTGGAGCTGGGACCCGAAGGAGACGGCCTCGCTGGTCGTCTTCCTGGTCGCCACGGCTTATCTACACGCGCGGCGCTTGCGCGGGTGGCGCGGGAGGCGCTCGGCGATATTGGCGATTTTAATTTTCCTGCTGGCGGTGGCGACGTTGTTCTCCAACATGATCTTCGGCGGTTTGCACTCCTACGGCGTTTAACCGTAAGGTTAACCGAGGTGGCGAGAAGGCGCCCGTTCCGGCGG
>CP070633.1:388964-395304 GCA_020356085.1 Candidatus Coatesiibacteriota bacterium | reverse complement strand
CGACACCCTTTTCGATCAGCGGCACCCGTTGGCGGGGAACCCCTTCGAAGTCGAAGGGCAAGGGGATCGTCTCCGCCGACAAGCCGTCGTCGACGATCGTGACGTTATCCCCCATGATTTTCTCGCCCCGCCGTTTAGAGAGGAGGCTGCGCCCTTCCTGGTAGGCGCGGGTGTCGAAGACGACGAAGGCCATCCAGGTGAACAGCTCGCTCAGCGCGTAGGGCTCGACGACGAGGTCGTATTGGCCCGGTTCGACGGCGCGCGGGTTTTTGCCCCGCTCGGCGCGCCGGACGGCGTCTTCGGCCAGCGCCGGGAGGTCGATCGTCGTGGCGTCCCACGCGCCGCCCTCGCAATAGCCGCTGGCGTCCTCGCCCATAACGACGGCGACGAGTTCGGCCTCCGTGTAGGGGTGGGCGACCATAACGCCCGCCGAATTGGCCACATACAACGTTCCGGCCTCGGTCCGGAAGGAGCCGGCGGCTTTCATTTTGGCGGCCGCCGCGGCGCCGATAACGTGGCCCGCGGCATCGGCGCGTCGGTCGGGCGTGTAGGCGGCGGTCTCCTCGCTGAAACAGGCCGCGGCGGCGACTTCGGCCGGGGGGGCCAATCCGGCGTAGTCTTCCTTTTCGCCCTGGGCCCGGGCGAGGGCCGCGGCCTTCGCGGCGACGTTCGGCGCGTCCGCCGGCTCGTTAACGATGCCCCGCGCGACGCCGACCTTGGAACCGAATGCCGCCTGAACGGTAAGGCGCAAGTGGGTTTCGCTGATGTTCTGGTGGATGGTATTTTCGCTAAACCGCGTAAGCGCGCGCTCGTACGACTCCAATAACGCCAAGGTCTCGTCGGCCGGGGAGGCGTCGAGCGCCTGCCGGAGAATATCTTCCGCGGATGAATGTTCGTATGCCAACGGGACCTCCTCGAATTGCGAACGGGGAGAGCTTATTTGGACGACGACGGCGGGGCGGAGGCGGCGTGGCGCTGTTCGCGGAAGGAGGTAACGCCTTTTTTACCGTGGGCGATGATCTCGCCCCCCACCTGGGCCCCCACCGCGACGTAGACCTCCCGTGCGACCACGCTCCCCGCAATTATAGCTTTCCGACGGATTTCGGCCACTTTGCGAGCGCGGACGTCGCCGTCCACGCGGCCGGAAACGACGACGTTCACCGCCGCGACAGTGCCGTCGACGGCCGCGGGCGTCATTACCATTACCGTGCCGTCGATCTCGACGTCGCCGCGCACGGCGCCGGCGATGAGTAAATTCGTCTTCCCGCGGTACGCGCCGCGGACTTCCGAGCCGTCCGCGATGAAAGATCCGAACTCGACGTCCGCGATACGCCTTTTCTGTTCCTTACGTGCCATCGTTCGGAGGGCCCCGCCGTCGACCGGCGTGACCCAATATTAAAGAACGCCTCCAACACTCTAACATCCGCGGCAACCGAGTGTCAACTCTTTTCGGCGCCGCCCTGCCCGGGGCGCGGTTAGTCGGCGCGGATTTTTTAACGCTTGACACGCTCCCGCCGCCGTGATAGATTTTTTCAAATTCGTGTCGTAAGGCCCGCGCCGGACGGCCGGAGGCGGGATTTTGGCGGTTATACTCAAGGTACGAGGTGCTGGTATGAGATCGGCGCTCGTCGCGATAGGATGGTGTATATTAGTCGGCGCTGCGGCGGCGCAGACGCTCCACACGGCGGCCAGCGTATCCGCGGCCGATACGCCCGAGGACGCCGGCGGCTCGATCGACGTCGCCTGGGAGGCCTCGCCGGACGAGGCGGGGGAGGTCTTCGAGGTCCTCGGCTACGAGGTCTGGCGGGCCACGAGCGCGACCGGCGAATACCGGAAAGTCGCCGACGTCGAACCCGGCAAAAAGAGCTACCAAATAACCGACGCCACGGCTGAAACCGGCGTCGACTACTACTATAAAGTCAAGGTCTTGGGGGAGGCGTTCGGCGAGAAAATGGACGCCGATACGGCCCCCCGGGGGCCGGTATCGGCCAGCCCGCAATGGTTCCGCGCCGGCCGCCTCAACATGCTCATCGCCTCCATCATCCTCGCCACGTTCATTCTACTGTACATCTCTAAAGCGCGGGCGGGCCAAAAGCTGTTCATCCGGCGGATCGCGGGGTTGGAGGCGGTCCAGGAGGCGGTGGGGCGGGCGACCGAAATGGGCAAGCCGGTACTGTTCGTCCCGGGGATCGCCGACATCGACGACATTCAGACGATCGCCTCCGTAACGATATTGGGGCGGGTCGCGACGATGATCGCCGAATACGACGCCGAGTTGCTGGTCCCTTGCGCCCGCTCGCTCGTCATGGCGACGGCCCAGGAGGTCGTCAAGGAGGCGTACCTGGAGGCGGGCCGGCCGGACGCGTACCACCGGGAGAACATCCGCTACCTGACGGACGACCAGTTCGGCTACGTCGCCGGCGTCGACGGCATTATGCTGCGCGAAAAGCCGGCGGCCAACTTCTACCTGGGGACGTTCTACGCGGAGTCGCTGATCCTGGCCGAGACCGGCCACTCCATCGGCGCCATCCAAATCGCGGGGACGGCCATGCCCTCCCAACTCCCCTTCTTCATTGCCGCGTGCGACTACACGCTGATCGGCGAGGAGCTTTTCGCCGCTAGCGCCTATCTGAGCCGAGAACCGCGGCTCCTGGGCAGCCTGCTGGGCCAAGACTGGGGAAAAGTACTCATCCTGGCCTTCATCATACTCGGCGCCGTAACGGCCTTCGTCGCGCAATTCGGCGTCGAAATCGGCGGGTACTCGATAAACCTGGCGCAGCTGTTCGAGGTAAAATGAACGCCCCTCCGTGGAAGATAACCGTCGCCAAGCTCTCGGCCAAGGAGGCTGGATATGCGGCGTGAGATTCCGATGATCGTCGCCTTCGTCGCGGGCGTAATAATCATACTGGAATTCTTCGTTCCGGCCCTCACGCCGGTCTCCTCCCGCATCCAGAACTGGTATTTGGTCGTGGTGGCGTTCGCGATCCTGGTGGGCGCGTTCAACCTGCTGCGCCTCAACTACATGAAGGTCCGCCACCGGCGGACCGATTGGCCGTTCGCGATCCTGCTCATCGTCGGCTTCTTCACGATGGCCCTCGCCGGCCTGATCGGCGGCATCGACGAGGGGACGGCTTTCGACTGGCTGTTCAACTATTTCGTGTACCCGATGTCGTCGACGATGTTTGCGCTCTTGGCGTTCTTCGTGGCTTCTGCAGCGTACCGCGCTTTCCGCGCGCGCACCGTCGACTCAACGCTGCTCCTCGCCGCGGCGTTTATCGTCATGTTGGGACAGGTCCCCATCGGTTCGATCTGGGTGCCGTCGTGGTGGCCGTTCTTCCTCTCGCCCGACTGGCTCAAAGACCGGATCATGGATATCGGCAATACGGCGGGCCAGCGCGCGATTCTCATTGGCGCCTCGCTGGGTGTCGTCTCGACCTCGCTCCGGATTTTACTGGGCATTGAGCGCTCCTACCTGGGAGAAGAATAATAGGCGGTTCCGCCGGTCCCCCTTGCGGGGAGGTTACGCCCCATGAAATTCGTACAGTGGTTGGCTAACATCGATCGCCGGATCCTGTTCTTACTCATCGCCGCGTCCGTCATCGTCCCGCTGCTGGTCCCGTTGGGGATGCCGGTGAAGGTTACGCCGCAGGCGGAAGCTATCTACGAGGAGGTGGAGGCGCTCCCCTCCGGGTCGACCGTCCTGGTGGCCTTCGATTACGATCCGGCGGCCGCGCCGGAGGTCCACCCGATGGGGCTGGCGTTTCTCCGGCACTGCTTCAACAAAAAGCACAAAGTCGTCATCATGGCGCTGTGGCCGCAGGGAGCGCAGCTGGCGGTGAGCGCCATGGCCGAAATGACCGATGAATACGACCTGGAATACGGCCGGGATTACGTCAACCTGGGATACAAAGCCGGCGGCGACATCGTCATCAAGTCGATGGGAGCCTCGATCGCGGACGTCTTCCCGCGCGACATGGCCGGCCGGCCCACCGCCTCCCTACCGCTAATGAAGAAAATCTCCAGCCTGAACGATATCGACCTCATCATGGCCCTCTCGGCGGGCGACCCGGGCATCCCGGCGTGGGTGCGGGTCGCAAACGCGTTGTTCCAAAAGAAAGTCGCCGGCGGCTGCACGGCGGTGTCCGCGCCGCAGTTCTTCCCCTACCTCCAGACGGGCCAGCTCCTCGGCCTGCTGGGAGGGTTGAAAGGCGCCGCCGAATACGAAACGTTGGTCGAACGCCCAGACGCCGCCACCCGGCGGATGGATTCCCAGTCGATAGCGCACCTCGTGATTATAATATTCATCATCTTCGCGAACATTTCGTACTTCATTCTCCGGCGCCGGCCGGAGGCGAGTTCCGGCGGAGCCCCGGGGGCTCCCCCGCCCTCGCCGTAACGCCGCCCCGCCAGGCCGGGCAGCGGAGGCACCGCTATGGATGGGCTAACCTTATTGGGGACGTGGATCGCGGCGATCTTAACGCTGTGCATTCTCTCGTTCCTGTATAAAGACAACCCGTTCTACAAATTCGCGGAGTACCTGTTCGTGGGTATCTCCGCGGGGTTTTGGGTCGCGTACCAGTACCACAACCTCCTGGTGCCCAATTTGATCGAACCGCTGTTTGGCAGCGCCCAGGGCAAAGGCGCTCTCCCACTCCTACTCACCGAGGGCCAATTCGACCTTCGCCTTCTCACGATCATCGCCGGCCTGCTAGGCCTTACCATGCTCTTCCGCTTCATCCCGAAATTGGCGTGGGTCTCGCGGTACGGCATCGCATTCTCGGTCGGCCTGGGAGCGGGCCTGTTTTTCGTCGTCTTCCTCCAGGCCAACTGCCTGGCGCAGATCAAGGGGACGATTATCCCGCCGGTGGTGATAACGGACGGCGGCGTTGACGTCGGGAGCTCGCTGGCCAACTCGCTGTTGATTATCGGCGTCGTGAGCGCCCTTATCTACTTTTACTTTTCGAAAGAGCATACCGGCGTCCTGGGGGGGGCGGCGAAGCTCGGTATCTGGTTCCTGATGGTTTCGTTCGGCGCCGCGTTCGGCTACACGGTGATGGCACGCATCTCGCTCCTTATCGGCCGGATGAGCTTCCTCATCGACGATTGGATTAAAGGAACGCTGATAGCGTTAGGGTTGATATAAGCCGGGCCCGCCGCCGAGCCGGGGCGCGGCCGCGAGGTGAAGCCGTTTCCGTATATATGTCTCGCCTCTTCCAAACAACCAGCTACCCCGATAACGACGAACTCTCGCCCGAAAGACGCGACGAATTAATCGCCAAGATCGCGCGCGCAATCGTCGAACGCAACTTGACCGCGCCCGCGATTTTCTTTTTGGAGTCGTCCAAACCGCTCTCGTTCGTGGGTTCGCAAGTCATGGTGTTCCTGGACCCGCTGGTGCGGTCGATCTTCAACGTGCGGGGATACAACGACGTTCGCCTCGCGCTGGAAGAACGCGAAAACGTCGACCGCCTGCTGCGAACCATCGAGCAGTACGACGCCGACTTTAGGGCGAAGCGTAAACAGGCCAAGCGGCGAAAGCGCCGCGCCTCTTCCGAACAACCCGAACCCCAATCCTAACCCTTTGACCGCGTAGCGCGTACAACTTATCCATGGACCTTTCGAACGCACAGACCATCCTGGCCACCGACTGCGGCAGCACCACGACCAAAGCCATCCTCATCCAAAAAGAGGGCGACGAGTACCGCCTCCAGGTACGCGGCGAAGCCCCGACCACGGTGGAAAAACCCGCCGAAGACGTCACCCGGGGGGTCCTCAACGCCGTCGGCGAGGTCGAAGAGCTTGTCGGCCGCAAGCTCATCGCCGACGATCGGATCTTCGTAAACGAGGGCGGCGCGGAAGGAACCGACGTCTACATGTCGACCTCCTCCGCCGGCGGCGGCCTGCAAATGATGGTCGCCGGCGTCGTCAAATCGATGACCGGCGAGTCGGCGCAACGGGCCGCACTGGGCGCGGGCGCGATCGTCATGGACGTGCTGGCCTCCAACGACGGCCGCCTCCCCCACCAGAAAATAGAGGCTATCCGCCGGCTGCGGCCCGACATGATCCTGCTGTCGGGCGGCATCGACGGCGGGACGATAAGCCACGTCGTCGAGCTGGCCGAGCTCATCGGCGCCGCCGACCCCAAACCGCGGTTCGGCGCGGGCTTCCAACTCCCCGTAATCTACGCCGGCAACAAAGTGGCGCGGCCCAATATCGAGGGCACGCTGGGCGAAAAGACCTCCCTGTACCTCGTCGACAATATCCGGCCGGTACTGGAGCGCGAGAACCTCGGCCCCGCACGCCACGAGATCCACAACCTCTTCATGGAACACGTCATGGC
>CP070633.1:382266-388864 GCA_020356085.1 Candidatus Coatesiibacteriota bacterium | reverse complement strand
AGCGCCCAGCTCGCAAGGAGAAGGCCGGCGTAGGCTATCGCCAAGCCGCCGGCCCATTTAAAATAAGTGCGGTAGCGGTCCATAATCTACGGCGGCGTCAACTTATGATCCCCAGCCAGTCGCGGAGGAGGAACTGCAGCCGGCCGATCAAGAGGCTCACGCGCGCCATGACGGTGTAGCCGAAGGAGGCGCCGAAGCCGATCATCAGAAAGACGATGCCGATCTTGGCGACGCCGCCCACGAAGCCCTTGTGCTCGGTGGAGAAGAAGAAGTACGTCAGCGTGCAGATGACGCCGACGATCATCAGCGGCCCGGATACCGCCAGGAGCACCTTGCCCCAGCTCGGGTCGCCGAAGAAATTGCCGAAGTAGGCGATGGAGAACACCGGGTCGGCGCCCTTCATGAAGGTCCCGTATATCTGGGCGAGGATGTAGGCCTGCATGTACCCGGTGATGATGATCCCCTGGAACGCGCCGAAGTAGAAGCCGATGGCCCACCGGCTCATCCAGGCGATCTTGGGAATCAACCGCGTCAGGATGATGAGTCCCAGAATCCCGGGCACCAGCGCCGCGAGGTCGCCGGTAAAGCCGCCGCCGGAAAACAGCGTCCCGAAGCCGGTTTTAAGCGGCGTCAGGAGGTTGGGGACGACTAGGTTCCAGAAGTATATAACGAAGAAGTACCCGGCCGAGACGCCCACCAGCAGGTGCTCCGCGAATTTATAAAACGGATTGTCCTTGTACAGGAACGAATAAATGCAGAGCGTCAGAATCGCGGCGATCCAGATCCAAATATCGGTCGAAATGTGCATAACGTTTCCTCCGCGCGGGGAGGGCTAAAGGCCGCCCTTACGCCGCCTCGCGTTTCTTCGCCCGCTTGACGAAGAAAAACGCGAGGTTGCCCAGTAATATCATTAGGACTACGAAGAGGTGGACGATGGTTTGCGCGTCCATCCCCTTGAGGCCGTCGTCGGGCCGTTCGATCAATTTCTCGTACTCCGCGGCGCCCTTAAGGCCGCCGATAAGGCCGACGAGCTGGCCGGTCTGGAGGAACGGGTAGTAGTCGGCCGCCATGACCGCCGTGACGCCGGCGGCGATTTTCTGGCCGTAGCGCTCGTGGGCGTACGCCACCCACACCTCCGGGTATGTCGAGCCCGACATCGTAATCACGAGGCCGACGTCGTTGTAGTTCCGCACGTTCTTCATTAGCGGGATGTCGTCGATAGGCGTGTTGAAGTAGTCCGCCGGGAAACTGACTTGGAAGTCCTGGCCCATCGAAAGGATTACGGCCGACCCGCCGACTTTATAACCCAGGAAGACGTAATCTTCGCCGTAGGTCGCGCCCATCTCTTTCGATATCCGGTCGGAGATCTCGAGGGCGAGACCCGGGCCGCCCGGATGGAGGACCGTAATGATTACCGGTAGGTCCCGGTAGAAGCAGTGGCGCAGGACCGCGACCGTCATCGGCGACAGCTCCGGCTGGGTGGAGGGGTCGTAGTCGACCGATACCAGAACGGGCGTCCCCGGCTCGAGTTCCTCTATCGCTTTATACACGTTCTCGACCGGGGGGGAGGTCGTTACCGCGAGGCCCAGCGGCCAGATCAGCGGAATGATAACTCCCAGCGCTACGAAGATGAAAATGTAGCGGCGGTCGATATGGAGGAATTTTTCGTACAGGTTCATCGCAAAACCTCCGCGCGCGGAGCCGACGTCGCTTTAGTCGCCGCCGCCCAACCACGAGCGTTCGATACCCAGGATAATTTTAAGCGCGGTCGAAATGGCGCCCAGGCCGATACCGATCATAATGCCGCGTTTGGCCGCCATGTTTGGGTAATCCAATATCCACTCCGCCAGGTCCGGCAGCCACCGGCCCACGATACCCTCGAGCGGCACCCGCCCCAGCATCACGATGACCGCGGCGACGAGGAGTAGCGTGGCCTCCACCGTCCGGGCGCGGAAGGTCCGGAACGCCGCGGAGGCGATGTAGAACGCCAACAGCGAGAACATCGTCGCCTGCATCGGGATCTGGACGTAATTGTAAAGTACCATGAACGGGCTGTCCGCTTCTATCCCCCACCCGAAGCCGGTTACGAGGGAGGCGGTGACGCCGAACAGCGCGACTATACTGTAGAGCCAGTCGCGCCGCCGGTGCTGGACCTTCTGGAGGTGGAGCTTGACGAGGTTGCCTATCCCCAATATCATGGCGAAGGTGAGGACGATAATGAGCCACTTCAACATGTTGTCGAAGAGCCATTGCGAATAGTGGTGCGGGACGAAGAACTGCACCGTCATGATTAGGCCCATTATAAAACAGATCGCGAGAGGTAATTCCCTACGCATAAGTGCCTCCGGGAACGGCTAACTTGCCGCCGTCTCGAATAGTTTCGCGAACCACAGGCCGAGATCGGTCGAGATAATTAGAAATACGGTTCCGACGATTAGCGCCAGTATAATCGCGGCCTTGGACCAATCCTGCCCCTTCAAACTCCCCAGGAACAACGGGTCCCGGCCCAGGTACGCCGTCGCGGCGTACAGCTCCTCCCCCATCAGCGTGTAGTCGCACGCGGTGATGAAGAACGGCAGCTGCGTAACGCGGTCCGTGCCGGCGATCTGAATCGCGCCGGTGGCGGCGCCGGTTTCCGCGAGGATGAGCGACTCGGCGTAGAACGCGCCCATATAGAAGTTGGTCGCGGGCTTTTCGCGGAGCATGATGCCGTCCACCGCCGCCACGTACCCGAACTGCGATTGCGTGACGAAGAAAACCGAGTCCTCGTCGAAGGCGTCCGGTTTACCCATCTCGGCGTACGCCTGGCGGACCATCTCCTTCTCGACCATCATAACGATGGGGTCGTAGCAGGGGACGATGAGCGGCGTTTCGTACTCGGCCGTCTTGCGGGCCACCTTGGCCAAAATCGTCATCGCCGCGATGGTCGAGATCTCGGAGGCGTCGGCGAGGCCGGATACGAAGAGAATGGGTTTACCCATCTCCGTCGCCCGACCGATGGCTTCCTCCACCGCCTCCAGGCCGGCGATTTTGCGGACGAAGAGTTCGGCGCCGCCCCGGGCCCGTAAGATGAAGAAGATTATGACGAAGCTCGTGAACAGGACGCCGGCCAGGGCGTTGCTCCGGGCCGTATTGAACCATTGGCCGGAGGCCTTGGCCTCGGCGGTGCCCAGGACCGTCGGGGCGCCTTCCGCTCCGAGCACGCGCACCTGATACTCGTACGCGACGCCGTTCTCGGCATCCTCGTCCCGGAACGTGGTCTCTCCGACCACGCTTTCGGCCACGGTCGCGAACTCCGGCTCGCCCGCGACGCGGCGCTGGACCTCGTACCCCTTGAACCCGATTTCCTCTTCGGCGGGCGACGGCTGCCACGTCACGTCGATAGCGCCGCCGGCGTCGTTGGGCACGTCGCCGGCGACGACCGCCGCGCCGGCCTTCTCGGCCGCGGCGAGCGCCGGGGCGGCCGCGAGTACGAGGAACGCGCATACCAAGCTCGCTATTCGCATAAGCTTTTCCCCTGGCTACAATTTAACCCCGGCCGGACTCGATAAGTTCGACGTTGGCGCGGGGGATGATGTCCTCCGTCCCGTCGTCGAACTTGACGCCCAGGACGCGGACCTTAGCTTCCGATTCCAGCGTTTGCAGCTCGACCGGGAGCGAGGTGGCCTCGCCCAGCCAGCCGAAGTAGGGCTCCCGGATGGCGCGGATGCGCGAGCCGACTTCGAGGTTGGACCCCTCGTCCTCCTCCACGCCGACCTTCGCCATTACTTTCCCCTCCCGCGGGATGATGATTTCGGGCCGGATGACGCCGGCGCGGATCTGCGTGGCGCCGTTGAGGGAGGCGAGTATTCCCTCGCAGGAGGCGAGGAGGTCGAAGGTCGCCTGCGCCATCGGCATCTCGCCGAAGCCCTCCGTCACGACGAGCGTGACGCCCAGCTCCTCGTGCCCCGTAATGGCCACGCCGAGGTCGAAGCCCAGGAAATCGCGCAGGTCGCGGTCGTGGAAGCCGCCGGCGATGAAGCCGACCGCGCCCACGGCGATGGCTTTCTTGAGCGCCTCCGCCGTGGCCAGGCTCCCGCCCAGCAACACCTTGCCCTCGCATTCCGGCCCGATCTCGTCGGCGGTGACGATGTCCCGCGGCGAGGAGGCCAACGTCAACATAGGGCCGTGGACCTCGCCGCCGATGCCGAAGATCCCCTGGACGAAGGTGCCGGTGCATTCGACGTCGACGCCCTCGTTGTCGTAGACCTCCACCACCTCGCCGTCGAGGTAGGCCGTGACGGATACGGCCATCGGCGGTTCCCGGACGATAACCTGGCCGGTAACGGCGGATATCGTTTCTATAGTTCCGGCGACCGGCGTCGTCGCCCACGACGAGAAGAGGCCGAAGAGTTGTTTCATGCGGGCTATAATCTGGTTCGCCTCGACTGCGTCTTTTTCCTTGACCAGCATGAATTTGGGGATGTCCTCCGGCGGCATCCCCAATTTGTTGGCGACGTTCACGGTTTCGACGTTTCCGGGCAGGAACGTCCGCGCGACGACGTCGAGCGCCTCCACGCGGTCGCCTTTGGCGACCAGCACCTCGCCCGCGAGGGGGAGGCGCCGCTGCTTGCGCACCAGTGCGGTTTCGACTACTTTCAGACCCGGGGTGTAGGCGTGGGCCATTGGTTACTCCTGTTAGGCGGTCGGCCTTACGGTTTGGCCTCTTCGGCCTCGGTCAACAGGTAGGTGACTTTTCCCAGCGGCGTGGAGCCGAGGCGCTTCACGAGCGAGCCGTCCTCCGCAAACCAGAACGTCGCGCCGCCGAAGCCGCCTTTGGCTTGGATTACTTTAGTCGGAACCGTCTCGCCGCTAATCTCCAGCGATTGGTCGGCGACGTATTCTAGCTTGGTTTTGCGGACTTTGGCGTCGTCGAGGTCGAGCACGCGAACCTCGGTTTTACCGCCCGGCGCGGACAGCTTCTCGAGGGCCTCCTCGATTTCCACCATCCCGTACTCCTCCGCCGGGATTACCACCGTCTCCTCTTTCTCCCCCTTGATTTTGGAGATCGAGAATCCCTCCGCCGTCCGCGTCGCCTTAACTACGACCGTCTTACCCTTCTCCTTAACGGTGGAGGAGTAGTATATGAGCATTTCGCCGCTCCGGTACCGGTCCACCGTTTCGTGGTACGTAAAGAAGCCGGCCTTGTCGCGCTTGGCCTCCGTGACCGCGGTAAACCGTTGGACGACGGCGTTGCCCAGGTTGGCGGTACTCTCGACGAGGTGGCAGTAGCCGATATGCTTATCGCCGTCGTACACGGCGTACCACCGGTCGGCCGCGGCCTGCGCCGCGACCGCCGCCAGTAGCGCCGCCGCCGCTAATACAAGTATAGTTCTCCGCCAATTTGCCATTCCCGTCTCCCCTGTTACGGGCCGTAACCCGGGTATACGTTCAACGCGCCGAGCCACCGCTGGAGCGCCTCCACGCGGGCGGTCTCGTTTTCCGGGAGGCGGAGCGGCCGGCCGCGGCAGTCGATAATAACGCCGACGACGCCCCCCTCCACCTCCGCCTCCAGCGCCTGGCCTTTGCCGGGGCCGAGGTCGAAAGGCCGCACCGGGTCGAGCTTGAGGCGTACCTTCTCGCCGACGCCGAGCGGCAAGAGCGCCATATCGCCGTACTTTATTTCTTCCTCCAGCGGGCCGCGCCCGGGCAGCGTCCCGGTGACCTTCAGGCAGGTTTGGCCCGCCTTGCCGTTGCCGATCGGCGCCACGCACGAACCCAGCCGGACGAGGCAGTCGCGCTCGAAGACCTGCGTCGCGGCCTCGGGCATGACGGTCGAGAGGACGCCGAGCTGCGGCATCATGAAGATGGAGTCTACCGCGAGGAAGGTCACCGCCTCCGGCCGAAAGCCGTCGATGAGCATGAGCGCGGCCTGCACGCGCCGCGGCGCGTGGGACAGGACGCCTCCCGAGCCGACCAGCATGTCGAGCGTTAGCATGTTGACCAGCGTCTCGCCGGTCATGGTCTGGTCGAAGGCGTCCGAAATGGTCCGTTCCTGTTGGATGCCTTTCAGGCCCACGGCCAGCTCCTTGTGCTGGACGAAAGCCAGCCGGAGGGCTTCCCGCGCGATGGCCTGTTCGATGACGAGTTCGGTCAGCGTCTGCGGTATGGTGGTGGGCCGGATCATCTTGTTCCGGATACGGTCGCGCAGGGCGCGCTCGTCGAGCTGGGATTTGGGGAAAGGGACCCAACGTATTATATCCGGCAGGCCGGCCTCGGCCAGCACGTTGGAGATGGAGTACGACATCCCCAGGTTGGCGGATACCGTGCGGTTGAACACTTTTTGGAAGACGGAGAAGATGTCGGTCGTCGCGCCGCCGATGTCGACGCCGATGACCTCGAGGGCTTCGCGCTCGGCTATGGTTTGGATTATGGCTCCCACGGCGGCGGGGGTGGGCATTATGGGGACCGCGGTCCACGACATCAGCTTGGAGTATCCGGGCGCCTGGGCCATGACGTGTTCCATGAAGAGGTTGTGGATCTCGTGGCGCGCCGGGCCGAGGTTCTCGCGCTCCAGCACGGGCCTTATGTTGTCGACGAGGTAGAGAGAGGTCTTTTC
>CP070633.1:375498-382166 GCA_020356085.1 Candidatus Coatesiibacteriota bacterium | reverse complement strand
GGGCCCCGGCGGAGAGGGGCGGCGAGAGGGAGTATAGTCGGTCGAACAAGCGGTCGACGTCGGCCAACCGCCACAAGTTTACGCGCGACGATCCTTTACGTTTAACCATACGGGCCTCCGAGCAATAAAAACTCGTATCCTGTAACCTAATTAGTAACACGAATCGGCCGGTTTGTAAATAAGCCGATGACGTTCGGCGCCGCGGCGAGCCCTACTTCGCCCTTGCCGCGGCCGCCGCCTTCGCGCTATAATGACCCGCCTTCGGAAAGGAGAGATATATGGGTACTAAAATCCGGGAAAGCGGAACGGCCGGCTGCGCGTACGTATTGGGCATTATCGGCGCGGCGGTGTATTATATCAGCCAGGCTACGGGGTTCTGGATGGGCGTGCTGGGTTTCCTAAAGGCGTTGGTATGGCCGGCGTTCATAGTCCACGGCCTGTTACGATTCCTGGGGACGTGAGGCGCTAGCGGCGGCGCCGGGGGGGTACGTTTTCATTCCGCCGCAAGTTAAACTACTGGCGCCCGGGTTTCCCCTTGTCGCCGGCCTTCAACTCTGTTATATTATCCGTCGCGCCGGAGTGGCGGAATCGGGAGACGCAAGGGACTCAAAATCCCTCGGAGCTTTTGCTCCGTGCGGGTTCGACCCCCGCCTCCGGCAAAAGAAGGACGCCCCGCGATAGCTGCGGGGCGTCTCGTTTTACGCCGGGCAGAAATTGCCTCCGCTCGCCGGCCCGCCCCCGCCGGGGGGCGACCGAACGGTATTGGGACTGCGCCATCGTTCGCGTGCGGACGGCGCCGGGCCGGGCTACGGCGTTTCGGCGGCGGGTTCGCCGGTTTCGCCCACCAGTTTCTTCTTCTTCAAGATCAGGTAGAGTTTCATTTTAAGGATTTCTTGCCGCGCCTTCTCCGCCACGCCCGTGAGTTGTACCGGCGTCCGTTCCGGCATCTCACGTTCGATCACGGCCGCAAGCTCCTGCCCCACGGTCTCGGGGATCTGGGCCAGGATTTCCTCGTCCGGCTTGAGGAAGGAGGGCGTGTCCTCCGGGAACTCGCCGCGGAGCAGCTGCCCGGGCGGAATCCCCAAGAACGCCGACATCTTGTCGAGCGTGGAACGCTTCGGCGTCCTCGTCTTGCCGTTCAAGATCTGGTAGATGGCTTGCCGCGACAGGTTCGTCGCCCGGGCGAGGTCACCCGCACTCAGGCCACGTCGCGCGAGGATCTCCCGCAAGATGCGGGAGAAATCAAGATTGTCCTCCATAGTTTTACTCGTCCTCTGCGTTACGCCGTAGGCGTTGGAATAAAATAAAATTAATTGAGCGTACTTGACCGAAGTTTAACCTAAAAAAGGCTAAGCGTCAATTATATTGTTAACGCCGTTTCGAGGAGGGGGCGGAATGTCGCCGGACGGCGGGGCGAACGTTAACAGTTGTCGCTCCGCCGAGTACCCGGCAGTGCGGGCTAGCGCTTGGAGAGGCGAGAGAGCGGCCGTCCGGGGCGGGGTAGGTCGTAGTCGATTTCCTCCTCGAACGTTAGCTTGTACACCTCGTACGCGCCGCTCCGGTCCGAGGCGAAGACGAGGGCGTACCCCTGCCGATTGAACCGGGGGTAAAGGTCGTTCCCGGCGCCGGCGGTGAGAGGCGTTTTGCTCGAACCGTCGGCGTTCATCGCCCATAGCTTGTAAGGGCCGTCGCCCTCCCGACTCGCGTACACGACGTATCTGCCGTCCGGGGAAACCGTCGGCGTTCGGTCCTCCGTCTCCGGGCCCGTGAGGCGGCGCCGTTTCCCGCCGTTCAGGTCGGAGGCGAGGATGTCCCAATTGCCGTAGCGGTCGGAGGCGAAGAGGAGCTTTTGGCCGTCGGGCGCCCACGCCGGCTCGATTTCGTTGTAAAAGGTTTCGGCGACGGGGCGAAGGCGTCGGCCGCGCGCGTTCATGGTCCACACGTCAAAGTTGGCCTCGCCTCCGGGGGAAACACGACGCGGCGCGGCGATCACCTTCCCGTCGAGCGCGTAAGTCGGCGCGCCGAAGGTACCGCCGCTTTTCGTTATTTGCGTAAATTCGCCGTGGAGGCGCTCGCAGATCCAGATCTCGTTTTCGCCGCTGCGGCCGGAGAGGAACGCGACGTGGACGCCGTCGGCCGAGCAGGAGGGGGCTACGTCGGGCGCCGCGGCGTGGGATATTTGCCGTAAGTCTTTGCCCGTGGCCGCGATCTCCCAGAGGTGGTCGACCCCCTCCTCCGCGAAGCGGCCGTGGAACAGGACGTAGCGACCCATGGCGTCGAAGGCGGCCACCGGCGGGAGGTCGGCGTACAAGCCCGCCGTCAGCGCCTCCAACCGCTTAACGGCGAGTTCCACCGGCGGGCCCTCCTCCGCCGGGCCGCGTTCCTCGCCGGCGACGTCCTCGCGAGCCGGGACGGCCGCGCGCTCCTTCGTCCCCCGGACGATCCCTTTCGCCTCCGTCATAATCAGGACCGGCGGGTCCAACTCTCCGACCAGCCGCCGCCGCGCGAGCGGGCCGCCGACGAGGAGGGGGAGGTCCAAATATTCGGCTTCGGCGAGTTTGGCCGCCGCGGCGGTCGAGGCGCCCAAGGCTACGGCGATGACCCGGGTTCGCTCGCCGAGGTCGTCCGCCAGGCGCTGGAGCGACGACAAGTGGCGCCGGCGGTCGGCGTCGTCCACGTCGAACGCGAAAATCAACGTGGCGGGGTTGTTCAACGCGGCGGCGCGCAGGTTGAACGCCTCCCCCGCGGAAGTCGAAACGATTAAATCCGGAACCAACTCGCCGGCGGGCGGCGGCCCGGGCGGCCCCGCCTCGTAGCGGAGTTTTAGCGCCTCCGCGGCCGCAAGCGGGTCCGGGACCTCCGCGAGGCGGTCGACGACGTTGCCGGCCCGCGTAACCAGGAGGACCGTCGGCAGCTTTCCCCCCTCGCCTAATACCGCCTCGGTTACTTCGCCGACGCCGGCCACGACCGGAAAGGGCATCCCCTCCCGGAATTTCGCCAACGCGGCTTTCTCCTCGCCGTAGATCACGGCCGCGACCGCGGCTTCCTCTCCCACCTCGCCGTGAAGGAAGCGCAGGAGACGGAGTTGGGCGCCGACGGAGGCGACGCGCGGCGAGGTTAACAGGATCAACGCGGGCCGGCCGGCGGCGATCTCGGCGACGTCGCGGCCGGAGGCGTCGACGCCGCGAATTTCTTCCAGCGGTTCGGCGCCGGCCCCGGCGAGCGTGGCAAGTACGGCGGCTGCGAATATGGGGAGGCGAGAGGTCATGGCGGGCGGTTACGCGCGTACTATATCACCCTCGCCGAGGCAATACAACGGGTAAAAAGGTTTTGCGCCGTAAGCCACGGGGAAGGGCGCGGCGATTTGACTTGCCCGCCGTCGGAGGCGATGTTATAAGGTTTACCTCCCGTTTTAGTTCACTCCAGGAGGTATGCATGGCGATCCGCACCGTTATCATGGGCGCCGCCGGGCGCGATTTCCACGATTTCAACGTTTTTTTTCGAGCCAACGACGACTACGACGTCGTCGCCTTTACGGCGGCCCAAATCCCCGACATCGCCGGCCGCGCCTATCCCGCGGAGTTGGCCGGGCCGTTGTACCCCGGCGGTATCCCGATCGTACCGGAAAGCGAATTGCCCGCGTTAATCGCCGAGCGCGAAGTGGAAAACGTCGTTTTCTCCTACAGCGACGCGTCCCACGAGGACGTCATGCACCGAGCCTCCTTGGTCAACGCCGCCGGCGCCGATTTCGTGTTGCTGGGTTGGCACCATACGGCGCTCCCGGCGGCGAAGCCCGTCGTCGCCGTGTGCGCCGTCCGGACCGGCGCCGGCAAGAGCCAGACGACCCGCCGCGTGGCCGAGATCTTGGAGGAGGCGGGGCAGCGGGTCGCCGTCGTCCGGCACCCGATGCCGTACGGCGATTTGAATCGGCAGCGCCTCCAACGCTTCGCCACCTACGACGATTTGGAAGCCGCGGATTGCACCATCGAGGAGCGCGAAGAGTACGAGCCGCACCTCGCGCGCGGCCGCCTCGTCTTCGCGGGCGTCGACTACGGCGAGATCCTGGAGGCGGCCCAGGCGGAAGCCGACGTCATCGTCTGGGACGGCGGGAATAACGATACGCCGTTCTACGTCCCGACCTTATATATCGTCGTCGCCGACCCGCTTCGCCCGGGCCACGAGGTCCGCTACCACCCGGGGGAGACCAACTTGCGGCGGGCCGACGTCGTCGTTCTCAATAAAATGGATTCGGCCGCGCCGGAGGGGGTTGCCGAGGTGAAGGCCAACGTCGCCGCCGTCAATCCGGGAGCCGTCGTCGTGGAGGCCGAATCGCCGGTAACCGCCGAGGACCCGGAAGCCATCGCCGGTAAAAAAGTGCTGTGCGTCGAGGACGGCCCCACGCTGACCCACGGCGAGATGTCGTTCGGCGCCGCCGTCGTCGCGGCGCGGCGGGCGGGCGCGGCGGAGCTGGTCGACCCGCGGCCGTACCTCGTCGGCTCGCTGCGCGAAACGTTCGAGGCGTATCCCCATATCGGCGCGTTGTTGCCGGCCATGGGGTACGGCGACGACATGGTCGCGGACCTGGAGGCCACGATCAACGCGACGCCGGCCGACGTCGTCGTAGCCGGAACGCCCATGGATCTCGGCCGCCTTATAAAAAATAACAAACCGGTCGTGCGGGTGCGGTACGACCTCCGCGTAATCGGCCGGCCGACGTTGGAGGAAATCGTGCGCGGCCGGTTGGGTTTGTAAGGGGGGCGCCGGCGGCGACGTGGACGTGGACGGGTACGAGTTAGCCTGCGGGGGACCGACGGTCCTCGCGTTCGGCGGCAACGCCGTCATCAAGCCGGGCCAGCGGGGCGACATTTACGAGCAGTTCGCCAATACGCGGGAATCGCTGGAGCCGTTTATTCCGCTGATCGTGGCCGGCGCGCCGCTCGTGATTACCCACGGCAACGGCCCCCAGGTGGGCGATTTACTGCTTATGGCGGAGGCCGCGCGGGGCGAGGTCCCGGAGCTGCCGCTGGGGGTCCTGGTCGCCGACAGCCAGGGCCAGATCGGGTACATGTTCCAGCAGTCGCTCAAAAATCGCCTCCAGCGGGAGGGTGTTGCCCGCGACGTCGTAACCGTACTCACCCAAGTCGTCGTGGACCGCCACGACGACCGCCTCCAGCGGTTCACCAAGCCCATCGGCCCCTTTTTCGAGGAGGCGACGGCCCGGCAGCGGATGGCCGACAAAGGCGTTACGCTGAAAGAGGACGCCGGCCGGGGGTGGCGGCGCGTCGTCCCCTCGCCCACGCCCCGCGCCCTGGTCGAAATCGAAATTATCCGTGACCTCGTCAGCCACGGCGTCGTCGTCATCGCCTGCGGCGGCGGCGGCATCCCCGTCTATTACGAGGAGGACGGCTGCTTGGAGGGCCTGGATGCGGTGTGCGATAAAGACCTCGCCTCGGCCGTTCTGGCGCGCGACCTGGGCGCCCCCGTCTTCATCTCGGCTACCTCCATCGAGCAGGTTTATTTGGATTACAATCGCCCCGCGCAGCGGCCGCTCGACGTCGTCACGGCGGCGGAGGCCGGGCGGTATTTGGAGGAGGGGCATTTCGGCGAGGGGTCCATGCGGCCCAAAGTGGCGGCGATTATAAACTTCCTGGAGAGCGGCGGCCGGCTCGGCGTCGTTACGACGCCGGCGCTCGTGCCGGCGGCTCTGCGGGGGGAGGCCGGGACTAGGTTCGTTCCATAACGGGAACGGCCAAACGCAAGGAGGGGCAATAATGGCCCGATCAATCTTTCGCCTCGGCGCGGTGGCGGCGGCCGTCGCGGCCGTGATAATGGGGGCGCGGTGTTCGGAGGAACCGACGGCCGTTGAGCCCGAGGGGCCCCAGTACGTCGGCGAGTGGGGTTCCGAGGGGACGGCCAACGGCCTTTTCGACCAACCTCGCCGCTGCGCCGTAGCGCCGGACGGCAAGGTCTACGTCGCCGATACCGGCAATTCCCGCGTCCAGTATTTTACCTCCACCGGTTCGTTCCTCGGCAAGTGGGGGAGTTACGGCCGCCGTAACGGCGCGTTTGTCGAGCCCAGCGGCATCGCCGTCGCCCCCAACGGGAACGTCTACGTGGCCGATACGTCGCTGTGCCGCCTCCAATACTTTACTCCCGCCGGCGGCTTTCTCGGCAAGTGGGGCGTGAACGGCGAGGGGGAAGGCGAATTCCGGTCGCCGACCGGCGTAGCGGTTTCGCCGGAGGGCCACGTGTACGTGGCCGACACCGACAACCACCGCATTCAGTTCTTCAGCCGGACGGGGACGTTTTTAGGCGGCCGCGGCTTTCCGGAACCGGGGAACGACGACGGCTTCTTCGACTCTCCCTCCGACGTCGCAATCGGCGCGAACGGCCGCGTGTTCGTAGCCGATTGCTACAACCATCGGATCCAGTACTTCTCGCCCGACATGCGAACGTTCCTCGGGAAGTGGGGGAGGGAGGGGACCGGGAACCGGCAGTTCCGCTACCCTCGGGGCCTGGAAGTTGGCCCGGACGAATATTTGTACGTCACGGAAAGCGCGCGCGTACAGTATTTCACGCAGGGGGGCGCTTTCCAGGGGAAATGGGGTTCGGCGGGCACCGGCACGGGCGAGTTCGCCTCGGCGCGCGGCGTCGCCGTTTCGGCCGCG
>CP070633.1:368722-375398 GCA_020356085.1 Candidatus Coatesiibacteriota bacterium | reverse complement strand
GGCTATGGAGGAGGAGGGCACGCTCGCGCGCTATAACAAGAAAGAGCGCCTCGGCTTCCAAAAGGAAAAAGAGCGGCTCCTCAAGTTATACGGCGGCATCCGCGACATGCGGCGGCTGCCGCAGCTCGTGTTCCTCATCGACCCCCGGCGCGAGAGCATCGCGCTCCGGGAGGCCAATCGCCTCGGCATCCCGGTGGTCGCGCTGGTCGATACCAATTGCGACCCCGACCCCGTCGACCGCGTCATCCCCGGCAACGACGACGCTATCCGCTCCATCCGCCTTATCACCGCTACCGTGGCCGAGGCCAGCCTCGCGGGCCGCGGCGAGGCGACGGAGGGGGAGGCCGCCGCGGCGGCGGAAGTCGTTGCGGAGGAAGCCCCCGGCGCGACGGCGTACGTAAGCCCGGAGGGGTAACGAACAACCGAGAGGATTGTACGGTATGGCAATCGAGGCCCAGGAGGTAAAGAAGCTCCGCGAACGGACCGGCGCCGGCATGATGGACTGCAAACGCGCTTTGCAGGAGTGCGGCGGCGACCACGAGCGGGCGGCGGAATACCTTCGCGTCAAGGGGTTGGCGGCCGCCAAGAAGAAGAGCGGCCGCGCCACCGGCGAGGGCGTCATCGCCTCCTACCTCCACCCCGGCGATAAGCTCGGCGTTCTGGTGGAGGTCAACTGCGAGACCGACTTCGTCGCGCGTACGGGGGAGTTCCGCGAGTTCGTTAAAGACGTGGCGATGCACATCGCCGCCGCGGACCCGCTCGCGGTGACCGCGGAAGAGATCCCGGCCGAAATCCTCGAACACGAGCGGGCCATCGCCGCCGAACAAGCCCGCGACCAGGGCAAGCCGGACAATATCGTCGAGAAAATAGTCGACGGCCGGATGAAGAAGTTCGTCGCCGAGAATACGCTTCTGGAGCAGCCCTTCGTCAAAGACCCCGACCGGACGGTCCGGGAGTACGTCGAGGAGGCCATCGCGAAGCTGGGCGAGAACATCGTCCTCAAGCGCTTCGCGCGGTTTAAGTTGGGCGAGGACGAGTAAGGGGAGGGGCGCCAAGCTGAAGTACCGACGCGTTCTTTTAAAACTTTCGGGAGCCGCGTTCGCGGCCGAGAGGGTCGCGGGGCTCGCGCCGGAGCGGGTGCAGTACCTGGCGCGGGAAGTTGCCGGGGCGCGGGACGCGGAAGCTCAAATCGCGGTCGTCGTCGGCGGCGGCAACTTCGTGCGGGGCCGGGAGGCGGCCGCGCTCGGCTGGCCCCAGGTTAGCGTCGACTACATGGGCATGTTAGCCACCGTCGTCAACGGCCTGGCGCTGCGCGAGAGCCTGGCCGCGGAGGGCGTCCCCGCGACGGTGCTGAGCGCTTTCGGCGTCGGCGAGTGCTGCGAGCGTTATTCGCGCCGGCGAGCCCTCGCGCTCCTCGCCGCCGGCGAGGTCGTCGTCTTCGTCGGCGGGACCGGCCGGCCCCTCTTCACGACCGACACCGCGGCGGCGTTGCGCGCCGCCGAAATCGAGGCCGACCTCCTGCTGAAGGCCACGGATGTCGACGGCGTATACGACCGCGACCCGAAGGGAGAGGGGGAGGCGCGGCGATTCGACACGCTGACCTACGGCGAGGTGCTAGGCCGCGACCTTAAGGTCATGGACGCCTCGGCGGCGACGCTGTGCCGAGACCACAAAATCCCGACGGTCGTTTTCTGTTTGTATGAAAGCGGCAATATTGTTAAAATAATGAACGGAGAACGGCTCGGGACGTTCGTGGCGGGAGGGGAAGCGCCATGGTAGGCGAAGACCTCCTAGCGAAAGCCGAACAGAAAATGGAGACCACGCTCGGCGCGACCGAGCGGGAGTTCGGCTCCATCCGTACCGGCCGCGCCTCGGTCACGCTGTTGGACCGGATTTACGTCGACTCTTACGGCCAGCGGATGCCGCTCAAACAAGTGGCCACCGTTTCGGTGCCCGACGCGCGGACCGTCCTGGTGCAGCCGTGGGACAAGTCCATCATCAAGGACGTCGAGCGGGCCATTTACCAGTCGGGCTTGGGGTTGACGCCGACCAACGACGGCAACCTTATCCGAATAAACATCCCGCCGCTAACGGAGGAACGCCGCGAGGAAATTGTGAAGCTCGTTAAAAAGCTCGCCGAGGAGGGCCGCGTGGCCGTCCGGCGGGTGCGGGGCGATACCAATAAAGAAATCAAGGCGAACCAGAAAGCGGGCGCGATTTCCGAAGATGACGCCCAACGCCTGATGGAGAAAGTGCAGGAACTTACCGACGATTATGTCGAGCGGGTCGATACCCTACTAGCAGCGAAGGAAGAAGAGATAATGGAGATTTAAAGTATGGCCTGACTCTTCTGCCATCCGAATAGCTTCGTAGGGGACCCGCCGTTCGTCGTCGAAGAGGTGTGTGTCCCATTTTTGTATCGGCCTCCCAGGAGGCGGGCTCGTGAATAGAGCGCGGACGGTTACGCGGATCGTGGTAGCGGCGTGGGGCCTGCTCGCCGGCGTCGCCGCGGCGGCGGATGACGGCGGCGCGGCGGTTCCGACCTCCCCCGGCGCGGCGGCGGAACCGGCCCCCTCCGCGCCCGCGGCCGGAGGCACAACCTCCGGGCCCGCGCCCGGGGCGACGGGGACGCTCCCCCCGATCTTCTTGCCGGGCGAATATTGGGCCTCTCAAACGAACTGGTACGGGGGAGGCGGGACCAAGGGGCCGGTATCCTCCTTCGACCGGAGGTATTATACGGGAAATCAAATTACGGCCGGCGAGGAGGGAAGCTTCTGGCTGGCCAGCGGAGGCGCCAAATTCGAAGAGCGGGTTTCGCTCTCCTTCGCCGGGTGGGCCGCGCTCTTGGCGGCGACGGACGTGGCCGACGTGAACGGCGATAAGGACCCCGACGTCGTTACGGCGGAGGTCACTTCCGGCCCCACCTATTGGCTTCGGTTGTGGCCCAACAACGGCGGTTCGACGCCGACGTTCGGGCCGGCGCGCGCCATTTTTAACGGCACGACGACCGCCCACGCGCCGCTGGGAATAAAAGTCGCCGACGTCTACGGCAGCGCCTCGCCCGATATAGTATACCTCGGCAAGGGGATGATCGTGATCGCCGAGCAACAGAGTGGCGGCCGGTGGGTCCCGCTGGTGGAGAGCGTGGGAGGGACGTTTCTTTCGGCCAACGGCGGCGACGTCGACGTAGGCCGCGTCGACGGCGACGACCGTGCGGACCTTATCGTCGCGATCGCCATGAAGAACAGTTCCCGCCTCTACTGCTACACGCGGCCGGGCAATAGGTTCGTCCGGAACGTGATCGAGGGGGGTCGCGAGTATTTCGGGGTCGCGGCGGCCGATTTTGACGGCGACGGCGACGACGACGTCGTCGCTACCGGCAGGGCCGGAACGACTTTTTTCGAGACGACTTCCTCGGCGCCGACATGGCGTAAAACGCAAGTTTTCTCCTCCGGCGGGTGGGAGACCGTGGTCGGCGATTTCAACGACGACGGATGGCCGGACGCCGCCGTGGTGGGAGAGGCGGTCGCGGGCGGGATTGGCGTCGCGCTCTATTTAAATAAAAAAGTGAAAAGTCCTTTCAAGTTCGACCGCCATGCCGTTATACCCTCCGGGTCGTCCAGCTCGACCGTATTACTTGACATACTCACGGCGGACCTGAACGGCGATAAACGCGCGGACCTCGCCGTTTCGCGCCGCGATCCCTGGGGGCTGCTCGTGTGGTACCAAGACGGCGGCCTTCCGGGCAGCGGCGATTGGGAGGATATCGGCGGCGGCGTTTCTCTCGCCCTAATCCGCCCGGGCGATTTGGACGTCGACGGCTTTATGGACGTCGTATCCGCCGACGGAGGGGGCCGGTTCAACTGGTACCGTTTCGTCGGCGCCGTCGCTCCCCAAGGGGAGGTCGTGTCCTCCATTCTCGATACCGGGGGCGTAAATACGGCCTACAAGAAGGCCAACTGGACCGTCGACTTGCGGGGAGGGACCGCGGAGGTCAAAGCGCGAACCTCCCGCGACCGAGATATGGCGGGCGCCTTCGCGTGGGGGAACTGCCAACCTTTGGAAAAAGGCGCGGCGCCGCGGCGCGAGAACGGCGTCTTCGACGGCGACCGTTACCTGCAATACCGCGTCGTTTTAAAAAGCTTGGCGGGCGACTCGCCCCGGTTCGCGGAAATTAAATTCCAGCTCGAGGCGGGCGACGACGACGGCCCGGAGACCTCCGGCGTCTCGGTATGGCCCAATCCCGTCGCCGGCGCCCGCGAAGTCCTGATCCAGGCCCAGGTCTCCGACGTCAACTACGGGAATTCGGTCGTTACGGCCGCCGAGTACTTCGTCGACCAAACGCCGGGGGCGGGCGGGTCCGGTACGCCGCTCGAGCCGACCGACGGCAAATGGGACTCGCCGTTGGAGGCCGTCCGGCTCGCCGTATCGCCGGCCGGGTGGGGGGAGGCCGAAACCCACGCCCTGTACGTGCGCGGCCGCGACGCCCGCGGTAACTGGGGAGAGCCCAAGACGTTCACGTTCGAGATGGGGGAGGTCTCGTTCTTCCCGGAGGAGAGCTGCTTCCCCTATCCCAATCCCGCCACCGGCGAGGAGCTCCAAATCCGGTACTTCGTGACGAAAGAAGCCGACGTTAAGTTGGAGGTGTTCGACCTTCGCGGCCGCCTGCTCGCCGAAGCCCGCGGCCGGACCGACGGTTACGCCCACGACTCCGTAACCGTCGACATTTCCGACTTCGCGCCGGACATATATTTCTACCGGGCGACGGCGACGGCCGTGGCCACCGGCGAACGCGAAGTGGTGGGGAAGAAGTTCGCCGTTTTAAAATGACGACCCTGCCGGCGGAGAGCGGCGGGAAAGGGACGGACGGCGTATGAAAGTCGTCAACCCGTTGGAGGAGTTGAGCGAGGAGGAGCTGCGCGCCCGGTTGGAAGGCTCCGCGCTCCCGCGGCACGTCGCCATCATCATGGACGGCAACGGCCGGTGGGCCCGCAGCCGCGGTTTCGCGCGGATTCGCGGCCACCAGGCCGGCGTGAAAGCGGTCCGGGAGGTCGTCACCGCCTGCCGCGAAATCGGCGTCCCCTACCTGACGCTGTACGCGTTCTCCAGCGAAAATTGGGAACGCCCCTCCCTCGAGGTAGCGGCTTTAATGAGGTTGTTGAAGAACTACGTCGTCGGCGAACGCGACGAGCTCATTGAAAAAGAGATCCGGCTTCGCGCCATCGGCCGCCTCGACCGGTTGCCGGTTGACGTCCGCGCCGAACTCGCCCGTACGATGGATCGGACCGCGGCGTTCGACCGTTTGACGTTGACGCTGGCGCTGTCGTACGGCGGCCGGGCGGAGCTGGTCGACGCCGTCCGCCGCATAGTCGTTTCCGGCGAGGAGCGCGTCGACGAGAGCGTTATCTCCGCCCACCTCTACGCGCCCGACCATCCGGACCCGGACCTGCTCGTCCGGACGAGCGGCGAGTTCCGGGTATCGAACTTCCTGTTGTGGGAAATCGCGTACGCGGAGATGTACGTGACCAACGTCTACTGGCCCGACTTCCGCGCCAAGCATCTGTACGCCGCGATCGTCGACTATATCGACCGGGAGAGGAGGTTCGGCCGGGTATCGGCCCGGGCCGGCGGCCGCGGGTAATGCTGGGACTCCGCGTATTGACCGCGGCGGTATGGGTTCCGGTCCATCTGGCCATTCTCGTATGGGGTCGGCCGTACCACTTTTTGTTGTACCTGGAGGCGATAGCGCTCATCGCCGGCTTGGAGATGTTCAACCTGACGGAGGCGGGGGGAAGGCGGCCGCACCGCCTGTTGGTCCTGGCCGCCGGCGCGACCTACCTGGCGACCGTCGCGTATCGGCCGTCTTGGGCCGTCGGCGCGGCGGCGGCGCTGGGCCTGGGCTCGTTGGTGGTACCGCTGTTCCGGCGGAGTCCGGCCGGCGCGCTCGGCGACGCCGGAGCCTCTCTGCTCTCGTTCGGCTACGGCGCCGGCTTGCTCGGTTTCCTGATGCTCGTCCGGCGGCTGGCGGCGGGCGTGAACCTGTTGGTGCTGTTCTTCGCCACGATCTGGCTCGTCGACGTTGCCGCGTACTTCGTGGGCCGGGCGTTCGGCCGACACAAACTTGCGCCCCGGCTTAGCCCGGGGAAGACGGTGGAGGGGAGCATCGGCGGGCTCGTCGTGGGCCTGGCGGTGCCGGTAGCGGCGGTGTTGATTTGGCCGGAAATGGGCCTGGCGTGGTGGGAGGCCGCGGCCGTGGGCGTCGTACTGGCGGCGGGGACCGTGTTGGGCGACCTGGCCGAATCGGCTTTGAAGCGGGACGCCGGCGTCAAGGATACGGGCGGCCTTCTCCCCGGCCACGGCGGCGTATTGGACCGTTTCGACGCGGTGCTGTTTTGCGCGCCCGTGTATTACGGCTTGCTCCTCCTCTTGGGGCACGCCGAGTTGTAGGGTATGACGAAGCGAATAACGATCCTGGGTTCCACCGGCTCGATTGGCCGCAACGCGCTCGACGTCGTCGCGACGCTGGGCGACGATATCGACGTCGTCGGCCTGGCCGCCGGGCACAATGCGCCGCTGTTGCTTGAGCAAGCGCGGGCTTTCGGCCCCCGGGCGGTAGCGTTGGCCGACGAGAGCCAGGCGGCCGTGCTGGAACCGCTCCGGGGAGACGGCGTCGCGT
>CP070633.1:361879-368622 GCA_020356085.1 Candidatus Coatesiibacteriota bacterium | reverse complement strand
CTCCAGTCCTCCGGCCTGATGGCCAAGTACGGCGACGCCATGGCGAAGCTGAGCGAGGCGCAGGTCGCGGCGATGGACGGGAAGATAGAGGAGATGGAGGAGTACGCCGCGGAGGCCAAGCCCGTAGACTTGAAGACGCTCGACATAACGGACCTCGAGATCGTGCTCGGCCCGCACCGCCAGATATATAACACGACGGTCAAGGACAACGACACCCTCCCCCATCAAAAAGAGGCGTACGAAAAGTTCTTCGCGCTGGCGGAGGGGTGTAAGACGATTCCGGAGTTCAACCGCCGCGCCAAGGCGGAGGGCCACTACGACCACCTGGGCATGTCGGCCACCTGGGACGGCAACGTAAACACGTTCAACGTCGAAATCCAGCACCACCAGCCGGACATGACGACGTACGCGTTGGACGCTTTGGAGGCCGTGCGCGACCTCCCCTTCGCCGAGACGATAGCCTATACCCTCAACCGCCTCGCGCTGCTCAACGAGCGCAAGATGGCCGTCCGCCAGAGCCGCTTCGAGCCGGTCAACGGCTTCTGCGGCGAGCTGTCGGCCTACCTGATCCTGGTCCACACCGAGGAGCAGCGGCAGAAGGCCGTCAACATGCACGGCCTGATGGAGGAGCTAACCGGCCTGGACGTCGACGGCGCCTTCGCGCAGCCGTACTTCCGCCAGCTGCTGGAGAAGGGCGACGCGGGGCAAAGCGCCGAGCACGGCCCGGACTACCTGGGCCTTGTCGCGTTCCTACGCGCCGGCTGGTTCCTCGACGCCTCACTCACCCCCGAGCAGAAGAAGGAGTACGCCGACAAAAAGGAGATCCCCCGGCCGCCGGCCTGCGCCTATCCGTACCGGACCGGGCCGGTGGGAGGCGTGGAGCTGGCGCTGGCCGCGCCGCCGTTCGCCTCCCCGCTCGGCGCGCCCTATCCCGTAAAGCTCACGCTCACGAACGGCGCCGCGGAGGCGCGGCCGCTGGACGCCAAGCAGGGCCTGCGGATGTGGGTCTTTTCGGAGGAGGGGGTGGAGGCGAAGAAGGTCAAGGCGAAGCTGCCGGCGGAGCTCGCCTCGGGCGCCGCGGAGGTCGTCGAAGGCGACCTCTTCGCGTGGGGCTTGCCGAAGGAGGAGCGCCTCTTTATGGTGGCGTTCGGCGTCGGCCTGGGAGGCGAATACGGCTGTGACCTCGCCGCGAAGTACGGCGAACTGCAGGGCCTGGCGCCGCAGTTCATACCCAACCACTTCCTGGAGCCGTTCGAGGGAGGCGCGGCGACGGCGCCGGCCTACGTTTTCCCGCACCGGCCCGTCCCCGACTACCCGTTCCCGCTGGCCATCAAATAGGGGGTAACGGCGGCCGGCCGGCGACAACTAATACCGCCGAGCCGGCACCAGGGAAACGAATCGTCCGCTGCCGGCAAAGAAAGCCGCCCCGCGAGGGGCGGCTTTTAACGTGGGTTACGGTACGGTTTATCGTTCAGTAGTAAAGCGCCTTTACGCGCCCCAAGCTAGTAGGCGCGACGCCGGGAAAGCTGTACCCGGTCTCGACCCAGACGCGGATCATGAGGTTTTTATAAGACGTCTCGCTGAAACCGCTCCAGTTGCCGTAGACGTACATCCACGAATGAACCCGGTACGTGGGGTTGGAGTCTACGCTCAAGGGGTCGCAATTCGGGTAGTTGTAGCCTTGGTCGCGCGCCGCGACGAACGAAAGCGTCGGGCAGGTCCAATTTACGGGGCATTCCACCCAGACGTGGCCGCTGAGCCCCGAGGGTTTGAAGAAATAACCTGCCTCCCACATCGGCCAGAGTCTTTCTCCCGGCATACCACGCCGGAAGTCGAAGATGAAGATCCGGAAGCCGTCCCACTCCTCGTTAGGCCAGACGTTGGAAGTCAGCGTTTTGAGTTTCAATATTTTTACGTGGCTCGTTTTGAGTGTCGAGGTGTCGAAGTCGTTACCTCCGCGCCACTCGTACGCGCGAGGATTGTCCCACGCGAAGAAGTATTTCCGCGTACCGTTGTCCCAACTGAGTTCGAGCGTCGAAGAATCCGGCGTCACGGGAATGCGGGAGGCGGGAAGATGCGCGTCGCCGGAAGGCAACGTTACGACGTCCCCACCCCACGCGCTGAAGCCGGCGGTAAACACGCAGGCTACCCAAATTATCCGGATTTTCACGTCTTCCCTCCTAGCGGTCGTTCCCGCGGGGTTGTTTATTTGAATAAGGCCTTGATTTTACCCAAAGAGGCTGGCGTTACGGCCGGGTTGGCTAAGGCGAAGTATTGCAAGCGGTCGTTCGTCCGGTCGACAACGTAAATCCAGCCGTTCGGTGCGACGTCGATGCCGTGGGGGTAGCCGAATTCGCCTTCACCGGAACCGGGCGACCCCCACATGCCGAGGAAGCTACCGTCGGCCGTGAAGTACTGCACGCGGCGATTTTCGCTGTCGGTGACGAAGACGATCCCCGAGGCGGGGACGGCTACGCGTACGGGGTACCGGAATTTACCTTCTGTGCGGCCGTAGGCCCCCCATTTACCGAGGAAGCTGCCCGTAGGCGTGAAATATTGTATCCGGCAATTATCCGAGTCGGCTACGTAAACGTTGCCGTTGTTGTGTACGGCTACGCCCCGGGGCCGTTGGAACTGTCCGTCGCCGGTTCCTTTCGAACCCCAACTACCTAGGACCGAGCCCGCAGAGGCATAGTATTGAATACGGTGGTTGTTCGTATCGGCAACGTATACGTTGGCGTTAGGGGCGACGGCTACTTCTCGGGGTTCGTATAATCCCTCCCCGAAGGAGCCGAGAAGGCTCCCAGTGGGGGTGTAATACTTTACGTTACTTTCTTTGGTAACGGCTACGTAGACTGTACCGGAGGGCGCGACGTCGACGCCGTAAATCCACATTGTATAATGATACCCGACCGCCCAACTCCCGAGGAAGCTTCCGGTCGGAGTATAGTATTCGAGGCGCGAATACATTGTGGCCGTTACGTATACGTTGCCGTTCGGCGCTACCGCCGCGTCGGAGGGGCGCCGGCCTGCGGTATACCATTGACCTACGTATTCATATTGCGGCGGCGAGGCCGCCGCCTCCGCGACCGCGAGATATGCCAATATCGTAACAACGAGCGCCCGTTTCATGATTATCTCCCTTACCTCGCCTCTTGAGGAACGGGTTTTCTACCGCCGGAATTCGTTTTAATTTAACAGCTTAACAATAGTTTTTTAGCGATACAACGCCTTCACGCGGCCGATCGACGTCGGCTCGACCGATACCTCCCCCTTCATTATCACCCTTAACATAAGTGTGTGACCATGTAGGGACTGGTTAACCCAAGGGTCTTTCGGCCCCTTAAACCACGTGTGCGGTTCGCGGACGTTGTCGTCGTCGAAAATAAACGGGTCGCAGTGGGGCGGTATAAAGAATTGTTCCTGCGCGGCGACGAACGTATTTACGCCCGGCGGTAGCGTCCAGCCCACGTCGAATTCGCACCATACGTTATAGCCTTCGCCGCGGCCTTTTACGAATCTCGGTACGCCCGACGTTGGCCATATAATCCCCGCCGGCACCGACCTTATATCCCAGATCGCGATACGGAAGCCGTCCCACTGGCCGTTTTCAAGTACGGGCGAGGAATTAATTTTTATCCGGTCTAGGTAACGGGTATTCAGCGTCGACACGTCGAAATCGTTTCCCCACCAAAACCCCAACCCTACGTTTATACAAACGAGAGAAGCGCCCGGGACGCCGGTGTCCCATTTCAGCTCGTATTCCGTAGCGCAAACGGCCCCCACCGCGGCGCAGGCGATCAGGGCCGGAACGATAATTTTCCCGTTCATGATGAAACCTCCTACCAATACGTAGTATAGCGCAATTTCGCGAACGGGGCAATAAATATTCGTGGAGAGGCGTAACTGATCTTGACGTGGAAAAAGCCGCCCCGCTAGGGGCGGCTTTTCTATAGGGCAGAGGGGCGGTTCGCGTTTTACCCTTGACGCACCGGCGGCGGTGGTATATTTTAGGGGGAAGGAATAAGGGCCATTAACGCGGGAGTGGAAAGATGATGAGAAAGTTCGCAGTAGCGATAACGCTCCTCGCCGCGGCCGGAGCCGCCTACGCCGGCCTGGGCAGCGTCATCTCCTCTTTCCCCCTCACCGGCAGCATCATGGCGCACGGCGTCGCTTGGAACGGTACGTACCTCGCCGTCACGGACTACCACTACGGCGGCAGCCGCATGTGGCGCCACTACACGCCGAGCGGCACTTTGGTCGGCTCGTTCGACCCGCCGAACGGGCCGTACAGCCCGGTCCAGTTCGGCGCCGAGTTCGACGGCACTTATTACTGGGGGGCGGACCTCTTCCGGCAAAAGTACGTCTACCGCTTCACGACGCAGGGGTCTACTATCTCCTCCTTCGCCGCGCCGGATCCGAGCGGCATCGCCTGGGACGGTACTAACCTGTGGATTATGTCGCTGTACGGCGGCACCGTCCGCCAGTACACGACGACGGGTTCGGTCCTGACGTCGTTCAACGTCGCGCCGATTAACGCCGGCTACGACATGGCGTGGGACGGTACGTATCTATGGTGCGCCAACCGCCCGACCTCCGGCGGCCCCTATTACATCTTCAGCTTCACGACGCAAGGGTCCGTCGTCGCCTCCTTCGCCTCTCCGGGCACCTTCACGACCGGCTGCGGCTGCGACGGCCGCTACCTCTGGGTCTCGGACAATATCGCCCCACGCCACGTCTATCAGGTGGACGCCGAGCTGACGCACGCCGTCGTGCCGGCCTCGCTCGGCCAGATTAAGGCGCTCTACCGCTAACGCCGGCCGCGGCGCCGCGGCGCTGAGCCCGCGCTCCCGGGAGGGGCGCGGGTCGCACCCGGTAATATAAAAAAGCCGCCCCCTCGGAGAGGGCGGCTTTTCGGTTGGGCGGTTAGTCGTCGGCTTACCGGTACAGCGCCTTCACTCGGCCCAGCGACGTCGCCTCCACCGCGATACCCTCCGCGAGCTTCGCGGCGACGCCGTTCTGGATCAGCTTCTCGTTCGGCCACTCCGTGCATTGGACGAAGGCCGTGATGCCCAGCTTGGCCACGTCCCACCCCGCTCGGAGCTGGAACGTGTGCGAGAATCCCTGCGTCTGGCCCGTCTTGGTTACGGTCACGTCTTTGGTCGCCATCGCGCGCTCGACGAAGCGGTGGGTCTCGTTGCTCTCGACGACGTCGGCCTCCCACAACGTGAGGTGATACACGTGGGAGGCGGGCAGGTCCTCCTCCAACCGGAGGCGGACGCGGATAGAGGCGTAGCCGCCGCCGTAGCTGCTCTTGAGAACCGTTAAGGCCAGCGGGCTGGGGACGACCTTGCGGGTGTTGAAGAATTGGAGGTAGTTGCTGTAGGTTTGGGAGCTTCCGCCGGAGGAGCGCCACCGGCCGTCGAAGTGGGACACCGGGATGCCGGACTCGTTGTAGTAGTTGCTCCACCGGGCGGTCCCCTCCGGCGTGCTGAGGGGGCCTTTGGTGTGGAAGGCCACCGGCGCGACGTTCTCGAACCCCTGCTCCGTTACCAGTCTGCCCAGGGCGGCATCTGCCCAGTGGCAGTAGCTTCAAGGGATGCCGGAGAAGAGCTCGACGACGACGGTGCGGGAGGCGCCGCCGGCCGCCGAGGCGAGGCAGGCCGCGACTATCGCCGCTAACGCCAATTTCTTCATACGCCTCCTCCTTCGTTTTTTGCCATTTAATTATATATCGAGCCGGCCTCGCGAGCAAGCGCCAAATCGAGGCGAAATAAAAGCCGCCCCTCGCGGGGCGGCTTTTTACCTGCGCAGGTTGCGTCGCTCTAGTTGAACAGCGCTTTGACGCGGCCCAGGGAGGTCGGCGTTACGGCGTAAGCCGATTCTGGTACGCCGGCCCGGGCGTTCTTGATCTCTTTGCCGGTCGGATCCTGGACGAAGACCGAGAGGCCGAGGTTGGCTTCGTTCCAGCCGCTCTGAATGGTGAATTCGTGGGAGAATTCCTCGCTCTGACCCTGGCCCGTTACGGTGAGAGTTTTGGTTTCCAGTGCCCGTTCGACGAAGCGGTAGGTCCGGCCGCCGTAGCTCAATTTGTCTTCCCACAGTACGATGTGACAGACGTGGCCCGCGGAGAGGTTCTCCTCGAGCTCGACCTTGACCTTGACCATGACCTTGCCGTTGGCGTACTGCTTCTGCACAAACGTGATCTTCAACGGCGCATTGACCGCGCGGCGCGAGTTGAACGAGCCCATGTACCACTGGTACATCTGTTCGTTGTTCGTGTAGGCGCCGCGGTGCATGATGATGCCGTCGACGTAGGCCGTGGGATATCCGGTAACGCCGTAGTATCCCCGCCGCGCGACGGCCTCGTTCGTCCACCACTGGCCGGTGGTGGAACAGTGCCAGGCCACCGGTACCCATTTGTCGGGGCCCTGCTCGTCGTAGATTCTATCCAACGCGTATTCCGCGTAGGGACAGTATCCTCACCACGTAGCGGTGAAGAGCTCGCATACCACGCCCCGCTCGGCCGCGAGGAGAGGCGTAGCCCCCACCGCTAAGGCGGCTAGTAAAATAACCGTCTTTTTCATGGACAACTCCTTTCCTGATTTTTTAGGTTACCTATTCGCTTATAATATTGTATACCCGCGGCGCGGCGAAGTCAAGGGTAAAAAAAGCCGCCTCCAGGAGAGGCGGCTTTTTCTAACGTTCAGTTGCGAAGTTACTGGTACAGCGCCTTGACGCGG
>CP070633.1:354537-361779 GCA_020356085.1 Candidatus Coatesiibacteriota bacterium | reverse complement strand
GCCGACGAGACGATGATGGAGAAGGCTACGAACGACGCCGCCTCCTACATCAAGAGCCTGGCCAAGCGGCGCGGCCGCAACGAGAAATGGGCCGAGCTGGCGGTCCGCAAGTCGGCCTCGCTGTCGGCGGAGGACGCGGCGGAGGAGAACGTCGTCGACTTCGTGGCCGCCGACCTGGGCGAGCTGCTGGCTAAGTCGCACGGCCGGAAGGTCAAGGTCGGCGGCCGGGAGGTCGTCGTCCGGACGGAGGGCGCCCGCGTAGAGGAGGCGAGCCCGGACTTCCGCCAGCGCTTCCTGGCCGTCCTCACCGACCCCAACGTCGCCTACATCCTGCTCATCCTCGGCTTCTACGGCCTGCTGTTCGAGCTCTCCAACCCGGGCTCCATCCTGCCGGGGGTCGCCGGCGGCATCTGCCTCCTCCTGGCCTTCTACGCGCTCTCGACGCTGCCGGTCAACTACGCCGGCGTCGGCCTGATCGTCTTTGCCTTGATTCTTTTCCTGGCCGAAATTAAAATAACCAGCCACGGCCTGTTGGCCATCGGAGGCACGATATCGATGTTGCTCGGTTCGATCCTGCTCATCGACACGCCCGCGACCTATCTGAAGATCTCCTGGACCATCATCGTCCCCGCGGTCGTGACGACGGTGCTCTTCTTCCTGTTCGCGGTCGGCATGGGCCTGCGGGCCCAACGCCGCAAACCCACCACGGGCGACAAGGGGATGGCGGGCGAGCGCGGCCGCGCCGTAACGGCCGTGGGGCCCGCCGGCGGCCAGGTCTTCGTCCGCGGCGAGTACTGGCAGGCCACGGCGGCGGAGAATATTCCCGCCGGCGCGTCGGTGGAGGTCGTCCGCGCCGACGGCCTGAACGTGGAGGTCCGCCGGGCGGCGTGAGAGACGGGGCGGGGTGGCGACGCCGCAGCTGGCTTGGGCGGTGCCCCCGGGTCGAATATAACTTGGTCTAGTAGCAAGAAGAATATCCCCTATAAGGGCAAACGGAGGGATAGGCGAAACGCAGAGGATTATCTTAACCTTGGCGGTCGTCGGCATCGCCTCGGCGGCGCGGAGGGCTACGTTTGATTTCGAATACGCCGAACTCGGCTACGGCCTGGTCGACGTCGGCCCGGCGTTCAGCTTCTAACGGCTTAAGGAGGAAACGATGATACTGAGGACGGTATGCGCGGCTACGCTGGTCGCGGCGGCGCTCGTCGGCGCCCAGGGCATGGGCCACTCCACCCTCGTCGGAGGGGGGTTGGGCGTGGCCACGTACGAGATGTACGCTATCGTCGCTGGCGAACTCCAGAGTTCCTACAAAGTGGGCTTCCACTTCGGCGCCGACTTTTACCGCAACGACGGCCGCGTAACCCACCTGGTGAACTTCGATTACGTCTCGGCCGAGGATTACTTAGGCTTCACTCCCATTAAGCTGTTCACCTTCACCTACAACCTACCGATATACCTGACCGCCGGCCGGTTCCGCTTCGCCGCGCGGCCGCTGTTCGGGGCGCGCTTCGCGACGAGCGGCGACGGCGGGTCGCAGGGCGAGTTGGGCGTGCTGGGTGGCGGCCGGTTCGCGCCTGCCCCTGAAAAGTGCATTTTCTCGGATATCTACGTCGGGTGGCGCGGCCGGTACGGCGCACTGACCTTCGAGCGGGCCGACAGACCCGACGGGTGGAAGCACAGTTTCGTCTTCCGCAACGCCAATACGATCGAAATCGTACTGCCGTTCTGCATCTACGTGACGACCGCCGTCGATTTCGACTTCTCGAAGGTCGCGGGCCCCCCCACGCCCCCCGGCGAGACCGGAACCCGCAAGCCGAACTTCAGCGGCGCCTTCGGCCCGGCGTTTTTCTTCTAACCCCGCCGGAGGCGATAGTGCTCGCCGTCGCAGGGGTAGCGGCCGGCCGCGGCCGGCGCCGCTCCGCGCCCGGCGCCGTTCCCTCCCCGCCGATTCCGCGTTCCGCCACGCGGCGGCTCCTGTCCTGCAACGCCCCGCGGGCCGCGCGGCGGCTGCCGTCGGATGAAACCTAACTACCTCCTCGCCGATACGCACGCTCACCTCGAACACGACGACTTCGCCGCCGACGTCGACGCCGTCGTAGGCCGCGCCCGGGAGGCGGGCGTGCGATACCTGGTCGTGCCGGTCTGCGCCGCCGCCGACGCCGCGCGCGGCCTCGACCTCGCCCGCCGCCACGAGGAGGTTTACTTCGCCGCGGCCCTCCACCCCAACTGCGGCCTTCCCCTCGACGCCGACGAGAAAGCCGGCCTCCGCGAGGCCCTCGCTCGCGGCCAAGCGGAGGGCCTGGCCGTCGCCGTCGGCGAGTGCGGCCTGGACTACCACTACCTGGCGCTGCCCCGCGAACAGCAGCTGGAAATACTCCGCTGGCACCTCGCGCTCGCGCGCGAGCTGGACCTGCCCGTAATCCTTCACCAGCGCGAGGCCCAAGAGGACTTGCAGCGGACGCTCGAGACGGAGGGCGTTCCTCCCCGGGGAGGAGTGCTCCACTGCTTCTCCGGCGACGCGGCGTATTACCGGTGGGCGCGCGACCGCGGCCTTTTCGTATCGTTCACCGGAAACGTGACGTTTGGGGGAAAGGCGCGGCCGCCCGCCTCCTCCTTCGCCGAACTCGAGCTGGCGACGACCATGCTCGAGACGGACACGCCGTACATGACGCCGGTCCCGCACCGGGGAACGCGCAACGAACCGGCGTACCTCCCGCTGGTTGCGGCGGGGGTGGCCGCGGCGGCCGGCCGCGCCGGCGACGACGTGGCCGCCGAAACCACGCTCGCCGCCCGGACGTTCTTCGGCCTCCCGCCGGACTTCGGCGGCGCTGTTGTCTACCGCTACCGGAAAGCGCAGTACGTGAACCTGACCAACCGTTGTACGAACGACTGCAGCTTCTGCGTCCGGAATTTCGCCGCGGGAGTCGGCGGAGTGGAACTCCGGTTGCGGATGGAACCCACGGCCGCGGAGGTGCTGGCCGCGCTCGGCGAGGTCGCCGCCGCGGAGGAGGTGGTGTTCTGCGGGTACGGCGAACCGACGCTCCGCTGGGAGGTCGTCAAGGAAATCGCCCGGGCCTTAAAGCGACGGGGCGGCCGGGTCCGCTTGAATACCAACGGGTCGGCCGCCCTCACCCAGGGCCGCGACGTTACTCCCGAGCTGGCGGGCCTGGTCGACCGCGTGAGCGTCAGCGTTAACGCCCCGGACGCGGCCGCGTACCAACGGCTATGCCGGCCCGGCGCCCCAGGCGAGGAGGCGTGGCGGGCCGTGGAGGAATTTGTGCAGGGGGCGCGGCGCCACGTTCCCGAAGTCGTCGTCACCGCGGTGGCGGAGGAGGCGGTCGCGCCGGAGGCGATGGAGGCGCTCGCGCGGCGGTGGGGAGTCGGATTCCGCTTGCGGCGGGCCGCCCGGCCGTAAAGAAAAAGCCGCCGGCGGTCCGGCGGCTTGATAATCGCGGAGATTCCTCTCACTCCTCGAACGGCGAAAGGGTGTCGTCGCCGGCGAATACGTCTTCCCAGGTCGGCGAGTATTCCTCCGAAGCCTCCTCCCACTCCTCGAGGGAGGAGCCGTCGCCGCCGTTGCCGAATTCGTAAAAGCGGCCGCCCACGTACGCGCCGCTACCGTCGATCTCGACCTCGCCGCACTGCGCACATTGGTATAGGCCGAACTGGAGTTCGTCCGCCGCCAACGGGCCGCCGCACGCCGGACACCTCATGACCGTACGCCCCCGCGCTGCCAGCCGGAGGCGTCGGCCCTAACCGCCGCCTTTTTGCTGTTCGTAGAGCTCGTTCCCCTTCTCTAAATGCTCGCGCGCCTTCTCGTCCTCGCCAATCTCTTTATAGGCTTTGCCGAGGTTGATGTAAATTCGGTAGTCCTCGGGCAAATATCCTTTCGCCTCCTCCAGGATGTCGACGGCCTTCTGCGGGTCCCGTCCCTCGAAATCCTTGTCCAAATAGAAGTTGCCGATCCGGCCGAGCGCGTCCCCCTTCACCTTACCGTCGTCGCTAATTTCGGCGATCCGAAGGTACGTCTCCAACGCGCCGCCCGTATCCTTCATATTTACGAAGATGTACGCCTTCACCCGGAGGAGCTCGATATCGTCGGGCTGCAACTCGAGGAGAGGATCGATCATCCCGAGCGCCTTATCGAGTTCGCCGTATTGGACGGCCGCATTGACGTATTTAATAAGGTATTCGTTAACCGGCGTACTCTCGTCCCAGTTCTCGCCCGCCATATCCTCGTGTTTCCCCTCCACGGCGGCTTCGAAGGTCGTGAGCGCCTTTTCCCACATCTCCTTGGCATACTCGCCGGCCGTCATTTGTCGTTGGGCCGGAACCCCGGTAGCGAGGTCGTAGTCGACGACGTCCACGACTTCCTCCTCGGAGAGGTCCCCATAATAGGCCGCTTTTTGTTCGTACACCAACCCCAGCAAGAATAACGTCTTGGGATGTTCGCTGAAAACGTGGTACGTAGTGACGAACTTCTCTTCCGCTTGTTCCAGGTCGCCCGGGATCGTCTCTCCCTCTTCGGGAACGAAGTTCTCGTTGTTGAAGCTCAACGCCCGCGCCAGTTTCTTTTGGGCGGCGTTAAAGGCCTCGGCCCAGAAAAATTGGCGGCTCTTTTTAATCTTCTGGAGGTTTTTGGTTTTATTCTTGGCGGCGTAAAGTTCTTCGGCCCGCGCCCACGCCTCGGCCGCCCCCATGAAATCTCTAACGTTCGCGTACGCGTCGCCCAGGTAGGCCCACGCCTCCGCGTTGTCCGGCTTTTCGGCTACTTCCTCCTTCAAGAGCTTTATCGCCTCTTCGTATTCTTCCTGGCGCATGTGTACGATCGCGCCCGAGACCCGCCACGATTTCGCGTAGGCCACGCCCACCGCGAGTAGGACCAGCGTCGAAATCAAGAAAATTTTGGAACGCACCGTTTTTCCTCCTTGTTTTTATAAAATTTACCACACCGTTCGGGGCGAGTCAAGGGTTTAGGGCGCTCGGCCGAAAAACCTTTTTCCGGGTGCGCGGCTATGCTACTATCGGGCGGCAACGGCGGAGAGGTCGCCGGCGTGTTTCCGGCGTACGGAACCTCCGCCGAGAAGGGAGCGATCACGCATGCCGGCGGGCAAAAGCATCCTAAAAGGTTTCATCATCGTGGTAATCGGCGCGCTCCTGGGAACGATGGTCGGGGAACTACTCGGCGCCTACCTCCCCCAGGGCGCCGTTAAGAATTTTTTCCTCAAAAGTATTACGTTCGGGCTGGAACCGGCCTCCCTCAACCTCCATATTCTGGTGCTAACCTTCGGCCTGCTCCTCAAAATCAACGTCGTTACCGTAATCGGTATTATCGGCGCCGGCCTACTCCTCTTCCGGCTCTGACCTTTGCCCCCCCCGTGATTAAACCTTTCCGCCTGGGCTCCGCGTTGACGTCGGGTACGGCCATCGTCGCCGTTCTCCTGTCGTGCGCGGCGCCGGCGCCGGCGCCCCGCGAATATTACGCCGTTCGGGAGGGCGGGGATACCGTAGGCCGCCTCGCCCGCGGCCCGACAGAGACCCGCGAAGACGCGGCCGGGCCGTTTTACGTTACGCCGTACCGCCTCCGCCTCCGCCGGTGGGTCGCCGGGCGCGGCGTCGAGGTGGAGGAGGTCTCGGTCGTGGCCGCGCGCCGGCGCGGGCGGCCCGCGTACTACTTCCGCGGGCGCTGGCCGGGCGGAGATTTCGTATATCGCGCCGGCGCCTCGTGGCGGCTAACCCTCCGCGACGAATTCGGAAATGTCGCCGCGGTCCGCGGGTCGGAAGCCCCCGCCGCCGTAACCTTCCGCGGCCTGCCGCTTCCGCTCGCGACCGCCGTTCCCCCTCCCCGGCCGCGCCGCGAGCTGACGACGCTCGAGCTTACCTCCGGCCGAGTGAGGCGCTGTCGCGGCACCGGCGACGGACGGCGGTGGGTCGGGTGGGGCCCCTCCTCTACCCAGGCCTTCGCCTTCGACGCCGACGGCGCAGTCCACCGTTACGCCGACGGCGACGGCCTGAGCGTCGAACCGACGGCGACGGCGCCGACAATCCGCGGCGTGTGGCGCCGGACGGCCAAACCGGTACTCCTGCCGGATCCGCCCGGGTTAACGGAGCCGATCTCCCTCCCGCTCGCGGCCCGCCTTTCGACACCGCTCCGGCCCGACGTTCTGTCCCGCCCGGGCCAAACCTTCGTCGGCGACGTAGCGGGAAGGCGCGCCCGGGGCACGTTCGGGCTGGCGGCCGCCGAACAACCTCCTCTGCGCGAGCCGCCCCCTCCGTTCGCGCCACCGGGAGGCGAGCCGTACCCGAAGGTCGAAGCCCCCGACGAACTCGAGCGCCTGGCTGCCTACTACCGCGCGGAGGGTAAAACTGTACGTCACGCTACCGGCCTCGGTTTGTTCGCCGGGAACGTTCTTGCGCGGTACTCGTGGTTGGAAGTGGACGGCGAACCGGTAGCGGCGCCGGGGCTACCCCTCCCCCGCGTACGCGTAACGCTGGCGCTCGCCGCGGAACCGGCCGAAGTCCTGCGCTTCGCGCTACTACCGGACCCGGAAAGCAAAGGAAGGAACGTCGGACCGGCGGAGGGGGGCGTTCCCGCGCTGTTGGCGGAGGCCGAGTTGTTCTACGAGGCGTTTTACGCGGGCGCGCCCGCCGGCGCGTTGGCCGTGGCGTACGAGCGCGGAGAGGAAGGGCCTCCCTCCTGGCTCGCGTACGGCGAAATACTAGGGCGGGAGGTGGAGGCCGGGGCAGCCGGCGATCCCTTGGGTCGGGAGGCGCCGTTCGCGAAAATCGGCCCCGCCTCGCCGGTGCTGGAATTCCTGAGCTTGGGAGGCGTGGTCGCGGCTTCCCCCGGCGCCCCCGTCCCCGCGGAGTTCTGTTTTCCCCTCGGCCGGGAGTGGGTCCGCGCCCGACGGCGGGGCGTGGCGGCCGTTGTCGTCGGCCCCGCCTACCTCCGTTGCCAGCTCTATGTAGTCGACCCCGGCGGCTATCGGGCGTGTTATACTCCCGACGGCCTCCTAACGCGGCTTACGTGGGGGTCGTACGAAATGCGCTTGAAGTCGTATACGGTCGCGGCCCGGGCGGGGAGGTCTTTCGCCGAGCGGGCCCCAACCCCCTCGCCGCCGGCGGAGGAGGAGGCCGTAACGCCGTGAAAGCCGTCGTCCTGGCCGCCGGCAAATCGACGCGGACCTACCCGCTGACGCTGACGCGGCCCAAACCCGTCTTGCCCCTCCTCGGGACGCCGCT
>CP070633.1:347155-354437 GCA_020356085.1 Candidatus Coatesiibacteriota bacterium | reverse complement strand
CGGGTTTCGCTTTAAACGACGTTGCCGATTTCTTTGGCCGTCCGACGCATGTCGAGGAAGATCATGCCGAGTTTGGCCTCTTCGCGGCACAAGGCGCCGAGGACGGCGTCGTGGCCGGCGCCCATCAGGACAATGTAGCCGTTCTCGCCTTTGACGAAGACGTCCTCCAGCACGCCGCGGTCGAGCTCCTTCGCGCTGCGCTCGCCGAGCGCCAACAGCGCCGCCGACATCGCGGCGATGCGGTCCTCGTCGACGTCCGCGGGGAGGGCGCTCGCCATCACGAGGCCGTCGGCCGAGACGACGACGCTTCCTTCGATGTCGGGCGTCCCGGCTTCCAGGTCCTTTAGCAGGCTTTTCAAAGCATCCGAGCGAGATTTTGCCATCGTCGCTCCTCCTTCCATGAAAGGGTTTCGGTGATTCCAGCCTCTTGGTTTGCGTCAATCCCTCCGCTCTCCAACCGGCTTAAATGACTAGCAGCTTGCCTTGGGGTGACTGGGCACGGGTTTGCGGAATAATCTACCACGCCGCTCCGTCCGCCAATATTTAGGTAATCGAGGTATAACGTCCGTGAAGCGCTACCAGGTTATTTATACACATATTTCGAGGGGTCGTTAACGTTCAAAACTTTCCACGGGTTGCCAAAGACTAGCAAAACCATCTCGGCCGTACGAATCGGCCCGCGACCCTGGGGAACTCCGGCCGTTTTTTCCCGCCAACATTGAAAAAACCGCGCCGGGAGGCGCGGTAGCGGGCGGCGTTCTTGGGGGCCGGTTACAGCGAGTCGAGGACGATTTTTGCAAAGGTACCCAGGAACGTGCCGTCGTCGGCGAAGAGGGGCGAGCAATGTACCGTAAAATGTACGAGGGAGCCGTTCTTATGGCGGAGGGCGGTCCGGTAGGTGGAGCTTTCCCCCTGCCGCCTCTTTTCGGTTTCGGCCTGCATCTGGGCCAGCTTTTTGGGCGTTGTGAGGTCGGCCAGCGATTTCCCCTCCAACTCCTCCGATTCGAAGCCCAGTGCAGAGGCGAATTCGCGGCTGGCGAGGACGATCATCTCTTCGGGATCGGTGAAACTCAGGCCTTCGGCGACGGCGTTCAGGATTTCGCGGAGCGTGACCTCCGTAACCCACAGTTTTTCTTCGGCCCTCTTCCGCTCGGTGACGTCGGTTCCGACGGCGATGGCGCCGGCCGGGGCGCCGTCTTTGCCGTAGATCGGCGCGTACCACGCCTCGAACAACCGGTCGTTGCTCGCGGCCAACAAGATCTCGACCTCCTCGCCGTCCAGCGCGCGGCGCAGCGGCCGGGCGACCGGCGCCTCGGGGCCGAACTTATCGAAGACGTTTACGCCGACGAGTTCCCCCGGGCCGTACCCGGTGGCGTAGCAGCCGCGGCCCTCGTTCAAGGTTACGGTGCCGTCGTAGTCGTACGCGTAGAGGGCCACCGGCGCGTTGGAGATAACGGTATGGAGCAGCGCCTCCCGCTCCCGCAGCGCCTCCTCGGCGCGTTTTAGATCCGTAACGTCGACGTTGACGCCCAATACGCCGCGGATTTCGTCGCCGGCGTAAATAGGCGATATTACGTTGTAGAAGACACGCTCCTCGCCGCCGATTTTGAAACTCACCTCTTCCCGGACAACCTCGCCGGCGAGGGCCCGCCGGTTGTTGTCCTGCCACAACGCCAGCGTCGCCTCGTCGGGAGCAAAATCCTCCGGCCGGCGACCGACGATGTCGCCCCACCCCCCCCGTAAAGTGGCGTTGGCCAGCGAGTATCGGCCGGTCTTGTCGAGGGCGAAAAGGTCGAAGGGGAGATTATCTATTGCCGCGCGGAGGTACGCCTCGCTTTCGCGGAGGGCCTCCTCCGCTCTTTTTTGGTCCGTAATGTCGCGGGTGACACTACCGGCCATGAAACCTTTTTCGGTCCGGATGGGGAATACGACCTGTTCGATAATCCGCCGTTCGCCGTCGGGGCGCACGGCCACGGCTTCGAGGGGGTGACGCAACCACGGCGCCTCGCCGGTGGCGAGGAATTCGGCGACCGTGTTTTTGAGCGCTTCGTAATGTTCGGGGGTGCGCGTCTCGGGCGGGCCGGCTCGGTGGAGGGCGTCCCAAATCGGCCGACCCAGCGCCTCCTCCCGCGGAATGCCGGTAATACGCTCGTGCGCCGCGTTGTACTCGATTATAGTACCGCCCTCGTCCATTAGGACGACGCCGTCGGTCGAATGCTCGACGAGACGACGGAGCTTTTCCTCGCTCGCTCGCAAGAGCTCCTCCGCCCGCATCCGTTCGGTAATGTCGGCGAACGTGGCAACCATCTTGCCGGGAGAGGTCTGGAACGCGCGGACGGCGAAAGCGCCTTTTATTTGTCGGTCCTCGTAGTCTACTTGTTCGGTATACCAGCTTTCGCCTTCGGCCGCCGCCCGCCGATACCGGGCAGGGATTTCCGTGTCGGCCGCCGCCGGGAACGCCTCCTCGATCGTCTTACCCACGAACTCCGAGTTGTCCAGGCCGAGGATCTCGTCGGCCGCCGGGTTGGCTCCCGTGAATAGGAGCCGGCCGTCGGGAGTCAACTCGTACATGTGCATACCCATCGGTATCGCCTCGACGACGGACCGGAACTTCGCCTCCGACTCGCGGAGCGCCTCCTCCGCGCGCTTGCGCTCGGTAATGTCGCGGACGATGGATATTACCGTCGGCTCGCCGCGGAACTCGAAGAGGTGCGCGCTGACCTCGACCGGAATTTCCGTCCCGTCCTTTCGGAGATGGACCCACTCGAATATCAGCTCTTTTTCCTGCGTGAGTTGCATGATTTTCTCGGCCGCGACGGCCTGTTGTTCCGGCGGCGCGACGTCGGCGGGCGTAAGGCGGTGCAATTCGTCGGCGGAATACCCGAGGCGCCGACACGCCTCCTCGTTAACTTCGATGAAGGTACTCGGCTTCCCCTCGGCCGTCAGGTTGAAGACGAAGACGGCGTCGTTGCCGCCCTCGAACAACACGCGGTGCCGCTCCTCCGACTCGCGCAGCGCCTCCTCCGCGGCCTTGCGTTCCGTTATGTCGCGCGCGAAGGCAAAATTATACTCGCGGCCCTCGAACTCGAGATAGTTGACCGTTATCTCTATGGGGAAAACCCGGCCGTCCTTCCTTTGGTGCCGCGATTCGAAACTGAACGAGCCGCGCTCGACGAGCTCTTTCCAGTGGTCGGGCCACGCCTCCGCCGGGAACTCGGGGTCGATGTCGGGCACCGCCATGGCGAGCAGTTCCTCGCGGGTATAACCGAGCGAGGCGCAAGCGGCGTCGTTGACGTAAACGAAACGGCCGTCGGCCCCCACCCAAAAGGCGGCGTCGGCCCCCCGGTCGACGGAGAACTGCGTAAGGCGGAGGTCCCGCTCCGCGCGTTTGCGCTCGGTGATGTCGGTGACGATGCCCAGAATAGCGTTATCGCCCTCGTACGAGATGAGCTGCGTCGTGATGATCGCCTCGAGTCGGTCTCCCCCTTTCGTAACCAGCGAATATTCGTACGGGGGAATTTCTTCGCCCCGTTGGTGCGCGGCGAAACTTCGCCTTACCAAATCGTGAGATTCGGGAGCAATAATCGAGAGGAAGGCGAAATCCGGGGCGTAGAATTCCTCCCGGCGGTACCCCATGGCCTCCTCGCACTTCTTGTTGGCGTAGACTACGCTCCCGCCCCGGTTGATGAAGATCATGTTCGGCGATTCCTCCGCCAACGAGCGGAACTTTTCCTCCGACTCCCGCAGCGCCTCCTCCGCCATTTTGCGCGCCGTTATATCCAGCGAATACTCGATAATCTGGACGACGTCGCCGCGCTCGTCGAAGATGGGGTGGGCGTGGATTTCGTAAATCCGGGGGCCGCATCCCTCGTGGAAGTGGAGGTGTTCCACGGTGACCGGTTGCCGCGTATCCACGACCTCGCGGAGCGGACAGGGGTGTTCGGCCGTATTGCACGGCTCGGTGCGCATATGGGTCAGCTCGTAGCACGTTCCCCCTTCCCGAACGCCCCGCGCCAACGCCGCCTCGTTCGCGAGGAGGACTTTATAGTCCGCCGCGTTTATGACGTAGAAAGAGTGGGTGAGAGAGGAGAGAACGGTATTCAGGAATTCGTTTTGTTCGCGGATCTTCTCCTCCGCCTCCCGCCGCGCGGTGATGTCCTCCATGACGCCGTCGATGTGGGCAATCTCGCCGTCCTCGCCCCGCACGGCGCGCGCGGAGATCGAGGCCCAGAACTCCTCTCCGTCCTTACGTTTTAGGCGGGCCTCGTAATCCTGCACCTCCCCTTTGACGGCGATGGTCTCGACGAACTCGTCTCGGGAGGCCGGGTCGGCGTAGAAGTCGACGACGCGCTGGCGTACTACGTCGGCGGGTTCGTCGCACCCGAACATGCGGGCGAAGGCCGGGTTCGCGGACAGGATCAGGCCTTTCGGGTCGGCGGCGGTGCGGTAGATGCCGACGGGGACGTTGTCGGACAGCGTGCGGTATTTCTCCTCGCTAGCGCGCAGCGCCTCCTCCGCCCGTTTGCGGTCGGTGATATCGCGCGAGATACCGCGGATTCCCGTGAACTGGCCGCGGGCGTCGAAAAGGGGCTCCGCGTCGGTCTCGAGCCATATTTCCGAGGCGTCGCGGTGGAGGTACCGACATTGCATGTCGCGGACGACTTCCTTGCGGGACTCCAACATACCCATCGCCGAGGAGCACTTTTCGGCGTCTTTGGGGGATATGAGAAATTCCAGAGGGGTAAAGCCGCGCAGTTCCTCCGGACGGTAGCCCAGGATGTCGACGGAGGCGACGTTGGAGTAGGTGAATTCGCCGGCCGCGTCCGTCTCCCAGATCCACGCCGGGACCGTTTCGACGAGCCAGCGGTACTTCTCCTCCGAACGCTGGAGGCGCGTTTCGATGCGCTGGAATTCGGAGGTATCTATACCCAGCGGGATTACGGCGTACCGGCGGCCTTTTTTGTCGCGGGATAAAGTCGACACCGCCTCCAGGAGATTGGTATCCTCGACGACGATTCCGGGCGAGGCGGACTCGGCCTCCCTCCCCGCCTCCAACTTCTTTAACCGCTCGCCCTCCAGCCACCGATCGATGTCGTCGGCGAAAGCGCGCACGCTGCCGCCGACGCGGAAGACGGGCAGGCCGTCATCGACGCGGCGCATTGCCGACGACGGCGAGCAATCGAGGTAGGAACCGATCTCCTTCCAACCGATTAGGATTCTGTTATCTTTCTCGGCCATGGCTTCGCCTTCCGGGAAAGGTTACCGTTTTTCGAGGCCTCGAACCGCGTAGTACCGTAGCGCGGGAAGGCGTAAAAGGACTTGATTTAAGTCAAATGAACGAGTTGGCGGAGGTAAATGGCCAAAGTTATGAATGTTGACCCATTTGGTCATTATAGTATAATCCCTCTTACTAGTGAAATGGGCAGGTCGCCGGCGCGCTCAGGACGGGGATATTAGGCGTTGTCCGCACTGCGGTTATCGGCGTCTACGTATTCGGCCTAATCGCCACGCTCGTACCGCCCTGGGATTCCTCATAGATATATAACTTTGAACGGTTGGGGGAGGCGCAATCAAAACGTACCAAAAAGGTTCAATTAGTTTAAAACGCCCGTATTTTAGAGTATAGACGCCTAAATAACGTCGGATAACGCGGAAAGCCGGCCGCCGGGGCTTACAAAAAACCGCCGGATTCGCGTCCCCCCCATGAAGGAGACGCCCCCTCGCGGCGAGGCCTGTTTCGTGATATATTGGGAGAGAATCTTCCGCGGAGGCGGGTGGACGACTATGGCCAAGGGCAAACGCTGGCACGACGACGACCGCTTTTGGCGCGTAATAGCGCCGGTGCTGTTCCCGCCGGAACGGTGGGAGTCGGCGCCGGAGGAGGTCGCGAAGGTCTTACGGCTGCTGGAGGCCCGCGAGGGGGAGGCCGTCCTCGACCTGGCGTGCGGCCCGGGCCGGCACGCGCTCGAGCTGGCACGCCGGGGCTTCCGCGTCACGGCCGTCGACCGGACCGCGGCCTATCTGGAGGAGGCCGAACGGCGGGCGCGGGAGAAAAACCTGTCGCTCGAACTCGTCAGGGAGGACATGAGGACGTTTCGCCGGCCGGAGGCGTTCCACCGCGCGATTAACTTGTACACCTCCTTCGGATACTTCGAGGAGGCGGCCGACGACGAGCGGGTACTGCGTAACGTATACGACTCGCTTCAGCCGGGCGGGACGTTCGCGATGCACCTAATGGCCAAAGAGGTGCTGGCGCGGATCTTCCAGAAGCGGTTGTGGCGGGAGGTCGACGGCCACCTCATCCTGGAGGAGGGTACGATCAAGGACGGTTGGCGGTGGATCGAAACGCGGTGGATCGTCCTGAAGGAGGAGAAGGTCGAGGAGTTTAAAATATCGCACCGGCTGTATTCCGCGGCGGAACTCGTCGACCTATTGCTGAGGTGCGGGTTCGCCGCGGCCTCGCCGTACGGCAACTTCGACGGCGGCGCCTATGACGAAACGGCCGATAGGCTCGTCGTCGTGGCGCGCAAGGAATAACGCCGCCTCGCGGTGCGGCCTCCCTCCCGTTAAAGTACTAAAAAAAGCGCCCCCTCCTGAAGAGGGGGTGCTTCTCATTTATGCCTCGGTGCCGCGATATAGTTACTATTTGAACAACGCCTTCACGCGGCCGAAAGAGGCCGGCGCGACGGCGATCCTCCCGATCGTGATCCGGTAAACGTATTTGGGCGACATTAAGTCGCAATACCAAACGTACGTGCCGTCAAAGGCGACGCCGGAAGCCCGGCCGACCGGCACCTTGAGCGTGCGGCGCACCGAACCCGTCGTAGTAAGTTGGTATATTTTCGAATTCGAGTCGGGGTCGGCGAGCCAAAGGTAGTTGCCGTCCCAATCCAGGCCGGAGCTGACGCCGGCGGGAGAGGTGAAGGAGGCGACGAGCGCACCGGTAGTCCGATGTTTGTAAATAACGTTCGACGTCTCGGAGGACAGCCAGATATAATCGCCCTCGCGGGTCAAGCCGGTAGGCCGGGAGCGCGCCGCGAACGACGACATTATGCTCCCGGTCGTCGATATCCGGTACGCCACCGCGGGCGAAAACGAGCAGGTCCAAAATCCGTGGCCCTCCGACTGGCCCAGGCCCTCCACGCCCCGCGTGTTCGCCGGACAGCGGAAGGACTTTACGATCGACCCCGACGTATCGGTGGCGAAGATATACGGGCTGCCGCTGGAGACGTGGTACAGCCGCGAATGGGGAGGGGCGTACGCCATACCGCGAGGCGCGGTG
>CP070633.1:339062-347055 GCA_020356085.1 Candidatus Coatesiibacteriota bacterium | reverse complement strand
AGGCGGTAACTCATGGAACGGAGGTTGGCCAGCGTGATAGTAATATCTTCGCGGCTCTCGCCGAGAATGTACGCCAGATCCTCCGACATCGCCTCCGTATTGTGGACCGTGGCCTTAAACGAGGCGACCGTAGGTTCGTCCAGCATTTCGTTTACGGCGCCCAGGCCGTCCTGGACTTGTTTAAACATCTCGTCCATGCCGATGACCTCGGCTCCCTCCACCGTATCGCCGGGTTCGATAACTTCCGCCTCGGAGGGGCCGGGTTCGATCTCGACGTAGTTGTCGCCCAGCAGGCCGATCATCGTTATCTTAAACCGGTCCTGTTGGTGGAGGACGAGGTCCTCGCGGACGAGAACGGTTACCAGGACTCGCCGCTTCCCCTTGTAGTCGATGAAGTCGACGTCGTTCACCGACCCCACCTTTACGCCTCCCATCCGCACGTGGGCGCCCTCGTTGAGGCCCGCGGAGGAGTCGAAAATGAGTTGGTACCGGTTCCCGCGCTCGAAGATCCGGATCTCGCCGACGCCGAAGACGAGGATCGAGAGCAGTATGAGCGACACGAATACGAGGATGCCGACTTTTATCTCGTTCGATATCTTTTCCATTTACGCACCGCCTATGACGTCTATCGGCCCTTCCGCATTGCCGTGGATAAATTGTTGCACGTATTCGTCCGCCGAGTCCCGGATTTCCTCGGGGGTCCCGGTCGCGACGATCTTTCCGCCGTACATCATGGCGATCCGATCCGCTATTTTGTAGGCGCTCGCCATGTCGTGCGTGACCGCGATGCTGGTGACGTCGAGCTGTTCGTCGAGTTTGATGATGAGGTCGTTGATAACGTCCGCCATAATCGGGTCGAGGCCGGTGGTCGGCTCGTCGTAGAGGACGATCTCGGGGTCGTGGGCCAGCGCCCGCGCCAGGCTGACCCGCTTCTTCATTCCGCCGGAGAGTTCGGCCGGTTTCAGCGCGGAGATGTCCTCCAGACCGACGAGGCGGAGCTTCTCCTCGACGGTCTCGGCCACTTCGGACGGCGAGAGGTCCGAGTACTCGTAGAGGAAGAAGCCGACGTTCTCGCCCACCGAGAGGGAGTCGAACAGCGCCGCCCCCTGGAACACCATCCCGAATTTCCGGCGCAGCACGTTGAGTTCCCGGCCCTTCAGGCGCGTTATATCCTCGCCGTCGATCAGGATGGTCCCGACCTCCGGTTTCATCAAGCCGATGATGTGCTTCAGGAAGACGGACTTCCCGCAGCCGGAACGGCCGATGATGACGAGCGTCTCGCCCTCGTGAATCGAAAGGTCGATGCCGTTGAGAACGCGCTTCGCGCCGAACGATTTGTGGAGGTCGCGGGCGACGATTTTCGCGTGGTCGTTATATCCGTCGGCAGCCATCGTTAGAAGTTAGTTTTGACTCGCGGCCGGCGCGTTGCCGCGGGCGCCGAGTTCGGCCAGGGCGCGTTCCACGAGGGCGCGGTCGTGGCACGGTACCGTGCGGCCCTGGATTTTTTGCACTTCCTCGTGACCCTTGCCCAAAATCGCTACCACCGTCGGAGGCGTCTCGGCGGCGGCGGCGAGCGCGAACCGGATCGCCTCCTCCCGGTCGAGGATTATCCGGTAGTCGTCGGGCGAGACGGCCCCCGCCCGCTCCAGGCCGACCTCCGCCTCCCGGGCAATCGCCTCCGGATCCTCGTAGTACGGGTCGTCGGAGGTGAGGACGACGTAGTCGCCGTACCGCCGCGCGACCTCCGCCATTAGCGGCCGCTTCCCGCGGTCGCGGTCGCCGGTGCAGCCGAAGACGACCAGGAGGCGGCCGCCGCCGAGGCGCTTAATTTCCGCCAAAGCCTTCTCCATGCTGTCGGGCGAGTGCGCGTAGTCGATGACGACGCGGCCGCCGTCGGCGAGCGGGACGACCTCCAGCCGGCCGGGGACCGGCGGCGCCTGGGCCAGGCCGCGCGCGGCGACGTCGGCGGCCACGCCCAGCTCCCGCGCGAGCGCGAACGCGGCGAGGCAGTTGGAGGCATTGAACGCACCTACCAACCGGGAGGTGAGTTCGACCGCCTCCCCCTCCGGCCCCGTTGCCGTGAACGTTAACCCCTCCCAGTCGGCGACCACGTCGGCGAGGCGGTAGCCGGCCTCCGCCGCCGCCCCGTACCCGACGACGCGGCCCGGCAGCGAGGCGTGGAGCCTCCGGCCGTAAGGGTCGTCGACGTTGACGACGGCCGGCGCCCCCTCCCGCCGTTGGTCGAATAACGAAGCCTTGGCCTCGAAATACCGTTCCAGATCGCCGTGGAGGTCGAGGTGGTCGTGGCTCAGGTTGGTGAAGGCCGCGGCCGCGAACTCGACGTCGGCCACGCGCGATAACGCCAACGCGTGGGAGGAAACCTCGACGACGGCGTGGGAGGCGCCCGCCGCCACCGCCTCCCGGAGAAAGGCCTGGACTTCGGGGGCCTCCGCCGTCGTCAGCCGCGCCGGCCGGGCCTCCCCCGCCAGCGCGTTGTATACCGTCGTCGCAAGCGCCGTTTCCCGGCCCGCCTCCCGCAGCGCCGCCTCCAGCAGGAAACACGCCGTCGTCTTGCCGTTGGTGCCGGTTACGCCGACGACGGCGATCTCCCGCGAGGGGTGGCCCCAGAACGCGGCCGCCGCGGCGGCGAGTGCGCGGCGCGAGTCGGCGACGACGACCTGCGCGACCGACCCCGCCGCCCGCGAGGGTTCCTCTACCACAACCGCCGCCGCCCCTCGCCGCACGGCCTCTTCTACGAAATCGTGGCCGTCCGCGCGATACCCGCGTACGGCGACGAATAGGGCCCCGCCCTCCACTCCGCGCGAATCGTACGTAACGGCGGTTATTTCGGCGGTACGGTCCCCGGTGAATTCGCGAACGGCGAGTTCGGGTAGTATATCTTGTATTTTCAACGAGTTGTGGCGCCGCGAAAAAATACTTGACTTACGGTAAACATTGTGCTATCTTACTGGTAGTCAATAGCGGCGGTTTCGAGTAAAATCCCTCGTGTCGTACACGGATAACTTAACCGTAATGCTATCACAAATATACGTTTTAATCAACCATAAACCATCTAATCCCAACCGGCTAGCGTAATCGCGTTATGGATCCGCAAAACGTCACGTTCGGCAAGGTGCTGCGCGAGAAGCGCGTCAGCCGCGGCCTTACGCAAAAAGGGCTGGCCGAGTTGGCCCACGTGGACGACTCCTATATCTCGCAGCTCGAACGCGATTACAAATTCCCCTCCGCCCGAACCATCGAGAGCCTGGCGCAGGCCCTCGGCGTGGAGGTGGCCGAGCTATTGGCGATGTATTTCCCGCCGGGCGAGGCGCGGGGGCCGACGACGTTCGTAGGTCGCGAGGCGGAGTGCCGGGCGTTCGAGGAATGTTTGGCTGGGCCGGAGGCGGTCCTGGTCCTGGCCGGCGGCCCGGGCCAGGGGAAGACGGCGTTAATCAACGAGCGGTTCCTCCCGCGTTGCCGCGAGGGCCGCGTTCCCTATATTTACTTCGACCTCCGCCGCCTCCCCACCTATCGCTCCTTCCTGAAGGACCTCCGCGACACTTTCGCCTCCCGCAAGGGGGGGTACCGGGCGTTCGACGAGATCTTCGAGCAGTGCGAGTCGATCGAGCGGCGGATGCGGAGCCGCTTCCAGGATCCCTTCAGTTTGCAGGTATCGAGCGCGCCGCCCCAGGCCCCCCGGGAGGCGGAGACGGAGCTGACGTACGCCGAGAAATACATCTACCGGGAGGCCGAGCGGCTCTTGACGGAGGAGTTACTGGCAGGGTGGCGGACGACGCTGTCGCCGGGCGCGCCCAAGGCGGTCATCTTCCTGGACGACTACGACGCCGTCGGCGCGACGGTTGGTTTTTGGATCGGTTGGTTTCTGGAGCGGGTAGCGGAGGCCGGCGTGCTGGGGGACAAGTTATTGGTCGTAATCGCCTCGCCGGCGTCGCGTCAGCCGACGTTCCCGGTCGCCGAGGAGAAGGTCCGCGCCGTCGTCCTGGAGCCGTTCACGCCGGGGGAGGTGGAGGCGTACGTCCACGAGCGGGGCTTGACGTTGACGGACGACGATTGGCAACTTCTGGCTTCGTTGCAGGGCGACGTCCGCGCGCTAACGCTCTGGGGCGATTACTTCGAGGCCGCCGGTAACTACGGCCGCAACCGCCTGGGCCGCGCGGAGGAGACCCTCCGCCGACTCGACGAGGAAATCGCGACTTACGCCGGCGAGGCGGTTTTGCGCCGCGGCGCCCTCCTCCACCTGCGGACGCGGCGCTTGCTGGGTCACCTGACGCGGTTGCAGGGGCGGTTGGCGGAGGCGGCCGAGTACTACGGTTCCGCCGCCGCGCTGGCCGAGACGCTGGAGGACCGCCGGCCGGCCGACCTGGGGTACTTATATTTGGACCTGGGGCACGTTTCCCGCCACCGCGGCCGGTGGGAGGAGGCCGTCGACTACTACCACCGCGCCGGCGAGGAGTTCGCCTCCTGCGGCGAGCGGTTGGGCGCCGGGATAACGCACTCGTCGTTGGGGACGGCTTTCCGCCTCCAGGCCAAATTCGCCCGGGCGAAGCAGGAGTACCGCCAGGCCGCGGCCGCGCTGGAGGCGCTCGCCGCCCAGGAGGCCGGCGGGCGGGAGGCCAGGCGGTGGCTGGCCAGCTCGCTCTCCAACCACGCGATTACGGTGCGGTTGGAGGCGGAAAACCTTTGGCGGGCGGGAGATTCCGCCGGAGCCGAAAAGGCGCTGGCGCGGGCCAAGGCGCTATGCCGGGAGGCGTTGGAGGTCAGCGACGACGCGGCCGAGACCGCCGTCGCCGAGAACCGGCTCGCGCTGTGCCTCGCGGCCGAGGCGCGCGCGCGGGCGGAGGAGGGCGCCTCCGGCCCCGCGGGGGACCTCCTGGCGGAGGCGACGCAACTCCACAAGCGGGCGTTGGCCGCGTTCGAAGACCTGGGCGACCAGTACCGGGTGGCGCAGGTATTGGCCGACCTGGGCGTGGCCGCCTCCCAACAGGGGCTCTTCCACGACGCGATCCTACATTTCAAAAACAGCCTGGCGCTATTCCAGCAGATGGGCAGCCGCTATCACGCCTCCAAGGTCCTGGTGGACCTGGGCCTGCTGTCGGAGGGCGGCGAGCAGCTCTCCTATTTCGCGGAGGCGCTCGCGACGGCCCGCGGCCATAACGACGAGTCGCTGGCCGAAATCGCCGCCGCGGTGCGGGAGGCGCTGGTTACGGGCGGCGCGGCGCGCGCGCGCCGGTTCTTCGAGGAGCAAGTGGCGGCGGAGGCGAAACTGGCCGAGTATTTCCCCGTCTCCTAAAGCGGGACGGAGGCAAGCGAGGACGCTATGTGCGGTATCGTGGGATATGTGGGTAGACGCGAGGCGGCGCCGATCCTGGTGGACCGGCTCGACGACCTCTCGTACCGGGGCTACGACTCCGCCGGCGTGGCGGTGGCGCACGACGGCGTCGTGGTCGTCGAGAAATGTCCCGGTAAGATAGAAAACCTCCGCGCGGCGGTGGGGAAGGCCACGCCCCCCGGGACGCTGGGCCTGGGCCACACGCGGTGGGCGACGCACGGCGCGCCGACGCAGGTCAACGCCCACCCCCACGCCGACTGCACGGGGCGGCTCTTCGTCGTCCAGAACGGCATCATCGAGAACTTCCCGACGCTCAAGCGCGAACTTCTCGAGCGCGGCCACGAGTTTAGTACGGAAACCGATACCGAGGTCGTGATCCATTTGTTGGAGGAGTATTACGACGGCGACCTACTCGCGGCGGCCAAGAAAACGGCCGCCCGGCTGGAGGGGTCGTTCGCGCTCGCGTTCCTGGCGGCGGGGGAGGAGCGGCTGGTCGCGGTCCGCTACCACGCGCCGCTCATCGTCGGCATCGGCGGCGGCGAGAACTTCGTCGCCTCCGACATCACGGCGCTGCTGCAGGATACCAACAAGGTCTACGTACTCGAAAACGGCGACGTCGTCTCGGTGGAGGCCAACCGCATCGACGTCGATAGTTTCCTCCCGGACCCGCCGAAAGCCCTCGGCACCCGCCAACTTACCATCGTCGACTGGCGGCCGGAGGACGTATCGAAGAACGACTACCCCCACTACATGTTAAAGGAGATTCACGAGCAACCGCGCGCGCTGGAGCGGACGCTCCAGGGGCGGATCAAGGACGGCGAGATCGTATTGCGGGAGATGGGCCTGGCCTCGGAGCTGATCCGCCGGGTCAACTCGTTCCACCTCGTCGCCTGCGGGACCGCGTACCACGCCGCGCTCTTCGGCAAGTACTTGTTCGAGCGGGTGTTGCGCGTTCCGGTCTCGGCCGACATCGCCTCCGAGTTCCGCTACCGTGACCCGATAGTGGACGGCCGCTCGCTGGTTATTTTGATCAGCCAGTCCGGCGAGACGGCGGACACCATCGGCTCGTTGGAGGAGGCGCGGGCCCGCGGCGCCAAGACGCTGGCCGTCGTCAACGTCCGCGGCAGCACGCTGGCGCGGGAGGCGGACGCCGTCCTCTATACCCGCGCCGGCCCCGAGATCGCGGTGGCCTCCACCAAGGCGTTCACGGCCCAGCTGACGGCGATGTTCCTCCTCGTGTGTTATCTGGCCGACCGGCGGCGGATGGAGTGGCCGTACCCGCGGGAGGAGCTCCTGGCTCACCTCGCCTCCCTGCCCTCCTACCTCGAGCAGACGTTGGAGCAAACCGCGGCGACGGCGCGGGAATGGGGGCAGCTGATCGCGAACGAGGCGGACTGCTATTTCCTGGGCCGCAACGTCGACGAGCCGCTGGCGCGGGAGGCGGCGCTCAAACTGAAGGAGATTTCGTACGTCCACGCGGAGGCGTATGCGGCGGGCGAGCTCAAACACGGCACCATCGCGCTCATCGCGGAGGGGACGCCCGTGGTCTCGTTCATGACGCAGGCCGAGGTGTGGGACAAGATGATCTCGAACCTCCACGAGGTCCGCGCCCGTGGCGCGCGGACGTTCGCGGTCGCCCGGGAAGACGGGATCGGCCTGGAAGACCTCGTGGAAGGAGTAATGACGTTGCCGGCGGCGCCGGAATTGTTCGCGCCGATACTCGCGGCGGTTCCGGCGCAGTTGTTGGCGTACGAGGCCGCGGTGGCGCTCGGCCGCGACGTCGACCAGCCGCGCAACCTGGCCAAGAGCGTGACGGTTGAATAGGCGCCGCGGCCCCCGAGGTGATGACGAATGGCGATGTCCCTGAATAAACTCCGGCTCGTGGCCGTCGGCGGCGGGACGGGCCTCGCGACGCTCCTGCGGGGCATTAAGACCTACGTCCGACGCCAGCCGGAGGAAGAGGAGGCCCCGCTCGACCTCTCCAGCTTGACGGCGGTCGTTACCGTGTCGGACGACGCCGGCGCGACCGGCAAGCTCATCGACGAGTTCGGCATCCTGCCGCCGGGCGACGTCCGCGCCTGCCTCGCCGCGCTGGCCGACGAGGAGGAGCTCCTCTCGAAGCTCTTCCTCCACAAATTCGTGGGGGGAGGCGCTTTCGGCGGCCAGTCGTTCGGCAATCTCTTCCTGACGGCCCTCATCCAGATGAACGACAACAACTACCTCAACGCCATCAAGGACGCGAGCCGCGTCCTGCGGGCGGAGGGGACTATTTTGCCCGCCACGTTGGACCGCGTGCGCCTCTGCGCCGAGACCGACGACGGCCGCGTGCTCGTGGGGGAGGACGAGCTTAACCGCAACGGCGGCGGCCGTCTCGACCGGGTATACCTCGCGCGGCGCGCCGACGGCGACGGCAACGGCGGCCCGCCGGAGGAGTTCGCCGCGGAGCCGATGCCCGGCGTGGTGGAGGCCATTTTGGACGCGGACGTCGTCATCCTGGGGCCCGGCGGCCTGTACACCTCCATCATCCCCAACCTCCTCGTGAAGGGTTTGGCGGAGGCGATAAAGGAGGCCAACTGCCGCACGATCTACATCGCCAACGTCATGACGCAGCCGGGCAAGACCGACGGCTACTCCCTCTCCGAC
>CP070633.1:330901-338962 GCA_020356085.1 Candidatus Coatesiibacteriota bacterium | reverse complement strand
TTTACGTATTACCGCCTCCCGAACGCCCGCACCATCGCCGCTATAGTCCGCAAGGCGCCGGCGCTCGAGTTCGCCGTCAAGCTCACGGGCGACATTACGCACGAGGGTAAGCTTACCGAGGAGTTGGCCGACGATTTCCGGCGCGGCTTGGGGCCGATGGCGGAGGCCGGCGTCCTGGGGTGTTTGTTGGCGCAGTTCCCGTGGCGGTTTAAATATACGCCGGCGGCGTTGGACTTCGTCGAACGGCTGGCCGGATATTTGGGCGATTTGAACGTCGTCGCCGAGTTCCGGCACGCCTCTTGGGCTCAGGAGGAAGTGTACGACCACCTGCAGCGCATGAAGGTGGGGTTCTGCAACGTCGACGAACCGGCGCTGCGGGGCCTCATGCCGGCGACGGCGGTCGCGACCTCCGACGTGGGATACTTCCGGTTCCACGGCCGCAACGCGAAAAAATGGTGGCGGCACGAGAAGGCCGCGGATCGGTACGACTATTTGTATTCGCAGGAGGAACTGGCCGAGTGGGAGCCGCGCGTGAAAGACGTTGCCGGCCGGACGGGGACGACGTACGTTTTCATGAACAATCACCCGTTGGGGCAAGCCGTGACCAACGCCGAGATGATGATGGATTTATTGGGCGTGGCGTTCGAGCCACCGGGCGATGCGGCGCTTTTTTAAACGTCCCACGCTGATAGCGTTTTCGGTTGCCCTCGCGGCCATTACCGGCGTCGTCATATCTTTATTGGCCGGCAGCCGGGGCGGCGGGTATTCCGTAATCGACGGCGACACGATCGAACTCGACGACGTCGGCCCCGTGCGGTATATCGGCATCGACGCCCCCGAACGCGACGAGCCCTACTACGAGGAAGCCCGCGAGTACAACGCGGAGTTGTTGGCGCGCGGCGAAATCGAGTACACGTTCGACGTCGAGCGCCACGACCAGTACGGCCGGACGCTGGCCTACGTATACGTGCTCGAAGAGACCGGCAGCCGCCTTTTCGTCAACGAGGAACTCGTGCGCGCCGGATGCGCGAGGGCGACGGCAATCGGCCCCAATACGCGTTTCGCCACTCGTTTCCGGCGAGCAGAGAGGACAGCGCGGCGCTTGCGCCGCGGCTTGTGGCGGGGCGAGGGGTAAGCCGGGAGATAACCTATGCGGAAAATACTCGTAACCGGCGGCGCTGGGTTCATCGGCTCGAATTTCGTGCGTTACGCGCTCGAACGGTGGCCCGACGTCGAGGTCGTCGTTTTCGACAAGCTTACGTACGCCGGGAACTTGGCGAACCTGAGCGACGTGGACGATAACCCGCGGTACCGGTTCGTCCAGGCGGATATCGCCGAGGAGGCTCCGGTGCGGGAGGCGATGGCGGACTGCGACGCCGTCATTAACTTCGCCGCCGAAACCCACGTCGACCGGTCCATCCTCTTCCCGCGGGAGTTCGTCTTCACCGACGTCGTCGGCACGTTCACGTTGTTGGAGGCCGCCCGCGATTTAGGGATCGCCCGGTTCGTCCAGGTCTCGACCGACGAGGTGTACGGTTCCGTGGAGGAGGGGGCGTTCGAGGAGGGGGCGCCGCTCAATCCCTCCAGCCCCTATTCCGCCTCCAAGGCCGGCGGCGATCTGCTCGCGCTGGCGTACGCCAAGACGTTCGGCGTTCCGCTGCTGGTAGCGCGGTCCAGCAACAACTACGGGCCGTACCAGTACCCCGAAAAGTTGATTCCGTTGTTCGTGACGAACGCGCTCGACGACCAGCCGCTCCCCCTTTACGGCGACGGCCGGCAGGTTCGCGATTGGTTGTACGTCGAGGACAACTGCGCGGCGCTGGCGTTGCTCCTCGAGGCGGGCGAGGTGGGGGAGGTTTACAACGTCGGCGGCGATTGCGAGCTGGAGAACGTCGACGTAACGCGGCGGATTCTGCGGTTGATGGGTAAACCGGAGTCGCTGATACAGTACGTGGCTGACCGGCCGGCGCACGACCGGCGGTACGCGCTGCAGTGCGAGCGGATTCGCGCGCTGGGGTGGGAGCCGGCGACGCCGTTCGACGAGGGGTTGGCGAAGACCGTCGCCTGGTATGTCGAACGGGAGGACTGGTGGCGGCCCTTGAAGGACCCCGCGTTTCAGGAATATTACCGACAGCAATACGGCGAGCGGTAAGGGGATGAAAGTATTAATAACGGGCCACGCCGGGATATTGGGGCGGGCGACGCTGGAGACGCTCCGCCGGTCCGAGGTGGAGGCCGTTGGCTTCGACCTCCCCCAGATGGACATTACGGACGCGGGCCGCGTTGCCGCCGCCGTAAATCGCGAGCGGCCGGAGGTAGTGATAAACTGCGCCGCGTTCACGCGGGTTGACGAGTGCGAGAGCCAGCGGGAGCTTTGTTTCGCCATCAACGCCGCCGGCGCGGGGAACGTCGCCGCCGCCGCCGCCGAGGCGGAGGCCCGGCTAATCCACATTAGCACCGATTACGTCTTCGACGGGAATACGCGTGCGCCCTATACGGAGGAGGCGGAACCGCGGCCGCTTTCGGCCTACGGCGAAAGCAAGCTCGCCGGCGAACGGGAGGTCGCGGCGGCCGCGGCCGACCACGTTATCTTGCGGACCGCCGGTTTATACGGCGTCGGCGGCGTGAGTTTCGTCTCTAAAATACTTACGCGGGCGAAGGCCGGGGAGGCGCTGCGGGTGGTTAGCGACCAGTACGTGTCGCCTACCTACGCCGGCCATTTGGCCGAGGGGCTAGGGCGGCTGTTGGAGGCGAAATGGCGCGGCGTGCTCCACCTAGCCGGGACCGGTGGCGCGAGTTGGTTCGAAGTCGCCGCCGAGATCCTCCGGCTAACCGGGTACGAGGTGTCGTTGGAGGCGGTCGAGGCGGCGGAGCTCGGCCTGGCGGCGACGCGGCCCGCGTATTCCGTACTCGATTGTTCCCGCTACGCCGGCCTGACCGGCCACGCGATGCCGCCGTGGCCGGAGGGGTTGGCGGCGTATTTGCGAGAGATTAAGGAAATTTAACTAATGCCGGTGAGACCCGAAGATGTAGATCGCTTCGCGCGCGAGCGCGCGTACCTGGTCGGCGTAGACTGGGGAAGAGGCGCGGCGCTGGAGCCGGAGGAGTCGTTGGCCGAGCTCGAACACCTCGTCCGGGCCGCCGGCGCCGAGGTCGTAGGCGGCGTTATTGCCCGGCGGCGGAAACCGGAGGCCGCGCTCCTTCTCGGCCGGGGAAAGGCCGAAGAGATCGCGGCCGAGGCGAAGGAGACGGAGGCGAACCTGGTCGTCTTCGACGAGCCGCTTACGCCGGCCCAGCAACGCAATTTGGAGGAGAAACTGGATGTGCGGGTCATCGACCGGCCTACCGTCATTCTGGACATCTTCGCCCAGCGGGCCCGCACGAACGAGGGGCGGCTGCAGGTCGAGTTAGCGCAGCTCGAGTACGAGTTGCCGCGGCTCCGGGGGTGGGGAGGCGAGTTGAGCCGTACGGCCGGCGGCATCGGGACGCGCGGGCCGGGCGAAACGAAACTCGAAATCGACCGGCGCCGCGTGATGCGGCGGATCGCGACCCTCAAGAAGAAAATTAAGGAGATTGCCCGGCGGCGGTCGTTGGAGCGGGCGGGGCGGGCAGCGCTCCCGCTCGTGGCCCTCGTCGGGTATACCAATTCCGGTAAAACGACGTTGCTCAATCGCCTCGCGGGGTCGGAGGCGTACGCGGCGGACGTCCCGTTCGCGACGCTGGATCCGTTCGTCAAGCGCGTTAGCCTTCCCTCCGGGCGCGTCGTATTGTTCGCGGATACGGTGGGCTTAATCGCGAACCTCCCGCCGGACCTCGTGACGGCCTTCCGCGCCACGTTGGAGGAAATCAAGCTTGCCGATTTGATAGTCGTGCTCCGCGACGTAACGGACGCGGACGTCGAGGGCCGGGCCGAAATAGTCGAGGACCTGCTCGCCGAGCTGGGCGCGCGCGACCAGCAGCGCCTGGACGTGTTTAACAAAATAGACCTTGTGCCGGCGTTCGACGTCGCCCGCTACGGCGAAAAGGGCTTCGAGCGGCCGGTAGCGATCTCGGCCGCTACCGGAGAAGGGTGCGAGCGGCTGCTGGCGACCGTGGAGGAGATTTTGGCCGGGGAGGAGGTCCGGGTGGTGGCGGAGCTACCCCCCGGCGCGCTACTGGCGGAGGTGTACGACCGGGGCCGCGTCTTGGCCCGGGGCGACCACGACGGCCGCGTCAGGATCGTGGCCGACGTTTCGCCGGCGTTGGCCCGCCGGTTGGCGCCGTACGCGCCGGCGGAGGAGGATATTTCGTGACTTCGGCGGCGGCGTACGAGGCCACTATCGGACTCGAGGTCCACGTCCAACTCCGGACGGCCTCGAAGCTGTTCTGCGGCTGTGCCAACGAGTTCGGCGCACCGCCCAATACGCTGACGTGTCCCGTCTGCTTGGGGCACCCGGGGTCGCTTCCGGTGTTAAACGGGGAGGCGATTCTCTTGGGGCTGCGCGCCGCGGCCGCGCTGGACTGCTCCCTTCCCGCAATGATTAGGTTCGACCGCAAGAACTACTTCTACCCCGACTTGCCGAAAGGGTTCCAGATCAGCCAACACTCCGGCGCGGTGGGGCTCGACGGCGCGGTCGAATATTGGGACGAAGAGGGCGGCGGCACGGTGGCCGTAGAGCGGGTCCACTTGGAGGAGGACACGGCCAAGGCCGTCCACGCGGAGGCGTACGTCCGGCCGGGGGAGACGTTGCTCGACTTCAACCGGAGCGGCGTCCCGCTGATGGAGGTGGTGTCGCGGCCGGTCATTACCTCGCCGGAAATGGCGCGGCGGTATATCGTCGCGGTGCGGCAGACGTTGATCGACGTCGGCGTATCGGACTGCGGCCTGGAAAAAGGTGCGTTTCGCATCGATACCAATATATCGGTTAAGCCGAAGGGGGAGGCGAAGCTGGGCGAGCAGGTCGAAATTAAAAACCTTAATTCCATCCGGGCGATGGAGGCGGCGCTCGAGTACGAGTTCGAGCGGCAGCGCGAGATTCTCGCCGGCGGCGGGAAGGTGGAGCGCGTCACGCTGCACTACGACGACGCCACGGGCGAAACGACGCCCACGCGATTCAAAGAGGTCCGCGCCGATTACCGGTATTTCGCGGAGCCGGACCTACCGCCGGTGGCGCTGCCGGCCTCCTACGTCGAGAAGGTGCGCGCGGACGATTTCGCCCCGCCGGCGGCTCGGATCCGGGAACTACGGGAGGGATACGACACGACGCTGGCGGAGGCCGAGATGCTGGCCTTCGCGCCGGCGTATTACGATTTCCTGGGCCGGGCCGCGGCGGCCTACGGCGGCGAGAGGCGAGCCGTCGTCAATTGGCTCGTCGGCGACGTGACGCGGGAGTTGAAGGAGCGGGGGGAGGAGCTGGCCGACGCCAAGTTAACGCCGGAGGGACTCGCCTCCCTCCTAAAGCTATTGGACGCCGGCGAGGTAAACGTCCCCGGCGCTCGCGAGGTATTGGCGGCGCTGATGAACGAGGGGGGCGATCCGGCGGCACTCCTGGAGGCGAAGGGGCTCGGCCAGATCTCGGACGCCGGCGCGCTGGAGGAGCTGGTGCGGGCGGCCGCGGCCGCGAACCCGAAGGCCGTCGCCGATCTCCGCGCGGGGAAGGAGCGGGCCCGGGGCGCGCTGGTCGGATACGTGATGAAGGAAACGAAGGGGCGGGCCAATCCGCAAATCGTAAACGAGCTGATAACGAAGGTAATAGCGGCGGGGGATTAGCCGGTTTCTTTTTTCATTTTCATTATGATCCAGAGCTTCTCTTTGGTGTGGACCAAGACGAACGACCCGCGTAGTTTCCCGCCGAAGAGGTTGAAGACGAGTTTGTAGTCTTTGCGGTCGACGAGTTCGTATTCCCCCCGATCCCAGATCGTAACGCGGCCGGCGCCGTACGCGCCCTCCTCGATCTCCCCCTCGAAATCGATATAATCGCACGCGTGGTCCTCCACCTGGACGGCGAGACGTCGTTCGCCGGGCTTGGTGGAGACGCCTTTCGGGACGGCCCACGATTTCAAAACGCCGTCGAGCTCGAGGCGGAAATCGTAATGGTGCGTTTTCGCCGCGTGCTCCTGGACGACGAACCGGCCGGTCGCGGGGGAGTCTTTTTTCTCCGCCATTTCCTTCCCCCTGGATTTAAGGCGCGCCGATTAGCTACTTTCGACCTCGCCCGCGGCGCCGCCGTTTGCCGGCGGAGCCGCCGTTCCGAACGAGGAACGCGTACTTCGGGTCGCGGATTATGCGTATGGCCGACGGCCCCTCCACCGGACAGGCGTATTCGCAGATGCCGCAGCCGGTGCACTCGCATTTGTGGACGTGCGGTTTCAAACGGCCCTGGCCGCGGAGTTCGATGGCTTTCGGCGACGTCGGGCACATCTCCTCGCATACGGTGCAGTCTTCGGTCTCCATCCACGGCCAGCACCGGTCGCGGTCGACGACGGCGAGGCCGATGACCTCGACTATTTTTTGCTCCTCCGTAAGCGGCTTAATGGCCTCCGACGGGCAAACCTGCGTGCAGAGCGTACATCGATATTCGCAGTAGCCGAGGCGCGGTATCAACCGCGGCGTCCACAGGCCGGTTAGGCCGGCCTCGACGTGAACGGGCGCGAGCCCTTGCGTCAGGCACACGCGGACGCACTCGCCGCACCGCACGCAGCGCGCGAGGAACTCCTCCTCCGCGCACGAGCCGGGCGGCCGAATAAGGTAGGGGTCGGTTAGCAGCTGACGGTCCAGGGCCAGCGTCGCCGGCGCCGCGGCCAGGCTGGCGCCCGCCGTAATCAGGAAGCTGCGGCGCCTCACCGCCGGCGCCCACGTGGTGGGGTTTTCGGGCGGGCGACGGCGGCCGAAGCCGAAGGATACCGCCCGCGTCCGGCAGGCGGGGAGGCAGTCCATGCACAGGTTACATTCGGCTTGGGCCGTCGTCTCGCCGTCGCCGCCGATGGCGCCCATTCGGCACACGTGGCGACAGCGCCGGCAGCCGTCGCATTCCGACCCCTCCACGCGCCGGCCGAACGGCGAGGCCCAACCGACGACGGCCAATAGCGCGCCGGTCGGGCACACGTATCGGCAGTAGAACCGGCGCCGGAGGAGGCCGAGGCCGAGCAGCACTAGGACGAAAGCCGTGATAACGAAGTGCCCGGGGAAAAGGACGACGTTTTCGGTTAGGAGGCGCTGCCGGAGAGTGTAGGCTGCTTCCTCCAGCGGCTCAATTTTATAGAGCAGGAGGGAGACTTTGTCGAAAGCCGCCGAGGCGTAAGGGATTAGGGCTGTCGCCAGCGTCCGCGGCCAGAGCGACAACGGGTCGAACCATCCCGCCAACTGGAAACCGAACGCCGCGAAGACCAGCAACGCGAGGAGGAAGAGGAGATGCCACCGCCGGTGTCGGGGCCGGTCCCCCTCCCGCGGGGGCCTACGCTTGAATTTCGAGAGGACGAAATCGCCGGCGTCGAGCAGCGTTCCCAACGGGCAGACCCACCCGCAGAAGGCGCGGCCGAACAGGAGCGTTAGCGCGACGACCGCTAACGCGGGCCAGAAAGCGGCGATAATCGCGCGACTCGCGGCCGACGCCGTGAACGCGAGGAGCGGCGAGAAGCGGGGAATTAGATCGTACGGGAGGGCGCGCGCCAGCGGGTACGTCGTGACGACGACGAGCGCGCACGTCGCGGCGAAGAACGCAAGTTGGCTCGCTCGCCGGAGCCACCGCCAGAACGCCGGGGGCATTTCAGCTTCGTACGGTCAGGACTTTCATGGCGTCGACGTCGGCGGTCCCGAAGCCCCGCCGTTTGGCCTCCTTGACGACGCCGAGGTCGGTAGGTTCCCATCCGAAGAGGGTGGTCGCGTACGCGTCGGCCGCCGTGACGTCCGTGGCAACGATAAGCTTGTCGAGGCGTTTAACGTACGACAGGTCGCCGCCGGTGGGGCCGGAGGCGGTCATGATTCGCGTCGCGTCGATAACCGTTAGCTGCGGCGTCAAGACCTGGGCCAGGTCGACCAGTTTTTTATCTAGTTTTTGGTGCCATCGGCCGCGGTCTTCCACT
>CP070633.1:322345-330801 GCA_020356085.1 Candidatus Coatesiibacteriota bacterium | reverse complement strand
CGTCGCCGGGAAGAACCTGGCGGACGAAGAATACCAAACGGTTTACGACTACCCGATGCCCGGACGCACCTTTTCCGGCGGCGTAAGCGTTAGTTTCTGACGCCCCGGCGCCTTCGCCTTTCGAGCCGGCCGTACGGCCGGCTTTTTGGTAGCGGGGGCGCGGATTCTATTTTAATATGCGGGCAATGTCCTCGCGCGCGTGGCGTATCGGCCTGGCGGCGGCCGCGGTCGCGGTAATGGCGGCGTTCGCCGTCCTGCAGGCGGCGGCGTTTCCGTCGGTAGCGAGCCTGGCGACGACACTCGGCGGGAAGTTGGCCCACTTGGCGCTGTTCGCCGTCTTTTGGCTCGCGGTATACGCCGTGGGGCGGGGGATTGCGTACGCCCTTTTCCGGAAGGAGGCCCCGCCGCCGGAGGTGTCGCTGGCGCTCGGCGTCGTCGCGTTCGTATACCTGGCGTTCGGGATGTGCGCGGCCCGCCTCGCGTACGGCCTCGCCGTAAAGGTATTCGTAGTTGCGGCCGCGGCGGCGGGCCTGTTATTTGGGAGGCGGGAATGGGCGCGCCTCCCGGCGCGGGTCGGCCGGTGGCTGGGGGAGCTGGAGGTTTCGACTGCTGCGCTCCTAATCGGCGGCGGCGTGTTGGCGCTGCCGCTGGCGCTTTCGGCGGCCCACCCGCCGACGTTCGTTGACGCGCTGGTGTACCACCTGGCCGTCCCCCAGGCGTACGCCGAAGCCCACGGCTTTACTTATCTACCGTACAATCTATACGCCTCCATGCCGCTGGGCGGTTCGCTGTTCTACCTGGGGCCGCTCCTGTGGGACGGCCTGATTTGCGCCAACGCCTCCCATCTCGTCGTGACGGTCGCGGCGGTGGCGGTAACGTATCGCCTGGCGCGGCGGTGGCTGGGGCAGTTCTACGCGGCGCTGGCCGCCCTCCTCGTCCTGCTCACGCCGATCGTCTTCAAAGTGATCGGCGGGGCCCAAAACGACCACTTCCTCCTGCTTTTCGTAGTAACTTTCCTGTTTTTTTATTTCGGCGCCGCAGAGGCGGAGGGGCCGGCGCGGCGCCGGCGCTACCTCGCCTCCGGCCTATTCCTCGGCGCGGCGTTGGCCGTGAAGTACGTCGCGGCGTGGGCGCTGGTCGCGTTCCTCCCGGTATTGGCGTACGACCTAATCCGGCGGCGTACGCGGCCGGGGGAGGCGGTGCTCTTGCTCGGCGTCGCCGTCGCGTTCCTGGGGCCGTGGCTCCTCAAGGCGTACGTCGAGCGGGGCAATCCGATATTCCCTCTCCTATACGACGTTTTCGGCGGCCGCGATTTGTCGGCCGACCAGGCACGCCGCCTCACGGCGTGGCAATACGACATGGGTTTCGGCCGGGGCTGGCGCGATTACTTCTTACTCCCGTACCGAATATCGGTGAAAGCCGACGTATTTTACGGCGGATTCGCGGGCCGTTATCTGCCGTTCTTATTGCCGCTGGCGGCGTTAGCGGTCGTAGTTTTCCGGCGCGGCGGCCGCCTCGTGGCGTTCGCGTGGGTGTATTTGGCGGCGTGGGCGGTGGGACCGCAGCAGCTGCGGTTCCTGGACGGCGCGGTCCCGGCTTTCGCGATTGCGGCGGCCGGTACGTTGGCGGCGGCGGAGGAGGGGTGGAACGCGACGGCGCGCCGCCTCTGGCGGGGGATGGTCGCCGCGCTGGTATTCGCGATTGCGGTGCCGCTGCATATTGCCCCTATATTCTCCTCGCTACCGCGCCAGGTTTACCTGGTGGGGATGCCGCGGGAGGATTTCCTTCGCCGGTGGGTGGCTTTTTACGGCGCCCAGGAGTTCCTCAACCGCGAATTGGCGGACGAGGGCAAGGTATTGCTGGTCCACTATAACGCTACGCTGTACCTTGAGCGCGCCGCCGTCTACGATTCGATTTTGGAAGCCTCCGCTTTCCTGGCGGTTGCGGAAGGGACTGAAGAGGAGGCCGAGCTGTACGCTTGGGCGCGCGAGCGGGGCGTAACCCACGTCCACCTCTACCTCCCCGGCGAGGATCTCGTTCGGGATTCTTACGACGAGGCTACGTTAGGGCGGGTCCGTAACTTCCTCGCGCGTTTCGGCGCGGTCGTATACGAAGACCGGTTAAACCGCGTTTACGAACTGATCTAGCGCCTCCGGAGGGCGGGTCGGCGTTATGGGGTTCCCTGCGAACTGGCGGAATGCGGCCCTCTTCGCCGCCGTGGTGGCGGTCGGCGTCGCGTTCGTGATATTGAACGCTACGGCGGTCCGCCAGGGCGTCAGCCTGTTACCCGAGGCGCTCGCCAAACTCGGCCACCTGTCCCTGTGGCTCGTGTTCTGGGCGGCGATATATCCGCTGGGGAGGCTGGCGGAGCGGTTAATTACGGGACGGCGTTCCTGGCCGCCGGAGCTCGCGCTTACGGCAGGTATGGTCGCGGCCGTCTACCTCCTATTCGCGTTATGCGCGGCCCGCCTCGCCTACCCCTGGGTTATCAGGGTCCTCGTCGCCGGCGGCGCGGCCGCGGGATTTTATTGGCTCCGGCGGGATTGGGGGCGCGCGCCGGGGCGGGCCCGGCAGTGGCTGGGGGAGGTGGAACTAGCCTCCGCGGCGTTGCTCATCGGCGTCGTCGTACTGGCCTTCTCGCCGGCGTTGACCGCGGCCGAGCCGCCGTACTACTGGGACGCGCTGACGTACCACCTCGCCGTCCCGAAGTTTTACGCCGCCGCCCACGGCTTCACCTACCTCCCGGACAACGTGTACGCCTCCATGCCGATGGGAGCGACCTTGTTTTATCTGGGGCCGTACATGTGGGACGGTCTCGTGTGCGCCAACGCCTCCCACCTCGTCGCGACGGTATGTGCGCTTGGCCTGAGCTACCGTCTCGCGCGGCTTCGCCTCGGCCAGTTCCCGGCCGCGCTCACCGCGGCCTTCGTAGCCTTGACGCCGACGGTGCTCGCCGTGGCGGGCGGGGCCCACGTCGACAACTTCCTAATTCTTTTCGTCGTCGCCGCGCTGTACCTCTACTGCGCGGAGGGGGGGAAGGGGGGGCGGAAGGCGTTAGCGGTCGGCTTTTTTTTAGGGGCCGCGCTCGCCACCAAGTACGCCGCGTTCGCCGCCGTCGCGGCGTTTCTCCCGCTTTGGGTTTACGACCTTTGGAAAAAACGTGTCCGCCTGGGCGAGGTTGCGATAATTGTAGCCGTGGCGGCGGCCTTTTTGGTGCCCTGGTTCGCGAAGGCGTACGTGGAACGGGGCAACCCCGTATTCCCGCTCGCGTACGACGTTTTCGGCGGCCGGGATTTTTCGGCCGAACAGGCGCGGCGCCTCGTCGCGTGGCAAACCGGGATGGGGAAGGGCCGGGGCCTGGTGGATTATGCGCTTCTCCCGTACCGAATATCGACCGAGGCGGGGTATACGTACGAGGCTTTTCACGGCGTGTATCTGCCGTTCTTACTGCCGTTGGCGGCGTTGGCTCTCGCGTTTTATCGCCGCGTGGGGAGGTTCGTCGCGTTCGGGTGGGTATATCTCGCCGCCTGGGCGCTGGGGCCGCAGCAACTTCGCTTCCTGGGGGGCGCATTGCCGGCGTTGGCGGCCGCGGCCGCGGCTACCGTCGGGGCGGTGGAGGATCGGACCAAGGGTTTCTTACGTGGCGCCTGGCGCGCCGCCGCCGTCGCCGCGTTCTTGGTGGTGGGGATGCTGTACAACTCGCCGGCCATATATGATACGCTTCCGGGGCACGCGTACTTAGCCGGTATGAGTGCGGAACAATTTCTAACGCACAGATGCCCTTTCTACCGGGCGCAGTTGTACATCAATCGCCAACTCCCGGCCGAGGCCAAGGTCTTGACGGTATTCTCGAACCAGATTCTCTATATGGAACGCGCAGCGTCGTACGACTCTTTCCTGGAGGCCTCTGCGTTCCTTATCGCGGCGGAGGAGGCGGAGGGGCCGGAGGAGTTGTACCGGCGGGCTCGCGGGGAGGGCGCGACGCACGTGTACCTTTATCGCGTTTACGAAGCTGAGACGTGGCGGTATTATTCGCCCGCCGCCCGGGAGAGGTTTTACGAGTTTCTCTGGCGGTACGGCGTCACCGTATACGGCGACGAGGCGGGCCACCTATTCGAGGTGGTGGCGCCGGAGGGGGGTGCGTAGCCCTCGGCGATGAGACCCCGGCTTGGAACCGGTTTACTCGCGGCGGCGGTCGCGGCCGTCGCGGCGGCGGCCGTGGCGTTGAGCGTACGCGCGGCGCCCGGCGCCTACCCCTTTGCCGTGGTTGCCGGCAAGTTATGGCATCTCGGCCTGTTCGGCGTGTTCTGGTTCGCGGTCTACGCGGTGGGGCGGTTAACCGGCGGTTTGTTGTTCGGGGCACGGTGGAAAGCGCCGGACCTGGCCACGGCGTGGGGGATAGTAGTTTTCGTGGGGGCGGCGTTCGTGGCATGTGCGGCGGGGCTGGCGTACGCGTGGCTGTTCCGGGCCTCGGTCGTCGTGGCCGCGTTGGCGGGGGTAGCGTTTCTTCGGACGGAGCTGCGGGAGGTTGGGGCGAGGATAAAGCGTTGGGCGGAGGAACTCGAACTCTCTACCGCCCTGCTGCTCGTGGCTCTAGCCGCCGTTACGTTGCCGATGGCCTTGGCCGCCGCGTTTCCGCCGTATTATTGGGACGCGTTAACGTACCACCTCGCCGTACCCAAGGCGTACGCCGGAGCTCACGGCTTCGCGTATTTACCGCACAACGTGTACGCCTCCATGCCGTTCGGCGGATCGCTATTTTACCTGTGGCCGTATTTTTGGGATGGGTGGATTACGTCTCGCGCCTCGCACCTCGTAGCGACGGTCCTGGCCTTGTCTCTAACCTACCGCCTAGCGCGCCTCTGGGTGCCGCAGTTCCACGCTGCGCTCGCGAGTGCGTTCGTGCTGTTAACGCCGCCCGTCATAGTTGCGATATCGGGTGCCCACAACGACCACTACCAAATCCTGTTCGCCGTCGCGGCGCTAAACGCCTATTTCTCGGAGGGGCGCGAGGGTGCTGACCGGATCGGCCGGAGTTGGCTGGCGGTGGGGGCTTTCGCGGGAGCCGCCGTAGCCGTCAAGTATTCGGCGTTCGCGGTGGCCGCGGCGTTTATTCCGATATGGATTTATGATCTTATCCGGGGGCGGATACGGGTGAGATGGGTACTGGCTGCGGCCGCGGCGGCGTTGGTGCTCGTTGGGCCGTGGTTGGTCAAGGCGTACGTCGAGCGGGGGAATCCGGTGTTCCCGTTGATGTACGAGGTATTCGGCGGCCGCGATTTCACGGCGGAGCAAGCGGAGCGATTCTACGCCTGGCAATACGGCATCGGCCCAGGCCGCGGGCTGTTCGATTTCCTACTCTTGCCCTACCGGGTATCCGTAACCGCCGACGTTAACTACGCCAATTTTTCCGGCGTATTTCTACCGTTCCTGTTGCCGTGGGCGGCGATCGCGGTGGTCGCGTTCCGCCGCGGCGGCCGCCTCGTCGCGTTCGGGTGGTTGTACCTCGCCGCGTGGTTTTTCGGGTCGCAGCAGCTCCGTTTTTTAGGCGCGGCGCTACCGGCGTTCGGTACGGCGGCGGCGGCCGTGCTGGCGGCGGCGGAACGAGGCGCGGGGAGCTGGACGCGGCGGTTGGGGCGGGTGGTCGTCGTAGGGGGGCTAATAGCGGTAAGCGTCCCGAGCTTTTCGGGCGTTATGTTGGGAGGGACCTTCGGTTACGCGTTTTTTCTCAACGGCGATTATGAAGGGTTTTTAAGGGAAAACGTCGGTATGTATCCCGCGCAAGAATACATTAACGCGAAGCTGCCGGCGCAGGCGAAGGTCCTTATGGTCTTTACGAACCACACGTTGTTTTTAGAGCGCGAGGCGGTGTACGATTCCTTTTTGGAGGCTTCGCCGTTCCTGCTGGCGGCGGAGGAAGCCCGGGACCCGCGGGAGCTGTACGATTTGGCGCGGGAGTGGGAGTGTACGCACCTCCACGTGTATCACTTCTTCGAGGGGCGCGTGTGGCCTTACTACTCGCCGGAGGCCCGCCGGAACGTATATGCGTTTTTTGAACGTTACGGCGACGTGCGTTTCCGCGATTCGCAAAACGAAGTCTACGAACTGGTAGGAGACTAAAGGTGCGACGGTACGGATGGGCGATAGTGGCGGTGGCGCTGGCGGGCGGGCTGTTCGTCCTTAACGCGGTGACGCCCCATATTTACAAGAATACGGTCGGGTCGCTACTCGCGAAGGCGTGGCACCTGGCCCTCTTCGCGGCGCTGTGGCTCGCGGCCTATTTCGTCGGGCGCGCGTTTTTCCGCCTCCTCCGTCTTCCGCGGGAGGTCCCGCCGGAGGTGGCGACGGCGGCCGGCGTCGTCGCGTTCAGCGTCGCGGCGTTCGCGTTGGCGGCGGCACACCTCGCGTACGCGGTGGTCGCTAAGGTTGTAGTCGTCGCGGTGCTGGTCGCCGGCGCGTACCCGTGGTTCACGCGGCTGCGGGCCGAACCCGGCCGCCTCCGGCGGTGGCTGACCGAGTTGGAGCCCGGGCCGGCGGCGTGGCTTTTCGCCGCGGGGCTGTTGACGTTTCCGCTGGCATTGGCCGCGGCCGAGCCGCCGATCTACTGGGACGCGTTGACGTACCACCTCGCCGTTCCCTTCAAGTATCTCGGCGCCCACCACTTCGCATACTTACCCCATAACATTTACGCCTCCATGCCGCTGGGTGCCACGATGTTTTACCTGTGGGCGATGATGTGGGACGGTCTGACGTGCGCCAACGCCTCCTACTTTGTCGTTACGCTTCTGGCGGCGGCGGTCGTATACCGGCTGGCGCGGCGGTGGCTGCCGCAGTTTTACGCGGCGACGGCGACGTTCCTCGTATATTTTACGCCGGTATTTTTCGTCGTCATGCCCGGCGCGCATGTCGACCATTTCTTGATGTTGTACGTGGCCGCGGCGCTTTTCCTCTACTTTACGCCCCGGGGGGCCGAAGCGCCGGCGGACCTGCGGCGGGCGGCGGCGGTCGGCGTTTTCTTGGGCGCGGCGTTGGCCGTGAAATACACCTCCATCTACGCGCTGGGGGCGTTCGTTCCCCTCCTCGCGTACGACCTGATTCGGCGGCGCCTCCGCGCACGGGAGTTGGCGCTGATCTTAGCCGTGGCGTTCCTCTTCGTCGTGCCGTGGCTGGTTAAGGCCTACGTCGAGCGCGGGAATCCGGTTTTCCCTTTATTCTACGACGTGCTGGGCGGCCGAGATTTTACGCCGGCGCAGGCGGAGGCGCTGATTGAATGGCAGCACGGCATGTGTGCCGGCCGCGGTTGGTCCGACTATTTGTTGCTGCCGTACCGTATTTCGGTGGAGGCGGATTTCGATTACAAGGCGTTCGCGGGGGTCTACTTGCCGTTCTTGCTTCCGTTGGCGGCGGTGGCGGCCGTGGCGTTTCGCCGGGCGGGACGGATTGTCGTTTTCGGGTGGGGATTTTTCGTCTGCTGGTCGCTGGGCCCGCAGCAGCTTCGCTTCCTGGACGGGGGGTTGGCGGCGCTGGCCGTGGCCGCGGCCGGAACGTTGGCGGCGGCGGAGGGGGCGTGGGGCGCGTGGGGCCGCGCCACATGGAGGGCCGCGATCGTCGCCGTTTTTATATTCTCCGGGGTAGCGTACAACATCGGCGGCCTCGTCCATACGCTGGAGGGGTTCGATTATTTGGCGGGCCAGAGCCGGGAGGGATTTTTAGACGAGAAATGCGCTTTCTACCGCGCGCAGATGTACCTCAACGAGGATACGCCCCCGGACGCTAGAGTGTTGATGATGTTTACTAACCATACGCTCTACCTGGAGCGGGAGGCCGTGTACGATTCGTTTTTCGAGGCCTCTGCGTTTCTGTTGGCGGCGGAGGAGGGTGCGGACGCCGAGGGCTTGTATCGGCTGGCGCGGGAGTGGGGCGTGACGCACGTCCACCTCTTCCACATGTACGAGGAACGCGCTTGGGCGTCGTATTCGGTGCGGACGAAAAACGCGTTCTTCGATTTCCTCGCGCGTTATACGCGCCCGGCGTATAAGGACCCGGCGAACGATATCTACGAGCTGCGGGTAAGCGATTAATGGCTTGCGGGGCGCGGCGGTTTATCCTATGATAATTCGTTAAGGATTTCACAAAACGTCATCCGCAAAGGGGAACGGCCATGGTCGAGGACTACGGTTTAAGCGCAGTAAGCATCGAACCTCAACGGACGGTGTATCGCAACTTATCGTCGCCGGTGCTGGTCGAAATGGCGGTGCGGCGGAGCGAAGGCGAGCTCGCCGACAACGGCGCGCTCGTCGTCCGGACTACGCCCGACCGTACCGGCCGCTCTCCCAACGATAAGTTCGTCGTCCGCGAGCCGAAGACGGAGAAAGATATCTGGTGGGGGAAGGTTAACGTCGAGATGACGCCCGAAGTCTTCGACAACCTGTACGCCCGGGTGGCGGCGTATTTGG
>CP070633.1:313738-322245 GCA_020356085.1 Candidatus Coatesiibacteriota bacterium | reverse complement strand
AGGTCGTCGACGCCTCGCGGCTGGGCGAGTTCACGCTGACGCTGGACGGCGCCGACTGCACGCCCGCGCTCGAGCTCGGCGAGCGGCGGACGATAGCGTTTCGCTTCAAGCTCGATACCGCGCTTCTAGCCGACGGCCGCCACGAGCTCGCGCTGGCCGCCGCCGACGTCCACGGCCGCCGCGCCTCCCGCGCCGTTACGTTCTATGTCGCGAACCACCCCACCGTCCTCGAGCTCGCCTTCGACCCGCCGCGCGTTGACCAGGGCCGGATCTTGCGGGTCCAGTTGACCGCCAATAATAAACTGTACGACCTGGAGGGCGAACTCTGGGAACAGAAATTCCCCTTCTACAAGACGGCCGACGGCTTCACCAGCCTCGTCGGCGTGCGCGCCTCCTGCCCGCCGGGCGACTACCCCGTCGCGGTTACCGGCTTCGACGCGTACGACCAGCCGGTAAAGTTGGAGGGGACGGTGGCCGTCGCGGACGGCGGTTATATCAAAGAGAAAATCGTCATCGCCGCTCCGGACAAGAAAAAGATCTTCGACCCGGCGCTGGAGGAGAAGAAGATGCTCGAGTACCGCAAGGTCCAGGGCATCATTACCCGCAAGAGCGACGAACAACTCTGGGCGGGCACGTTTACGCTGCCGGCGGAAGGCCGCATCACCTCCCCCTTCGGCACCTACCGGACCTTCAGCACCGGCGGCGAGGAGCGCCACCTGGGCGTCGACATTGCCAATAAGGAAGGGACGCCGGTCCGCGCGGCAAACCGCGGCAAGGTCATGCTCGGGGAGGAGCTAATCGTCCGCGGCAAGGCCGTCATCGTCGACCACGGCCGCGGCGTCTTCACCATTTACAACCACCTATCCGGGATCGCGGTGGAGCCGGGCGAACGCGTCGAGAAAGGACAGGTTCTCGGCTATATGGGCTCCAGCGGCCTGGCCACCGGCTCGCACCTCCACTGGGAGATGCGCGTCTTCAAGTGGGTGGTGGACCCGCTGCAATGGACGACGGCAACGTTTACGTACCGCTCGCCGGAAGAGGAGGCGGCGGCCGAGGCGGAGGTCGAGCGCGGCTACGAGGAGGCGCTGGCGGCGGCGCCGCCGGAAGCCAAAGAGACCGCCGGCGGCCACCTCCAGCCCGGCGAACTTATCCCCGACATGGAGGGGACGGATTAAATGGCCGAAAAACTCCCATACGACCCGGTAGCGGAGGCTGCTCAGTTGTTGGAGGAGATCGCCGCCCATAACGTCCACGAAATGGCGCTGAACGTGCCGGCGGCGGCGCTCCTCGTCGTCGACATGCAGAACGCCTTCATCCATCCCGACGGCCCGATCTACCTGCCCGCCGGCGCCGCCATCGTCGACACGATCGCGACGATTGCGCACGCCTTCCGCGAAGCCGGGCGGCCGGTTTTCTTTACCCGCCACGCCGAGGACCCGGCGGGCGGCAACAGCGGCATGATGGCGGAATGGTGGGACAACTCCTCGCCGCAAGAGGGGACGTGGGAGGCGGCGGTCTTCGAGGGGCTGGCGCCGCAGCTGGGCGACGTGATTATACCCAAGATCCGCTACAGCGCCTTCCTCGCCACCGACCTGGAGCCGCGCCTGCGACAGGCCGGCGTGGAGGACGTCGTCGTCACCGGCGTTATGGCCAACTTGTGCTGCGAGACGACGGCCCGCGAGGCTTTCATGCGCGACTACCGCGTCTTCTTCGTCGCCGACGGCGTCGCGGCGCCCTCCCGCGAGTTCCACCGCAGCTCGCTGCTCAACCTAGCGTACGGCTTCGCCTACGTCCTGCGAGGCGAAGATATAATATCGATGGTCCGCGGAGGGAAATAAAAAGCCCGCGGCGGCCGCGGGCTCCACGGTATTACCGCGCTACCGCGGCCGCAGCAGTTCCGTATAGAGCTGTACGAGGCGATCGGCGAAGAGGTCGTTTTCGGGCGTCGCGCGTTTGTCGTCGGCCTCCGCGGGGTTAAGGTCGATGCCGACGGCCGCCTCGTCGTCCTCCAACCGCATGAGCACCTCGCCCTGCGGATTGACGATCTGGCTCTCGCCGATAAAGGTCATCTCCTCCCCCCACCGGTCCTCGGTCCCGACGCGGTTGGCGGTTACGGCGAAAACGCGGTTCTCGAGGCAACGCGTAATCATGGCCTCCGGGCAATGGGGCAACACCAGGTTCGCGGGGTGGAGGATGATTTGCGCGCCGCGCAGCGCCAGGATCCTCGCGACTTCCGGGAAGATCCAGTCGAAACAGATCATCATGCCGACGCGGGCGTGGCCAATGTCGTAAACTTCGAAATGGTCCTCCACGGGGACGTCGAACAGCTCCTTCTCGTGCCGAAAGAGATGCACTTTGCGGTATACGCCGCGCAAGCCCGCCGGCCCCAGCAGCACGGCGCTATTGTATACGGCCTCGCCGTCGGCCTCCGCCAGGCCGGCGCATACGAAGGCGCCTCGCCGGCGGCACCAGGAGGCTAATTCCTCGGCGACGAAACCTCCCGGTACGGGTTCGGCGATCGCCCGCGCCTCCTCCCGGTCGCGGAATTGGTAGCCGGAGGCGAAAAGCTCCGGGAAGACGTACAGCTCGGCTTCGACGCCCTCGGCCAGACCTATGGCCTGGGCCAAATTCTCGGCGGTCCGGCCGAAAGCCGGCGGGAATTGAACGAACGCTACGCGCAAAACTGCATCACCTCGTCACCCGAGCGGAGGTACCGGTTTGTACGACTTTAAAACGGACCCGCACTTCGAGTGCCTCGCCCACCTTACGACCCGCGAAACGGACGCCGTCGTCCGTGTCGAGGGGTGGTACCCCGAAGCCGACGGTCGGACGCGGTTGTGGTTCGATCGGCATCAATATTTCAGCCGCACCTATAAAAGCCACCTAATCGCCGAAATCCACGCCGACGGTTCCGAGACGATTATCTACCACGATATGCTCGCCGATCACGTCGACGTCGAGCCGGGGCGGTCCTACCATATATGGATCATGGCCGCGGAGGCCCGGCCCGGCTCCGACGGCAAGCTGCAAGTCGAAAAAGCGCCCTCGGGCCACGGCCACGTCCGCCTGTACCGCCGCCTCCATCCCGACGAGGCCGACCTCCCCCCAAAAGGAAAGTCCAAGAAATCAGCGTGGTCGAAGCTGTTCCGCGGCAAATAACAGCCGCCGCTATTTACCCGGCGCCACCGTCACGTCATCGCCCGTTCGGATACCCAGCGCGACGGCGGCGTTTCCCTGGGCGATCGCCAGCTCGAGGCGGCCCATGGAGTTTACTAACGCGAGCGGCGCGCCGGAGACGACCTCCGCGTAGTGCCGCTTCAGCGGCCCAAAATCCACCTCCCGGCACCGCACGTGATAGGCCTCCCACGTCGGGAGGTCGCTCTCTTTGATCGACGTCACGCAGTTGCCGAAATGGTCGACGTGGAGGACCGTGCCGACTAGTCTATCTCCCGCCAAGACCGCATGCGGCCACGGGAATTTAACGGGGTCGGCGATCTCCGGCCCCAAGCTCGCGTAGTCGGCGCCGCGGGCGAGGGCGGCCGCCGCCGGCGCGAAGAGGTCCCGGCCATGGAACGTACTCGAAAACGCGCGGAGGCGAAACCGCTCCTCCTCGATCGCGACGACGCCGGTTACGACCTCCTCCTGGAGAAACGGCGTGAAGAGGCCGTTGTCCGGCCCTACGAAGAAGTGGCCCGCCGAAGAGAGCGCCAGCGCGCGGCGCCGGGAACCTACCCCCGGGTCCACTACGACCACGTGGACCGTCTGCGGCGGGAAATACGGCACTGTCGCCTCCAGGATCAACGCGGTCGGCAGGATCTCGTGCGGCGGGACTTCGTGGCTGAGGTCCACCAATTCGGCGCCGGGACATAACCCCAATAATACGCCCTTCATACTCGCCACGTAGCCGTCCGACAGGCCGAAGTCGCTCGTGAGCGTAATGATGGAGGGTCTAGGCCGTTCGGCGTTCATTCCGCCTTCCCCGCCTCCTTCACCGGCCCGCCGAGCGGCGCGAAGTATCTTCCGCGGAGGTGGTGAATCGTCGTGGGGATACCTCCGCCGGGGCCGAACCGTTCCGTCGCGGCTTCCTCGTCGGCCACGACGCGCACGACGCGCAATACGAAGGCCGTGTGGTCGCCGACGCCGACGGTCTCCTCCACGCGACATTCCAGCGTCGCCAGACACTGCTCGATACCGGGTGGCGTTACGAGGACGGACGGTACCGGCCGTAACGCGGTTTCGGCGAACTTGTCGACCTCCCGCCCGGAGACGCGGCCGCAGAACGCGACCTCCTCCAGCAGCTCCCACGGCGGGACGTTGAGCGTGACTTCGCCGCCGGCCTCCAAGAGGCCGTGGCTGTACCGGTGGGGCGACACCGAGATGAGCGCCAGCGGCGGCTCATGGCTCACCGGCGTCACCCACGACAACGTGATAATGTTGGGCGGGCCGTCGTCCTGCGTCACGGCCAAAACGGTCGGGCCGCAATTCAGGAAGCGGTGAAAGGAGGTGGGTTCGAACTCTACACGGGCCATATTATCAGAAATCCGCGAGGCGATAGACGTCGTACGCGACTTCCTCGTACGGGTGGGCGTTCTTCATCGCCGCGATTACGTCGGGGACGACTGCCTCCGGCGCTACCATCTCCAGCCGCCACTCCTCCACCGTCTCGAGACGGCCCGCTTCGCCGACGGCGGGGTCCGTCCCCGCGCCGCCCAGGAACGTCCCGACGCCCGGGGAAGCAAACGAGCAGTGCGTGTAGTCGCCGATAACGCCGGCGCCGGCCGCGGCCATCGCCTCCCGGACCGTCTCCCGCACCTCGGCCGGCACGAAAACGACTATTTTGTAACGACTCCCGGTAGGTGCCATCCCGCGGCATAATAACAGCGCGGCGAGGCGGTGTCAAGCTACCGCCGTTTTATTGACGGGCAGGAAGGCATGTGTTAATATCGGCTCGGCGTGAAGGGAATCCGGATTGTCGCTCCGGTCGCGGCCTTCGTGCTCGCGGCCGCGGTAGCCGGCGCCCTTACCGTAGAGGGCCGCCAGCTCCGCCTCGCGGAGGGCGCGTTCGTCCCGGAAGACGCGGAGTGGCTCGCCGCCCGGGCGCGCTACCTCCTTGCGCAGCGCCAGTATGGCCGGGCCAACGACCTGGCCACGCTCCTCGCTGGCGCCGCGCCTCCCGCCTTAGCGCTAGAGGCGAACGCCCTCGCCGCCCACACCAAATACTTCGCCGTCGGCCACAAGGAATCGTACCTCGCCTTCCGCGAGCGGTACCGGGAAGAGAAAGCCCGCCTCGACGCCGCCGCGACGACTCCCACCGAGGAGGACCAGGCCCGCCTAGCCGCGATCTCGCGCGAGGCCATAGCCACCCTCGGGACGGCCTACGGCCCGGGAGCCGTCACCGGCGCGCGCACCATCTCCCGCTACGACTCCCCTACCGCGAACACCGGCGCCGCCGATCCCCAGCTCACCAAGTACGATTTGAGGTGGTCCGTCAACCTCCTCTTCCTGATCCGCGAGTACGACCGCGCGAGCCTCGCCGAGGCGAAGGCCGCCGTAAAAGCGGCTTTGGACGAGAAGCGCACTTACCATGCCTTCTACCGCGACGTCAGCATGCCTAAGTCGACGAAGGCCCGGGCCGTCGACGACGTAAAGGGGAGTGTCCGCGACCGCGCGCGCAAGATGTTGCCGGGGGCCCTCGCCCGCGAGATCCAGACGACATATAACCTGGAGGGTTTTAAATACTGCCTTTCCAAACCCGTCGGTATCCCCGAACTCACGATCTACTCCGGCCGCATTATGGAAGTGGCGGAGGAGGAGGAACTCGCGGTCGAACATTACGAGGACGCCGGATTCGTCGCGTACCGCGCGACCGCCACCGCCCGAGCCAAAGCTACGACCTCGCTGGCGGAAGCGCTCAGCTATCTCGGCGTCGACCCGTACGCCTGGCGGCCGTTCGTCGGCCACCTGGAGGAGGAGGAAACGCCGGCCGAGGCCGCGGAAATGGAGGCGGCCGAAATGGACACCGGCGGCATCCCCGAATAAAGGACCCAGGTACCCTATGAGAATATTACTCCCGCTCGCGCTTCTGGCCGCCGCGGCCGGCGCGGCCGACTTCTCCTTCCCCGCTGCCGAGGAGGCCGAAGAGCTGCTGCTCGCCTCCGGCGACGTTCACGGCAAACCGGAGGGTGTTACGTGGAGCCCGTTCGTCGCGGCGGAGGCGGGCTGGGCGCTCGCCGCGGCCCGCGTCTCCTTCGGCTACTACGACGAGGTCTACGTCGCGTTTTACGCGCCGGCGGAGGGGGCGTGGAAGCTCGCCGCGCTCGACGGCCCTTTCCTCCACAATCCCGAATTCGGCGGCGACGCCGGCACGATCGTCGAGCGGGAAGTCGGCGACCGGAGGTACTACCTCTTCACTTGCACCGAGTCCTCCTACGGTTCAGGCATGGGTACCGAATACGACTATTGGATCCTATATCGCCTCGCCGACGACGGCCTGGTCCGGGCCTTCGACGGCGAGACCCGCCTCCACGAGGAGTTCTACTCGCGGTGGTACGGCGACTACGACTCCTCCGCCTGGGCGTACGGCGGCACCTCCGACACCAAGCGGGACTACCTCTTCGACGACGTCGACGGCGACGGTACGCCGGAGTTGTGGGCGGTCTCGCGCGAGAGCTACGGCGTGGAGGGAGCGCCGGCGTACTACGAGGCAAACCTTTTCGCGGCCGACGGAAACGGCGACTACGCCCAGGCCGAGTTGAGTCGCTTCGCCGACCACCTCGCCGCTTCCGAGGACCTGCCGGCCAAACTGGTGCTCGCCCACGCCGCGTTAGCGCAGGAAGGCAACGCCTCCGCCGCCCGCGCGTACCTGGCCGCAGCGGCCGAGGCCGACGCCGAGGCGGCCCCCGGAATCGCCTCCCGGCTGGAGCTGCTCGAACGCCTCGTTGGCGACCCGCCCGGGGCCCTGCGGCTGTTCTTCGCCGGCGGCAGCGATAATTTCCACACGTTGATCGAGCAGTACCCGACATCGGCCGCGGCCGCGGAGGCCGTCGTCGCGTTGGGTAGGCGCGAGGACCGGCTGGCCTTCCTGAAGCAACGCCGCAAACACCCGCGGTGGCCGGAGGCGTACGCCGGGGCCGTGTTGGAGACGCTGTACGACATCAATTACACGCCGGAGAACCCGCCCGGGAAGGCAGACTTAAAATCCCTCCGAAAACACGTTAGTCGATACCTCTCGGCGACGGCCGACGCGGAGGAACGCGCCGGTACGCTGACGCACCTCGCCGACTGTCATTATCATCTCGGCGAGGAGAAAAAGGCACGAGCGCTTTACGCGCAATCGTTGGAGGAGGCGCCGGAGGGCCTCTTCGCCGATTATAACTACCTCCGCCTCGGCGACTGTGCCGCCGCGGCCAACCGCCACGGCGAAGCCATGGCGTATTATCTGGAATGTTCCGCGATCGGCGGCTGGTGGGGAGGCGACGCCGAGGAGGCGCTGCTGGGATACGCCGCCCTACGGGACGGAGACACCTGGCGCCACTTCCTCGATTACCTCGACGAGCGAGCGCCGCGCGATTACCTCCGCCTGACGGCGGGCGACCTGACCGGCGACAGCCACGCCGACGCCGCCGTACTCGTACAATGGCGCGACGAACCTCACGAACTATACTTTTTCGCGCGGGAAGGCGACGAATTCCGGGGAGAACTGCTGGCTCGCGGCCGGCCGGCCCTCTGGGGCGTAGAGGTGACGGCGGTACCTTCGGCCGGGGGCGGCCTACTTTCGTGCCGCGAGACGGAGGAGACAGAGGAGGGGCGCCGGGGGTACGACGTTTTCTACCGCTACGACGGCGAGGCGTTGCGGGAAGTTGCGCGCGTACGGACGGAGGAGAAGCGAACCTCCGACGCCGTGTACGCCTACGGCGCTACAGTTACGCTCCGCCTCGAACCGACGCCCGCCCTCGTCGTGGAGGGGACCGAAAGCACCGCGGAGGGGGAAACGATAATCGACGAAACTTACGAATGGTCGCAGGAGGAATTCGCGTTCGTGCGCGGCGCGCCGTAACGGGGAGCCGCGCGGCCGCGGGAGGAAACCGCCATGCGCAAACGAATATCGAACTTAATGCTCGCCGCCCTGATCGCGGCCGCCGCCTCGCCGGCGCGAGCCACGGAATTCTGGACGGCGGAGGAATTGGAGCGGCCGTGGGGCCCGCCTGTTACGCCTCGCCTTGGCTACGGCGCCGCGGCCGATAGCTACGACGTCGACGACGTATTTCGCAAAGCCTGTGCCTTCATCGAGTACTGGCAGGTCAAAGACCCCAACGACCCGAACTACGGCGGCATCCGGGAGGGCGAAGACCTGCCAAACATCATCCAAACCGATAACACCTCGGAGTCGGTGTGGGCGTGGTCGCGGTGGCGCGAACTCACCGGCGAGCGGCGCTACGACGACGCCGTCGCTCGGTCTTGGGCGTACATCACCAAGTATCCCGCCTGGGAGGAGGAGGGGTGGGGCC
>CP070633.1:304576-313638 GCA_020356085.1 Candidatus Coatesiibacteriota bacterium | reverse complement strand
CGCTGTCGTAGAAGCCGTCGTAGACGACGACGATCATGTCAACCGGCTCGTCGACCTCGCGCAGCGTCGACCCGGCGTCCAGGTACAGGTCGAGGGGTTTGCGCATCGCCGCCGCGGAGGAGGCCGCGTACCAACATTGGCCGGAGGGGATGTCGTCGGTAAAGCGCAGCGTATAGGCACCGCCCTCGCTCTTCATCTCGAAATCGCGGAAGCGCCGGCCGCGCGTCACGTCGTAGACTACGACGTCGGCGGTCGAAAAGCCGGACACCTCGAACAGGACCCGCCCCGTATCGCCGGGTAAGTTTGCGAAATACAACGAATCCTGGTACGCCCGCAAGCGCCGCGGATATTCGAACTCGACGTGGTCGACGTTAACGTAGTCGTTGGTGGAGCTCCGATCCCCCACCTGCTCGAAATAGAGACGGTTCACGCCGCTCTGGAGTAGTCTGGTAGGAAACCGCGTGTGGAAATACGTCTCCACGTCGGCCGTGTATACGCGGTCGAAGAACTTGTGTTGCTCGTCAGGGTAATTCAGATACAGGCGCGTGTGATGCGGCCCGTTGCCCGTCGTGAGGCCCTCCACCTCGCGGACCATAAGCTGAAAATACGCGTTCCCGCCGGCGGGATACGGGTCCGGAACCGTGAACGACGTCAACAGCTCTTTTCCGGTGGGCGCGTTATACTGGCGCCAATACCAGTACTCGTCCTCCTCCAGTACGTCATCCTCGGTCTCGGCAATGTCGAGGTTGTCTTCCTCCAAACGGAGGCGGGACCAGAAATAATCCCGCTGGGTCCCGCCCGCGGGCGGCACGGAAGCCGCCGCCGCGCGTTTCCCCGCCGCCTCGTCGGCGACCAGCCAGTAGACGTTATACCGCGTGAAGCGGTTTTTCGAAAACTCCTGCCCGCCTTTCGTCCCGGCCGGGACCGGCCGGAAAAAGTCGCAGCCGTGGCCGTAGAACTCGACGTAGTCGGTCCGGTCGAACCGGCCGTCGTCCTGGCCCGCCACGTAGCACGGCATTTCCGTCAAGCCGGGAGGATCGTACCCGAACTCCCGCGGCAGCTTCTGCGCCGGTCCCCCGTAGAGGCGCAAGTTCGCCGGCGCGAGCGTTTCGACCGGAAAGCCCGCCGCCTTGAGGTCGTCGTACCCTAGCCGGTACAACGCGGCGTCCTTGACGATAACCTTCGCGGCCGGCCGGTCGGCGAAGTCGCTGGGCCAAATCCCCTGGTCGCGGGAGGGGAGCAAACCGCCGGCGAAAGGCCACCGGGAGGCGGTTTCCCAGTTCAAGACCACGCCCGGAAGAACGCGACCAAATACGCCCGTCTCGACCGGCCGGGCCGGGTAGCGGGCGTTCGGCCGGCGCACGCCGCCCCGGAAGGATACGCGAACGACCAGCTCTTTTACGACTTTCAGCGTGCCGGTCGCCGGTTGGTATTGGTAGGGGTAGACGGCGATGGCCAGAAGACGGCACCCCCGCACCAACCGCTCGTCGTCCACCTCCGCGAGGCGCGCCGGGTAGGCGCCTTCGCGGTAAGCGGCCGCCTCGTACGCGAATACCTCGGCCAACGTTTGCTCGCCGTGCCGCTCCTCCACCTCCAACCGCGGGCGGGGGTACAGGTCCACGTCGGTTCGGAGGTCGTACGAAACCCGCTCAACCGTAACGGCGACGTCCGCCTCCGGCGGCGCGGCGACGCTGACGTGGTTCACCAAAAGTTCCGGCGCGCCGGCCTCCCCGGCGGGCGTAAAGGAGGGCACCCGTAAGCGGTCGAAACGCCGGCCCCCGGCCGTCACCTCGGATATTTCGGGCGCGGGGACCTTAACCGCGAACGTGCATCCGTTTTCGCCGGAGGTTAGGAGGCTTACCTCGAAGGCGGATTCGCCGGCCGTTTCCCCGGCCGCCGGTCCGCCGACGACGACCGTCGGTGGTACGGCGCCCTCTGCCGACGGCGTCGGCACGGGCGCGGGCGCCGTCGCAGGAGGAACCGGCGCGGCCGCCTCCGGCCCGGCGGCCCACGTCCCGGCGGCGCCGATTATAAGCGCTAAAGCGATTTTACGCATATTACCTCGCACGCGTACTTAGTTCCGTAAACCTTTCGCAAAAATTACCATAGCGCCGTTTAAATAGCAAGGCAATTCAATTTACGGTACGGCCGCGAGAAATGCGGACAGCCGTTCGACCTGTTTTATCCTATTATATGTACCCACCACGGCCGGAACCGTTTCATATTTTAAATCGCCAGCGCGCCACCGCTCGAACTTCTCGCCGAGGGCTTGCGCTATCGCCTCGGCGTCCTCCGGCGGAACGACCGCCGCGCCCCGCGTCGCCGCTTCGACGACGTCCCGCGCCTCCCCCGCCGGGACGGCGGCCAAGAGCGGCCGCCCCAGCCCGAGATACTCGTAGAGCTTGCCCGGGACGAGCGCCGGCCCCTCCGACGCCGACATAACCAGAACGAGCAGGTCGGCGCCGCCGCAGGCCCGCAGCGCCTCCCGGTGGGAGAGGTAACCCGCGGCGAAAACCGCCTCCTCCAACCCCCACTCCCCCAGGAGCGCGAGGTCGTCGGCGCGGTTGATCCCCATTAAATACAGCTTCGCCCGGGCCGCGAACGCCGGGTCTCGCCGGCGGGCCTCGGCGAATCCTTCCAGCAGCGCCCGCGCCCGCCTCCCGCCGCGAAAGGAGCCGTTGTGGACGACGACGAAATCGTCCGGCCGGGCCTTGGGCCAAGGCTCGCCGAAGTCCGCGGGGTCGAAGCCGTTGGGGAGCGTCAAAACCCGGCTCTTCCGTCGGCCGCCCGCCTCGAAATCCCGCGCCATAGCCTCCGTGTTGGCGACCAGGCCGTCGGCCGCCCGCCTTACCCATTTCTCCAGCGCGCCGTGCAGCAGCCGATTCCCGACGAACAGGCCGCGGCGGAGGTGGTGCGTGCTCCACAGATCGCGGAAGTCCGCGACCCACGGCCGCCCCGTCGCGATCTTAAACTTCAGCCCGACCAGGTGGCACGATTCGGGAGGGGAGGTCGTCAATACTATATCGTACGGCCGCCGAGCGTTAAGGCGGAGGGCCTTCGCCGTCGCGAGCGGCACCCACCCGATCTGCTCGTCGGGGAGAAAGAGGTGACGGCTCACCGCACCGTATAACCGGCCCGCGCGGGAGGCAGCCGGCGCGGCCTCCTCCTCCCGGCAGCGCCGTTCGACCTCCGCGAAGTTCGCCGGCGCTTCCGCCGGCGTCGGCGGTCGCCACCCCGCGAGCCACCGGAGACGGAGCGGCTCCGCGCTGCCGGCCCGGTAGACGCGTACGCCCGCCAATTCCTCCCCCCGGGAGGGATCGTACGCGTGGTACCGGATATCTTTGACCGTGAGAACGTCGACCTCCCACCCGAGGTCGCGCAGGTAACGTGCGAACTTAACCGGCCGGTGGACGCCGCCGCTCCCCAGCGGCGGGAAATTGTGGGCGACGAGGAGGAGGCGCTTACCGCTCACGGCAAACCTCCTCGAACGCGGCGGCCAACTCCGCCGCCAGGCGGCGCCGCTCGTAACGCTCCAGCCCGGGCGGAGGCGGCGCGGCCGCCGCCCCCCGCCGCTCGTATAACTCCTCCAACGCGCGCTCCGCGCCGTCGACGTCGTCGGGAGGAACCACGACGCCGGCCTCGAACTCGCGGATCAGCGCCGCGGCCTCGCCCGGAGGCGGCACCAGCGCCAAGATCGGCCGGCCCGCGCGGAGGTACTCGAAGATCTTCCCGGTCAGCGTGGCCTCCGCGCCCGGCCGCGAACCTATTAACAACAGGTTGACGTCCGCCTCGCGCATAGCGCGGACGGCCTCGCCGTGCTCCACCAAACCGGTGGCCTCGACCGGGAGGCCCGCCGCCGCGGCCCGCCGCGCGACGCCGGGGCCGATGGGCCCCACGAGGCGCACGAGGAAATCGCCCGGGCCGAGGTTCCGGCGTTTCACGAACCGCGCCGCGGCCTCGAAAAACGTCCCCGGCCGGCGGCCGGCGTAGAGTTGGCCGGAGTAGGCGACGACGAACGGCCCCGCCGCGGGAGGCGCCGGCGAGACGAAGTCGGCCTCGTCGTAACCGTTGGGGAGGAATATGACCGGACATCCGGCAGGTACGCGCCGCCCGTACTGCTCCGCCATGCCCGCCGTAACCGCCGTTACCGCGGCCGCCTCGCTTAGAACCCGCGCCTCCGCCCGCGGCGTCCGCCAGCGGTGAAGAGGCGTGGGGTACGCATCCAGCGGGTTGTCGGTCCACGCGTCGCGGTAGTCGAGGACCAGCGGAAGGCCCGTCTCGGCGGCGAGGCGGGAGGCGAGGAGGTGGGAGGTATACGGCGGCGCGGTCGAGAAAATGACCTCCACCTCGTGCTCCGCCAGGAGGCGCCGCGCCTCCTCGTACGCCGGCCGCGCGAACCAGGTATAGACGTCCGGGAAGCACAGGAGCCGCCGCCTTTCCCGGGAGAGGCGGCGCCGGACGCGGGCGAGAAAACCACCGGGGGTACCGGCCAGGCCGGAGCCCCCCGGCGGCGCGACGCCGCTCCGCACGACCTGGGGCGGGATTTCCGCCTCCAGCGAGGCGTCGCGGACGTGGTACCCGCCCGCGGCCGCCACGACGAGCGGCCGCCACCCGAAGGCCGGGAGATATTTAACGAACTTGACCGCGCGAAGGACGGCGCCTCCGCCCAGCGGCGGGAAAAAATAGGAGAGGAATAGGACGTCGCGCATAAAAAAACGGGCCGGCGGCCTCCCGGCGGCGTTCCGGCCCGGCGTTCCGAGAGAGGTTAGGAGGCGCGGCTCGGTTCGACGACGCGATAGGATTTAAGCTGGGCGAGGAAGGTATACCGCGCGCCGTTGGGGACGTAGATCTCGTCGCCGGTATATTGGACGAAACCCTTGTTCGGCTTGAACCACGCGTACCGCACGTAAGTGATTTCGGCCTCGCCGCCGGAGGTCATGTGGAACGTCGCGTATATCGTGCGGCGGAGCTTGTAACACCCCTCGAAGGTGCCGAGCGGTATGGTCAGGTCCTCCTTCGTGACGACGTGGCATACGATCTCGACGTCGACGGTGTCGTCGCGGCCGTCGTTGTCGACGTCGGCGGGAAGGCCGAGGCCCAACGGCGAGAGCCGGAGCTGCTTCGCCTCCGACCACGAGCGGTTGACGCGAAGCGGGTAGAGGAGGAAGTTCCAGGCGGGGTCGAAATAGACGGCGCCGGTCAAACGGCCGCCGACGTAAAATTCCCGCCCCCACTGCGCGACCACGTTCTTCTCGTCGTCGGCGAGGAAGAACAGCTGGTACTCGTCGAGGCCGGGCGTGAATCGCGCCAGGCGCTGGGCCGTCCGGCCGCCGACGACGACGGAGCCGTCGAAGGTCTCGGCGTACTCGGTGGGATCGCCGAAGGGGACGTTGTTGAAGTAGCGCTGGTAGGTGTAGGACCAGCTCGAGCCGTCGCCGTTGGGGTAGTAGAGCGGGTCGCTCCCGTTCCCCGGAGGGGAGGGGCCGTCGACGTTGCTGCAGGCCGAGGCGAGCCAGAACGCCGCCGCGGCGAGATAATAGTACCGGCCCATACGCTATAAAAGGGCCTGGCGGCCCTTACCTTCGCGCCCGGAGGGATTCGAACCCCCAACCTACGGATCCGTAGTCCGTTGCTCTATCCAAATTGAGCCACGGGCGCAACCTAACGTCATATTGTAGCAAAAACGGGTCGCCAAGGCAACCCGTCCGGGGCGGCCGGCCTAAAAGTGTAATTGGAAACCGTACCAGAGGCGATGGGAGGTGTTGACCTCGGTCGTGTCGTTATACCTATTATCGTATAAGACAACTGCGCCGTCGTAGCCGAAGCCGAGCGATGTCTGTGGGACGACGAAGAATCGGGCGCCGAGGCGAGCCATGACGCCGTCGCCGGGGTAATCGCCGAGCAAACCCCAGAAGCCGACGAACGGCGTCCACTTCCCCTCGAGGAAATGGTAATCGAGGCCGCCGTGGACCGACGCCCCCGATTCGCTACCGTACCCTTCGCCGAATTCCCATTTCGCGATCGTTACGCCCCCGCCCAACCATATACGGTCAGCGGCGAAGATCCCCACGAGCGGGCTAAGCGTAAAAACGGAGTAACTCCCTTCTCCCCCGGTAATCGAATACCGATGCCACCCGCCGGAGGCCAGGCCGAACGTAATCGTCCCCCGCTCCAGCGGCGACTCGCCCTCCGCCGCGGCGGCCGAAGCCAACGTTAACGCGGCGGCCGTAAAAACGATAATCGTGTACCGGAAGGTCATAGGTTATCTTACCGGCCTGCTCAGAGGATGATCTGTAGGCCGAATGTAATGCCGTGCCGCGACAATAACTCCGAATTGCCGGACTCGGACGTCTCTACGACGCCCTGATATCCGTAGCCGAACCAGAGCGGCGTCTGCGGCACCAGGAACACCTTGGCGCCGAAGGAGGGCCCGAATAACGGGGATACATCGTCTTTTTCGGAGTCGTAATCGATCCCTCCGACGAAGCGGAAAAAAAGCGCTAACCGCTCGTGGAGCGGCGCGTCATACTCCACGCCGGCCGACCACTGGAGGTGTTGGTAGTCGTAGTCGCCGATCCAATACGCCGTTATGCCCAAAGCCGTTATAACGGCCGTCCGCCCTGCGAAGAAATAGCCGAACTCGGGTTCGACGGTTATCATCGCGACGTCTTCGGGGCCGCCGAGGAGCAAGCCGCCGAAGATGTCGCTCGTCATCCCTAGACCCAAAATATAATGGCCTTTTGTCAGGTACTCGGTACCGGCGAAGGCGGCCGAGACCAAACAAAGCGCTGTTAATATGACTATACCGATCTTAAACATGGCGTCTAAGGGAAGTCTAATCCCAAACCAGAACAAAGTCAAGCCTTAATTCGGCCTCCCGCCCACCCCCTTCGCGACGATCCGGAAATACTTGCCGAACGCGCCGGCCTTGAGTATCGCCTTCGCCTTCTCGACGACGAAGCGGGGAGAGGCGAGGCGCATCGCGATAAAACCCAGCCGGAGCCGCCGCAACTCCTTGAGGCCCAGGCCGGGCTGGAGCAATATCGGGATGTTGTCCGGCGCGCGGAAGAGCTTACGTTGATCGTCGTTCACGTACGGCGCGGACCAGCGGAAACCGGCCGGCATCAGGCCCCTCTCCCAGGCGTATCGTTCGACGTACGTGCCGGGGTAAATCTTGACGCCGGCGTGGTAGCCGAAGAGGCGGACGTATTTCCGGTGGCGGCGGATGAAGCGGTTAGTCTCCTTCGCCTCCCCGTACGTTTCACCCGGGTGGCCGAGCGTAAAGAACACCTTCGCTAACAGGCCCAACTCCTCGCACCATTTGAAGACCTCCTCCGCGGTCTCCAGCCGCACGCGTTTCCGGACGCACTCGTCGAGGACGCGTTGCGAGCCGGACTCTACGCCGACGTCGACGTAGTAGCAGCCGGCCTTCCGCATCGTCGCGAGGAGTTCCTTATCGACGCCGTCGAGGCGGATCTCGCACTCCCACGGGATATCGATCCCCCGCCTCCCCAGCTTCTCGCAAAACCCCTCCACGTGGCGCCGGTTCAGCGTGAACGTGCTGTCGAAGATCTTCACGCCCCCGGCGCCGCAGTTGGTTACGAGGTCCTCCACCTCGTCGACCACCGCCGGGACCGACCGCCTTCGGTACGTGTGGCCGAACAGGGCCGAGGCCGAGCAGAACGTGCAGCCGATGGGGCATCCCCGCGCCGTCATGAGCGAGGCGCCGGCCACATCGTCCAGGTACTCCATCTTCATCTCGTATCGAGGCATCGGCACGAGGTCGCGGGCGGGCGCGCCGAGCGCGTCGAGGTCCGCTACGGGTTCGCGGGGAGGCGTGTGGACGACGACGCCGTCGTCGCGGTAGGAGAGGCCGGCGATCTTCGCCAATTCCTCGGCGCGGGCGCCCGCCTCCGCCCAGGAGGCGAGCTCGAGGCAGGTCGCCTCGCCCTCGCCGTGGACGATAATATCTATCGCGGGGATATTTTGAAGGGTGTCGTCGGCGGCGAAGGAGGCGTGCGGGCCGCCGTACACGACGGTCGCCGGAGGGTAAGCTTCCTTTATTCGGGAAGCTAACTCGAAGGAGGCAAAGCGGCTGTGGCTCGTCCCGCCGACCAGCGCCAGGGCCGGCCGGAGGTCCGCCGCGACGGCGGCCGGGTCGCGGCCGTCAACCTGTTGGTCGACGAATTCTACGCCGAAACCGGCCCGCCGTAGCTCGCCGCCGATCCACAGCATCCCGAGCGGCGGCATTTTTTCGAAATACGCCTCGTCCGCGTCGCGGGGGTAGGCCGCTAGAACGGAAACCCCCATCGTAGCCTCCCGGAAAAACCTCTCGCCTCGTTTATTCGGACCCGCCCGACGGCGCGCCCAGCGGCACGTCGCGAAGGCGGTCCTCCTCTCGCCTTACCTTGAAGCCCAGGCCGCGCAGGAACCCCCGCCACAGCCGCCTCACCTCGCCGACGCGCACGGCGCGTACGGCCTTCGTCAGAATGTAGCGCGGCGTGAGCAAATACCCCCACAGGAAGCGGAGGCGAAGCCGCCGCAGCTCGCGGAGGCCGAGCTGCGGCTGCAGCAGCAGCGGCACGTTGTCCTTCAACTTGAACAGCTTCTCGTTCTCCGCGGTCTCGTAGGGCGCGGCCCAGTCGAAGCCCGCCGGCATCAGGCCGTGCTCGTGCGCGTACGCCTCCACGCGCGTCCCGGGGTAAATGCGGACGCCCGGGTTGTAGCCGCGGAAGGTTATAAAACGCGTGTACTTCCGCGCGAACTTGTTGGTTTTTTTGGCCTGCTCGTACGTTTCGCCCGGGTGGCCCAGGCTGAACGAGACCTTGGTGTACAGGCCCAGCTCCTCCGCCCACCGCAATACCTGGACGGCGCGCTCGAGCGTGATGCCCTTGCTGATGCTGTTCAGGATCTCCTCGTCGCCGGATTCGACGCCGAAGCAGATCGTGTAGCAGCCGGCGCGTTGCATACGCGCGAGCAACGGCTTATCGACGGTGTCGACGCGGACCTGGCACTGCCACGGGATTTCTACGCCGCGCCTCTCAAGCTCGTCGCAGAAGGCC
>CP070633.1:294564-304476 GCA_020356085.1 Candidatus Coatesiibacteriota bacterium | reverse complement strand
GGTGGCGACGGCGGCCGGCGCTCTTCTGGGAGTCTTGCGCGGCCTGCCGACGCTCCGCCTGTCGGGCGACTACCTGGCCATCGTGACGCTGGGGTTCGGCGAAATCGTCCGCCTCACGTTCACCAACTGGGTGGACCTAACGAACGGCCCGATGGGCCTCCGCGGCATCGAGGCGCCCAGCGTCGGCTCGTTCTCCTTCGGCTTCGACGCCGTACGCGGCGGCTACACGCGTTATTACTTCCTGGCTTTAGTTTTGTTGGCGTTGGGCGTATACGTCGTATATCGCCTGCGCCGCTCGCGGCCCGGGCGCGCGCTGCTCGCGATCCGCGACAACGAGACCGCGGCCGCGGCTATGGGGGTCCACCTCACGCGCTACAAGGCGCTGGCGTACGCCGTGGGCGCGGCCTTCGGCGGCGCGGCGGGAGCGTTCTTCGCCTCCTTCAACCTCTTCGTCTCGCCCAACTCGTTCGTCTTCTTCGAGTCGGCGATAGTGCTTTGTATGGTCGTGGTGGGCGGCATGGGCTCGATCCCGGGGGCTATCGTCGGCGCCGTTATTCTGGCCTCTTTCCCGGAGCTTTTGCGGTTCCTGGCCGACTTCCGCTACCTCCTCTTCGGCGCGCTGATGGTGGCCGTGGCGGTATTCCGGCCGCGCGGCTTGCTAAAGGCGTAAATTTTACTTTTTTGAACGCGGTTTTGTGGTATCATACCAATTCGTCACCGGAGGGGTTTTATGGTTAAAAAGCTGATTATTTCAATGGTGGCCGTCGCCGCCGGCGTTTGGGCCTCCGGCCTCCCGGAGGCGTATAAGCCCCCGGTGAAGCCGTACGAACCGCCGGTTAAGGAGCCCCGCGTGGAGAAGCCGGAGGGGAAAGCCCCCGGCGCCGAGCTTCACGACGTGCGGTTCCTCTTCGGCGTGGGGGGAGTGGCGGAGGCCGACCTTCCCTCGGCCGTCGCCAAACTCCTGATAACGCTCGAGCGGCGCGCGGCGTACCTCGCCAAGCGGAACGTCGTCGAGCCGGGGCCGGGGGAGGCGAGGATAACGGTCGAGCTGTACGGCTGTCCGGACCCGGGCCGGGCGCTCGAGATCCTGACCGCGCCGGGGCTGCTGGAGCTGCAGGCCGTGTCCGAACGGGACACGTTCGCCGAGCGGGCCGGCGCCGCCGGGTGGCCGGCGGCCAGGCTCCTCCCGTACGAGCACGGCAACATTGTCCTGCTGGCCGCCGGCGACCGCGACGGCTTCCGGGAGGCGGTCAAGCCGACGCTCGCGGCGGCCGAGCGGCTCCTGTGGACGCGGCAGCTGGAGTCGGAGGAGCACGGCGCCGTATACAAGGCCGCGCTCGCGACCGGCGACGGTATGGCCGTGACCGACGTTATCGACGCCGCGGTCGTGACGGGGTCCGGCGGGAACCCGGAAGTCCACTTCGACCTGGGCGACCGCGACGCGACCATCTTCTCGGGCCTTACGGGCCGGCATCTCGGCGAGGCGCTGGCCGTGGTCTTCGACGACGAGTTGTTCTACACGGCGCGGGTGAGGGAGCAGACCTCCAAGAGCGGCCGCATCGTCGGCGAGCTCGACGAGGCCCGCGCCGCCGACATCGCGCTGTTGTTGTCGTCCGGGTCGCTCCCGGCGACGTTGACGCTCCTGGAATACTCGGTGGACGGCGAGAGCCGCCCGGTACCGCACCCGACGGAATAACCGCTATCCGGAGGTAACTGGTCTTGCGTTATCGCTCCGTCTTACGCGCAACCGTAATCATCCTCGTGGCCGTGCTGGCGTTCCTCTACGTCTGCCCGACGATCGGCTTTTACGAGTGGTGGCAGGACGAGTACGAGGAGGACCATTTCGAACTAAACTGGCCCGGCGGGTACGTTACGGAATTTCCCTCCTGGCTGGCGCCCGTGGGCCGCGTTTTGCCGAAGCGGGCGGTGAAGCTGGGCCTCGACCTCAAGGGCGGCATCTACCTCATCTACGAGGTCGACGAGACGGGTTTGTCGGACAAGGAACTCCGCGACGCGGTTAACCTGACGGTCGAGATCATCCGGAAGCGCGTCGACGAGCTCGGCGTGACGGAACCGGAAATCCAGAGCGAGGGCCGCAACCGTCTGGTCGTAAAACTCCCCGGAATAAAGGACCCCAACCGCGCCAAAGGCTTGATCGGCACGACGGCGCTGCTCGAGTTCAAACTGGTCAACCCGACGGACGCGCTCTACAAGACGATTCAGCAGTACGACGAGATGAAAGGGGGGGCGGTTGGCGAGAAATATATCGCGCTGGGCGATAAGATCCAAACCATCCGCGGGGACACCGTCTTCTACGACGAGGACTACGAGTGGATCAAGGAGCGGTTCGAGGAGGCGCGGGAGGGCGGCCTGGTCCCGGAGGGGTGGATAGTCGCGTACTCCAACGCGATCCGGTCGGAGGACGACGACGTCTTCGTCGAACTCGGCGGCGCGTATCGATCGGTATACCTGGTGACCGAGGAAACGCCCATTACGGGCAAGTACCTGCGCAACGCCCAGATGGACTACGACCAGTACGGCAAGCCCAACGTTACGTTTACGTGGGACAACGAGGGCGCGCGGATCTTCGGCGACCTAACCGGCGCGCACATCAAGGAGCGGCTCGCCATTCTGCTGGACGGCTTCGTCCAGTCGGCCCCGGTCATCCAGTCCCGCATTACGACGCAGGGCGAGATTACGGGGAATTTCACTAGCGAGGAGGCCTCCGACCTCGCGCTGGTGCTGCGCTCCGGCGCGTTGCCGGCCAAGCTGTGGCTCATCCAGGAGCAGGTGGTGGGCCCCTCGCTGGGCCGCGACGCCATCCGCAACGGCGTCATCGCCTCTCTCGTCGCCTTCGGCATCATCATCCTGCTGACGGTCTTCTACTACCACTTCGCCGGCCTGGCCGCGGACCTCGCGCTCCTGTTCAATCTCGTCATCGTCGTAGCCGTAATGGTCCTCCTCCACGCCACGCTGACGCTGCCGGGCATCGCCGGCCTGATCCTCTCGGTGGCGATGGCCGTAGATGCCAACGTTCTCATCTACGAGCGCATCCGGGAGGAGCTGCGCGCCGGCAAGACGGTCAAGGCCGCGGTCGATACGGGCTACCGCCGCGCGCTGCTGACCATTTTCGACTCCAACGTCACGACCGTCATCGCCGCCGTGTTCCTGTATCTGTTCGGGACGGGGCCGGTCCGCGGCTTCGCCGTCACGCTCACCATCGGCATCGCGGCCTCCATGTTCACGGCCATCGTCGTCACCAAGTCCATCTTCGACTACTTCACCGGCCGCCGGATTAAGAGGCTGTATATCGGCTAGCGTTTAGGCAGCAAAGAATTTATTAAAATAAAATCGGCGCGGCTGGCGTAAGGTACGGGTAGGCCTCGCCGCTTATTTTTCTTGACATCACCCGGGCTAGGTATTAGCATTGAAGCAAGAAATAAACAAAATGCTAACCAAGGAGGTCATAAAATGAAATCGTTGGTTATGTTACTAGCCGTTGCGTTGGTGGGGTCCGCTTTTGCCGCGGAAATAGTACTTCAACCGGATCCCGGCACGGGCAAAGACGCAATGCTTAACGCGAGCAGCCCATCTACGAACTACGGAACCTATACCCGGCTCATGGTAAACTACGGCACGGGGCGGACAGTCCGTGGCATCGTCGAGTTCACCGGTATAAGTACGATTCCGGCGAATTCTACGGTCAATTCCGCGAAGCTGGAGCTCTGGAAGCAGTATACTAATAACCCCAACGACCAATTCGGCATCTACCGGGTTACCGCCTCTTGGCAGGAGATGGTCGTAACTTGGGCTAACCAGCCGGCGCACAATAGTACGGCGTACGTTAAAACGTTAGTCCAAGGCGGTAAATGGTACGAATGGGATGTTAAAACGCTAGTCCAGGAATGGGTGAACCGGACTTACCCGAACTACGGCTTCAAGCTGATCCGCGACAACGAAAGCGGCGGCGCTTGGCCCTATTTCGTTTCGAGTGATTACGCGACGGCCACATATCGTCCTAAGCTGACGGTCAATTACACCCCTTCGGGCGTAGCGCCGACTTCGATGGGTAAGCTAAAAGCGCTGTTCCAGTAAAAACCTATGCCCGCCTAAGAAGCCGGCCCATTTGGGCCGGCTTTCTTTATGGTAACGCCCATTTTCAGTAATCGATTGTGTAATTCGGAAAGTGCTTATGCTATGAAAGGGGTATTACGACGTGAAATTAGTAGTACTAGTGGCCGTTATCGCCGCCGCTGCCGCGTAAGCGTATGCGGATGCGCTCGTTTAGCAACCCGGCCCCGAGGGCAAAGACGCTATCGTAAACGTCGTGGGGCCGTCGGTCCAGTCCGGGAACTACGCGTATCTGATGGTTAATTCCGGCGCCGCGACCGAAGCCCGCGGCTTCGCCGTCAAGCTCACCATCGGCATCGCGGCGTCGATGTTTACCACCACCGTCGTCACCAAGGCCATCTTCGACTACTTCACGGGGCGGCGCGTGAAGAGGTTGTACATCGGCTAACGTTTAGGCCGTATAAAATAAATTTAAATAAAAACGGCGCGGCGGGCGCGAGGTACGCGTAAGCCTCGCCACTTATTTTGCTTGACATCCCCCAGGCTAGGTATTAGCATTGGAGCAAGAAATAAACAAGATGCTAACCAAGGAGGTAAAAAAATGAGGTTGTTAGTTATACTCCTAGCCTTCGCGTTGGTGGGGTCCGCTTATGGCGCGACGCTCGTACTTCAACCGGGGTCTGAAGGCAAGGACGCGATGGTAAACGCGCGGTTGCCGTCTAATAACTACGCCACTTACGCGTACCTCATGGTGAATTACGGCCCCAGCTACGAAGCTCGGGGCCTGATCGAGTTCAGCTTAGGCTCCATATCGGGCGCTACCATTATTTCTGCTAAGCTCGATCTCTGGATCGCGCTTCCCAATCCTACGAACTACAATTTCGGCGTCTACCGCGTTACGGCCTCGTGGTCTGAGACCAGCGTTACGTGGAATAACCAGCCCGCCCATAATGCTACGGCGTACGACACGATAAGGATATCAGGCTCCGTCGGCGGCCCTTACACCTGGGACGTGAAGAACCTTGTTCAGCAATGGGCGAGCGGTACTTACCCGAACTACGGCTTAATGGTCAAGCGGGTTGATATGAACAATCCCACCAACTGGCCTTACTTCTGCTCAAGCGACCATTCTAATTCTTCATATCGCCCGAGGCTTACCGTTGAATACTCGGGGTCGGGCGTAACCCCCACGTCCTTGGGTAGGGTGAAAGCCCTCTATAACTAAAACGTACGTATCTAGACCGAAGCCGGCCCCCGGGCCGGCTTTTTTATATTACCGTTGACGCGGCGCCCCGCGGTTGTTAATTTATGCGACAGAAGGGCTCAGGTTACGGGTTAGCTGTAGAAAATGACGGAGCCGAACCGAAAACCTCCTTACCGATATCTCCTCCTCGCCGCGGTCGCGACGGCCGCGGGCGCCGCTTGGGCGTGGTGGGCCCCGCGGCTCGGCTGGGCCGGCGGGGCCGCCGCCGACCCCTGGCCCGTCCCCGTCGACACGCTCGGCGCGCTGCGAATCGCTGTCTGCTTCGCTCTCCCGGCGGTGGCGTGGGCCGTAGCGGCGGCGGCGTGGTGGCCGCGCCTCGCGCTCCGCCTCGCCGGCCTGCTGGCCCACCGCGGGTTCGTCGCGGCGTTAATCGTGCTGGCGGTTGCCGCGACGGCCGTTCTCGGCGCCGCCGTTCTCGGCCCGGCCCCTCGCGACTACGACGAGGCCGGCCTGCTATTCCAGAGCAAGGTCTTCGCGGGCGGCGGCCTGGCCGCGTTCGCGCCCCCCACGGAGGGCGACCTGACGGAGGCGTTCTTCCGCTCGCGGACGGAGGTCGTGCGGGGCGGCCGGTGGTTCGCCGTCTTCGGGCCGCTGCACCCGGCGTTGCTCGCGCTCGGCGCGTGGGCCGGGTGGGCGAAGTTGATCCCCGCGCTGGCCGCCGGCGTCGTCTTGGCGGCGACCTACCTCCTGGCCCGCCGGAAGTGGGGATATTTCGCCGCGGCCGTCGCCGTCGTCCTGGTCGCGACGTCGCCTCTTTTCCTCTTCACGCACGCCTCCTATTACGCGGAGGCGACGTTCCTGGCGTTCTTCGCGCTCGCGTTGTTGGCGGCGGAGGCGCTCGGCCGGAACGGCCGCCGGCGGGAGGCGGTAGCGCTGGGGTTAGCCGCCGGCGCCGCGTTCCTGACGTCGACGTACGCGACGTTGTATCTGGCCGTCCCGCTGGCCTGGTACCTGGCGCGGCGGGCCAAAGCCGGGCAGCCGCCCGGCGACCGGCTGTGGTGGTTCGGCGCGGCGGCGCTGCCGTTCGTTGCGGCATGGGGCCTCTACAACTGGCGGCAGACGGGGAATTTCTTCCTGCCGCCGGCGTTGTACGCGCCGGGCGGGTACGTTGGCTTCGACGGCGGCTACGGCCCGGCCGAGGCGTTGGCCGCGACGGCGCGGAACGCCGTCGCCGTAGCGAGCGACGCCTTCGGCTGGCCGCTGCTTTGCCTCCTTCCGGCAATAATACGTTTATTCCTTAAGCCGCGGCTGGACGATTTCGAAAAAGCGCTGTACGGCGTATTCGTCGTGACCGCGGTCGCGAGCCCGTTCGTGCGGGAGAGCGGCGCGAGCTTCGGCGCGCGGCCGTACTACGGCGCGGCGTTGGCGCTGGCCTTTATAACGGCGCGGTTTTTTGGTATACTGGGAACCTCCGGGCCGCTCCGGTTGCGGCGGGCCGGCGAGGGCGTTGCCGCGTTGGTATTACTCGCGTCGGTGGCCGTGAACGGCGCCGCGTACTTGCCGCGCGCCGTCGCCTACTACGGCCGGCCGCGGCCGGAGGCGGCGTGGGCCCAGCCGGAGGTGCGGCGGGCGGTGGCGGCCGCGGGTATCGCTGACGCCGTCGTAATTGTCCGGCCGCGCGAGGGGTGCTTGACGGCCGTCCCGGGGTCGCCGGAGTTCGACGAGCCGGTGGTTTTCGCCCGCGACAACGGCCCGCGCAACCGGGAACTCCGGCGTCTGTTCAGGGGACGGGATATCGCCGAGCTCGAGCTGGGGGAGGCCGGGCCGCAGGCTTGGAAGACTAACGGAAGTCCGCCGGAACGGTAATCCGTTCCGCTGTCAGGAGGTTGCTATGAAATCGGTCATCACTTTCGCCGTGGCGGCCGCGGTCCTGCTGGGCGCGCCGGCGTGGGCCGCGAAGACCATGCCGCCGTTTAACCTTAAAAACGTCGACGGCCAGAAGATGAACTTCGCCAAGTACGCCGAGAAGTACGAGCTGATGGCGTTCGTCTTCTGGGCTACGGGGTGCGCGCCGTGCAAGGACGAGCTGGTGGAGATCAACAAGTTCGCCGACGATTATGAGGGGTTCGGCGTCGTCGCCGTTTCTACGGACAGCGCGCGGACCTCTTCCCTGGTCAAGCCCTACTTCAAAGGCCAGGGTTTCAAGTTCGACACGCTGCTCGACGTCGACGGCGAGTTGGTGAAGGCGCTGGGCGTCCCCGGGAACCCGTTTTCGCTGCTGGTGACCGCCGCCGGCGACATCATCTGGGAACACAGCGGCTACCGCAAGGGCGACGAGCGGAAGATTAAAGAGGAAATCGAGAAATATTTCGCCGCGGCCGGCGAGGCGGAAACAGCGGAAGAGCCCGCCGCGGAGGAGGAGTAAGCTTTGCTTAAGAAACTAATATTACTGATCGTCGCGGGCGCCGTTAGCGCCGCCGGATATAGTTTCAACGATTGGCTGTCGCTGAACGGCACGAACGAGTTTAACTACCTCCGCCAGAAGGAGGACGGCTTCGCGTGGAAGTGGGACATCCTCCAGGCGGAGCTTTGGGCCTGGCGGTTCGCCGTCGGCGGCGAAGCCGAGTTCGACCACCCCCGCAAACCCACGGTCGAGGACCCAACGTCGTGGGGGCCGGAGGGCGACGAGGTCGTTCAGCGGTACGCAAGATACCGCGACGACATGTTCGACGTGCGCGCGGGCCACTTCGACAAGACGCTCGGTAAGGGGCTGACGGTCCGGTCGTACGAGGACCGCGATCTCGAAGTCTACCAACGGCTCGACGGCGGCGTGGCGGACGTTTGCTTCACGTTCGGAGATCGCGAGTGGGGCGAAATCTCGGCTCTCTGGGGTAGGAATAGGCACGACGAAGAACTTCAGGAGCATGACGATCGCGTAGGCGGCGGCCAGATAACGTTCCGGCCGTTCGATTTCCTCTACCTCACCGCCTCCGGCGCGGAGGCGGAGGTGGAGAACACCCAGAACTACGAGCTCGAGAAGAATACGCTCTACGCCGGCGGCCTGGGCGGCGGGTGGAAATACTTCGACGTCTACGGCGAGTACGCCACGCGCGAAAGCTACGACTCCCTGTTCCTGGAGGACATCGACGGTAAGGGCTTTTACGGCATCGCAACCGGGTACTTGCCGCGGTCCAGCGTTTCGTTCGAGTATAAATATTACGACCACCTCACGTACCGCTACAACAATCCGCCGCCGGTCTCGTTCGACGAAAAGATGATCACTGGATCGGAAGGGCAGGGTCCTCCCAGCGAGTGGGGGTATTTCGCGCAAGTTACGGCCAACCCCGTCGACGACGTCCGCTTCCGCGGCGGGTATAACTACGCCGATAACGCCGTCGGCGAATTAACGGAGAAAGACGAGTTCGTCGAGGGTTACTTCGCCAACGCACGTTACGACCTCCCGTGGCCGGTCGTCGTCGAGGCCGGATACGAATACGTGGGCGACGTCAATTACATTCTGGGCGTACCGTACGGCGATACCCGGAGTATACCCTCCCTTGCGGTCGCGTGGACGGTAACGGACGACCACTCGATATCGGCGGAGGCGGAGCGCGAGGAACGCCGCGACTTCACCTGGGGAGGCCGCTTATATACGTATAATCGCGGCTCGCTCGGGTATACCTATTCCTCCTGGCTCGGCCTGACGGTTAGCTACGAGGATACGAATCAGACGGCGCAAGAGCTTATCAACCCCGGCGATCCTCCTCTGGAGCAGCAGTATCGCATTAAAAATAATTGGCTCTGGGGCGAGGTCCGGCTTTCGTGGTACCATCCGAAATTTCAGAACCACGTCCTGACTATCGGTTACGGCTCAAAGCGCGGCGGCCTTATCTGCTCGAGCGGCGTATGCCAACAGGAGGCGCCGTTCTCGGGCTTGAAAGTGGCTTTGGAGAGCACGTTCTAGCGAGAGGAATGGCGAAAGCCGTCTTCATAACGCTTGCGGCCGCGGCGATGGTGTTCGCGGCGACCGCCTGCAAGAAAGAGGCCGTGGAGGAGGGCGCGGCTCCGCCCGAAACGCCCGGCGCGGCCGCCGAGGTCAAGCCGCCCAACGTGGCCGGGACCTTCTATCCCGGGGAGGCGGAGGCCTTGCGGGCCGACGTCGAGGCGCGCCTCGCCGCGGGGGAGGCGACACTCCCGGCCGAGGACGTCGTCGCGCTCCTGACGCCCCACGCGGGTTACGTCTATTCGGGGGGAGTCGCCGCGACGGCCTTCCGGGAGGTTCGGGGCCGGCAGCCGGCGACCGTCGTCCTCTTGGGGCCGAGCCACCATTGCGCGCGCCGCGAGATCGCGACGGCGACGTACGACGGCTTCGAAACGCCGTTGGGCGTGGTCGACGTCGACGGCGAGTTCGTCGAGGCGGTGGCCGAGAAGTGCGCGGAGGTCGCGTATACCAACGTCCCCTTCGCGCAGGAGCATTGCCTGGAAGTCCAGCTGCCGTTCCTCCAGACGCTGTTCCCGGAGGCGAAGGTGGCGCCGTTCATATTCTGCCGGCACGACCGGGAAGCCGCGGAGCATTTCGGGGAGGCGCTGGCGGAGGTAATCGCCGCGCGCGAGGCCGAGACGCTGCTCGTCGTGAC
>CP070633.1:284319-294464 GCA_020356085.1 Candidatus Coatesiibacteriota bacterium | reverse complement strand
CGCAAGCGCGGCCCCAAGGCCGCCTCCCGCAAGAAACAACCCGCGCCGGCGGGGACGGAGTAGCCGGGCGGAAGGTCGGCATGCCACGCGGTAAACTTATTACGTGCGAGGGCGTCGAGGGCGCCGGCAAGACGACGCAACTCACACGCGCCGCCGACTGGTTGCGCGAGCACGGCGCCGAGGTCGTGACGGCTCGTGAGCCCGGCGGGACGGCCGTCGGCGAGCAGGTCCGGGAGGTCTTACTCCGCCGCGAGAACGCCTCGCTCACGCCTCTCGCGGAGCTTTTTCTCTATCTGGCGGCGCGGGCGCAGCTGGTGGCGGAGGTCGTCGCGCCGGCCCTCGCCGCCGGCCGGTTCGTCCTCCTCGACCGCTACCTCCACTCAACACTCTCCTATCAGGGTTACGGCTTGGGCGTCGACCTGGGCGGCGCCTCGCCCGCGGAGAACCTGGCGCGGCTCCGCGAGCTGTGCCGGGCTGCGGTCGCGGACTGCTGGCCCGACCTGGTAATAGTACTCGACCTTCCGCCGGAGGAGGGCTTCGCGAGGCTCGCCGGCGAGGAGCGCGACCGCATCGAGGCGCGGGAGCTAGCGTTCCACCGCCGCGTCCGGGAGGGTTTTTTAGCGCTGGCCGCGGCGGAGCCGGAGCGCCTCGTCGTCGTCGAGGCCTCGCCGCCGGAGGAGGAGGTTTTTGCGGCCGTTCAGGCCGCGCTGGAACGATTCCTCCGGTAACGCTTACCCCCGTCGCCCGCCTCGCCGAGGCGGGTTTTTTACGAGGCGCGGCCGCGGTTGCGAAATCGCGGCCGATGTCGTAGAATGGCCGCCGTGGAACCGGATAAGCCGAAGCGTTGGACCCTCGCCTCCCTTCCCTACCAACGGGGAATAGCGACCGCGCTGGCGCGCGCGCTCCAGACCGGCCGGCTCGCGCACGCCTACCTCTTCGCCGGGCCGCGCGGCGTGGGCAAAGAGGCGGTCGCGTACGCGCTGGCCGCGGCGGCGCTCTGTCCCGAGCAGCCGGGCGAGGGTTGCGGCGTATGTAATACTTGCCGCCGCCTATTCGCCGACGTCCACCCCGACGTGCGCCGCTACGAGGCGACGGGGGCCCATTTCGACCTCGACCTCGTCCGCGAGATCCTGGCGGAGGCCGGCCGGCCGCCGAGCGAGGGGAGGCGGAAATTGCTCCTCGTCGTCGAGCCGGAGAAAATGACTTACCGCAGCGACGCCCCCGCCAACGCCTTCCTCAAGACGCTGGAGGAGCCGCCGGGGAACGCGACGTTCCTGCTCGTGTCCCACGATCCCCGCCAACTGCTGCCTACCGTCGTGTCGCGGTGCGTCGCGGTGCACTTCCCGCGGCTGACGACGGCGGAGGTGACCGAGGCGTTGGTTCGGGACTTCGGTCGGGAGGCGGCCGAGGCGGCCGAGCTGGCGGCGTGGGCGGAGGGGACGCTGACGGAGGCCTCCGCGGCCGGCGCGGCGGCCGAGGCCGCCCGGTACGAGAGCGCGTTGGCGGTGATGGAGGCGGTGGTCCGGGGAGGCGTGGTGGAGGCGCTGGAGGCGGCGCAGGCGACGCGCCAGCGGGAGGAGGCGCTGGCGCTGGTAGCGGCGTGCGCGGAGGTAGCGCACGAGGTGGCGGCGCTACAGGCGGGAACGCCGGAGGCGCTGCGGCTGCCGGCGTGGGAAGGTCGCTGCCGCGAGTTGGCGGCGAGCGGGGGCCTCCCCTCCGCGGAGGAGCTATGGGCGGGGTGCGGGAAGGCGGCGCTCGCGCTCCGCGCCAACTGCAACGTGGCCCTTACATTGGAGGAGCTGTTTCTGTCCTGGGTGTCGTAATCGCGGCGGCGCCGTAAAAAGGAGGGCCGGCGTACCGGCCCTCCTTTTTTATTACGTTAATTACCGCCGGGGAGGGGTTACTCCACTTTGAACTCGATGCGGCGGTTGCGCGCCCGGCCGTCGCGGGTCGCGTTGTCGGCGATCGGCTTCGTACTGCCGTAGCCGACGGCGCGGATGCGGCTGGGGGCGACGCCGTAAGTCTGGACTAGGTAATTCATGACCGTGTCCGCGCGTTCGCGGGAGAGGCTCTGCTCGAAGTCGGGCCGGCCGGTGGAGGCCGCGTGGCCCTCGATGACGACGTTGACGTCCGGGTAGTCTTTCAGGATCTTCCCGGCTTTCTCGAGGGAGGTGTAGGCCCCCGGTACCATAACCGGGCTGTTGGGCTCGAATTTCAGGCCTTCCAGGATGAAGGAGGTTTCCTCCGGCTTCTCGACGGGTTTGCCGCCCTCCGGGCAGCCGTCCTCGTCCTCGTAGCCGTTGAAGTCTTCCGGATCGTTCGGGCACTGGTCCAGAGCGTCGGGAATACCGTCGCCGTCGTTATCCGGGTCGGGACAGCCGTCGTCGTCCTTGAAGCCGTCCTTATCTTCCGGCTCGTTCGGGCACTGGTCGACCGCGTCCGGGATGCCGTCGTTGTCGTTGTCGGTATCCGGGCAGCCGTCGGTGTCCATGTAGCCGTCGTAGTCTTCCGGGTCGTCCGGGCATTTATCCTTGGAGTCGCGGATGCCGTCCTTGTCGCGGTCGGAAGGCGTGAGCGGGATGTCCATACTGGACTGGACGTAGCCACGGAAGTCGGGCGCGGCCCCCGCGGAGACGCGGTACGCGCCGCCGAAGCCGAAGTGGTAGAAATCGTAGCCGTTGGTCCGGGCGCCCAGCGTGATTTCGAAGTTCTTATCCTTTACGGGGTAACCGGCTACCAACTCGTACGATTCGCTGACGAAACCGGTATACTCGTTGATGATCGAGAGCACCGATATCGGCCGGACGTCGAACCCGACGCCGTAGACGATTCGATTCGGCCGGTCGAGCTTGGTATACAGGCCTTTGGAGATCTCGTAGTTGGCCCTGCCGCTCCGGACCTCGTAGCCGACGTTGGCGTTGATGCCGATCATCTTCCCCAGGAAGTCCTTGGACATCAGGGCAATAATGCCGACGTTGTTCTGACTGTCGGTAATCCAGTCGGTGGCTTCCTCTTTGATCGTGGTGTAGTCTTCGGACTCGCCGGTCGGAACGTCGATGTAGACCAAACCGCCCATCGACATCCAGAAATCTTCCTGGCCGACGCCGTGGAACTTGCCGGACAGGCCGGCATCGGCCATACCGAACTGGTAGGTGTTCGTTTCCACGACCGGCTCGCGGTAGTGGAACGCGCCGCGTACGTGCCCGCCGACCTCGAACCATTTGATCGGGCACAGCGACATACCGAAGGAGGGTAGTAAGTAATTATCGCCGCCCTCGGGCGTGTCCCAACTCCAATATTGGGCGGCGAACATGGTAACGTCTAAGCTCGGGACTTTCAACGTGTCGGCCGACCAGGTACGGAAAAGGCCCGCGGTTCCATAGGTGGCGTGCGAGCCAACCGCGCCCGCTGCAACGGCCAAGACCAGCGTCGCCCCGAAGCACGCTACGGCGATGCGCTTAGAATTCATAATTATGCCTCGCTTTCTTGATCGGAGCTTTCGGGGGCCGTTACTTTACGAACCACCACGTCTGGAGGTCCATTTCAATCGTGTCGAGGTAATTGCTGCCCTCGTGCTGGACGTATTTAGCCGTGCCGACGTAGGGCGCAACCCAATACGTCGTCTTCGAGACGTCGGGGACGTCCCCGCGCGTCGTCATGTGGAAAAGGAGGCTTTGCGTGAGCTCGATTTTCCAGCAGTTCAACTGGTCGAAGTCGGTGTTGATGAGTTCGCGGCCGGTTACCCGCCCGACGATCGAGAGGTCCATGGTATCGATCCGGCCGTCGTCGTCCATGTCGCGGGGGAGGCCGAAGTAGTCGCGCTGGTCGATATTGCGGAAGACAGTGGGGTTGTTTTCGGGATCCGGGTTGGTGAAATTTAGAGGGTCCCAGGTCTCGTCTAGGACGAACGGGATTTTGAAGAGCGTGAACGCAACGAGCTGGTTGTTCGGGTTATAGAAGAACGTGCCGATGACCGGGTCGCGGAATTCGTTGAAATAGTGGTACCCGCGCCACAGGAACCGGTCGAGGCTATAGGTGAAGTAGTCGTATTTGAAGAAAATGTCCTTGTTGGCCCAATAGTAGGCCTGATCGAGCCGGAGCCGTTCGCCGGACTCGTAGGCCGCGTACTTCACCACGAACGTCGGCTCGACGATGCCGCCCCGCCCGCCCGCCGGTACCGTCTCCACCGACACGTGCGTGTAGAACGGCGTCTGCTTGTTGGGATCCCGGGTGAGGTTGTACGTTTCGTACACCCACCGCTGGCCCGGGCTGTTCGGGAAATACTCCTCGCTCGTCCCGTTGGTGCCGGGTTCCTCCGTCCCGCACGATACCATTCCAGCGGCGGCGGCCAACGCCAGCGCGGCGGCCGCGACGTTAACAGTATTCACGAGTCTTTTCATGTGTCTTTCCCCTTTCATAACTCGGTGGCTTTCGTAGCCGTTGGCAGGTCACGCCTCCTTTCTCTATGTTTTAAACCCGCGCCGACCCGCGGTGGGACCTCCGCTAGGTCAATACGCGTGTTTCGTCTGTGGCATTTTTCGGAAGCAACCCAACCGCCCGGGAGGGGGTCGGAGGATTTCTCTCGCCGACGGCGCCTCCTCCTTTGCGGGGGGAGCGCCCGGCGGGAGTTGTCGCTAGTTCCGCTGCATGAGCCAGATGCCGCCGCCGGCGAGGAAGGCGCCGGCTATTACCGACGGCAAGTTGACGGTGTGCACTTCTTCGAGCGGCACCACGCCCGTGCCCTCGTATATTTTCTGCCAATTGTCGGGCCGGGTTTCCTCCTTGTGGAACAGGAGGGCCCAGGCAATGGAGGTGGCCGCGGTCGCCACCATCGAAACCCCGATTATTTTCTTGATGTCCCGGGAGGCTTTACCGGTCGTATCCTGGAACCGGGACCACGTGACCTCGACGCTGTCCTCGGCCGAAGTGGTGCCGAAATAGAAGATTTCCTCTTCCTCGTCGGTGGAGACCCGGCCGAAGGGATTCTCGCCTTGCCCGTAGTAGAAATTTATGTTCTCCGAGGTGACGTCGGAAGTTTTCTTTTCCTTTTCCTCTTCCTCTTCGTCGTCGGCCCACGCCGGCGCCGTAGTTCCGCCGACCAAGCCGGCGGCGAGGAGGAGGGTTAATATTTTGCGTGCTTTCATCCGTTATTTAACCTCTTTCTTGGCGCCCAACCCCATATTCTATTATGTATCGCGCCTCGAGTCAACCTGTATTTCGGCACCTCGCCTTTTTTGCCTCGCTCCGGCCCCCCGATCAGAGAACGGGAGCGCCCGCTCCCGTAAGTCCTTGACCCCCCCGAGCCCCTATGTTAGTTTGGCGCAAAATTCCGTCGAAAGGGAGAGACGATATGGCCGTTGACGTAACCGCGCTAATCGATCGTTTGTTGGACCGCGAAAACGAGCTCTCGCCGCCCTCCGCGACGTACAAGGGGATCCACGACTACGACGAGGAGTGGGACGACCCCGGCCCGGAGGGCCTCGCCGCCTACGAGGCGCTCCTCGCCGAATATATCCCGGCGGTGGAGGGGGCCGCCGCCTCCGCCTCCGCGGAGGAGGCCGTTGACCTGACGCTCGCCCGGGCCCGCCTGGCCCAGCTCGACGTTTACCTCCGCGTGCTCGAGGCGCCGCGCCGCAATCCGCTGGGCGTTCCCGCCACGGTCATCCAGACGCTGTTCGTCATGCTAGTCCGCGAATACGCGCCGCTCGCGGAGCGCCTCGGCGCGATGCGCGCCCGCCTCGAGAAGGTCCCGGCGTACTGCGAGGCGGCGAAGGCGATTTTCGAGCGGCCGGTAGCGCGGTTCACCTCCCAGGCGGAGGAGATGGTTACGCACGGCGGCCCGTTCCTGGCGCAAGTCCTCCCCGCGGTAGCCGCAAAGGAGGGTAGCTCGCACGCGGCGGCCGTACAAGCCGCGGGCGAGGCCGCCGCGGCCGCCTTGGCCGATTTCGTGGCCCACGTCAAATCCTTGCCGGCGCGGGACGACTTCGCCGCCGGCCGGGAGGCCTTCGACCGCCTGCTGCAGGAGTATCACCTCCTCGACTACGACGCCGACTCGTTGTTGGCCTTCGGGGAGGAGGCGCTGGCCCAGGTTCAGGCCGAAATGGTCGAGCTGGCGGACCAGATCCAGCCCGGCGCCGCGCCGGCCGAGATTATAGAGACGTTCAAGCGCGACCACCCCGCCCCCGAGGAAATTCTACCCTTTTACCGCGAGTGGATGGACCGGTGCCGCCAATTCGTCGTCGACCGCGACCTCTGCGGCATCCCGGAGGGGGAGGAGTTGGAGGTCATCCCCACGCCGGAGTTCGAGCGTTCCGTCATCCCGTACGGCGCGTATATGCCGCCGGCGGCGTACGAGAAACGCCAGAAAGGTTTCTTCTACGTGACGCCGGTCGAGGCGGAGGCGCCGCCCGAGGTCCAGGCCCAAAAACTCGCCGGCCACAACCGCGTTAAAGTCCCGGTCGTGGCGCTGCACGAGGCCTACCCGGGACACCACCTCCAGCTGTGTTGGGCCAACAAAATCGAACGTCGGATCCGCCGCGAGACGCACAGCAATCCGCTCATCGAGGGGTGGGCGTTGTACTGCGAGGAAATGATGCGGGAGCAGGGGTTCTACGAGGACGACCGGATGGTCCTGGGCCAGAAGAAGGATACGCTGTGGCGGGCGGCCCGCGTCGTCCTCGACTCCTCCCTCCACACCGGCCGCATGACGTTCGAGGAGGCGGTCGACTTCATGGTCGACGTCGTCGCGCTCGAGCGCGTGAACGCGGAGGCGGAAGTCAAACGCTATATTTACACGCCGACGCAACCGATGTCCTACCTGGCCGGAAAGCACGAGATAATGAAGTTGCGGGAGGAGTACCGGCGGGCCCGGCCCGACGACACGCTCCGCGCGTTCCACGACCGGTTGTTGGCCGTAGGGTCGCTGCCGATAAAGCTGGTGCGGGAGGCGGTCCTGGCCTAACGGGGGTCGCCGCCGCCGCCGGGCTGGCGGGAGACCTCCATATCGCTTGCGTTTGCGGAATCGCTTTGGTATATTTACGGACTGCGCGGGCGAGGCCCCGGCGGAGGAGAGGTGCCGTCGGCGGGCCGCGTAGCGCGGCGTCTGGGGCAGACGGCCGCCGCGCTATGGCGCAACTTGCGCCTGCCCGGCGCGCTGTGGTACCTCGCCGCGGCCGCTTTCGTAACGTCGGCCGTGGGAATCCTCGTCGGCCGCAAGTACTTTCTCCCGGCGCTGGACGTGGCCGCGGTTTTCCCCATATTCTTATGGGCGCGGTCCCGGCGGAACATCCAAAGCGTGACGCTCGCGGTCTTGTTTTGGGCGGGGTGTAAGGCCGTAGCGGTCGCGACGTTGACGGTACTTTTTCCCGCCCGGGCGGCCGGGGCCGTCGCGTTCGGGCCGGCCTATGCGGAGGGGATGTGGCTCTGGCTGGCCACCGGCGTCGACCTGGCCGGCGTCGGCGCGGCGGGAACGGCGCGCCTCCTGGAGGCGGCGGTTATTGCGGGGCTAAGTTTAATGACGGCGGGCGCAGCGGGCCTGTTGTACGGTGCCGCTTTGCTCAACGGCCAGGCGTACTATCTCGGAACGCTGTTCCTCCGCGCCACCGAGCCGTGGAAAGTAGTCGTTTTCGGGTGGCCGCTGTGGGAGATATTCCGGGCCTTGGGTTTCGCGAACTTGTTGGTGGTCGCGGCCGAGCCGCTCGCCGCGCGACTGCTGGGGAGGCCGTCGCGGGGCCGCGACGTGCGCGACGGCTTGATGATCGCCGCGCTGATGCTCGCGCTGGCGTACGTGGCGCAAATCTCGCTCGCCGCGTGGTGGCGGGAGCTGCTCGCGCCGGCGCTCATCTTCGAGGCGCCGGAGTTATGGGTACCGTGAAAATATTATCGCTGCTGACGGCCGCGCTGTTGTTCGTCCCTCTCGCGGCGAACGCCCGCGTGTTGGTGTGGGACCACGACGGCGGCCAGTCGTTCCACGACCCCGACGATCCGGAGCGCCTGGTGGGATCCGAGCGGGCGGTGGAGGCGGCGCTGGCCAACCTCGGCGTCGCCGGGGTGGAGCGGAAGTACGTCCTGCCGTTGAACCTGGAGCCGTACGAGGCGGTCTTCGTCCTGTGCGGCTTCTGGCCCGGCGACGGGCGGCTAAGCTATTCGGAGCAGCAAACGCTAGCGAATTACCTCGCCTCCGGCGGCAACCTCTATCTGGAGGGGACGGAGCTGGCGCGCCGCTACGGCGGGACGCCGCTGTTCCGGAAGGCAGGCGTCCGGTTCGAGGACGACGGCCGACCGCTGGAGGAGGGCAACGTCAACGTCGCGGAGGGTATCGGGCCGTGGCGCGGGATTAGCCTGACCTACTACTCCTATCGGACCGACTCCCCGGACGCGTACGTCGACGAGCTGGGCCTGGCCGGGGGGGAGGTTGTGGTCCGTTCGCGGCGCGCGGGCAATCGGTCCAACGCCCGCGTCGTGCGTTACGCCGCGACGGCGTTACCGGAGTATCGCGTAATAGTATCTTCGTTTATATTCGGCGCGCTCGAGAACGGGAAACACACCCGCGCCGATCTCATGGGCCGCTACGCGGGGTTTTTCGGATTGACGGCCCCCCCAAATAAAATCGGCGTGGCGCCGACGTCGCTGGGACGCGTGCGGGCGTTGTTCCGCTAGGGTCCCGGCCGGACGGCGGGAGGCAAGTGCGATGGGTTACGAGCCGAGTCTTAAGAAACTCATTCAGAAAGTGGAGACCTCGCGGCCCGACCGGATCGCGGCCGTCAAGCGCGGCGAGCATTACCCGAGCCTCACGCTGGAGGAGCGGGACGAGCTGCTGCGGGCCTTCCATCCCGATTTCCGCGACGACGCCAAGCGCGAGATCCGCCTCGGCCGCAACCGCGGCGCGGTGTACCCCAACGAGCTCGTCGACGTGCTGGAGTCGCGGAGCCGCCTCGACCCGGAGGAGGTCGACCTCGCCCAGGTCGATTACGACGTCGACCTGTTGATCGTGGGCGGAGGAGGCGCCGGCTGCAGCGCGGCGATCGCGGCCGCCGACGCCGGCGCTACCGGCATCCTGATCGCGACCAAACTCCGCCTCGGCGACGCCAACACCATGATGGCGGAGGGCGGCATCCAAGCCGCCGACAAGGAGAACGACTCGCCCATCATCCACTACCTCGACGTACTCGGCGGCGGCCGGTTCGCCAACCATCCCGAACTGGTGGAAGCGCTGGTTTCGGATGCGCCGGTGGTCATCTCCTGGCTCGAAAAGCTCGGCGTGATGTTCGACAAGACCGAGGACGGGACGATGCGGACGCTGCACGGCGGCGGTACCAGCCGCAAGCGCATGCACTCCTGCGGCGACATCACCGGCGCCGAGATTATGCGGACGCTCCGCGACGAGGTCCAGTGTCGGCCCGACATCCAACTCCTGGAGTTCGCGCCGGCGGTCGAGATTATCGTGGACGAGGCCGGCCGTGCCGCCGGCGTCGTCCTCTACGACCTCGACCGCGACCGCTACGTCGTCGTCCGCGCCAAGTGTACCATTATCTCCACCGGCGGCCTGGGGCGCCTCCACCTCATGGGCTTCCCCACGACCAACCACTACGGCGCCACGGCCGACGGCCTGGCCATGGCTTACCACGCCGGCTGCGAGCTCGTCTTTCTGGAGTCCTCCCAGTTCCACCCCACCGGCGCCATTTACCCGGAGCAGATTATCGGCCTGCTTATCACCGAAAAAATCCGCGGCGCCGGCGCCCAGTTCCTCAACGCGGAGGGCGAGCAGTTCGTCTACCCGCTGGAAACGCGGGACGTCGCCTCCTCCGCGCTCATCCGCGAGTGCGCCGCCGCGGAGGGGGGCGGTCGGGGCCGGGGCGTACCCACGCCCTCCGGACGCTTCGGCATCTGGCTCGACTCGCCGATGATCGAGATCCTGCGCGGGACGGGGACGGTCCGGCGCGACTTCCCCGGGAAGTTCCGGATGTACGACAACCACGGCATCGACATCTCGAAAGAGCCGATGCTAATCTACCCGACGCTCCACTATCAGAACGGCGGCGTGGCGATTAACGCCGACGCCTCCAGCGTCGACCTCGCCGGCCTGTACTTTGCGGGCGAGGTAGCGGGCGGCATCCACGGCCAGAACCGCCTCATGGGTAACTCGC
>CP070633.1:273893-284219 GCA_020356085.1 Candidatus Coatesiibacteriota bacterium | reverse complement strand
AAGGTCCGGACATTTCTCCTTGCGATAACGTTACGGCCGGCGGCGTCCACCCTTTTTGCGCAGGTGCCAGGCGTCGCCGGCCGGCTTTTCCCGGCCTCCGGCGGCGGGAGCCCTTCCTCCCGAGGAGGGAGATGAAACTCCTCACCGCCGTATATTTCGGTTCGGCCAGTTTCACGCCGGCGGCCCAGCGCCGCGCGCTCCGGCATTTCGTCTGCCTCTTCGCGGCCGGCGACTGGAGCGCGAATACTCCCGCCACGTGCGGCGTAGCTCTTCTGATGCGCGACGGGAAGTGCGCGGTGGCCCGGGCCGCCGTCTCGCCCGCGGCCTTCTCCGCCCAACCCCGCTTCCGAAACGTGTTGGCGGCCGTCGACGGCAACGCCGTAGCCGTGCTCGGGTACGGTTCCGGGAACGGCGACGCCGACCCGCGGGCCGCGGCCCTCCAGCCCACGCAGTGGGAAACGACGGTCGGCCTCTGCGCCGCCGACCTTACGAACGCCGAGGCGGTCGTTGCGGACCTCGGCTGGTCTCCCGAAGTTCCCAGCCCCCCGGCACTCCTCCTGCGCTTGGTCAACGAGGCCTTCGCGGAGAGCACCGGGGCCTCGCTTATGCCGGCGGTGGCCGCGCGGCTGCGCCTGGCGGAGGGGCCCTTCGTCGTCGTCGCGTGGGACCGCCGGACCCCGGAGACGCTGATCGTGGCCCGCGCCGGCGGCGACATTTTCGCCTTCGCCGACGAGGCCACGGGGGTCGTCCATTTCTCTAACCGCCCTTCCCTCGCCGCGGGTCTGTTACAGGGTATCGGTGCGGTGCCCGATTTAGCCGATAATACGCTCCGGCGGTACGACCCCTCCTCCTTTCTCGAACCCGAGAGCGTGGCGTTATTCCCGCCGCCCTGGCCGGCGCCCCTCCGCCCGTCGAGGCGGCGGCCCGAGCCGGCGGGCGCGACGCCGGCGAGACCATGATCGAAACGTTCGGAACGATCGAGGACTTCGCGTGCACGGTGGAATACCTGGCCCGGGCCGTGGGTACGGCCTCGGCGACGCAGCTCCGGATAATAGCGCGCGCCCTCGGCGCGGTCGACTGGGACCTCCCCTCCCCGCGGCCGGTGGCGGCGGCCGGCGAGGTGGGCGGATTCAATATGTGCGTGGCGGCCAGCGCGATTCTGCGCCCGGAAGCGCCGGCGGCGGCTTTACCGTACGCGCGGACGTTGTTGGAGAAGGTGCCGGGGAAGCCGGCGGTGTGCAAGATGTGCTACCTCCACGACGTTACGGCGCGGCCGCGAGGGTACCGGCTGGCGGCCGTCCGCGACGACAACGGCACGGCGGCGTATATCGAGAACCCCGTATTAGGCGAAAGTGACGCGTGCGGATGGTTGAACCGGGGCTGGGGATGTCTTTTCGTCAAGAACGGCTCCGGCCGGGAGGCTGCCGTTCTCCGGCGGTGACGACGACGTGGCGCTAGCGGGCGAAATAGCGGATTTCGATTTGGCGGATATTATCCAGCTTATCGGTCGCGGCCGCAAGACCGGCAAGCTGATTATCTCGGGCGCCCAAAACTACATTACCATCTATTTCAAAGAGGGCCGCGCCGTCTTCGCCAGCCCCGCCCATCAACGGGACTATATCGGCAACATCCTCGTCCGCCGGGGGGTGGTGACCTCTCGCGACGTCGAGGAGGCGTTGACCGTACAACGCAAGCTGCGTAAGCAAGGGCAGAACGTCCGGATCGGTTCGATCTTGGCCGCCAAGGGCGCCATCTCGCGGCGAACGCTGGAAAAGTTCGTCCGGCTCCAGATAGAGGAAACCGTCGTCGCCGCGCTAAGCGAAAGGTCCGGCCGCTTCGAGTTCGTATCTGAAATGGAGCTCGACGACGACGACATCTTGATCGCCGTCGACCCGGAGTGGATCCTCCTGGAAAGCTCGCGCCAGCTCGACGAGTGGGGCGAGTTGGGCGACAAAGCGCCGGCCCCGGAGGCGGTATTCGTAATCAACCCCGACCCGGAGGCGGACTCGACCGTCAACCTCGAAATCGACGATTGGCGCCTCATTAGCCTGGTCAACGGAATACGCACCGTAGAGGAGATCGTAAACCGGAGCGGTTTGTCCCGCCTTACCGCCCTCCGCATGCTGTCTCGTCTCGCCGATAATAGGATCGTAGTGGAGAATAACGGCCGGACCTGCGCTCCGCGCCAATGGGAACTGGTCCCGGAAACGTACCGGCCGCCGGCCCCCGACAAAAACCTCCTGGGTCGGATTATCGACCGCCTCCGCGGTTTGTAATACCCCGCAATGGCTAAAACCACCGTCAAGATCCTGATCACCGGCGACGTGGGCGCCGGCAAAACCGAATTCATCCGTACCATCAGCGAAATCGACATCGTCTCGACGGATCGGCCCGTATCGGACGAGTTCCGCGAGCTGAAAGCCGAGACCACCGTCGCGATGGACTTCGGGCGCTTGAGTATCGACGACGGCCTCGTCCTGCACCTCTACGGTACGCCGGGCCAGGTCCGCTTCGATTTTATGTGGGAAATCCTCTCGCTGGGGATGTGGGGTTACGTTATCCTCTTCGACTCCTCCCGTCCCGAGACGTGTTGGAATACGCGGCGGATTATCGATTTCTTTGAGGAATTGGGGAACGTACCGTTCGTCCTCGTCGCCAACAAACAGGATGCCGCCGACGCCCTTTCGCCCGAAGACGTCGGCTACATCTTGGCGCTCGACGGCAAGACCGGGCCCGTACTGCCCTGTTGCGCGCGGAACCGCGACGACGTCAAAGAGGTCCTGTTGGCGTTGTTCGACCGCATCGTCGGGACGTGGAACGCGAGTTAATAACTCCTCCGCGTGCAGCACAAATAATTACGGCCCCGGAAATCGGGGCCGTAACTACTTGGGAATTGAGGGCCATACAGGAATCGAACCTGTAACCTACTGATTAAGAGTCAGTTGCTCTGCCAATTGAGCTAATGGCCCTGTAACGCTATTATTTCGCGTACTTCGTTAACGCAGGATATCTACGGCGTAGCTGGTGCCGCGGATTTTGTTTACCTCGGAAAGCACGTATTCGTCGTCGGCCTTCCAGACCGTCTCGTCCGTGAAACGTACCGCTTCCACGTAAAGCACTATGGCGTACGTCGAAAAGTCGTCCTCGAAATTAAACGACCAGGTTCCCTCTTTGCCTTTTCCGGGTTCGATTTTTTCGATGGCGTGGCACGCGATGTTGTAAAGGTGGTCGTCGAAATAGTCGAATACGACCCCTCCTAGACTCGCCGCCACTATCTCCTTCCCGGATACGTTCTCGTACTTGGCTTTAGTGTAGAGTTCGAAAAGGCCGCTCTCCTTGCCGAACCCCGCCAGGCCGAACCCCTTTTCGTCGTATTTCAACTCCAGTTTCGTAATCTTGATGGGCGCGTTCGCGTCGTCGATGATCGCTACTTTGTAGTCGAGCGGGGTCGGGTTCCAGAAGCCACCGCCGAAACTCAAGACCGGGGCCAAGAGCGCAGCCGACGCTACGATTACGATTCCCTTTCTCACGTTCGTACCTCCTCCAGATAATACCTCCTGTGAATGCCTCCGTATCAGGGTCAAAAGCCCCGACTGTTATTCCCTTAGCGTTATATTAAAAATTTTCTTTCCCGAAATCAAGCCCAAACGTTTTCCCGCTATAAAAACGTTCCCAGGACGAAAGCCGCCGCGACGGCCGTCTTCACGTACGGGCAGAGCTTCATCGGCAGGACGCTAGTCCGCGCGCCGGTGAGGGACGATAGCGCCGCCAGCACGAGCAGGAACGCCGCCGACGCCTGGTACACGACGCGGCCTGCCTCTCCCAAAGAAAGCTTCGCCAGGGAAACGACGACGCCGACGAAGCACAACGCCAGCCCCTCCGCGATCCACTCCATCGTTATGATGCGTTTGTTATCCGGCGAGAGCTCGCCGAAGCCGGCGACGACGCCTCGCGTCGCCGCGACGTGCGCCGCGCCCCAGAGAAAGATCACGGCGGCGCCGCCGTAAAGCAGTATGCCGTTGATCATGCGCGAGTCACCGTCCTGTGCTTTAAAGCCCCGCCGCGGTCCCGTCCCGCCTGACGTCCGCGACGCCGTGGAAGCCGGGGCCCGTTTGCCTTTTCCAAACTGCCTGTATTGCCCCCAGGAAAAACGAGAACGGCCGGCGCTCCTTTACCCGGTAACCCCTCCGTCGCAATTCCTCGGCCACAGCCGCCGGAAACCGCGCCCCCTCCAAACTAACCGCCCCGCCCAGCGAGCAGTGGAGGCGCGGCGCCGCCATGGCCTCCCCCAGCGGCATCTTCTCGTCGACGACGTGGATCAAGAACTGCGCCAACGCCGCGATCGACCTTTCGCTCCCCGGGCTGCCCAGTGCCAGGACGAATTCGCGGTCGTCGAAGACCAGCGTCGGGCAGACCGCGGCCCAGGGGACGGCGTTGGGCCGGAGGTAATAGGGGTGAGAGGGGAGTCGGGAGTCGAAATCGAGCAAGTAATTATTATACAGGAATCCCAAACCGGCGGCCGCGGCCTTACTCCCGTAAACGCGCTCGATCGACTGCGTCAAACTTACCGCGTTCCCCTCGCTATCGGCCACGGAGAGGTGGGTTGTCTCCCCTCCGACTTCGTCTTCGGTCTCGCGGATCGGCATACGCACGTGTTTGTCCGCCATAATGTCGCGGATGGAGGCGCGGACGTACGCCGCGTCGAGCATATCCTTCTCGGGGAGTTGGGGGTAGAAGTCCGGGTCGAACGGCCGGTCCGAGCGCTCCAGTAAAGCTTTCCGCAGTATCTCCACCAGGAGGAGACCCCGCTTAACCTCGTCTTCGTTCAGGTGGCGCGGCCGGACGAGGTTGAGCATCATGAGCGTGAACAACAACGTCCGCCCCGCCGCCGGCAGCGGCATGGTCCGAATCGTAAACCCCCGGAAGCGTCGCCGCAGCGGCCGCCGCGCGATCGGCCACGGGATCAGCGCGAGGTCGTCGTACCGCAGGAGGCCGCCGTGCTCGCGCATGTCGGCGTCGATCTCGCGGGCGACGTCGCCGCCGTAGAACTCCTCGACGCCCTTCTCGGCCAGCGTCTCCAACACGTGCGCCAGGTCCGCCTGCCGGAAGAGCGCTCCCTCCCGGAACGGCTTGCCGTCGTCCAGGAAGTACCGCGCGCCCGAGCCGGAGGGCACGTCGCCGAAGTCGTCGCCGTGCAATTCCTGGAGGCGGCGCTGCAGCGCGGTGATCCGGTAACCCTCGCGCGCCAGGCGGATCGCCGGTTCGACGACTCTCCGCCACGGCAGCCGCCCGTAACGCTCCTGGGCGTAGGCCAGCGTGGCCGGCGTGCTGGGTACCGTCGTCGCCCGATAGCCGACGGCGCGCTCCTCTCGCGATACCGCCTCCACGTGCGCGAGGGACGGCGCCCGCGACGAGCCGTCGAGGGCGGTTACGCCCTCGGCGGTGCGGAGGAGGATCATCGTCTGGCCGCCCAGGCCGCTGGCCTGCGGCTCGCACACCGCCAGCGCCAGCGCCGCGGCGCACGCGGCGTCGACCGCGTTACCCCCCTCCCGTAGGATCTCTACGCCCGCCGCCGTCGCCTCCGGGAACGCGGTGGCGACCATGGCGCGGTCGGCCTCCGCGCATTTGCCGTCTTCCGTCGGGCGAAACGCCCTCTCCACCGTCTCGAAGTCCAAGGGCTACGCGCTCCCGCGGAGTTCGTTCAACGCAAGGGCCAACAACGCCGCGCGGTCCAGGACGCTGTGCCGCAGAATGTCCTCCTCCGCATGGGGGTGAGCTTCGCCCACCGGCCCCAGGCCGTCCAGGCGCGGCCGGTCGGCGTCGGCGAAGCAGATGTCGGAAGAGCTCCACCGGTGTTCTTCGGAAAGCGGGAGGTCGAGGCGTCCCGCCCGCTCCCGCGCGAGGAGGTACAGTTCCTCGGTCGCGGCCGTTTTGACCATGGGCGGCCGCCGCACGGCTCCGGAGATCTGGAAGCGGTATTTGTCGGAACGGGCTTTTTTTACCAACGCGTTGATCTTGGCCTCCACCGCCTCCGCCTGTTCCGGCCGGTTGAACCGCACGCTCAACGCCGCCTCGCCGGAGGCGAAGCGCGAGCCGACGTCGGAGGCCAGCCGGGCCTCCCGCACCGCGACCAGCAGCTCTCCCTCCTCGCTGGACAATTTAACCAGTTGGTTGAGCAGCTGCGCAAAGCGGGAGTTCGCCTCCGCGACGTCGGCGGCCGCGGCTGCGTCCGCGAGGCTCATCTCGCAACGGTAAGAGGCGGCGCCGGAGCGCGACGTCACGACCGTTCCCGGAGGAGCGCCGCCGTTGAGCCCCAGCACGTACCGCGCCCGCGCCGACACCTCCTGGAGGATATTCTTCGTGGTCCGGTTTTGCAGCGTGTTGTCCGCGGTCAGGAGGACGCCGAGGCGGATCCGGCGCAGCAGCCGGACAAACCGCAACCCCCGCAACGCCGCCACCAGGACGGCGAGCCCGGCTTTGTTGTCCCAGATTGCCGTGCCGTAAAGCCGCAGCCGGCTTTCCCGATACTTCGTCTGGTTCGCGAACGGTATGCCATGGTCGAGGTGGCCGAGGAGGAGCGCGTCGTACTCCGCCTCCTCCGGGAAGTTAGCGAACAGTAGCGAGTCGCCGACCTCCGCCCCGGCTACCGCCCGGGCCGAGAAGCCCAGCGGCCCGAGTTGCCGGCCGAGCAAGCGGCCGAGCTGGTTTACGCCGTCGACGTTCCGCACGTGGGTATCGACGTTTACGAATTTGACTAGCAGCTTCTCGGTCTCGTCGCGCTTCGACCGCAGGAAGCCGCGGAGGCGGACGGCCAGCGGGAACCGCTTGCGGGCCGCCTCGGCCTTCTTCTCCGGCGGCAGCCCCTCCAGCGCGAAGTAGCGGACCGCGGCCACCTCCAACATTTTGTTGACTAGCGCGGCGTAATCGTAGCCCGCCACCTCCGCCGCGTGGACGTAGCTCCCGGAGGGGCCGAGGCTGGCCATGGAGTTTACTTCCAGTACGTACGGTTGGTTTTCCTCGTCGAGGCGGAAGTCGACGCGGGCGAAGTCGCGCATGCCCAGCGCGCGAAACGCCTCCCGGCTAATCCGGACCAACTCCTCCGCGAGTTCGGCCGAGACTTCGGCGGGGCAGATCTTGGGCCGAGGCGCGCGGAGCTTGTCGGCGTCGGTTTGGAGCGCCTCCGGGTCCCCTCCCAGGTCGAACTCGACCAGCGGGAGCGCCTCCGGGAGGCCGTTGCCCAACAGCCCCACCGCGAACTCCCTCCCGCGAACGAAGCGCTCCACCAGTACCTGTTGTTGGAATTCCGCCAGGACGTACGCTATCGCCTCCCGCAGCTCCGCCTCGTCGCGGACGACCCTGACGCCGTACGAGACCGCCTCCAACTTCGGCTTCACGATCGCCGGGTAGGAGACGCCGTCCGCCTCTTCCTCCGGCGAGGAGAAAACCTGGTATTCCGGCGTCGGCAGGCCGTGGTGTTGGAGGACGACCTTCGTCATTACCTTGTCGAGCGCGAGCGCGTGTCCGGCCGGCCCCGAGCCCACGTACGGAATCCCCAGCATCTCCAACATCGCCGGGAGGTGCGTGTAGCGGCTCTCGCCCTGGATGCCGTAGGCCATATTGAATACCAGGCCCGACTGCTCGCCCGCCGCGGGCGGCGGCATGAACTCCTGCAGCTGGTCGACGACGTACATGTTGCCGTCGAAGACGCGGACGTTGTGGCCGCCGCGCTCCAGCGCCTCCGCGACGCGTTTCACCGTCGCCGGGTTGTACAGCTCGCGGTTCTGGAGGCCGAAGCGGTTGATGACGCCGCTCATATCCTCGTTGTATATGATCGCGACTTTCATCTCGGCACCTCGTTAAGGGCGTTCCCCGGCCGCCACTGATATTCGTTCAGGTCAATAGCGCCTCTCTCATCCACCGCCACGCCCTCCGCCGCCAGGAGCGCCCGCTGCTCGTCGAAACCCGCGCCCGTCAGCGAGATCGTCCCCTTGCTGTTGATCACGCGGTGCCAGGGGAGGCCCTCCTTGGCGGAGAGGGAGGCCAACACCCGCACCACCTGCCGCGCGCCGCGCGGGTTGCCCGCCATCGCGGCGAGCTGGCCGTACGTCGCCACCTTCCCCGCGGGGATCGATTTGATCGCCTCCACCACCCGTTGCGTGTACGTCTTTTCCGTCACCGGCGCCAATCCTTTAGGTGGCGCGGGCGGCTTTAAGCGCCCACCGATTGCTTAGTACCGTGAAGAGCAGGCCCAGAACGAAGAAGACGACGATCCGTTTACTCAACAACAACGCGTAAAGCCCTCCGTCGAAGGCTAACGCTTTCTCCGGCCACAACGCCATTGCCGGCGGGCCGCTCAGGCCTCAGGTATATGCCGCGGCCATGAAGAAGAAGAAGTAGCCGGCCAGTTGCAGGTCGGCCGCCGTCCGCCCCGCGCCCCGGAGCCCGAAGCGGTGTCGCGCCCAGAGGTAGGTCGCCGCCGCGAACAGAAGCATGATCGCCGTCCCGCCGAGGCCGAAGAACAGGCCGCTCTCCTCCGCGCCGAAGACCTTGTCGAAGAAGAACAGGAAAAGCATCGTGAGGGCGGCGCCGACCAGGAAAACCGCCGCTCGCGAGCCGCGGAAACCGCCGTACAGCGCGGCGCCCACGCACGTCACGACGCCTCCCACCGTCAGGCCCATTCCCATGAACGTCAGCAGGAAGCGCTCGAACGCGCTCAACGACTCGTAGTACGCCGTGACGCCGAACTCCTTCATCCCCGCCATCGTCCGGAAGCCGTTTATGGGCGAGACCAGCATGATGGCGACGCCGACGAAGAAAATTACCAAACCGACCGTCCGCGTTTTCATCTCCTGCCTCCTCGGCTCGAGGGGATTCGTACCTGGGGAGCGCCTACTTTCCCTTCGCCCCGCGCGGCTTTCTCTTTACGCGGAGCAACGTGTACACGTCCTCGAGGTCCTTAACCTTGTTGATCGGCAAAAACAGCCACCGGCCGTCGTGGTAGGGGTGCGCCGCCGCTATCGCCTCTCGCGTGCTCGCCCCCAACGTCGCCTCCCGCGCCGCCTCGTGGTCGGCCCGGCCCAGCACGATCTGGACGGTGAAGTAGCCCTTATAGGGCGACAGCGTCGTCAGCGCCTTGCCGCCCTTGCGGTACCGGAGGACCCAACCGGACTTGCGGCCGTAGTAGGCCCATTCGCCGTCGAGGTCGTAACTCTCCGCCAAAAACTGCCGGAGCCGCCGCCACGCCGCGCGGCTGCGGCCGAGCGCGGCGTCGAGGTCCTCTCCGCCCGGCGCGTTTTCTTCGGCCGTGAAAACGACCTCCGCCATATTTTACCATCCTTAGGACGTTTCCGGCCGATATTCGAAGACGGCGTCCGCCTCGGCGAGGCGCCGCCCGCCCGTCGCCTCGTAGAGCTCCGTCGCCGCCTCGTTGGCCCGGCTCGTAATGACGAACATCTTGAAAGACCTGCGTTCGCCGGCGAGCGCCTTCAACTTCTCGACCAACGCCCGGCCGACGCCCCGCCGGCGGAAGGCGGGCAGGACGTCGAGGCGGTGCAGGTACGTCATCGCCTCGCCGCGCTCGAGCCGCGGCAACTCGTACGCCACCAGAAAGCCGGCCACGGCGCCGTCGACGTAGCCCGCCAATAAGTAGTTCCGGTCGTCGGCCAGGAAAGCGGCGTTTATCCCCTCGGCGCCGTAGAACGTCGCGGCTACCTCGCGGGCGAGGGTTTCGTCGCCTGGGCCGAGTCTCTTAACGTCGAGCACGCTACGCCTCCGTCGCGACGAATTCGCGGCCGTCGGCGTGGCAGATGAGCTGGAGGACGTGCCGGCCGGATACCTGCACCATCGCCAAGCCTCCGCCCGGCTCGACCCATTGCCCCGCCATCCAGAAATTCGCCAGGCCGGGCAGCGTCTTGGCCATCCGCATCGTCAGCGCTTGAGGGGTGATCCGCCAGCCCTCGTACGCGCCCTTCCAGTTACCCGTGAAACGTTCGAACGTCGGCGGCGTCGCGACGTCCGTGACCTCCACCTTGTTTTTAATCCCTGGGAAGCGGCGCTCGAGCTCGTCGAGGACGGCGGAGGCGAGGCGGTCCTTCTCCTTCCGGTAGCGATCCCGGTCTTCGTCGCGCAGCTTCTTCCAATAGTCGTAGTTGGAGTCGAGGAACACGAACATCGCCGTTTTGCCCGGCGGCGCGACGGTCGGGTCGAAGTTGTACACGCGGAGCGACGCCCGCGGGACCTCCTCGCCCGCTACCGGCAGCGGCGAGGGGAAGCGGAAGGTGAGGAAGTGGGGCACCTCCTCGAACGTGCCGTTCTTCTTGTTGTGGT
>CP070633.1:263424-273793 GCA_020356085.1 Candidatus Coatesiibacteriota bacterium | reverse complement strand
TTCGCCTTGGGGACGTTCGGGGCCGGGTTAAATTATTTTAAAGTCTCCGCTATCCCGGAGGCCGGGCCGCTGGGGCCGACGGGCCGAACCTTCTCGGATTACGAATCGGCGTTCCGGCTGGGGTGGGGCAAAGGCCTGGGCGGCAACGTCGTCGCCGGCGAGGAGCCGCGGTATAATCTGGGAATCGCGCTCCAAGTTATTTCTACGAAGGTGTACGAGTACCAGGACGGCGGCTTCGGCGTCGACGCGGGTTTTATATTCCGGCCGGCTTCCTTCGCGCGCGTAGGACTGGCGTTGGCCAACGTCGTCGCGCCCAACGTCGAGCTTAAGGAGATGCGGGACGTGTATCCAACGACGGCGCGTCTCGGCGGCGCGGTCTACTTCACGCCGGCCGTAGTCGCCTCCGTCGAGGGCCGGGTCCGTAAGGACGGCGACGTCGGCGCGGCGGCGGGGGGAGAGGCCACCTTCGCGAAGGCGGTCTCCCTCCGCGGCGGATACCGGTACCCGGAGAATATCCCGGCGGCGGGCCTCGGCGTGAGCGTCCGTAATTACCGGTTCGATTTTTGCTGGCGGGCCCACGGCGAGTTGGGCGACTCGTATCTTGGCTCGGTGGGTTTCCGATGGTAAGGGCGGTAACCTGCTTTGCGGCGCGCCGGGGGGCGCTTTTTTGTTGACAAGCGCCAGTTTATAGCGTAAGCTATTTTTACATTGTTTTCCTTTTAGAAAGGCATCGCTTCTATAATGCGTAAATCCGAAAACGGTTTAAATTACGACTGGGCCTCCTGGCCCTTTGCGGAAGCGCTGACCGGCCGGGCGTACGAGCTGATTACGGCCGGCGACTACGACTGCGCGTTGCAGGCGTTGGATACGGCGTTGGCGTTATGCCCGTTCCATCCGCGGGCATGGGCGTTAAAAGTCCTGGCGCTGACGTACGGCGGGCGGCGGGAAGAGGCGCTGGCCGCGGCCGGGGAGGCCGTCCGGCGCGACGCGGCCTCCGGCCACGGCTTCACGGCTCGAGGCGCGGCGCGGGCGGTTTCGGGGGAAGTCGCCGGCGGCGCGGAAGATTGCGAATACGGCCTGGTTCTAACGCCAGCCGGCCCGCTGGCGAATTATTACGCGGCTTTTTGCCGGGCGTACCAGGGAAACGCCGATAGATGCCGCGAGAGCCTGGGGCGCGCGGTGGCCGTAACCCGGGCGCTGGGGAACCGAGCCCGCTCGGAGGAAGCGTTCGCGCCGTTCCGAGACGAGGTTTGGTTTCGCGAACTCGTGGGCCGGCATTAGCCGGCCTTTCTTCTTTGAAAATAAAAGGCTTACGCGGGCGGAGGGACGTTTCGGCCTTGATTTAAACTTATTTTATCGTATAATGTAAATATACGGTCGGTAGGCCTTAATATATATCCTTGCGAGGCGGGAGAGGGCCGCCCAAGGGGTAGCGGTACCTCTGCTTTCCGCGGTTCGAGCGCCGGCGTCAAGTTAAAAACGCCTAAGCGTGCTCTTGATGGGATACCGGGAAAAAAACGTTAAACCATACGCGCCTCCCGGCCGCCGATATAAGGGCGGCGCTGCGGTGCGTCCCTCGACCGTTTTCCGGTACGGACGCTCCGACCGCCTTCCCGTTTTCGCACGGGGAGGTTCTCATGTTAACACCCGTTCAAACCCTGCTATTACTGCTGGGGGCGATAGCGACCGCCGGGGCGGTATTCTTCTGGCTCGGATACATCGCCCGACGACGCGTCGCCGAATCTAAGATTAAGACCGCGGAAACGATCGCGGCCAAGATTACGGAGGAGGCCGAAAGAGAAGCCGAGAATAAGAAAACGTCAGCGTTACTGAAGGCCAAGGACGAAATCTACGAATTAAAGGAGGCGGCAGAAAGAGAAAACGAACAACAGCGACGAGACCTGAAAAACCTCGAGAACCGGCTCCGGCAAAAAGAGGAGACGCTCGAGCGCCGGGCCGACGGCTTCGAACGCAAAGAACAGCAGCTTGGGGGGCGCGAGAAAAGCCTCGACAAGCGCGAGGCGGCGTTGAAAACGAAGGACGAGGCGTTGTCCCGGAAAACCGAAGAACAAAACCGTATGCTCGAGCGGATTTCCGGGATGTCGGCCGCGGAGGCCAAAGAAATTTTGATGAAGAACCTCGTTGCCGACGCCTCCCGCGACGCCGCGCGCACGATCAAGGACATTAAGGACCGGGCCGAAGCGGAAGGCGACCGTTTGGCCCGGGATATTATTAGCCTCGCGATTCAGCGCTGCGCCTCCGACCACGTCGCCGAGAGCACCGTCTCCGTGGTCGAACTCCCCAACGACGAGATGAAGGGGCGGATCATAGGCCGCGAGGGCCGCAATATCCGCGCCATCGAGTCCGCCACCGGCGTCGACCTGATCGTCGACGACACGCCGGAGGCCGTCATCGTCTCGGCGTTCGATCCGATTCGCCGCGAGGTCGCCAAGCGGGCGCTGGAACGGCTTATCGGCGACGGCCGGATCCATCCCGGCCGCGTAGAGGAAATCGTCGAAAAAATCCGCGAAGAAGTTGAAACCGAACTGGCCGAGGTGGGCGAGGAAACGACGTTGGAACTCAATCTCGGCGAGACGGACGCCGAGCTCGTCCGGACGTTGGGCCGGCTGAGATACCGGACCTCCTACGGCCAGAACGTCTTGCGCCACTCGAAGGAAGTGGCTTATATCGCCGGGATAATGGCCAACGAACTCGGGCTCCCCGCCGATAAGGCCCGGCGAGCCGGCCTGTTGCACGACATCGGCAAGGCCGTCGACCACGAAGTGGAGGGGACCCACCCTCAGATCGGCGCCGACCTGTTGCGGAAATTCGGCGAGACCGCCGAAATCGTGAACGCCTGCGAGGCGCACCACGGCAAAATGGAACCCACGAGCGTGGAGGCGGTCCTGGTCGCCGCTGCGGACGCCATTAGCGCCGCGCGGCCCGGCGCCCGCCGGGAGTCCCTGGAATCGTACATCAAGCGGATTACGAAACTGGAGGAGATTGCGGATTCGTTCTCCGGCGTATCGAAGGCCTACGCAATCCAAGCGGGTCGCGAAATCCGGATAATCGTCGAGCAGGATCGGGTCTCGGACGCGGAAGCGGAAGACCTCGCGCGCCGCATCGCCGAGACCGTCGAAAAAGAGTTGGAGTACCCAGGCAAGATCAAGGTGGTCGTTATCCGCGAGACGCGAGCCGTCGACTACGCCAAGTAACCCTCGCGGCATAAAAAAAAAGCCGGCCCTCGGGCCGGCTTTCTTATTTCGGTTGATTAGGTGCGCGGCGGAGACGCGCCTCGCTCCAGAAGTCGTCGCCTCCGGCCTCCACTCGGTAGACCTCCAGACCCGCCTTCTCCGCCAGGAGGCGGAGCGTCGGTTCGTCGAAGAAGTTGACGTGTTCGCCCCGGTGGGCCGGGTTGAAGTGGATCCACGCGGGCGATTGGAGGCGGCGGCCCCGCGCCCGCACGTGGGGCATATAGTTGAACCAAACGCCGTCGGGCTTCAGGAACGCCGCGGCCTTCTGCACGGCTGCCACCGGCTCGGCCAGGTGCTCGAGGAGGTGGAACGTGACGACGTAGTCGAACCACCCCTCCGGCCACACCTGCGGCATTTCTTCGAAGGGTGCTACGACCACGCGGAGGTCCGAGGCGTACGCCGCGCACGCGGGATTGACTTCTACGCCGTACGTCTCGAAGCCGAACTCGCCCAGCCGCCGGAGGAAATGGCCGGTCCCGCAGCCCACCTCCAGCACTCGCCCCCGCGGCTTCCGGCTGAAGAAGCGGTCGGCGTAGGAGCGGTTTTGCCGTGCCAGCGCCTCCTCCTCGTATCGGCGCGCGTACGCCTCGTCGTAGATCGTTAAAAGCTCGTCCTCCTCTAGTATTTCTTTATCGTACACAAGCGTGCACGACGGACATTCGTGGAGTTCGTAGCCGTTCCGGGTTCGCACGCAATGCTCGGCCCGCGCCGCCGGCGCCTCGCACAGCGGGCACTTATCCCGGGTCCTCACGGCTAGCTCCTCCCCGCGCCAACGAAAGCAGCGCGAACTTGATTACCATTTCCGGGTCCAGGTTCCGCAGGCACGGGCTGGCGCCGTCTTCGCCCGCTTTCGGGCAAGAGTACGGGCCGTGCTTGAAGCACGGCGCGCACTCCTCCTCATCAGGGTTCGTGGCGCGTCGCCCCTCCAGCGTGATACATTGAGGATAGTACTTCGTCCGCACGGCCCCAGGAAAGGGGCCGTACAGCGCGATCGTCGGGACATCGAGCGCGCCGGCGAAGTGGACCAGCGACGAGTCCGGCCCGACGAGCAGATCGAGTCGCGACAGAAAGGCCGCGGTGTGGTCCATCGTGCGGAATCGGCCGCAGAGGTTGTCGACGTTCTCGAATTCGACCGCCGGCGAGAACCTCCGGCCCACCGTTTTTTCCCAATCGCCCTCCGCGCCCAGCAAGAAAACGCGAGCGCCGGCGGCCCCCAGCGCGGCCGCCACCAGCAGGCTACTCTCCAGCGGGTACGTCCGGATGGGGGAGGAGGCGCGGAGGTGCAGGCCGACGGTAGCGTCGCCCGGCTTGACCTTAAGCTCGTTTCGTTGGATGTTTTTGGCCTTCCGGGCGAGCGCCGGCTCTACGTCGTACGCTAGCCGGCGATCGCCGACGTCGGCGACGCCGGCATGCGCCGCCATGAGGTCTACGGCGTGGAAGTCGGCATCCGTACTCGTCTCGAGCGTCCCCTCGTAGCACAGCTGATAGTCGTAGGAGACGAAATCTTTTAGCTTGATCGGGTACGTGAATATCCGCCGGACGTAGGGGTTGCGCAAATATACGCAATGGTAGCGGCGGCCGCAGCCGACGGCCAGGCCGGCATGTTTGTACCTCTCGTCCAGGTAGCGGAGCAGCGGCGTGAGGAAGAGCAGGTCGCCGAAGCCGCCGTTCCGCACGAGCAGGAGCGAGCGGTTCGTTAGCGACTGGCCCTCGTATTTGGTGTAGTGACCGTCGATGCTGGTGACCTCGACGAAATCGGCGGAGGTGTACAGGAGTTTCGCCACCGCGCCGTCCGGGAGGAGCACCGGTTCGCCCGGGGCTATCTTCGTCCGGCCCATGCGGGCGCGTCGTTTGAACGTCACGACCTTCATCGCGGGTCGGCGCCCCCCGGATTGCGAAGGCCGCGGCGCGCCGGCTCTATTTTCCTCTACCCCGGACGGGGGTCAACCGCCCACAGGGGGTTAATCGCGTTTAAAGCGAGGCAGGGGACGTCAAGCGGCGGGAGGAATTAGTTTGCCGTGCCGCGGCGCGGTATGTTATAAACACAGCGGACGGCCGGCCGGAGGCGGATTCGGGCCGGTAGTCAAAGAATCCAATGAAAATCTTATTTATTGGGGACGTCGTGGGGCCGGTGGGGCGACGCCTGGTGCGGGCCCACGCCGCCGCGCTCCGCCAGGAGTACGGGGCCTCGCTCGTAATCGCCAACGTCGAGAATGTCGCCGGCGGGGCCGGCGTTACGCCGGAGACCGTAGCCGAAGTGGTGGAGGCCGGCGTGGACGTGGCCACTTCCGGCAACCACGTTTTCGCCCACCGCGACGCCGTCGAGCGGATGGACGACATGCCGAAGCTGATACGGCCGCTGAATTACCCGCCCGGGACGCCGGGCCGCGGCTGGCTGGTCGCGCCGACGCCCCGCGGCGTCAAGGTCGCGGTAATCAACGCCGCGGGCCGGGTTTTCATGGAGGCGTTGGACTGCCCGTTCCGCGGATTGGACGAGGCGGTGGAGGTCTTGCGCGGGGAGGCGCCGCTGATCGTAGTCGACTTCCACGCCGAGGCCACCTCCGAGAAGGAGGCGATGGCCCACTACCTCGACGGCCGCGTGGCCGCGCTACTCGGCACCCACACTCACGTCCAAACCGCGGACGAGAGGGTACTGCCGGGCGGTACGGCCTACATTACGGACGTCGGGATGACCGGCCCCACCGGCGGCATTATCGGGACCGAGGCGCGGCCGGTCCTGGACCGGTTCGTTACGCGGATGCCGGCGCGGTTCAAACCGGCGCGCGGCTCCGGCGTGTTGTCGGCGGTAGTGGTGGACGCGGACGAGGCGACGGGACGGGCTACGGCCGTCGAACGCCTCGTGCGGTACGAGGAGTGACGTGACGGCTGGGGCCCAAGGCTACGGCGACGTCGAGCGGGTCCGCGAGGCCACGGATATCGTGGCCCTCCTCGGCCAGTACGTCGCGCTCACGCCGGCGGGGGAGAACTTTAAAGCCCTCTGCCCCTTCCATTCCGACACGAAGCCGTCGTTGACGGTCTCGCCGGCGAAGCAACTCTACTACTGTTTCGGGTGCGGCGAGGGCGGCAACGTCTTCAACTTCCTAATGAAGATGGAGGGGCTCACTTTCGGGGAGGCGCTCCGCGAGTTGGCCAAACGCGCCGGCATTACCCTCCAGGCCGGCGGCCGGCCGACGCCTCCCGAGCGGCGGCGCGAACGTCTCGCGGCCGTCGTCGCCCGAGCGGCGACGTTCTACTACGACAACCTCCGGGCCGGCGACCGTTTGGCGGAGGCGGCGAGGCGGTACCTGCTCGACCGCGGCCTGGCCCAAAAGACGCTCGACGAATGGCGGGTCGGCCTCGCGCCCGACGATTGGGAGGCGTTTCTGAAGCTGGCCTCCCGCGCCGGTTTCGAGACTTCGGCGGTGGAGGAGGCCGGGCTCATCGTCCCCTCCAAACGCGGGAGCGGCTACTACGACCGGTTTCGCCGCCGCATCGTCTTCCCTATTTGGAACTCCTCCGGGACGATCGTCGCCTTCGGCGGTCGGCTCCTCGGCGAGGGCGAGCCCAAGTATCTGAATTCTCCCACCACGCCTCTCTACAATAAAAGTACGACGTTGTACGGCCTCTATCAGAACCGGGGCGCTATCGCCCGGGAGGGGACCTGCGTCGTCGTCGAAGGCTACCTGGATTTGCTGGGTTTATGGCAAGCAGGCGTCCTGAACGTCGTCGCGACGTGCGGGACGGCTTTGACGGAAGAGGCGGCCGACCTCCTCGCCCGGCACGCCTCCGAGTTCTGTTTGATGTTCGACGCCGACGAGGCGGGGGTCCGCGCCGCCCGGCGGGCGCTGGCCTCGCTTTTGGCCCGCGGCGCCAGGCGCCTCCGCGTAGCCCGGTTCGAGGAGGGCCAGGACCCCTTCGACGTGGCGGCGGAGGGGCGGGAGGCGGTGGAGGCGGCGCTCGCGGAGGCGGCCGAGTGGCCCGACTTCATCGTCGAGGCGGCGCGGCGCGAACACGGCGCCGACGCGGTTGCGGCCGAGACGGCGGCCCTTCGCGAGGTCGTGCCGTTGTTGGCGGCGATACCGGAGGAGCTGGAACGCTCGTATTGGCGGCGGCAGGTAGCCTCCCGGCTGGGACTGCCGGTCTCGGCGTTGGAGCTCCCGGCGCGGCCGCGCCGCTCCGAGCCCGCCGCGGCGGCTGCCTCCGCCGAGCGCAACTTACTGCGGATATTGATCCAACACCCCTCGGTGGCGGGGGACTGCTTGGCGCAGATCTCGCCGGGAGAGGTGGAGGACGAACAGATCCAGCGGATCTTGCGCGTTATGGCCAAGCTGGCGAAAGCCGGCCCCTTCTCGACCGTGGAATTGTTGGACGAGCTGGAGGAGGCGGAGGCGGGGTTGGTCACGCGCCTCGCGATGACGGAGGTCCGGGAGGAGGAGGCGTGGCGGGCGGCGCAGCTGGCGGTCAAAGCCCTTAAGCAGCGATTACTGGCGCGGCGGGCCCGCGCCCTCCGCGACCGCCTGGCCTCCCGCGGCGGCGATTTCGAACTCGAGGCGGAGGCGATCCGCGAGTTGGTGGAGGAGAAGCGGAAGCACCTTCGCGGCGACGAGGGAGCGTAGATAGGGGACAAGGCCAGGATTACAGAATGCCACGCGGGGGCGGCATTTTTTTTTATTCGCGATAACCTATTTGTCGTAAGTTAAGGTTTCTGTTATATATATAACGAGATGATTGGCCCGAACGGATCCAATGCGAAACGCTTACGCGACGCTGCGGCGCTGACGCAACAGGCGGTCGACCTCTTCTTCCGCGGCGATTACGGCCGCGCGTTGGATAAAGTCGAGCGTTCGTTGGCGTTGAACGCCGAGGTGGGGCGAACCCATTGCGCGAAGGCGCTGTGCCTGCTCCAGATGGGCCAGGCGCGCGAGGCGTTGGCGTGTACGGAACATGCGCTGGAACTCGACGACGCCGACGCCGTGGCCTATACGACGCGCGCGATGTGCCGTCACCGGCTGGGCGAGACCCAGGGCGCGGAGGATGACTTCGCCCGGGCGGTCGAGCTGGGGCCGGACGACTATCGCGTCTTCTACAACGCGGCGTGCTACTGGGCCGAACGCGGCGAGGAGGAAAAATGCCGCGAGTACTTCGAGGCGGCGATGGCGCTGGCGCCGGCGGCTTTCGCCGCGGTGGCCGCGGCCGACCCGGACCTGGCCCGGTACAGCGGCCGCGAGTGGTTCCGCGAAGTACTGGCGGAGGTCCGCAAACGGGGGATTTGAAGACGAGCTGCGCTGAAAAAACCGGCTACGCAGCCGGTTTTTTAATTTTTGTATCGCCTATATTAAAAAAGGGAGGTATTTTACGCTACAAAAAGGAAATTTCAGTAAAAAATCGCCGTTCGGAGCGTATTCGTATTAAGTAACTACGCCCGCGCTTTGACCCGATTTTATTTTTCGGCTATAATTAGGAGGACGGAGGGCGACGAAAGGGGGGTGCGAGATGGTACGTCGCAGAGACCCGCCGTTTAACGGCCACCGGTACGTCGGCGATAAGAGGAACCGTCTCGTCCACGATCTCGACCGGGAGGCGCGCGGCCTCCGCGGCTGCCGCGTCGTCAACATCCTGGTCCACGACGTCGTGACTTTCGAGCCGGATACGTTACGGGAGGCTTACCGCCGCGGCTACGATTTCTGCCCATGCTGTATCGGCGAGGCGTAAACGCGCGGAATAAAGCGGGGCCTTCGCGGCCTTCCAAACGCGGGGGCCCCCGCATTTACCGCCCCCCGCCGGAGGCCGCTATTCCTTGGACGATTTCCCGCCTTTAATTTGACTCGTTTGCGAATTTGTGATAGAATATGTGCCAAATCATATACCAGGCAGTTAGTAGGAGGATGAATGGCGAAACGCCCGTCCAAAATTTCCAAAGAGAATAGAAAGGTCGTCGAAACCCTTATCGAAAAGGGACGCGAACACGGCCATCTTACATACGAGGATCTCAATCAGGCCCTGCCCGACGAGATTGTGTTGTCGGACCGGATTGACGATATCTTGACGATGTTCAACGAGTTGGACATCGAAATCGTCGACAGCTCCAAAGCCGGCGGCGTATCGGGTAAAACCGCCGAAAAAGAGGAACGTACGACGACGACCGAAGAGCCGACATGGATCGCGCCGGTCTCCGGCCGGGTCGACGACCCGGTACGCCTCTACCTTCGCGAGATGGGGCGGGTTCCGCTGCTCTCCCGGGAGGGCGAGGTCGCGCTGGCTAAAAAAATAGAGCGCGGCCACCAGAAAGCCCGCCGCGGCGTGTTTTACCTGTACCTCGTCTTCGACGAGATCGAGGCGTTGGCGAAGCGCGTCAAAGAGGGCCGCGTTAAGATGGAGGACGTCCTCATCGTTAACACCGAAGGTCGCCTTCCGTTGTGGAAACAGCGCGAGCTGTCGGCCCAGGTCGTGGCCGCGGCCGGCCGCGTGGGGAAGGCCAAAACCCGTCTCGACCGCGCGTACAGCCGCCTCGCGCGCTGCAAGGCCGGTTCCGCCGCGTACCAACGGAATAAAGACGAGATAAACAAAATCAAACGGGGGGTCGTCGGGACGCTGGAGGAGTGTACCTTCAGCACCCATCAGATCGACGAATTCGCCGAGAAGGCCGGGGCCTTTCGGGACAAAATTCTGGAGAACCTGAAAGCCATCGAGCGGGTCGAGGACCACTTCCGGATGGAGCGGGGCGAGATCGCCGCGCTGTGCCGCGAAATTAAGTCGCGGGGCGCGCGCCGGGTTAAGTTCCCCCGCGGCAAGAAATATACGCCCGAGGGGCTCAAAGAGGCTGACCGCGAAATCAATAACTGCCTCCGCCGCCTTCGCCGCTTGGAACAGAAGATCAAGATGGAACACCGCGAGTTCCTCGACATCGTGCGGCAGGTCAAGGCGGGCCAACGCGAGGCCTACGACGCTAAGATGAGCCTGGTCAAGGCCAACGTCCGCCTCGTCGTCTCCATCGCCAAGAAGTACACCAACGGCGGCCTGCAATTCCTGGACCTCATCCAGGAGGGCAACATCGGCCTCATGCGCGCCGTCGACAAGTTCGACTACAAGAAGGGCTACAAGTTCTCCACCTACGC
>CP070633.1:252273-263324 GCA_020356085.1 Candidatus Coatesiibacteriota bacterium | reverse complement strand
ACCTCGTCGGAAAGCTCGGCGAATTTCGCGACGACGGCCTCCACCGCTTTCTCGATGCCGCGCTTTATCGCCATCGGGTTGGCGCCGGCCGTAACCATTTTTAAGCCCTCGTCGAAGATGGACTCGGCGAGGACGGTGGCCGTGGTGGTTCCGTCGCCCGCCATGTCGGAGGTCTTGGAGGCGACTTCGCGCACCATCTGCGCGCCCATGTTCTCGAAGGGGTCTTTGAGCTCAATCTCTTTCGCGACCGTAACGCCGTCTTTGGTAATAACGGGGCTGCCGAATTTCTTATCGAGGATGACGGTTCGACCTTTGGGCCCCAACGTGACCTTGACGGCGCGGGCGAGTTGCTTAACGCCTTTTTGGATCGCGGCCCGAGCGTCTACGCCATATTCCAACTGCTTTGCCATTAACGGACCCTCCTGGGATCGTTGGCTGTGTTTCTTGGGGTCAGGTTATTTCTTTTTCTTGGTCGTCTCGACGACGGCGAGGACGTCGTCTTCGCGCATTATTAGATATTCTTCGTCGTCGATCGTAACCTCGTTACCGGCGTACTTGCCGAAGAGGATCTGATCGCCGACCTTAACGTCGAGCGGGATACGTTTTCCCTCTTCGTCGAGGCGGCCGAGGCCGACGGCGATAACCTCGCCGCGCTGCGGCTTTTCTTTAGCCGTATCGGGGATTATGATGCCGCCCTTAACTACTTCCTCCTCCTCCAACCGCTTTACCAGGAGGCGGTCTCCCAACGGGCGTACCTTGACCATAAACCGGGCTCCTTTCTTAAAAAGGTGGTAAATCTTTTATTTCGGGAGCGGTATAGTAATGCGTATTTATTATCGCAAATACTATGCCAAATTATGCCATCTGGCAATACCTTTATTTTCAGTAAATTACGGGTTGTATTCTTCGGCCGGCTTTAGTCAATTTGGCGGCCTTTAGGCCATGGTGTGTCATATTGACGCGATTTCTCGAGGCGTCGGCCTAAAAACGCCCGTGAAGATAGCGGGAACTACAGATAGCCCAAGGCCTTGAGGTCCTCCCTTTGCTCGAATAACTTGGATTCCGGCACGCCCTCCTCGCGGAGGTCTACGCGGGCGTGGACCCAGGCCTCGAGCCGGCGTTTCATTTCCTCGCCGCGCTCGTCCCACGCGAGCGCCTCTCGTTCTCCGGGGCCCGTAAGAAGGTCGTAGTATTCGTACGACGTTTTGCCGCCGGCGACGTTCAAGATGGTTTTGCGGTCGTTGTGGATGAGGGCGGCGTAAAATTTCTGGTCTTTCCGGCGGAGGGCGGTGAAAACTGCGCGGTCGGCCGAAACCGCGCCGGCCAACAGGCCGCGTTCGCCCTCCATCGTCGGCGGCGCTTCAAAGCCGAGGTAGGTTAGAACCGAGGGGGCGAGGTCGATAAGACTGAACAGGCCGCCGCGATCGAGCGTGCGGAGTGGGGTGTCGTCGCCGCCGGGCATCGCGATTATTAACGGGACGCGCGTCGTTTCCCCGTACAGGTTCTTACGGTGTTCGTAACACCCGTGTTCGAAGAACTCTTCGCCGTGGTCCGAAGAAATTATAACGAGCGTATTGGGGCGGGTACGCAGCTCGGCCAGGATTTCGGCGGCGTACCCGTCAGTGGTTTTAATCTCGTAGTCGTACAGAGCTTTTATTATTTCGGCGTTTTCCGCCCCCAATTTCGCGCGGTTGTAGCCGTACTCGCGGACGCCGACCAGATCCGGCGCTTCCTGCGCGAGGAGGTCGTCCGCCGGTTGGTAGGGGTAATGGGGGTCTATGTAATGGATCCATACAAATTTCGGCCGCCGGGACGGGTTTCGGAGTACGGCTAGCGCTTTCCCGCTCAGCAGGCGGCTCGTGCGGCCCGGCTCCTCCCGGTCGAAGGTCTGGCCGCGGACGGCGAAGTACCAGGCTGTGTCGTAGAAGTGGAGGGTGCGGAGCAGCGGCCGGAATTCGACGAAATCGTAGGAGGCGAAACCTCGGAACAAGATCCGCGCCGTATCGAGGTACGGATTACACACGACGGCGTAGGTGTCGTAGCCGTTCTCCCACATAACCTCGGCCCAAGTCGGCTTTAAATTCTCTTTGTACTCGAAGCTGTTGCATTGCGTTACGTTGTACGCGCCGGTAAACATCCCCGCAAAGGATTGGAGCGTACACGACGACGGCGCGTAGGCGTTCGTCAAGATTACGCCGTCCTCGCGCCCGAACGCGACGAGGGAGGGGGCGTAATTGTCGTTTAGGCCGTCCGCCCGCCAGGCGTCCAGCGTAATGACGACGACGTCCGGGAGGGCGGCGGGCATGGGCCGGTTCGCGGCGTGGAGAAACCGTACGACGTGTAGGGTAACGCCGGCCGTGAAAGCCCCGGCCAGTATTAACCGACCCCCAATTTGGAGGACCCGCCGTATCGTAAGCGAGCGCCGCTGGAGGCGTGCTAGTAACCACAGTACCGCGACGACGACCGCCAGCGTGGGAAGGCTGGCTAAGGCCGGGAACAAGAAGCCCGTCCGCGCTGGAACCCCTATTACTTCGAAGAGGAGGAACAACGCGACGAGGTTGAGGTTGACCCACGCCGCGACGGCCGCCACGCCGGCCAGTGCCCGCCCCGCGACGTTCGCGAAACGGATTTCGCGCCGGCGAAGGCGTCGAAATACCGCGCCGGCCGCCGCGAACAGCGCCCAGAGGGCGCCCGAGGCGACGCCGTAGAAGACCGCGCGGTTGGCGACTGCCACGGCGAAGCTGCGGTTGTAGAAGAAGCCGGTGGGGAAGAGGCCGCGGTGGATGACAGTTTCCGCCCAGGCCCAAAGTACGCCGACGGCGACGGCGGCGGCGAGCCACGCCGCTAGCCGGCCGAGGGAAGCGAAGCTGAACCGGTTTTTCGGACGAGAGGGCATAATCGTGTATCCTTTACCGCGGCGTGGCGCCGTCACATATAGCCCAGCGCCCGCAGGTCTTGTCGTTCGCCCATGAAGGGCGCCGCCTCCCCCGTATCGCCCGCGCCAACATGTTCGTCCATCCAGGTACGAAGCAAGGTGTTAAGGGCCTCGGCGTCGGCGTCCCACGGCGCCGGCCGCGTTTCGCCGGCATCTTCAGTAAGGTCGTAGTACTCCGTCTCGGTGGCGCCGCCGCGCCGGGTGATTATCACTTTTTTATCGCGGTGAACGACGGCGGCATGGACCTCGCGGGGGACGAGCAATGATAGGTAGACTTCCTTAGACCCTCCGGAAGACGCGGTGAGGAGGTCGTCGCGGCCTGACATGGAAGCCGGGGCGGTAATTCCTATATAGTCGAGCACCGAGGGCGCGACGTCGACCAGGCTTACGGGATCGGCCGCCTCGCCGGGAAGCCGCGCGAATCTCTCGCCGGGGGGCGGTTTAATTATCAAGGGAACGCGGCATACTTCGCCGTACAACGAGCGGCCGTGGCGCGTTCGGCCGTGTTCGAAGAACTCCTCGCCGTGGTCGGAGGTAATAACCGTTAGCGTCCGCGTCCGCTCCCTCACATATTCCAGAAAATCGGCCAACAAGAGGTCGGTACTTACGACCTCGTATTCGTATAGGGCTTTAAGCGTGGCCGTACGGTCCGGCGTTAGGAGGCGGCGCTTGGTACCGAATTCGCCGGCACCTGTCAAATGCGGCGCCCGCTCGGCCAAAACTTCCGGGAGCGGCTGGTACGGGAAGTGGGGGTCGAGGATATGGACCCAGAGGAATTTCGGCCGGCCCGAAGATCGGTCCAATATACGGCGGCTTTCGGCGAGGAGTCGCCGCGTCGTTTCGCCGGGCTCTTCGGCCTCCATCGTGCGGCCCCGGAGCGCGAAATATATCGCGGTGTCGTAATACCCGATCTGCTTCAGGCCCGGCCGGTAGCCGACGTACCAAAAGCCCTCGAAGCCGCGCGACGCCCGTCGCACCGTGTCGAGGTGGGGATTGCTGAACACGGCGTGCGTATCGTAGCCGGCGTCGCGCATCGCCTCCGCCCAGGTGACGTACCGCTCCGGCGAGTGCTCTAGGCCCCGGGTTGTAGTGACCGTGTAAGCGCCCGTAAACATGGAGGCGAACGCCGGCAGCGTCCAGGAGGAGGGCGCGCGTGCCTCCGTAAAGACCAGGCCTTCCCCCTGGGCGAATGACCACAGGTTCGGCGTTAATCTCTCGTTAAAGGCGTCGGCGCGCCAGGCGTCGAGCGTAACGACGACGACGTCCGGCGCCCCCTCCGGGAGCGGCCGCGCAGGCAATGGAAGGGTGGAGTATGTAAAGGCCGCGACGCCGGCGACGGCCCCGGCCGCGAGTATCCCCCGGAATACGTAGCGCGCCCGGGTAGCGCGGGTGGCCGACTTACGCGTCAAGCGCGTTAATAGGAACCACGCGGCGGCGACTACCAACGCCGCCGGGAGGGCGGCGCCGGCGACAAGTACCAGGGGCTTCCGGAAGGGGAGCCCCAACAGCGCGCGCGCGCCGTAGAGGAGGACAAGCGTTAAGTTCGACCATGCGGCGAGCGCTAACGTTCCCCCGAGCGCGGCGTCAAGAGGGGAGGGGGGGGAGGCGGGGCGCCTTCGCCGCGGCCGGAACCGGAACGCGAGGCCGAGCGGGAGTAAGAGGACGAGCGCGGCTAGGGCGTAGAATGTAAACCGCCCCGTTAACCCCGACAGAAGGTCCCGGTCGAAGTGGGAGCCGGAGGCGTATACGAGGCGGAGCACGGCCGTCTCGCCCCCGGCCCAGAGGAATCCGACGCCCGCGGCGCCGATAAGCACCCAGGCGGCGGAGGCGAGGGGGCGGGGGAGGCGGCGGCGGGGAATCATGGGGAGGGGCGTTAGGAGGCCGGCGTGAGTAGTCGGATAAGTTGGACGACGACCGACCGAATGTCGCGGCGGTGGGCGATGAGGTCGACGAAGCCGTGTTCGAGTTGGAATTCCGAGCGTTGAAACCCCGGCGGGAGTTCCTGCCGGATGGTTTCGCGGATGACGCGGGGGCCGGCGAATCCCATCAGCGCGGCGGGCTCGGCAACCGTGACGTCGCCGACGGAGGCGTAGGAGGCCATTACGCCGGCCATCGTGGGGTCCGAGATTATGACGAGGTAGGGGAGCCCGGCGTCGGCGAGCGCGGCGGCGGCGGCGTTCGTCTTGCCCAGCTGCATAAGCGAGACGACTCCCTCTTGCATCCGCGCGCCGCCGGAGGCCGCGGCGATTACGACCGGGCGCCGGTGGTCGACGCCCCGCTGGAACGTCCGCGCGATTTTTTCGCCCACGACGCTTCCCATGGAGCCGCCGATAAACCCGAACTCCATCGCCGCCACGGAGACGCCGATTCCCTCCATCGTCCCCAGGCCGGTGACGACCGCCTCTTTGACGCCGGCCTTCTTGGCGGTTTCCGCCAGACGCCGGGGATAGGGTTTTTTGTCGGCGAAATTCAGAACGTCCACCGGGACCACCTCGGCGTCGTACTCCTCGAACGAGCCCTCGTCCACCAGGAGTTCGATCCGTTTATTGGCGCTGAGGGGGAAGTGGTACTCGCACTTCGGGCACACCATAAGGTTGCGCTCGAGCTCGGCGGCGAACAACGGTTCGGCGCACCCCTTGCATTTGACCCAAACGCCGGAGGGGACTTTGGTTTTGGGAGGAGGCGGCTCGCCCGCGTTTCCGTTAGTCTCGGCCATGGGATCTACCCCGCGCCCGCGCGGCCCGGGCTTACGTGAGGTCGAAAAACTTCTTTATTTTCTTAAGGACTTTTTCGCTCGAATATTCCTCGTGTACGGCGGCGGCCGCCTCGGCGTCGCCCAACTCCGCCAGTTCTTGCTCGATCGCGGCCCGCCGTTTCTCGATTGCCCGCGATAGCTTGCCGGCGACTTTCGGGCGCGCGGCGAGGAATTCCTGAAATTCGTCCTTGTCCAGAACCAGGACCTCCGTATCGGCGAGCGCGGTGACGGTCGCGTGGCGCGGCTCGCCGGTCAAGAGCGACATTTCGCCGAAAAAGTATCCCGACGAGTAGGTGCCGAGGTTTATCGCCCGGCCGTCTTCCTGGCGCGCCGTCACGCGGACTTCGCCGCTTACGACGAGGAAGAACTCGGCGCCGGCCTCGCCTTGGCGCGCGAGCCGTTCGCCGGCCGCGTAGCGGCGCTCGGAGGCCGCCACGGCGAGTTTCTTCCGCTCCGTGGCGGAGAGTTCGGCGAGGAGGTCCACCTCGTCCAGGTAGGCTTGGATGCGACCGAGGCGCGCCTCCTCGGCCCGGGCTTCCGTCGCCTCGTCTATTTGTCGGAGCGTGACGTCGCGGATGGGGAACGGGATGGAAATGCCGGCGCGCTTGAAGTGGTACCAGATGTTGGTCATTATGCGGTCTTCGGTCTGCGGTACGTCGGCGAAGTCGTTCAACCAGTAGCGGAGACGGTAAGTGATAGCGAAATCGCCGTAGTTGGTGAGGAGGACGTCGGGTTCCGGCTTCGTCAACACGCCGTGCGCGGCCAGCGCGGCTTCGCGGAGTACGCGCTTCACTTTGTTCGGCGGTTGGCCGTAAACGACGCCGACCTCGACGTCACGGCGCTGGAGCGGCGTGGGCACCGAGTAATTGTATATCTCCGTTTTGGCGATGTTAGCGTTGGGGATCTCGATAAGGTGGTTGTCGCGGGTCTTGATGCGCGTCGCGCGCCACGACGTGGAGACGACCGTACCGGTTTGATTGTATACCGTGACCCAGTCGCCGACGCGGAACGGCTTGCCGATTTGGAGGGCGACGCCGGCGAATATGTTCGCCAGGACGTCCTGCATCGCCAGGCCGATTACGGCCGAGAGGACCGTGGAGGTCGCTATCAGCGCCGTCGGTTCAAGCCCCAGGAACGCCTTGAGCGCGAAGAGGACGGCCAGGACTATTACGGCGAGGCGGAGCACGTCGCGGACGATCCGCGGCAGCTCGAGGGGGTGCTTCGCCTTTTTACTTCGCTGCAGGACTACCTGTTCGAGCAGGCCGTACGCGAGGAAGACGCCGACGACAAATGTTAAGACTTGCAGCACGCGGCCGACGGCGGCCGGCCAGGTGTAGAGGAATACGTACTCGAAGGCGGCGACCGCTACCAGGAGAAGGAAGAGGTTGACCGTGAATCGGAAGCCCTCGACCCGCAGCAGCCGCCGCAGGACGGCGAATATCACGCGGCCGCCCGCGAATACCAAAAGCGCGAGAGCCGACGCCAAAAGCGCGTTCCAGGCGACCGTACCGAGGAATTCTTTTAAGGTTTCCAGCGACATGCGGCCTTTTTCGCTTGACCCGCCGAGAAGAGGCGTTATCATCAAAGGCGGCGGCGGGGTAGTTACGGAACGTTCAAATACGAGCTTATATTATCGCACAGCGCCCTATTTAAGTCAATAATACCCTCTATCCCGGCGTGTTTTTTATAGGCCCGATAACGCTTTGGCGGGAGGTTAGGCCGTGGGAGGCAAAGGGAGCGGCCGGACTTATTTGGTGCGTAAAACGGCCGTGGAGGAGTGCTGCGAGGTGGCCGTATCGGACCTGGCGGGCGGCGGCCCTCTCCGGCCCGGCGTACGGCGCCGCGGCGGCCTGGCGTGGTGCCGGGGCGGCGGCGTTGTCTTTGCCCTCGGCTACGCCCTCGATACCGCCGATCCCGCCGCGGCGGCGGTTCGTCTCGGCTACGCCTCGGCAGGCGGCGAGGAGATAGAGGAGGTATTCCGGCTCGAGGTTACGAGGCCGAACTACGGCGGCGTACGCTTCTGGTTTACCTGCCCCGGGTGCGGGAGGCGGCGCCGCAAGCTGTACCTCCCGCCTCGCCGGCGCCTCTTCCGCTGTCGCGAGTGCTACGATCTCACGTACGAGAGCTGCCGCGAGAGCCATCGGTACGACCGGCTGTTCGCGGAACTGGGGGAGGCGTTGGCCTTGCCGGCGGCGGCGGTGGAGGCTGTTATCAAGGGCGGGCGGTAGGCGGCGATTCCCCTTGACGCCTCGCCTCCGTCGTATTAGATTTGGGCGGACGTCAGAGTTGGTAGGGGCTTAGCGAAGAGGGTAGGTTATGACGACTCGCGAACGAGGGAGAAGCAACCGGCGAACCGTCGCCGGCTTGACGCGACTGCTGCAACCCAGGTTGGCCCGGTGGGCCGGCGTGGGGGTTTTTGTGTTGGGCGCCGTCCTGTCGAGTTGCGACGATGGGGACGGGCCGGGGCGAATTACTAATACCGCGTTCGTATGGGTCGCGCCATCTCACTGCTACGGAAAATTGGTAAAGGTCGCGAATAACTCCGGGAGTATAGTTAGTACGTTAGATTTAGAAGAAGAGCCTATCCCGTGCAAGGGTCTAACGGCCGGATACGGGAGTGGGAATCTATACGTATTACTCGCCGGCTTGTTGAAGAAATACGAGCAAAGTGGGGAATTATCGTATTCCTTCGAAACGAACGCCGACGGGTTCGCGGTCGATGAGATCCACGATACGTTGTGGACGTACGATTGGTTTTACCTTAGGTTAAGATCGGCGGCGACTAGCGAGGTATCCGGGTCGGTCGTATATGAACTAGATAAAGTCGCGGCCGCGGCGATTGACGGCACCGACGGCGGCATTTGGCTCGCCGGTACGTCGGATACAAGGCCACGGAACCGGATTATTAAATACTCTAAAACGCTCCGGGAAGTTTCGAGGATCGAAGTCGGAAATAAGCCGGAGCATATTTCCGTAAATATGAATAACGGCGACGTCTGGGTTTCCTGGCCCAAGAACACCGCCGCCGGAATGAGATGGTTTGTTAGTAGATACTCGGCCGAGGGATACCATTACGGCGATATTGTCTGCACCTCCGCCGTGGAGGGTATAGTCGCGAATGAGCGCACGGGAGGGTGTTTCGGGCAATTCGAGAACAGAATCAACGAATACGCTCCATCGAGAGAAAGGGTCGGCAGTTGGGCCGCAGAGGGCGCAATAACTATGGCGGTTGACTGTAAGGCGGGCGACCTTTTCGTCACTGCAAACCCTTTTAAACGCGAACCTTATTTATTGAAGATAGCGGGTGATTCTAAACGCGTAGCGTGGAGAATCACTTTAAACGGGACCGACGCCGCTCTCGTAGCTGTTAGCGCGAGGTAAGGGAGTCCTAATTATGAGTTCCATTAGAGTATTAACCCCGGCGATGCGCAAATGTGGGTTCCTAATTGCGGCGGCCGTTCTCGCGCTTTCGGCGGCGGCGTTCGCGCCGTACGAATACGAAGGCCAATGGGGCACGGAAGGTTCCGGTAACGGCCAATTCAATGGCCCGAAAGGTACGATCCTAGCCGTAGGGAGCAGGGTATACGTCGCCGACGTAAGGAACGATAGGATACAATATTTCGGCACGACGGGTAGCTTCTTGGGCAAGTGGGGAACCGCCGGATATAACGACGGCCAATTCCTGAATCCCCACGACGTTACCTATTCACCACGTAACGGCTTCATATACGTCGCGGATACCGTAAACAATCGCGTACAATATTTTACGCGCAATGGCAGCTTCGTCGGCAAGTGGGGTAGACAGGGAAACGGCCCGGGTGAGTTCCGGGAAGTGTGGGGTATAGCGACTAATAGGACTAACGGCCGGGTCTACGTTTCGGATAAAAACAACTACAGGATCCAATACTTCACCGCCGCCGGAAGTTACCTCGGGAAATGGGGCACGTTGGGTCCGAGTATTGGTCAATTCTATTGGCCTGAGGGGATCGCCGTCGCGCCCAACGGAAATGTCTACGTCGCAGACGTCGGCAACCATCGCATCCAATATTTTACGGCTAACGGCCGTTTCTTGGGTGTGTGGGGTACTAAAGGGGGGGGCGACGGCCAATTCAGTTACCCGGTCGCCGTCGCGATCTCCTCCGACGGAAGGGTGTTCGTCGCGGACCGCGATAACAACCGCGTTCAATATTTTACTGCCGCCGGGAGTTTTTTAGGTAAATGGGGGTCGGTAGGGCACGGCAAAGGCCAATTCAGCCACCCCTGGGGAATAGCCGTAACCCAAACCGGCCTGACCGTATACGTTGCCGATAACTATAACCACCGTATCCAATACTTCCGTAGAAACGAGCCCGCGGTCCTATCGGCGTCGGTGGGCCGCATCAAGGCGTTGTTTAGGTGAGGTTATAAATTGGCATGACGGCTAGCGAGGAGATAACGATGCGTAAATGCGGCTTCTTAATCTCGGCGGCCGTTCTCGCGCTTTCGGCCGCGGCGTTCGCGCCGTACTCGTACGAGGGGGAGTGGGGTTCGTCCGTGCGTTATATCGCGGTAGCCCCCAACGGTAACGTTTACGGCACGCACCGTGCTGGCCATAAAGTCAGGTATTTTTCTCCTACCGGTACGTTCTTAGGGGAGTGGGGAGAGTGGGGAGAAAGCAACGGGCAATTTCGGTACCCCTTGGATATCGACGTGGCGTCGAACGGCCGCGTTTACGTCTGCGATTATTTGAATTACAGGATACAATACTTCACGCTTACCGGTTCGTTCCTGGGGAAATGGGGTTCGGAAGGTTCCGGGAATAACCAGTTCACATTCCCGCGGTACGTCTCGATCGGCCCGGGCGGCGACGTGTACGTATTGGATGGTTCGACCACGTGTCGTATTAAATATTACACTGCTACGGGGTCGTTCCTGGGTAAGTGGGATCTCGACTACGTCGGGTCTCCGAATGGCTTAGGGGTATCGCCGTTAACCGGTAGGGTTTACATTACTGACCAGGATTATGACCGGGTCGTTTATTATTCATCCACGGGGAGTTTCCTTGGAGAGTGGGGCCGCTGGGGCTCTGGCCCGGGCCAATTCATTAACCCGGAAGGTATTACCGTGAGCCGGGATGGCCGGGGCCGGGTTTTCGTGGTGGACACGGACAACGACCGGGTGCAGTACTTCACGCCGACAGGTTCGTGTATAGGAATAATCGCCGAACAGGGGCGGTTCAGATTCCCGTTAGATATCGCGGTTTCCTGGACCGGCGCCCGCTTTTACGTATACGATAACTGGTATCCCTGCGTGAAGTATTTCAAACGTACCACGCCGGCGGTGGTGCCGACGTCGCTGGGCAAGGTCAAGACGCTGTTCCGG
>CP070633.1:240909-252173 GCA_020356085.1 Candidatus Coatesiibacteriota bacterium | reverse complement strand
CCCCCGCCGCGTTTCCGAGCTTGTGGGGCTACGTCCAAGGCGGGGGGCGCGGCGCGCGCCGGTGAGGCGCCAAGGGTTTATCCGGGTTCGTCGGGCGCCGGCTCTTCCGCGGCGCCGTTTTCTTTCGCGGGACGGGAGGCCGCCTCCAGGGCGGCCGCCTCCAGGGCGCGCGCCACCTCGCGGACGGGTACGCCGGCCTGGGCCGCCAGCTTCGCGGCGGCGTCGTATTCGGCGTGGGCGGTAACGTCGCCGCCGGCGCCGACGGCAAGTTTGACTTTGCCCGAGCCGTAAGGAGTGACGGCCGTGACGAGGCGCCGCTCGAGCGTCTTGCGGCGCGCCTCGTAATACCGGACGCCCAGCGTCGAGGTATAGCGGAGGACGAGATCGCCCAGCCGGTCACGGTCCTCCGGCCGCACGACGGCTTGGAGGAGGTGGCCGGGGCGGCCTTTTTTCATAACGGCGGCCGTAATGGCGACGTCGAGGGCGCCCGCCTCCATGAGCGCTTCGGCGGCGAAGGCGAGTTCTTCCGGCGTCATATCGTCGAGGTTCGCCTCCAGCACGACGACGCGGCCTTCCCGGCGCGGCGTCTCCGGCGGCGCGACCTCGCCGAGGCACGTCCGCAGGACGTTGGGGAACTCGCGCGGGTTCGCGGCGCCCGGGCCGTAGCCCGTGCCGGTCACGGTCATCGTCGGCATGGGCCCGAACTCGTCCGCGAAGGTGGCGATCAACGCCGCGCCGGTGGGCGTCGTGAACTCGCCGGGGACGGACCCCGCGAAGGTGGGTACGCCGCGCAACAGCTCCGCCGTCGCCGGCGCGGGGATGGGCAGCCTGCCGTGGGCCGCCTCGACGTATCCCGTCCCTACCCGCAGCGGCGAGACGACGATGCGCGCCGGGCTGAGAAGGTCGACCAAGATGCAGGTCCCGACGACGTCGACGACCGCGTCGGCGGCGCCTACCTCGTGGAACCCGACGTGGCCGAACGCGACGCGGTGGGCACGCTGTTCGGCCTCCGCCAGCCGGCGGAACGTCCCTGCGGCTTTTTCCTTTACGAACGACGGCAGCTCGGCGCGTGCGAGCAGGACCTCGATTTCGCTCAGGTCGTCGAAGTGCGGGGCTTCCGCGGCGACGACGACCTCCAAGCCGATGGCCTCTACGCCGCCGCGTTGGCGCGGCGGGTAGACGAGGCGGACGCCGGGCAGGTTGAGCCGCGCCAGGCTCTCCTCCAGCCACCGGCGGCCCGCGGTCAGGTCGAGCATCGCCGCCAGGAGCATGTCGCCGCTTACGCCGGCAGTCCCGTCGATGAAGAGTACTTTCATAGGTCCTCGCGCGCGCGCCGGGCTATCAACGCGGCGGCGTATCCGGCGCCGAAGCCGTTGTCGATGTTGACCACCAACACGCCTCCGGCGCACGAGTTTAACATGGTCAAGAGGGGGGCGAGGCCGCCGAAGCTGGCGCCGTAGCCCACGCTGGTGGGGACGGCGATAACCGGCCCGCCGGCCAGGCCGGCGACGACGCTGGCCAGCGCGCCCTCCATGCCGGCAACGACGACCAGGCAATCGGCCTGTTGGATCGCCTCCACCTGGTCCAGTAGCCGGTGGAGTCCGGCGACGCCCACGTCGTATACGCGCTCGACGCGGCAGCCGACGGTCTCGGCGGTGAGGGCGGCCTCCTCGGCTACGGGCCGGTCGGCGGTCCCCGCCGAGAGAACGATAACGCGGCCCGCCCGGTCGGCGGTCTCGCCGGCGACGACGACGAGGCGCGCCTCCTCGTGGTACGTAGCTGCGGGACATTGTTCGCGGATGGCCTCGAACGTGGCGGCGTCGGCCCGCGTTGCGAGGACGGGCGCGCCGGTTGCGGCCAGCCGGGCGGCGATGGCCGCGGATTGGGCGGGGGTTTTGCCCTCGCAGTATATCGCCTCCGGGAGCCCCGTCCGCAGCGTGCGGTGGGTGTCGACGCGGGCGAAGCCGAGGTCCTCGTAGGGCAAGTGCCGGAGGCGCGCGACGGCATCCTCCACCGGTACCTCGCCGGCGGCGACGGCGCGCAACAATTCTTCTAGTTTCTTACGATCCATAGTCCGGTACGTCCACCCATGCCTGCAAGACCGCTTCAACGTCGGCGCCGGAGGCGACGCGGGCCGCCCGCGGCCGCAGCTCTTTCACTCCGCGCGCGGCCTTCAAGTATGCGAGGAGGTGCTTGCGGAATTGCCGCGCGGCCCTCTCCTCGCCGTCGAGGTCGGCGGCCTTGTCGAAATGGAACAAGATGGCCTCCGCCAGTTCGGCGCGCGAAGGCGGCGGGATCTCGCGCCCCTCCGCCTCGTAGATTTCTATTTGGTTAATCAAGTACGGCCGGCGGACCGCGGCCCGGCCGACCATTACGCCGGCGGCGCCGGTGGCCTCCCGCAGCGCCCGGGCCCCGCGGGGCGTCTCGACGCCGCCGTTGGCCCACACCGGAACCGCCACCGCCTCCACTATCTCGCGGATCGCCTCCGTATCCACGGGCCCGGAGAACCGCTGCGCCAGCGTCCGGCCGTGGACCGCGAGCGCCGCAATCCCCTCCTCCGCTAACATCTTTGCAGCGGCGAGCGGCGCCGGGTCGGAGGCGGTGGGGCCCAGCCGCATCTTGGCCGTGACCGGTACCGGCGAGGCGGCCACTACGGCTCGGACAAGACGCCGGAGCGTTCCGACGTCACCAAGCAGCGCGGCGCCGGCCTGTTGCTTCCGGACCTTCGGGGCCGGGCACCCCAAGTTAAGGTCGACGAGGCGGAAGCCCGCCTCCGCCACGCGCCGCGCGGCCTCCCCCACTACCGAGGGCCGCGAGCCGAACAGCTGGGCGGCGACCAATCGGACGTCGTCGGCGCCCCGTGCGAGGAGGCGGAGCGTATTTTCGTTGCCGCGCCGGAGCCCCTCCGCCGAGATAAGCGGCGTCACGGCGAAGGGGCAGCCGAACCGCGCGACCGTGGCGCGGAACGGGTACTCCGTATACCCCGCCAGCGGCGCCAGCGCCGTGCGCCCCCCGACCTCGACGCCGCCGACGACGAGCGTCCGCGCTTCCCGCGCCGCGGAGACGGTTAACCTTCCTCCGCCGCCAGCCGGTCGACCAGCTCGACGACGGTCCGCGCCAACGCGACGCCCTCTTCGGCTTGCTCGGGCGTTATCGCGTCGACGGGGACGTCCTCGTCGAAGCTGTCGGGAAAACGCGGCGCCGCGTAGAACTCGTCGATTTTCCCCGCGTCGTGGACGGCCTCGAAGGCCGGTTCGAGGGCGGTGCAGTGGTGGAGGAGGGAGCGGATAGCATGGCCCACTACGTTCTCGCCGCCGTGGTAGAAGAGGTAGGCTTTAAGGACTCGCTCCGCGGCTTGTTGGGCCAGGAACGCCGCCCACTCGTAGGCGCCGTTCTCCTGCAGGACCTCGGCGGCCTTGAGGTCGCGTCTCCCCTGCAACAGCCACCGTTGGAACACCAATAGTTTGTCGCCGTCCATTATGCGCCCCCGGGGTTACGCCCGGCGCACCCTCCAATCGCGGAGTTTAGTATAGAGCTTCGGCAACCGCCGGCGGAGGAACAACTTCGTTCCCTCGTACAACGAGCGGCCGGCGTTCGCGACCGCCACCAAGGCTTTGTGGGGGAGCCAGCGCGCGGTATAGAGGGCGTCGCTCAGCCGCGCGAGCGCCCGCCCCGGCGCGCCGAGCCGAGCCAATATTTGATAGTAGCGGATAGCCGGGACGAAATACGCCTGGCAGAAACGGACCTGCGCTACCGGGAAGCCCTCCTGGACCAGGTAGGACTCGCTCTCGTAGTCGAACTCCGGCGCGAGCAGTTCCTCGCGCTCGCAGAGTTCGTGTAGCGCCGTATGCGGGTAGGGGTAGAAGACCGACAGGACGATGCGGTTGGGCCGCACCCGCGCGTTCATCTTTACGGTGTCGAGGAACTTCGCCTTGTTCTCGTGGGGCAGGCCCACCATGTTGTAGGTGAGCGTGGCGAGGCCGACCTCCCGGCAGAGGCGGTGCGCCTCCTCGATCTGGTCGTCGCTCATCTGGCGGTTGAGGACGGTCCGCCGCAGTTCCTCGCTGCCGGACTCCAGGCCGAAGTGAACGAGGTAACAGCCGGCCTCTTTCAGCGCCTCCAATACGTCGCGGCGCACGAGGTTGTGGCGGTAGCGGCAGGTGAACGGCAGGCCGAGGCGCTCGCGGTAGAGCGCGACGAACTCGAAGAACCACTCGCGGTCGAGCGGGAGGATGTTGTCGGTGAGGTTGAGGTAGCGGAGGTTGGGGAAGGTGGCGCAGAGGTTCTCGATATACTCGACGGAGCGGCGGGGCGAGCGGAAGCGCGCGTAGTGCTTGCGGTTGGGGTAGGCCTGCTTGAGCTGGTGGTTGCAGCAGTAGGTACACATATACGGGCAGCCGCGCGAGAGCATTACCGGGCCGGTGTCGATGGCGACGTCGTACAGGAGGTCGCGGTCGTAAATATCGTAGGCGGGGAGGGGGAGTTCGTCGAGATTTTGGATCAGCGGCCGCGTCGCGTTCCGGCGGAGGTCGCCGTTCTCGCGGACCCAAAGGTTGCGCAGGCCGCGGTAGTCGCGACCCGCCTCCAGCGCCTCGCACAACTCCAGGAACGGGTATTCGCCTTCGCCGACGACGGCGACGTCGATTTCGGGAGAGGCGGCCACCTCCTCCGGCGCGAGGGTGGCGTGGACGCCTCCCGCCACCACGGGCGCCTCGGTGACCTCCTGCGCGATGCCGGCCAGCCGCCGGATTTCGGGCCAGATGGTGGTCCGGCTGGAGAAGCCGACGACCTCCGGCGCGGCGGCGGCCAGACGCGCCTCGAATTCGTCGCGCGCAGGTTTGTTGATGAGATGGACCAACGCGATGTCGTGGCCCGCCTCCTCCAGAACGGCGGCCACGGAGGATATCCCCTCCGCGTAGAAGCCGTAAGAGGCCGGCGCCGCTAGGGCCCGGGAGGGCGCGTAATCCGGATACACGAGGGCCACCCGCATGCCTAACGGTAACATATTGAGATATTTTTGGCAAAAAGAAAAGCCGCCCGTAGGCGGCTAGCGGGCAGCGAGGGGGCGGGAGCTTTCGGCCCGTATGGGGTTGGGTTAGCCAAATTGGAAATCCTTCTCCCGGAACAGCCTCAGGCAGGCGTCGACGACCTTCTCGTCGTACAAGAGGCCTTTATATTCGGACACCTCGTCGAGCGCGGCCTCCAATCCCAGCGCGGGCCGATACGGCCGGTGCGACGACATCGCCTCCACGACGTCGGCGACGCTTAGGATCCGGGCCTCGATCGTGATTTCGTCCCCGTCCAAGCCGAACGGGTACCCGGAACCGTCGAGGCGTTCGTGGTGTTGGATAATGTAGTCGGTTATAGGCCACGCGAATTCGACGTGCTCCAGGATGTCGCACCCGACTTGGGGGTGGCTTTTGATGATGTTGTACTCGAGTTCGTTCAACATGCCGGGCTTGCTCAACATCCCCTCCGGGATGGATATTTTGCCGATATCGTGCACGACTGCGGCCATGAAGATACCTTCGGCCCGGTCGTCGGAAAGGCCCAGCTCGGCGGCGAGGGCGCGGGCCAGGTGGGCGACCCGCAGCTGATGGCCGGAAGTATACGGGTCCCGTTTTTCCACTATTTTCGAAATGGCGTCGACGGACCCGCGTATGGTCTGTTTCATTTTATCTATCGCCCGGCGGCGCTCCGTTATGTCTTCCAATATGCCGTCTAGAAAGGCCACGTGGCCGTCTTCGTCTGTGATGGCACGCGCGCTCAACGACCCCCAGAAGGTCGAACCGTCCGGGCGTTTGAACTTTACCTCGTAGTCCGATACCACCCCCGCCGAGGATACCTGTTCGATAAACCGGCCCCGGTCGTTGGCGTTGAAGTAGAACCCGGCGACGCTCTCCTCCGCCATATCCTCCGTCGAGGCGAACCCCATCATCTTCGCCAACGCCGGGTTCGACGAGACCAAGTGGCCGTTGCGGTCGGCGGTGGAGCGGAATAAGCCCACCGGGATGTTCGCCTGGAGCGCTCGGAGTTGGGCTTCGGATTCCCGCAGCGCGTCCTCGGCGCGTTTATGTTCGGTGACGTCCGTTACGATGGCCAGCACGGCGTCTTCGCCCTCGTACTTTATTAGCCGGGAGGTGAGGAGGGCGTCGATTCTTTCGCCGTCCCTGGCGACGAAGGAGAGTTCGTACGGCGGGATTTCCTCGCCTCGCAGATGAACCTCATAACTCCGCTGTACGACTTCGTAAGAATCGGGCGCGATGACTTTAAAAAAGTCGAAATCGGAGGTGTAGAGCTCCTCCCGGGTATACCCTATTATCTCCTCGGCCTTCTTGTTGACGTAGAGGATCCTCCCCTTTTGGTTGATGCATATCATGTTGGGCGACTCTTCGGCCAGGTTCCGGAACTTCTCCTCCGACTCCCGCAGCGCCTCCTCCGCCCGTTTGCGCGCCGTGATGTCGCGGGTAACGGCGATAAAAGCGGTGGCGGTACCCTCCGCGTCTTTGATTAACGCCGCGTCCAACTCGCCGTCAAAGGAGGACCCGTCGAGCCGCAACAGCTTGTATTCCGCGTTACGGACCAGACCCTCCTCCATCGTCCGGGCCATGTTGGCTTGGGCTCGTTCGCGGTCCTCGGGCGCTATCAGCTCGAGGGCGTTTTTACCGAGGAGGTCTTTTTCCTTGGAGCCGCCGTGGATTTCCACCGTGCGGGGGGAGACGAAGGTGATCTTTCCCTCCAGGTCGGTGGCGGTAACGGCGTCGGGGTTGGCCCGGACGAGCGAGGCGTACTTCTCCTCCAGCTCCCACGCCTGTCTCTCGGCGCGCCGGAGGTTTTCCTCGTGCTCCTCCAGCTCTCTGATGCGGGCGCGCGCCGCGGCGAGTTCCTGCAGGAGTTCTGCCTTCGTCTTCCGGTCGTCCGCCATGGACACCTCCGGGCCGTGAGCTTCCCCATAGAAAAAATCGCCGGGGCCCTTCCTCCTCTAAACCCTGGCGACACGGTGAGCCGAGTTGAGAGTAGTATACTTGGCCGCCCGGCACAAGTATAAAAAACCGCCGCGCGGGAGGCGCGGCGGCGGACGGAGGAGCGCAACGTCCCGCGCCTTACCGGAACAGCGCCTTCACCTTCCCGAGAGATTGCGGGACGACGGCCGAACCGGACTCGTCGAAATACTGGACGCGGGCGTTGAGGAAGTCCGTGACGTATACGCGGGTATCGGAAGGCGAGACGGCTACGCCATGGTTCAGGACGAATTGGCCCGGGCCTTCGCCGACCCCGCCGAACCAACCGAGAAAGGAGCCGGTGGAGGTGAAGTAATCGACGCAGTGGTTGTACGTATTGGCGACGAACACGATCCCCGAGTTCGATATGTCGATGCCGTTGGGTTCGTCGAATTCGCCGGGACCCTCACCCGATTTACCCCACATCCCCACGAGCGAGCCGGTCGGCGTGAAGTATTGGACGCGGTCGTTGCCGTTTTCGGCCACGTAGACGGTTCCGTTGGCTAGCACGGCTATACCCGCCGGCCAAAGGAATTCGCCGGGGCCGAAACCTATCGAACCCCAACTGCCGAGGAACGAGCCGGTAGAGGTGAAGTACTCGACGCGGTGGTGGGTAAATGCGTCCACCGTGTAAACGGTGCCGTTGGGCGCGACCGCTACGTCAAGGGGAGAACTTTGGTTGCTCCACGATCCGAGGAACGAGCCCGTCAACGTAAAGTATCGTACCTGCCCCTGGTTGGCCACGTAGACGACGCCGCTCGGCGAGACGTCGACGCCGCTGGCGTTGGGTACGGGCCATTGGCCGAGGTACGAGCCGGTGGAGGTGAAGTACTGGACCCGGCTTGCGCGCGAATCCGTTACGTAGACGGTACCGTCGGGCGCGACGGCTATGCGAAAGACGCTCAGGAACTGGCCGTTACCGGTGCCGCGGGCACCCCACATCCCGGCGTACTTATACACGGGAGCCGCCCAGGCCGCGGCCACCACGAGTACCACCCCAATAACGATTAATCCCTTCTTCATGACGCTGCCTCCTATTTGAACAACGCCTTCACGCGGCCCACCGACGTGGGATAGACGGCGACGTTCGCTTGGTCAAAGTATTGGACGCGATCGTTGAGATAGTCGGTGACGTATACGCGGGTGCCCGAGGGCGAGACGGCCACGTCGTAGTCCATAAGGAATTGGCCCGGGCCGGAGCCGGAACCGCCGAATATGCCGAGCCAGGAACCGCTGGAGGTGAAGTAATCGACGCAGTGGTTGTACGTGTTGGCGACGAACGCGATCCCCGAGTTCGATACGTCGAGGCCGTAAGGTTCGTCGAATTCGCCGGGACCCTCGCCGTTTTTGCCCCACATCCCCAGAAACGAGCCGCTCGAGGTGAAGTATTGGACGCGGTTTTGGGTAACGTCAGTCACGTAGACGAGGCCGCTGGACGCGGCCGCTATTCCCTCTGGATCGTTGAATTCGCCCGCGCCCGACCCGAACGTGCCCCACTTGCCCAGGAACGAGCCGGTGGAGTTGTAGTACGATACGCGGTAACCCCAGCGTTCGATCACGTAAACGTTACCCGTGGGGGCGACGGCTACGTCCTTCGAACCGAGGAGGCCGCTCCAGGAACCGAGCAACGAGCCCGTCGGCGTATAGTACTTTACGCCCCCCGCATCGGTTACGTAAACGACGCCGCTCGGCGAAACGTCGACGCCGCCTACCGCGGGAACAGCCCACTGACCAAGGAACGAGCCGGTAGGCGTGAAGTACTGAACCCGTTCGTTCACCGGCCACCCGTCGGTTACGTAGACGTTGCCGTTGGGCGCGGTCGCCACGCAATAGGGGTAGTAGAATTCGCCGGGGCCGGAGCCGGATTCGCCCCATTCACCGGCGTACTTGTATACGGGTGCCGCGGCCGAAGCCGCGGCGGCCGCGAGCGCCGCCGCCAAAACGATAAATCCCCTCTTCACGACACTGCCTCCTCTTCGGTCTATGATGTTCCTCTTTTTGTAGCAACGTTAAGCCGACTGCGAATAAAAAACGCCGGGCCGGCGCGAGGCCGAATCCGGCTAGAATCCTATTTCGTACGACCGGCGTGCCGGCCGCGCTCCACCCTAAACCTTTTTTCCTCCGTACCGAGCATCGCGCCCTACCCTCTTGGGAAACCGCCCGGTCAAACCGGTAAACGTACCCTATGTGGAAATTATGACAGGGGCCTGTACCTTAGTCAAGAAAAAAATATCCTAATAATTAATATTTTAGTAAGGCTAACATATGTTTATATTATACAAAAAGGGGCCACGCGGGCCCCTCGTTTTGACTGCGATCGTTAAGTTATTTAAGGAAAGTTTTTATGCGTCCCAGCGACGTCGGCGCTACGCCCGCGGCCGTAAACGTGAGGCGGTGCCGCGAACACCACGTTCCCAGCTTCCCCTGCTCGGCGGCGTACGTCCCGACGGCGCAGTTCCGGAAGGCCGGCCTCGTGTCGAAGTGCCAGGAGGTGACGGTCGTTTCGTTGTCGCCCCGCCATCGCATCTCGATTATGAGGTTTTTACTGCCGCCGTAGGCGAAGGGCGCCGAGCAGTCGAAGCCGAACCACTGGTCGCCGGTGGTCGTCACGAGGAGCCAGCTGTTGCGATAGATGAGCGCCGGCGTGTTGCCGCCGTAGTTGCCGCGGAAAGAGGTCGTAAGTTGGCTCAACGACGTCTCGCACAGCGTTATCTCGACGTCGCCGAAGCCGGCGCCCGCCACGGCGGCGGAGGCGTTCCACTCCACCCGCGTAACGTCGCCGGCGAACCTCAACTCGCTGGCCAGCACCAGAACCTGGCACCGGAACGCGTCGCCTCACGTCCCGCACCAGGGCCCCTTCTGCGGGCTCTCCTTGGCGCCGACGATCACGGTACCGGCGAAGGCCGCGCCGACGGCGACGAGCGTAAGCGTTAAAACCAGCGCTACTCTCATGGCGCACCTCCCGGCTATTGACGCCCTATTATGTTACGGCCCGGCCACGGCGTCAAGGGGAAACGGGGCCCCTCGCGCGCGGCTCCGGCCTTCTCCCCTTTTACTTCCTCCGCGAATCTTGTTATACTAAACATATAATTAAAGCGTATTGGAGGCTGTGGAGCGCTACGCCTCGAGGAGGTTCCAAAATGGAATGGCGACGTTGGCTTAGATTCGCTTTACCGCTGGGCCTCACGTTATCCCTCGCTTTAATCAATTGCGGCGACGACCCCGAGCCCGACCCGTACAACGCCTCGCTCGATTTCGACCAGCTCGATTTCACCCAGATCGGCCAAGACCAGGAGATGAAAGACTCGCCCTGGGGCACGGCGACTCTCGGATACGAGAACGCCACGGAGCTTATGTATTTCAACCTGGTCGTGAACGGCCGCTGGGTCGTCCAGAATCTGCCGGTCCCGGCGTCGAAGAAGCGCCGCCACTTGACCTTCGCGTTCGACCTGGGCGTCTCCGAGGGCACGAAAGTCTCCTCGCTGTCGTACGCCCACGACCTGACGCCCTCCCTCCTCGACAGCATGCCGACCGAGACCGACACGGCGACGGTAAGCGACCGGGGCGTCGTTTACGGGAGCGGCTTCCAGGGGCGGGTCCCGATCCTGGTTAACCCGCGGGCCTTGGAGCTGGGAGGCGCCGCGGCCGACTCCGCGTTCCACGACCCGGGCTTCCCCAACACGGGCGCCGGCAACATGGAATGTGTCCCCGCGGCCGTGTCGAACAGCCTGCGGTACCTCAACGACGAATTCAACCTCGGCCTGACCGAAGAAGAGACCAGCCTGGCTACGATGAAGCCGGCCACCGACTGGGACCCCAGGGGCTGCCCGTTTAACTGGTATAGGACCAAGGACCAGTTCATGAAGGACAACCGCTACCCTATTTCGACGCGGCGGGTGAACGACTTCGACCAGATTATTAGGGAGATCAAAGCGGGCCAGGACGTCGAGCTGTGCGGCGACTGGCATTGCGCCGCGGTGACGGGAATCGTGCGGCTGGCGGACGGCCGGTACGTCCTGTACGTGACCCACGACACCGCCCAGGGCGAGGGCGGCGGCGAGATCACGGAGAAGATCATCTACGACCCCGACACCGGGAGGTTCGAGGGCTCGCCGGGGTTCTTCGACGGCTCGGGGTTCTCGTACTTCGTCGTCGAGTGCCCGATGGCCTAGGCGCGCCGCCTCCCCGGAATAAAAAGGGGTCGCTTCGCGCGGCCCCGTTTTTACTTTTTCGTTTATCTAAACAGCGCCTTCACGCGGCCCA
>CP070633.1:229378-240809 GCA_020356085.1 Candidatus Coatesiibacteriota bacterium | reverse complement strand
CTGAAGACGATTTGCGTAGCGGTTGTCGTCGCGCCGGGTTTGGCCGCCGCCGCCGCGACGTACCCCCTCACGCTCTACGTCGCCAACCAGAGCTTCGACCTCAACCCGGTCGACATCAAGGTCACGCTCGACGGCGACGTGGTCGCCCAGGGGATCTACTTCGCCGCGACGGGCCGGAACTGGCGCCGCTACGACCTGAGCCTCGGCCCGGGCCGCCACGTCCTGCACGCCGTCACGCGGAAGGGCGCCGCAGGGCTGAGGCGAGAGTTCAGGGTCGGCGGGCCGCGGTGGGCGGCGGTGGCTTTCCGGTTCCGCTCCCCCGCCCACGGCTCCGGCACGATCCGGTATTTCTACTTCGACATTCGCGAGAGGCCGTATGGGGAGTAAATAGAGGGCCCGACTGAAAGGTCAGGTCCTACGAAAAAGGCGGCCTTGACGGCCGCCGGTTCGTCGTGCGTGGCGTAAGCTCGCCCTCACCAGGTGTAGCGGAAGCCGAGGGCCCAGTAGAGGTAGAGCGCCTCGTCGCTTTCGCGGAACTCCCGCCGCGGCCCTATCTCAGCAAAGGGTACGAGGCCTAACTTCGGCGTGCGCAGGTCAACGCCCCCGCCGACGAAACCGTAGCCGCAGTCGTAGATCTCCGTGTAGTACCGGGTATTAACCCACTCGAAGCCGTAAGTCCAATAACCTTGATACCTAATTGTCTCCGTGTCGTGGAGGTATCCCCCCTCCGCGGCTACGTACGGATTGACGCCGACGGCCCCGCTGTCGTTCAGGATGTAAATCCGCGAGGCCACGCCGGCCGCGTAGGATTCGCCGTCGTACTTCAGCACCGGCCCAAGGGCGACCCGCTTCGCGAAGGTGTAGTCAAAGCCGGCAGCGGGCCAGACCTCCTCGAACCGGGCGGTCGCCGCGAACGGCTTGCCGCCGTTGTCCTCTCCTTCTGCGCTCGCCAGGCCGGCCGCCGCCAGCGCGGCCGCCGTCGCGAGCAGTATCCCTCTCTTCATCATTAGCCCCCTTTGTGACTCCTATATTTTACCGCCGGGGAACTCGAATAGCAACCCGAAAAAAGCAAAGCGTGCCTTGCCCTCGGCGGGGGCGGTTCGAATCATTTGCAATCCGCTGTCGGAACGTATAGAATATAATACGGAGGTGGCGATATGAGAGGGATTATTATCGGCGTGGGGGCCGCGGCGTTGGCGCTGGCCGGCGCGGCCGCGGCCGGCGAGGAAGAGGGCTACACCTATACGCTTTACCTGAAGAACCGGGAGGTGACGACCGAGAACGTCGACGTCCGCGTCTTCGTCGACCGCGCGCCGGCGGCGTGGGAGCAGCTGCGGCCGGGCGACGTGGAGGAGGGCTGTACGGTCGAGCTGGCGCTCGCGCCGGGCACCCACCGCCTCCTGGTCGAGGCGAGGCAAGGGTTCAAAAAGCTGGAGCAGGAGTTGGTCGTCTCGGAGGCGGGCTCGGCCGACGTGGAGATCTGGTTCATGCCGATCGTCGAGACGTATCCTCCCGAGTTTACCGAGCCGCCGGAGGAGGAGTTCGCGCCGTGAGGGGGCGGATCCAGGGTTATAACCAAAGGGCCGGCCTTGCGGCCGGCCCTCGTATTTATAATTGAGTTACTGCCTCGCCGCTAAACGCACCGTAGCATAACCGAACAGCGCGAGCCACGCGAACATAAAGCCGAAGACAATGCTGAACGTTACCTCGAAGACGCCCTGGGCCAATACCGCCGAGGCGTCGGCGCCGGCCGCGGCCGCAGCGCGGTAAACGTTTTTAAGCCCCGTTATCGTTCCCACGCCGCCGTTGAAAGCGCAGATCAGGCCGGCGATTAAAATCACCCACGACCACATTTTAAGGAGGCGGCTTCGCGGGTTTCGCCGCGCGCGCGGCGCCGTTATGACGAACCCCTTAATAATCAGCAGCACGATCAGGATGCCGAAAAAGAAGGATAGATAAGCGGGATAACCGCCGAGGCGGAGCATTTCGGAGAGCGTGAGTTCGGGCATAGTCGCTCCTTACGTGATGCTTATTTACCTTATTTAATGATTCTCGCCGCGCCTCCTCACCGGAACAGCGCCCGCACGCGGCCGAGCGACGTTCCGGCAACGCCCGCCTCCTCGTACGTAATGCGGAGGCGGTCGGTCTTGGGCGAGACGGACCCGGAGGAGGCGTTGTAGTCCGTCGCGTACAGCGTCCGGTTGTTCGCGGCGACGTAGCCCCACACCGGCACGGCGGTCTCGGTTTGCGCGTTGCGCCACCGCACCTCGACGAGAAGGCTGTCGGCGTTGTTGTAGGCGAAGGCGGGCGAACAGGCGAGGGCGAACCACTGGTCGGCCGTCGTGTTCAATATCAGCGGGTTCGCGGAGGCGACGAGCACGGGCGTGCGGCCGCCGTAATTGCCGCTGAAGCTGGTCGTCAGCTCCGTGAGCGGCGTGTGGCACAGCCGCATCTCGAACTCGCGGAACGGCGCATTGGCGACGGTCTCCGTCGCCTGGTACTCCACCTGCGTTATGCTGCCGTCGAAGTTGAGTTCGTTCTGCCGGGCCAACAGCTGGACCCGGTACTGCGTGTCTCAAGAGCCGCAGAACGGGATGGTCAGCGTTATCGTCTTGCCTCCCACGGTAACTTGCCCCGCGAGCGCCGCCGCGGCGAGGGCGAGCGGCCCGGCCAACGGTAGTAATTTTCGCATAGCCGTACCTCCGGACAACGGCAGCTAGGCCGCCTCTTTCTTACTTTTCATCTCGGCGATCCACGCCAGGTATTTTTTTATTCGCCTCTCGTCGCCGCGCTCCCCCGGCTCGTAGAACCGGACCGGCTCCGGCATGTACTCCTGATCCACCCAGCCGCCGGGGAAGCGGTGGGGATACTTATAATCCTCGTGGTCCGGGTCGCCGGCGCGCGGGACGTTGCGCAGCGGCAGCGGGACCTCCCGCCGCGGCCCCTCCTCCACCTCTTTCATCGCCTTGCCTATCGCCCGCGTCGCGGTATTGGACTTGGGCGCGGTCGCCAGGTAAATCGTGACGTGGCCCAGGATAAGCGGGATCTCGGCGTCGCCGATGGTCTCGGCGGCGCGGAAGGCGGCCTGGGCCAGCAGCGCGGCCTTGGCGTCCGCCAGGCCCACGTCCTCGGAGGCGAAGATGACCATTCGCCGCGCGACGAACCGCGGGTCCTCGCCTCCGGCCAGCATCCGCGCCAGCCAGTAGAGGGCCGCGTCCGGGTCGGAGCCGCGCATGGACTTGATGAACGCCGAGATCGTCTCGTAGTGCGCGGTCTCGTCGCGATCGTAGAGGGCGTCGCGGCCGCCGGCGGCCTCCCGGATCACCGCGGCCGTGATCTCGCCCCCCTCCTCCACCAGCAGCGAGGCGGCCTCCAGCGCGTTCAGCACGCGCCGCGCGTCGCCCTCCGCGGCGAGCAGGAGGAACGTCCGCGCCTCCGGCGCGAGGCGCAGGTTGAGACGGCCGAGGCCGCGCTCCTCGTCGGCGAGCGCGCGGTCGGCGACGACGTTGAGGTCGTCGTCGCTCAGCGCGTCGAAGCGGACGATGCGGCTGCGCGAGCGGAGGGGAGGCGTGAGCGCGAAGTAGGGATTGTGGACCGTGGCGCCCACCATGACGAACAGGCCGCCCTCCACGTGCGGCAGCAGGCCGTCCTGTTGCGTTTTGTTGAAACGGTGCAGCTCGTCGACGAAGAGGAGGGTCCGCCGGCCCTCCAGCGCCCGGCGCTGCTTCGCCCGCTCGACGACGGCGCGGAGTTCGGGCAGGCCGTCGGTGACGGCGTTGAGGGCCTCGAACGCGGCGCCGGTCACGTTCGAAATAATGTGGGCTAGCGTGGTCTTGCCGGTTCCGGGCGGGCCGTAGAGAACGAGGCTTTGCAGGCGGTCCTCCTCGATCGCCCGGCGCAGGAACGTGCCGGGCCCGAGGACCTCCTCCTGACCCACGAACTCCTCCAGGGTTCGCGGCCGGAGGCGGATCGCGAGCGGCGCGCCGCCGTCCTCGCCCGGTTCGAATAATCCCTCGGCCACGCCCCGATTATAAGCGCCTCCGCGGGGAGGCGCAAATAAAATCCGCGGTCCCGCTCGGGGCACCCCTACCGCTCCCGGCGAAGATATGCTACCATCCCCATTAAGATGTACCCCCTTCAACGCACGCGAAACCCGAGGAGGTAATATGAAACAGCGGTGGGTAGTAACTTTAGGTCTCTTGGCCTGTTGCGCGGCCGCGGCCTACGGCGAGGGATTCGTGCGCGGGAGCTTCAGCGGGGCGGTCGTATTCCCGCAGATGGAAATGCCCCGCGCCGACGAGTGGGCCAAAAGCGTCGACGAACCGGAGGCTAAAGTAGGCCACGACGGCGAACTCGGCGACCTCAAACCCGGGATGGGCTTCGCCGTCGGGTACGGCGTAACGCTCGGCGACGTCTTCCGCTTCGACGCGAACATCGCCAACATCCGAACCGAGCACACCGCCACGTTTACCGGCGACCAGTACGACCGCGACGTTATGCTGACGACGCATTTAGTCCCGGTCCGGCTGGGCGGTACGTTCCTGGCGCCGGGCTTCTGGGACGGCCGCGTCAAACCCGAGATGGGCGTGGGGTTCGTTGCCTTCATTACCAAATACTATACCGACCAGGAAATATCCTTTTTCGGGACGACGACGGAAGGCCAGGCGTGGACCCGGGAGATCTGCTACGGCCCGGAGGTCAAGCTCGGCGCGGAAGTACAAATCGTCGGCCCCCTCGCCGTCGAGGGCTATCTATCGTACTGGACCGCGGAGGCGACCCTGGCCAACTGGGTCCAAACCGGCGATACGCCGCTGCGCGGGCCGATCCGCGAGGACTTCACCGGCTGGGCGATCTGGATCGCGCCGCGGTTCTATTTATAGCGGATACGAAACGGACGAGGAAGCCCGGGCCGAGTCGGCCCGGGCTTTTTTCGGCTATCCGGAACTAAAAAAACAGGGGCCCTTACGGGCCCTGTTTTTTTCCCCGCCGGTGCCGTGTGAGGGTGAGATTGGAACTGTTGTTCAAAGTGGGGGTCGGCTTTTTGAGGTTTGGACTTCCGCTCGCAGCGGCATGCCCGACGCCCAAGGGCTGACTCCCGAAACAACGGTCGTAAGCTCTAATCAACTAAGCCCCATCACCTGCACGGCAGGGAGTCAAATTGTACGAGAGGTCCAGCTAAAAATCAAGACCGTTTTTAGCCCCCTCCGAGGTCTCTTACGAGGCCTTAACTTTTTCGGCCAACCGCGCGATGATAGCCCGGACGGTCTTAGCCTCGGCCTCTTCGCTAATACGTTTTAACGCCTCCTCCCATACCGATATCGCCTCGGCGTACTTCTCGGCGGCCTCCAACGTTTGCGCAAGCGCTTTGTAATACTTCAACGTTTGCGGCTTGAACGCTAGCGCCGCCCAGAACTCCTCCTCCGCCTGCGCGGCCTCGCCGTGGCGGAACAGCGCCAACCCGAGGTAGTACCGCGTCGTAGCGTTCGTCTCGTCGACCTCTTTGCTCCGCTCCAGGATTTCGACGGCGTGTCCGGGGTCGCTGCGTTGGAGGTAGAAATAACCGAGTTCGTTAAGCGCGGAGGTATTACGGGGGTTGTAGGTTAGCGCCAGGCGGTATTGGCGCCGAGCGCCCTCGTGGTCGTTTTTCTCGTTGAGGTGGCGTCCCAACGCGAGGCGGGCGGTAATGTAGGAGGGATCGGCCGAAATCGCCTTGCCGAGGAAATCCGCGTACCCGACGTCTTCCTCCGGGACGCTGTATTTCGAGATTAACGCCAGGTTGTACCACGACCGCGCCGAATTGGGGTTGAGGCGCACCGCCTCCAAGAAGCGGGTCTGCGCGCGCCGGAAGAGGTCCTCGTCGCGGCCGCCCGAGAGGAAGACGAACACCTCGCCCATAATATTCTGGGCTTCGTACAGCTCGGGACGTTGGCGTACGGCGCGCAGCGCGATCCGATAGGCCTCTTCCAGTAGCGAGAGGAATTTATCCTCGTCCCGGACCTGGCGCCGGGCCAGCTGTAAAATGACCTCGACCGCCGCCGTCGCCGCCAGCGTAAAGCCCTCGTCCTCGGATAACGCCTGCGCGAACGCCTCCCGCGCTTTTTCGAGATCCGCGCTACTGCCCGCGATCTGGAACCGCCGCCCCCGACAATAAAGCTGCCACGCCGTCGCCACTCCCGTCGGTTCATGGTAATAAGCCAGCGCGGCGTCGTTTTTTACGGGGATGTCGTATAACGCGACGATATCGTCTAACACCATCCGGGCAACGACGAAGGGTTGGTCGGCCGGCACCAGAATGCGCGGCCGGCGCCAATCGCGCCCCTCGAACGTCCCGAAGATCTTATAATTAACTTGGAGGTTACGGCCGACGCGGCGTACCCTACCCGCGACGACGTAATCCACTTCCAACGCCTCCCCCCACCCGGTAACGTCGGTCTCGGCCGTAATCCCGCGCCGCACGTATCCGGCCGCCGCCCGGAAAGGTTCGATTACGCCGATCTCGTAGGCGGAGAGACACCGCGAAACGGCCTCCGCGAGGCCGTACGCCGCCTCCCAATCCTCGTCCGCGCTCCCTCCGAGCGCGAACGGCATGATCGCGACCTTCGCCTCTTTGCGGAGCGCAATCGTGCTCGTCCCGCGACGAGTTAAATATACGGCTTGCGCCGCGACGGCCCCCAAAAATAATACCGCCAAGATTAACGAGGCGGCGAGGTTTTTCACCAGCGCGGTGAAAATTATAATGAACGCCACGGCCGCGGCGTCCGACACCCAAATGATATCCGTCGTTCTAAAAACATCCCGATTGAATTTAAAAAAGAAATAGACCAGACCGCCGATTACGATGGCCAGCGAAACCCCGAACGTCGTCTCGAGGGGATGACGAATCGGGTAGCCGATAATCGCCGCTATTACATCCCAAATAGCCATAGGCTTTAAGCCGATTGTCCTCCTATTCGGATTATAACCGAAACTTCCGCCCGAACGCAAGCCCTTTCTCGACGCGGACGCTACCCCAACGCGAGGGCCGGTTCGGGGTCCGCCTCCGGCGCGACGATCTCCCCGCGCGCCGCCGCCAGGAACCCGGCCGCGGCCGTCATCGCGCCGTTGTCGCCGCACAACTCGAGCGGCGGCCAGTAAACCTCCGCCGCGGCGGCCGCGACCCGCTCGCGCAGCCGCCGGTTCGCGGCGACGCCCCCTACCACCGCCAACCGCTCCCGGCCCACCCGCCGGCACGCCCGCGCCGCTTTTATCGCCAACACCTCCACCGCGGCCTCCTGGAATGACGCCGCCAGCTCCGCGCGGCGCCGAGCGGCTTCGGCCGCCCCGAGCTCCTTGACCTTTACCGCCACCGCGGTCTTCAGGCCGGCGAAGGAAAGCGCCAGGCCCTTCCGGGCCATCGGCCGCGGGAAGTCGAAGGTCGGGTCCGCCTCCGCGGCCGCCCGTTCGAGGGGCGGCCCCCCCGGATAGGGCAATCCCAACAACCGCGCCACCTTATCGAACGCCTCCCCCACGGCATCGTCGCGGGTCTCTCCCAACAGGCGATACTCTCCCCACGCGGCGACGTCGTAAAGCGCCGTATGTCCGCCCGTCGCCAACAACGCCACGAAGGGCGGCTCCGGCGGCTCCTCCAAAAGGCGGAGCGCGGCGAGGTGCGCCTCCAGGTGGTTGACGCGATAGAGCGGCCGCCCCGCGGCGTACGCTACGGCCTTCGCGAACGTCAGGCCGACCAGCAGCGACCCCTGTAAACCGGGCCCCACCGTTACCGCCAACGCCTCCACGTTCGCCCACCCCCCTCCCGCCGCCAGCGCCTCCCGGACTACGGGCACCAGGTTAACCTCGTGCTCGCGGGAGGCGAGCTCCGGTACGACGCCGCCGTAGGAGGCGTGGACCTCGACCTGGCTCGCGACAACGTTGGAGACTACCCGGACGCCGTCATCGACGACGCCGGCGGCCGTCTCGTCACACGACGTTTCGATTCCCAGAATTTGCACGGAGAGAGGACGGCGCGGTTAGCGCCGCGACCCTTGGACGACCGCGGTGCTCCGGCCGGAGGCGACGATTGCGCCGTCGGCGTCGACCATTTCCGCGGCCAATTTTATAATCCGACCCCGCTCTTCGGTAATCCACCCGCGAACGCGGAATTCATCGCCGACCGGCGCGGGCCGCTTCAGCTCGACCTCCAACCGCGCCGTTACGGCCGGGATCCCGAGTTCCCAACACAGCTTCAACATCGCCTCGTCCAGCACCGCGGCGACGACGCCGCCGTGGGTATAGCCGGCGTACCCCTGGTATTCCGCCGCCGGCCGAAACGCCGCCTCCGCCCGCCGCTCGCCGGCGTCGACGTCGAACTTGAGCTGCAGGCCGCGCGGGTTCGCGGGGCCGCAGCCGAAACAGTAATCGTCGCCCTTTACTTCCATCGGAGTTTAATCACTTCCGGCCGGCGAGGGCGGCCAACGCCTCGGCCGCCGCCGCCCGGACGGCCTCGTCCGGGTCGTTCGCGGCCACGTCCGTCAAAGCGGGCACGGCGTCGAAGTCCTTGATCTTCCCCAACGCCAATACCGCTACCTCCCGGACGCGGGGACTAGGGTCCTGGAGCGCGCGGATCAGGCTCTCGACGGCGTATTTGCCGTCGATGGCGCCAAGAGTTTTCGCGGCGGTCCACCGCACCGAGTCGTCGTCGTCGTCGAGGAGCGCAGCCACCGACTTTATCGCCCGCGGCTCGCGAATATAGCCCAAGATCTCGCACGCCGCTTTCTGCGCGGCGGGATTTCCGGAGGCTAACGCCTCCTCCAACGGGCGGTATGCCTCCGGCCCCATCTCCCGCAGAGCCACCATCGCGTAGTGCCGAGCGACGCGGTCCTGCGTCCCCAACAAATCCACCAACGCGGAGGCCGCCTTCGCGTCCGCCAGGCGCCCCAGCGCCACAATGGCCGCCTTTCTCGTAGGGACGTCCGAGGAATCGACGGCTCGCATCAGCGGCGCGACCGCGGGCCGGCCGATAGCGACGAGCGCCTCGATCGCCTGCTCGCGGACGTAGAGGTCGCGCGAAGCCAACAACTCGATTAAAGGCCCCACCGCCCGGGGTTCGCCCATGCGCCCCAGCGCTACCGCGGCGCCGACTACCGCCTCCCGATCGTCCGCCCGCAATTCCGCCAGCAGCGCCTCCGTCGCCGGCGCGCCGAGTTTGGCCAACGCCGTCGCCGCGAACCACTGCACGGCTCGGTCCCGATCCCGCAACGCGCGGACCAGCGCCGGCACCGCCCGCGCCGAACCCAGCTCGCCCAACGCCATCGCCGCGCACTGGCGCAGCGCCGGGTTCTCGTCGGCGAGCGCGAGGAGGAGCGGCTCGAGCGCCGCCTCCTCGCCGGAGATGCCCAAGAACTCCGCTGCCTCGCACTGTTCCTCCAGCGTCCCGCGGGCGAGACGGTCGTACGCCTCCTCCGCGGTCAGGGCCCCTCCCGCCAGCGGGAATACCGCCACCGCCAGCAACGTCGCGACGCCGCGCCTCACTGTTAACACGCCCCTTTCCACAACAGGTACGCCACGATGAGTACGAACAGCCCGCCGTAGACCAACGCGCGGACGTACGCCGGATTCATCTTTTTTTTCGGCACCTCAGTCACCTACCCCTCGAGCCGCAGCTGCCGCCGCAACTCCTCGTGCAGAACGCCGTTCGTCGCAACGACGTCGACGTCGCCCGGCCGATACGCCGAACCGTCGAGGCGGCTTACGGCGCCGCCCGCCTCCGCGACCAGCAGGACGCCGGCCGCGGTGTCCCACGGCGACAACTTCAACTCCCAGAATCCGTCCAATCGGCCGGCGGCTACGTAGGCCAGGTCGAGCGCCGCCGACCCGCCCCGGCGAATGCCCCGCACGAGCTTCGTCACGCGGCCGAAGTTGGCGACGTTGTCGACGGGCGAGGCGTGTTTATCGTAGGGGAAGCCCGTGGCCACCAGCGCCTCCCCGAGCGTAGCCGCGGCCGAAACCGCCAACCTCGCCCCTCCGTTCCAGGCGCCGCCGCCGCGTTCCGTCCAGAAGACTTCCTCCCGCAAGGCGTCGGCAACGACGCCGACGACGAGTTCGCCGTCGCGTTCCAGAGCCAACGAGACCGCGACCATCGGGTAGCCGTGAGCGAAGTTGTTCGTGCCGTCGAGCGGGTCGACGTACCACCGCCACCCCTCCCCTCCCGGCCGCGCGGACCCTTCCTCCGCCACCACGGCGTGGCCGGGGAACTCGCGGCCGATCGCCTCCACCAGGAGCTCCTCCGAGCGGCGGTCCACCTCCGTAACGAGGTTGGTCGCGCCCTTGCGGTCGACGGCGAACGTACCCAGGAAATTATCCGCGATCAGCGCCGCCGCCTCGCCAGCGAGGCGCCTCCCGAACGCGGCGTAGTCGCCGTAGTCGGTCATTCGATTAAAACCAGGCCGCAGAGCTTATAGGGCGCGCCGACCTCTTGGGCGACGGTGAGGTGCAAACCGGCGTGGGCGAAGGTCGCGAAGACGTCGACGCCGCACGACTCCAGCGACGGCCGCGGCTCCCCGGGTTTAAGACAGGGCTTGGATACGTCGCACGTTTTACACAGGTTGCACGGCCCCGCGACGAACGCCAGCGCTCGGTAATAGCCGGCGAGGAAGAGTTCCCGCTCGAGCGCCAGCAGGTCGCGGTGCATCTTCCGGCGGAGCGCGCGCTCCCGGCCGCGACGGCCGGAATCGTACGCGACCAACAGCGCCGTGCGGTAGGCCGCGACGACGGCGGCCGTCTCCTTCGGCGTCGGCGTGGCCGGCGGGCACAGGTGCCGGTGGCCGTAACATCCGCAGCCGAAGCGGCACTTGTACCGCACCCACGGCGCCGTCACGACGTACGACGCCGGCGCGAGCCGGGACCAGGAGGCGCCGCGGCCCAGCGCGCGCTCCCGGTAATCCCCCAGCGGGTGAACTCCCACTTTACTCATGAACGTTATCATAACACTCCCCCCGGTGGGGGTCAATCGGCTTGCCCGGCCGGAACCGAAGTCGGCACCGCCTGCGTCGTTACCGGCCGGCGTTTTCAACGGGTTGCGGCGTTTCGGCCCGGTTTTCACTTGACAGTAGGTAAACACTTGCGTATAATCTCGGTTCCATTTAGAATAGTGAAAGGTTTGGCAGCATGGGTGTTCCGAAAAGAAAAACGTCGCGTTCCCGACGGGGCCACCGTCGGAGCCACGATCGCCTGGAGGCGCCGAAGCCGGTACTGTGCCCGAATTGCGGCGAGGCCAAGCTGCCGCACCGCGTGTGCCCGGAATGCGGCCACTACGGCGGCGAAGAAGTCCTCAAACCAAAAGAGGAATAACGGCGTGCCCCTCCCGGCGAAACTTGCCCTCCCCTACCCGCCTCGGCGGGGTTTATTTCGTAAACTAGGCCGCCGGAGCCCGCGGTAAAATGAGAATCGTCGTCGA
>CP070633.1:217661-229278 GCA_020356085.1 Candidatus Coatesiibacteriota bacterium | reverse complement strand
GAATTATAATATTGGTCGTCGCTACCATGGCCCCGCCCCACATAGCGCCCGAGGTGACGGCCTCCAGCCAAACCCACCAGTAAAGGTCGGGCCGCATAAAGAGGTACACGAACGAGTTAACCGTTGCCATCACGATAAGGCCCCGGAAAACCGGCTTGTTGCCGAAGCGATCCAGCAGGCGGCCCCAAAGCGCCGCCGTCGCCGCCATCGCGATTATCAAAAGCGAGTTGTATATCTGGAGGGCGGTTAGCGACATTCCCAACACTTCGAGGCAGAACGGCTGCCAGAACGGCGCCCCGAAAGAGGCCGCGAACCACCACCACCCGAAGAAATAAATTAGATGGCGGAAGCGCCGGTCGCGAAGGGGTTCGGCCAACGACCGGAGCGAAAAGCGAACGGCCGGCGCCGGGCGGTCGCGCTGCCGCAGCAGCAGCAGCGTCGAGGCCAGGCCCGCGACGCCGGCGAACGCGAAAATTACCAAGTAGGCGTACCGTTCTCCCCCCGGCCCCCACAGGCCGCCGGCGACGCCGAAGAGGCGGCGAAAGAACCCCGTCAAGCCCGTTTCGCCCCCCGGCACGGAAAGGTCTTTAAAAACGCTGGCGGCGAAAGCGACGACGATCCCCAGCGCCATCATCAGCTGCGTACGCTTGCCCAGGAAACGGCCGCGGATGCGCTCCGGGACAATTGCCCCTATCCAGCTCGTCCATACGCTGGTCATGACGCCGGTGAAAACCTGCGAGGCCAGGAAACAAGCGATAAAGAGCGCCAAGGCCGCCTCCGGCTCCAGCCAGAGCGCTACGGCCGGCACGAGAAATATTACGCCGCGCGCCGCCGCGCTGGCCGCGATGACGAGCCGCCGCCGCGAGCCGCCGAAAACGGGCAACAGTACCGGCCCCAGCACCTGCGAAAACGCGATGATCGGACCCGCGGCGAAGATCAAGCCGAACGCCCTGCTCCCGGCCCCCAGGCTCAGCGCCAAGGCCGTGACGAACGCCGACCACGCCCCCGCCAGGTTGAAGAAAACCTGGCCGAAGAGCCCCTCGCAGACGGAGGCCCGCATGTCGGGCCGCGGCCGGAGTTTTATAAAAGCCGGCGAGGCCGGCGTGTTTTGGATATCCTGCGCTGGCATTTCCTCCGTTACCTACGTCCCCAAATCGCGAAGCACGCCCAACGTATGTTCCGCAACTTCGTCGTAATCGTCGACGACTACGGCGCCCGCCTCCCGCAGCGCGCCGACCTTGCCCTCGTACGTCCCGCGGCTTCCCTCCACAATCGCGCCGGCGTGGGAGAAGCGCGTCCCCTCCTTCGCAGCCTTCCCGCCGACGAACGCTACCACCGGCTTCGTAACGACGCCCTCCGCGATAAGCTCCGCGACGCTCTCCTCCTGGCTCCCGCCGATCTCGCCGAACATCACGACGGCCTTCGTCTCCGGGTCGTCTTGGAACATGCGGACCACGTCTTGGAGCGGCGTGCCGATCACCGGGTCCCCGCCCACGTGAATGAGCGTCGTCGCGCCGATCCCCGCCCGGCCCAGGTAATAGGCCAAAGAGGAGGTAATCCCCCCTGACCGGGAGGCAATTCCTACGGGCCCAGGCCGGAACCATTGCCTCGCCGCCTCCGCGCGGCCGCCGACCATCCCCAACACGGCCTTATCGACCGACAACAGGCCGAGCGTGTTCGGCCCCACGTATCGCGCGCCGGCGTCGCGGGCGGCGGCCTCGATCGCGAGCACGTCCCAGATCGGTACCCGGTCGGGGACCAACACCGCGAGCTTCACGCCGGCCGCGAAGGCCTCCAACGCCGCCTCCTTTACCGCCGGCCCGGGAACGAAGACGACGGAGGCGTAGAGCTCGCCCTCGGTCTCCGCCGCAGCCGCCACGGTATCGAACACCGGGACGCCCTCCACCTCCTCGCCGCCGTGGCCCGGCGAAACGCCGGCGACGACGTTGGTGCCGTAGCCCCGCATGAGCCGCGTCCGCGCCCGGCCCTCGCGGCCGGTAATGCCCTGGACCAGAACGCGGTCCTCCGAATTTATCAGAATGGCCATCTCACGCCCGCGATTTTAAATAAGCCTCCAGCCCCGGAATCGGCAGCGTTATCTTCCCGCCGCCGTTTCCGCGAGCGTGACACTCCACCTCGCACGCCAGGCATTCGCTGCACCGGCCCCGCCGCGCCTCCTCCGGCGTAATGTTCAACGCCGGCCGGTCTCCCTCTAACGCCAGGATTTGTGGTACGCATTCCTCCACGCATACCTTCGAGGCGCAGCTATCGCAGCGGGAGTAATCGAACGACACCGTTCCCTGCGTAACCGTCTCGAACGCGTAGGAGGAGCTATGGGAAGGCGGGACCGGTTTCTCGCGCGCGGCCGCGTAGTCGTAGGTCTCCGTCAAATCGCGAAGGCGCCGGGCGCAAAACCGCGCGGAGGTGTCCTTACCGTAGCACTCGATCGGCGCCGGGAGGTCCGCCGTGTACTGCGTCAGGATCTGAATCGCGCGTTCCTCCTGGTTGCCGCCCAACCGCTCGACGCACGGGATGTCGAGCCCCACCTCCCGGAACGCCTTGACCAGTCCCCGCGCCGAGTGGAATTGCTCCTGGCTAGCCACGCCCGAGCCCGAGCCGAAATAGCCCACCAGGTTGCTTTGGGCGAGCAGGATCCGCGCGGCCCGGTAGACCTTACTCGCCGGCGGGTTGCCGGAGGTGTCGCAGAAGTTGGCGATCCGGAACCCCTCCGCCAGCGCCGCATCCATGGACATCATCGACCCGCCGCCGCCCGCGCCGTGGAAGGCGACGTAGCGGTCCGCCCGTCCGAACCCCTCGGCCAACTGGACGAAGTAGAACGTCCCCCGGTAATCGTCTTTTTCGACCTCGTACGCGATCAAGTCCAAAGCCGTCGGCGGCCGGTCAAATTCGCGCGCCACGGCGACGCCGAGCTCGGGGTGGCGAAAGACTGCGTAGTCGTCGACGGTTATGCGGCAATCCACGGCTACGACCTCTCCTCCGGAGGCAATTACGAGAGGATTTATCTCCGCCGCTCGCGCCTCGCTGGCGGCAGCGACGCCGTACAGCTTATGGATAACGTCGGCGACGCCGACGAGTTCCCGGCCGCGGAGGCCGGCCCGCCGCGCGATTTCCCGCGCCTCGAAAGCCGCCAAGCCGCACCGGGGGTCAACTTCGGTGGTAACCAGCGCCTCCGGGTGGGCCGCGGCGATTGCCTCCACGCCGGACCCGCCGACCGAGGAAAACAACACGACGGGCCGGCGGGCGGCGTTATCGACGATCACGGCGGCGTACATTTCGCGCGCGATTTCCACCGTGCGCTCCACGAGCACCATCTCGCACCGCTGGCCTTTTATCGGCCGGCCGAGCATGGTGCGGCCGGCCAGGCGTTCGGCCGCCGGGGCGTTCTCGGCGAATTGGATCCCCCCCGCCGCGGCGCGGCCCGTTACGAAAACCTGGGCCTTCAAAACGACCCGTCCGCCGATTTCTTCCGCCACGGCCCCCGCCTCGACTGCGGAACGCGCCACCCGCCCGGGCGGGACGTTTATGCCGGCCGAGCGCAACAACTCCTTGCCCTGATATTCGTACAACCGTGCCATATTCGGAGGCGCTTTCGGGTCCCGTTCCGCCGGGAGCGCGCCGAAATTAGGTCGGCATTATAAGATTTGGGTTGCGGAGCCGCAACAAAATTCCCTCCTTCGCCCCCCTCCCGCCGCCGTCAGGCCTAAAGTAGTTTGCGAATACGGCCCCCGTTTTCTTTTGACATATATTGATATATAATGTTATATTGCTCAAACTAGCATGCGACTCGACAAATTCCTGGTCGTTGCGCGGCTCGTAAAGCAGCGGACGCGGGCCAAGGAGCTGTGCGACGCGGGCCACGTCAAAATCGGCGGGAAAAGCGCCAAAGCGGCCCACGCCGTGACGGAGGGGGAGGTAATAGAACTTACGCTCCCCCGGCGGCGGCTGGTCGTCGCCGTGGAGGCCGTCCCCGCGGCGAAATCGGTCCCCAAGGCCGAGGCCCCGACGCTATATAAAATCCTAGAGGACGAACGGACGGACAGGCTGGAATGACTACCGAGGCTCAAGAGGTCCTGCAGCAAGCGGAGGCGCTGCGCGCCGCCGCGGACAAAGCCGCCGCGGGCGTAGACGACGCCTCCGGGCTGCAGGCGTGGCGGGTCGAGTTCTTGGGCCGCAAGTCCGCCCTGAACGCCCTGAGTAAAGGCCTCGGGTCCGTACCGGAGGCCGACCGGCCGGCAGCCGGGAAAGCCCTCAACGACCTTCGCGCGAAGTTGGAGGCCACCTACCAAGAACTCGAGCGGCGCCTCCACGCCGCGGCGGAGGCCGGGCCGGCGCCGCCTCGCGACGTCACGCTCCCCGGCGCCCCCGCCGCAGTGGGGACGCTCCACCCGATTACGCAAACGTATTACGAGATCGCGGCCTTCTTCACTCAGTTGGGCTTTGCGGTCGCGCACGGCCCCGAGGTCGAGGACGACTTCCATAACTTCAGCGCACTCAACTTCCCTCCCGAACACCCGAGCCGCGACACGCAAGATACTCTCTACCTCGCCGGCGACTGGCTCCTGCGAACCCACACCTCGCCGGTCCAAATTCGCGTCATGCTGGAACAGGAACCGCCGCTCCGGGTGATAGTGCCGGGGCGGTGCGCCCGGGCCGACGCCGTCGACGCCTCCCACTACCCCGTCTTCCACCAGGTGGAGGGGTTGTTGGTCGACGAGGCGGTCTCACTGGCCGACCTCAAAGGTACGTTGGCCGCCTTCGCCGAATACCTCTTCGGCGCGGGTACGAAGATCCGCTTTATCCCGGATTACTTCCCGTTCACCGAGCCCTCCGCGGACCTCTCCATCTCGTGCGTCATGTGCGGCGGCGAGGGGTGCGGCCCCTGCGGCGGGACGGGGTGGCTCGAAATCGCGGGCGCGGGAATGGTCCACCCGAACGTCTTCCGGAACGTCGGCTACGACGCCGAGAAGTGGGTCGGTTACGCCTTCGGAATGGGGATCGAGCGCATCGCCATGCTGAAGTACGGCATCGACGACATCCGGTTGTTCTACGAGAACAACTTCGATTTCCTAAAGCAGTTCTAAGGCGATGAAATACAGCTTCCAGTGGCTCAGCGACTATTGCCCGATCACGGTTTCGGCGGAGCGATTGGCCGAGGAGCTGACGCGCGTCGGATTCGAGGTGGAGGCGATGGACCGGCGCGGCGCGGACGTCATCTTCAACGTCGACGTCGTGCCGGTGCGGAGCGATTGCCTCTCCATGATCGGCCTGGCCCGGGAAATCGCCACCTTTATCGGCGCGCCGCTCACGCTCCCCCCCGTCCAGTTCAAGGAAGTGCACATCCCGAAAGAGTTCTCGGTAAAGGTGGAGCTCGTCGACCAGGACCTCTGTCCCCGGTACTCCGGCCGCGTCATAACCGACCTGAAGGTCGGGCCGTCGCCGCCGTGGCTCGCGGAGCGGTTGGAGGCGGTCGGCGTCCGCGCGGTCAACAACGTCGTCGACATCACGAACTTCATCAACCTCGAGCGGGGGCAGCCGCTCCACGCGTTCGATCTGGCGAAATTGCGGGGGCGTACGATCCTAATCCGGCGGGCCCAGGCCGGCGAAAAGTTGACGCTTCTCGACGGCCAGGAACTGGAGCTTTCGACCGAGGACCTCGTCATCGCGGACGGCGAGGGCCCGGTCGCGCTCGCTGGCGTTATGGGCGGAGGCGAATCCGAAGTCTCCCCCTCCACGGAGGCGATCCTCCTCGAAAGCGCCCACTTCGACGCCGTCAGCGTCCGGCGGACCGCGCGCCGCTACGGCCTCGCCACCGAATCCTCCTACCGCTTCGAACGGGGCACGGACCCGACCGCGACGCTGGAAGCCGCGGACCGCGCCGCGGCCCTCATGGCCGAACTCGCCGACGGGACGGTCCTGGGGCCGCCGGTGGACGCCGGCCAAACCGAGTGGGCGCGCCCGGCCATCGTGCTGCGTCCGGCGCGCGCGAACATGCTGCTGGGAACGGCGCTCACCGGCGAGGACATGGCGGTCCTACTCCGCCGGCTCTACTTCGACGTCGGCCTAGATCGAATGGAGAACCTGATAATCTCGGCCCCCTCTTTCCGCCGGGACGTGAGTTCGGAGATCGACGTCGTCGAGGAGGTGGCGCGCGCCTACGGCTACAACAACGTCGAGGCCACGTTGCCGGCCGGCCGCTTCCCCGCCCCCCGGCGAAACCCGCGGGAGGAGTTCGAACGGGAGGCGCGGTACCTGCTTACGGCCGCGGGTTTCCACGAGGTCTACACCCCGAGTTTCACGAACCCGCGGGATCTGGAGGCGGCCGGGTGGGAGGCGGGGGGCGGGGTGCCGGTCGCCAATCCCACCGTAAGTCAGTTCTCCCATTTGCGGCCGGCCCTCTGGCCCGCGCTGGCGGAGGTAGCGGAGCGGAACGGCCGACTGGGCGCGCCGTCGGTAATGATCTTCGAGTTGGGAACGACGTTCGCGCCCGGCGAGGACGGCGCCGTCGTCGAGCGCCTCCACCTGGCGGCGTTGGCCGCCGGCGAGACGGCGCCGCGTAGCTGGTCCGGGTCGCCGCCCTTCGCCGACTTCTATTTCGTTAAAGGCTTAATCGAAGCATTTGCGCGGGAGCGCGAACTGGCGGTCACGTGGGACGGCGACCTCTTCCGCGTGGGGGAGGCCGAGGGAAAATACCGCGCGGCGCCCCTCGAGCCCTTCGGCGAGGCGCATATCGTCGAATTAGACGTCACCGGGCTGGTCGATACCGCGCCGCCGCCCCACCGGTACGAGCCGGTCTCGCGTTTCCCCTCGGTCGTCCGCGACCTGGCGCTGGTCCTCCCGGAGGAGGCGCCGGCCGGGGCGGTGGCGGAGGCCGTCCGTGCCTCCAGCGACCTGGCGCGCGAGGCCAGCATATTCGACCTCTTTACGGGGGAGGGCGTCCCGCCGGGGCATAAAAGCGTCGGCGTCCGCGTGCGATACCAAGCCGACGATCGGACCCTCACTGACGACGAAGTCAACGCGGCCCGCGAGCAGGCCGTCCAAGCGGTCGCGGCCCAGTTCGGCGCGGCCTTACGGGAATAAGCCCTAAGGAGCGAGGGCCATGGATAACCTGGCGAACCTCGAAGAGAAAGTAATGCTCCTCGTCCAGAGCCTCCGGAAATGCAACGACGAGAAGGGACAGCTGGCGGCCGAAATCGAAAAGCAACAGGAACAGTTGGAGGCCGCCGCCCGGGAAAAGAAAGATCTGGAAAATAAAATCGAAGAGCTCCGGGCGCTCGGCACCGAAAACGAGGTCCTGCGCACCAAACAAGAAGAAGCCCGGGTGCGCGTCGAACAAATTCTAGCCAAGCTCGCGAAATTCGAGAGCGAACTGGACGAGAGCGACAACGGCCAAACCGAATTGATGTCGGAGGGCGCCGGCACGTAGCCGCCGACCGGCGGCCGTAACCCCCGGGGGTACGCATGGCGCAAGGAAAGCAAACGACCAAGGTAACGATCTTCGGCGTCGAGTATTCCATCACCAGCGACCGGAATCCCGACGAGGTGCGGCGAATCGCGAAATTCGTCGACGATAAGATGTGGGAGATCTCCGAGAACAACAACCTCATCTCCACCGAGAAGGTCGCCATCTTGACGGCCTTGAACATCGCCGAAGACTACCTCCATACGCTCGAGCAGCGGAAGCGCGAGACCGAACGCGTCGAGAAGAAAACCTCCAGCATCATCAAGCTCATCGACGAATCGCGCTCCTAAGACCGCGCCGCAGTCGGGAAAACGTTCATGGCGGCGCGCTTAACGTTGGGCATCGATCTCGGCGGGACTACGACTCTACTCGCCGTCGTCGATGCCCATAACGCTATCGTCTGGGACCGGCGCCTCCCGACCCTGCCGGAAGCCGGGTTCGCCGACGTCGGCCGGCGAATCGAGGAGGCGGCGGCCGAAGGACGCGCCCGCCACCCCTACGAGGCGGTGGGCGTCGCCGTCGCGGCCCACGTCGACGCCCGCACCGGCGTACTCGTCTCCTCGCCCAATCTCGCGTTTCGGGAAGTCGAGCTGCGGCCGTACTTCGAGCGCGCGTGGGAACTCCCCCTCGCCGTGGAGAACGACGTCAACGCCGCCGCGTACGGCGAGTACGTCGTAGCCTCCGCGCCGCGCGAGCCTCTCCTGGCCGTCTACGTCGGAACCGGCGTCGGCGGCGGCCTGATCGTCGACGGCCACGTCTTCCGGGGCGCCGACGGTTTCGCCGCGGAGATAGGCCACGTTCCGGTGGTGCCGGAGGGGGGAGAACCGTGCGGCTGCGGCCGGCGCGGCTGCCTGGAGGCGTACGCCGGCGGCGCGGCTATCGTACGGCGGGCCGCGGCGCGTCTCGGGCCGAAGGGGCCATCCCTCGCGAGCGTCGACGACGTCGCCCGGGCCGCCGCCGCGGGGGAGGCGGCGTGCCGCGTTGTCCTGGAGGAGGCCGCCGCCGCGCTCGGCCTCGGCCTCGCCGCCGCCGTCAACTTGTACAACCCGGGTACGTTGGTCCTGGGGGGAGGCGTGGCGCGCGGCTGGCCCGACCTCGTCCCCCGCGCGCTCGAGCGGATGCGCGCCGCGGCGTTACCGGCCGCGCTCCACGAACTCGTAACGGCCCCGGCCCAGTTGGGACCCCACGCCGGCGCCGTCGGCGCCGCCGCGCTCGCGCGAGAACTTTTGGCCGCCCCCCGGTTGTCTTAACGTTATGTCTACGGGAAAAGCCCTCCGTTATATACTCGCGCTGACGAGCCTCGCCTCGGCAGCCGCGGCCTATACTTACTTCGGTAAAAATAAAGTCCAATATTACCGCCACGACTGGCAAATCCTCCGCGGCGACCACGTCGACCTATACTTTTACACCGCCGAGCGCGAGCTGGCCGAACGAGCGATCGTGGCCGCGGAGGAGGCGTGGGACGAGCTCTCCCTCCGCCTGGCCTATACGCCACGGCACCGCGTTCCCCTCATTATCTACAGCTCCCACAGCGAATTCCAAGAGACCCATATCCTGCCGTACATTCTTCCCGAGGGCGTGGCCGGTTTCACCGAGCTCATGCGCCACCGCGTCGTCGTCCCGTTCGACGGGTCCTATCCGCGGCTGCGGCGCGTTATCCGGCACGAACTGGTGCACTTCTTCATGTACCGGAAACTGGGGGAGGTGTATTCGCGCCACCGCCGCTTCGATTACGGCCGGCCGCCGTTTTGGTACATCGAGGGACTATCGGAATATCTCTCCACGGACTGGGATTCGTTCTCCGATATGTTCCTGGCCGACGCGCTCTACAGCGGCGCGCTGGTTCCGCTTCCCGAATGGCGTTCCCTTGCGGGGACGTACCTCGGCTACCGGGAGGGAGAATCAGCCCTCCACTACCTCGCGGATACGTACGGCGAAGATAAAATCGTCCAGATTCTCGACTACGCGTGGCTCACCCGCCGTTACGACGACGTCATCGACCTTGTCCTGCCGGTATCGCTCGAACAATTCGACGAGGACTGGCGCCGCGAGCTGCGGAAGCGCTACTGGCCGCGGTACGCGGAATACGACGAACTGGAGGCGCTCGGGGAGGAGTTGACGGACGGACCGGGGTTGCGGAGCGGCGTGGCCTGGCTCGACGCGGACCGCCTGGTGTACCTCTCGGACGAAAGCGGACGCGCAACCCTCTACCTGATGACGCTGGGGCCCGACGGCCGCCCGGCCGCCACCCGTAAACTCGCGGAGGCGGGCAAGTCGGCGCGGCACGCCGTAGTCCACGTGTACCGGGAACGACTCGGGACTTTCGGCAGCCGCTGGGTGGCGTTCGTGGCGCGGGCGCACGCCCGCGACCGCCTCTTCCTCTACGACGTCGCCGCCGGGAAAATCGCCGAGGAGTACGAGTTCTCGGATTTGATCCTCCTGGGGGCGCCCTCCTTTTCGCCGGGCGGCGACCGCCTCGTCTTCCGCGGACTAACCCGCCGCGGCCAGGCCGACCTGTACGTCGTCGACCGGGACACGGGCGAACGCCGCCAACTCACGAACGACCTCGCGGACGACATCTACCCGTGTTGGACGGAGCGCGGGATCGTTTTCGCCTCGGAGGTCGACGCCGACGGAATGACGGACTACTATAACCTCCATCGCCTCGACCCTGAAACCGGCGACATCGAGCGGTTGACGCGCGGGCCGTGGCGCGACGGCTACCCCTGCGCGGACGACGACGGCGCGCTCTACTTCACCTCCGACCGCTCCGGCCGCTACGACGTGTACCGCCTCGCCGCCGACGGCTCCGTGTCCCGCTGGTCCAAGTCGCTGACCGGCGTGCTGGAGGCCGCGCCGCGCCCGGGAGGCGAGGAGGGCGAGATGGCGCTCCTGGGCCTGCGGCGCCAGAGCTTCAACCTCTACCTCGCCGACCTGGCGGAAGTCCCGATCGAGCCGGTGGAGGCCGCGCCGCCCGCGGCGCGCCACGTACCGGAAACCTCCCCGCCGTCGAGCTACCCCGTACAGGGTTACAAAACGACGTTCGCCCTCGACTATTTCGCCGGCCAGATCGCGTACGGGCCGGAGTTCGGCACCGAGACCGGGCTCATCTTCGCCTTCGCGGACGTATTGAACGACCAGAATATTTTGGTGCAATTCGGCAACGACGCGGCGACGGTGGACGAGTTCCTCAAGCGGACGAGCGTGGGCGTGGATTATTACAACCTCCGCCCCCGCCTCGGGTACGGCCTGGGCGCGTTCCACTACGTCCGCGACTACTTCGATTACGCCTCCGGCGTAGCGGGGAGGTACTATACCGAAACCCGCGCGGGAGGCGGCGGCACGGCGCTCTACCCGCTCGACCGCTTCCACCGCCTCAGCGGGAGCCTGTATCTCTACGAGTTGAAACGGGAGTGGGAGATATCCGAACCTACGGAGACCGGGACCAAGATATCGCCCTACCTCTCGGGGACCCGCGACACCTCTTTATGGTACGGCGACGGCCCGATCGACGGCGAGCGCTACCACCTGACGTTCGGCACGACCCACGACCTTCGCCGCAACCGTCAGGATTACGTGTACGCGCTCGGCGACTTCCGGCACTACCTCCGCACCACGCAGACGCAGGCGTTCGCGTTCCGGCTGGCCGGTGTGGGGACTTTCGGCCGCGACGCCCGCCCCCTCTACTCCGGCGGCAGCCTCTCGATGCGGGGGTACAATTGGTTCGACTTCCGCGGGACCCGTTTCGTGATGTTCAACGCCGAATACCGGTTCCCGGTCCTGAAGCCCTTCGGCCTGCGGACGGCGGTCGGCACGGCGCCCATGCCGGCGGTCCGCGGCGCGCTCTTCTTCGACGCGGGCGAGGCCTGGGACGAGGACTTGGATCGCGTGCGGGGCGGGTTCGGATTGGGCGTCCGCGCCATGTTGTGGGGGTTCCTCGTTCTCCGGACGGACCACACGGTACTCACGGACTTCAAATCGCTGGGCCCGTTCGTGCCCATAAAGTTCTTTATCGGGTGGAGCTACTGACCTTGACGCCGCCTCGGCCCTCGGGTATAATCATAGTAAGCAAAGGAGCCTACTATGAGGTCTAAAACCTTCGTTCTGTTCCTGCTCGTAGCCGCGGCGCCCGCTTTG
>CP070633.1:205470-217561 GCA_020356085.1 Candidatus Coatesiibacteriota bacterium | reverse complement strand
GGCCGTGGACGCCGCGCGGGTGGCGGTGCGGCAAGAGGGCGTCGAGAAAGTTACGATATTCTACCGTCGTACCCGTGACGAAATGCCGGCGTACGACGAGGAGATAGAGGCCGCGCTGGACGAGGGCATCGAGCTCGTTACGCTCGTTTCGCCCGTCGAGGTAGAGCAAAAGAAGGGGCGGCTGGCGGGGGTGAAATTTATCAAAAACGAGCTCGGCGCGCGCGACGCTTCCGGCCGGCGCAGGCCGGTCGCCGTGGCCGGCTCCGAGTACGTGGTGCCCTTGGATACGCTGGTGGTGGCGATCAGCGAGGAGCCCGAGACCGACGGCATCCCGGCGGACGTAACTCTCACGAAGTGGGGTACCGTGCTGACGGATGCCAAGACCTTCGTGACCGACAGGCCGGGAGTCTTCGCCGGCGGCGACGTCGTTCGCGGCCCGAACACCGTCGTCGAGGCGCTCGCGGACGGCAAAGATGCCGCGGCGGTTATCTGCCGCTACCTCCGCGGCGAGGATCTGACGGTTCCGGCGGAAATACGGTTGCCCGAGGTTTTCGTGCCGGCGGCCGACGAGGCGGAAGAAGAGGCCCCGGCCGCCCGGGCGGCGATGCCGCATCTGGAGGCCGAAAAGAGGACCGGGAATTTCGCCGAAGTCGAACTGGGTCTAACGGAAGGCGCGGCCCGATGCGAAGCGCGGCGGTGCTTGCGGTGCGACCTGGAGTTCACGCAGACCGAAGACGAGACGGGAGAGGTCGTCGCGGTAGGAGAAGAGAAAGCATGATAACGTTTACGCTCAACGGCTTGGAAGTCCACGTGGAAGAGGGCACGACTCTCCTGGAGGCGGCCAAATTCTACGGTTTTCCCGTGCCGACCCTCTGTTACAACGAGGGGCTGTCGCCCTACGGCGCGTGCAGGCTGTGCGTCGTCGAGGTGGGCGAGGGGCCGCGGGCGAAGCTGGTGTCCTCCTGTACTTACCCCGCGGAGGAGGGGCTCGTCGTGCGGACGGCCTCGGAACGCGTCCTCCGCGCGCGTAAGATGGTCCTCGAACTGTTACTGGCCTCGTGCCCGCAATCGAAAGTAATCCAGGACCTCGCCTCCGCCCACGATGTGCGCCAACAACGCTTCAAGCAGGAGTACGAGGACTGCATCATGTGCGGCCTGTGCGTGCGGATGTGCGAACAGCAGATGATGGCCAAGGCCATCGGCTTCCGCGGCCGGGGAGAGCGCCGCAGCATCGGCACGCCGTTCGATATTAAATCCGAAGAGTGCCGGCTCTGCGGAGGATGTATCTACATCTGCCCCGCCTGCCAGCTTCGCTGCACGTACACGGAACCGGATAAAGCCATATGCGGCGGGTGCGCCAACCTCGCGCCGCCGTGCGTGGAGAAAGATCCGTTCGAAGATATGATGTGTTATATGGACCCTTGCGTCGCTTGCGAGATCGAAAAGGAGTAACGATAGGAAAGGAGTCGGACCAAGATGTCATTGTCCAGGGTTAACGCCTCGGCCGCTACGCTGACGAAGAATCGGACTGAAGATTCTGTAGTGCCCCTCTCGGGTATGTGCGTCACGTGCGTGGACGGCTGCATCGGCATGTGCGAGATCGGGAAGTCGGCCTATCGCGGCCACGAGGTAATCTATCCCCAGCCCTTCGGCGTAATTACCACCGCGGCCGAGAAGGTTTACCCGATCGACTATTCGCACCTCAACATCATGGGAACGGCCGTGGGTGCGCACGGCGTGGAGGCCGACAGCGACAAGGCCATATTCCCGGCGGTCAACACCGAGGTCCGGCTGGGCCACGACAACGGCCTCAAGTTCAAGCTGCCGATTATGATCCCCGGCATCGGTTCGACCAATATAGCCAAGAACAACTGGGAAGGGCTCGCCATCGGCACCGCGTTGGCCGGGACGGGGCTCACCATCGGCGAGAACGTCGTCGGCATGGACCCGGAGAGCAAGATTAAAAACGGCCGCGTCGTGGATACGGTGGACCTCAAGCGACGCGTTACGTTGTTCACCGATAACCAGCGCGACGGCTACGGCGCGATTGTCCTTCAGGCCAACGTCGAGGACACGCGCCTCGGCGTCCAAGAGTACGGGATCGAGAAGCTCGGCGTGCAGTGCGTGGAGCTCAAGTGGGGCCAGGGCGCCAAGGACATCGGCGGCGAGGTTAAAATCCGCGATCTCAAGAAAGCGCAGCTTTTATACGAGCGTGGCTACGTCGTCTTGCCGAATCCTACGGATCCGGAAGTGATAAAAGCCTTCGAGCGCGGCTCCTTCAAGGAGTTCGAGCGCCACTCGCGCGTCGGCATGGTGGCCGAGGAGTCGTTCGCCCAGCGGGTAGAGGAACTCCGGAAGGCCGGCGCGAAATACGTCTTCCTCAAAACCGGCGCGTACCGGCCGGCCGACCTCGCCCGGGCGGTCAAATTCGCCTCCAAGTATAGGATCGACCTACTGACCGTAGACGGCGCCGGAGGCGGGACCGGCATGAGCCCGTGGCGCATGATGAACGAGTGGGGCGTGCCGCCGGTAGAGATCCATTCGTTGATGTACCAATATACGAAACGCCTCGCCGATAAGGGCGAGTACGTGGCGCCGCTCGTCGCCGCGGGCGGCTTCACGTTCGAAGACCAGATTTTCAAGGCGATAGCGTTGGGCGCGCCGTTCGTCAAATTGGCGGGCATGGCCCGGGGCCCGATTGCCGCGGCGATGGTGGGCAAGACGATCGGCAAAACGATCGAAGACCGCCAGCTCCCGGTCTACGTCGAGCGGTTCGGCGATACGATAGACGAGATCTTCGTAACGGCCAGCGAGTTGCGGCACGAGTTGGGCGACGACGAGTTCCAGAAGCTTCCCGCCGGCGCGATAGGTCTGTATACGTACTACGAGCGCTTGGCGCAGGGCTTGCGTCAGCTGATGTGCGGCAGCCGGAAATTCGCGTTGGAATACGTAGCGCGGGACGACCTGGCGGCGCTGACGCCGGAGGCGGCCGAGATTAGCGGGATCCCGTACGTAATGGACGTCGACAAGGAAGAGGTGGATGCTATCCTGGACGCTTAACCGGCACCTTTAAAATACGGCAAAAAAATAGGGCGCCCTTAAAAGTGGGCGCCTTAATTTATTAATATTGTTCCGGTTATAACGGCGGTTTTCCGGGCTGGGCCGCTCCCAAAGCAGGCGCGCTGCCGGCCTCCGCTGCGCGCCCCACCCCCGGCTCTACCCTCGTTCGAGGCTTGACCCGACATAGCATAAGAGTTTATTATAGTGGCGGAGCGCGGCCGCGAACGGGAGCGCCCCGGTTACGGGTGCGTGACCGCGGCCGGCGCAGAGGACCCTCCGGCGATGTTCGGCGAACGGTACGAGATCCTGGCTCGAATCGGGCAGACTCCCACCTCGGAAGTCTTCAAGGCGTACGACCGTAAGCGGCGGTTGGCGGTAGCGGTGAAGGCGGTCTCGAAGGCCCGGGTCCGGCCGCTGGCCTTGCTGCGCCGCGAGTTCGAGACGCTTACTTACTTCGACCACCCGCACATCGTACGGGTATACGATTTCGGCGAGGAGCGGGAACGAATATTCTACACGATGGATTTCCTGGCGCCGTGGCAGCCCTACGAGGACGGCGGCCCCGTCAGCCTTCCCTACTTGTACGATTTCGCTTTCCAGATTCTCTCCGCGCTCGATTACGTTCACCGCCGCGGCATTATCCACGGCGACGTCAAGCCGACAAATATCTTCGAGGATACGGGCGAGGAGCGGCGGCGTTTCGTGCTGGGGGATTTCGGGTTGTTTCGGCAAATCGGCGAAGACGGCCGGTACCCGGTTTCCGGGACGATGGAGTATATCGCGCCCGAGGTCTTCCAAGGCGTGATGGACGATCCGCGTTCGGACCTGTATTCCTTCGGCATTTTACTCTTCCGCCTCATCTCCCGTCGGCTCCCGTTTCTCCCCGGCGACGACATCAGCCGCATTAAAAAGAAGCCGCGGTATAACTATTTACGGTTGAGCGAGGTAATGCCGGGAGTATACCCCGAGCTCGACGACTATACCGCGCGGCTCTTGCAGCACGACCCGGCCAATCGGTTCTTCTCGGCCTACGAGGCCACGACCGCGCTGGCCGAGCTGGCCTCGGCGGCCGGCGTTCCGCTGTCTTCGCAAACGCGGCCGGCAAGCGACCTCGCCTCCGGGAAGTTCTTTGGGTACGAGAAAGAGGTCGAGGCGGTTTTCCGCGGTCGGGAGGAGGGGGAGACCGCGGCGGAGGTGTTCGTCGTGGAGGGCCCCCCGGGCGTCGGGAAGACGACGTTCCTCCGCGAATGCGGGAAGGTCGCCCAATTACAGGGAGGGTGGTTCGGGTACGCCGACGCGAGCGGCGGGGAAGGGATCGGCGAGGTCCTCCGGGCCGAGCTCGGCGGCGCGGCGCCCCCCTCCGACGTGGAGCCGGAGGGGGAAGAGGTCTCGCGGACGTTGGAGGCGGCGTTCGCGGCCGGGTCCGGGCGCGAGGCCCGCCGCGCCGGCGCCGTCCCGGAGGCGCTGAGCCGATTGAGTGTGCAACACGACGGCGTCGTCGTCGCGCTGGACCACGTCGACGCCGACGACCCGGGCGAATGGCGGTCCGTGGTTTCGTTGGTCAGCTTTCCGTATCCCCGCCCGGTTAAGTTCCTGGTGGCCTTCCGACGCGGAGCCGGCGCTACCGACGCCCGGTTCGGGCCGATTTCGCAAGCGACCGCGCCGGCACTCCCCGCCGCCCGGCGATTGACCTTGCGCGGATTTTCTCCCTCCACCGTCCAGGAGTATCTCCGGTTCGCGTTAGGCGTACCGGTAGTAGACCCGGTCCTGCTGCAGTACGTTCAAGACCGCGCGCAGGGGAATCCCGGGTTCACGCGGAACCTGATTGAGGCTGCGGTCGCAGCCGGCGTTATCCAGCGGCGGTGGGAGGGGTGGTTCGTCGACCCGCGCCGGCTGAAGGATATGCCGTTGCCACCGGAGGGCGCGGATTACGCCGCCGACGTTTTTAAGCGCACGGAGGAGGACGACCTCCGGGCGCTAGCGCCGGCGGCGATCTACGGATACCGCTTCCCCTCCGAGCTGATCGCCTCGAAAGGGGTTCTGGGCCGGGGGTTGCGGGCCGGCGTGCTCGTTCGGCGGGAGGGGTTTGATGGCGGAATGTCCTTCGCCAATGCTGGCGTCTACGAATACCTCGAGGCTTGGACGCGCGAGAATTACCTCGCCCCGGCTTGTCGTCAAGTACTGGAGTTCGTCGAGCGGCCCGGGTACGACGAGGCGGAGGCGGCGGCGGTTAAAGGGCGGACCTACCTTCTGGGAGGGGAGGTTGGCCAGGCCCGGGCGGCGTTGAGCGAGGCCGCGCAGCTCGCCCGTCGCGCCGGCGAGGCCGAGAGGGCGATAGAACTCTGGGAGGCGGCGCTGTCCACGGCGGGGGAGTGGGAACGGGAGACGTATGCCGCAGCCTTGGCCGATTTGGCGGAGGCGTATTCGGCGGTGGGCGACCACCGGAAGGCGGTGGCGTATTACGAGAAATCCCGCCGGGCGGCGGAGCCGCGGGAGACGGACCCGGCCCGCACCGTAATCAAAATGGCCCGCGAGCGGTTGGCGCTCGCCGAGTTCGAGAAACCGGCGCGGGTGTTACGGGAGTTGGCGCCGGCGGAACTCGCACCGGAGGATCGGTTTTTACGGGAGGCGCTCCTCGCGTGGGCGGAATTTAAACTTGCCGACATGGCGGCTGCGACGACTCACGTCGGCGAGGCGTACCGCCTCGCGGAAGAGCTCGACCGACGAGACCTGTTAGCTTTCGCCTCCTACGTGGCGGGGGTCGTCGCCGACCACGGGGGGGATAGCGAGAGCGCGTTACACGAGTTAACCCGCGCCGCCCGCTTCGCGGAGGAGATGGGGCGGTTGCGGTTGGCGTCGATCGCGCTCAACTTCGCCGGCGACGTCTGGTGCCGCCGGGCCGACCACGAGAAAGCGGTGGAGGTAACGCGCCGGAGCCTGGAGTTGGCCCGGAACGCCCAGGACCGGTACGCCGTCGCCTCCTCTTTTATGCGATTGGGCTGGATTTATTTCGACCAAGGTTATGTCAAGCGGGCCCAGGAGGCGTTCGACCGGGCGGAGGCCGAATGTAAATTAATCGGGAACGACGATTTGTTGGCGGCTATTTATTTTAAGTCGGCCCTCAACATGATCCGGGCGGGCGAGTATCGCCAGGGCGATTTCTACCTCGATTTGATCGGGACGTTACCCCACGCCCCTCCCACCCTCCAACCCTATATCCGGTACCACCGGGCGACGCTGGGGGCGGAGCGGGGACAGTATGAGGCGGCGTTGGCGGAGTTGGCCGCTGCCGAGCAGGGGTTTACGGCCCATAAACTCCCCGCCGGGGCGGCCTGGGTGCGTTCGCTGCGCGGACGGGTATATTACCTCCGGGGGGATTACGAGGCGGCGCACCATGAATTGGCTGCCAATATGGAGGCGTTGGCCCACGCGGCGGATAAGCACGAGTACGCGAAGGCCTTGTTGACGTTGGGCGAGTTGGCGCGAGAGGAGGGCGACGAGGCCGCCGCCGAATCTAACTTCGATAACGCGCTGGCGATCTTCACTGCGCTCGAGAAAAAGTATTATATGGCACGGGCTTATTTGGAACGGGCCGCGTTGAAAATTAAGGCTTTACCGGTGAACCAAGATGCTGATATAATAGCCCAAGCGGAGATCGACCTCGAGAACGCCAAGGCGCTCTTCCGTGAACTCGGTACCCAAGAGTACCGGGTGAGAATTTTCGAGCTCGAGGGTAAATTGTTTATGGCGAAACGCCCCCGCACCGAAGTAGACCATCGCATGGCTCGGTTGGCCGGTGACTTGAAGGACCTGTCGGCCCAGGGCGACTTGGACGGGCTCCTCCGGTATATCCTTACGTACCTGGCCGAGGAGTTGGAGGCCGATCGCGGCGTAATTTTCATGTTGGACGAGAACAACAACGTCCTCCGAATTAAGGGGACGGCCGGGGTGGACGACGCGACGATCGAAGACGCCTCCGCCATTAGCCGTACGATTATCGGCCAGGTCGCCGGGTCGCGCCGCGGCGTGTTCACGGCCAACGCCTCCCAGGACAATCGATTTAAAGACAGCGCCAGCGTCCAGCTCCAAGGCATCCGGTCCTTGATCTGCCTCCCCCTCGCCGCCGGCGAGGAGCTCCAAGGGGTCGTGTACCTGGATAGCCGCGAGCGGGAGGGGTTGTTTGTCGAAGAGGATTTGGATTTCGCCCAGGTCTTCGCCCGGAGCGCGGCCTACGAGATCGAACGGCGACGCCGACCGGTGGCCGAGGTGCCGCCCTACGTGGCCGTGGAGCCGCCGGGAGTCCCTCCGGCCGAGATCGTGGGGTCCTCGGCGGCGGTCGAACAACTCCGGGCGGCCGTAGAGGTGGCCGCGCGCGAGCGGGTGGACGTTCTCATTACCGGCGAGTCCGGTACCGGGAAAGAGCTCGTGGTCCGCATGATCCACGGGCGGAGCGCGCGCGCCGACGAACCATTTATCGGGATCAACTGCTCTGCCCTCCCGGAGCAGCTGATCGAGAGCGAGCTGTTCGGAATAGAGAAAGGGACCGCCACCGGCGTCGATAAGCGGATCGGGCTGTTCGAGCGCGCCGGCGAGGGAACGGTTTTCCTCGACGAAGTCGGCGCGATGGACTTAAATACGCAGGCGAAATTGCTCCGCGTCCTCCAGGAAAAACAATTCTCCCGCCTTGGTAGCCGGACCGGGACGGCCGTCCGGTTGAAAGCCCGAGTCGTCAGTGCGACGAACGCGGATCTGTTGGAGGCGATCGCGGCAGGGAGGTTCCGCGAGGACTTGTATTATCGGCTTAACGTATTTCTCATCGAATGCCCTCCGCTCCGCGACCACAGGGAGGATATTACGGAGCTGGCCGCCCATTTCGTCGAAAAATACTACCGCGGCGAGGCGGCGAGGCGGCCCCGACTTTCGGCGGAAAGCTTAGATCTCCTCGCTGCCTACGATTGGCCGGGAAACGTGCGCGAGCTGGAAAATTGTATTCGGTCGGCTTTGGCCAGCACGACGGGGACGACTATCGAACCGGCGGCCCTACCGGGTCGCCTGGCAGAGGCGTATTCTCCGCCGAGACGCGAGAAAGCGGATTCGTTGCACGACGAGCTCGCACGCGTGGAGCGGGAGATGATAGTCAAGGCGCTCCAGGATTGCGGGTGGGTTCGGGCGCGAGCGGCGCGGCAGCTGGGGCTTTCGGAGAGCAATCTCCGCTATAAAATAAAAAAATACGATATAAAGGAAGGAGAAGGTATCCGGGTCGAGTAACCCGTAGAATTCCTCGGCTTCCCGGATCGGCCCGCCAATTCTGGCGGGAGTTTTATTTCTTTATTTATCAGCGGGTTGCGTGACGGACGGCCGGGGGGGAAGGCGAAAACCGCAATTTCCGAACGGTTTTCAATAATAATAGCGAAAACCCCTTGGGACATAATTAGCTGATAAATAAAGCTTTGCGAAAATGGCACGCTATTTGCGACATAAATATTATGTATTATTATGTCTTTCATCACCCAAGGAGGATCCATGCTTAATTTAAAACCCGTTTACGTAGCAATCGTCGCCGCGATAGTTGCTTTATTCGTTATCGCGCCCGTGGCTGTGGCGGATGTCGCTCCCACCGATCCGCCGCCGCCTAATTACCCGCCGACTACGGGTAACGGTTAATAAATCGAATCGTAGGCAGGGAGGGCGTCCAGGCTGCCTCGGTCTGGGGACTCCGTGCTAGTTTTGTGCTTAAAAACAGGGGACAGGTTTGCTGAACGGATTTTACCCGACGCGCGAAGACATTGCCGCCGCCTCCATGTACGCCCTGGCGGAGGCGGGGCGGTACCCGGTCGCGGATATAATCGATAGCGCCGATATTAAAATGGATTTATCGCGCGTCGCGAGGGATACGCTGGAGGAGCTGGCGAAAGGTTATTATACGCCGGCGCCGTTGCGGAATGTCGCGCTCCCCGAGCCGGGAGGCGGCGCCCGACCGGTCGCCCTTGTCGCCGTCCCCGATTTGGTCACGTTGTACGGGTTGTTTATCAAGTTAGGGCCTCGGTTGGAGTCGCTGTTGCAGCCTGCGGTACTATCGTACCGCTGGCGCCCGGGCGACTTCGCTCTTCCCCGCTATTCCCTCGGCGCCTCCTCCTCGATAACGCCCGAGCCGAACCGCGAGGAAGCAGAGATCGCCGGCGGGCGGCGCCCCTTCCGCTACGGGTGCGCGACCGATTTGAGCGGGTGGTCTTTAGGCCGCCGCGAATATTTACGATTTACGAAAGCGGCGGCGCCGCATTACGACCGTTGTTTAAAAACCGATCTCTCCGCCGTGTTGGCGGAAGTCAAACTCGACGCCGTACGCGGGAAGATTTTAAATGGGGAATTGGCCCACGGAGAGGAGGCCCGGTTCCGCGAGGCCGCCCAGGCTTTTTTACTCATTTACGAATTTTGGGCGCTGAGCGAGAAGTTTTCCGCGAACGGCGCGCCCGACCTACCTCCGGGAAGCCCGCTCTCGGCGTTCTTGGCCAACTTGGCCGTAGCCGAGATGGACGCGGCGCTGGCCAACGGGGCCGCGGAAAACCCGAAGCCGTATATCCGGTACGGGAGTGAGGCCCTTGTTTTTGCGCGGGATGAGGAAGAGGCCGGAGAAGCCGCCCGCGCCTGCCACGAGATCTTGCGGGAGTACGGTATAGGCGAGGAGGAGGGACCCGGCTCCGTGGTTCCCACAACGTCGCTGTTGGAGGAGGAGGCGGCGGCGGCGCGGGAGCGGGAGGCGCTTTCCGACCCGGAGCGGGCGGCCGCGTGGGTTCGCAAGTTCCTTGCGGCCGAAAACTTCGACCGCGACCCGCGCGAGTGGGCAGAGAATTACGCGTGGGCGTTGGGAGTTTTGGAGCGGGAGGGGGAGGATTCGCTGTTCGACGCCGTCTTGCACGTATTCACCTCGAATCCGCCGTGGCCGGTACTGGACGCCGCTTTCCGGTATTTGCGCCGTTTCTCGCCGCGGTTCTATTTTACGGGGGCCCTCGTCGTCGCGCTGAGCCGCGAAAACGGAAGGCTCCCGATCCACAACTATTACCTGTACCGGTTGGGGGCGTACGGCCGCGAATATTCTCCCGCGTTGCGGGAACTCGCGTTGTACGATGCGGTGGACGTAAGTAAGGATTGGTGTTGGCGGCTCGGCGCGCTGCAGTGTCTCAACACCTTCGACTTGACGGCGCCGGAATTGAACGGGATCGAATCGATGGCGGCCTCGGAGGGCGACGCCGACGTAGTGCGGGCGGCGCAGGTCGTGCTCCAGCAACGCCGGGCGAGCCGGGGTTCGGAAGAAAACCGGGCCGCCCCGGTGATCGGGTGGCGACAACCGTATCTCACCTCCTATATCGCCCGGTTGGCGACGGAAGAGGCGCCCGCGCGGGCGCTGCTGCGGGAGATGGAGGCGGTCCCCTGCCGGGTCCCCGAAATGATTGACCGCTTACATCAGTATGATTTATTGAAAGGTAACGCTAGCGTCAAGGAGGAGTTCGGCGAGATATTGGACCGGAAAATTTCGGAGTGCGATCTTTCGTGGGGAAGATCGCTCCGCCGGTTGGAGGCGATTAGGAATCGCCGGGTCGCTTAAAACGGCCGCCGCCGGGGGCCGAAGAAAAGGATAGACTAAACGTAATGGCGGAGGTTATAATGGGACCGGCGCGCAGCGGAAGCTACCGCCAAATCGTCTATACCTCCCGGGAGGCGGTGCGGATCTTCAATCTCCTTGCGCGCCACGATAATCGGTACGAGGCAGTCGGCGGGTTTTTCAGTTTGTACGAACGGCCGCCGGCGGACCGGCCGGATCTTTCCGTCCGGGCCGATATCCCGTTCTACGTAGACGTTTATCCCCGCCGCACGGATTTCGCGTACGGCTTGAGGTTCTTGGAATATTGCTTCAATTCGTTGTCCTCGTTTCCATTGTCGGGGAACGTCCGCTCGGCCGTGGAACGGAGTTTCCACGGGGCCCGCACGCTGGCGTTCGAATATTACGACGTTACGGAAGTAGCGGTGCGCCCCGTCGACTTCGCCTTCTACGCCCAGGGGTACCGGTGGCGCGGAGAACCGGCGTTTTTGCGGGAAGCCTTGCACGAGGGACGGTGCAGCGTGATCCTGGGGTCCCTGGAGGCGGCGGCGTTCGGCGTCCGGGGCTTCGAAGCCGGCGGCGCGAAGATCAAGCCCGATCTTTCGTTCCTGATGGCGTTGTTCGGCCTGTGTTTGGATGTGACGGTCGGTACGACCGACGGATATAACGTTACTTTCGCGGGCGACCGCAAAACTCCGGTCGCCGTTAGCGCCCTTAAGGTGAAACTTTCGGAGCGGGGAGATTTCGATTGTTTAGGCTGTTCGGCGGGCGACCGGGCCCCTGTCGCCGCCGCCGTTGCCGAACGGGCCACCTCCGAATATGCCGGTGCGTTTCCGCCGCGAGAAAGCCCGGCGCGCCGGACGGGAGAAAACGCCGGTTTTGCCGTCGAGGACTTCGGCGGCGAAGTTGTGGTTTTGTCACGCAAGCGGGGCCGCCGTTACGCGTAAGGTATGTCCTCTGCGTTCCATTTGCCTCGTATCCTTCTCCTGACGTCCGCAGGTGTCGGCCGAGGCGTTAGTAACATGCGCTGAATCGGCGGTACCCCGCTCCTACCCAACGGGCCCCCTCTTTAGAGGGGGCCCAATTTTTTTGGAACGAGGCGCGACCTATCGCCGCCGGAGGATGATTGTGATGAGTTCCCGCACTTCCGGGGCACCCAGGAGGCGCGCGAGAAGGAGGTAGGCCGGGACTCCGGCGGCGACGACGGCCAAGAGGGCCGCCGCTTGGGGCAAGGTCTCCGCCGGGACGTAGCGCTCCACCGCCCACCGCGCGAGGAGGAGGCAAGCGGCCAACAGAACGCTGGCGGCGCCGAAGCGGGCCGCGGCCGCGGCGAGGCGCCGCAGGCCGAGGGGCCCGACGGCCCGGCGGAGGCGCCGTAGCAGATAGGCCAGCGTACAGGCGGTCGAGAGAGAGATCGCGAGCGCGATCCCCGGC
>CP070633.1:193270-205370 GCA_020356085.1 Candidatus Coatesiibacteriota bacterium | reverse complement strand
AAGACGACGCTCTCGGCCGACCCCAAGCGCCGCCTTATCGGCGACGACGAGACGGGGTGGAGCGACGACGGCTGTTTCAACTTCGAGGGCGGGTGTTACGCGAAGGTCATTCGCCTCTCGGCCACGGACGAGCCGCAAATTTACGACGCCATCCGTTTCGGCTCGCTGTTGGAGAACGTTATCGTCGACCCGGCGACGCGCGCCATCGACTACGACGACGGCAGCATTACTGAGAACACGCGGGCGACGTATCCCGTCGAATACATCCCCAACTGCATTACGGAGGGCATAACCGGCCACCCGAAGAACGTCTTCTTCCTGGCGGCGGACGCGTTCGGCGTGCTCCCGCCCATCGCGAAGTTGACGCCGGAGATGGCGATGTACCATTACCTCTCGGGCTACACGGCCAAACTCGCGGGTACGGAGTCCGGAATCGACGAACCGCAGGCGACGTTTAGCGCCGCCTTCGGCGCGCCCTTCCTGCCGCGCCATCCCACCGCCTACGCGACCCTGATGGGGGAACGCCTGGCGAAGCACGACGCCAACTGCTGGCTGGTGAATACGGGATGGAGCGGCGGCCCCTACGGCGTCGGCGAACGGATGGCTATCGGCGTTACGCGGGGACTCCTCTCTGCGGCGCTGGAGGGTACGCTCGCCGGGCAGGAGTTCGAGCCGGATCCGATATTCCAGGTGCTGGTCCCGAAGGAATGTCCGGGCGTTCCGACGGAGGTTCTCCGACCCAAGAATACTTGGAAGGACAAGGCGGCGTACGAGGCGAAAGCGCTCGAACTCGCGAAGCGCTTTGCCGACAACTTCAAACAGTTCGAGGACATGGCTTCTGAGGAGGTAAAGGCGGCGGGGCCGAAAGTTTAACGCTGCGGGGCGTATAAAAAAACCGCGCCCTTCCCGAGGCGCGGTTTTTGTTTTCGGAGGGGGCGTTATTCGGGAGGCGCTAGCGCGCGATTGAGTTTTTCTTTCATCTGCTTCCCCGGAATGAACTTGACGCGGCGGGTCGGCGCGATCACGATTTCCGTGTTCGTGCTCAGGTCCCGCGCTACTTTCCGCTTCGTCCGGCGGACTTTGAAGACGCCGAACCCCCGGATTTCGGTCTTCTCGCCGGCCGCCAGCGCGGACTTTATCTCGGCCAGCAGCTGGTCGATGACCGCGACCGCTCGTTTATGCGTTATCCCAGTGCGGAGCGCAACCCTGGCCGCGATTTCCTTCTTCGTCATAACGTGCTCCCGTCGCGCCGGAACCGGCGTCCGGTGCGCCCCTTACGCGTGGATGGCGGTATAGAGTTGGCGGAACTCCTCATTCGTGATGAGGGCTTTATTGACGAGGTGGTACGTCTCCAATAATTTATCGGTCTTGCGCATGCGTTTCGAAAACACCTCGGCTAAGCCCAGCAGAAGCTTAACGCCGACGTCCGGGTTTTTCCCCAAGAGGTTCTTGAACGAGGGACGGTCGAGCGACAGCAGAACGCAATCCTCCAGGGCGGCGACGGAAGCCGAGCGGGGGTATTCGTCGATAAGCGACATCTCGCCAAAGGCGTCGCCCGTCCCGAACTCGGCAAACGAGATTTCGTTCCCGTCGAAGACGCGAAAAACTTTTATCCGCCCCGATTTTATAATGAACAGCTCGTTGCCGACGCTACCGGCCTCAAATAGGATTTCGCCCTGGCCGAGCGTAACTTCGCGGGCGTCGGCTAGCACGGCGGCGGCCTCCTCGGGGGCGAGGTACTTGAAAATCTCGACGTTCTTTAAATCCCGATTGCTCGTCATGGCGACGCTCCCGCCGTCAATTAACTTTATTCTCTTGTATCATAACCTCCATCGACCCGCAACAAAAAAATCTAAGCGTCGGATAGCGCGGGATTTACGCCGTCGGGGGAGGCGGTTGCGGCGGGCTTCCTCTTCGGCTATAATGGCGTCATGCAGCCTTTAATCGTTACGGCGGCGCTGGTGTGGGCGTTCCGGGCCGGCGCCCCGGCCGACGCGCCCCCTCTTCTCACCCCGGGTTACGTTTACTACGCTGCGGCCGACAAGAAGCTGTACGCCCTGCGGGCCGAGGACGGCGAGGAGTTTTGGTCGCGGCGGTTCAAAGCGCCGCTCGCGGTCGCGCCCGTAGCGGAGGGAAACTCTATCTTCCAATACGTACCGTATCCGGAGGGGAAGCTCTACGCGTTGCGGGCCGGCTCCGGCGAGATCATTTGGCGGGCTGCGGCCGGACCGGGCGTCGTAACGCCGGCGGTCGGGGAGGGCGTCGTCGCGGCCGGGCGGAGGGAGGAGGCGGCGTTCTGGGAGGCCGCGACGGGGCGCGAGCTCGGCGCGGTGCCCTTCGAGGAGACCGTCGTCGGCCTGGCGTATGCGGGCGACGGCGTATTCGTCGCGTGGACCGGCGGCGGGTACGTGGCCGCGTGCCGGCCGGGAGAGGCGGCGGCGGTGTGGACGGCGCGGCCGGTCGTCGGCGGCGTATTCGTGACAACCGCGGGGGACCGCCTATACGTCGTCGCGGCGGCGGGGACCGTCGCGGCCTACGGTCTCGCCGCGGGGGAGGAGATATGGCGCGCCGAGCTGGGGGAGCCGGTCGCGGGGGCCGGCGTATGGGTGGGGGGCGAACTCGTCGTCCCCGGCCGGCGGACGGTGGCGGCTTTCGAGGCGACGGCGGGTGGCGAGCGGTGGCGGTGGGCGCCCGGAGGTAACGTGCGGGGGCTCGCGGCGGCGCCGGGCGGCGTAGCCATCGTGGCGTGCGAGGACGGCCGGGTTTACGCGGGCGGCGGTTCTACGGGCTGGAAGGAGATCGCCCAGTTGGAGGAATTCGCCGCCTCCGGGCCGGCGGTTTCCGGCGATTTTTTGTTCGTAACTGACGGAAAAAACCGCGTTAGATGTTATCGGCTCGCCCCCGAATCCCCTTAAATAGCGTGAAAAAAATAGCTTGACACGGTTCGGGGCGTGTGGTAGATTCGGGCCGAGAAAGCTAGGGGGCGTCGCCGCAGTTTGGGCGTCGTTCGTTATGGAATGCCACCAAATTCACCACCTTCATTTACCCAGGAGGGTGATGAGGATGAGGCTGAGAAGGAGTTATATTGTATCTGCGGTCGCCGCGCTCGCGCTCGGCTTGGCAACGCTGGTAATAACGGGTTGCGAAGAGGACGAGCCCGAAATTACCAGGCCGAAGGTTGATTATTTAAACCAGACCTTCGCGCTGCTCGTGTGCGACGGAAACGGCAACGCCGATACGTCAGAACCGACGACCAACTGGGACCACGACGGCGCCGTCACGTGTACGCTGGCGTGGAACTTGGAAGAAACCGGCGATGCGGCCGGTACTATGGTCCCGGTAACGTACGTATACGACGATTATCCGCTCATCGACGGCGTGGCGGAAAAGCTCGGTCCCAAGGGCGGGGACTGGTACCTCTGGGAAACGACGCCGTGGACCATTATCAAGACTGCGCCGGTAGTGGGGAGCGGCAGTAAGGTGAAAGAGGTGTGGGTTAAAGCCCTCTACACCTACGTCAACCCGCCCCGCATTTGGTTCTTCTTCCGCTGGGAGGACCCGACTCACACCATCCAGCCGACGAAGAGTCAGGGGGAGCGCCCCGTCGGCGGGACCATGCATTACTACTGGCTCCAGGCTCCCAACTCCCAGATCCCGGCCGAAGGTTTCAACAACAACCGCGTCTACGAGTCGCAGGACGACTGGCTCGCGCTCGTCTTCTCGACGTGGTTCATCTGGAATACCAATAACAAGGGCAAAGACTGGAAACTTAAGCCTAGGTATTGGTTAAACCTAGACCCGGAGAACCCTTGCCCGAACCCGATCGAACCCCCCGACTTCGACGGCTACGATTGGGAGATCTACGAAACCGTCCCGGGTTTCCAACAGCGGGGCCTCGACGCCATCCGAGGGGCCGGCGATATCGTATACAATACCCGGCCGAACAGCACCAACGATCCGAATTCGCCCTATTACGACTACTGGTACGATACCGGGACCTATAAAGGGATAAAAGCTGTGGGGCCCGGTCCCGTTTGCGATATGTGGTACTTCAGCGCCTCCCGGACTAATTACACCGCCACCGGCGGTTGGGACGACAGCGAGGCCGCGTTCCTCTTCGACTGCCATATCGACCCTGACGGCTTTAACTACCCGGAAATCGGTTCGCTCCAAAACACCGAATCGCTGGACGAGTGGCTGCCGTTCGACGACGGCATCGTCGGAGTGGGGCCGAACGGCGGGTTCGCCTCCGTCCCCTCCTTCATGGCGCCCGACGACCCGGAGTATAACCCCCCCGGCGCGTACTATATCTGGGGCACGCAGTTGACCGCGCCGGAGTTTAACTATCAAACGCCGTTCCCGCCGGAAGGCGGCGCGCGCATCTCCGGGTGGCTCCACCGGCCGGCGTTGGGTTCGGTCTCCGACGTCGTCGGCCGCATTACGTGGCAGCAACCCGGCCGCGAATGGTACCGACCGTGGGAAGGCCAAAACGGCGGGACGATGAAGGAAAACCAATACGGTAAAGATTGGCATTACTGCCTGGAGATTACGCGCGACATCGGGACGCTTCCGAAGATCGACCCGGCCGAGGACGTCTTGCTGGGTATCTTTAAATCGCACCCGGGCAAGTAACCGCCGGCGACTCCGACCCGTAGAATTGAATTCCACGCCCCCGCCCGGCGCGCCCGGGCGGGGGTTCCCCCAAGCCGGCGGAAAATAGAAGGAGCTGTACCATGTCGAACATGTGGGCCGCGGTCGTGGAGATCGGCTTCCTGGGCTGGATCGGCGCTACGATCGGCTTCATCTTCCGCGCGATAAGCAAAGAGAATAAGTTCCTCGGCAAGAAGGCCCTTTTCTGGGGGATCTTGATCGCAGTCTTCTACGCGCTCTGGATCGTCGGCCTGGTCAACGCGTAAATTTCGGGTGGCCTCCGGGGGGTGGCGGGGCCGCGTGCGCGGGGCGGGGCGTTGGGATTAAATCGAGGAGGATTGGGTATGTCGTATTCACGTGTCTTCAAGTGGGCGCTGGCCGGCGCGTTGGTCGCGGGCGGCGCCGTTTTGTTTTGCGGGTGCGAGGGCGACGACGACGGCGTGACTCGGCCCGAGGTCCAATACCGCGACCAGACCTTCTCGCTTCTGGTCTGCGACGGCAACGGCAACGCCGACACGGCGGAGCGGGCGACGAACTGGGACCACGACGGCGCCGCCGTCGTAACGCTGGACTGGAACGGCGACGGCGAGGGGCCTAACCTCCTCCCCGTGACGTACATATATAACGGCGAGTGCCCGGAGGTGGACGGCGTCGCCGAGAAGCTCGGCGCCAAGGGCGGCGACTGGTACCTGTGGGAGACGACGCCGTGGGTTATAATCAAAACCTCCCCGGTGGTGGGAGGCGGCAGCAAGATAACGGAAGTATGGGCCAAGGCCCTCTACACTTACGTAAATACGCCGCGCCTCTGGCTCTTTTTCCGCTGGGAGGACCCGACTCATACCCTCCAGCCTACGAAAGACCAGGGGCTGCGCCCCGTCGGCGGCATTATGCAGTACTACTGGCTCCAAACGCCGGGGGGAGGAGGTCAGGGCCAGTGGGACCGGATTTTGGAAAGCCAGGAGGACTGGCTCGCGTTGGCCTTCTCGACGTGGTTCCTCCGCAACACGAATAATAGGGGTAAGGCGAACAAGGATGATCACCGGCCCGCCGACCTGAACACCTCCGACTGGGTGTTCGTCGAGACCGTCCCCGGCTTCCAGGAGCGGGGGATAGCGACCTGCCTCGGCCGCGGCGAGACGGCCTACAAGACCCCCGACGTCCACACTAACGACGCCGACTCGCCGTACTACGACAAGTATTACCCGGGGCCGTATCTCGACCTCTGGTTCGCTAGCGCCTCCCGCACCAACTACTGTGGCCAGGGACAGGAGGGCGCCGCCTGGGCGTTCGATTGCAACGTCGACGACGGCGGCTTCGCCAAGCCCCCCCTCCCCTCGCTCAATAACCCGCGTTCGCTGGAGGAGCATTTCACCTTCGACGGAGGCGTCGTCGGCTACGAGCCGAACGGCGACGTCGCGGGCCTCCCGGCATACGTGGACGAAAATTTCCCGGAATACTACCCGCCCGGGCCGCCGTATCTCTGGAAACCTACGGCCGTGCCGTACCCCGGCGGCGGTCTGGGAGGAATTCGCGTGCCGGGCTACCTCCATCGGCCGCCGAGCGGGTCCGTGGCTGACGTCCGCTGCCGCCTTACCTGGCAACAGCCCAACCGCGAGTGGTACGAGCCGTGGGAAGGTGAAAACGGCGAGCGGTTAAAGGATAATGGGTACGGCAAAGACTGGCATTACTGCCTGGAGCTCGAGCGAGAGTTGGGCGCGGCCGGCAAGGTCGACCCGACGGAGGACGTGCTGCTGGGGATTTACGAGGCGCGCTGACCCGGATTAGGGAATATTGATGGGGGAGCCTCGGCTCCCCCTTTTTTTACCCGCGGGTGCTCGGAATTGGGGCTTCCGCGGCTGATTCGAGAAGGATTTCACTTGCGGCGTCGGGCCTTTTTGCCTATAATGGCAGTCTAAGTTCGTTAACCGCTCTTTAAAGACTCCCACCGTTGCGAGGAGAAGTTATGGTCGATACGAAAGAGCTCGAAGAGGTTAGCCGTAAGATCCGCCGGGATATCATGGTCATGTTGGCGGAGGCGGGTTCGGGTCACTCCGGCGGCTCGCTTTCGGCGACGGAAATTATGGTGTCGCTCTTCTGGAACGTATTGCGGCACGACCCGGAAAACCCGGACTGGGAGGAACGCGACTGGTTCGTTCTGTCTAAGGGACACGCCTGTCCGGTATTGTACGCCGTCCTCGCCGCCCGCGGTTTCTTCCCCCGGAAGGAACTCTGGACGCTGCGGAAGCTGGATACCATCCTCCAGGGCCATCCCCACCGCCTGAAAACGCCGGGCGTCGAATTCTCGGCCGGTTCCCTGGGCCAGGGTCTCTCTCTCGCCTCGGGCGTAGCGATGGGCCTGAAGCGCCAGGGAAACCCCGGGAACGTCTACGTCCTAATGGGCGACGGCGAGCAGAACGAGGGCGCTATCTGGGAGGCCGGGATGACCGCGGCCCAGTATGACCTCGACAATCTGTGCGGAATTTGCGACCGGAATTATTTGATGATCGACGGCAATACCGAAGAGGTCATGGGCCTCGACCCGCTCGCCGACAAATGGCGGGCGTTCGGGTGGCAGGTCTTCGAAATCGACGGCCACGACCTGCGGCAAATGACCTACGCGTACGAACGTTTCCAGCTCGAGAAGAAACGGCCGACGATGATCATCGCCAATACTATTAAAGGTAAGGGCGTCTCCTTTATGGAGAACCAAGCCGACTGGCACGGCGCGCCGCCCAAAAAGGGCGAGCAGGTGCAGCAGGCCCTCGGCGACCTGGGATTTACGGCGCCGTGGGAAGATTTCAAGAAACACGACTTCGATTGGGTCGGCTAGCATTAATCGCATAAATCCGTAGAGGAGATAAACGATGGGCGATATACGCGAAGAGGCACGATTGGTCGACTACCGTAAGGGCGTCGAAGAAGTCCCCAGCCGGGACGGTTACGGCCACGGCTTGCTGTGGTTGTGCGAGAACGACGAACGGGTCGTAGTGTGCGACGCCGATTTGGCCAAGTCGACCCGGACGATATGGGTCCGCGATAAATACCCGGAGAAATTCATCGATTTCGGCATCGCCGAACAGGATATGTTGGCGGAGGCCGGCGGCCTGTCGCGGACGGGCCTGGTTCCCTTCGTGACTACGTACGGCGTCTTCGTCGCCGGGCGGGCGTGGGACCAGATCCGGACGTCGATCTGTTACGGCGAGTTGAACGTCAAGATCGGCGGCGCGCACGGCGGCATTTCCGTCGGGCCGGACGGCCCCACCCACCAGTCGCTGGAGGAGATCCCGTTGATGCGGGTTCTCCCCGGAATGACGCTCGTCGTCCCGACCGACGCCCACGAGGCCAAGAAAGCCACGATCTGGGCCGCCTCCCACGAGGGGCCGGTCTATCTCCGGTTCGGCCGGGAGGGCGTTCCGGTAATTACCACGGAAGAGACGCCGTTTACCGTGGGCCGCGCCGAGGTCTACCGCGACGGCGACGACGTTGCGATTATCGCGTGCGGGCCGCTGGTCTACGAGGCGTTGGTGGCGGCGGACGCGCTCGCCAAAGACGGTGTAGACGCCCGCGTCATCAATTGCCACACCATAAAGCCGTTGGACGTCGATACGATCGTAACCGCGGCGAAGGAGTGCGGCGCGGTCGTCACGGCGGAGGAGGCCCAAGTGTACGGCGGCCTGGGCGGCTGTGTGGCCGAGGTCCTGTGCCAGCAGCACCCGGTGCCGATGCGGATCGTCGGAATCGAGGACGTTTTCGGCGAATCCGGCAGTCCCCGCGAGCTACTCGACCGCTACGGCATGAATTCGGGAAACATCGCCGCCAAGGTCAAAGAAGTAATAGCGATGAAGTCGTAATCTCTCCTCGCAACAGGAACCGCAAGGCCCGGCCCCGCCGGGCCTTTTCGCGCTTTCGACGACCTCCCGTTTTTGGTATTATTTACGTGCCATGGTTCGCGCGGAAGGTACCGAGCTATCGGCGGAGGAATATCCGCTCGTTTCGGTCGTGGTTCCCTGCCGGAACGAGGAGGCGTTCATCGAGCGGGCGCTGGCCTCTATCCGGGACAACGAGTGGCCCCGTTACCGACTCGAAATCATAGTCGTCGACGGCATGAGTACCGACCGAACGCGGGAAGTCGTGGCGGCCCTCGCGGCGGAGGACCCGCGGGTGCGCCTTCTCGACAACCCGGAGCGGTTCGCCGGCGCCGCGATGCGGGTGGGCGTGGCCGCGGCCCGCGGCGATTATATCGTCCGGGTGGACGCCCACGCCGAGATTCCCCCCGATTACCTTAAAACCGGCCTTCGCCTCCTGCGGGAGCGGCCGGAGGTATGGGCCGTGGGCGGGCCGGTTGACCGCCTCCCGGCCGGCAAGCCGGCGCGGTTGGTCGCGGCGTTAAATAGCAACGTCTTCGCTACCGGCAACACGCCGGTCCGGGTCGGCCGGGCGGCGGGGCCGGTGGACGCGGTATTATACCCCGTGTGGCCGCGGTGGGTCTTCGAGCGGGTAGGGGAGTTCGACGAGACGCTGGTCCGCAACCAGGACGACGATTTCCACTTCCGCCTCCGGCGCGCGGGAGGCGTAATTTACCAGCTGCAGGAGATGCGCGCGCGGTACTACGTGCGGGGTTCGGTCGCCAAGTTCCTGCGGCAGTACCGCCAGTACGCCTTTTGGAAAATCGTCGTCGCGAAGAAGCACGGCCGCCTGCTGGACTGGAAACCGCTGGTGCCGCTGTTGTTCTTCGGGTCCTTGGTGCTAACGGCGGCCGGCGGGCTGATAACGCCGTACGCGTGGTACGGGACGGCGGCGCTGGCGAGCGCCTACGGCCTCGCCGACGCCGTGGCTTCGGCCGCCGTTGCCCGGAAAACGCGAGTTCTGGATTTCTTCAAAGCGCTGGCGGTTTTCCCGCTGTTCCATCTCAACTACGCGTGCGGTATGGTCGCCGGGTTTTGGGCGTCGTATGTCCGCCGGTGGACGCCGCGCGATATTATCGAACGAGGGATCCATAGCAGGTTAACGCGGTAACGAGCGGGGGCGGCGGCCCGCGGAGGTAACGTATCGAGGCCTCGCCAGGCGAACGCGAGCGACAGTCGGTCTCCTCTCTCGAGGCGGCGGAGCCGTTCGTGTCGGTTATCATACCGTGCCGGGAGGAGCGCGAGTACGTCGAAAGCGCGGTGCAGTCGGCATTGGCCAGCGATTGGCCGGCGGACCGCATGGAAGTCCTCGTCGTCGACGGCATGAGTACCGACGGCACGCGCGACGTTGTCGCGGCGTTGGCGGCGGCCGACGCGCGCGTGCGGCTGCTCGACAACGAGAAGTTATTGGCGGCGAGCGCCCTCAACGTCGGCCTGCGGGTGGCCCGCGGCGAATATGTGCTGCGCCTCGACGCGCACGGCGCGATCCCACCCGACCACATAAAAAAGGGCGTCGCGGTCCTCCGGGCCAAGCCGGTCGTATGGGCGGTGGGGGGGCCTTTAGACTACGTCGGCAGTAGTACGACCGGTGGCGTAATCGCGGCGCTCGCCCGCACTTTCTTTTCGACCGGGAAGGCCGCCCTCCGCGTCGGCCGGAAAGAGGGTTTGGTGGACGCCGTCCCCTACCCCCTCTGGCGGCGGGAGATATTTGCGTGGGTCGGCGAGTTCGACGAGTCGCTGGCCCGGAACGAAGACGACGATTATTTCTATCGCCTGCAGCGGGCCGGCGGGTTCATTTACCAAACGCCGGCGATGCGCGCGAGGTATTACGTCCGCGATAGCTTCCGGAAGCTTTTTAAACAATATTACCAATACGCGTTCTGGAAGGTCGTCGTGGCGCGGAAACACGGCCGGTTTCCCGAATGGAAGCCGTTGGTACCGCCGACGTTTTTCGGGGCGGTGGCCGCGGCGTTGGCCGCGGGGTTGATTGTCCCGTGGGCGGGTTACGTTGCCGCCGCTTTGGCCGGCGCGTACGCCGTAGCGGACGTCGCCGCTTCGGTCGCCGTCGGGGCGCGGGCCGGGGTGCGGGGATTTATCCAGGCGTTGGCCGTGTTCCCCGCGTTTCACCTGAACTACGCTGCGGGGCTGGCCGCGGGATTTTGGTACGCCTACCTCCGCGATCTGTCGCCGGAGGAGATAGTACGGCGCGATATCTGTTGCGCGTTGACGCGGTGAGGGCCGGCGGCCGGCGCCTCCGGACGTAGAGGATATGGATTACGTGACGAAAGAACTCCCCGCGCGGTGGGAGGAGATCCCGGACGAGGCGGGCTGTTACATTTTCAAAGCCCGCGGCAAGCCGCTCTACGTGGGGAAGGCGAAGTCGCTCCGGAAGCGGCTGCGGCAATACTTCGGCGGGAAGCGCCCGGGCGATCCTAAAACGGCGGCGATGCTCGCGCGCGCCCGCGAGGTCGAGCTGGTTTTAACCGCCAACGAGACCGAGGCGCTTCTCCTCGAGATGACGTTAATCGATAGGTATCACCCGCCGTACAACGTCAGTTTACACGGCTTCCCCTACATCAAGATCACTAAGGAAAAATTCCCCCGCCTCTTCGTAACGCGGGAGGTCCCCGACCGGCGGACCGGGAAGTATGTGGGGCCGTTTACCGACGCCAAGGCCGTCCGCCGGACCGTGGCGTTGACGAACCGCGCGTTCGGATTGCGGCGTTGCCAGTACGACCTGGACCGCCAACCGCCCTCCCGGCCTTGCCTCGACTACGAGATCGGCGTGTGCGTCGGACCTTGTGCGGACGCGATAACAACGGCCGATTACGGGGGACGTCTCGATAAGGCCCTCCAGTTTATTACCGGCCGCCGCGCCGGCATCGTCCGGGAGCTCGAGCGGCGTATGGCCGAGGCGGCGGCCGCGTTGGCGTTCGAGGAGGCGGCGGCGTGGCGCGACGTCCTCCGCGGTCTGAATCGTGCCGTCGCGGATCAGTACGCCGTCGCGCGCCGAAGCACTAACGCGGACGTCGCCGTCTGCGAGGTTAAGGGCGATACGCTCTACGGCGTCGTCCTCCGCGTTCGGGAGGGGCGGCTCGTCGACCGCGTGGCGGTAAAAACCGAGGTGCCGGTGGGCCATCCTCTCGAGCAGTTCCTCCTGAGCCATTACGGCGCGGGCGCCGAAATCCCGCCCAAGATAGCCGTCCCGCGGAGCTTCCCGGCGCGGGCGGCGTTGGCGGTCTCGCTGGAGGAGAAGCGGGGAGGCCCGGTCGCCGTAACGGTGCCGCGGTGGGGGGAGTTCGCCCACCTGATCGGCGTCGCGCAAAAGAACCTGGCATATTTCGTAGAGGCCTCCGAGCTGGATCGCGCGCGCCGCGGCGAGCTGGAGGCGGTTTTCGAAGAGGTCGCGGCGGCGACGGGGGCCCCCGCCCCCCTCCGCCGGGCGGAGATGATCGACGTATCGAACCTCGGAAGGAGCGCCGTCGTCGGCAGCCTGGCGGCGTTCACGGACGGAATACCGGACAAGAATAGCTACCGCCGCTATC
>CP070633.1:180534-193170 GCA_020356085.1 Candidatus Coatesiibacteriota bacterium | reverse complement strand
CTGTACTTGCCGCGGTTGTTGCTCGCGGCGGCCATTATGTTGGTGGCCCACGTCGCCGGGTCGTTTTTAGCCGGTATGGCGCGGGTAGCGGCCAGCAAAGTTGCGGGGTTAAACGCCGCGGTTGTAGGCCGGGCGGTAAGGTACGCGGTCCTGTTCGTCGGCGCCGTCATGGCGCTCGAAAAATTGTACCTCACGACGACTTTTTTAATCGCGGTTTTCGTAATCGTCTTCGCCGCCGTAATGTTGGCGGCGGCCATTGCCTTCGGCCATGCGTTCGCGGAACCGGCTAAAGCGTTGGTGGAAAAGTGGTTAAACTCGAAAAAAGGGGAGGTGGGGGCTAGAACCCGGGGCGGGAAAAAGGACAAAAAGGAAAGTTAACGGGTGGAGGATACGAAGAAATACTTAATATAACCAATTCTGTCATGTAAGTGTGTTTTTTGCTTGCGTTCGGGGGGGAATTCGTGTAGTATTTACATAGAAGAAAGTAGGTTTAGGGTCGCGTATGGGTTACTTCTTCTCCGGAGTAAATTTTACGCCGTGTTGAAGTTGCGGCGGCCGGCAAAGGTTTGCCGCGCCTCCCGCTGCAGCGGGTTCTAACCGGTTAAATTGTCCGCCGGGGTAGGCGTCGTTTCGGGGCGCCGGCCGCGGCGGTTAGTTTTTCGACTTCGGATCACGAAGGAGGTGACAGCGAATGAAATATTTGGCCTTGGTATTAGTGCTGGCCCTCTTGACGCCGGCAGTATGGGCGAAGCCGTTACGGCAAGCTTACGAAGAGGCGGGCCCCGGCGAGGGGTACGATAAACTCCTGGTGCTCGACCCGAATATTAAGTACACGGGCGGATGCGGTGTTTTAATCGGTAAGACGTCGTGCATCCGCGGTAACGGCGCGCTGATAGACCTCGACGGCGAGAATGTCCAGGCCGGCGGAAGCGGGACGCAGTTGACGATTTCGGGGTGTTGTCTCGTGAACGGCGGGTACTTCGGCGCCGTTAACGTCCAAGACGGCGCCAACGCCGTAATCAACGGCAACACGTTCTGCAAAAACAACGGCTTGGCCGCGATTCGCGTCTGGGAATACTCCACGGCGACGATTAAAAATAATGTCATCTGGGGCAACACGACCTACGGCATCGCGAAGCACGAATACACGGGTACGCTGCAGATTCTGTATAACGACGCGGATAACAACCCCGGCGGGAACTACATGTACTTTTGCCCGGGTTGAGGTGGCGGGACCTGGTACAGTTTCGTACCTTCTCCCGGAACCGGCGAAATCCACAAGGACCCGTTGTTCGTCAACTACAGCGGGAATAACTTTACGCTAACGGAGAATTCGCCCTGCCGCGGCGCCGGCGAGAACGGCAAAGATATGGGCGCGAAGCCCTATCCGGCGGCTGTGGCGCCGGCTTCGCTCGGTCACGTCAAAGCGCTGTTCCGATAAGGGCGCGGCCGCGGCGAGCAGGCGGAAACGGTATTACCCATCGCGTTTAGCGAGAGGAGGTGAAAGGTTATGCGGTTTGTAGTCTTCGGCTTGGCCTTAGCGCTATGTGCGCCCCTGGCGGGAGCGAAATCGCTCGAGCAAGCGTATAACGAGGCCGGCCCCGGCGAGGGGTACGACAAGCTCCTGGTTCTGGACCCCAATGTCACCTACACCGGTGGCGTGGGCCTCCTGCAGGGGAAGAAGTCTTGCATCCGGGGTAACGGCGCGTTGTGCGACCTTCAGAACAACCAGGTCTTCATCGCTCAGCCCGGGACCGAAGCCCTGATTACCGGGTGTTGCATCATCAACGGGACGAACGCCGACGCCTCGATCGCCGTCCAGGACGGCGCCAAGGCCACGATCGACGGTAACACGATATGCAAGAACGGCGCCGACGCCGTCAAAGTGTGGGACGGTTCGACGGCCACGGTCAAGAACAACATCCTCTACGGGAGTTCGCGGTACGGCATTACCGCGCATCAGAATTCCTACTCCAGCGTCCTAATCCTCTACAACGACGTTTACAATACGAGCGGGAACTACATGTACTTTTGCCCGGGTTGAGGTGGCGGAACGTGGTACAGTTTCGTACCCTCTCCCGGAACCGGCGAAATCCACAAGGACCCGTTATTCGTGAACTACAACGGGAACGACTTTAACTTGACGGAGAATTCGCCGTGTCGGGGCGCCGGCGAAGGCGGAAAGGATATGGGCGGCCGGCCCTACCCGACGGCAGTTACGCCGACTTCGTTCGGTCGCGTCAAGGCGTTGTACCATTAAACGCCGACGTAAGTAGCGCGCTACGACGGGGGCCCGCTCGGGCCCCCGTTTTTTACGCCCGTGCGGGCGCCCGTTAATCCGCTTGCGTAAGGGTGGTTCCGGTGTTATATTGTTTGTAGGTTAAATAGGTAATTCGCCGAGAGGCGTGGTACCTGGAACGATATCGAGTACAGCGTTTAGCGCGAGGAGGTGATAGGTTATGCGGTATGTAGTATTCGGCGTGGCCTTGGTATTGTGCGTATCGACAGCTTGGGCCGTTAAGCTGCAAGACGTCTACGACCAGGCGGGGCCGGGCGAAGGTTACGACAAACTCGTCGTATTGGACCCGAACGTAACTTATACGGGCCGTTGCGACGTGTTGGAGGGGAAGAAATCGTGTATCCGGGGTAACGGCGCGTTGATCGACTTGCAATTCGGGCAGGTCGTTGCCTCCGGTACGGGGACCGAACTCCTCATCACCGGTTGCTGTCTGGTAGAGGGTAACGCTGCCATCGCTATCCAGAACGGCGCTACGGGCATTGTAGACGGAAATACCATCTGCAAGAGCGGTAAGGGCGTCCAGGCCTGGCAGAGTTTATCCTGTACTATAAAGAATAACATCCTCTACGACAACGACTACGGCATCGCGCGCGAGGAGAACACCTCGACGACGATCCTATATAACGACGTCGACAGTAATTCCCTGGGGAACTACGTGTATTGGTGCCCGGGTTGAGGCGGCGGAACGTGGCAAAGTTTTGTGCCACAACCCGGAACCGGCGAAATCCACAAGGACCCGTTATTTGTAAACTACAACGGGAACGACTTCAACTTGACGGAGAATTCGCCGTGTCGGGGCGCCGGCGAGAACGGCAAGGATATGGGCGGCCGGCCCTACCCGACGGCAGTTACGCCGACTTCGTTCGGTCGCGTCAAGGCGTTGTACCATTAGACGCCGACGCCAGTAGCGCGCTACGGCGGGGGCCCGCTCGGGCCCCTTTTTTTATTAATTGCGCCGGGGTAGGCCGATTTGCCGGCTTTGCGGCCCCGCCTCCCCCGGCCGCCATTTCGCTTGCGTTAACCGGCTTAAAATGTTATATTTCCTGCAAAATTCTGGGCTTCGGCTAGGCCGGAGCTACGTTTTTACCGTGCCGAAAATCCGCGAAGGGGAACCCGGCCGAGACCGCCGGTGGGTCCGAAACGCCGCGTTGGTAATAAACCTCGCCTGGACGTTTATGGCGTCCGTCTTGGGCGGTTTCTTCGGCGGCTATTTCCTGGACCGGTGGCTGGGGACTACGCCCGCGTTCATCCTGGTACTCAGTTTCTTGGGAATCGCGGCCGCCGTGTACCTCGTTATTCGCGAGATACCGCGCTTAATTAAATGAATACTGCGACCCCCGTACGGTACCCGACAATTTTAATTTTCGGATTACCGGCCGCCGTGGCGGCTGGTGGCGCGGCCGGGGCCGTTTGCGGCGGCGCCTCGGCGGCGGCGGCGGCTTCCGCCGGCGGCGCAGCGGTCGCGGCCGACATTCTCCTCTTGGCGGCGGTTGGAGTCGCTTTGGCGCGCGCCGCGGAGCGGGGCCGAACGAAATGGCTCTGGGCGGGGATCGCGGCACTGGCGGCCAAGATACTCGTCGCGCCGGGCGCCGTCGCGGCTTTGTTGCTTTGGACGCCGCTCCCGGCGGCCGCCGTGGCCGCCGGCGCGCTAATCGTGGCGACAGTCGCCCTCCCGCTCGTAACGTGGTACTACCTTAGTCACGGCCGGCCGGCCGTCGCGGCCTAGATCCGCATGGATGAGCTTCGCGTAGGATTGGAATGGGGATTGCCCCTCCCGGGCCTTCACCATCACGCGACGGTGATCGTGTCCAACGCGATCTTAGTTGCGGTCGTCGTGTTAGTGGGTTTTTACGTTATCTGCCGGAGGGCGAAGCTCAAACCGAGCCTTCCGCAAATGATACTCGAATTAGTGGTCGAGACCGGTCGGCATTTCCTGCGCGACATCGGCGGCCCCAAAATAGAGAAGTACCTTCCGTTTTGTCTTTCGCTTTTTCTTTTTATTTTAGTGGGTAACCTCTTCGGGATGATACCTGGATTCGTCGCGCCGACGACCAATATGGCCGTAAACGCTGCTATGGCGTTATGCGTGTTCGTAATGACGTTCTACGTCGGCATTAAGGAATTGGGGATTAAGAAATATTTTCTCCATAAAACGGGGCCGTTCGCGGGGATGGCGAAGATAGCGTTCATCATCGGCGGCCCAATTTTCATATTGTTGGAAAGCGTCGGCGAATTCGCCAGGCCGTTATCCCTCACGATTCGTTTATTCGGTAACATCTTCGGCGAAGAGCAGTTCGTAATGGTCGTTAATAATATCGTTACGAACGTGAACGTTTTATTCCCGGCTTTAAATATGGAGCCGTTTATCGAATATTTTATGGCGGTAACGTTGATGCCGGTGTTCTACGCGTTGGTAGCTTTTACAAGTTTCCTACAGGCTTTTATATTCGCTTTTTTACCGATCCTGTACTTCGGCGCCGCAGTGGGGTGGGGCGAGGAGGACCATTGATCCCGGCCGGGGCGACGGGCCCCGAAAGGGTTCGGCTGACGTTACGTTAAGTGCAAGGAGGCTCGAGCATAATGACCGTTAAAACGTTAACTTGCCTCGCGATCTTAGTCTTCGCTTTCGGTGCCGCGGCCGCGTGGGGTGCGGAAGAGGCGGAGGAGGCGGCCGAGGAGATTTCCCTGTCGTTACGGGAAGTAGCGGCCAGGGGTTTATCGTGGACTTTGGTAGCCGCGGTGCTGGGTATGGCTTTCGCGGCGGCCGGCGCTGCCGTGGCGCAAGCCGTAACGGCGAACGCTGCGCTCCAAGGGATCGCTCGTCAACCCGAGGCCTCGGGCAAGCTCTTCGTCCCCATGTTACTCACGGTCGTGTTTATCGAGACGCTGGGGATCTATACCCTTTTCGTCGCGATCCTGCTGGTATTCGCCAACCCCCTAAAAGGGTTGTTAGGCTAGCAACCGTATGTTTGAATTTAACGTAGTTATATTTCTCTACCAGCTTGGCATCTTCCTCGTCTTCGCCATCTGCGTAACGGTAATCTACAAGACCCTCCTGGCGCCGGTCTTACGGGAGCGGCGCGAGCGGATCGAGGGCGACATGGCGCGCGCGGCGGCCGAGCGGGCCGAAGCCGGCCAGCTCAAGGCGAAGTACGAGGAAAAAATGTCCGAGGTGGGCGAGGAAGCCTCCGCGATCCTGAAGCGCGTCAACGAGGAGGCCGCGCAGCATCGCGAGGAGCTGCTGACGCAGACCCGGCGTCAGGCCGACGCCTTGCTCCAGAAGGCGGAGGAGCTTATCGCGATGGAGGAGGCGCAGGCCGTGGCCAAGATCCGCGCCGAAATGGCGGATCTCGCCGCCGACGTCGCCGCGCGCGTTTTGGAGGAGACGCGGACGCCGGAACGCGAGCGCGCCCTCGCCGAAAAGTTCCTCGCCGAGTTGGAAGAACGTCACTCCTTCGAGCGCCGGCTCGAGTCCTGACGGCGTTATGAGAAATCCGGTAATAGCACGGCGCTACGCCCGGGCCCTGTACAAGCTCGCCTCCGCGCAGGGCGTGTTGCCCGAGGTCCTGGCCGAGATTGAGGAGTTCGGCCGGTGGTACGAGGAGCGGGCCCAGCTCAGCCTCCTGTTGGAAAACCCGGCCGTTACCGTTGAGGCGAAAACCGCGGTTTTCGAACGATTGGTCGCCACCGAGCTATCCCGCGATTTCTTGCGGTTTCTGCTCGAGAAGAACCGCCTCCCCCTCCTGCCTACGATCGCGGAGGAGCTGGCGCGCGCTTTTCGACAGGAAACGGGCGTCGTTGCCGCCCACGCCACCTCCGCCCTCCCCCTGCCGGAGGAGATACAGGCCCGCCTGGTGGAGATCCTCGAGCGCGTGACGGGGAAAAAGGTGGAGTTGTCGACGGCGGTCGACGCCGACGTAATCGGCGGCCTCCGCCTCCGCCTGGGCGACCACGTAATCGACGCTACGCTGGCGCACCGCCTCCGGGAGATCAGGGAAACCATGGCCGGCGCCGCGTAAGGGGCGACGGCGGCGCTGGGGAGTCTTTCTATGAGAATTAGTCCGGATGAGATTAGCGAGATCCTCAAGACGGAGATCTCCCGCTATCGCAAAGAACTCGACGTTACGACGACCGGTATCGTAACCAGCGTGGGCGACGGCATCGCACACGTCTACGGCCTGTCGGACGCGATGTACAACGAAATGATCCTGTTCGCCGGCGGCGTTTACGGGATCGCGATGAACCTGGAGGAGACGACCGTCGGCGTTGTCATCCTGGGGGACGACCGCGGTATCAAGGAGGGCGACGTCGCCCGCGCGACGGGCCGCATCCTGGAAGTCCCGGCCGGCGAGGAGTTGCTCGGCCGCGTTATCACGCCCGTCGGCGACGCGCTCGACGGCCGCGGGCCGGTCTCTAAAGAAAAGACGATGCCGCTGGAAGGCCTGGCGCCGAACGTCGTCCACCGGCGCCCCGTTAGCCAGCCGCTCCAGACCGGCCTGAAGGCCATCGACGCCATGACGCCGATAGGCCGCGGCCAGCGCGAGCTGATTCTGGGCGACCGGGGCATCGGCAAGACCGCGATCTGCGTCGATACAATCATAAACCAGCGCGACACCGACGTCGTATGTATATATGTTGCGATCGGCCAGAAAAATTCGACCGTCGCCAAGGTTGTTAAAATGCTCGAAGAGTATGAGGCGATGACCTACACGACGGTTGTGCATGCTGGCGCCTCCGACCCGGCGCCGCTGCAGTACATCGCGCCTTACGCCGGGTGCGCCATGGGCGAGTACTTCCGCGATAACGGCGGCCACGCACTCGTCATCTACGACGACCTGTCCAAACACGCCTGGGCCTATCGGCAGCTTTCGCTCCTACTGCGGCGGCCGCCGGGGCGGGAGGCGTACCCGGGGGACGTTTTCTATCTGCACTCGCGCCTGCTCGAGCGCGCCGCCAAGATGTCCGACGACCGGGGCGGCGGTTCGCTGACGGCGCTCCCGATAATCGAGACGCAGGCCGGCGATTTGTCGACTTACATCCCCACGAACGTAATCTCGATCACGGACGGCCAGATCTACCTCGAAGACGATCTCTTCTACTCCGGCGTTCGGCCGGCGATTAACGCGGGCCTCTCGGTTTCGCGCGTCGGCGGCCGCGCCCAAAACCGCGCCATGGCGAAGGCGGCGGGCATGCTGCGGCTGGACCTGGCCCAATACCGCGAGCTCGAGAAGTTCGTCCAGTTCGGAACGGAACTCGATAAAGCGACGCAAGCGCAAATCCGGCGCGGCGAGCGGCTAGTCGAAATCCTCAAGCAGGATCAGTACGTGCCGATGCCGGTGGAGGATCAGGTGTTGCTCATTAACGCCGCCGTCTCGGGGGCGTTCGACACGGTACCCCTCGAACGCGTCGGCGAATGCGGCGAAAAATTCCTCGAATATATGGGGACCGTGCGGCCCGAGTTCGGCCGCGGCATTAGCGAGACCGGCGATTTGCCGGAGGAGACGCGCCAACGGCTGTACGAAGAAACGGCGACGTTCGTGTCGGGGTTCCTGGCCCAGGAGAGCGAGGCGAGCCCGGACTCGACGGAGGGGGAGACGGCGGCCGAATAATGCGGCGGCGGTTGACGGTTGTTTCGGCCGCGGCGGTGGCGGCGGTCGGCGTTTCGTGCGTTAACCTCCGCGACGTAGTGTGCCCGCTCGAAGTCGCCGCCGGCGGGAAGTTCGAGGTGAGGTTGGTGGGCCGGGTGGCGGCCCTCCCCGCCGCCGACGCTGCGGGCGAGTACTACGGCGTTTTGGCCGTAGCCGCGCCCGCGGATATGGATATCCGGGAGGCTAAGTACGACGGCGTTTACTCCGGAAAGCTCGCCGCCGTCGACGAATACGTACCTCCCCCCGGCGAGGCGGAGGCGGGGGAGTGGCGGTACTTGGTGACGCGCCGGCCGTTCGCCGCCGTCGAGTGGGCGGACGCGCCGTGCGAGGCGACGATAAAGTTCAAAGCCGGCCGGACCCCCGGCGAGTACCGTCTCGCGTTTGCGGCCGGAGCGGCGCCCGCGGCGGAGGGCGGGCCCGACCTCAGCCGGCTCGAATGGGGGCGCGCGGACGGTGAACCCTTGATAGCGCGTGGGGTAACGGTTAAATAATGGCGACGCTACGAGCAGTACGCCACCGGATCGGATCGGTCGAGAAGATCCGCGAGATTACCGCGGCCATGAAGACGGTCTCGGCGGTGAAGGTGCGCAACGCCCAAGCGGCGTTGCTCGCCATGCGGCCCTACGCCGCCCACCTCGCCGAAATCATCGCGCATTTAAACACTTGCGGCGAGCCGGCCTTCCACCCGTTGTTGGCCGACCGCGGCGACGAGAACGCGGTCCTCGTAGTTGTTACCTCCGACCGCGGCCTGTGCGGGCCGTTCAACGCCAACGTCCTCCGCCGCGCCACGGCGTACCAGGAGCAACACCGGCGGGCGTTCGGTTCTTACGCCGATATGATCTGCGTCGGCAAGCGGGGGTACGATTTCTTCCGCCGCCGGGGATTTACCATCCTGGAGCAGTATACGGGGTTCTTTAGGGGCATAACGTACGACGACGCCCGAGCCATCGGTCGCCTCGCCATCGACGCTTTCTTGGCGCGGGACGTCGACCGCGTGGATTTCCTCTACCATCACTTCTTCTCCGCGGGGCGGCAGGCCGTGACCGTCCGGGCGGTGTTGCCCATCCGCCTGGAAGAGATGCTGTTGCCGGAGGCGGGGGAAGTCGCCGGAGCGGAGGGGCTGCCGGAGGCCTGTCAGTTCATTGAATATATCTTCGAGCCCGACAGCGAGCAGATACTGGGGGAGTTGTTGCCGTTGTACGTTAACGTTCAGGTATGGCGCATTTTACAGGAGCATATCTCTTCCGAACACGGCGCGCGGATGATGGCGATGGAGGCGGCGACGCGCAACTGCGGCGAGATGTTGGATCGGCTGCGGTTGGACTACAACAAGGCGCGCCAGGCGGCGATTACGAAGGAGCTTCTCGAAGTTACCTCCGCCGCCGAAAGTTTGCGGTAAACCCGTCTCCGGGGGCGATCTGTACCGATGATAGTAAAGTTCCAGGCTTACTATAACGGCGAGCTGTGGTGTGCAGAGGCGGAGCAGGAAGATATCTTCGCCATCGGCGGCACGTTGGAGGAACTTATGACCAACGTCGATTTGGCCGCCCGCGTTCATTACAGTGGCCGTTTGGCCCGGGAGGAGGGCTTGCACATAATGGTCACGAACGACGTAGGCGCTGGCGGTTAGCGGCGGGACGTAGGGCCGGCGCGGCCCGGACTACTATGCGGCGGTTACGGTGTATCGGGTACAGCCTCCTGCTGATACCGACGTGGGTGGGCGCGGCGGCCGTCACCGGCGAGGTCTACGACTTCCGTACGGGCGCGGTCGTGCCCGGCGCAACGGTGAAGCTGGGGCCCGAGACGGCAACGGTAACCGAGACCGGCCTGTATAAACTCCTCACGGCGCCGCGCAAGAGGAGTCCGCTCGTCGCCCGGGCGCCGGGGTACGGCGTAACGGTTATGGAATTTTTACCCGTTTCGCCGGCGCCCGAGGAAATATGGCAAAACGTCCCCCTTATGCCTCTTACGCCGACGGCGGCCGGCGAGGACTTTTTCGACTTCTTTTTTAGGACGGCGCCGCTGGAGGTTATCAGCGGGGACTTGATCTACGCGCGCCGGTTCGAAGATTTGCCGGTGGCGGTGCGGGTGGTGGGGACCGACGACGACGTCGTCCGGACGGCACAACGGTTGGAGGCTCTCCACGAGCGGTGGGGGACCGGGATTTTCGCCGTCGCGACGGAGGGGGAGGTGGTCGTCGACTACGGCCGGGGACGGGGGTCCGGCGAGGACGTGGCCGAATTTGGGCCGGTACCGCCGGGCGGTTGTTACGTGCAACTCCCGGGAGGTGCGAACCCGGAAAACCTCGACGCCGTAACGGCGCTACTGCGGCGGCTGGTTCTCGCGGCGAGTCTCGATGTGGGGATCGTACCGCCGGAGGAGCTGCGGCCGGAGGGGGACCTGGCCGACGACCGCGACGCCGTAATCGAGATAATCTACCGCGAGACGGCCGATTTTAACTACGCCGTTTTCCGGCGGGCGGCGCCGGCGCGCGTATCGATCCTCACCGATTTCTTTTTGGGGATCGGCGGGTACGACCGGCACGGCGTCAAGGACGGCGCCGGCGAGCTAGTGGAATTCCCGGCCGATTTCCAAATGGGGTTGGTAAACCTGGCGGGGGGCGTTACGTACCGACGCGCGTGGGTCAAAGCTGGTTTCTGGTTCTCCGGGATTTGGGAGGCCGCGGCAGAAGAATTATACGAGCCGCAAGGCATGGTCGTTGAAAAGGTGCTGCGCCGGAATTACAGTACGTATTATCGCGGCGGATATTGGTACGTGCCGGCCGGCGGTTTGCGTCTGGGGCCGTTCGCGGGATATCGCGGACTGTCGATTCGCGGCGTGTATCGCGAGCGGTCGGTTCCGGGGAACCCGGCGACGCCGCGCGATATCGACTATACAACCCGATACGACGGCGCGGAGGCCGGCGTCGGGTGCGACGTCGCGCTCCGATGGTCGCAGCTGGGAATGTTCGGCGAGTATAGTCGCGTGTTCGCCGGCGACCCGTACAACGTCGTCGAAACCGGCCTCGGCGCGGTGAACCGCCTCGGCGTGGGAACGTTCGCTTTCGTACGGTTCTATTGGGGCCGGCCGTTCCGATATACGTTCGGCGGACTCGCCATGAGGATAGATATTCCGTTGTAAGCGCGACCTTCACCTACGATTAGGGGATGCGGAAAAGATGACGACGCGAACGGAAGGAAGAATAGTACAGATTATCGGGCCCGTAGTCGACGTGGAATTCGACGCCGAAACGCTACCGCCCATTCGCAACGCAATCGAGATTCCGCGGCGAGAGGGCGAAGTCCTGACGGCGGAGGTGGCCCAGGAACTCGGCGAGAACCAGGTGCGGTGCATCGCGCTCGGCCCCGTAGACGGCTTGGTGCGCGGCGACCCGGCCTTCGACACCGGCGGCCCGATCGCCGTCCCGGTGGGGCCCGGTACGCTGGGCCGCTTGATCGACGTCGTCGGCCAGCCCATCGACGAGCGCGGCGAGGTGGAGGCTCAGGAGCGGTGGCCGATCCACCGCCCCGTCCCGCCCTTGACGGACCAGGATACGCGGTCCGATATGCTCGAGACCGGCATTAAAGTCATCGACCTGTTGGAGCCGTACACCAAGGGCGGCAAGACCGGCCTATTCGGCGGCGCCGGCGTGGGCAAGACGGTTCTAATCCAGGAGATGATCCACAATATCGCGACCGAGCACGGCGGGTATTCGGTCTTCGGTGGCGTCGGCGAGCGCACCCGGGAGGGCAACGACCTGTGGCTCGAGATGACGGAGTCCGGCGTCATCGAGAAGACGGCGATGGTGTTTGGCCAGATGAACGAACCGCCGGGGGCCCGTTTCCGCGTCGGCCTCACGGCTCTCACGCTCGCCGAATACTTCCGCGACACGGAGGGGAAGGACGTCCTGCTGTTTATCGACAACATCTTCCGGTTCGTCCAGGCCGGGTCGGAGGTATCGACGCTCCTCGGGCGGATGCCCTCCGCGGTCGGCTACCAGCCGACGTTGGGCACCGACATGGGCGAACTCCAGGAGCGGATCGCCTCCACCACGCGGGGCTCGATTACGGCCGTGGAGGCGATCTACGTACCGGCCGACGATTACACCGACCCGGCGCCGGCGACGACGTTCTCCCACCTGGACGCGGTTACGGCGCTCTCGCGCCAAATCGCCGAACTCGGCCTGTACCCCGCCGTGGACCCGCTCGCCTCCACCTCCCGCATCTTGGACCCGCGCATTATCGGCGAGGACCATTACCGCGTCGCGCGCCGGGTGCAGGAAATACTGCAGCGCTACCGCGAGCTCCAGGATATCATCGCGATCCTGGGGATGGACGAGCTGTCCGACGGCGATAAGGTGGTCGTAGGGCGGGCGCGTCGCCTCCAGCGGTTCTTGAGCCAGCCGATGTTCGTCGCGGAGGCGTTCACGGGCAAAAAAGGCCGGTACGTCAAGATCGCCGATACGGTGGAGGGATTCGAAAAGTTGGTCTCCGGCGAGTTCGACGAGCTGCCGGAACAGGCGTTTTTCATGGTGGGGACGATTGACGAAGCCGTAGAAAGGGCTAAGGAATTGGAGAAGGAATAATACTTAAGGGAGGAATCATGCTACCCCTTTACCCTAAAAATTCTGAAGTAGCTGCTTTTCTTAAGATTTTAAACGCATCGGTTTTACTCCGTGCGGATTTATTA
>CP070633.1:167102-180434 GCA_020356085.1 Candidatus Coatesiibacteriota bacterium | reverse complement strand
CGTCTCCTCGTCCAATACGACGCCGCACGGGAAGACCACGCCCGGGACGTCGCCGATCATCTCGTAGTCGGCGTGCGGGCCGAAGACCCAATCCTCGCTGCGGCGGATAACGCGCCACGGTTCGTCGAGGTCGAGCAGGGCGAGGCCGCTGCGGTAAAGGCTGCCGGAGGCGGTGCGCCGCACGCCGTGGTAGATGACGAACCATCCCTCGGGCGTCTCGAGCGGCGGCGGCCCCAGGCCGACGCGTTGGGCGTCCCAAGAGGCCGGGCGCGTGGTCAACAGCAGGCGATGGTCGCCCCAATACTTGAGGTCGGGCGAGAACGATATCCACATGTGGGCCTCGCCGCGGATGATGGGGCGGTGGATGAGCGCGAAGCGGCCGTTTATCTTTCGGGGGAAAAGCGAGGCGTCCTTGTCCTCCGGCGGCAGCAGGCGGCCGTACCGCGTGAACGTCTTGAAGTCCGTGGTGGTGGCGAGCGATATCACCGTCTCGTTACGGATGAACGACGTGTATGTGACGGCGTACTCCTCCAGGGGCGCGAGCCACACGATGCGCGGGTCCTCGACGCCGAAGGGCTGCTCGTCGTAGGCGAGGTCGGCGACGAGCGCGGGTTCGGGCTCCACCTGCCACTCCGTCTTGCCGTCGGCGCTGCGGGCGACGGCGAGGTGGGAGAAACCGCGCAAGTCCTCCACCCGCGCTAATAGCAACGTCTCGCCGTTGACGAGCGCCGCGCCGGGGTTGAAGACGGCGTGCGCGCGGTAGGGCCAATTATCCGCGTTCAGGATGGGGTTTTTCTCGTATCGGTTGAAGAGCGCGTCCTCGCTAAGCTCGCAACTATTTTCGGCGCCCGCCATAACAACCTCCTGGTCCCCCTATCATATGACCTCGCCTCGGGAGTTGTCAACGGTAAATGGAAGCCGGCCTTACCCCACCCCCCCGCAATATAAAAAGCCGGCCTTCCGGCCGGCTCGCGCGCTACTCCTCCGCCGCCCCGGCGGGAGGTTCCTCCTCCTCCACCTCTTCTTCCTCTTCTACTTCATCCTCTTCTACTTCCTCTTCCGCTATCTCCTCCTCCGCCACGGCGGGGAAGCTCTTCGCGTCGGAGGGGTTGGTGGGCTCGCGGCCCGCGGCCGTCGGGTCGTCGTCGCCCTCCCGCCACGCGCCCTCCGGGTCCAGCAGCTCGACGCCGTTAGCGAAGCCGTCGCCGTCGCTATCGAGCGCCGCGAACGTCTCGTCCCACTTGTTGTCGTTGTTCTTGAGATCCTTCTTGAAATTCGACTTCTTGTGGCAAGTGTCGCAGCCGAAAGCGTTGCCGTTCGGGATCTTCGGCTCGAATCCCCACCACGCCGAAGCGAACGCCGCCGCCAGGAGAACCGCGAGTAAGATCACAATTCCCGCCTTGAGCGCTTTAACCATGTCGGTATCTCCTCTCGTTAAGGCCGCCGAAACCCGCAGGCCGTTAAATCCGGACCCGCCCGCCGCCGCCCCCTCGTGAACTCTTAACAAACCTAACCGATATTATCAATAAAAACCCCTCCCGGGCGGGAGGGGCGTCAGTTCGTCGAAACCGTACTACTTAAACAGCGCCTTCACGCGGCCCATACTCGTCGGCTCGACCGGCGCGTACGGCGGCCTGCTGCCGCGGCTGTCCGGATTATAAGTACTCCACCCGGGGACCTTGGGGTCCGGGTTGTTCTCGCGCCACGTGCCGCCCGGGTCCTGCAACTCGACGCCGTTGGAGGCGCCGTCGCCGTCGCTATCCTTGATCGCCAGGGCCCGGTTCCATTTCAGCCCGTTGTTTTTAAAATCATCCTGGAACTTCTTTTCGGTATGACAGGTATTGCAGCTAAAGGCCGAGCCGTTGGGGACTCTCCGCACGTAGGAGCCGTGAGCTAACGCCACGGTCGCGGAGGCGAGGATCAATACCATCGCCGTCGATATCCGTTTCATGGTTACCGTCCCTTTTGTAGACTCGCGCGAAAGGCGAGATCGGTTATTGCGTCGTTATTGCCGCGTCGTCGGCGTGGCCGGTATTCAACGCCCGCTTAAACTCGACGGTCCAGGTATTGGTGGCGTCGTTGTACTTACCCTTGGCGTGGATGTCGCCGCGGCTCCCGGAGGGGATCTTGTTTACGTACGCGGCCAGCTCGTCGCCGTTTTTCCAGCCGGCGGAGGAGTACGGGGCGGCGTTCGGTTTGCCCGATACGTTCCGGTACAGGAACGAGGCGTTCGCGCCCGGGTCACCCGGCGCCTGGTAATCGGGCGTCGGGAGTTCGCCGTTGTCGTCGTACGCGCTGGAGCCGTCGTCGCTCGAGCGTCCGGTGCTGTCGCCGTACTGGTCGTCCGAGTAGGAGACCGGGTCGGTACGCGTCGCCTTCCAATGCCAGAAGTCGGCCTTGCCCTTCAAGGGGTGCATGTCGCCGTGGCAGGCCACGGTGCAGCCGGCCTCGGCGAAAGTCCGGTTATTATCGGCGGTGCCGCCGATGTCCCACATGAAAAATACGCGGTCCTCGTTCTCGTCGTTCTCGGACCACGTACCGTTATTGTAAGTATACCGGTGCCGCCGCGTATTCTCGGTCCCGGTGGGGTCGACCCACGATACCAGGAAATAGATGTCGGTAGCGGTATGCAGCGATTTCATCGTCGCCGCGCTGATGTTGTTGTTCCCGGACATCGGCGCGCAGGCCACGATCGAGGTGGGCGCGGTAGCCCATACGCCGTCGACCGCGCCGTCGATAATCGGCGGCGAGTTGGTGCGGACGGATTTGACGTGGGTGGCGTCGCTCTTCGCGTTTTCGCCGAACGTAACGTACAGCAACGCCGCGCCGTTGTGGGTGCCGCCGCTGTCGTCCGTAATCCCCAGCGCGAACGGAACCTCGTGGCCTCCGCCCGGGCCGGTCGTGCTCTCCTCGGCGCATCCCCAGAATATCGCGCCGGCGAGGAGGCAGGTACCGGCCAATAATAGCCCGATATACAATTTCGTGTGTTTAACCACTTCGCAACTCCTTGTTCCTTGGTCAGGGGTTAAAGTTGGTATGTCCTCGTATATTACCAAAATAGTAATATATATAGCCGCTGAAGTCAAGCGGTTTCCTAACATAAGAGCGGGGGCCGGCGCCGCCGCGCGGCCTTTTTGCCGTTGATATTAGCCGGGAGGTGTGTTAGCTTGCAGAGCTTAAACATCCCCCCACCAATTCAACGGAGGAGGTCGCTATGCGGAGTCTAACGTGTGGAGTATTGGCGCTGGCTCTCGCGGGATTCGCGTACGCCGCGAATAATCCCGAACAGCTAAAGGAGATTCAGGAAGTTTCGGACGACTTCCTGCAAGCCGCCGTGGACGACAACTTCGACGCGTTCCTGGACCTGGCGTCGTCGACGCGGAAGGCCGAGTACGAAAAGAACGAACTGAACTGCCCGCTGGCGCGGTGGTGGGAGAGCGCGCGGGAAGCGGTGGACGAGGAAGGCGCGTCGTGGGAGTTCGTTAAGGTTCAGGGCAACACGGACGATAAAGTAACGTTCGTTTATAAGAAGACGGACGACGCGGGCGAAAAGGAAGTATCGGTCCACCTGCGGAAAGAGGGCGACGACTGGTTCGTGGACGCGGCCGGAGGCGCATTCTAAGTTCCCGCGTAGCGACCGCAAGCGCACGTTAACAGGGGCCTCCGTTGGAGGCCCCTTTGGTTATTCTCCACCGCCCGTCGGCTAGTGGTACAGTGCCTTCACGCGGCCGAGGGAGGTCGGGTTTATGTTCGTCGGCGACCAGCGGAAATATTGCACGCGGCTGTTACCCATGTCCGCGACGTAAAGGCGCCGGCCGTCGCGAGACAAGGCCAGGCCGTAAGGGGTTTTAAACTGGCTCGGGCCGCTACCCCACCTTCCGAACTTGCCGAGAAAGGAACCGGTAGCCGTAAAGTATTGCACGCGGTTATTATACATTTCTAAAACGTGTACCCGGCCGTCGGGGCCTACCGCTACTTCTTTGGGGCCGAAGAACTGGCCGTTACCCGTGCCGGTCGATCCCCATTTACCTAAAAAGGACCCGGCAGCGGTGAAGTACTGAACCCGAGCATTACCATTATCGGTGACGTAGACGTTCCCGTTCGGTGCAACCCCGATCCCGGCGGGGTTATTGAACTCGCCGTTGCCGGAACCTTCCCGCCCCCATTCGCGCAATTTACTACCCGCAGCACTGAAGAGTTGGATTTTATCGTTGCCGCCGTCAGAAACGTAGACGTTACCGTTAGCCGCTATGTCGATCCCGAGGATTTCGTATATATGGGGGTAGGAACCCCAAGACCCCTTAAGCGAACCCTGGGCGGTGTAATAATATACCTCGCCCCAGAACGTCACGTACACGTCCGTATTAGGAGCCACGGCCAGCGCCGAATCGTCGTCGTGTAACCCCCATTGGCCGATATACGAACCCGTGGGCGTAAAATATTGGACGCGGCCGCCGTTGTCCCAAAACTCCGCCGTGTATACGGTGCCGTTCGGCGCCACGTCAACGTCACATACGAAGACGAATTCGCCGTTGCCGGAGCCGTGGCGCCCCCACTGCCCCTCGTATACCCACTCGCCCCAGGCGCCTGAAACGGCAAGTGCGCCCAGGGCCGCGGCCGTTACGATCGCGCTTTCCCTCATTTCCAGTGCCTCTTTAAACCCTACCGCTTTAACCTACCAGTACAGCGCCTTCACGCGCCCCAGCGAGGCGGGGGCAACCGACGGGTTGTGCTCGTCGTCGACCTGAACCCGCAGCATCAAGTTCGCGTTCGGGCCTTCGAACGACTGCCACTGGCCGCCGTAATACGCCCAGGTATGCGCCCGGGCCGGGCCGGTATCGAGGCAAAGCGTATCGCCGTCAGGGTAGTTGTAGAATGTCTCCCACGCGGGAAGGAACTTCCTCCGAGCGCCCAAATAATAGCCGACGGCGAAGTCGTTCCACCCCTCGCGCGTCGGCGTGACGAACTTGGGGCCCCACAGCAGCGACCCAGGCACTCCTCCCCCGAAACTGTAGATCCCGATCCGGCCGCCGTCCCACCGCCGGTTGGGCCAGGCCCGCATGTACATGCGAAACCGGCGCACGTACGTATAATGCGCGAGCGTCGAGAGGTCGAAGTCGTGCCCTACCCATTGCGGCAGCGTTACGTTGGTCCCGCTCGCGGTCCCGTTATCCCACGACAGCCAAACCGTACCGTCGCCGGCGTAAGCCTCCAGGGCGGCGTGATCTACGGCCGCCGCGACGGCCGCCCCGCCCAGTACTCCCAGGCAGAGAACGAATGTGCCCCCGCGGTTCATCGCTGCCTCCTCCCTCCAATCCCAACCCGCGGTTTTACTTGTAAAGGGCCTTGACGCGGCCCAGGCTGGCCGGCGTCACGGCCATCAAGTCGCTGATTACCACGCGAACCATGAGGTTCCGGTATCCGGCCGTGCCGACGAGCGGCTCCCATCGCCCCCCCTGATATTGCCACGAGTGCCCTTGGAACGTCCTATTGTTGTCGAGTACGTAAGGGTCGCAGGCGGGATAATTGTAATACTGCTCCAAGGAGACGACGAACCTCTTGTGGCCGAGGAGCGACCATACCCACATCCCGAAATCGAAATCGCACCACCGGTAACCGGACCCGCCGCCGCGGACGTATAGCGGGCCGTGGAAGCGCGAACCCGGTAAACTTCCCGCGAAAGCGTAGACGCCGAGGCGGAAGCCGTCCCACCGGCCGTTGGGCCAGCTTGCGGTGGACATCACCCGGATCGTCTCGATCCACCACGAGCCGCCGAGGGTGGAAATGTCGAAGTCGTTACCGACCCAGGAATCGGCGCCCGTATACCAGCACATAACCCACGCGCCGAGGCCGTTGTCCCACTTGAGCTCGAGCCGGCCGTCGGTCTCCAGCGGCGCGCCGGCCGAGCGCTCCCCCCACGCCGGTCCCGCGACGTCCGCGGCGCCGGCGCCGCCGAGGCACACTAACGTCGCCAGCGCCGTTAATGTTACGCTCCGCATACCGCACCCTCCTGCCACGGCCTAAAATCACTCCAATTGACAACTTAATATAATTGCGCTATAAAATTATACCAAAATCAACAGGTACGCATTCCGCCGGCCTACCCCGCTACCGGAACAGCGCCTTGACCCGGCCTATCGACGTCGCCGCCTCCCGCTGCCAGATACTCGGGCAGTGGATTTTATAGACGATGTACGGCGGGTTGCCGGTGTTAGTTACGTAGAGGTAGTTGTTGGCGTAAGCCGCTCCCCCCGGGAGGTAACAACTCGTCGGCATCCTGAACGACGCCACGACCGAACCGGCCGTGGTGTGCGCGTATACCGGCCGCGGCGACGGCTCGTAAGCCGGGAGCCATATCACGCCGTTGCGGTAGTCCCATGCCGGGTCGAAGTATCGCCGCGTTGTCGCGAACGAGCCGAGCAGGGTACCGCTCGTCCGGTGGCGGGTAACCAGCGAGGGCGAGCCGCCGGCGGTTATAAGCGAGGCGAGCGTGCCGGGGCGCGTCGGGTCCCCCTGACAGGCCACGCCCCCGCCGAGCGAGTGCTGCGAAATCGGGAACGAGTAGTAGATGCTGCCGGTGGAGGCGTCGCACCGCGCGACGTAGGAGGGAGAGTACCGGCCGATCCAGAGGTAGCCGCCGTACTCGTACCCCAGGCCAGTGGTGTAACTCCCGAACGGCGAGGCGTACGACCGGACGCGGCTCCCGGTAGCGGCGTTGAACTGGTAAATGTAATTAAACGGCGGTATAAACCGGCCCGCGCAGAAGACATAAAGATAGTCGCCGCTGGTCGCGACGGCGCCCGGCAAGTTCGGCGTATTGAAGGAGGCGACGACCTCGCCGAGGTAAGCGCCCGCAGGCGCGGCCGCTACCGCCAGCGCGCACAACAACCAAATTAACTTCATTTCGAACCTCCCCTAGGAAAACGCTGTCTCTCCCAAAAGTATATCAGAGCGCAAATAAAAAGCAAGCAGTATCGCTATCCAAATATGTGGACCTCGAAAATGAAATAGAGGCAATAGTAGACGCCGACGAGAATGAAGACGACGCCCGTAATCCGGCGCGCCCACCGCTCAAACTTCTGGATCTTATGGAAGACGGTGCCGAGGGAGCCGAGGCCGAGGCCGATTATGGAGGAAAAGATGATTACCGGAAGGGCCGTCCCCACGCCGAACATCGCCGGCAGCAAGATCCGCGAGTTAAACTTTACGGCCAGCGACAGCAGGCTGCCGAAGAAGAGCGCCGCCGAGACCGGGCAGAACGACAGCGCGAAGATGACGCCCAGCGCCAGCGCGCCCGCGAGCCCCCACCCCTCGACTTTCCGGCCGAGCCTCTCGCTTACGCCGCCGCCGCGGCCGCCGAAGCGGAGCAGCTCGAGGAGGAATAGGCCGACGACGACCAGGAGGGGCCCCAATACCTTGTTCATGTAACTCTGCAGGAAAGTCGAGAGGCGCGGGACCGATTGCAAGCCCGCGAGGAGTATCGCCGCGAGGCCGACGTACGCGACGGTCCGGCCTATCGTATATAGCGCGCCGCCCAGTAACACCTGGCGGGGATGGCCGAGGCGCTTGCCGAGGTACGACAGCGCGGCGACGTTCGTCGCCATCGGGCACGGGCTTATCGCCATCAGGATCCCGAACCACAGCGCGGAAGCGGCCGCTATCAACAGCGGTTCCATTTTTTAGCTCGTTAAATACGCCCGGACTTCTTCTTGGACGTACCTCATGAAGAGACCCTTATCGCCGGTCAACTGCCATACCTTCATCAGGTTCTTCCAGCGGACCTCCTCCCCTCCGCGGACGTCGGAGACGATTACGGCCTTGGCGTACAGCTCGTAGTCGGTTAGGTAATGTTTATGCGACGGCTCGTCGGCATCCACCGTCCGCCACGCGACGGCGCCTGCCTCGAGTTCGGAGGCGAAGCCGCGCTCGAGCGCTTCCTCGGTGTACCTCTCGATCTTCAAACACGTCGCGCAGCGTTTACCGAAATATACGTACGTTACCACGATTTGGCGGTCGCCGACCGGAGGAAGTTTCGACCCAGCCGGCGTCGCGGCGGTCTCGGCCGAGGCGACCTCTCCCCCCGCGGGGGCCGCTTCCGGCGCCGTCGCTTTCTTTACCTCCTTCACGACGAGGTACACGACGGATACGGCGACGAAGGTCAGAATCACAACGGTCAATATCGTCTTCGGTTTCATTTACCCGAGTAACTCCTTAAGATCTTCTACGGAGGGGACCTTCCCGACGACCCTAACGTCACCGTCGACGGCCAACGCCGGCGTCATCATGACGTCGAACGACATGATGGCCTCGATATCCGTAACTTTTTCGACCTCGCACTCCAGGCCGAGCTCGCGAGCCGCCGCCTCCGTGTTCGCGGCCAATTTATCGCACTTAGCGCATCCCGTGCCCAATATTTGGATCCGCTTCATCGAAACCTCCTAGGCGAACAACTTGCCGTAGATCATGCCGGTAGTCGTCGCCATGACGACTACTAGCGCGATGAAGACCAGCGTCTTCCGCGTCCCCATCACGCTCCGGATTACGAGCAAACTTGGCAGCGACATCGCCGGCCCCGCAAGCAGTAGCGCGAGCGCAGGTCCCTTCCCCATGCCGCTACCGATCAGGCCTTCCACGATAGGTACCTCCGTGAGCGTCGCGAAGTACATGAACGCGCCGGCGACGGAGGCGAAGAAGTTGGCGCGGAGCGAGTTGCCGCCGACCGCCGCGCTCACCCACTCCGACGGGATCAAGCCCTCCTGGCCCGGCCGCCCCAAGAGCGCGCCCGCTATCACTACGCCGAAGAACAACAGCGGTAGTATCTGTTTGGCGAAGATCCACGTCGAGGTAAACCACTCCTCGCCCTCGCCGCCTCCTGTAGCCGCTACGACGGAAAAGCCGATTACCGCGAACGTAAACGGGATCGCCGGATAGGAGGGCAGGATGAACGCTAGCGCGGCCGTAGGGACCGCGACGAGCGCCAGCTTCCACCACCTCACCTTGAACCAAAGAACGAGGACCGCGCCGAGCGCGAGCGCGAAAGCCGACGTCAACCACCACTTCAGAGAGTAGACGGCGAACCAGATCCCCGCCTCCGCCGCCGGCTTCCCCCAGTTTGCGAAGACGAGGACGCCGACCATGGCGCCGAAGTACAACACGTTCTGCCCCAGCGGCCGTACGCCCTCCGGCTCCGGCAGCGCGGCTTGCGCCTCCTCCTTGGCGATTTCCTCCCGGCGGAAGATGAGGTGCATCGCCAGGCCGATGACGACGCCGAAGACGATCGCGCCGACGGCGCGCGCGACGCCTAACTCCAACCCGAGGATGCGCGCCGTCAAGACTATAGCCAGAACGTTGATAGCCGGCCCGGCGTACAGAAACGTCGTCGCCGGCCCGAGGCCCGCGCCCATCTTGTAGATACCGGCGAAGAGAGGTAGCACCGTACACGAGCACACCGCCAGGATCGAACCGGAGACCGAGGCCACGCCGTACGCGAGCACCTTGGGGGCGCGGGCGCCGAGGTACTTCATGACCGAGGCCTGGCTCACGAAAACCGAGATGCCGCCGGCGATGAACAGCGCGGGGAGCAAGCACGTCAATACGTGCTCGCGGGCGTACCACTTCGCGAGGGCCAACGCCTCGAACAGCGCGCTGTTGAACCGCGGCCACGCAAGCGGCAAGTAATAGAACGCCAGGAACACGGCGGCCATCGCCGCGAGCGGTTTCCATTCTCTTTTCCAATCCACGTCGATAAACCTCTCCGGGGGGAATCCCTTATTCGACGAGGCCGAGCCGTTCGCGCGCGCTGGCCTCGATGACGTTCTCCACGCATCCGAAGAAGCTCAAGACGCACGGCATCTTGAGGCGATAGTAAACGTTCGAGCCACGCTTCTCCCCCTCCACGATAGCCGCCGCCTTGAGAACGGCCAGATGCTTCGACACCGTCGACACGTCGGCCCGCACCATCCCGGTTAGCTCGAGTACGCACCGCTCCCCCCGCGAGAGCTCCTCCACGAGGAACAACCGCGTCGGGTGGGCCATCGCCTTGATGACGTGGGCCAGCGTCTCGTACCGGGCGTGATCTTTAGCGTTCATTATGTACCTCCCGCATGTACATTTGGCATTATAGCCAAATCGCCAAGAGCGGGCAACAAAAAAAAGCCGGCCTTTCGGCCGGCTCGTTGGTGGGCGGTTTAGCGGTACAGCGCTTTAACGCGGCCCCAACTATCCGGCGCCACGCCGACGTAGGGCGGTATGCTCGTGCGGTCGTCGGGGTTATACGTATCCCAACCCGGGATTTTCGGGTTAGGTTTGTTCTCGCGCCACTTCCCCTGGGGGTCCTGGAGCTCGACGCCGTTGGAGGCGCCGTCGCCGTCGCTGTCTTTGGCCGCGAGCGTCTCGTCCCACTTATTACCATTAGTCTTGAAATCGTCGTAGAACTTCTTTTCCTTGTGGCAAGTATTGCAGCTGAAAGCGTCGCCGTTCGGGACCTTGGCGACGTACGAGCCGTACCCGAAAGCCGTCCCCGCCGCGAACGCGAGTACCAAACCTAAAACCAATAACCTCATCGTTTAACCTCTCAATCTTACGGTATGGAGTGGAACCGGTGTGGATTCAGTTACCATGATAATTATAATATATCCAACCTAATCAGTCAAATATCGCCAAAAATAATAAAAAAGCCCGGGCTCCTTGCCCGGGCCGGGGATAGCGTATGGGGAGGTTATTGCCCGCCCAAGATAACCGGGACCTTGCTGTCCCCGAATATCACGACTTTAGCGTTAGGCGATTCCGATATCTTCTCGGCGGCTTCGATGCCTTTCCACTGGATGAGCATGGGCGAAATGCCCTCCGAGACCGTAATCTGGAAATCCCGAATCCCCGCAGCCTCGATCCGCTTCCGGTCAGCCTCTTTCGCCTCCACCTCTAATTTATAATCGTATTCCTGGCTCTGTTGCTCCCGCTCTTTTTTCCGCTCGATGGCGGCGGTGACCGTCTCGGGGAGCATGACGTTGCGGAGGTTGACCGCGACGCAACTGCACCCGTTCTTCGCTAATAGTCCGTCGGCCAGTTTGCGGATCTCATCGCCCACCTCGCCGCGCTTCGTCGAGTAGAGCTGTTGGGCCGAATACCGCGCACAGACGTCGCGGATCGCGCGCCGTATTTCAGGCCGCACGTAATTACGCTCGAACTGCGTCTCATTCGCCCACACCTTATTATTGAGGATCCACGGCGTTTTCTCCGGCATGATGCTATACTGCACCGTAATGTCGATATCCACCTTCATACCCTCGTTCGTCAACGCCGTGATGACGTCGAACTCCCGCGATGTCGGGTCGACCTCGCCGCTCACGCCCATCGTATAGGCGCGCTCCTGAATGCTCATCTTGACGACGATCGCGACGGGCCACTTGAAGTGGAGCCCGGACCCGTACACCGTTTCGCTCACGGCGCCGAATATTACGGGGACGCCGACGTGCCCCGGCGGGATGACCACGAGCGAGGAGAAGAGTAAAAACAAACACCCCGCGCCCAGCGCGATTACGGGGAGCGCCCGGAACGGGCCTTTGGCGCCAACCGCCTTCCCGAAGATAAAAAGGGCGATCGCCCCTACGAACGACAGTACTGATAGCACGAACAGAAACATCTCGAACCTCCTTATGACGGCCTAAGTATGAAACCGCAGTCTTTTATTATTCGTCCTTCGTTTCTGCCCACGGCGAGGCGGAATCCCCTTCCGCGGGAGCTTTGATGTCCCCGCCGGAGGAGGCCCGGCGAAATACGGACAGATTGTCGTCGCCGACGCGCCGCACCTCCAACAACGCGAGCGCTTCGGGGCCGGCGAACCGTTCTTTTTTAAAGGTCTTGACCAACCCGACCGTCCCCGCGCCGAACCCGGGCCACGTCGCCAGCCGCTCGACCGCCCGAAACGCGAGCCCCTGTCCGTACGGCGGGTCTAAGAATACGATATCGTACGGCTTGCTCGGCCGCGTTACGTCGAAGTACGAGAAGACGTCCTCCGCGTACACGCGCGCCGCCTCCTCCAGGCCCAACGCGCGGAGATTCGCCTCCAAACATTCGACCGCGGCCCGTTCTTTCTCGACGAACGTGACGCGGGCGGCTCCTCGACTCAGCGCCTCCACGCCGAAACTTCCGACGCCGGCGAAGAGGTCCAGTACGGAGGCTCCTTGCAGCGCCGCGCCAAGGTAATCGAACAGCGAGCGTTTAAGGCGGCCCGTTAGCGGCCGGTAAAAATTACCGCTCGGCGCCTCCAGTACGCGCCCCTGGAGGTAACCCCCGCTTATCCGTAGCGACACGGCCGGTCCTCACCACCCGTACGCCAACCGGTCCGCCAATACGCGGGGCAGGCCGGCCTCCCGAATCTTCGCCGCCGCCGCCTCGACGTCGTACGGGACGCGGACGAACTCGAGGCGCGCCTCCGCCGAATCGTATACCACGTAGCAGGCGCGCGCGTCGCCGTCCCGCGGCTGGCCGATGCTGCCGACGTTGACGAGGCTTCTCTCCCCCACGCCGAAGTCTCGGGGAGGAACCGCTATCGGCCGGCCCTCCCGGTCGATTACGACCACCGGCTTATGCGTGTGGCCGCAGAAGATCAACTGCGCCTCGGTGGCCGCGAAAGCCGCGGCCGCGTCGCCGATCGAGTTAATGTAATGAAATTCGCGGGGGTGGAGGGGGGAGGCATGGACCAGGAAAACGCCGTCTTCGGTCGCGGTGGCTGGGTAATTTTGTAGCGCCAGGCGCGCCTCCGACGATATGTGGTCGGCGGTCCACAGCGCCGCCCGCCGCGCCGTCTCGTTAAAATAGTTAATAATACGGTCGCCGAAGGAGGCGGCGTCGTGGTTGCCTAGTACGACGTACCGCAATTTCCCGGCGAGCGCCGCGACTGCGTCCTCCAACTCGGCGTCGCCCGCCGGAGTGGCGTCGCCGGCCAAGGCCGCGGTAAGTTGGAGGCACTGTTCAGGATCGGCGCCGTAGCCGACCACGTCCCCCAAACACCACATCGCCTCCACGTCCCCGCGCCGCGCCATATCCACCACAGAGGCGCCGTAAGCCTCTAAATTACTGTGGATGTCGGAAAAAACCGCAATCTTCAAAGTCGCGTCCCCACACCGGGGCCCGGTCTACTCTTTCATCACGTAGCGCCGATAGACGTTGTTCAACACGCCGTTAACGAATTGAAATGACCGTTTCGTCGAGCCGTACATCTTCGCGATCTCGATCGCCTCGTTGATGGAGGCCTTCGGTGGAACGTCGTCGAGATACAGCATCTCGGCGGCGGCCAACCGGAGGAGGTTGCGCTCGACGCGCGCGATACGG
>CP070633.1:152102-167002 GCA_020356085.1 Candidatus Coatesiibacteriota bacterium | reverse complement strand
CTCTATTTCTACCGCGTAACTGGGGCGGGCCGCGACGAGAGTGGCAAGCTGGCGATACTCCGATAGCGCGCGACCGAATCAAAAAAGCCGGCCCCGCGGGGCCGGCTTTTTTATCGTCGCGCTTTTTAACGGGAGGCGAGGTCCGGCGAGACGGCCGCCTCCGGGTCGTACGTCGGAACCAGCTCGCGGAGGAGTTGGGCCGTGGTCTCCAGATCCATCGCCGCGGCCGCTTCCTCCAGCTTCTCGATTTTGTATTTGACGAGGTCGGCCTTGGCCGAGATCGGCGGCGGGATCGCGACCATAATTTCCTCGATCGGCGTCTCCTTGAGGTCCTCGTAGGAGGCGAAGAGTTCCTCGCTGAGGCGCTCGCCGCGCTTGATGCCGACGTACTCGATGCCGATGTCTTTTTCGGGAACGTACCCCGAGAGGCGGATGAGGTCGTACGCCAGGTCGGCGATGCGGACCGGTTTCCCCATGTCGAGGATCATGATTTCGCCGTCGTGGCCGATGGCGGAGGCCTGGATGAGGAGCTGGACCGCCTCGTAAACGGTCATGAAGTACCGCGTCATGTCGCGGTGGGTAATCGTGACCGGCCCCCCCTGGGCGATTTGTTTTTTAAAGAGCGTGATAACGCTGCCGCGGGAGCCGAGTACGTTGCCGAAGCGAACCGTGATAAAATCCGTCGTTGTCGTCTCCCGGATGCACTGTACGACCATCTCGGCGACCATTTTGGAGGCGCCCATCGTGCTGACCGGGTTGACCGCTTTGTCCGTGGAGATGAGGATGAAGCGGCCGGTCCCGGCCTCGATCGCCGCCTCCGCCAGCGTCCGCGTCCCCGTGACGTTGTTCTTGACCGCCTCCTCCACGTTCTGTTCCATAAGCGTGATGTGTTTGTGGGCGGCGGCGTGGTACACGATGTCGGGCCGGTATTGCTTAAACGTTGCGTGCATCGTCCCCCGGTCGCGGATGTCGCCGACCAGCGCCACCGCCGGCGTAGCGGGGAATTTTTGTTCGATTTCCAGCGCGATATTGAAGACGCTGTTTTCGCCGTGCCCCAACAACAGGAGGGAGGCCGGGTCGAAGGAGGTGAGCTGGCGGCACAATTCCGAGCCGATGGACCCGCCGGCGCCGGTGACCAGGATGTTCCGGCCGGAGACGCTCTCGCGAATCGATTCCAGGTCGAGCTCGATGGGGTCGCGCTTGAGGAGGTCCTCCACCTCCACCTCCCGCAGCTGGCTAAGGCGCGCGTCGCCGTGGATGATTTCGAAAATGCCCGGCAGGATGCGGTAGGTTAGCTCGGCGGCGATGCAGATCTCGGCGATGCGGCGGACGGCGTCGCCGGAGGCGGAGGGCATCGCGATGAGGACCTCGTCGGCCTCCAGCCGTTCGGCCTGGTTGGCGACTTCCGCCGTCACGCCCGCGACCGGAACGCCGGCCACCTCCTCCCCGGTTTTCGCCCGTTCGTCGTCGAGGAAGGCGACTACCCGAAGCCCCAGCCGCGGGTGCTTCGCGATTTCGCGCGCGATCATCTCGCCGGCCTCGCCGGCGCCGCAAATGATCACGTTCTTAATCCGAGAGGGAGGAGAGGTATCCATGGGGGTTCGCCGGTCGGGCGCCTACGGGTTCTCCGCGGCCACGACGTAGTCGTCGCCGATAACGATTTTAACGTCGTACCGGTGGGGTTCGAGGCGGTCTTCGTCCAGGCCGAAGAGGGCGGCCGCCCGCAGGCCGGCGTCGCGCCGATCCTCGCCGACCTCGATAACCGTCTCGCGGTAATCGAACGTGGCGGCGTTGCCCACGGCGACGACGACGTAACCGTTGGCCTCCAGGCGCTCGCGCATTTTGGAAGCCGCGCCCTCGATGCCGCACCCGTTGAGGACCTCGACGTGGGTATTCTCCGGCGCCGGGACGTTCTTGGCGAGCGCCTCCAGGATAAGCTGGGAGATATCCTGGCCGCAGATCACCGTCATATCTACTCGTTCGCGGGGGAGTTCGGCTCCCAGCGCGGCCGCCATTTCCTCCGCCCACGTCTCGAAGCCGGCGCGGTAGTATACGGAGGATTTACCGGAAAAGGTTATTTTGGGACGGTACTGCTCGAAGCGGATCGCGTTCCCGGAGGCCACGTTGAATTCCTCCAGGGAGGCGAGGGCGTTGCCGAAGCGCTGCGGCACCGTAGTGCCGTTGACCAGCAGCGTCACCACTTGGCCGGTAACCGGCGGTAGTTCCTCGGCCGTCGCCGCCGTCTCCGCGGTGGCCGCCGTCTCGGCGGTAACGGGAGGCGGCGTCCCCTCCTCTTCGGTGGGCGGACGCCCCTTGTATTTGAACGCTAGGATTATAACGACAACCGCGGCGGCGGCCGCGGCCACGCCCACGACGATCCGCCACTTCCGGCCGCGGCGCCGCTGTTCGACCCGCACGAGTCTTCCCGAAGATACACGTTTAGCAGTCATAACGGGGGTTTAACCCTCCGCCCCTTAGTTTTCTTTATACCATACTTCTGGCCGCCGGGCAACTCAGCACGCGCTGGAACTTTCCCCGACTTCCAAGTAGTGCTCCACCACGACCGCCAGGTCCTCCGGCGTGTCCACGCCGCGCGAAACGAAATCCCCCGTGACGACACGGATTTTATAACCGTGGGCCAGCGCGCGGAGCATTTCGAGGCCCTCCACCGCCTCCAACGGCGTCGGCTCGAGCGTCGTGAAGCGCAGCAGGAAGTCGCGCCGAAAGGCGTACACGCCGACGTGCTGGAGATACGGCAGCTGCACTTGCGGCCGGTGCCGGTACGGAATCCGCGCGCGCGTGAAGTATAGCGCGTCGCCGCGGCGGTCGACCACCACTTTACACAAATGGGGGGAGGCCAGCCGCTCGCTTTCCGAAGCCGGGACGGGCCGCGCCAGCGTCGCCATTTGGAGGGAGGGGTCCTCCTCGAACGGGCTGACGACGGCGTCAACCGCCCGGGGCGGAAGGAGCGGTTCGTCTCCCTGGACGTTGACGAAGACGTCTGCTTCCAGCTGCGCGGCCACCTCCGCGACGCGGTCGGTTCCGCTCGGGTGTTCGGCCGCCGTAAGGATTACGTCGTCGGTAAACTCCCGGGCGGCGTCGAAGATCCGCTGGTCGTCGGTGGCGACGTACAAGCCGGCGAGGCGGGTGGCGCGCGCGCACCGCTCGTACACCCGTTGGATCATCGGTTTGCCGGCGATGTCCGCCAGGGCTTTGCCGGGAAACCGCGTCGAGGCGTAGCGCGCCGGAATAACGCAAATTACTTTCAGGGGCTCAGTCATGATCCGCCCCCTCCACCGCGCGTGCGATCCGCTCCGCCAAGGCCGTGGTGGAGTAGCCTTCCACGTACGGCAGCGACCGGACCTCGCCTCCGGCGGCGCGTACGACGTCGGCGCCCACGATGTCCTCCTCCGGCCAATCGCCCCCCTTGACCAGAACGTCCGGGACCAACGCCGCGATGACGTCGTACGGCGTATCGTCGTCGAAGAGGGTGACAAAGCTCACGCACCACAGACCCGCGAGCACCAACGCGCGGTCCTCGGCCCGGTTGAAGGGGCGGCCGGGGCCTTTGGCCAATCGGCGGGCGGAGGCGTCGCCGTTGACGGCCACGACCAGGACGTCGCCCAGGCGGCTCGCCTCCTCCAGGTACCGCACGTGGCCGGCGTGAAGCAGGTCGAAGACGCCGTTCGTGAATACGATCCGTTGGCCGGCCTCCCGCAGCGGCGTGAGGCGGGAGCGGAGCTCGGCCAGCGGTAGGATCTTGTCTGCGCAGTCCATAGCGGGTTGCGGCCTTGTGTTCATCGGCCCCAGATCAAGTTCGACACGCGCCGCCGCGCCGGCTCGAAAAACCACGCCAGCAGCGATACGCCGCGCGGCCGGCGCGCGACCGACGCTTTCAACAACGGCGGCGCGACAAACGTCGTTAACGCCATCACGACCACGACCGCGGCGAAGAGGTCCGCGGTGACGATGCCGGCCCGTCTCCCCACCTCCGCGAAAATCAAGCCTACCTCGCCCCGCGGCGCCATGCCGATGCCGACCGTTGTCGCCTTGATACGGCGGTCGAATACGGCGGCGCCCGACAACAATTTACCGACCATGGCTATTACAAACAGGAAGCCGGCCACGACTAGGATAGCATGATTGGCCTCGTTGAAGGGGTTGAAATACGCGAGGTCGACGTCCGCACCGATTTTTACGAAGAAGATGGGCGTGAAGATATACGCTACCGGTTTCAATTCGCGGGCGATGACTTCGAATTTATGGGTCCGGCCGAGGGCGAGCCCGGCCGCGAACGAACCTATTATCGCGGCGGAGCCCGCGAGTTCGGCTCCCAGCGAGAGGAGGAAGGCGAATGCGATGGAGGCTACGATCAGCGTGCCGCTCGTACGGGTTTTCTCGATTATCCTAACCAGCTGCTTGGCGAAGATGTTTCCCAACACTATCGCGGCGACGAAAAAGCCGACGGCCAGCGCCGTAATCTGGACGATCTTGAGCGGGTGGACCTCCCCCGTTATGCCGAGGTCGCGCACGACGGCCAGGATAATCAGGCCGATGATGTCGTCGGCCACCGCCGCGGCCAATATTATTTTTGCCTCCTTCGATTTTAATTTCCCCAGGTCCGAGAGGACGCGGACGGTGATGCCGACGCTCGTGGCGGTCAACGCGGCCCCCAAGAAAATGGCGACCAGGTTCGTGTAACCGAACGCGAGCGCGAACGCGAAACCGCCGGCGAACGGCAGGATGACGCCGACGGCGGCCACGGCGAGCGAACGCCACCCCACTTCCAAGAGCTCGCGGATGTCGGTCGCCAGGCCGGTTTCGAACAGCAGGATGATGACGCCGATGTCGGCGAGGAGGACGAAGACGTTGGCGTGCGGGTCGAGTAGTTTTAAGCCGCCGACTCCCAGGATCACGCCCGCGACGAGCTCGCCCAGTACCGTCGGCTGGCCGATGCGGTTGGCCAGCTCGCCCAACGCCTTGGCGCCTACGAATATCAGGATGAGCGTTATTAGTAAATGCGGGAGATCCATGGTTACGTCGAGTTAGCGTATTCTATAATAAGGGTAGGGCATATGGCAAACCGAAACCGCGAGGCGCGAGCCGGTTACGAAAAAAGCGCCGGCGGCCGGCGCGGGGCGAGGGGGCGTCCGACGGCCGTTTAGCTCGCGGTAACGTCGGCGACCGGGACGGTAAATGCGAACGTGGAACCCCGGCCTTCCTCGCTTTCGACGTTGATGGTACCGCCGTGGGCCTCGACGATGGCGCGGGCGATATAGAGGCCCAGGCCGGAACCGCGCGACCGCCGATCCCCCTCCGCGCGGAAAGTCTTGAATTTATCGAAAAGGTGAGGGAGGTCGGATTCCGGGATGCCGACGCCGGTGTCGGCCACGCCCAGCGTAACCAGGCCGTCCGTCACGCCGCCCGTAAAGAGCCTGACGCTCCCGCCCTCCGGCGTGAACTTCAACGCGTTGCCCAAGAAGTTGGAAAGGACTTGCAGGAGTTTGGCCTCGTCGCCATGGATATAGGGGAGGTCGGGTTCCACCTCCCGCGTCAAGATAACGCCCTGCTTTTCGGCAATGATTTTCGCCCCTTCGTACGCCTCCCGCACCAAACCCTCGACCTCGATCGGCCGAGGTGCAATTTTGATCCCCGCGTCCTCCAGCCGATAGAAATCCAGGATGTTATTGATGAGGTCGATAAGTCGTTTGGACTCTTTCGGGATGATGCGGACGAGGTTCATGATCCGGTCGTCGACCTCGTTTTCCAGCAGTTCCTCGATTATCTCGCTGGAGCCCAGGATGCCCGTCATCGGCGTGCGCAGGTCGTGGACCAGCATGGACACGAAGTCGGCCTTCATCTCGTCGAGCCGGCGGAGTTCCTCGTTCATATGCTCGAGCTGCGCCGCTTTCTGCGTAATCTCCTCCATTAACATGGAGTTCCGCAGGGCGACCGCGATTTGGCCGGAGAGCGTCTCGAGCGCGGCGACGTCGGCTTCGTCGAACGCGTTGGGCCACCGGCTCTCGACGTTGAGGACCGCGATGACCTCCTCGCCGATCGTAACGGGAACGCATAGTTGCGAGAGCATCGGCGGGAGGAAGTCTACTTCCAGGAAGTCGGGCTCGCGCGTCGTATCCGGGACGAGGGCCGTTTCGCCAGTCCGCGCCACGCGCCCGCACACGCCTTCATCCATCCTCTGGCGGTATTCGACGGTGAGGACCTTGGCCGCGCCGTGGACTTTATACGCCTGGAGGACCAGTTCGCGCGCTTCGGCGTCCACCGTCAGGATGCTGACGTTCTGGAACCGGAGGTCGTTTTGGACGCGCTCCACGATCGTGGGGTACAGTTGGTTGATATCGAGGACGGAGGATACGAGGTTGCCGATGGCGTTGAGGTCGTATAGTTGTTGCGTGCGCTGTTCGGCCTCCTCGAACAGGCGCGCGTTTTGCAGGGCGACGGCCACCTGGTCGGCGAACGCGGTTAGCACGTCGAGGTCGCTCTGTTGGAACGTCTCCGGTTCGTCGTGGAAGAGGCCGAGGCACCCGAGGCTGCGGCCCTCGAAAACGATCGGCGCGTATATCTCCGACCGGGCGTCGAGGCCTTCCTCCTCCGGAAAGTGCGTGTCGGCGCGGGTGTCGGCCACGAGCAGCGGCTGTTGGTGCGTAACAATCCACCCGGGGCGACGGCGGTGCGCCGTAAGTTCCGCGATCTCGACGTTCTCGGCCGTAAGGTTTTTGCTGGCCACGATTTTAAATTGGCGGTGCGTCTCGTCGTAGGAGTAAACCGCGCCCCGGTGGAACTCCAGGAAGTTACCCAGCTCTTCCAGGACGCGGACCATAAGCTCCTCCGGATCGCGGATCGAGTTGATGACCTTCGTGATATTGGCTACGGCGTGGAGCCGCCGGGTGCGGTTTTTTAACGCCTGGACCGCGGCCGCTTCCTCGCTCACGAGGGCCGCGTAGTTCACAAACAGCTCCAGCATAAACAGGCTTTCGTCGTCCGGTTTCCGGTTTTCGATCGGGTCGTCCAGAATTACACACCCGACGGCGTCGCCTCCGCGGCCGGCCATCTCGACCATGAACAGGTCGCGCGTGTCCCACTCGCCGCGGCGGCCGCCGCCGGCCGTCGGTTTGAGCCGGCGGATGTTGGCCTCCGTTTCCGGCTCGTACGGGACATGGAACAGGTTGCCCTGCCGGTAGGGCCGCAGGGCTTCGCTCCCCAGGAGTTCCTTAATTCGGCCCGGTAAATCTAACGCTGCCGAGAACGCTTCGATCTCCTCGTCGGCGTACCCCGCCGAGGCGGTGGCGCCCGTTCCGGCGGCCGAAAAGGCTTTTAAAAATACCTTCTCCCACCCCAGGCCGCGGATTCCCTGTACGATGAGTTGGAATTTGCCGGCTACGTCCTCCTGCTCGCGAATCCGCCCCGCGACGCGGAAGAGGTGCGCCAGGCGATTGCGCTCGAATACCAAACGGTTCGTTTTCTCCTCCAGCTCCTCCTCCAGCCGGACTTGCGGCGTTATGTTGTCGTTGACCGTTACGATGCCGACGACGCGGCCCGCCCGGTCGCGGAGCGGCGAGAGGCGCAGGTCGAGGAATTCCTCCCGGCCCAGTCGGTCCTTGTGGCGGAAGCGCTCGAGGCGATACGTCTTGCCGGTTTCGAAAACCTCTTGGGCCCGTTCGCGGACGGTTTTGCGGCCCATGCGTTCTTGCTCGAGGTTGGGGAGGAGTTCGAAAATGTTACGCCCCAGGGCCTCCTCCGCCGGGAGGCCGGACTCGACTTCTTGTCCCTGGGACCAATACGTGATGTGGAAGTCGCGGTCCGTCGCAATAACCCCCACCGGGAGGTTGTCGAGAAGGACCTCGAGCGGCGGGTCGGCGGCCGCTTTAACCCGGGGCTGGGGGCGCAGGGAAGTCAACAGGACCTCGCCCTCTCCCACTCGGAACCGCCGCGCCGCCAGCGACCCGGGTACGGTCTCGCCCTCGCTCGAGATGACTTTGACGGCGTGGTCCCTTACGGTGCCCGTTTCCCGGGTTCGGGCCCACAGCGCCTCGACCTCGCCGTCGCCGCCGGCCAGTAGGCCGGCGAAGCGGCGGCCGACGAGGTCGGCCGCCTCGTACCCAAAGAGGGTCCCGGAGGCGTTGACCGCAGAGGCGATGACGCCGTCCGCGGTAACCAAGAAGACGGGCGCGCCGCCGAGGCCTGCCGCTTGGGCGAGCGCCTCGTAGAGGCGGTGGGCGAAAGAATCGTTAGGGGGCGGTCCGGACATTGTATCGGTAATTTTACCTACAGTTCGAGGTATGCCTCACCGTCGGGTGCGGGACCTACTTGAACTGCAGTTACGTAACAACCGCTAAAATTATAACATTGTCCCCGCGAGCCGTCAAATAACCGCTTAAATAAAGAGAGGTTTACGGGAAAGCCTGTAGCGATAAACTCTTTATTTCCAACCCGGTATGAAAGCGGAGATGGGCCCGGATGAACGCAAGCGCCTCGTCAACCAAATCTGAACTCACTTTGACGCGAGTTAAGTTGGAGGGGTTTAGCGTAAATAAATTTTTGACGAATTTATAAGTTGCCGGCGCGAGGGGCGCGATTTGGGCCGCCGGCGGCACACATTCCAGGCACACGACGGTACCCTCCCCCCCGAGGAGGGCTCTCCCCGCCGGCGGGTCGGTCCGGCCACATTCGGCGCACGCCTCGAGCTCCGGTTTGTACCCGAGCTGAGCCGCGGATTTAAAAAGGAATTGGGTAAGGAGGGCCGCCGGCGGCGCGCCCTCCTCCAGCGCCGCGAGCGAGGTGACCAGGAGTTCGTAGAGGGCGGGGTCGGCATCGCCTTCGGCGCTGAGTTTATCGACGATTTCGGCGAGGGCCAGGCCGTGGAGAAGGGCGGCGGCGTTCTCGCGAAGGCGACGGCCGGCGGCGAGCGGCGTCGCCTCGGCGAGCGTGAAGAGGTCTTTCCCCTCCCGCCAGTAGAAGACGAATTCGGTTCGCGTCAGCGGTTCCAGCGCGGCGCCGAATTTATTGCGCGGTCGGCGCGCGCCGCGGGCCAGGAGATGGACCTTGCCGGAGTGCCGGGTATAGGCTACGACGAGGCGCGACGTCTCGCGAAAATCTCGCCGCCGGAGGACCACGCCCTCGGTCTTGACGATCTCGGCCACGGGCCCTTACCTCACCCCAGGTACCCCATTCCCTCCAGGCGCGCGCGGACGTCGGCGTCTTCGCCGTCGGCGTACCCTGCGCCGCCGACGTCGTAGTCGCGGTAGGTGGGAGGCGCCTTGGCCAGGGCCTCCGGCGCCACGATTTCCGTTAGAAGGCGGCCGTCTAGACCCGTGGGGAGAGCCTCGCCCATCAGGTAAGTCGCCGTGGGGTAGACGTCGGCGAGGGTGGCCTGCTCGGGCGCAGCGCCCGCCGCCACCCGGGGGCCCCGCGCGAAGAAGATTCCCTCCCGCCGGTGTTCGCCGGGCCGGCGCCGGCGAGGCGCCACGGCCGGGTCGTCCGAGAACTCGCGGAGGCGAACGCCGTCCTCCCAGAGCGGGAGGTAGACGTCGGGGGCGTCGTCGAGGAACGGGCCGTGGTAAACCTCCTCGCGCCGCAGCGCCCGGGCGGTTAGGCCCGGGTAGAGTTCGTCGAGACTGGCGATGAAGTCGTCGCGGACCTTCTCGTAGTCAGCGCGGCTCACGATCCCCTCCGGCTCGCGGCCGGCGACGTTCAGGTAGACGCCGTATTGCGTCGCGGTCCCGGGGAAGATCGACGTCCGCTGCCAGTCCACGCTGGCGAAGACGGATAGACGCTCCATGACCTGGCCGCGAGCGGCGGCGCGCCACCGGCGCGGCAAGCGCTTGCGCAGGTCGAAGAGGTCCAGCTTTGCCACCGCCTCCAGGAAGCGCCGCGGCGACGGCCCCCGCTTGGCCTTCTGGGTCAAGAAGCCGTGCCGGCGGAGGTGCTCGGCGAGGTCGATCTCCGCCTCCGCCGGGCCGAAGCCGTGGTCCGAGAGAACGAACACCGTGGCGCCCTCTTCCTCGGCCGAGGCGAGGAATTCGCCCAGCGTCGCGTCGAGCCAGGCGTAGTGGTCGCGGACCAATTCGGGCCGGTCCCAGAAGAAGTGCATTAGCCGGTCGACGCCGGTGAAGACGACCGCGAAGAGGTCCGGTTGGTGGCTCCGCCACAGGTGCAGCGCGGCCCGTTTGCGCGCCTCGGCGACGCGGTATAGCTCCTCGACGAATCCCTCGTCCCGGCCCTCCTCGAAGTAGAGCGGGTTCATGTCGACGTAGTACCCGCCCAGCGCGCGGAGTTCGGCGCCGAGCGAGGAGGGGTAGAGGTGCTTGTCGGCGAAAGTGGGGGTGAGCATCCCAGGGACTACGAAGCCGTTTACCGGCCGGGGCGGAAAGGTGAGCGGGACGTTGAGGGCGCCGACGGTCCTCCCCGCGGCCGAGAGCGTATCGAAGAGGCGCGGCGCTGAGAGGGCAGAGGCGTTTTGCAGCCGCCGGGCGTAGCCGCGGCGAGGCGGCGCCAGGAAGTCGAAGACGCCGTGCCGGCCGGGCTGGAGGCCGGTTTGGAACGTGGCCCAGGCCGGCGCGGTTAGCGGCGGGCACACCGTGTGCAGGACGCCGGAGGCGCCCTCGCTCCGGAGGCGCGCCAGGTGAGGTAGGCGGCCCTCCGCCCACATCGGCTCGAGGACGTTGAACGTCCCGCCGTCGATGCCGAAGATCAAGAGGCGGCCGCTCACGCCGCAGCCGCCTCCTCCCGGTCCTCCCGCCGGCGCAACGCTACCAGGATCCCCGCCAGCGTGTAGAGGATGGCCACGATCTCGTAGTCGCCGAACGTGTATTCGAAGAATCCCTCCACCAGGAAGCCGGTTGTCGCGCCAATGCCGGCCAAGCCCACGACGCGCGCCGTCGGCGACCGGGCCCGGCGGTAGCCGCGGATGAACAGTGCGAAGAGCGCGAATATGAAATACGCGAACGCGGCCAGGCCGACGATCCCCCGTTCCACCACCAACTGGATGTAGTTATTGTGGGCGTGGGGGACCATACTTTCCACGGAGGTCTCGTCCTTGTACTCGTCGTAGAGGTGGATCGTGTTGTGGACGCCGATGCCGGTTAGCGGGTAGTCGCGGGCGATCCGCAGCGACGTGCGCCAGATATCGACCCGGAACTCCGGCGGGCCCTCCGTCTCGCCCGTGGCGCCGTCGGTGGCCGCGTTGAGAATGGACTCGGCGCGTTTGAGGATGGGGCGCGGCGCGATTATGACGGCGAGGACGACGACCACCGGGAACGCCCACAATAGCCGCCGGTCGGCGACGACGGCGATTACGAACACCGCGGCCGCCAGGCCCACCCACGCCGAACGGACCAGCGACGCCGCCAGGCCGGCGAGCATTACGGCCAACAGCGCCCCCAACGCCAACTTGGTCCGGAGGGGGAGGCGCCCTTTGAGCATAGTCGCGACCGCGGCCGAAATCGCCAGCACCATCACGCCGCCGTACGTCATGTAGAACATCCGGCCGCCCGGCCGGACGGTAAAGACGTCGGCGCCCTCGGCCACGGCCCGGGCGAACTGGAAAACGGCGTAAGCCGAGTTGGCCGCCGCCCCCAGGAAAAAGGCCGCCGCCATCGCCTTCAACAGCCACGGCTTTTGGTCGGAAAGCGCGAAGGCGACGGTGAAGTACAAAAGCGGGGCGGTGTACATGACGGTCCACAGGAACGAGCGGTTCCCGAAATCCGTTCCCCCCACCAGATAGGCGGTGGCGGAGGAGAGGATCATGGAGGCGTACAGCGCCAGGAAGGGCCAATCGAGCGGCGTATGGTAAAGGGGGAGACGGCGTCTCAAGTCGGCGGCCGTGAGGAACGGCAACAAGACGAAGACGAAGATAGCCCAATTGCAAATCGAGATGGAGAAGGCCAGGCCGCCGGCGAAGAGGATCCACCCCGGAATCTGCCACCGCCGCAGGAAGGTAAGGACCGCGCGGAAGGCGGGGGAGTCGTCGATGCTGAGCGTACGGTTCAAAATTATATGTGCCGGAGCAAGTTCGGTTGGGTTCGCTCCCGGCGCCAATCGCCGCCCTGCATCAGGACGGTCTTGCACATTTCCAACAGCCGCGACCGCAAGCGCGGGCCGATCCGGTCGGCGAGCGTTTCGTCTCTACGGGCGAATTCGCCCAGAACCTCGTACGCGGAGGAGGGTTCGTCCAGGAAATTCGTCGTCGCGATTACGAGGCGTTTGTTGATGTAGCGTTGGTTTATCACGTATGATAGTAGATCTAACGTCCAGTCGCGTATTTTCATCGACCCCAAATCGTCGATCATCAGGATTTCGGCCTCCACCAGGGGGTGGAGCAGGGCGTGTTCGTCGAACGCGTTGCCGGCGTAACCCTGCTTGATCTCGGCGAGCAGTTCCGAGAAATCGCACCACCGACACCTGACGTTTTTAGTTAATACCAGCTCTTGCAGGATTCCGAACGCGAGATGCGTTTTGCCGACGCCGAACGGCCCCATGAATAATAGGCCGGCCTCCACGGCCGGGTACTGGTCGACGAAGCGCCGCGCCAGCCCGTGGGCGGCGAGGAGGGAGGGGTCGCTTTGCCCCTCCGCCACTGTGAAGTTGTCGAGCGTGCAGTGTTGGTAGCGCGAGGGCACGCGGAGCGCCGCGAACCGTTGCGTCCGCCGGTCTCGGAGGCAATCGCACGGCTTCGCGTAACGGACGCCGCCTTCCTCGACCACGATCACGCCGGCGCCGAAGCACTTCGGACACACGTCGCTGTCGTCGTCGAACTCGACGTCGGGCAGTTGGAACTCCAGAGTGTCGTCGTCGGCCATGATTCGTTTGCGATACGGGGAACGGGGAAATCGTACCTCTTCCGCGCTATCCCGCCGGTTGGGCTGCGCAGTTCACCGCCCGCCGCCCTCCGGCCGCCCCCTCGCCTCCCGCTCCACCGCCGGCCGGCACTGTCGGAGCGAACGGATTTCGGGGTCCCGCCGGAACGCCTCCGCTATCCCGCGCCGCGCCTGGGCGGCCGTTACTCCCGCCCGTTCCCAGGCCTCCAGCAGCTCCACCTCCGCCGGCGAGAGCATCGTCCCGCGCCCTCGCCGCTCGAGGAAGTAGGAGGCGACGGCGGCGAGAAAATCCTCCCCCTCAGTTTCCGTCGGCACGCGGAAGCTCCCCGGCGGCGACGGCTTTCGCCCGCGGCCGGCGCGTGTAGTGGACCACCGCCAGCACCACGGCCGCCGCCAACAGCGCACCTCCGACCGCGACCGCGATTACGCGGTAGTGCGCGAGAAGGTCGAACGCACGGTACAGCGTATACGCGCCGGCGAACGAGGCCGCAAGCAACACGCCGTCCAGCAGGCCCGCCTCCGGGGCCGGCGCGCGGCCGAAGATCAGCGCGAGGAAGCCGCCGACGGCCCGCACGACACGCCGCCTCTCCGCGATTGCGAGCTCGGCCGCGCCCAGGAAGACGATCAGGCACGCGAAGAGGAAGGGCCAGCGGCCGAACATCGCGAAAAGGCCCGTGCCCACGGCCGCGAACCACTCCATTAGAAATACGGCGACGAGCGGCGCAAGGACGTTGCGTGTCCGTTCGCCGAGGTAGGCCAGGGCCAGCGCCTCCGGCAGTCGCCACGCGGCGAACACGAGCGCCGGCGCGTGACTCCCGGCCCAATACGGCGCGCCGGCCAGCGGCCAGATTGTCGCTGCCGCGCCCACCGTCGCGGCGGTCAGGAGCCCCGCTCGCCGCCCGAGCGCGCCGCCCAAGAACCGCTGCAGGTAGCCGTAGACCAAGTACGCCCCCGCCAACGTCGCCACGACCCGCGCCAGCACGGCGAACGGCCCCGCCCGGAAGATATCCAGCGGCAGCGTAGCGATTAACGGCGTCTCGCCCAACGAGAGGCCGACCACCCAGGCGGCGCGGAAAAGCGTTAGCAGTACGGCCGCCGCGAAGCCGTAGTACAGCGACCGGCCCAGCGAGGCGGCGCCGCGCCCCGCGAAGAGCGCCGGCGGTTTGGGTCCCGGCAGGACCAGCCGCAGCAACGCCGTGGCTGCCAGCGTCAAGCCCAGCAGAAACGCGGCTTGGAGGAGGCCGGCCGGCGGTCCCTCCAGCGCCGCCAGCGAACCCGTCGGCGCGAACGTAAACACGACGACCAGCGCCTCGCACCACACGGCGAGGACCAGTAGCAGCGAGAGCTTTTTTTTGTCGGCGGCTTCCATTTCTACCCGGACCGGCGGCGCCGCTTGGCGCGGGGGCTCGGCGCGGCGGGTCCCGCGCCGGCGGCGGCGGGGCCGCCCCGCAGCTCGCGAATGCGGTCGCGGAGGGCCGCGGCCTTTTCGAACGCCAGCTCCTCCGCGGCCCGCCTCATCTCGTATTCGAGCAGCGCGATGAAGGCCTGCGCGTCGGCCGGCTCCTCGGGCGCGGGGGCCGTCTCCAGCCGGCCCGCGTCGGCGACGGAGGTCGTGGCGAGCACGGCCTCCACGGATTTGACGATGCTCCGCGGCTCGAGGCCGTGGGCGCGGTTGTACTCGAGTTGCGCTTGCCGGCGGCGCCGCGACTCCCGTACCGCGTTCTGGATGGATTTCGTTACGCGGTCGGCGTACAGCAGGACCTGGCCGCCGGCGTGACGCGCGGCGCGGCCCGCCGTCTGGATTATGGAGCGCTCGTCGCGTAGGAACCCCTCTTTGTCAGCGTCCAGTATAGCGACCAGCGAGACTTCCGGAAGGTCGAGGCCCTCCCGGAGGAGGTTGATGCCGACGACGACGTCTATGTTGCCCAGGCGCAGGTCGCGCAGGACGTCGACCCGTTCGAGCGCGTCGAGTTCGGAGTGGAGGTACTTCACCTTGAAATCGAGGCCTGCCAGGTAGTCGGCCAAGTCCTCGGCCATCCGCTTCGTCAGCGTCGTGACGAGCGCCCG
>CP070633.1:135548-152002 GCA_020356085.1 Candidatus Coatesiibacteriota bacterium | reverse complement strand
TTGGCCGACTACCGCGCGCACGCCGACGAGTTCTCGGAGGCGATGGACGATTTCGCCCAGTCGATCGCCCAGGCGGAATGGGACGTGGCGGAGGAGACGTCGACGCTCTTCTACTTCGAGCGCGACGACGACTTCCTCCACTAGGAACGAACGTGGTAACGATCCTGGCATTTATCGTCGTATTGGGAATACTCGTCTTCGTGCACGAGCTGGGCCACTTCGTCGTCGCGAAGTTGGCGGGGATTCGCGTCCTGCGCTTTTCGTTCGGCTTCGGCAAGGTCCTGTTCGCGGTTCCCTGGCGCGGCACCGAGTACGCGATTTCCTTGTTGCCGCTGGGCGGTTACGTCAAAATGGCGGGCGGCGACGAGCGCGAGCGGGAGGGCAAGCCCGACGAGTTCCTGTCCAAGCCGCCGTGGGTCCGCATGCTCGTGGCCTTCGCGGGGCCGGCGCTGAACTTCGTGTTGGCCGTCCTGCTCTTCGCCGCGGTGGCGAAGATGGGTTACACGTTGTACACGTTCCCCAACCGCGTCGGCGGCGTCTTGGACACGGTGGAAATCGACGGCCGCGACATGCCCGCGCCCGCCCGTCGGGCCGGCTTCGAGGCGGGAGACGTGATACTCGCGGTGGACGGCGAGGCGACGCCCTACTGGTTCGACCTCCAGCGCGTAGTGAAGACCAGCGCCGGCCGGCCTTTGGCGTTCGAAGTGCGCCGCGGCGCCGACGTCCTGACGCTGGAGGCGCAACCCGCGCTCGACGCCGAGACCGGCCGCGGCTTCGTCGGCCTCCTCCCATACCAGGCGCCGGAGGTCTACGCCGTGGCCGAAGACAGCCGCGCCGGCGCCTCCGGCCTTACCCAGGGCGACCGCCTCCTCGCGCTCGACGGCCGGCGCGTAACGTCGTTTAACGAGTTATTGGAGCGGGTGGAGGGTCTGCCGCCCGGCCGCCATCTCGTCGCCTTCGAGACCGGACGGGGCCGGGTGGACGTAGCCGTCGAATACGACGGCGGCGGCGCGGAGGAGTTCGTAGAGGAGCTCGGCGTCGTGTGCGGCCTCGTCGCCGTCGAGCGCTCCGAGGGTTGGCTCGGCGCGCTCCCCGCCGGCGCGGCCCGGACGTGGGAGATAGGGGTGGGGACCGTCCGCGGCCTGGCGCTGGTCATCCGGGGCCAGGTGAAGGTAACCAAGGCGCTGGGGGGCCCGCTTACGATCGCGCGGTTCGCCGGCGAGACCGCCCGCGCGGGGTTTCTGCCGTACGTCGAGTACCTCGCGTTCCTTTCGGTCATGCTCGGCATGTTGAACCTGCTGCCGGTGCCCGTGCTCGACGGCGGCCACATTATAATCGGCGCGTTCGAGACGGTGCGCCGTAAAAACCTTTCCGCCCGAGTGCGCGAGGTCGTCAATCTCGTCGGCTTCGCGTTCCTGGTGCTGCTCGTCGCGTTGGCGCTGTTCGCGGACGTGACGCGCGTGTTCTCGAAATCGGGGTAGCCGATGTTCACGCGGGATACAACGCGCCCCATAACTATCGGCTCCGTCGCCGTGGGAGGCGGCGCGCCGGTCCGCGTCGAGTCCATGGCGAAGACCGACCCGCGCGATGTGGCCGCGACGGTGGCGCAGTTGGAGGCCATCGCCGCGGCGGGAGGCGAGTTGGCGCGCGCGGCCGTGCCCGACGGGGAGGCGGCCGCCGCGTTCGGCGAGATCGTCGCGCGCTCGCCGATTCCGGTGATGGCCGATATCCATTTCGATTACCGGCTCGCACTGGCCTGTTTGGACGCCGGCGCCTCCGCGTTGCGGCTCAATCCCGGCAACGTCACGCGCCCGGAGCATTGGGAGGAGGTCGGCCGCGAGGTGGCGGCGCGAGGCGCGGTCGCCCGCGTCGGCGTGAACGCCGGCTCGCTCGCCGCGGAGGTTATCGAGCGCTGCGGCGGCCGAACGGCGGAGGCGCTGGCCGAGAGCGCCGTGACGGCCGTCCGGCGGCTAGAGGACGTCGGCGTGACCGATATCCTACTCTCGGCCAAGGCCACCTCCCCGCGCGTAACGTTGGAGGCCAACCTCCTCCTCGCGGCCGAACTGCCGTATCCCCTTCACGTCGGCATTACGGAGGCGGGATTCGGCGACGCCGGCGTCGTACGGTCTGCGGTCGGCCTGGGGTTAATCCTGGCGGCGGGATTGGGCGATACCGTGCGCGTCTCGTTGACCGAGCCGCCCGAGCGCGAGGTCGCCGTGGCGTACGAGGTTTTGCGAGCGTTGAATTTGCGCCGCCGCGGGCCGACGCTGATCTCGTGTCCGACGTGCGGCCGGGCGCAGGTCGACGTCGCCGCGTTGGCCCGCCGCGTAGCCGAGCGACTCAACGGCGACAGCCGCGACGTCGTCGTCGCCGTCATGGGCTGTGCCGTGAACGGCCCGGGGGAGGCCCGGGAAGCCGACGTCGGCGTGGCCGGCGGGAAGGGCCGGGGCGTCGTGTACCGGCACGGCGAGATCGTCCGCCATGCGGAGGAGGCGGACCTCCTCGCCGCGCTCTGCGAGGAATTGGACAAGTTGGAGGAGGCGTAGCCGTGGCGTTGGCGGAGGACTTACGCGAGCGGGTCGAAGCCGTCGCGGCGGCGGTGGCCGCCTCCCTCGACCTGGCGCTGTGGGAAGTCGCGGTTAAGCGGGGGCCGAAGGGCTGGCTCGTCAAGGTCGTGCTGGACCGGAGCGACGGCTTCGTGGGCGTCGACGACTGCGCCGACGTCAACGTGCGCCTCCGGGCGCGCCTCGAACTCGAAAGCGTAATATTGGGCGATTTCGACCTGGAGGTTTCCTCCCCCGGCCTGGACCGCCCGCTCCGTACGCCCGCCGAGTTTCGGCGCTTCCGCGGGATGCTCGCGCGGCTTAAAGTAAAGGGCGATCTCCGGCCGGAGGTCGTGGTCGGCCGGATCGTGAACGTAACCCAAGATTTCGTCGAACTGGACGCGGAGGCGGGACGCCGCCGGCTCCCCTTCCGCGCCGTAGCCGAGGCCCGACTCGAGCCCGAACTGCCCGGTTTCGAAAAACGCGCCTCGACGCGCAAGAAAGCCCTCGCGCGCCCCGGCGGCCGGGGCGGCGGTAGGGGGTAGAGGTACTGCGATGGAAGAAATGGCCCTTAACGACATGGTGGACCAGCTGGCCCGCGCCAAAGATATCGAACGCGAGGTCGTCATCGAGGCGCTGGAGGCGGCGTTGAATTCCGCCTCCCGCCGGAGCCACCTCAACATCCCCGAGATGGACATCCACCTCTTGGACGAGGAGGACCGGATCGTCATCGTCGCGCGCCGCACGGTCGTCGAGGAGGCAACGAAACCGGGTTTGGAAATCAGCCTGGAGGAGGCCCGGGAAGTCGACCCCGAGGCGGAGGTGGGCGACGAAATGGATTTCGAGATCTCGCCCTCCCTGTTCGGCCGCAACGCCGCCCAGATCGCCAAGCAGGTCGTCATCCAGCGCCTCCGGGAGGCGGAGCGGGGCGTCATCCTGGAGGAGTACCAAGGCCGTATCGGCGAGGTCGTGAGCGGCGTCGTCAAACGCGAGTCCAAGGGGACGGTCGTCATCGACCTGGGCCGGACGGAGGCGGTAATGCCGTACCGCGAGCGCCTCCCGGGGGAGGAGTACCGCGTCGGCGACCGCGTACGCGCGTACTTGACGGAGGTCCGCGAGACCACCAAGGGCGCGCAGATTATCGTGTCGCGGGCCCATCCCGATTTCCTGTCCAAACTCTTCGAGTTGGAGGTCCCGGAGATCTACGAGGGACTCGTCAAAATCCACGTCGTCGCGCGGGAACCCGGGTCCCGCTCGAAGATCGCGGTCTCGAGTCGCGATAAGAACATCGACCCGGTGGGGACCTGCGTCGGCATGCGCGGCTACCGCGTCCAGGCCGTCGTGCGGGAGCTCTCCGGCGAGAAGGTCGATATCGTTCGCTACGCGACTACGATCGAGGAGTTTACGCGGAACGCGCTCGCGCCCGCCCAGATCACGGCCATCGAGGTCGACGAGGACGCCCATCACATCGTCGTCGTCGTCCCGGAGCACCAGCTCTCGCTGGCGATAGGGCGCGGCGGCCAGAACGTACGGCTGGCCGCCAAGTTGCTCGGGTGGCATCTCGACATTATCAGCGAACGGGAGCGGGAGGAGCTGGCCGTGCGGGAGGAGGCGGAGGCCGCTGCCTCCTACGATTTCCTCATTAGCCTCCCGGGCGTGGGCGAAAAAACGGCGCTCGCACTGTACGAGTACGGCTTCGGGACCGCGGACGAGATCCTCGCCGCCACGCCCGAGCAGCTAACTACCGTTCCCGGCGTCGGCCCGAAAAGCGCGGTGGAGTTGAAGGAGAAGGTCGCCGCCGGGCTAGCGGCGCTGGCCGAGCAGGGGCTGGCGCCGCCCCGCCCCGAAGATTACATGGAGGCGGAAGCCGCGCCGGAAGCCGAAGCCGAGGAAACGACCGAGGCCGAAGAGCCGGCGGCGGAAGCCGAGGAGGCAGAGCCGGAAACCGAGGCCGAGGGGGCGGAGGAAGAAACCGAGCGCGCGGAACCGGCGACCCCGCCGGTAAGCGAAGAGGAGGAAGCCGCCGCCGCCGCGGAGTCGGAGGTCCCGGCGGAAGAGCCCGCGGCCGCCGAGGAAGAAGGCGATACGGCGACGGACGAGCCGGGGGGGGAAGAGGCGGGTTCTGCCGAACCAGACCCGGAAGCCGCGCCCGACGAAGAGACGCCTGCGGCGGAGGCCGCGGCCGAAGAGGAACCGGAAGAGACGAAGCCGGAATAACGCCGGCCGATAGCCAGTTCAGCCAAGTGAGGTGTTAGGTTTTGGCCGCCAAACGAAGGGTCCACGAGATCGCGAAGTCGTTGGACCGTACCAGTAAGGAAGTTATCGCGCTCCTGAATAAGGTCGGCTTCGAGGTGAAAGCCGCCAATAGCGTCGTCACGCCGGAGGCGGAGGCCCAGCTTCGCGCCCACTTGTTCGGCATCAAGGGCAAGGAACCGGAGGCGGAGCCTTCCGTCATGCCCGACTTGGTTAAGCCCTCGTTGGGCAAAGCGCGGCTTCGCAAGAAAGCGCCTCGGAAAGCCGAAGAGGAGGTCCCGGCGGAACCCGGGGCCCCGCCAACCGGAGTCGTCGAGGCGCCGGCGGAGGGGGCGGAGGCTCCCGCTGTTGCGGCGGAGCCTGGGGCGGCTGCGGCCGCCGAGGGCGCTCCCGGCGAGGAGTCGGCGGAAGCCGCTCCGACCGAGGCTGTAGCGGAGGCGGCTCCCCCCGCGGAAGGGGCCGAACCCGCCGTCGCCGAGCCGCAAGCGGAAGAGGAAGTCGCCGAGGCCGGGGCGAAACCGGCCAAGGGGAAAAAGCCGCCCCGCGCCGAGAAAGCTGAAGCTGGAGCAACCCTCGGCGCCGAGATCGAAGAGGACAGCGCGGCGCGCATATCGTCGGAGGCGTTGCGGCGGTTGGCCAAGTCGGACCGTTTGTCGCGGCCGCGCGGCCGCCCGGGCCGGCGGCGCGAGAAGCCGACGCGCGCCCGGCGGGGGGCCGAAAAAGGCCGGGGCGCGGGACAGCGCACCGTCGCGCCGCCGGAACCAAAGGTCCCCCCCAAAAAGAAGGTCCGACTCCGCGGCGAGCGGACGCTCGGCGAACTCGCGCTCGAGCTCGACGTTCCGACCGAGAAGCTCCAGGATTTCTATAAAGGCCAGGATCGCCGGGAGACGACGATGCTGAGCTTGCTCGGCATGGAGGAGCAAGCTGCGGCCGCGCGCGAACTGGGCTTCGACGTCGACGCCGAGGCGACGGCGGGGGAACCGGAACCGCGCCGGCCGGTCGTAGCCGTCCTGGGTCACGTCGACCACGGCAAGACCACGCTGCTCGACGCGCTACGGAAGACGGACGTCGTCGCCACCGAATCCGGCGGGATTACCCAGCACGTCGGCGCCTCGCTCGTCGAGAGCTCCTTCGGCGACGTCGTGTTTATCGACACGCCGGGCCACGAGGTCTTTACGGAAATGAGGTCCCGGGGCGCCCAGGTTACCGACCTCGTAGTCCTGGTCGTTGCTGCGGACGACGGCGTTATGCCCCAGACCTTGGAGTCGATCAGTCACGCCAAGGCGGCCCACGTCCCCATCGTCGTAGCCATAACCAAGATGGACAAGCCGGAGGCCGACCCGCTCCGCGTGAAGCGCGGCCTGGCCGAACACGGCGTCACGACCGAGGACTGGGGCGGCGAGGTGCTGGCCGTCGAGGTATCGGCTCCCCGCGGCGAGGGGCTGGACAAAGTCCTGGAGGCCATATCGCTGCAAGCCGAAATTATGGAACTCACGGCCGACCCGAAAGGCCGCGCCGCCGGCGTCGTTTTAGAATCGACGCTTGACCGCGGCCGGGGCGCCGTCGTGACCGTTCTCGTCGGACAAGGGACGCTCCGCATCGGCGATTCCTTCGTGGCCGGAAAGCGGGCCGGCCGGGTTCGCGCCCTCTTCGATACCGCCGGCAAAAAGATCAAGCAAGCCGGGCCGTCGACGCCGGTCCAGATCCTGGGCGCGGAAGGTTTGCCCGACGCCGGCGACGTCTGGGTCGCGATGCCCGACGATAAAACCGCCCGCTCGCTCGCGGCTTTGTTGTCGGTCGAGCCGGAGAAGGAGGAAGCCGTCGAACCCGCCTTCTCGCTCGACGATTGGTATCGGCAACTCCAAGAGGGGGGCAAGGCGGAACTTAACTTGGTACTCAAAGCCGACGTCGCCGGTTCCTTGGAGGCGCTAGTCGAACACCTCGGCCCGCTGGGGGACGAGGAGGTGGCGACGAAGATACTCCATACCGGCGTCGGCCCCGTCAACGAGAGCGACGTCCTGTTGGCGAGCGCTTCTGAGGCGGTAATAATCGCCTTCCGCGTCGGCGTGGAGGCGAAGGCGAAAAAGTTGGCCCAGCAGGAGGGCGTCGAGATTCGAACCTACGACGTCATCTACGAAACCATCGAGGACGTCCGCGCCGCGTTGGAGGGCCTGCTCGAGCCCGAGATCGTGACGGAGGTCGTGGGGGAGGCGGAAGTGCGGCAAGTGTTCCCCCTCTCGGCTTCCGCGAAGGTCGCGGGATGTATGGTGCAAAGCGGCCGCGTGTTCCGCGGTGCCCGCGCGCGCGTCCTCCGGGAGGAGGCCGCGATCCACGAGGGCACCGTAACGTCGCTGCGGCGCTTCCGCGACGACGTGCGGGAGGTGCAACAGGGATTGGAGTGCGGTATCGTCATCGGCGGTTTCCCGGAGGTGGAAGAGGGCGACGTGATCCAAGTGCTGGAAGACCGTAAGATAGCGCGCCGCCTTCCCCGGAAATGAGAGCGGCGCGGCGACCGTATCTCGCCCTCCTGACGGTTACCCTCCGCCTCCCGGAGGCCCGGAGCCTCAAGGATAAGCGGATGGTCGTGCGTTCCCTCAAAGACGGGATGCGCGCTCGGTTCGACGTGGCCGTGGCCGAAATCGACGGCCTCGACGACCCGCACCACGCGGTAGTTACGGTAGCGGGTCTCGCGACCGGCCGAGCTCAAGCGGACGCTCTACTCTCGAAGTTCGAAAACCACTTCGCGCGGCGGTTTAGCGACCTCGACGCGCTCGTAGCGGGAGAGGTCGTCGAACTGTAAACCCGATCATACGGACGCGGGTTGGGGGCATCGCAGTGGAAGCCGGAAAGCGCCTCGCGCGCGTAGAACGACTAATAAAAAAAGAGGTCGCGGAGGTGCTGGCCTCCCGCGTTACCGAACCGGCGGCGCAGGCCGTTACCGTGCTGTGGACGAAGGTCTCGCCCGATCTCCAGTTCGCGGACGTTTACGTGAGCGTATTCGGCGACGAGAACGAGGCGGCGGCCGCGCTGGCGGCGCTCGAGCGGTGCCGGCCGTTCGTACAGCGTCACGTGGCCTCCCGCGTCCGCCTGCGGCGCACGCCTCGCGTTCGGTTCCGCCTCGACCGGCAATACCGCTCCGCGCTCCGCGTGTACGCCATCCTTAAAGAATTGGAAGCCGATGGACTTTCCGCCGGCGACGAAGATAGCGGCGACGATTAGGGATTACCCCCGTCTCGTCCTGGTAACCCACGTCGAGCCGGACGGAGACGCCGTCGGCTCCGTCCTGGGGCTGACTCACGCCCTCCGCGCCCGCGGCCAGGAGGCCGTGCCCTGGCCCCTCGCGCCGGCGCCGGCGCGCTACCGCTTCCTTCCCGGGTTCGACGAACTCGCCGCGAACGAGACTCCCTCGCTGGGCGCGGGCGACGTCGTCGTCGCGCTCGACAGCGCGGACCCCGCCCGCCTTCCGGAGGCGGTGACGGCGTTCGCCGCCGACGGCGGGGCGGCCGTTAATATCGACCACCACGCCTCCCACCGGCCGTTCGGCAACGTAAGCTGGGTGGAGCCGGAAGCTCCCGCGGCGGCGGCCATGGTGTGGGCCGTCCTCCGCGAAATGGGAGCCGACTGGCCGCGCGAAACGTCGCTGTGTCTTTACGTCGGCCTGGTGACCGATACCGGCAACTTCACGTATTCCAATACCAACGCCTGGGCGTTCGAGATGGCGGCCGACCTTATCCGCCGGGGCGTCGAACCCGCGGAGGTCGAACGCCACCTGCATCGGCGCTTCTCGCTCCCGCATTTGAACGTGTTGGGAGAGGGCCTCGCCTCGTTGCGGCAGCGGGACGGCATCGCGTACATGGAAGTGACGCGCGAGGCCCGGGCGCGTACCGGCGCGGGCGTCGAGGATACGGAGGGGATGGTGGACTTTACGCGGCGCCTCGCCGGCTGCCGCGTGGGCGTGCTCTTCCGCGAGGTGGAGGGGGGCGTGCGCGTTTCGTTCCGCGCCGCGGAGGACCTCGACGTCAGCGTACTGGCGGTGGCCCACGGCGGCGGCGGCCACGCCGCGGCGGCGGGTTGTTTCGTCGCCGGTCCCCCCGAAGAAGTTAAGGCCCAAATCCTGGACGAGGTGGAGGCGTGGCTGCGACGGAAATAGGAGGTCTCCTCAACGTCAACAAACGGCGCGGGCCCACCTCCCACGACGTCGTCGACGCGGCGCGCCGGGCGTTGGGCACGAAGCGCGTCGGCCACGCCGGAACGCTCGACCCCGCGGCGCACGGCGTGCTGCTGCTGCTGTTCGGCCGCGTAACGCGGCTCGCGCGCTTCTTCCTCCCCTACGGCAAGGAGTACCGCCTCGTAGTCAAGCTGGGCGCGGAGACCGCTACCGGCGACGACCAGGGCGACGTGCTCTACGAGCGGGCGGTTCCGGCCGGCACGTACGACGGCCTGGCGGCGGCCGTGCGGTCTTTCGTCGGCAACATCGCCCAGGAAGTCCCTAAGTTTTCGGCGGTAAAGCGGGACGGCGAGCCGTTGTACCGCAAAGCGAGGCGGGGGGAGCCGGTCTCCGCTCCGACGCGGACGGTCACCGTGTACGGCTGGGAGGTCGAGGCCGTCTCGCCGCCGACCTTCACCTCCGTCGTCTCGTGCAGCGGCGGTACGTACGTCCGCGCGCTCGCGCGCGATCTGGGCCGCAAACTCGGCGTCGGCGGCCACCTCGTCGACCTGGAGCGTCTCGCCGTCGGGCCGTACGGTTTGGCGGAGGCGTTGCCGGAGGCGGAACTTACGTCCGGCGCCGGCGAGCGCCTTTTCCAACCGCCGCATTTCGTCGCGGCCGCCGACTTGTTGCCGGAACTCCCCGTCGTCTCGCTCTCGGCGGAGGAGGTCGTCGCCGTCGCGCACGGCCGGCCGGTCCGGAGATCGCCGGCGCTCGGCGCCGACGCCGCCGTTCGGTTGTTGACTCCCGCCGGGGAGCTGGCCGGCGTCGGCGTAGTCGCCGGCGACGGCCGCCTCCAACCGGATACGGTTCTGATCCGCCCCGAGGAATTAGGTGATCTCTGAGTGCCCACGCCCCGACTCGTAGACTTACACCTTCACAGCGCATACTCCAGCGACGGCCAATACGCGCCGGCGGAGCTGGTTCGCCTGGCGGAGGGGGCCGGCCTGGCCGCCGTCGCGCTCACCGACCACGACGTCGTCGCCGGCCTGCCCGAATTCATGGCGGCGGGTAGGTCCAGTTCCGTCGAGACTATCCCGGGGACCGAGTTCACCTGCGACCTCGGCGAGCGGTGGGTCCACATTCTCGGCTACTTCATCGACTGGGAGCACGAGGCCATAACGCGGGCGATCGACGACCTCACGGCCGCGCGGGCCCACCAGGCCGAGGGCCGACTCGCGAACTTGCGCGCGCTCGGCCTCGTCGTCGACGAGGAGAAATTGGCCCGGGTCGCGCGGGGACAGCTCCCGGTCGGGCCGGTAATAGGCCGCGTCGTATTGAACGACGCCGCGAACGACGGCCACCCGCTGCTGGAGGAGCTGCGCCGCCCGCCCAAGAGCGAAGCTCCCTATTTCCACTTCGACCGCGACCTGCTCTCCCACGGTAAACCCGCCTATTTCCCGGTGCGGCGGATGTCCCCCGCGGAGGCGGTGGCGGTGATGCGGGCCGCGGGAGGCGCGGCCGTATTCGCGCACCCGGGCGACCGCTTCCGCCTCCCGGAAGATAAAAGCGTATTCGCCGGGTTGGCGGAGGCGGGCCTGGCCGGGATCGAGGCTTATTGTTCCTACCATACCGAGGAACAAGGCGCGAAGTTCGAGGCGCTGGCGCGCGAGCTCGACCTCGTTCCCACCGCCGGGTCCGACTTCCACGGCGCCGACGTCAAACCCCACGTCCGGTTGGGCGATATTACGCATAATTCGTACGCGCTCGTGGAGGAGCTTCGCGCGCGCTGCGGGACGGAGGCGAGACGATGAGGTGGTTAGGGGCGGTCGTGTTGGTAACGACTGCGACGGCCGGAGCCGTCTCCGGCCCCCTCGTCGCCTCCTCGGAGGAGGTCCTCGCGCTGCGGTGGGGGCCGGCGGCGGAGGTGTATTACCTCGGCCGCCTCGGCGACGTACCCCTCCTGTGCGGCCACGGCGCTCGAAACGCCGGCGCCGAAATCCTGGCGGAGGGCGGCGGCCGCCGGTATTACCGCGTGGAGGGCGCCTCGCCGGCACGCCTCGCGCCGTTCGGCGAGGTCCTGTACGAGCGGGGCGGGGAAGTATTGCTCGCGCGGCAGTACGGCTTCGTCTACGACCGGCCGATGCGGGAGCTGGCCGCCCCCTGGCGGGAGCTGGTTCCGGTCAACGTCGCGCGCCTCCGGCGGGCGGGGCCGCCGCGCCTCGAGTCGGCCGCGGCCGACGGCCGCCTCCAATACTTGCTCAGTCGGGTTAAGACGGAGGAGGTGCGCCGCGACCTCGACGGTTTAACCGCCTTCCCCACGCGATACTCCTTTTCGCCGTACCGGATCGAAGCCGCCGATTGGCTTCACGACCGCCTCACCTCCTACGGCCTCGCGCCCCGGTACGAGACGTTCATTACCGCTCACGATTTCGACGCGTGCTTCTTCCTCCCCGGCACGGAGCGCGGGTGGGTGGTCGGCGCCTCCGGCCTGATTCTGCGGACCGACGACGGCGGCGGGCGGTGGACGATCCAGGAGAGCGGGACGGAGGAGGAACTCGTCGACGTCTTCTTCGTTAACGCCTCCCGCGGCTGGATCGTCGGCGCGAACGGGACCGTCTTGCGGACGACGGACGGCGGCGCCTCCTGGCGTTCCCTCCCCCGGCCGACGGACCGTCACCTGACGGGCGTCCACTTCGTGAGCGGCGCGGAGGGGTGGACGTGCGGGACGGCGGGTATAATCCTCCATACGACCGACGGCGGCTTCTCGTGGGAAACGCAACCGAGCAACATCGCCGACACGCTCTTCGAACTCCAGTTCCTCGACGCGCTGAACGGGTACGCCGTAGGTTGGCACGGCGAGGTCCGCAGCACCTCCGACGGCGGCGCTACGTGGGTGCGGCGGCGGACGCCGTTCTCCGATCCGCAGACCCCGGCGGAAGTCGTCGAACTGACCGGCCTGAGCTTCGTTTCGCCGCTCGAGGGCTGGGTCGTAGGCAACCATTACGACGTGATCCTCCATACGGACGACGGCGGCCAAAGCTGGGAGGTCCAGCGTTACGACGTCGACGCCGGCGAGTACCTGGGCGCGGTGCACTTCTTCGACCGCACGACCGGCGTGGCGGTGGGGGGCGAGGAGGGAGCGGTCCTCCGGACGACGGACGGCGGCGCGACGTGGCGCAAGAGCGACGCGCCCGCGGATTTCCCGCTCACCGGACTCTCGTTCGCCTCCCGCGCGCAAGGGTGGACGTGCGGCTACGGCTCCTGCCTCGACGTAACCGCGGACGGCGGCCAGAGCTGGCGCAGCCTCCGCGACAACCTCCCGCCGGAGCTCGGCTGGGATAACGTCGTCTGCGACGTACGCGGCACGGTCGAGCCCGGGGCGCAATATCTCGTCGTAGCGCACTACGACAGCATTTCGGACCGGCCGCTCGAGTTGGCCCCCGGCGCAGACGACGACGCCTCCGGCGTCGTGGCGGCGCTGGCGGTGGCGCGGACGTTGGCGGAGGCGCAACTCGAACGTACGGTGCGGGTCGTGCTCTTCGCCGGCGAGGAGCAAGGCTTGGTCGGCAGCCGGGATTACGCGCGGAAAGCCCGCGCCCGCGGCGACGATATCCGCGCCGTGTGGAACATGGATATGATCGGCTACGTCGGCGGCGGCCCGGCCGATTCGATACTGTACTACAAAGACGACTCGAGTTGGATGTACGAGGCCGCCGGCCGCGCCGCTCGCCTATATGTGCCGGAGTTGACGTTTCTCGGCGAGAACAACGCCTTCCGCGCCAACAGCGACCACTACTCTTTCTGGCAGGAGGGTTACCCCGCCACGTACCTACACGAGAATCCGGGTAACGGCGTTTATCCCCACTACCACAAGGAAACCGACACCGTCGACAAGCTGTCGATACCGTTCGTCGCCTCCAACGCGCGGCTCGCGGTCGCGGCCGTCGCCGGGTGGGCGCGCCTCCGCGGCGGCGGCCCCGCCCTCGCGCTGGGAGACGTCCGCGTCTACCCGAATCCGTATAAACCAGATCGCCACGGCGGCGGAGGCGTTACCTTCGACCGCGTTCCCTCCGACGCCTCGCTGGCGATATACAGCCTCGCCGGCGAACTCGTGGCGGAGGGGCGGCCCGACTCGGGAGGCCGGTGGAGGTGGCCCGCCGCGGTCGCCTCCGGCGTGTTCTTCTACGTCGTCGAGCGCGACGGCGAGCGCGTTACCGGGAAGGTGGCCGTTGTCAAGTAAACAGGCGACTACCTCGCTCGCAGTTATCGACGTCGGCACCAATACGGTGCTGTATTTATTTATGGCCCGCGACGCCGACGGTTGCCTCCGGGTGGAGGAGGAGGCGGTGGCGCCGGCGCGGCCGGGGGAGGGGATCGGCGGGGGGAAGAGTTCGCCGGCGGCGCTGGCGCGGACGGCGGAGGCGGTGGCCGCGTTCGTCGAACGCGCCCGCGCGCGCGGGGCCGGGGAGGTTAAAGTCGTGGGGACGGAGGCGCTGCGGCGCAGCCGCGAGCGCAGGGGTTTCGTCGCCGGCGTGGCGCGGCGTCTCGGCGTACCGCTCGACGTTCTGTCGCCGGCGGAGGAGGGCGAGCTGGTGCTCCTCGCCGCGCGGCGGAGCCTGGCGCTCGGAGCCGAACCCGTAACGGTCGTGGACGTCGGCGGCGGCAGCGGCCAAATCGTCCGCGAACGGGAGGCGGGGGAGGCGCCGGCGGTCGCGAGTTACGCCGTCGGCTGCGTGCTGGTTACGGAGAGATATCTGGACGCCGAGCCGGACCCGGAGGCATGGGAACGCGCGCGGCGATACCTCCGCGAGGAGTTAAAGGGAGTCGAACCCGCGGCGGAGGTCGTCGTCACCGGCGGGACGGCCACGGCGGCGGTGACGCTCGAGCTGGAAATGGAAACGTGGGAGGCGGCGCGCGTTCACGGCCGCGTGCTGGAGGCGGAAATGCTGGCCGCCCTCGCGGAACGCGTGTACCGGATGCCGGCGGCAAGTCGGCGGGCCCTCGCCGGGATGCCGGAGGGCCGCGCCGACATCTTCCCGGCGGGCGCTCTTGCCCTCGCCGAGATTTTAAGGAAGCTGGACGCGCCGCGCGCTACGGTCTCCGCGCAGGGCGTGCGGTTCGGCGTCGCGTATCGCCATTTGGAGGGGATTCCCGGCGGCGAATGAGCCGGTACTAGCGCTCGGCCGGCGGGGGAGAGGGGGCCGCGGCTTTCCGGCCGCGGCATTTTTCTATTAGGACGTGGTATATGAACCGCGAGTCGACGCAGAGGTAGCGCCGCCACAGCCGGCCCGGTTCCTGCGCCAAGCGGAAAGACCATTCCAGACCCGCGCGCTGCATCCAGCGCGGCGCGCGTTTGGTCTCTCCGGCCGCGAAGTCGAACGCGCCGCCGACGCCGATTCCCACCGGGACGCGGAGCCGGTCGCGCACGGCGTCGAGCCACAGCTCCTGCTTGGGCGCGCCGAACGCGGCGAAGAGGATGTCGGGGCGCGCCTCCTCTACGCGGCGAAGCGTCTCCTCGTCGCGCCCGAGCTCCTCCCACGCCATGACCGGGGGCGAGTAGGTGCCGACCACTTGGAGGCCGGGGTGCCGCCTCCGCAGTGTCTCCGCGGCTCGTTCGGCGACGCCGGGGGCCGCGCCCAGGTAGAAGAGGCGGTGTCCCACGCGGGCGGCCCGTTCCGCAACCGCCGGGAACAGGTCCGCGCCCGGTACCCGTTCCCGGATGGGCGTACCCAGGAACGCCAACGCCCATTTGAGAGGCGTGCTGTCGCAGGTGATGAGGTCGGCCCGGGCGTACGCCTCCCGGAACGCGAGGTCGCGCCGCATGAGCATGAGGTGGTCGACGTTGACGGTCACGATTACACGCGGCGTCCGCTCGGCGACGAAGCGGTCGATAAGGTCGAGCGCCTCCGCCATCGTGACGTCGTCTACGGCGGCGTTCATTATGGGGTGGCGGGGGAAGCCCAGTTCCGAGGGCACGCGGTTACCTCTCAAGCCTTTCCAACAAAGCGGTCGCTACGACCCGAAAGAACCGGTAGGTATCGGCCAGCGGGTTAATTTTGCTCTTTTCGTCGCCGTATATCGTGGGCACGATCACGTGGTCGAATTTCGCGCCGGCGCGCGCCGCGTGGAGCAGGATTTCCGACTCGAGGTCGAAGCCGCGGCGCCGCAGCGGGAGGTTCGTAACGGCTTCGAGCCGGAACGCACGATACCCGGTTTGGCTGTCGCGGATCAACCGCCCCGCGAGTAGCGAGAGGACGGCGGAGGTGAAGGTGTTCGAAAAAATGCGCTGCGGCGGCATTCCCCTCAGGTCTTTCGTGCGGGTCCCGATGACGACGTCCGCTCCCCGCGCGAGCGCCGCGAGTAACGCCGGGAGGCGGGAGGGGTCGTGTTGGCCGTCCGCGTCCAGCGTGACGACGGCGTCGAACCCGCGGCGCCGCGCCTCCTCGAAACCGGCGACGAGCGCCGCTCCTTTACCCCGGTTCGGCGTCAGGCGGACCACCTCCGCGCCGGCCCGCCGCGCCTCCTCCCCGGTCCGGTCCGGCGAGCCGTCGTCGACGACGAGGACGTCGGGCAGATACTCCCGGACGGAAGCGACGACCGCGCCGACGCGCCCCTCCTCGCGGAAGGCCGGGATAATCGCGACCGCTTTCACCTCACCAGCTCCCAGTCTCACGAGTATAATATAAGGACCGGCAATATAAAGGTTAAAATCGCAACGCCGGCCGCGATCCGGGCCGCCCCCTGCCGCGCGCGCTCGGAGGCCAACCGGCGAGCGGCGCCGGCACATACCACCGTCGTCAGCGTCGCACCGAGGAGTATGGCCAACGAAACGGGCGCGAGGTACCGGTGGCCGTTGACGAACAACGTCGCCAGTATCGCCGCTCCCCCGAGCGCCGCCGCCCACCGGCCTACGGAGGACTTCTCTCCCCGCCAGACCGAGGCGAGGGCCGCGCCGCCGAGCACGACGGCCGGAAGCGCCGCCGGGAGCCACAACGTCGCCTCCAGCGGCATCGGCGCGTACCCCCGCAGGGAGGAGGGAAGAAAATTATACAAGGCTAGCGTTAAAATGAGTAGGCCTCCGTAGAAAAGGCCCGTCCGCGACCGCGCCGCGAGGAAGTAGAACGCTCCCGCCAGGCCCAGGACGATCGCTGACCCGAAGCCCAATACCTCCCAAAAGAGCATCGCCGCGGCGTCGGCGCCGAGGCGCCGCAGCAAGAGGTGCGTTTCGGGAGGGGGAGAGCCCGGCCGCGTGAGGATGTCGCGCAGGTGGGCGAACGGCACGCCGACGGCGACGTACTCCAGCGCGGCAGCCGCGCCGATGACCACGGCGAAACCGCCGAGCCAAGCGAAAGTCCGGCCGCCGCGCTCTCGCCGGAGGGAGGCGAAACTGTAAAGCAGGAAAAACGCCGCCACAGGGAGGGCGGCGGGGCTGAACGCGGCCGCGACGCCGGCGAACGTCTCGCTCGCCGCGTTGGAGGCGTACGTTACGTAGCCGGTAAGGCCCGTGT
>CP070633.1:117904-135448 GCA_020356085.1 Candidatus Coatesiibacteriota bacterium | reverse complement strand
GTTAGTACGCCGCCCACGCACACCGCGTCGCCGCATACGGTGCCACGGACCGTCAGGTTACCGCCGATGCACACGGCGTCGCCCTCCACGGTCTCGCCCTCCTCGACGACGAGGTTCTTACCCATGGCCACGCGGTCCTCGCCGTCTTCGATATCCTCGCATTCCAAACATTCCTCGAGGTCCTCGAGCTCCTCGGCGAGAGCGGTTTCGCCGGTGGCCGCGGTCTCGGCCGTACCGGCGGTTTCGGCCGTCCCGGCCGTTTCCACCTCCGCGGTCGCGGCCGTCTCGGCGGTCTCCGGCTCCTGCGCCACGGCGGGCGCACCGACGACGAAGCCGAAATTAAACGCGAGTAAAACTGTTAGCGGTAGTAAGGCTTTCATTGCATTCACTCCTTGTAGAAACCGATAAAGACGTTAGACCAGGCTAACGGGAGGGGCCGCCCGCAGGCGCCCCATCCGCCATATCAGGTAGAACGCGGCGATGGCGACGAACGCGCCCGCGTAGGCCGGCGCGGAGGCGACCAAACCCTCCGCCGCCCACTGCGAACCCGCCGTAGCCAACGTGGAGGCTACCTTCCCGAAGGCTTTGGCGGGCAGCGCGAACGCTTGCCATACTCGCCAGACGTCGACGAGCGCGGCCGCACCCGGCGAGGCGAGCGCCTTCAAAGCGGAGACGAGTCGAGGCCCGAATACGCGCTGGCCGAAGACCACCGCCCCGGCCGCGACGGCGGCCGTAGCCGACGCCGTGACCCAGGAATAGGCCCGCCGGAGGGTGACCTCCCGCGCGCGCGCCCGGCGCGCCCGCCGCATGACCTCCGCGACGAAGCCCGGCGAGGGCTCCTGCGCGGGCGCGGCTTCGAACAACGAAACGGCCGCGCCGAGCGCCTCGTACCGGCGCCGGCAATCCGGGCAAGAGACGAGGTGGCCGTCGAAGGCCGCCTGGGCCTCCGGCGCCAACGCGCCTTCGAGCGCTTCGGCCATAAGTTCCTTAATTTTCACGCACTTTTCCGCCATCGTCGTTCTCCAGATATTTATACGTATTTTGCTAATTTTTGTTGCAGCTTTTCGCGGCCACGGTGAATCCGCGCCTTTACCGTCCCCAACGGCGTGTCGAGCGCCTCCGCTATCTCCTCGTACGTCAACCCCTGGCGGTGGCGCATAATTAACGCGCTCCGGTACGTGGGGGGCAGCGACGCCAGCGCCTCGTCGATGGCCCGGGCAACCTCCGCCCGTTCGAAGAGCGCGTCAGGGGCCAGCGAGGAGTCCGGGGCCTCGACTTCCCGCGCGCCGCCGTCCTCGTCCTCCCACACCAGCGGGACGGTGGGCACCTTTTTCTTCCGGAGCCAATCCATGCAGTGGTTATGGGCGATGCGATACAGGAAGGGCGAGACCGCGCGGGAGGGATCGAAAGAAGATAACGCGAGGTAGAATTTGACGAAAACCTCTTGCGCGAGGTCTTCGGCGGCGGTGGCGTCGCCGACCAGGCGGCGGCAATAATCGAGGATCGGACGGCTATACCGGCCGACCAGCTCCTCGAACGCCGCCTCCTCGCCCGCGGCCGCGCGCCGGGCGAGGCCGTTTTCGCTTTCGGGAGAATCGAGGGAGGAGACGGTTTCCATGCGGGTTAACCCGGAACCAAAACCCTACGTTACGATCCCCAAATTAGCGGCCGAACCGCCCGCCCGTTCTCCTAAATAAACAGTTCGGTCAAGGCCGGCCCGGCGGGGGGCGGCGGCCCGGGCGCCGGCGGCGGCAAAGCTTCCACCGCCTCCGCGAACGCGCGGGCCGCCTCCGCGCCGCGTTCGTCGCCGGCGAACCGGCACCCCGCCTCCCGCAGCCGCGCCGCCAGCGCCTCTACGTCGGCCGCGGGGCCGTCGGCGTAGAGCAACGTCTCGCCTCCCGCCTCCACCGCGCACAGCCGGCTCTCCGAGCGGTATCGGCCCGCCTCGCCTCCCCGCGCCCGCCAGAACGCGGCCTGGGGCGGACGACGGAAGAGGCGGAAGCGCGCGCGCAAGATCAACCCCGTCCGGCCCCGCGAACCTAAAAATAACTTGGCCAGGTCGTAGCCGGCGACGCCCTTGAGCGTCCGCCGGCCGGTGGCGACGACGTCGCCCTCGTCGTTGAGGAAAACCACACCCAATAGGAGGCGCGGCAACTCGCCGTGCGCCCGGCCGAACGCGTTGGCCGGGTACCGCGCCACTACTTCGCCGGCGGTCATGGCGCCTCCGCCCGGGCAGGCGAAGGGGAACCACCGCCTCTCCGCGGCCAATCGCTCCCGGAGCTCGGCCAGCGTCAGCGGCGCCGGGACCTCGCAGTAGTAATCCTCCGCCGCCAGCCGGAATTCGCCGGCTATCTCGCCGCCGGGTCGCACCAGAACCGCCTCCGCCGGGAGGTCTGGCGCGGGAGGGCCGCCGGCCCAGGGGTGCAGCCGCCACCCGCGCGCGCGGCAGAGCGCCGTCAGCTCGCGCGCGGCCGTGGCGGTCTGGAGCGTTACGGCGGCCCGCCCCGCGACCGCCGCGACCGCCTCCTCGCCCAGCGCCGTTACTAGTTCGTCCCGCACGGACTCATCCGACAAGTTCGGCCACCGCCTCCAGAATGCGGGCGGCGCCGCGGCCGTCTATCAGGCTCCGTCCCGCGGCGGCGAGTGCGCGCCGCCGCTCCTCCTCCTCCCACAGCTCCCGCACCGCGGCGACGACGGCCCCGCCCGTCCGCAGCTCTCTCTCCGGGTACGTCACCGCCGCGCCGGCCTGGGCGAAAGCCTCGCTCTCCGCCTCCTCCCGGGCGACGTGGGGGACGGAAATAGTGGGTACCCCTTGGCTCAACAATTCGAACTGCGTAATGCCGCCGGCGGCGAGCGCGAGGCGCGCGCGGCGGTAGAGGGGCAGCATGTCCGAGGCGGGGGCGTGAAGGTCAATGGCGTGGGGGCTTTCCGCCGCGGCGGCGCGGGCCTCCGCGCCGAACGGGTACGCCGGCCCCAGCACCAAATCGACGGGAAGGGGATCGACGGCGGCGAGGGCCTCCAGCGCGCGCCGGGTAAAATCCGCGGTATCGGAGCCGCCGAACGTAATCAGCAGGCGGTCGCGTGCGGCGTCGTCGGCCGCGGGCGGCTCCTCCTCGTAGCCGGGGGGGAGGGGGATGTACTTCGTGCCGAGAAGGAAGCGTTGGGGCGGCCACAGCTCCTCGTACTGCGCGAAGGAGGGGGCTATGTCGCCGTTCACGACGATCTCCGCGACGAGGGGTTCGCCCATGTCGTCGAGCGCGCACACGCGCACGCCGGCCTCGCGGAGGCGCCGGTAGAAGGCCGGGTCCTTTCCGCGAAGGTCGGTGAGGAGAGGCGCCTCCCCCACCGCCGCGACCAGGAAGCGGACTTCTTCTTCCATCGTTTCGGGCACGGCGTCGACGTCGTCGAACCCGCGGCTCGCTACGAACGCCCGGGCGGCGGCGTCGCCGCCGAGCGCGAACCGGCACGCCAGGCCGCCTCGTCTCGCCTCCTGCGCCAGCGCCAAGATGCGGCCGACGTGACCCAGGCCGATGGTGGCGCCTCCTTCGACGCGAAACCAAATCGTGTCCATAGATGCCAATCGTTAAGCGGCCCTAAGGCCGCCTCGGATGCTCCCCGCCGGTGCGCCCCTCCCGGGCTCGCCTCCGCGCCAGGACCCGCCGGTACCACCGCCTCCACTCGCGACGGAAGGAGGCCCGCGCCGCGCGCGCCGCCTCCTCCCCGCCGTTGGCCGCGGAGGCGTTCTGGCCCAAGTAGACGTGGGCGTGTTCCGACCGCATCCTAGTCCGAGGAGGCCGCCTCCGCCTTCTTCCGCCGGTTTTTACGGACGTGCGAGACGTGGAGGTAGATCCACGCGACGACGCCCAGGAGAAGTACTACGCCGATCACGACGTCGAACTTGTGAAAGTAGTGGCGGATCTCGCGCCAATTCTCGCCCATCTTCAGGCCGACGTACGCGAGCGCGAGACACCAGGGAAACGACCCGACGAACGTGTAGATACAAAACTTGCCGAAATGCATCCGCGCGATGCCGGCCGGGAGGCTGATGAACGTCCGGATCACCGGCAGCAGCCGCGTTACGAATACCGTGGCCGAGCCGTATTTCGTGAAGAGCCAGTCGGCCCACGCCAGCTCGCGCTCCGAAAGCAGGATCCATTTCCCGTACTTCTCGATGAAGGGCCGGCCGCCGTAGTAGCCCGCGACGTACGCGACGATCGACCCCACCAGGCAGCCGAACGCGCCGGCCAGCGAGGCGAGCCACAGGTCGAAGCGGCCGGTCGCCACCAGGCTCCCCGAGAACGGCATGATTATCTCGGAGGGCAACGGAATGCAGGCGCTCTCGATAGCCATGCACACGACGACGCCGGCGTAGCCGAGCGTCGAGATCACGTTCATGACCCACGCGCCGATTGGCTCGATAATCGTATCGAAAAGGTTCATATGCGATAGGAGGGGTTAATAGTAGAGCGCTTTGAGGCGGCCGAGGCTGGTCGGCGCGACGCCGATCTCAGGTTCGCCGTTCCCCGCCCACTCGAGGAAGTTCTTCATGACGGTAGTGCGATTAGTGTCGTGGAGAATATTCTCGAACGGGCACGCGAAGAGAACGATTTTATATCTGTCGTTTTCCGTCCCGCCCGGCTTTCGGCCCTCCGCGCGAATTACGGCTCGGTGGTGGCGTCTGGAGGCGAGATCTTGCCACCAGGCGGAACCGGAACCTCCCGCGGCCGACTCCAGCTGGTCCGGAAAATTCATATGGTGCCGCCAATTGATCGTGTACGTCTTCGGGCCCTCCGGGGGAGGGGCGAAGACAGGACAGCCGGCCTCGCCAACGAGCTTCCACCCGTCCTCCACTTTGATCCAATTGTCGAAGTTATCGCGCGGGTAGTTGAGTTTAAGGTAGTCCGAGAAGAGCGGCTTGTAGTACTGCCTCTCGTTAACGGCGTCGGCGACGCAGTTCCACGCGATGTACATCCCGGAGAGCATTAGCGTCGTCGTCCCCGGCGTCTGGCTCAGGAACGCGACCAGCGCCTCCTGCTCGGCGGGCGTGAGCGTAACGCTCCCCCGCAACGGGTCGGAGGCCGGCGCCTGGCCGGAGGTGGAAGTGTACCAGATCACGACCTTGTACTTCCGCAACTCCTCGAAGGTCGGGCTCCCCTGCGTGTAATGGTCCCATAACACATACTTGTAGCCGCCGGGCTTGGCGTTGCGGAGGGCGTTCCGGTAGTAGCTGTCGAAGTATTGCGGATCGGGCACGCCGTCGACCTGATCCGAGACGAGCAGGATGCCGTGCGTCCCGAATACCGAGGCCGCCGAGGCCGCGACGGCCGCGATGCCGAGGAAAATTCTCATTACTGCGGCTCGATGTCCCGCGCTTTGTACATTTCGGTGAGTTCGTCCTTACTCTTCTCTTTCATCTCGCCGAGGCCCGCCTCGAACGTACCCTCCTTAATCTCCGCGACGCGCTGCGCGAGGTGGGGGGAGGGCGGCGCGAGGTGGCGGCCGTAGAGGCGCCGCGCCAAAATCGCGACGAACGGCTGGACCTCGTCGGCGGGGCACCGCGTGGCGCAGAGCCGGCAGAGGATGCACTCGAACGAGAGCTCGGCCACCTTGGCGACGTCGCCCCGGAGCGCCGCGGACATGTACTCCATGACCTCCAGGTTCTGGGGACAAATTAGCGTGCACGAGTTGCAGCCCATACACCGCGCGATCTCCGGGTAGAACTCGCGGAGCGTGCTCTCGTCCGGCGTTATGGCCTCCACCTCGTAGACCGCTTTATTCCCCGGGAAGAACGGCAGCTGGACCAGCTCCATGCCGTCCTCCACGACGGTCTGGCACGCGAGCCCCGACTTCAGGTGGTAATCGTCGGCGAGGCGGTACGCCGCCGAACACGCGCCGCACACGCCGCCGCGGCAGCCGACGCCGCGCACCAACGTATAGCCCGAGAACTCCATCGCCTGCAAGATGGTCAAACCCGCCGGCACGCGGTGTTTCCGGCCCATGATGCTGATGTTTACTTTTTCGACTTCTTCCACCGGGATCTCCTCCTCGGCTCAGCTCCTCGCGCGGCGCGCAGGGTTACGTCCGCAAAAACAGGCCGAGTAAAACGCCGATGGCTATCGCCACGACGGCCATTAAATATTTATCCAGGAACGTCATCGTCTTCGACGGCGCGATTACCTCCGGGAGGCGCGTGTCGACGACGTAATCTTTCAGGGAGGTGTCGACCTGGGGACAGCCGAGAATACAGGCGTAGCACTGCTCGCAATCGTCGCCGACGATCGACTCCAGCGCCATCGAGGTGCGTTGTTCGGTCTTCTCCAATCGCTCGGGCTCGCGGCGCAGGATGGGGCACGAGTCGACGCAGTTGCCGCAGGCCAGGCACCCCTTGTCGCCGGTTATTTCCGCCTCCACCAACGCGAGGCGGTGGTAGGGCTTGACGCCCTCCGACAACAGGCGGCACCGCGCCACCGGCGGGAACGTCTCGTCCAGCACGACGTCGAGCGTCGTCCGGTAGCGCGGCGGTTCGAAATTGAAGTAAGGCGCCATCGCGTTACCTCACCTGGTCTCGCTTTCCGCCGCCACGAGCGGCGGGTGGCAGCGGTCGCAATGGGCCGCGGCCGGGAGAACGCCCTCCCGGATCGTCCTCTCGTTGGCCGGGCAATCGTTGAAGAAGAAGACGCCGCCGTCGTCGAGGCCTTCGGCTTTGGCGCCCCAGACGTGGAGGCGGCCGGTGTGGCAGCGGCTGCACGTGTCGGCCCGCGGGACGGCCCGCTCGTACTTGACCTGCCTCTCGTGGACCAGGCCGGCGTGGCACGAGTCGCACGTCATGTAATTGACGGCGGCGAAGGAAGTCGCGCGGTCGTGGCAGCGCAGGCATACCTCCCGCACTTCGTCGTGCCGCGCGTGGTCGTAGGCCAGCGAATCCACCTTCCCCGTCAACGGCGCCGGCAAGTCCGCGCCGGCGACGACGTTGACGCGCCGGAACGCGTGGTGGCACTTCTCGCACTTCGCCTCTTTCGCCCGCGTGTAGATCTCGAGGTTGTTGAAGTCCTCCGCGGTCGTGGTGGCGATTACCGCGTCTTTGAGGCCCAGCCACTTGGCGTCTACCAGGCCGAAGACGCCCGGGCCGAAGTGGCAGTCCTTGCAGCGGACGCCCTCCTCGAAATGCGCGGAGGCCCGCCACGGCTCCTGGAACCGCGCGTCGAAGTGGCAGAAGTAGCAGAACGTGTTGGAGCTGGAGAACTCCAACGCGCCGAAGCCGACCGCGCCGAGCACGCCGGCCGCGACGACCGCGACGACGTGCCACCTTTTTATCTGGAGCATAAAGGCCATCTTATACCCGCGACTCGAAGAACTCGGCCTCCTCCTCCCGTTTTTGTTTGCGGAGGTAGTGGGCCACGGCGGCGGCCACGCTGGGCGCGCTAATGCCCGCCGGGCACTTGGCCGCGCACTTCGCGCAGCCCACGCAGTACTCCATCAACCGCGCGACGGTCTCGTAGTCGCCCAGCCGCGCGCGCAGGACCATCTCCATCGGGAAGAGCCAGCCGTCCACCCGCTTGACGGGGCAGGCGCCGACGCAGGTCTGACAATCCATGCAGTTGAGCGTCTGGCCGGTCCCCTCCACCAGCGCGGCCTGAATCGTATAGTCGAAAAGCAAAACGACGATAAACAGGACCGCGAGCGAGTGGAACGTGACCTTCTGGACTTTCACGCTCGCGAACCAGAGCGTAATCTTCGACAGCACCGACAATCGCGGAGCCTCCGCCACGCCCCTCCAGACCGCCTCCCGCACGGCGTTGATCGTGCCGTAGGAGGTCCGCGTGGCGCCGGTCACGGCGTCGACGTCGGCGTCGGAGCGGCCGACAAGGCCCTCCCGGAGCTCCTCGAACGCGCCCTCCGCAATCGGGATCGTATCGTAGAACTCGACGACGTCGAACTCCTCCACCCGGTGGTCCCGAACGGTCACCTCCACCCGGACGGGGCCGCGCTTCCCCCGCCCCTCGCCCTCGTACGTGCCGTCGGCCGCCAGCAGGACCATGTCGTCGAAGTGCCCGGCGCGCCAGGCGCGCATACTCCACACCTCGAACGCGGCGAAACCGTACAGGCCGACGCCAACCACCAACGCCGCAGCGAGGCCGTAGGCCAATAGGCGCTTCCCCGCCCGCCAGCGTTTCACGGCCCAGACCGCCAAGCCGGCGAAGAGGAGGCCTAACGCCAACAGCCGCGCCCCCGCGAACGCGAACGCCACGATCGCCGTAACGAGCGCGAGGCGGAGCCACCGGTTGGACCACGATACCCGGAACTTAGCCAAGCTTCCTCCCGCCGTGTTCGCGGTACCACTCGTAGAACGCGTCGACGTACTCCCGGCCTATCCGCCCCTCGGAGAGCGCCTCCTCTACGACGTCGAACGGGATTTTGCCCGCGCGCAGCGCGCGGACGGTCGCCGTCCCCATCTTGCCGTAAATGCCGGCGAGGTCGAGGTGCTGGACGCAAAAACCGGTGCAGTTGCCGCAGCGGAAGCACAACAAGCCGCGGTTGTTAATAAACCGGCGGTAGTCCATCGTCCGGCAGGCGACCGTGAGCTCGGCCTGGAAAGTGATGGAGGCGGGGCACTTCTCCTGCGTGGCGTAGCACGCGCGGCACTCGTAGCAATACGCCGCGTCCCACATCCCGAGCGCGATGGGCCGCAGGACGTCCAACGCGACCGCGGCGCCGACGCCGACCATCACCGCGCGGTTGAGCGCCGGCGTCGTCATCCGGTCCGTCAGGTTGGTGAAGGAGGCGTAGCGGTGAATCCCAGGGAGCGCGGGCGGCTTATCCGCGTCCCGCGACCGCGGGATCCACTTTACCCGCTCCGGGGGAACGTCTTTTTCGTCGGGGGGCATGATATTGTTTAACCCTTATTTTAAGTCAACCCGCTAACAGCCGCAACCGTTAAATCGCGCGCGCACCTGGGGCGTTAGCGAGGCAGCAGGAGCGCGATCAACAGGCCGGTAAGCAGCCCGCCCAACGCCCCCTGCAATAGCTGCTTGGGCGAGCGCATGTCGAGCGCGAACGCGATGATGACGCCGCTGACGGCACCGGCGATTAGAAATGACAAGAAAAAAGGCATGCTATTCCTCCGCTTTTTCTTCCTCCGGTTCCGCTAACGCCTCCCTAACTTCGGCGAGTTTCCGTTCGGCCTGGGCACGGGGATACCTCAGTTCTGTGTTGTCAGGTAATAGCCGGACGGCGTTTGCTAGCGCCGACTCGGCCCGAACGAGGTCCCCCTTTCCTTCAAGGGCCAACCCAAGCTCGTACCATCCGTACCCGTCGTCGGGATCGCGATCCAAAACGTCCTCTAGTTCGGTAATAGCCTCATCGTACTTTCCTTGTTGGGCGAGGGCGCGGCCTAAACTCAACCGGAGACTCCTGTCTCGGGGAGAAAATTTAACCGCTTCGGCTAAATACCTTGCAGCTTCGCTATAGTTACCTTCCTCTATCGCGAGGTCGGCCGCTTCATCTAAAGCGCGTGCTTTTAACTTATCGTCTTTTACGTACAACGCCGCGTTTTCGTAGGCTTGCCGGGCTTCCTCGTATCTTCGAAGGTATCGTAAAACACCCGCCAATCCCCAATGGTAGGCATAATTACTACCATTATAGTATATAGCCTTCCGGTATTCCTCCACAGCGGCTTCGCGGTTACCTAAATCGGCATACGTTTGCGCCAAGAGACCGCGGGCAACCGGATCGTAAGGCTCCCCCTCCAGCGCCAACTTAAAATTCGATACCGCGTCTTCAAGTGAGTCATTAAAAATGCATATAGACCCGCGTATCCGGTACGGTCGCGTATACCCGCCGTCCGTAGCAAGCGATAACTTAGCGTATTTTTCCGCTTCTGGGTGGCCGGCCCTACCCCGACGCAAACCTACTTCAGCCAAGCCGACGTAAGCGGCCGCAAACGGCCCCCCGACCTCAAGAGCCCTGTTATATTTCGACTCCGCTTCTTCCAAATCTGTACCCGCCGTAAGTCGTCCTAACGCTACTAGGATAATAGGTTCTTCCCCCCAGCGTTTTAATTTTCCCTCATATACCTCTCGGGCTTCGTCGGTTAAGCCGTCTTCTTCGACAATATCTACATATAATAGATTTAAGCGGGTATCGAGCGGGTATTGTTCTAATCCCAACTCCAACTCCGTTAACGCCTCCTCCCTTCGGCCCGCCATCAGTAGCTTAACGACTTCTTTTGCCGCTTCTTTCGCGTTTTTAAACTCCCCTATACTCGCGAGCGCTAAGTTATACAATCGTTCGTACTCCACGTTTTCAGGCTCAAGCTCCGCCGCGCGTTTGAACTCCGCCGCGGCTTCCGCCCGCTTACCGACGTGCGCGTACAACCCGCCGAGGTACGCGTGCACCTCGGCGTCGTCGGGCATGAAGGCCACGGCCCACCCAAGGTACTCGGCGGCCGCAACGAAATCGCCAGCTTCGAACGCCAGACGCCCCGCCGCCTTACGCGCCTCGGCCCCTACCCGCAGATTGCCGTACGCCCGTTCGTACGCGGCCTCGTAGGCCAGGCGGGCCGCAGCCTTCTCGCCCAGCTCCTCCTGGGCCCGCCCCAAGCCGAGGAAGTATTCGCCGCGGTCGTCGCTCCACGCCAGCGCGCGGCGATAACCGTCGCGGGCCTCGGCGGCGCGCCCGAGCGCCATATATGCGGCGGCGCGCGCGGCGTAAACCCAGGGCGCGTACGGGTCGTCCGCTAGCGCGGAGGCGAAGTCGGCCAGGGCCTCCTCCGGCTCGCCCCGTATTAATTTAATCTCGCCGCGGAGGCCGTACGCGCGCCAATACGAGGCGTCGGCGGCTAAGGCCCGTTCCGCGTATACCCGCGCGGCCTCCATATCGCCCAGGTGGAGGTAGACCTCGGCCAGGCCGACGTACGCCGGCGCGAAGTCGTCCTGGAGGTCCAACGCCCGGCGGTAATAACCCAGGGCCGCGCTCGCCTCCTCGGCCAGCCGGCCCGCGCCGTACAATAGTATCGGCTCCGCGCCCAGCTCGTCGATTCTCTCCTCGTACGCTCCCGTAGCGAGGAGTTCGAGGCCCTCCTCCCGGAGAACGTCGAGGTACAGCAGGTTCAACTCGACGCCCAGCGGGAAATGGCCCAGCGCGTATTGGAGTAACGCCGCCGCCCTCTCCGGCTGCCGTTGGAGGAGGTACTCCCGCGCCTCCTCCGCCGGCCCCCCCGGCGCGTGCTCGCCGGGCGCGTGGGCCCCGGCCCCCGCCGCGGCGGCGAGTATTAACGCGCAAGTTAGTACGAAGCTAGTTTTCATTCCTCCGGCGGAGCGGGCATCTCCTCGAACACCAACTCCGTCAGGACGTCGGCGACGGCGCCGGCCGCCTCCCATTCCCGGCGCACCTCCGCGAGCCGGTCCAGGTACTCCCGGCGCGCCGTCTCCTGCCCCCGCGCCTCCGCGAGCAGCGCGCGGGCGTAGAGTACGATCGGATTATCGGGACTTCGAGCCTCGGCCCCCTCCAGCGCCTCCTCCGCCTCCGCCCCCAGCCCGAGCTTGGCGGAGGCGAGAGCCCCTCCGGCGAGGGCCTGGAAGTCGCCGGCGTCTTTCCCGACGGCGGTGAGGAAGGCCTGGCGGGCTTCCTCCCACCGGCCGGTGCGGGCCGCGGCCACGCCGAAATTGGAATACGCGTACGCCGGCCCGGGCTCGAGCGCGACGAGGCGTTCCAGGTATTCGTACGAGCCCTCGTAGTCGCCGACCTCCGCCGCGAGCACGCCGGCCGTATTGAGCGCCTCCGCGTTCCCCGGCGAGATCTCCAACGCCTTCTCGGAATAACCGAGCGCGCCCGCGACGTCTCCCCGGGCCCGGACGACGGCGGCCTTACCATTCAGGGCTTTGACGTTATCAGGAAACTCGGTCAGGGCTTTATCGAAAACCTCCTCCGCCTTATCCACCGCGCCGCCCTGGTAATAGCAGTAGCCGCTCATGACGAGCGCGCGGGCATCGCGCGGGTCGAGCGCGTACGCCTTCTCGAAATGAACCAGCGCCTGTTCGAACTGCCACTCCTGGTAATACACGTCGCCCAGATTGCGGTGGGCGTCGGCGAAGCGGTCCTCCCGCGCGATGGCCAAGCTCAGCTCGGCCTCCGCCTCCTTCAACCGGCCGTCGAGAAACAGCCCCCATCCCTTCAGGTTCCGCGCCGCCGCGGTGTCGCCTCCCGGGAGCGCGAGGGCCCGGTCACACGCGGCCAGGCCGTCTTCGTACTGCCGCAAATCGTAATACACCCTCGCCAGGGCGAGATAGTCGTCCGGGATCGGATCCTCCGCCTGCAATTCGATTACTTTCTGGGCGGCCTCCAACGCTTTCTCCGCCTGGCCGGAGGCGAAGTAAACGTCGCGCAGCGCGACCCAGACGTCGACGTTGTCGGGCTCGGCCCGCGACAGCTTCACGAGTATCTTCTCGGCCTCCGTTAGCCGGCCGGTGGCGCGATACGCGAACGCGAGGTTGAGCCGGGCGTCGACGTCGGCGGCGTCCAGGGCCAACGTCGCCCGGGCCCATTTCTCCGCGGCCTCGTAATCCCCCAGCTTCAGGTAAATGCCGGCCAGGTCCCGCTTAAGGCGAGCATTGTCCGGCGCCAGGCGCGCCAGCTTCTCCCACTCGACCGCCGCCTCCTCGTAGCGGTCCTGCACGATGTAATACCAGCGGAGGTTGTTTAGCGCCGACTCGTTGTTGGGATTCATTTCCGCGGCGGCGAGCAGCGGCGGCCCGGCCTGCTCATAGTCCTCCTCGATGAAGAGGTAGATGTACCCGAGGTTGTTCAACGGCGTATCGTACTCCGGGTCGAGCTCGGCGGCTTTTTGGAATGCGTATTTCGCCTCCTCCACCTTCCCGCCCTTGAGCAGGAGCGCGCCGAAATTATTGTAGGCGGGGGCGTGGTCCGGGTACTGCTCCAGGATCTCCCCGTAAAGTTGGACCGCCTCCGCCAGCTTATCCGCGGCCTCCAGTTCGGCCGCGCGCACCAGCATTTCCTCCACCGTCTCGGCGGCGGCCGTCGCGACCACGACGCCGGCGAGCAGAATTATTAACCCGGTTAGGTTCCGCATCACGCCGCTCCCCCCTCTCCGACCTCCCCCGGGGCCGGCGGGAGGTGGCTCCGGATCGCCCACGTTAACGCGCCCCACGCGCCGAGGAGGATAACGAACGCCGCAGCGATCGTTAGGCGGAACCCCGCCGTCGGCGCCGCCGCGAGCGTTACGCCGGAGGCGAGGGCAAACCCGAAGAGGTACGCCGCCCACGCCCACGGCAGCGTAGCGGGTTCCCGCCCCGCGGCCGCCGCCAGCCCCACCGGCGCCAGCGTCCCCGCGAGGAAGCCGACGCCCGCGACGAGTACAACCGCGAGGTAGAGCCTAAGAACCCAATGCCACGCCGCCGTCGCGGCCCATATCGGCTCGTATACGAAAAAGTACGCCGCCACGGCCGCCCCCAGGAGGACGAACGGGAGCCACCGGCGCCTCCGCGCGAGCCGCGCGCTAAAAAAGCTCCCCGCGGCGGCGACGCCCAGCCAGCACGCTTGCGCGGCGGCCGGGCTCCACGCGCCGCCGCCGAGGTAGAACGCCACCTTCGGCTCGAGCGAAACCGCCAACGTGCCCAGCGCCGCCCCCACGAGGAGGAAGTACGCGGCGAAGCCGGTCTTGCCCCCCGTCCGCACGCATTGCCTCTTAAAACAATATACCGGCACGGCGAGGAAGATAACCGCCAACGCGACGGCGGCGATAACCCCCGCTCGGGCGAACGACGGCCCCGCGCCGGCCGGCGTTAAGGAGAACCCAAACCCTCTCGCGAGGCGAGCCGGGAACGGCCGGTCGTCCCGGGCGGGCCGGAGGTCGAACTCGTACGAACCGTAATCCCCCGCGGCGGCGGCCGTCAGAAACGCGGCATAGTCATCGGCCACTCCAGCGCCGGGGCCGGGCCGGCCGGGGAGATAGACCGGCTCGACCTCCTCGCCGGCCAATCCGGCCAGGGCGTCCAGTTCCAACTCCTCGAAGCCGCCGCGCCGCGCGATTACCGTTACGACGTCGTCCCGGGCGAAGGCCGCCAAACACCCGGCGGGCTGGAGCTCGCCCTGCGCCCGCCACGCCTCGAACATCGTCGCCGCCAGTTTGAACGCGTACGTCGGCGCGGGGCCCTCGCGGACGGCGACCGCCAGCGCCCCCTCCGGCGCGAGACGTTGGTAATACTCGCCGAACGCCTCCACCGTCAATAAATAATCGGGCTCGAGCGCCGGCGCGAGTTCTTCCGACGCCGCGACGAGCGCCGGCGAGAGCAGGATCAGGTCGTACGTTCCCTCCTGACGCCGCAGGAAGGCGCGGCCGTGTCCCCGCCGTACCTCCACCCGCGCCGCCTCGAACAGGTCGGCCGCATAGTCCAGACCTCCCCACAGTTCCGCCGTCTCCGCCGCCACGGCTAAATCGGTTCGGCCGGCGCCGAGGGCCCCCAGCGCCAGCGCCTCCAGGCCGGCGCCGCCGACAACCAACGCCCGCTCCGGCGCCTTGATCCGGCCCGCGAAGACGGGGGCGTAACGCCGCAACGAGAGAGCCGCCGCGCCGTCCGCCGGAAACGGCACGCCGCCCCGGCCGTTCTGCGAGAGCCAGGGCGAGGCGCCCAACGCCTCCGCCGTCGCCTCGTCGAAAGCCGTATACGCGGCCGCCGCGGCCGCGCCGCCGGAGAGCCGTTCCGCCCGCCCGGAGGCACTCCACTTCGCCGCGGCGACGTCGTCGCCGGCCGCGCCCAGGAACGTTTGCCGCGCCGCGGCCGGGAAGAAAAGCGAGGGGACGGCTACCGATGCGACGAGCGCCGCCACGGCCACCGCCGCGGCCGCGATCCACTTAACCTTCGACCGCCCGGCGGAGAAGAGAACGGCGCCGGCCGCGGCGAGCAGCGCGACGACGGCCAGCGTCCCGCCCGAGCCGAACAGGTCGAGCGCCGCGGCCGCGAGCAACGCGCCTCCCGCGCCGCCGGCGAGGAACGCGCCGTAGAGGCGGCCCGGCTGCCCGGGGCACACGCGGAACGCGAGGCCCAACGCGAAACCTACGAAACCGAGCGGAACGGCCCCCGCGAGGAGGTAGAGCGCCAACGTCAGCCCCGGCGCCGGGCCGTGGAGGTCGAGCGGTAGGTGCGCGACGGCGGCCCCCGCGAGAAAAGCCGTCGCGCCGAAGAGGAGCGCGTTCCACGCCAGCGTAGCGCCGGCTTTGCGGCCCGCCCGCTCGCCGAGCACGGCGACGAGCGAGGCGCCGGCGGCCATTCCCAGCACGGCCAGCGCCGCGGCGACTACGGCCGCGTCGGCGCCGCCGGTTATAGTCAGCACCCGCCGAAGATAAGTCGCGAACGCGAACGCGCCGGCGACGGTCGCGCCGAGGGCCACGTATCCGGATATTTTATTCTCGTCCATAAGCATCCTAAGGATTCCTCGATTTACGGGAGGTGGAGGCGCCGGCCGCCCGGTAAATCGCGCCGAGAGCTATGAGGTAGACGACCGCCGCCGCCAGTAGTACAACGTTATGGCCCTGCGTCGCCGCGAGCAACACCGCAGCCGTAGGGCCGGCCACGGAGGCACACCCGTTCGCCGCCCAGGCCCACGGGATTAACGTCGCCTCGCGCGCCGCGGCGACGCCGATGCCGAGCGGGAAAGGCATCCCCAAAAAGAAACCCAGCGGCGCCAGGGAAGCCACCGCCACGCCGAGGCGCGCCGCCAAGGGCCAGCCCAACGTTACGCCGAGTACCGCATCGGCGCCGGCCGTAAACAAGACTGCCAAAACGACGATGGCCCCGAACGGTACCCACCGCCGGCCGCGGAAGCGGACGCTGGCCAAACTCCCGGCCCCGGAGGCCGCCAATAGCGTAGCCAACGCCGCGGCAAACGCGTACACCGGGTGGCCCAAGTACAGCGTGAATTTTTGAATGAGCGGGATCTCGATCAACATGAACCCCCCGCCCAAAAGGAGGAAGTAAACGGCGAAGGACCATTTGCGCGGGAGGCGGAGTTTCCGCCGGCGGAAAAAATAAACCGGCGCTACGATAAACACCACCGACAGGACGACCGCCTCCGCCAACGCGTACAGGATAAAAAACTGGGCGGCGTGCGGGACGTCGACGAAATTCGTGCCGTCCAATAATCCCGGGGAGGCCGCGACGGAGGCCGAGGTGTAGAGATTACGCCACTTCGACGTTAAAAAGTAAAACGGGCGGTCGTCGGTCGTGGGCCGAACGTCGTAGAAATAGCGGCGGAAGAACCGGCCCTTGTCCTTCGCTTGCAGGAACGCGGAGAACTCGTTCCATCCGCGCAAGAACGCCGAACTATACAGCAATCGGTAACCGCTCGCGGCCGCCTCCCGGTCCAACTCGGAGCCCTCCTCGGCGCCGAAGGGTTGGGGCTTCAGGAAGAGACGCGCGTGGCCGTGCCAGTTCCGGTACACGCGTCCGAAGAGGGTGGCCGGAACCGGCTTTCCGGGGAGCCACAGCGGCCGGTACTTACCCGCGGCGGCCGCTTCCAGCCGCTCGACGTCGGCCGGGCTGAAGCCCCCGCGCCGCGCCAGCACGTTGGCCTGGAGGTTATTGGTGAATACCGCGAGGCAGTCCTCCGGCCGGCGCTCGCCCTCCGCCGCCAGCGCCTCGTACGCGAGTACGACGAGACGGAGCGACTCGTGGCCGAAAGTGAAATAATTCCGCGTTACGGTAACGACGCCGCCCGGGCACAGGTGGCGGTAATAATCGCGAAAGGCCTCCACCGTATAGAGGTAATTTTCGGACAAAGCGTGCGCGCCGCTGGCCGAGGCCGTAAAGGTGTCGACGAGGGAGAGTTGGATTAGGTCGTATTGCCGGTCGGAGGCGCGGACGAACGATCTCCCCTCCGCAGCGAACAACTCGACCTCCGGCCGCCCGAATAATTCGCCGTTATAATCGGCGTAATGGCGCTCGTCGACGGCCACGATCGCGGGATTCAGCTCTACCGCCTCCACCCGCCGCGCGCCGTGTTTCAACGCCGCCAACACGTCAATGCCTCCGCCCGCGCCGACGATGAGTACCTCCGCCGGCGAGGTCACCTCGTACGCCAACGCCGGTAAATAGTATTCCAGAAAAGCGAGTTTCCCGAAGTCGCCGTCGAACCGGACAATGGGCGTCTCGGCGCCGCCGTCGATCGTAATCCACTTAACCTCGGGAAAAGGACCGGGGAAACTCCGGCTCATACCACGGAAAGCGCCCAACGGCGGGGCCTCATCTCTCTCGCCGGCGGTTAAAACGTCGACTCGCCCCAACGCGTTCCAGTACGTCTCCTCGACACGCGCCCCGGTGGCCTGGAGGACGAAGGGGAGGAACTTCTGCGGCGAGGGCTGGACGGCGAAGAGCCGGGGCGCCAGGCCGGCGACGACGAAGGCGGCCGCCGCGAGCGTCGCCGGCGCGAGGAGGCGGCGCGGCCGAAACCCGCCAAACGCCGCGGCGGCAACCGCGGCCAAGACCATAATGCAGAGAAGCGTGCCCACCCCTCCCCAAAGGTCCATCGCCG
>CP070633.1:100160-117804 GCA_020356085.1 Candidatus Coatesiibacteriota bacterium | reverse complement strand
ACGCGAAACTGACGGCGAGTGCGGCCGCAGGCCACCGCGGTCCCTCCCTAGGTCGCGCGATAGCGTAAATGATTACTGCAGCCGCGGCTTGGGAAAGCGTTTGCGCGAGTAATAAGTAGGAGGGATCGGGAAAGAACGCGCCGAGGGGGGTGAGCGCAACGAGCGTAAACGACAACTGCCGCATTACGCCGCCGAGCGTCGGGTCCACCGTTTGTTGGTACGGATATCCTTGGCAACAATGGTAGAGGAGGTTGGCGTAATACGAGAGGTCGAAGGTCGTAGCCATCGCGTAGTGCCGCGCGATGGCCGCCGCCCCGAACGCGACGAAGTAAACCCCCGCTACCGCCCATACTACTGCGCCCGGCGTGAACGTTCGCAATTTCGCGAAGCCGCCGCGCCGGGCCCAAGCCAGCAATAACGCCCCCAGCGTAATAACCGCGACGGCGACGCCCAGTACCCACGCCGCAGTTAAGGGTTGGACGAAATACGATACGACGTAACGCATCGCCCACCTTTGCCTCTGCTACCGTTAAGAATTCTTGCCCCGAGCCCGAAGATTAAATGGACCCTACTCACTCCGGCAAATACGTAACTCTTCTACCATAACCGGCAGGCGTTGGCAATAACGTTTTCTAACTAACGATTTATTTGGGGATACTGTTTTGACGCACCTTTAACGCAGGCCGGCTTAAACGGCCTAGGATTCGTATTTATAACCAACAAAACAAGTTAACTTTTAAGCTTGACGGAGGTACCTCGTCGTATAATAATTACCTGGAGGAGTCGCGGAGAGTAACCGGGTGGATGCGCCAAGCGGGGTGAGGGCATGCCCGGGACTACGGAAGCGAGTGGTAAGATACCCTACGGCGCCTCGGGCGCCGCACGTCGCGAAATGCTACCCAGGTTGGGCTAACCGCCGGCCTGGGGTTTTTCGCGTAACGGGGGCTCTTAGTCCGACGTGAGAGGAGGTCGATCGCAATGAAGTTAAAGGTGACGATAATAATTTTCTTTATCCCGGCGGCGGCCCTCGCGGCGGAGCAGTGGAACGTCGGCGTCGTCGACGCCGCCGGGAACGTGGGGCAGCACAACGCCCTGGCCTTGGACGGCAACGGCCGCGCGCACATTTCTTATTACGAGTACCTCTCCTCCGCCGACGGCAACCTGAAATACGCCAAGTGGACGGGGAGCGCGTGGGCCGTCGAGACCGTGGATACGCGGGGTAACGTCGGCCGCTATACCTCCGTCGCCGTCGACGGCCAGGGCTATCCCCGCATCTCCTATTATTACGGCTCCAGCGGCTTCGACCTCAAGTACGCGCGGTGGAACGGCTCGCAATGGCTGACCGAGGCCGTGGACACGACGGGGAACGTGGGTCTGTACACTTCTATCGCCTTGGACGGCCAGGGCCGGCCGCACCTCGCCTACTACGACGCTACGCCCGCCAACCGGAACCTCAAGTACGCCCGGTGGACCGGCAGCGCGTGGGATATCCAGACCGTGGACGCAACCGGCGACGTGGGCTGGTGGGCCTCGCTCGCCCTCGATAGCCAGGGCCGCGCCCATATCGCGTACCGCGACGAAACCAACAGCGACCTGAAGTACGCGCGGTGGACCGGGAGCAGTTGGGACGTCCAGACGGTCGATTCCGCGGGGAACAAGGGCGAATATGCCTCCCTCGCGCTGGACAGCCAGGACCGCCCCCATATCGCGTACTGCTACGAGTACGTCGAATACGTATTCACGTACCACGACCTCCGGTACGCCCGGTGGACCGGCAGTACGTGGAACCTCCAAACCGTGGACAACCCGCGGTACCTGGAGCTGGGCGAGTGGACGTCGCTCGCGCTCGACGGCCAGGACCGCGCCCATATCTCGTGCTACGAGGGCGGTTCCAACCGCGACCTCAAATATATCAAGTGGACCGGCAGCGCCTGGGAATTCGTGACGGTGGACGGCGGCCCGCCGTACGTAGGCCGGTATACGTCCATCGCCCTCGATAGCCGGGGTAATCCCCACATTTCGTATTTCGACTTTTCCACCAACGACCTGAAATACGCCTGGTACGGCGACCCGGGTATCGGCATTGACCTGATTTCCTTCCGCGCCTCCCCCGCCGGTACGAAAGCCGTTGCCGTCACCTGGGAGGTCGCAGAGCGGGTAGCGGGTTTCAACCTCTACCGCGAGAGAGCGTCGGCCGCGGCCGCCTCCGAACCCGTTAAGGTCAACGCGAAACTTATTACCGGCCGCTCGCCGTATCGGTATCGGGACGCGGCCGTCGAGGCGGGGAATACCTATCGCTACTGGCTGGAGGTCGTGCCGCTCGCCGGCGCCGCCGAGCGCTTCGGGCCCGTCGGCTGTACCGTGGGAGGCAAAACTCCCTTCGCCCTCGCGCAGAACCGCCCCAACCCGGCCTCGACCTCCACGACCGTAGCGTTCTCGGTCCCCGGCGCGACGGAGGCCGAGTTGACGGTCTTCGACGTTGCCGGCCGGAAGGTAGCTGCGCACACGGTCCAGGCCAAGCGAGGCGAGAACGAGGTCGCGTTAGACGTTTCCACGCTCGCGCCGGGCGTATATACGTACCGGCTGGAGGCGGGTGGGGAGGCGGCGGCGCGGAAGATGGTAGTAACGAGATAACCTCCCGCGGATCGAACTTACGGCCCTCGGCTGCGCGTCAGGCCGAGGGTTTTTATATCGCCTCTTGCCCGGTGCCTCGCGCCGTGTTAGGCTGTGTCGATCGCCATGGCTCGCCTCAATACCTATTTACTTTTCACGTTAATCTTTCTGATCGCGTTGGCGGTCGCGATCGTCGCGATGCCCGCCGCCGGCCCCTGGCGGCCGACGACCATCGCCGGCGCGCTTACGGCCGCCGCCGCGGTAGCTTCGTTTTTCGTGATTCGCGCCTTCCGCGCGGCGCGGCACCAACCGGCGCTCCGGCCTACGTGGGTGCTGTTCTCGCTCGGCGCGCTGCTTTGGTTCGCCGCGGAGGCGCTGACGCTGTACCACCTCCTCGCGCGGGGCGTCGCGGCCGCGTATCCGGTCTACGCCGACTATCTGTGGGGCGCGGGCGCGGCGTGTATTATCGCCTCGCTGATCGTGAAGATAGCGCAGCGGCCGCCGCGTGTGTCGCCGCAAGCGTTGGCCGGCGCGCTGGCGACCGCCGCGGTCGCTTTGCTCCTCGCTGCCAACTTCGTCATCCTCCCGGCGTTGCGCAATCCGGCGCTGTCGCCCGCGGACCGGGCGGCGGAGGTTTTCATCGCCGTCGCCGACCTGGCGCTGGGCGCGCTCGCGCTCGTCGTCATAGCGATTCACGGCGGCCACGGCATGGGCCGGCCGTGGGCCCAGCTCGCCCTCGGCTTGGTATTCTACGCCGCCGGCGAGGCGATCCATTGGCACCTCGTCCAGGCCGGCCTGTACGGCCCGGCGGGGAACCTGGTTACGGCGTTGGCCTGGACGGCGGGGTATCTGTTGATCGGGATGGGCGCGTACTACCGCCGCCTCGTCCTCAAGGGCGTTATCCCGCTCGAAGCTCCCGCGGCCGAGCCGCCGGGAGGCGGCGGCTAAAAAAACCTTGACGGCGAGGCGGCGCCGCCCTAAAATCCAAGAACCGCCATGAGAAGGGACGAATATGCGTAGGGGCATTCGCCCGGGCATCGGCGTATTTACGACGCTGGAGTTGGTGGCGCGGGCGCGGGAGAAGTTCGGGCCGCGCGTCTTCGGCCAGTGGCGGCTCCCCTCCGGCGAGTTCGCGCGCGCGACGTACGACCAGCTCTACGCGGACGTGGTGCGCCTGGGTGCGGCGCTGGCACAGCTCGGCGTCCGGCCGGGCACGCCCGTCTCCGTCATCGGCGAGAACCGCTACGAATGGGCGGTGGCCTATCTCGCTGCGACGGGAGGCGGCGCCGTCTGCGTTCCGCTCGACCCGCAGCTGAAGGAAAAAGAGCTCGCCGGCATCATGACGAAGGCGAAGGTGGAGGTCGTGGTGGCCTCGCCGCCTTTCCTCCCGATGCTCGCGGCGCTGCGCGAGCGCCTCCCGCACCTCCGGGAGATTATCTCGATGGGGGAGGGGGCGGAGGGAGTATTGTCGTGGGAGGAGGCGCTGGCGCGCGGCGAGGAGGAGGCCGCCGCGCGGGAGGAGTTCCTCGGCCGCGAGGTGTCGCTGGACGACCTCGCCGTCCTCCTGTTTACGAGCGGGACGACCGGCGCGTCGAAAGCGGCCATGCTAACGCACCGCAACCTGGGGGCCAACGTCCACCAGGTGTACCAGTCCCTCCCCTTCGACGAACGCGACGTTTTCCTGTCGCTGTTGCCGCTGCATCACACGTTCGAGGCCACCGCCGGGATGCTCATCCCCGTCGCGGGCGGGTGTGCCATAACGTACGCGCGCTCGTTCAAGTCGCGGGAGATAGTGGAGGACATCCGCGACGCCGGCGTGTCGATGATGTGCGGTGTGCCGCTGCTGTACGAGAAGATGCTCGCCGGCATACGCCGCGCCATCCGGGAGGCGCCGCCGTTGCGGCGGGTGCTCTTCCACACGTTCATGGGGCTGACGCGCGCGGCGTACGTGCTGACCGGCGCCAACCTCGGTCGCCTCTTCTTCTCCGGCCTGCGGCGCAAAGCCGGCCTGGACACGCTACGGATGTTTATCTCGGGCGCGGCGCCTCTCAAGGCGGAGGTCTCGCGTACGTTTTATTATTTGGGGCTGCCGCTCCTCCAGGGGTACGGCCTCACCGAGACGGCGCCGGTGGTCTCGGTCAACCCGCTCGACCGCATCAAGTTCGCCTCCAGCGGCGTCCTGATCCCGGGCGTCGACGTCCGCATCTCCGACCCGGACGCGGAAGGCATCGGCGAGGTCGCCGTCGCGGGCGACAACGTGATGGTAGGGTACTACGAAGACCCGGAGTTAACGAGTAAGGTCTTGCGCGACGGGTGGTTTTATACCGGCGACGCCGGGTGGATCGACCGGGAAGGATACATATATATTACGGGGCGCGTTAAAAACGTCATCGTCACGGCGGCGGGTAAGAACGTTTACCCGGAGGAAATCGAGGCCGAACTAGGCGCCGCGGCCGTAATATCCGAGGCCGCGGTAATGGCCATGACCGACCCCGGCACGGGCCGAGAGGCGGTCGGCGCCGTCGTCTTCCCCGACTACGAGTATCTGGAGGGGGAGGCCCGCCTCGCCGGCGAGCCGCTGAACGACGCCTTCGTCGAGCGTAAAGTCCGGGAGGCGGTGGCGGCCTGCTGCCAGTCGCTAGCCGATTATAAACGCGTCAAGATTATAAAAATACGCAAAGAGGAGTTCCCGAAAACGACGACGCGGAAGATTAAGCGCTACCTCTTCCGCGACGGCGAACAGATACGCGAGGCTTAAAAATCCCCTCCTTATAGCAGGCTGTAATTCGAGCCGCGGCGCCGCCCCAAGGTCGTGGTTTGGCGCGGCGGCACGGCGCGACCTGCGTATATATGAGTTTTACACCCCACAAAAAAGACTTGACAAACGCCCCGCCCGGAGTTATATTGTTAATAGTAATCATTACCATTTTCGGGCGGGAGAAGGGCTCATTCCAATTTGAGGAGGACTTGTAATGGCATTTCGCGACGACACCATTAAGGATTTCACGACTACGTTGGCGAGTTCGGCGCCGGTTCCCGGAGGCGGGAGCGTGGCGGCGGTTTTGGGCGCGCTCGGCGCCTCGCTGTTCGCGATGGTCGCCGAGATAACGATGGCGAAGAAAAAGCCGGAGGACAAGACGCCAATCGAGGAGGCGCTCGCGACGTTGGCGCCGCTGGGGGGCCGGTTTTTAGAGTTGATCGACGAGGACGCCGCCGCTTTCGAAAAAGTAATGGCGGCCTTTAAAATGCCCAAGGATGACGAGGAAAAACAGTCGGCGCGCAAGGCTGCCATCGAGGAGGCGGTAATCGGCGCCGCGGAGGTCCCGGGGGAGACTGCGGATGCGGCGTTGGCGGCGTTGGAGGCCGGCCGGGCGCTGGCCGAACTCGGCGCCAAGAGCGCCATTTCCGACATCGCGTGCGGGGCGTTGTGTTTAGAGGCGGCGGCCCGCGGGGCGGCCTATAATATCCAGATAAACCTCGCCGGTTTGGAGGGGGCGGATGCGCGGAGCCGGTTCGAGGAAGCGTTGGCTGGTATCGAGAGGCGACTGGGAGAACTCGCCTCTGTTCGCACTCAGGCGGAAAGCCGGATTAGTTAAGGCCGGCGTTGACTACGGCCTTCCTAAAAAAAGCTTGACACTGCTTGGGGTATATGGTAACCGTAGACTATCAATCGGAACATATATTCCCTGAGGGGAAAGACAGGGCGCACTCACGCCTTGCAAAGGGGATGATAACGTGAGGAACACCATGCTTGCGTTGGCCGCGGCGGCCTTCCTGGCGTGCGCGTTGAGCGCGGCGGGGGCAATTGTGGCCAAGGAAGATACCGTAACCTACAAGATCGACCGGGCGCTGTCCGCCGGCCGACTCGACCCGGACGAGGCGTTGATGTACCGCTTCTTCGCCCTCAACCCGGTCTCGATGGTGCACGTACCGGAGGAGTATCGGGCGGAGTATTACGCCCCCGAGCCCGTCAGCGGTACGCCGGTGTGGCTCGAGCTGGTCGACCGCTGGCCGAAGATGCGGCCGGACGTAAAGCGGAAGATCGTCGAGGTTTTCGGGGGCGACCCCGTTAACGGCGGCCTCCGCGACGGCGGGACGCGGTACCGCCCGCTACCGGGCTTCAGCAGCTACTCGAACTACGGCGGCTTCCAGGTCTACCACTACGATTCCCCCGGCGGGAACTTCCGCATCCACTGGGTATTGGAAGGCCCCCATCGGCTTCAGGACCCGAGCGACCCGAACAACAACGGCGTCCCGGAAGTTATCGAGTACTATGCGGACGATGCCGAAAGAGCCTGGACGACGTTCACGACTAACGATTGGTTTAAGCACCCCGACCCGCACGACCAGGAGTACCTCCCGCTTAAGGACTACTACCCGCTCATCGAGTGGCCGCCGGACGAGGAATGGGATTACGGCGGGAACGACCTCTGGGACATTTACCTCGGCGCGTTCTCGAGCAACGTCCTCGGCATGACGACGAGCGACCCCTTCGACTTCACCGAAACCTATCGCGACGACCGCGTCCCCTACTACATGGACCGGAACATTTACGAGGCGAGCGGCCCGAATCCCGAGCGGGTTACGGTCGCGCACGAGCTAGCTCACGGCGTAGAATATATGTTCGACGCCGTCGAATCGTCGGCGAGCGGGACGTCGCGCTGGTATTTCGAGGCCACCTCTACGTGGGGCCAGGAATTAGTTTACCCCGGCGACCCCGGCGCGATAGGCCGCGCCAACACTTATCTCGGCAACCCCCTCCGTTCGCTCAAGAACCCGGGCGACGGCGGCTACATGTCCGTGATCATCAACTACTTCTACAACGATTGGGCGGAACGCTATTGGAAACCGCCGCAGTGGAAGAACCACCCGCGGTGGATGATCCGCGAAGTCTGGCGCGCGCTTTCGAAGGGCGACGAGTGGTATACCGACGACCCGACCGTCAACCGCGAGAGCACGGAGGCCATGGGTTACCTGGCGACGTATTACCAGAATAACCCGCAGTACCTCGACGACCGGGCGTTCAAGGATATATTCGAATATTGGACGACCTGGAACTGGCTCACCGGAGCGCGGGACGACGGCCAACACTATAAATACGGCTCCCGGTTCACGACGGTCGTTCCCCAGAATACGTGGGGCCCGAGCGACTACCCGATCGTAAACTACGAACCGGGCGAATCCTACTACATGAATTTCTGGGGCCACGGCTTCTACCTCTTCAACCAGCCGCCGAGTTGGCCCGGCGTCTCCATCTATTTCGAAGGCGACGACGACAACCCGGACGCCAGCAAAGATTGGGGCGGCCAGATCTACGTCACCCGGAACGGCTCAACCTGGACCAGCCTGGAAGGTACAGCCGGCGAGGCTTCGGCGATGTTCACGCCGGAGGACAAGGGCATCGTCTTGATCCGGAACCCAAGCCAGTACCAGGGAATCGTTGCGATCTTCTGTTGCGTCGCCGACGACGGCGAGCGCCTCCCGTTCAAATACTCCTTCGTCCGGGCGGACGACCTGACGGACCCGAGCGTGGCCGGAGCGGTTGCGCTATCGCAATCCAACCCGGACTACATCCGCATCCTGGTCGGCTCGAACGAGGAGCTTTTCGGCAAACCGGAGGCGGAGGTTTGGTTCACCTCCTCGCAAACCCAGGAGAGGCGCGGCGAGTTGCTGCCTATGACCGCCTCCCCGTCCGGCCGGAGCTTCATCGGCACCTTCATCCTGGACATCGGCGACAAGGGCTCCGGTACGATGAAGTACCGGGCCGCGGACAAGGCCGGCAATTTCGTTTCCGGCGAGAAGAATTTCAGCGCCGCGTATCTCGCTTCTAACGGCGGCTCGATGGGAGACGCCAACGCGACGTTGAAGCTACCGGTGGGTACGGTGGCGAAGCCGACGCTGTTCCTGATTACGCCGCGGACGGAAACGTCGACCGCGGCGCCGCACGCCGTAGCTTCGGCGATCCCGGATGACGAGGGGGCCGTCGAAACCGTAGGTACGGTCTACGACTTCGCGCCGAGTTGGGCGCGCCTGGCGAAGCCCGTCGCGGTCACGCTCTCGTACGAGGGCCTCGAAGTCCGCGAAGACTACCTGTCGGTGTTCCAGTGGAACGGCACCGGCTGGACCGACCTGGGCGGCTCCATCGACAAGCGCGGCCACCGCGTATCGGCGACGGCGAATAGCCTGGGCGCGTTCGTCCTGGGCTACGGCGAGAAGAAAGGCAACCGGCCGCCGGCGGGGACGCCGAAGGCCTTTGGCCTGTACCAGAACTACCCGAACCCGGCGCACGAGGCGACGGTAATTAAGTACGCGTTGCCGGAGGCGGCGGACGTTGAACTGGCGGTGTACGACCTGAGCGGCCGCCGCGTCGCGACCGTGGTGCACGAACCGAAGAACGCGGGCGTGTACGAGGTTGCGTACGAGCTGACGGACGATACCGGCAGGGCGCTGCCGTCGGGCGTGTACCTGTACCGCCTGACCGCGGGCACGGAAGCCGCCACGAAGAAATTGGTAGTGGGAACCCGCTAAGCCGCGGGGAAGGTAACCGTAAACCGGAGCATTCCCGGAAGCAAAGAACAACTCCTCAGGAGGAACGGTAAATGGCTAAAAAACTACTGCTCATGGTTGCCGCCGCGGCGTTGGTCCTGGCTCTGGTAGGCTGCGAGGACCAGGAGTTCGATAAGAAATCGCAAGCCGATTGGACGGCCGAGGGCTGGGAAGCGTGGAAGGCCGCCAATTACCCGCTGGCGATAACGTCGTTCGGGAACGCGACCAAAGTCGACCCGTACTATCCCGAGGCGCACGCCGGCATCGGCTGGACTTATATCCGGACGCACAGCTTGAGCGACGCGGCGGAGGTCTTCGAAGACGCCATGCTGTACGCCGACCAGCCGGGAACCACGAATCAAATCCGCCAGGTAATATACATGGGTGCGGCGACCGCGTACGAGGGAATGGACGAGTACGCCCTCTCGGCGGCGCGGGGCCGCTACATGCTCAACAACCTGAACGGCGCAAATTTCAAATTTACGCAAGCGGACCCCAGAGTCACCGGCTACGACTTGTATATCGTCTTGGCGCTGGACTACTACGGCCTCGGCGATTCGGCGAATTGCGTGTGGGCCATCAATCAAATGCGCGGGATGATCCAGGAGCCGAAAAACTACCAGTTCACGAACTGGCGGAACACGACTCTTGAAATCGAGCGTTTGATCGGCAAAGACCCGAGCTAAACCGCGTTAGAACGGAACGATACGAGGGGCAGGGATTTTCCCTGCCCCTTGTTGTTGCCGAAAGGGGAAGCGCGTGTCGCACTACCCCGCCATTCTGATCGTCGACAGCTCGGACCACCGCCGCGCCGGCACGTGGTTCGCGGAGTGCCTCGCCGGCCTGGGCCCGGCCGAGATCGTCTACCGGGAAGATTTGGAGGCGGAGCGTACCGCTTGGCGCGCCGTAGTGCTCTCGGGCTCGGAGCGGTGCATCTTCGAGAACGCCCCCTGGATCGAGACGCAGCTGGCGTTCGTGCGCAACGTCGTCGGGGCGGGGGTCCCGCTGCTGGGGGTGTGCTTCGGCCACCAGCTAATTTTCCGAGCGCTGTACGGCAAAGAGGTCCTCGCGCGGCGCCGGCGGCCGGAGGTCGGATGGCCGGCCGTGACGACGGCGTCGGACCCGCTCTTCGCCGGGGCGGGACCCACCCTGTACCCGTACAACTTCCATTTCGACGAGGTAGCCGCGGCGCCCGCGGAATGGGAGGTTATCGCCTCTTCAGAAGAGTGCCGCCTCCACGGCGTTAAACGGCGCGACCGGCCGGTGGTCGGGTTGCAATTCCACCCGGAGGTTACGGCGGAGGAGGCGGTGGCTGGGTTTCGGCGCGAGCGCGACCTCCTCGCCGCGTGCGGTTACGACGCCGACGAGATAATCGGAACGGGAGAGCCCCGCGCCGGGTACTACCCCGAAATATTGCGTAACTTCGTGAAGGTGTATGCTTCATAACGGTTGAAAAATACTTGACTAGTCAAACCGTAATTAGTAAAATCTAAGTTAAATTACGTAAGGAGTGAGCGGGTATGAAGAAAATATCCTTAATTGCGGCCGTCGCGGGGGCGTTTCTGGGCGGGTACTTGCTCGGCTGCGGCGACGAGATTTACGGTAGCGACATCCAGCGCTACGTTTACGAGGTTTCGGAGGCGAACGTTACGGCCGCCGGCGGCAAGATAACGGTCCCGGTACTCCACGTCGGTCAGGAAGGGGAGGGCGGCGGCGACATGGGAATAGTGGCCGTATACGGAAGCGGCCGCGGCCGGAACAACCGATGGCAGATCTTATTGAACGTAGACCTGCGGGAAGGCGAGGTGTGGGTCGATCCCAACGAAGGCGGCGGGAATTATTTTTACCGCGTCGTCGTAATATATTAAAGGCGTACGGTTCGCGGCGGCCTGTTCGGCCGGCGCACCTAAAGGACGGAATTATGAGGAAGTGCATCCTAGGAGTGGCGATAGGTATCGCGGTAGCGGCGGCGGCGTGGGCCGCGTGGCCGTGCGCGGCCGAGGACACGACGGTACGTAAAATCGAAACCGCGGAGAAGGCCGGCGTCCTGAGCGCGGACGAGGCGCTGATGTACAAGTTTATGGGGTTGTACGCGGCGTACGAGGACGAGATCCCGGCGGCGTACCGCGGCGAGTGGTACGCGCCGCAAGAGTGGACCTGCGGTACGCCGGTGGCGATGGAGTTGTGGCGCCGGTGGCCGCAAATGGACCCCGCGGTGAAGCGCAACCTCCGGGAGGTGTGCGGCCTGGGCGAGACCCAGCTCGATTTATTCGCCCTCTACCGGCGTTGTTCGTGGGGCGATTCGCGCTACGGCGGCGTTAAAGTCTATACTTACGACACGCCGGAAGGTAATTTCCGGATTCATTACGTCTTAGATGGGCCGAACAAATTGGATGATCCCTCCGACAACAATAACAACGGGATACCGGACCACGCCGAGAAAATCGGCGCCGACCTGGAGCGGGCATTCGCGAAATTCTCTCAAGATAAATGGTATTACCATCCCGATCCCGAAGACCAAAAGTATTTCCCGCTCAAGGATCGCTACCAGGAGTTGGATTGGCCCGGCGCGGGGCACGATTATGGCGGCAACGACCGGTGGGACGCGTACCTCGGCCGGTTGAGCGGAGGCGTCGGCGGCATTGCGTTCGGCGACCAGGCGTTCCCCTATACCTACCGCGACGACTTCTCCGGCTACATGAACCTGCGGCATATTTACCTGTCGGAATCCCAGAGCTCGTTTAACGAGCCCGTTATCTCCGCCCACGAATTCATGCATGTCACTCAATTCCAAATCGACATCGGGATGCCGAGTTGGTACTTAGAGGCCTCGGCGATGTGGTCGGAGGACACCGTATACCCGGGCGCCCCCGACCCCAACGGCCGGATGAGCAGCTACTTGGGCAATACGCTGCGGTCGATCAACAACACCGGCGACGGCGGCTACATCGCGTGCGCCATTAACTTCTTCCTCCGCGATTGGAATTGGCGGCTGTGGCGGGCGCCGGAGTGGCGGGAAGTTGAAGGTTGGCTCACGCCGCGCGAGGTATGGCGCGCCGGCGCGAAGGGCGACGAATGGTACACCGACGACCCGCTCGTTAACCGCGGCGACTTCGACGCTATCGACTATGTGATCCGGTACCACCATCTCGGCCGCAGTTACGTCCCCGACCGCGCCTTCATCGCGGCCTACGAACTTTTCAGTACCTGGAACTGGTTTACCGGGCCGCGGGACGACGACAAACATTACCGGTGGGATTACAGCGGCGTCGGCCTGCAAAATCAATGGGGCCAGGGCGAATATCCCATCTTGAACTTCGAACCTTCCGAAGCCTACTGGATGAACCACCACGGCCACGGCTTTTACTACTTCACCGGCCTACCTAGCTGGGGCGCGGCGATTTTCACCTTCGAGGGCGACCCCGCCAACCCCGACCAATCCAAGGATTGGGGCGGGTACGTCATGGTGTCGAAGAACGGATCGACCTGGACCGATCTGAACGGGAAAGCCGGCGAAAGCTCGCTGCTGTGTACGCCGGCGGACAAGGGGATCATTCAGATCCGCAATCCCAGCCAATATCAGGCAATCGTGATGAGCATCAACAATACCGCCGAGATGGGCGTGGCGTTGAAGTTTAAATATTCTGTAATCCCCACCTCCGATACGACGCCGCCGGCGATCAGTGTCGCGGCGATTCGGCCCCAGGTGAATCCCGATTATATGGAGTTTTTGCTCGGCGCCAACGAAGATCTTTTCGGTGCGCCGGAGGCCGATCTCTTCTTCACGCCGCATAACGGCGAAGAGCGAGCGGCGATAGTGTCGATGTCCGGGACGAAGCGCAGTTTTATCGGCACTTTCGTTATGCTGCCTGGCGAAAACGGCTCCGGCCGGTTAATTTGGCGCGCGGCCGACGAGGCCGGTAATATCGTTGACGGCGTTAAGAACTTCAGCGCTGGATTCTTGGCGGCCGGCGGGGGCACCGTCGGCGGCGAAGCGGCCGCGTTGCGAGTAGCCGCCGGTACTGTCGGCGGGCCTACGTTGTTCTCGATAGTTCCCGGCGAGGAACCGGCGCCCGCGACGAACGCCGCGGCCGCTCTTCTGGAAGGTAGCGGCCCGGCCGCCGAGACCGTCGGCGTCGCGTACGACGTCGGCCCGACGTGGGCGCGCCTGGCGAAGCCCGTGGAGATAGCGCTTTCCTACGAGGGCTTGGAAGTCCGCGAGGACTATCTATCGGTGTACCAGTGGAACGGGAACGGCTGGACCGACCTGGGCGGCTCCATCGACAAGCGCGGCCACCGCGTGGTTGCGACGGCCAACAGCCTCGGGAGGTTCGTCCTGGGTTACGGCGAGAAGAAGGGCAACCGGCCGCCGGCGGGGACGCCGAAGGCCTTCGGCTTGTACCAGAACTACCCCAACCCGGCGCACGAGGCGACGGTAATCAAGTACGCGTTGCCCAAGGCGGCGGAAATCGAGCTGGCGGTGTACGACCTGAGCGGCCGCCGCGTGGCGACCGTGGAACAGGGCCCGAAGGACGCCGGCGTATACGAGACTCACTACGGCCTGACGGACGATACGGGACGGGCGTTGCCGGCGGGCGTGTATCTGTATCGCCTGACCGCGGGCGCGGAGGTCGCGACGAAGAAATTGGTAATAACGCCGTAGCGTCCCACGGAAAGTAAAACCCAGCCCCGCCGCCGAGGCGGGGCTTTTTTGTGGCCGGCCTCCGGCGCCCGCGAACAAACCTCTTGACTTTCCCCTCGCCCTTTCGTATAGTGGGTCGACTTGTGCTTAGGAACCGGGGGGCGGAAGCGTAAACTTATACGGGCCTGAGGGTTATGGAAGGCGGTTAGAGACCGCCGCGGCCCCGCCACTGTAAGCGGCGACGAAAGCCGGCATTGCGCCACTGGGAAACCGGGAAGGCGCCGGCCGTAGGACGACCCGCGAGCCAGGATACTTACCCTTAGGCTGCCTGTCTCCGGCGAAAGCCGGAAACCCCCTACGACGGGTAGGGTGACAAGGAAGTCTTGTTGCGCACCGGCCGTTGGGCCGGCTTTTTTTATGTCTCCGAAACCGAAAACCTTCTTTCGTTCGTTGCTCGCAGCCGGCGTTCTCGTAATATCGTGCGGGAAGGCCGCACCGCCGCCGCCGCCCGAGGCGGGAGCGCGGCCCTTCGTGGACGACCTGGGCCGCCGCCTCGCGCTCCCGCCTCGCCCCCGGCGCATCATCTCTACCTCCCCGGAGGTCACGGAGATCCTGTTCGCCGTCGGCGCCGGCGACCGCCTCGTCGGCGTCGTACGCGGCTGCGACTGGCCGCCGGAAGCCCGGGAGTTGCCGGCCGTCGGCGACTTCTCGAACGTCTCGCTCGAGCGCGTCGCCTCTCTCGACCCGGACCTGATCCTGACGACCGGCCACGAGCAGGAACGGATGATGGCCCAGCTGGAGGGGCTGGGGGTTCCGCTGGTGGCGTTCATGGCGGCGGACGTCGCGAGCGTCCGGCGGAACGTGGCGGCCGTCGGCGAGATCGTGGGGGAGGAGGAGAAAGCGGCTGCGGTCGTCGCCGCCTTCGACGCCGAGCTAGCGGCGGTCGAGGCGGAGGTTAGGAGTATCCCGGAGGCTGCGCGGCCGCGCGTATATCTCGAAATTTCGCCGGAACCTCTTATGACCGTGGCCGAGGGCTCGTTCGTCCACGAGGCCCTGCTTCGCGCCGGCGGCGTCAATATCGGAGCCGACCTCCCGCGGCCGTATTGCCGCCTCGAGCCGGAACTCGTAATCGCGCGCGACCCGGAGGTCATCGTGTTGGCCCACAGCGCCGTCGCGCCCGCGGCCGTCACCTCTCGAACCGGGTGGGAAGGGATAGCGGCCGTCCGTTCGGGTCGCATATGCGAAATCAACCCCGACTTGATTCTGCGGGCGGGGCCCCGGCTCGGCCGCGGCATCGCGACGCTCCACGAGCTGTTCTACCGCGAACCGTGAACCGGAGCCGCCCCGGAATTATGCGTCGAAAGATAATAACGTTTACGTTTTTAATAATCGCCGCTGTCGCGATTAGCGCGGCTGCGGCGTTGCTCGGCCCCGGGCTCGGCCCGGCCGAGTCGGCGCGGGCGCTACTGCGTCTGCTCGGCGGCGGCGACCTCCCGCGGGAGGCGCACGCCATCCTGCTAGTGCGGTTAACGCGGCTCGGCGCGGCGGCGTGCGTCGGGGTGGCGTTGGCGACGGCCGGGACGTCGCTGCAGGCAGTACTTCGGAATCCGCTGGCGGACCCCTACATCCTGGGCATCGCCGCCGGCGGCGGCTTTGGCGCCGCGGTCGCGACGGCGGCGGGACTGGGCGGCGGCGTTGCGGCGTTCTCGGCGATTAACCTCTGTGCCTTCGGCGGCGCGCTGTGCGCGGTGGGCGTGGGCGTGGTGGTAGCGCGGGCGGCGGGGATACTTTCCGTCCACGCGCTACTGTTGGCCGGCGTCGTCGTCGGCGCGTTTTTCACTTCCTTGATCTTATTAATTCTGGCCATAGTCCCCGCCCGAGACCAGCACGCCGTATTCCTGTGGCTCATGGGCGACCTCGCCAACCCGGACATTACGCCGGCGAAGGTCGCGTTCGCGGCGGTCCTCGTTGGCCTGTGCTCCGCGTTGCTCCTCGCCCTGGCTCGGCCGCTCGACCTAATCGCGTTGGGCGAGGAAACGGCTTTCCACCTCGGCCTGCGCGTGGAGCGGTTCAAGGTCCTGATTCTGGCGTGCGCCTCGTTGGCGACGGCCGCGGTGGTCGCCCTCGCCGGGCCCATCGGCTTCGTTGGCCTCGTCGTCCCGCACGCGCTGCGGCGGACCATCGGGCCGCGCCACTGGCCGTTGATGGCCGCGGCGGCGCTGGGGGGCGCGGCGCTCGTCGCGGCGGGCGACACGCTGGTCCGGACGACGGCCGATTATTTCGAAATGCCGATAGTCCCGGTCGGCGTCTTCACGGCGCTTATCGGCGCGCCTTATTTCCTGGCGATCTTACGGAGGAGGCGATACTGAAGTGGCCGCGGCCTTGATCGAGGCGAAGGCCCTTTCGTTTTCCTGGCCCGCCGGGCCGGCGATCGTCGAGGTAGATCTGGCGGTGGCGGCGGGCGAGATGGTGGCCGTCGTCGGGCCGAACGGCGCCGGCAAGAGTACGCTATTACGGTTGTTGTCCGGTTATCTGAAGCCGACGCGCGGCGAGGTGCGGTGGGCGGGAAAACGACTTGCCGGATACGGCCGCCGGCGGATGGCGCAGCGCCTCTCCTTCGTGCCGCAATACAGCGAAGTCAACCTGCCGTTCCGCGTGGAGGAGATGGTAATGCTCGGGCGGTACGCGCGGCTTGGCCCGTTTAGGCCGCCCGGGCCGGCCGACCGCGCCGCCGTGGAGCGGGCGCTCTTGTACGCGGGGGTCGCGGCGCTGGCCGCCCGGCCGGTCAGCCAGTTGTCGGGCGGCGAGTTCCAGCGGGCCGTCCTCGCGCGGGCGCTGGCGCAGGGCGCGGAGGCCGTATTCCTGGACGAGCCGACCGCGCACCTGGACCTCTCGCACCAGGTCCAGATGTTGGCGGTGCTAAGGCGGCTGAATCGGGAGGAGGGGCGGACGGTCGTGGCGGCCTTGCACGACCTCAACCTCGCCGCGGCGTTCTTCCCGCGCATCCTGCTATTGGCGGAGGGCCGTGTGGTCGCGGCCGGGTCTCCCGATGAGGTTTTCAAAGAAGGGCGGCTGGCGGAAATCTACGGCTGCCGCGTCCGCGTCGTCTCCGCGGCCGGTCGAAAATTAATATTCCCCGAAATCCCCAACGGAAAGGAGTAGGCGGTGGGAAAGTTAACGTCACTAGGGATAATCGTTACGCTGCTGGGAGGGACGGCGGCGAGTGGGGCGGTCGAGGCCGTACCGGAGGAGGAGATATTCCCCGGCGACCCGATCGTGATTACGGCGATCGGCGAGCCGGCGCGGGAGTCGGAGGTCCCGTTCGGCGTACGCGCGTTGACGACGGAGGAGTTGTTGCTACAAACTAACGGCAACCTGGCCGAAGGGCTGGTGCGCACGGAGGGCATTCACGTTCGCGAGTACGGCGGCCCGGGCGCGACGAAGAGCGTATCGCTGCGGGGGGCTACCGCCAAGCAAACGTTGTTTTTATTAGACGGAATGCCTCTGAATAACCACCAAGGAGGGGAGGTCGATTTTAATACGCTGGCTTTGGAAGACGTGGAGCGGGTCGAGGTAATGGCCGGGCCCTCCTCGGCGCTCTACGGCGCGAATGCCTCCGCCGGCGTAGTGAACGTAATAACGCGCGGCGTTCCGGAGGAGGCGTGGGCGACTTTCCGCGGCGACTACGGCAGTGGCGGCGAGGCGGGCGGCGCCGTGACGGGGGGCCTTCCGGTAGGCCCGCTCGGCGTAAGCGTCGGCGGCAATTTCCGCCGCGCGGACGGTTTCCGCGAGAACGACGATTACCAGGGGGAGGGGACGCACCTTAAAGTGGCGTATGCCGGC
>CP070633.1:80715-100060 GCA_020356085.1 Candidatus Coatesiibacteriota bacterium | reverse complement strand
ACCGAGTAGGCGTAGCGGTGCGGGCCGTCGGGGTTCTCGGGGTCCTCCGTATATTCGTCGGCGTCGAGGTGGAGCGCGTAGAGGTGGGTGGGGCCGAGGCGGCCCAGGTACTTCCCGCCGTACTCGATGTCGCCGATCCGCCGGCTGTAGAAGGCGCGTATCGGCGTGTCGAAATACTCCTGCCCCTCCAGGAAGAAAGGCCGCTTCTCGGGGTAGAACAGCTCCTCGTCGGTGAGGTTGATCTGGTAGGGATCGGCTTCTACCTGGGCGAAGTCGGGCCGGTACGTCCCCACGACGGCCATGCTGGGCAGGAAGCGAAAGGCGACGTCGATTCCCTCCTTGTGATCGAACTCGTCGTCCTCGTTCTTGGCCAGGTCGCGGTAGGAGCCGGACACGTAGGGCCGGACGTCGACCACGGGCCGCCGCTGAATTCCGGGCGGCGCCTCCATCGTGCCGTAGAGCGATACCCGCAGCAGGTTCTCGCCGGTGTCGCGCCAGATCGTCTGGTCGCCGGTGTGCTTGTGGAAGCGGACGAAGTTTATCCCCCACTCCTCGTTGAACAGGCCGAAGCGCAGCGACCGGAACGGGATCTTCATCTCCAACGTCCAGGAGTCGTGGTTGACGCGGGTGGCCGAGTACCAGACGCCGTCCCAGTTGCGGTTCTCGACCTCCCCCTCCTCCGAGAAGTAGCCGTCCATCTGCGTGTTGAGCGGGTTGAGGGCGAAATAGTAGGCCGACTTGCGGTCGTGAAAGGTGTCGAGGAAGACCTCGAACATATCGTCGTACCAGAGGTTGGCGTCGCGGAGGAGGATGCGGCCGGTAACGTCGTCGGCGCTCGTAAACTCGCACTTCGCGCCGATATACAGGTACTCCTCGTCGTAAGCGACGTAGGCGGTGGTCTGCTCCTCGGCGAAGAACTCGTACGGGAGGCCGCGGTAGATGAAGGCGGCGGCCGTCGCCGCGGGCCGGCGGGCCGCCTCGCGCCAGCAGAGGTCGTCGAGGGCGCCGTCGAGGCGGGGCGCCACGTCGGCGAAGACGGGGACCAGGTGGCCCTCGGGAAGGCCGAAGATAGCCACGCTCTGGCCTTCGCCGCTGCCCTGGTCGCCCTGGCCGAAGGCCCGGGGAGGCCCGGCGGCCATAAAAAAAAGCGCGGCGGCGAGCGCCAGGGCCGACCCGGAAGGCCACGATATCCGGGGGAGGTGCGAATACATAACGTACGTAATAATATCACACGGCTTGGGAGGCGGCAAGTTAATTTGGCCGACAACGAAAAGCCGCCCCGGAGGGCGGCTCTAATTAGGGGTTGTTCCCAGGTTATTTCGCTACGACTACCTTACGCGTCGCGAGGCGGTCGCCGGCTTCGAGGCGGTAGAGGTAAATACCGGTGGGGACGTCGGCGGCCCAGGAGGCGGCGTGGTCGCCGGCTTCGTAATGTCCCTCCGCGACGGTCGCAACCTTGCGGCCCGCGAGGTCGTAGACGGCGAGGCGTACGTGGCCCGGCCGCTCGAGGTGGAACGTGAACGTGGCCACCCCGGAGAAGACGGGGTTGGGGCTGCAACTTACTGCCGCGGCGGTGGCGGCGGCCGGAGCGGGGCCTCCTACGCCCGGGACCGAGGCGGCCGTGCCGGAACCCGCGGAATCGCCGCCCAAGCCGGGCACGCCCAGCCCGGCGCCGCCGCCGAGTTCAAACCCGGCGTTCGGAGATAAATACTCGCCGGTATCCGGGTTAAGGCGGTAGCCGGCGGTCGGCGATGGTAGCGGCGCGAATTCCTCGCGCGTCACCGGCTTAGCTTCGTCGCCCGGCCGGCGGGAGGAGGCGACGGGGCCGCCGTCTCCGCTGTCGCCGTACTCCTCATAACCGTGGGTAAAGTAACTCTCAAAACACTCGTGGTTAACGGCGCTATTAGGGGAGCTTTGAACCGTCCATCCTCCGGAACCGTTATGTATGGAACCTTTCGTACGGCCCCAACCGAAAGGGAACTCAGACCACCATAAATTAGTTCCGCGGTCGTTCCGGACTAGGCGTTCGTACGAATAGCCAGCCTCTACGAACCATTGCCAATCGATGACGGTCCCGCCATCGATAACCTCCTCGTCGGTATTGTATTCTCCGGCATTCACGAAATTCCCTAACCGCCAATACGACGCCCCGGAGCAACGCCCCGTATCCGGGCCCCCGGGCCATTCGCCGCCGACGAACACGAGAGGATGCGTACCGTCAGCGACGGGGACCACGTTCCCCGGTTTTTTAGCGTATTTCTTATGAAGGTAGTAGATTACTTCGTCGATTTCGGCTCTATTTAACGAGGGAGAGGTAATACGAACGTTGATATGTTCCCAATCGCCTTCGTGGTCGTTTCTCCAGTCGTTAAATGGATAGTAAAACCAGAATTGTATTACCGGCTTCCCGGTGCATTTAAAGATATTGTAATAAACCGTCGGTTCGTCGTATCCGCGTTCTTCGTATTCCGGATTATTCAATATCTGGGCGTAATTATCGTGCCAGTACGGGGGCGTTATGTCGCCGTAATTAGGGCCGAATACGAGTTTCCATACTGTCCAAACATCATGCCAGTGAGGCTTAGTATCTTCGAATATCTGTTCCATCGTATACTCTTCCGTAGGTACGTAAACAGCCTCAATATGTAACTTCCCCGCCATATCATATTCGTATTTTACGAGGGGCCCTCGGCCCGGGTCAAGCATCATCCCGACCTTCGTGGGTATGAGTTCATTCCCGTAATGCATCTGGATTTGGGGGACGAACTTTTCGGCAAGAGCTTGCTCGTCCTCGTCGGGGATGCCGTTAAAATTAAGGTCGGCTAGGGGGTCACCCGTGTCAACGTAATGGCGGGCGTCAAAGTAGCAACCGCCGTCTTTTTCGATCACCGCGGCGGCCGACGCACCCCGGATGCCACGGCCGGGCGGTGTGTAACTAATGCTATACTCGGCGGCGCCGTCTTCTAATCCCCCTCCTTGATTAGGAATCTTGAATACGTATTTATCCACGGGATAAGTACCTATGGGAGCCCCGTCCTTCGTTACGGACACGGTGCCGCCGCCATTCGTGGCGTCCGTGACGACGCCAAAGATCTCGTCGGTCTCGTACGCCTCGGCGGTATCTACGGCGTACGCCGTACTCGCGATGTGAGGGTTACCTTCGATGAAATGTTCGGCCTTAAACTTCAACATCCCTTCGTCGTCGTTAATCGTTATGTTCCACTCCTTGAACCCCTGGTTGAGGTTCGTAAACTCTTGGACTACGGTTAGGCCGTTCCACCGCGTCTTCGTAACGCGTACGAAGCATCCGGGGTCTGTGCAGTTATTGGCGATTTCGCGTTCTTGCCATCCGGTCTCAGTCCAGTAGTTATCCCGGCGGTAATTAAAGATATACCCTTTGTTTTTATATACGGAAACCGCGCACGAATTCTCCGCCCACGCGTCATTCCGTAATATAGGTTGCTCAAGCAACCAGTCGTTGAAACCTTTTCCTTCGATTTCATCGCCGGGGCCGGCGTTCTTCCACGCCTCGCCCGCAGCGACGAAGAGGTCCTGATACGTCGGTTTTTCCGGATACGTCTCGTCCCATATCTTCGCGAGCTCGTCGTTGAAGTACCGAATATATAACGGCTTTTTTTGGAGGACCTTCCACCAGCAGTAACCCGCGGCGCCGTAACGGTGTTTGATAATTTCCGGGTGCACATCCGACCATTCCGAATCGAATGCCCCCAGGCGCGTCGAAAGCGCGTACGTATTGAAGTTATCAAAATACAGATACGAGGGCCGCTGGTATTCTACCAATTCCGGCCTTTTCTCGTAATGAGCCAGGTCGTTGAAGTACAACTCGTCGCCCAGGTCCGCGACGATAGTTTGGATTTCGACCCACCCCGCGTAGACCGTGCCGCCGCCGAAGTGGTCCCACGTCGCGGGCCATTCGTGCCGGAACGCGTGCAACATGCAACGAGTTAAATAACTCCGGTCGGTATCGCTATCCACCTCGTCATATCCGGGCCCGACGCGCCATTCTTGTAGTATTATTTTATTTAAACTAGGTACGTATGTTTCGTCGGTAGGCCACGAAGGTATTAGGTCAATAGTAACGTTTCTCGTGCCGTTTTCCGAATACACGAACGGCCGGCCGAATACGGCGTCGCGGGCGATCCAATAAGTCCCCCAACCCCCCCCGGCCTCGTACAAGTGCCATTCGACATCGGCCCAGACTCGGTCGTCCCAATTATCACCTCTAATGAAGTTTATATCGCCGAAATGGGGCCCGCCGAAATCGTATTCCACCTCGCGGTTATATAAAGCCTCGCCCTCTTTAGTAAGGATTACGACGCGGTCCGCGTATTTATTGTTCGACTTGGCTAGTTCCGCTTCGATGAAATCAAGTAACAACGCCCCGTCCTCGGCAGAGGGGTTCTCCACCATACTCGCCGGGTATTCGGGAGGTAGCTCTACGTATAAAAGACCCGCGTACGCTGTCGCCGACGTTAATAAGCTCCCGGCTAAAATCGCTTTAAACGTCGTCATCTCTTCCTCCTCGCCTTTAGCAGTTATTTAAAACCCTTGAAACGCAAGATCCTACCCTGCGTAGCTCCCACCCAAACGTCTTCTTCACTTACGCACTCGATACAGTAAGCCCCTTTGCCGCCCACTTCGTCCGCCGGCACCTCGAAATAGGTCCAAAACTCGCCGTCCCAGAAATACGAATCGAGCCCAACTGCCCACCCGTAGTCTACTGTTACGAATTCGATATCGTAGAATCTATCGGCGGGGCGGAAAGGCCCCTCATGGTTCGTCCATTTAGAACCGTCGTAGCGGTAAACGGGCGCTTCGCCGGAGTACTCGATCCGGTCGCCCATAGCCCAACCTAAATTACGCGCGGGGAAGGCGACGCAACGAAGTTCGTTACTAACTTCTTTAACCTGATCCCAATTCACACCGTTCCATCGCCATATCGATACAACGCCGGTAGCCCAACCGTCATTAGGTCCCCAGAAAAAACAACACTTCCAACGGTACGTGGGGAAATCGGTCCTATACCATTTCTGGCCGTCGTACCGTAGCGCATAGTAACCGCCGAAAGCCCAGCCATCGTCGGGGGCGTTGAACCACAGCTTGTATATATGACGGACATCGGGTATCGCCACTTCTTTAAAACTCGAGCCGTCATAGTGCCACATTCTACTTCTATAATCGCTTTGTGAACGCATCTCGTCCCCCGCGAACCAACCGTCGTTTGGGCCGTTGAACCACACTTGCGTTAGGCCGTAGTCGTAACGCGGGTCGGCAGGGTGAAGGTCTCTGAATAAACTCCAACTCGAGCCGTCGTAATGCCAAATCTGGTGGCCTGCGACGGCCCAGCCGTCGTTAGGCGTTACGAAGCATATATCGCGCACCCCCGCTAAACACTTTGGCGTCGGGACGACTTCCCAAACGCCGTCGTATTCCGGCTCCTCGCCGTCGCAACTCAGCAATACCCCAAAAACAATAAGCCCCACGCCGGCCCATCGGGCCAACGTGGGTCGCAACCAACGCGCATAGCCGGCGAAGGCTCGCCGGTCGTTTCTCCCCCTGTCTTGACTCGTCATAGTTTACCCTCGCACCTAAACCCCTCTCGGCCCTGACGTCCAGTTCAATTGTAACCATTCCTTGGGCCGAGTCAAGAAAAAACGACATTTCCTTAAGTTAACAACGCACGTTTATCTCCGGCTCGTTCCTCCTGCTAGCAGCCCACCCACCTCATTGTCGGCTCGCCTCGCCATTTTCCCTTGACACCCCCCCGGCCGCGCCGTAAACTCGGCCGGGAAGGGAAGCTCCCGCGAGGCGACGCCTATGGCGAAGAAGGAACTCAAATTCCGGAAGACGCTGGCGTTCAAGCTCACGCTCGTCATCGAGGCGGTCCTGATCCTGGCGATAGTGACCGTCACCGTCGTCCACCTCTACCGCGAGCTGAGCCGCATCGACGACGACGCCCGCGCGCGGATGAACCTCGCCGTCGCGCTGATAGAGCGCGCGTTCAACACGCTGGAGCGCGACCAGTTCGAGGGCTGGCTCCAGGAGATCTACCGTATCCGGTTCAATACCGCCGACTACGACCTCACGCCGGTATACGTACTCGTATTGCGCGGCCAGGAGGAGGTCGTCGTCGCCTCTTCCAACCCGCGGATCCCCGTAACCGACGCCGCGGGCCACAAGCTCGAGCCGCTGGAGTACTACAAAATCGACGTGCCCAACCTGGCACGCGTCAACGCCCACCTCACCGACCCCGCCACCGGTCAGGCCCGCTACCTCCTCAGCGTCGGCTACTCCATCGCCGGCTACAATTGGCTCATCGAACGGGAGATTATGACGGCGGCCGTCGTCGCCGGCATCTTTATCCTCGCGGGCTTAGTCGTCGCCGTCGCGGTCTCGGTCAGGTGGACTAGACCGGTCCAGGCGCTCGCGCAAGGCTTGGGCCGCGTCCAGGAGGGCGACTTCGACTACCGCCTTCCCGTCCGGCGCCGCGACGAGCTGGGCCGCCTCGCGCACGACTTCAACCTGATGACGGAGGGCCTGCGCGACCGCGAGTTCGTCAAAACTACGTTCAAGCGCTACGTCACCAAGCAGGTCGCCGAGAAAATCCTCTCGCAAAAGGAGGCCATCAGCCTGGCGGGCGAGAAGCGCGAGGTTACCGTCCTGTTCAGCGACCTGGAGGGTTTCACGCCGTTCGCGGAGCGGCACGAGCCCCACGAAGTCGTCGCGCTCCTCAACGAGTATCTCGCCATAATGATCGACGTCATCTTCCTGTACGAGGGCGCGCTGGACAAGTTCCTCGGCGACGGCGTCATGGCCTACTGGAACGCGCCGCTGGACCAGGACCACGCCCCGCTCAAGGCGGCGATCGCGGCCACCGAGATGCAGGGCGCCATCGCGACGTTCAACAAGGGGCGCCTCGCCCGCCGCCAGGAGCCGGTGTACGCCGGCATCGGCATCACGACGGGCGAGGTCGTGGCCGGCAACATCGGCTCCGAAAAGAAAATGGAGTACACGGTCGTCGGCGACAAGGTCAATTTGGCCCAACGGATCGAGGGGCAAACGGACCGGGGCCAAATCCTGATCGATACGACGACGTATTCCCATATAAAGGATTTCTGTTTCGCGACGCCTCTCCCGCCGAGCCGCCTCAAGGGCAAGCGCGATCCCGTCGAAATTTACGTGCTCCACGGCCTAAACCGGGCCGCCGAGCGGTACATCGCCAGCGGCCGGACCGACTTCCTGGTGGAAGCTTAAAAGGGTATTGACTTCCGCCGCGGAGTCCATTATACTGAGCGTCCGAAATCATTTTATAAACTCCACGTTTATTCCGAAAGGAGCACCGGTAGATGAAGAAGCTAATATGGATTCTGGTCGCGATGCTGGCCGTAGGCTTGGCGTTCTACGGCTGCGACAAATTGAAGAAGGAAAAACCGGCCGAGGAGCCCATTTCGGTCGAGACGCCGACGGAGGTCCCGGCGGAGGAACCGGCCGAGGAGCCCATGGAGGAACCCGAGGAGGAGGAGCCGGTCGTGACGGAGGCCGGTATGTACGTCCCGGCCAAGCTTGACGTTCTCAAGATGCTCGACGACACGCTCGGCGCGAGCGAGGACACGCTCGGGTGGGACAACGTCTACTGCTCGATCTCCCTCGATAAGAACGTCGAGCTCTTCACGGGCCTCCAAGACCACTACACCGCCGGCACCGGCGACCGCAACTTCATCGACGACTCGATCAAAGACCTGGGCAACATCAAAACCTACCTCGACGAAAAAATCACGAAGGCCGAAGGGGTTGACCCCACCGGCGCCGACGCTAAAGCCAAGAAGAAGACGATCGCCGCTATCCGCGCCCGGATCAAGGCCATGATCGGCGGCCCCGCCCCGACCAAGAAGCCGGTCGGCGAGGCCAAAGGCGACGCCATGAAGAAAAAATGGAAAGAGCGCGGCGACATGATGAAGAAGAAGTGGGCCGAGCGCGACAAGTAATAACGGCCTTGTAGAATTAACGTACAGGGGCGGCTTCCGGGCCGCCTCTTTACGTTAAACGCCCTTCGCGCCGCGCCGGTCTAAAGGGCCGAACCCGGCCGGGTTAAAATAACCGTTGACTTGGCGCCGAAATTATCATATAAACGGTAACCAGGTCATAAGCGCAATTTTTATACTTATTCGCGAAAGGAGCAGGATTCATGAGGAGCAAATATCTATGGTGGGCGCTGGTATTCGCGCTCGCGACGGGCTTGCTGGCCTTCGGCTGTAAGGGCAAGGCCGTCAAAGAAGAAGGGAAGTTCGAGGAGATTACGGTCGAGGAGGAGACGATCCCGACCGAAGAGGGTGTGGAGGAGGTCTCCATTCCCGAGCAGCCCGTCTACCACCCGACCAAGTTGGCCAACCTCGTGATGCTCGACGACTGCCTTGGCGCCGGCGAGGACACGCTCGGCTGGGATAACATCTACTGCTCGATTACGCTCGACAAGAGCGTCGGCCTCTTCGAAGAACTCCAGCCCGCGTACAGCCCGGGCTCCTCCGACCGCAACTTCGTCGACGACGCCATCGTCGACCTCGGCAACATCCAAACCTGGCTCGACGAGAAAATCGACGCCGCCGAAGCCGTCGACCCGAAGGGGGCCGACGCCAAAGCCAAGAAGAAGAAGATCGCCGACATCCGCGCCCGCGTCCGCGCCATGATCGAAGGCCCCGCGCCGAAGAAAGAGCCCATCCCCGAGTGGAAGGGCGACCTGATGAAGAAGAAATGGCACGAACGGGGCGAGATGCTCAAAAAGAAATGGGCCGAGCGCGACAAGTAAGCGCATAACGCAGCCACGATAGGAGTACGACCAACCCAGGGGCGGCGTATGCCGCCCCTGTATTATATATAGTGAGGAGGTAACGTGGCCGCCGAGGGTCTGAAACGCAATCTCCCGCTACTCTACGCCGCTCGCCTGTGCGAGTACCTGGTTTTCTTCGTACCCGTCATCGTAATCTTCTTCCAGCGCCAGGGGCTCTCGATGACGCAGGTCATGCTGCTCCAAACGGCGTTCGCGGTCGCCGTCGTCCTCCTGGAGGTCCCCTCCGGGTTCTTCGCCGACCGCGTCGGCCGGAAGCCGAGCCTCGTTATCGGCGCCGGAATCGTAACGGCGGCCTCCGTCGTCTACGGCCTGGGCCAGGGATTCGTCCACTTCCTGGCGGCGGAAATGTTGTGGGCACTCGGCGCCTCCCTCCTCTCGGGGACCGATACGGCCGTGCTGTACGACACGCTGCTCGCGCTGGGCCGGGAGAAAGACTACCAACGGATCGAGGGCCACGCTTCCTTCCTGGGCCTGCTGGGCGCGGCCGGCTCGTCGGTGGTCGGCGGCTTCGTCGCCCTCGCCGGTTTGCGGTTAACTTTCTTTTTGACGGCCGCCGCGTTGGCCGTCGCGGTAGCCGCCGGCCTGTGGCTCCGCGAACCGCCGCGCCGCAAAGGCGGCCACGAGCGCGGCGATTTATATTACCTGTATAAAATCGGCCGCTTCGCCCTCTACAAGAACGTCGAGGTCCGCTGGCTCATATTCCTGGCCGCGCTAATCCAGGGGTTGGGGACCGTCGGGTTCTGGCTCTACCAACCGTATTTCGAACGCTGCGGCCTCCCCCTCGCCTACTTCGGCCTGATCTTCGCCCTCTTCAACGTCTTCGCCGCGACCTCCGGCAAAATCGCGTTCGCCGTGGAGCGCCTCCTCGGCAAGCGTCTCGCGCTCATCTCGCTGCCGGTCCTGCTCGCCGCCTCGCTGTTCGCGATGGCCGCGTTCATCACACCGCTCGGCTTCCTGTTCGTCCTCTTCGCGCAGTTCGTTCGCGGCTTCTCGCACCCGGTCATCGCCGACTACATCAACCGCCACACCTGGTCGGACAAGCGGGCGACGGTCATATCGATTAAGAACCTGCTCTCGCGGCTCGTCTTTATATTGAGCGCTACCGCCGTCGGCGCCGCAGTGGACGCCGCGGACGTGCGGCTGGGCCTCCTCCTCGCCGGCGTCGGTACTACGGTCGGAGGCGCGTTCCTGCTCCTCGCGTTGCGGCGCGACCGCGTTATTTAACGTTGTAAAGGGAGAATTCTATTCGCCCGGGGAGGGCGTCTCGGGAGGGGTCGGCGGTGGCGTCTCGCCGGAGGCGGGTGTTTCGGCGGGCGGGGCCGCCTCCTCGGGCGCCGGCGGCGCGGCGGGCCGGGCCGGCCGTTCTCGCGGCTTCTTGGCGGGTGCCGGTTGCGGGCCCCAAGCTTGGCGGCGTCTACCCCGGCCCTCGTACCGCCTCGCTACTTTCAGGTAGTACGGTTCGCCGAGGGGGCGGAGCTCGGCGGCCGTAAGCAGTAAGTCCGCCCGAAGTCGCTCGTACGCCGCCTCGCTCAACGGCGGCGAGTACTCGCCGGCACCGGCCAACGCCGCCTCGGCCGCGGCCAGCCGTTCGGAGGCGCGCGCGAAAACCGCGCCCCGGTAAGCGTCGGGCGCGCGGCGAACCGCCTCCAACGCCTCGCCTCGCGCCTCCCCAACGACGGCCCGGGCGCGCGCGTCGTCGGTCCCCAAATACACCACCGCCAGCTCGCACGACTTTTGGAGGGCCGCCGCGCGGGCGGCGAACTCGTCTTCGCCGTACGGCACGCCAGCCGAGGTTTCCGGGCGAGGCGCCGGCTTCGCGCACGCGCCGAGCACGGCCAAAGCCGCCGCAAGCCGTAGGTAGTCCCGTCTCACGGTTTTCTCCCGGTCACCACGTAGCAGATCCCGCCGAACCACGGTTGAGCGCGGGTGGCCTCGAAGCCCGCCGCCTCCAGCCGGAGCGCGAACTCCTCCCCCGTAAAGCAACGTTGGATGGAGGCCGCCAGGTATTTATAGGCCGGCCGATCACCGGCGAAGAGGCGCCCCCACACCGGGACCATCGTGTTGAGATAGAGCCGGTACGCCGCGCCGAACAAGCCCGGCGGCGGCGCCAGCACGTCGACGGAGGCGAAATTCCCTCCCGGCTTCAGGACCCGGAACAATTCGCCGAACGCCTCCTCGGCCGCCGGGAGGTTGCGGAAAACGAACCCGCTCCCGACGTGGTCGAACGTCTCGTCGTCGAACGGCAGCCGAAAGACGTCGCCGCGGACGAAAGCCACCCGGCCCGCCCGTTCCTCGCCGGCGAGTTTTTCCCGGGCCACGGCCAACATGGGAGGGCTGCGGTCGAGACATACGACGCGGTCGGCGCCCGCCGCCAGGCACGCCGCGGCGAGGTCGCCGCTCCCGGCGCCGACGTCCAATACTACCCCCGCACCCAGATGTCGCGCCGCCGCCCGCCGCGCGAATCCCACCAGGCCGGCGCTCTGGACGGCGTTGACGAGGTCGTACCGGCGCGCGAGACGGCCGTACAAATCGTCGAGGAACTGCTGCGAGGCCGCCAGCCGGCGGGTCGTTGACATGGTCGCCTCTCGGTGTTATAGTCCCGCGGGTGCGAATCGTAAAAACATATCTTAAGCTCGTTGCCGGCGCAACGGCGTTTTTTATAGTCGCCTGCGGGCCGAGCTGGGAAACTTACCGAGGCGGCCCCGGCCGCGCCGCCTCCCTCCACCCCCACTTCGCCGGCCCTCCCCGCGGCCGCGCCTGGACCCTCCCGTTGAAGATCTCCACCTTCGCCTCCCCGGTACTCGCCGATCGCTTCCTACTCGTCGGCGCGACCGACGACTACCTCCACGTCGTCGACGCCGCCTCCGGCGAGCCGTTGTACCGGTACCGGACCGGCGGCGACATCTCCGCCGGCGCCGCCCTGGCCGGCCGCACCGCTTACTTCGGTTCCGCCGACGGCCACTTATACGCCCTCGACCTCCCGCGCGCCCGGTTAAAATGGAAGTTCAACGCCAGCGGTAAAATCGTCGCCGATCCCGTCATCGCCTCCGGCAAAGTGTTCTGCGGAACGTTGGAGGGAAAGGTATTCGCCGTCGGCGCCCGCGACGGCCGGCCGGCCTGGTCGATCTCGACGGAGGCGCCGGTTTGGACCTCGCCCTGCTACGCGCGGGGCAAACTGTACGTCGCGACGCGCGCCGGGAAGCTCGTGTGCCTCGCCGCCGATACGGGGAGGCGGGAATGGGAGCTCGACGCCGGCGCGCCCTTGGCCGCCGCGCCGCTCGTCGCCTCCGGCCTTCTCCTTACCGCCTCCGAGGCGGGGGAAATCCTCGCGGTGGAGCTGGAGAGCGAGCAACCGGGCCCGGCGTGGCGCTACGCCGCGGAGGAGGGCGTTAGCGGCCTGGCCTCCGACGGCGCCGCCCTCTTCGCCGGAACGTGGGAGGGAACCCTCCTCGCACTCCGCCTCGCCGACGGCGCGCCGCTCTGGCGCACGGAGGTGGAGGGCGCCGTGGAGGGAAGCCCGGCGGTCGCCGCGGGGCTCGCGTACGTTGGGACCTCCGCCAAAAAAATATACGCCCTCCGAACTCGGGACGGCGCAATCGCGTGGGAGGCGGAAGTTCCGGCCGGCGTATCGTCGACGCCCGCTATAGGGAAAGAGGCCCTCTACGTCGTCGCCGACGACGGCACTACGCTTGCCTTCCAATAATACTCCGCTTCCCCCCTACCCGTAAGCCGGCGTTCAGTTCCGGCGTACGCCCACCAGCAAATACAACAGGTACGCGACGGCGGTCAACGTCGAGGCGAGGTAAGTAAACGCCGCGGCGCGGAGCACCTTGCCGGCCCCTTTTATTTCGTCCTCCGCCACGGCGCCGGTCTCTCGCAACATGCCGAGCGCGCGCCGGGAGGCGTCGATCTCGACCGGCAGCGTCAACACCTGGAAGACGACGGCGAACGCGTACAGGACGATGCCGACGTTGATTAGGAATCCCCACCGGAAGATCAACCCGCCGAGGAGCAACGGGATGAGGAGCTGCGACCCCAGATTGGCCACCGGCAAGAGGGCGTTGCGGACCGTCAGGAAGAGGTAACCGTCGCGGTGCTGCACGGCGTGGCCTACCTCGTGCGCGGCGACGCCGTACGCCGCGAGGCTCGAGCTCCGGGCCACGCCGGCGGAGAGACGCAGCGTCCGCGACCGCGGGTCGTAGTGGTCGGTGAGCGAGCCGCCGACCTCCTGGATCCCGACGGCGCCCGTCTCGTACCGGCCCCCGGCCGGCGCCACCCCCCGCAGCTTGTTCCGCTCCAAAAGCATGGCCGCCACTTTGGCGCCGGACAATCCGGCGGCGGCCGGAACCTGCGCGTACTTCCGATACGTCGACCGGACCTTCCACTGGGCGTAAATACCCAGTATGATAACCGGGATCAGCAACAAAAACGTCGGGTCCAAATAGGCGTATAACGGATTCCACATCTCGAATCACCTACGACGGTCGGCGGTCCGTTTGGCCGACGAGCCGGCCGTCTCGCTCCGCCAATGTCAAGGGGACCAAAACGTTGCCCGGGCCGCGGTACTCGAGTACCGACACGCGAATGTAATTATCGGTTACGGCCGTCGCGGCGCCGGCCGCGCCCCGCCGTTCCTCCACCAGCGCCTCCCGCACCGTCCCGCGGAATCGCCGCTCGTACGCCGCGCGTTTCGCGGTGGCGAGCCCGCGCAGCGCCGCCGCGCGTTCCTCGCGCACCTCCGGCGGGACCTGGTCCGGCCGCGACGCCGCCACCGTCCCCGGCCGCGGCGAGTACGGGAATACGTGGAGGTACGCGAACGGGAGTTCCTCTACCAACGCGTACGTCTGCCGAAACGCCGCCTCGTCCTCGCCCGGGAGGCCGGCGATTACGTCCGCACCGATCGCGACGTCGGGTACGAGGGCTAGCAGCTCCTCGCATACGCGGCGGTAGTCGGCCACCCGGTACCGCCGCCGCATGGCGCGCAATACGCGGTCGTCCGCCGACTGCAGCGGCAGATGCACGTGGGGGCACAGCCGGCCGCCGGCGGCAAGCGCCTCGGCCAAGGCGGCGTCGACGTCGGAAACGTCCACGGAGGAGAGGCGAAGGCGGAAGTCGCCGGGTAAGTTCGAAATCCCCTCGCACAGCCGGCCCAGGGAGGGCTTCTCGGCCAGGTCCCGCCCCCAGGACCCCAAATCGACGCCGACGAGGACTATTTCCTTCACCCCCGCGGCTACGGCGGCGCGGACGTCCCCCTCGACGTCGGCGGCCGTTCGGCTGCGGCTGCGGCCCCGCGCGCGTACGACCGTACAGTACGCGCAGGCGTGATCGCACCCGTCCTGTACTTTCAGGAAGAGCCGCGTCTTGGAGGCGAAACGCGTTACGCGCCGGCCCGCCGCGGGCCGTACGCCTTCGCCGGCCAGGAGAGCGGGAATGCCCTCTTTTTCGCGGTTGGGAACGACGGCGACGTTCGGCCCTAGCGGCCGGAAGACCTCCGGCGCCAACTCCGCGTAGCAGCCGGTCACGACAAGGTTCGCCTCCGGCCGTTCCCGCCGGAGGCGCCGCACGAGCTGCCGCGATTTATAGTCGCTTCGGTGGGTAACCGTGCAGGTATTGACGACGTAGTAGTCCGCCTCGGCCTCGAACGGCACGGCCTCGAAGCCGGCCTCTTCCAACCCGGCGCGCACGGCCTCGGTCTCGTACTGGTTGAGCTTGCAGCCCAACGTCTTAAAGGCTACGGTCGGCATGGCGGGAAGGCGGTACGGCTACCAGGTAAAGAACCCGGGGACGCAGGTCAGTAGGATCCCGATAAAAACGACGATGAGACCCACGACGCCCGCCGGCGGCCCTACGACGCGGAGGAATTTGACTTTGGATTCCTGGCCGAGCCAAAAGCCGCCTACCAGCATGACTAACCCCGCCAGGACTACGAGTAAGTATTGATACTCAATCATAAGCTTACCCTCGTGGTTGGCATCATTATAGCAAAAATTAGTTGACGAGGACGAAAAAATCGCGTCCGAGCCATTCGCCGGCGGCGTCGCGAAAGGTAAACTCAACGCGGCGGATATCAGCGGTTACCGTTAGCAACGAGGCGCGGTAGGGACCGCCCGGCCCGGCCATCGCACCCGTAGCCGGCGTCAACGGCCGCTGCGCGACGTCCTGCCACCCGTTTACGCCGAAGCGGACTTCGCCGGGATGGGGCCATTCGACAACCAATAAATCGCCGGGCCGCAGCCGGAGGTGCCGGTCCGGCCGCCATACGCGGCGGCGCGGCGCAATCGCCTCCGCCAGCGCCTCCGGCGGCTCCTCGCCCAGCGCGCGATACGCCGCGGCGACGTTTTCGCGGAAGAGGCGGTCGAAGGCCTCGTCGGAGCCGCCGCCCTGGTCTTCGCCGTACCACCAGAACCAATCGCTCGCCTCCGCGGCCAGCAAATACTCCCGCGCCTCCTCTTTCCGCGGCGCCGGGGCCGGGGAGCGCGCCCACGCCTCCCGCGCCGCGCCGAGTAACTCCCACGCCCGGTTTTCCTCCGGCTCGCCGATCCAGGTTCCCAGGTCGTTCCCCGGGGCCGAACCGGCCTCGTCGATCCAGGAGGCGCACGCCAGCGGCCGCACCAAGTCTAAACTGACCGGTGGGTGGGGAGCCACGCCCCGCGCGGGATTCCCGGCCAAGTATTCGGAGAAGGTCACCGTCCGGGCGACGTCCCCCCGGCCGAGGCGTCGATATACCTCCGTGAGGAACGCGACGCCCTGTCCCGGGTACGCGCCCCAGGCGTTTTCGCCGTCCAAGGCCACCGTGGCGACGACGTCGTGAACGGTCCGGCTTCGCGCCGCGGCGAGAAGGTCGTACAGGCGAGCTACGAAATCGGCGGCCGCGGCTTCGGCTTCGTCCCAATGCTGGTATTCGAAACCGACCGCGTCCGACAGGCCGTGGTGGCGGAAGAAAATGGCCAGCCGCCCCTCTCCGAGGCGGTACGGCCGGAAGGCGGCGTCGGGCTCCGCCTCCCGCCCGCCGCCCGATAGCGCCAAGACGCCCTCGTCGGAGGCGATCCACCGCATGCCCGCCTCTTCAAAATAGGGGACGACCCCCTCCGACACCGCGCCCTCCGCGGGCCACATTCCCTCCGCCGGCGCGCCGAACGTTCGTTCGTGGTAGGCCACGGCCCGGCGGACCTGTTCGCTCGCGTCCTCCGGCCACGAGAAGCGAGGCGGCAGCGACGCCCCCGGCCGGTCGACGGCGGCGAGTTCCGAATCGTGGAGCAGCGGGAGAATCGGATGGTAAAACGGCGTCGTGGAAATTTCGAGGCGTCCCTCTTCTTGTAACTTTCGATAGGCCGGCACGACGGCCCGCATGATTTCTAGCTGGGCGCCGATTATCGCCTCGACGTCAGCCGGCGTGTAACCTCCTCCCTTGGCTTCCAACGGCCGGAGCTCGACAACCGCGCCCGTGGCCAATTCGACCCGCGCGGTACGGAATACCTCGCCGGTCCACGCGAGGTTGAACAGCGCGACGGCGTCCGTTATTTCGGCTGCGCCGAACGACTCGCGGCGCGCATATCTGCGGTACAGTTTGAAATAGCGCGGATGGTCTTTAACGACGTTCCGGAAGTTGACGTCGAAGGCCGCGGCGAGGAGCGCCTCCGCCTCCGCCGGCGTTAATCGCGCCGGGTCGCGGAGGGAGAGGTCCATCAGGCGGTCGCGGCGCCCCTCTGCCGCGTACAGCTCGAACTGCGCTAGCAGCGACGGCGTAAAATTGAAGGTGAGGCGCAGCTCCGGCGGCGCGGCGGCCGCGAGATAGGCCATCTGGTAGTAATCGCGGGAGGCGTGGAGGCGGACCCAAGGGAGAGCCAGCCCCGCGGCCGCGCCGCCCGGCTCCGCGTACGGCGGCTGGTGGAAATGCCACAACCACGCTACGTACGATTTACCCACGGCGGATTCCGGCGGAGAGGTACGTTAGGCCTTGACCTGGCTCGCAGTTTCGAGTACAATACCGCGAAACCCCCACACCCTTGGGCAGGAGGAAAGCCGTTGAAGATTATGGTCACGACGGCGGGGAGCGTTCCCGCTAAAAAGAAAGCCGACTATTTGGTCAACGTTGCCGCGCGCGCCGACGCCCAGCTCTTGGTGCTGCACGTCGTTGACAGCCAGGACGAATACGAGGACGGCCAACAGGCGCTAGCGATTTTTCAACGCCAAAAAACGACGCCCAAAATCCGACCGATTCTACGCATCGGCCGGCTGACGGATACCATCGCCAAGACGGCGCAAGAGGAAGGGGCGGACCTGATCATTCTGGGGCTCGACGAACGGGGCGACATCTCGAGCGCGATCTCGCGCGAGATCCTCGCGAAGACGGAAATCCCCGTTTTACTGGTACCGAACCTGGACTGAGGGGCTCCCTCCCGGATACATAAAAGCAGGCTCGGGGCCTGCTTTTTTTGTTGGCCGGCGCGCCCGCCGCTACTCGAAAGTTTTTATATAGGCTTTGGCCGTTAGTTCCTGTAAATATTTTTCCTGTTCTAACGTCAGCTTACGTATCCGGACGGTACGTTTTACCAGGTCGCGAGCTTCCTCGTAGGACACGGCGCGGCCGGCGCGCTTCTCCTCCAAAAGCAGGATGAAGAAGCCCTCCGGCTCTTCCAGGATCGGCGTCACCTCGCCCGCCTCGAGGGTAGCCAGCGCCGCAGCGACTTTCGGCATCCCGGCCGCAATCTCGTCGACGGACAACTCGCCCACCAGGCCGCCCCGGGCCGCCGTTTCGTCGTTGTCGCTATACCGCGCGGCGACCTCCGCGAAGGGCTCCCCGCGCGCTACCGCCGCGGCCGCCGCCTCCGCCCGCGCCCGCGCCGCGGCCACGTCCGCCGGCGTAACGACCAGCGGAAGGCGGAGGTATTGAACCTCCCGGCGGTCGTTCTCCATCCCCACGAGCCGCACGAGCCAGAAGCCTTCCGGGGCCAGGGTGACGGGCGACAGCTGGCCGGTTTTCAAGCCGGCCGCCGCGCGCTCCAACCCCGGAAGCGCCTCCCCCGGGCGATAGCGGAACGAACGGCCGAATTCGGCGCCCTCGCTCTGGACTAACGACTCGGCCCAGGAGGCGAAATCGCCCCCGGCGAGCACGGCCGCCCTCATCTCCTCCAGCTTGCCCCGGAGCCGGGCCTCCGATTCCGGGGAAGGTCGTTTGGCGATGGCGATCTCGCGGACGGTCACGACGTCCGGGACGGCCAGCTCGTTTTTGTGCGCCTCGTAGTACGCGCGGAGTTCCTCTTCCGTCACGGTAACGCGCGGCGCCAGAACCGTATCCGTGAGCCGGCGGATCTTAAGCTGGTCGCGGAGGTTCTTGCGGTAGCGCAGGAGGAGGTCCTTTTCGGTCAAGCCGTACTGGGCGAGAGCGGCCTCGTACGCTTCCGGCGTATCGAACGCCTCCCGGATCCGCGCCAGCTCCTCCTCCACGTAGGGTTGAACCTCCTCCTTGGATACGACGAGGTCGTGGTCATCCGCGTCCTGGATTAGCAGCCGGGCGTCAATCATGGTCTGGAGGACTTCCGCCGTAAACTCGCGCAGGTCCTTCACCTTCGCGGCCTCGGGCCCCAGCTGGTACAAGCGCATCGAGACCTCTTCGCCCAACTCGCTGGCCAGGATAACGTCGTCGTTGACGACGGCTACTAGGCCGTCCAACGGCCTTCGCTCAGCTGCGGCGACTCCCCCGCCCGCTCCGACGAGCGCGAACAGTACTCCCGCGACCGCGACTTGGGCGGACCACTTTCTCATAACTCGGCCAACGCGGATTCGTCGATCGAGACCTTGGCCTTTTTGCGTAATTCGTCGAGCCAGGCGCCGTACGCCTTCTCCTCCCGCTCGGTGCGCAGCCGGTCCTCGATCTCCGTCCGGACTTCCGCGAGCGGCTTGCGCCGGGGCTCGCGGATGTTGAGGACTTTCACGATCTCGAATCCGTACGGCGTTTCCAGAAGGCCGCTCGTTTGGCCGCGCGGCAGTTTCTCGACGGCGGCGGCGACCGCCGGCGGCAAGGCCTCCAGCGTAGTGTAGCCGACATCGCCCCCCCGGTGCCGGTCGGGCGACATCGATATTTCGCGGGCCACTTCCTCGAACGTGGCGCCATACTCGAGCTTGGCCAGCGCCTCTTCGGCGCGGGCCTTGTCGTCGGTAATAATCTGTTGGAGGTGGTATTCGGCGGGCGCTTCGAACTCGTCGGCGTGCACGTTGTAATAGGCGACGACGTCGTCGTAACTCACGGAAACTTCTTCGACGACGGCCGTCTCGATCGCCGCCTCGACCAGGAGGTCGTCGCGGACGACGGCTTCAAACGCCTCCACCGTCAGGTCTTGCGATTGGAGATAGGAGGCGAACCCGCGCGCGCCGTAATCGGCCTGAATAATAGCGAGCCGCGACGCGACGTCGGCGGCGGCGACGGCGACGCCGTTATCGAGATCAAGGCCCCCCGCGAACCCGAGGCCTTCGCCGCGG
>CP070633.1:55874-80615 GCA_020356085.1 Candidatus Coatesiibacteriota bacterium | reverse complement strand
TGGCTAACGCTTCCCAACCTGAAAGTCGTGAGCGTCGACGTCGAGAAGTCGTTGTTGGTCGTCAAGGGCGCGACGCCCGGGCCGAACGGCGGCCTCGTCGTCGTCTCGCCGGCCCGGAAAGCCGCAAGCTCCGCGCCATGAAAACGAAGTTGATAGATCAGGTGGGACGTGACCGCGGCGAGATCGAACTCGCCGACGGCGTCTTCGCCGCGGAACCGAGACCGGACCTCGTGCACCTGTGCGTGGTGGCTCAACTGGCGGCGCGGCGCGCCGGTTCCGCCAAAACGAAGACGCGGAGCGAAGTACGCGGCGGCGGCCGGAAACCCTATCGTCAGAAGGGGACCGGCCACTCTCGCCAGGGCACTATCCGCGCGCCGCAATGGCGGGGGGGAGGCGTGGCGTTCGGGCCCGCCCCCCGCGACTACGGCAAGCGGATCCCGCGCAAGGTCCGCCGGACGGCCATGAGGAGCGCGTTCTCCGACAAGGCTCGGGAAGGCCTCCTCCGCGTTATCGACCGCCTGGATTTCGGCGAGTACCGCACCAAGCGCGTCGTGGAGATTCTCGCCGACCTGAACCTGCTCGACGCCAAGGTGTTGTTCGTCGTCGACGAGCGCAACGACCATTTCGTCCGGTCGGCGGCCAACTTATCCATCGTAACGGTGCGCCACCCGGGCAACGTAAGCGTGTACGAGGTTCTGGATGCCGACGTCGTCGTGCTGACGGAAGCCGCGGCCAAGGCTTTGGAGCAGAAGTTGGCGGTATGAAAGCGCCCCAGGACATAGTACTCCGGCCGATCATCAGCGAGAAAATGGAGTTTCTCCAGGAGGTGCAGCGGAAATACGCTTTTCGCGTCCATCCCGACGCCAATAAGATCCAGATCAAGGGTGCCGTCGAGGCCATCTATAAGGTAACCGTTACCGACGTCAACGTCATGAACCGGAAGGGTAAAAAGCGCCGGCTCCGGTGGATCGAGGGCCGGCGGGCTAGCTGGAAAAAAGCGATCGTGACGCTCAAAGAGGGCGACTCGATCGAATATTTCGAGTAACGTCATGGCGATTAAAAAGTATAAACCCACCTCCGCCGGCCGGCGCTTCATGAGCGTGCGCTCCTACGAGGGGCTCACCAAGAAGAAGCCGGAGAAGAAACTCACCCGGGCCAAGAAGCAGCGCGCCGGCCGCGACCACCAGGGCCGCATTTCGGTCCGGCACCGGGGCGGCGGCAATCGCCGCAAGGTCCGGCTCGTCGACCTGCGGCGCGTGAAGGACGGCGTCCCGGGACGGGTGGCCGCGATCGAGTACGATCCCAACCGCTCCGCCGACGTAGCCCTCGTCGTCTACGCCGACGGCGACAAACGCTACGTCCTGGCCAACGCCGGCCTGAAGGTGGGCGACGTTATCAACGCGGGTCCGGGCGTGGAGGCCAAAACCGGCAACGCCCTCCCGCTGCGCAACATCCCCGCCGGAACGGTCATCTCGAGCGTCGAGCTCAAACCCGGCAAGGGGGCGCAAATCGCGCGCGCCGCCGGCACCTACTGTACGCTCCTGGCCAAGGAGGGCGACACCGGCCACGTCCGCCTCCCCTCCGGCGAGGTGCGGTTGTTCTCGCTCGACTGTCGCGCGACGGTCGGCGAAATAGGCGCCGCGGACCACGCGATCGTCAAGATCGGCAAAGCCGGCCGGAAACGGCACCAGGGCATCCGGCCGACGGTGCGGGGCGTCGCTATGAATCCCAACGACCACCCGCACGGCGGCGGCGAGGGGAAGTCGAAGGGCGGCAACCACCCGACCTCGCCGTGGGGATGGTTGACCAAGGGCGCGCGGACGCGCAAGAAGAAGCCCTCCGACAAGTACATTGTGAGCCGGCGCAAACGGTAAAGCGCCGGCCTTTCCCAGGCAGGTACCGTGGCTCGCTCGACCAAAAAGGGACCGTACGTCGACCTGAAGCTCCTCGCGAAGATTAAGCAGGTGGAAGCCACCGGCGAAAAGGTCGTCGTTAAAACGTGGGCGCGGCGCAGCACCATCCCGCCGGAGTTCGTGGGCCACACTATCGCCGTCCATAACGGCCGGAAGTTTATCCCGGTCTATATTACGGAGGACATGGTAGGCCACAAGCTCGGCGAGTTCGCGCCGACGCGGATCTTCCGTTCCCACGGCGGCCCCACCGCCCGGACGACCCGGCTTAAATAGCCATGGAATTTATTGCCCGGCAGAAATGGATTCGGCTTTCGCCGCAAAAGGCGCGCCTCGTGGCCGACGCCGTCCGCGGCATGGACGTCCAAGAGGCGATCGATGCCTTGAAGTTCATGCCCCAGAAAGCGGCGCCGCTCATTAGCAAGGCGATTCGGTCCGCGCTGGCCAACGCGCGCGCCTACCAGGGCGACGAGAAACCCGACGTCGATAAACTATATTTAAAGTCCCTCTTCGTCGACGGCGGGCCGAGCCTCAAGCGGATCAAGCCGAGGGCTTACGGCCGCGCTCACCGCCAGCTCCGCCGCACCAGCCACATCGTCGTCGTATTGACGGAGCGGACGGAGGAGGAGCTGGCCGCGGCCCGGGCCCGGGGCGAGAGGCGGCGGCGGGTTGCCCCGTCCCCACCTAAAAAGGGCGAGCCGCCCGCGGAGACGCCGCGCGCCGAGGCCGAGGCAGCGGAGGCGGGGCCGAAGAAACCACCGCGGGCGCGGTTTTTGCGCTTCGGCCGGAAGCAGGATAAATACGGTGCCCAGGTCAAGAGCGGCGGCGAGGACAAGGAGAAGGCCGCGGCCGAGCACCGTAAAACCGAACGCGGGACGAAAGGCCGGCGGAAGAAAAAATAGCCGCGCGGGAAGTGCGCCATGGGACAAAAAACACATCCCATCGGGTTTCGGCTCGGATACATTAAGAACTGGGATTCGCGCTGGTTCGCCAAGCGCGACTATGCCGCCCAGCTCCACCAGGACCTCGCGATCCGGCGGTACGTCAAAACCAATTTCGGCAACGCCGCGATCTCGAAAGTCCGGATCGAGCGGACGACCGACCGCATAATCGTCCACATCTGGACCGCGCGGCCGGGCATGATAATAGGTACCAAGGGGGCGCGCATTGCCCAACTCCGGGAGGACCTCCGGGCGCTCGTAGGTTCCGAGCTCGACGTCGAGATCCGCGAGATCGAGAACGCCGAACTCGACGCCCAGCTCGTCGCCGAAAACATCGCCTCCCAGCTCGAACGCCGGATGGGCTTTCGGCGTGTTATGAAGAAAACGCTCGCGACTGTCATGAAACTCGGCGCCAAAGGGTGTAAGATCCAGGTCAAAGGCCGGATCGGCGGCGCCGAGATGGGACGGAGCGAACGATACTCCGACGGCCGCGTCCCGCTCCAGACGCTGCGGGCGGACATCGACTACGGCCAGGCGGAGGCTAAGACGGTATACGGCGTCGTGGGCGTTAAGGTCTGGATCTTCCGCGACGAGGTGCTGCCCTCCGAAGTCTTGGAACAGGAGACCCAGGCCGAACAGACGCGCCGGCCCTCAAAGAAGAAGCGCCGCCGGTCCAAACGCGGCCCCGGCTCGCGCGAAAAGCGCTCGTAAGGCGGGGCGGCCGGAGTAACCTATGTTAATGCCCAAACGTACCAAGTGGCGCAAACAGCAGCGCGGCCGCCGGCGGGGTAAAGCGACCCGCGGGAATCGGTTGCAATTCGGCTCGTTCGGCCTGCAAGCCCGCGAGGCCTGTTGGCTGTCCGCCGCCCAGATCGAGTCCGCCCGCGTCGCGATTACGCGTCACGTTAAGCGCCAGGGGAAGCTGTGGATCCGCGTTTTCCCGGACAAACCCGTCACCAAGAAGCCGCTCGAGACACGCATGGGGAAAGGCAAGGGCGCGCCCGAGTTTTGGGTAGCGGTCGTCCGGCCCGGCCGGGTCCTCTTCGAGTTGGAGGGAGTTCCGCCGACGACGGCCCGGGAGGCCATGCGCCTCGCCAACCATAAACTACCCATTAAAACGAAGTACCTGGAGATCGAGGACTAATCGTGCCCCGCAAAAAGGAACGCGAGGAATTTCGGCACAAGACGTTGGAGGAGTTGGAAATCGCCCTCCGGGACGCTAAAAAAGAGGTCTTCGACATCCGGACGAACATCGCTACGCGGAAGGAAGAGGACAACAACCGGAGTAAAATCCTGCGGCGCCGGATCGCCCGGATTTTAACGATCATGAACGAGAAACGCCTCGCGGAGGCCGCTGCACCGGCGGAGGCGACGGCCGGGGATAACTAATGGCTGCAACCGACTACAACGAGGCGCCGGCGCGTAACCGGCGGAAAGTGATGCAAGGCCGCGTCGTGAGCGACGCCAACGCCAAGTCGATTATCGTCGAGGTCGTGCGGCGGAAGCGCCACCCGCTGTTTAAAAAGATGGTGAAGCGGTCGAAGCGCTTCATGGCCCACGACGAGAAAGACGAATGCCGCGTGGGCGACACCGTGCGGATTATGGAAACGCGGCCTCAGTCGAAGCGTAAACGTTGGCGCTTGATCGAGATCGTCGAACGCGCCGAATAATTGTCGCGGATGAACTGACGTGATAATCCCGTATTCCAGACTGGTCGTGGCCGACAATTCCGGAGCCAAACAGGCCTCCTGCATCCGCGTCGTGGCCGGCTCGGGCGCGAAAAAGTATGCCGAGGTCGGCGATACCATCGTCGCCAGCGTCAAGGACGCGGCGCCGCGCGGCACCGTTAAGAAGGGCCAGGTCGTGCGCGCCGTGGTCGTCCGTACGCGCAACGCGACGCGCCGGCCCGACGGTTCGTACATCAAGTTCGACGATAACGCCTGTGTCGTCATTAACGAGGGCGGCGAGCCCGCCGGGACGCGGATTTTCGGGCCGGTGGCCCGGGAGCTTCGCGAGAAACGATTCATGAAGATTATCTCGCTCGCGCCGGAGGTGTTGTAGCCGTGGCCCCGGCAAGAAAAGCCGAAACCCGTCCGCCGCGGAGCCGCCTCCGCCGAGGCGATACGGTTCAAGTTATCGCGGGGAAGGACCTCGGTAAAACCGGGAAGGTCCTGCGGTTGATTCCGGATAAAGGCCGGCTCATCGTGGAGGGCGTAAACTTCGTGAAAAAGCACGCCCGGCGGACGCGCGAGGACCGCGCTGGCGGGATCCACGAGATCGAGGCCTCGGTCCACGTCTCCAACGTCATGCTGGTTTGCCCGAAATGCCGGCAAACGACGCGGATCGGCCACAAGACGCTCGCCGACGGCACCAAGGTCCGCCTGTGCCGGAAGTGCGACGAGGTCATCGAGAAGTAATTTGGAACCGTGATTAAACCACGTCTTAAAAAGAAGTACGAAGAAGAAGTCGTGCCGGCGTTGATGGCCGAGCTCGGGTATAAAAATCGGCACCAAGTACCGGCGCTCGTCACGATCGCCGTAAACTCCGGCTTGGGCCGTTACCACGACGACATCAAGGTGTTCGACGCCGTCGCGGAGGAGCTCGCTGCCATCACCGGCCAACGACCCGTCGTCAGCCGCGCGAAGCGCTCGGTGGCGAACTTCAAGGTCCGCGCCGGGATGCCCTCCAGCGTGCGGGTAACGCTCCGCCGCGACCGGATGTACGAGTTCTTCGACCGGCTGGTCTCGTTCGCGTTGCCGCGGGTCCGCGACTTCCGCGGCCTGGACCCCGAAAGCTTCGACGGCCACGGCAATTACACGATGGGGATTACGGAACAAATCATTTTCCCGGAAATCGACTACGACAAGGTCGTGAAGATCACCGGGATGAATGTAACGGTGATAACCTCCGCCCGGACCGACGAGGAGGGGCGCCATCTGCTCGCGGCGCTGGGAATGCCCTTCGGTCGGCCTCGGGCACGGCGGTAGAACCTCCTATGGCGAAAAAGTCGCTCATCGCGAAAGCGCGGCGGGAGCCGAAGTTCGAGGTCCGGAAGTACAACCGGTGCCCGTTGTGCGGGCGTTCGCGGGCCTACCTCCGGAAGTTCGACATGTGCCGGATTTGTTTCCGCGAGCTGGCGCTGCGGGGCGAGATCCCGGGCGTCATTAAAGCGAGCTGGTAGCCGGTAACGCTCCGCCGCCAGGGTGGAGGGTCCCGAGAGTATGGTAATGACCGATCCGATAGCGGACCTCTTGACGCGCATCCGGAACGGGTTGCGCGCCGGGCACGAGAAGACCGACGCCCCCCACTCCAAGATTAAGGAGGAGATCGTCAGGATCCTCCAAGCGGAGGGGTTCGTATCGAGCTACCGCGTGATTGAGGAAAAACCCGCGCCGATCTTGCGCGTGTACTTGAAGTACGGCCCCGAGAAGGAGTCCGTCCTCCAACGGATCGAACGCGTCTCGAAGCCGGGCCGGCGGGTATACGTGAACCGGGACAACCTCCCGCGCGTTATCAGCGGCCTCGGCGTCGCGGTGCTCTCTACCTCCCAAGGCATCCTAACCGACCGGGAATGCCGAAAACGAGGCATCGGCGGCGAGGTCCTCCTCCGAGCGTGGTAAGGCGTTATGTCGCGCGTAGGTAAACAACCGATCCCGATCCCCGACGGCGTGGAGGTCAAGCTTGCCGGCCGCCGCGTCGCCGTAACGGGGCCGCGGGGCGAGCTGGCCCGCGAGCTGCACGCGGCCGTTCAGGCCGAGGTGGCCGAAGGGCAGGTCGTCGTCCGCCCCCTCGACGACAGCCGCGAGAGCCGCGCGTTATGGGGTTTGTCGCGGACGCTCGTCGCAAATATGGTGGAGGGCGTCTCGCAGGGGTTCGCGAAAGAACTCGAGATCGTCGGCGTCGGTTACAAGGCCGAGCTCCAGGGCAAGGCCGTTAAGCTCGCGCTGGGTTTCTCGCGGCCGCTCGTGTACCAGCCGGCGGAGGGGATAACGTTGGAGGTCCCCTCGCCGCAAGCCATCGTCGTCAAAGGGATCGATAAGGAACTCGTCGGCCAAACCGCGGCGGAAATCCGGCGCCTCCGGCCGCCGGAGCCGTACAAAGGTAAAGGCATCCGGTACAAGGGCGAGCGCGTGCGCCGGAAAGTCCGGAAGGGCGCGTTGGCCGTCGGCGGGCCGTAAGAACGCGTATACACTATGGGTCATCCCGCAAAAAAGATACGCCCCCGCGTTCGGCGCCATCGGCGCGTTCGCCGGAAGGTGCGCGGCACCGCCCAGAAACCCCGGGTTTGCGTGTTCCGCAGTCTCCGCCACATTTACGCCCAAATCGTGGACGACTACGCGAACCGGACGTTGGCCGCCGCCTCCAGCCTCGACCCGGAACTGCGGGGAAAGGTGAACGGCGGCAACGTGGAAGGCGCGACGGCGGTGGGCCAAGCGCTCGCGAACAGGGCGGCCGCCGCCGGCATCGCGGAGGTCGTTTTCGACCGCGGCGGATACCAATACCACGGCCGCGTTAAGGCGCTCGCGGAGGGAGCCCGGGAAGGCGGCTTGAAATTCTAAGTCCCCCTCACGCCCATGAATCGTAGACGAGACACAGACGAAGAGCAACTGTTCCAGGACCGCGTCGTAACCATTAACCGCGTCGCCAAGGTCGTCAAGGGCGGCCGGCGTTTCGGTTTCAACGCGCTGGTCGTCGTCGGCGACGGCGGCGGCCGCGTCGGCGTCGCGCTCGGCAAGGCCAACGAAGTCGCGGAGGCGGTCCGGAAAGGCGTGGAGCTGGCCAAGAAAAACCTCTTCACCTTCCCGATAGTGGAGGGAACGCTCCCGCACGAGGTCCAGATTAAAAAGGGCGCCGCTAAGATCCTGCTCAAACCGGCCGCGCCGGGCACGGGCGTTATAGCCGGCGGCCCGATCCGCGCCGTCATGGAGCTGGCCGGCGTCCAGAACGTGCTGACGAAGTCGTTGGGGTCCAACAACCCGCACAACGTGTTGGCCGCCACGGTGGAGGCGCTGCAGTCGCTTATCGCGCCGGAGGAGGCCGCGGTGCGGCGGGGAGAGACGCCCCGGCCGAAGAAGAAGGCGGCGCCGTCGGCCGAGGCCGCGGAGGAGGAAAAAGGCAAACCGACCCGCGTTGCCCGGCGCTTGCGCGCCCAGAAAGCCAAGGCCGAGACGGCCCCGGAGGAGGCCGAGCAGCCGACCCCCGCCCCGGAGCCGGAGGCCCCGGCGGAGGAGAAGGTAGAGCCGGCCCCGGAGGAGGAACCGAAGGCCGCGGCCGACGATCCGGAACCGACGCCGGAGGAAGGTAAAGAATGAAACTGGGCGAGCTCCAACCGGCGCCCGGGATGCGGAAGGGCCGCAAACGGCTCGGGCGCGGCCCGGGCTCCGGCCGCGGGAAGACCAGCGGCCGGGGGCACAAAGGCCAGCGGTCGCGCTCCGGCGCGAAGATCCGGCGCGGCTTCGAGGGCGGCCAGATGCCGCTCCAGCGCCGGCTGCCGAAGCGCGGGTTTAAAAGCACGACCAACGTCCAAAAAGAGGCCACGGTCTCCGTGAACGTCGGTGCGCTGCGGCGGTTCGGCGAGGGGGCGACGGTCGACCTGGCGTTCCTCCAGGAGAGGAAGGTTGTTAAAAGGAAAGCGGTGCAGTTCTTACGGGTGCTGGGAGGCGGCGAACTCGACGTCGCCCTGACGGTGCGCGCCCACTACTTTACGCCTCAGGCTCGGGCCAAGATCGAGAACGCCGGCGGCAAGGCCGAGGGGATATAAATTGTTCGACGTACTTAAAAGGTTCTTTGCCAACTTAAGAAATATTTTCAAAATCCCGGAGCTGCGCCGGAAGGTTTTAATAACGGTGGCGCTGATCCTGGTATACCGCATCGGCCGGCATATCCCGGTCCCCGGCGTCAACGGCGAGGCGCTGACGGCGTTTTTCGAGGCGCAGAAGGGTACGCTCTTCGGCCTCTTCGACCTGTTTTCCGGCGGAAACCTGACGCGGGCGACGGTGTTCGCGCTCGGGATCATGCCCTACATTTCGAGCTCGATTATCTTCCAGCTCCTCGTCACGGTTATCCCGTACCTCGAGAAGCTATCCAAAGAGGGCGACGCGGGCCGGAAGAAGATTACGCAGTACACCCGCTACGGGACCGTGATCCTGTCGATCTTCCAGGGCTCCGCCATCAGCCTGTGGCTGGAGGGTTTGAACCCGGCCGGCATTCCGGTCGTCGCCTCGCCGGGGTGGGGCTTCCGGATAATGACCGTCGTGACGCTCACGGCCGGGACCGCGTTCATCATGTGGCTGGGGGAGAAGATTACCGAGTTCGGCATCGGCAACGGCATCTCGCTCATCATCTTCGCCGGCATCGTCGCCGCCATGCCCGGCGGTACGATCCGCACGTTGAACAACTTGATCCACGGCGAGATGGACGTCGTCACGCTGATAATCATTCTCGCGGTCATGGTCGCGGTCGTGATGGCCGTCGTCTTCATGCAGCAGGCGCAACGACGGATCCGCGTCCAGTACGCCAAGCGAATCGTCGGGCGCAAGGTTTACGGGGGCCAGTCTACCCATATTCCGATCCGGGTGAATACCGCCGGCGTCATCCCGGTCATCTTCTCGAGCTCGATAATTATGTTCCCGCAGACGATACTCACCTTCGCCGGCGGCCGGGGCGGCATCGTCGAGCAGATCGCGCAAATGCTGCTGCCGGGGCAGTGGTTGTACGTCATCGTTAACGTCGTACTGATCTTGTTCTTCACCTATTTTTATACCGCCGTCGTCCTGAATCCGCAGGACATGGCGGAGAACATGAAGAAGTACGGCGGCTTTATTCCGGGCATACGGCCCGGCAAGAACACCGCCCAGTACATAGACCGAATCATAACGCGCATAACGCTCGTAGGAGGCTTATTCTTGGCGGCCGTCGACACCCTGCCTACGGTGCTTATCACTTTTATGAAGGTCCCGTTCTACTTCGGCGGGACGGGCCTGTTGATCGTCGTGGGCGTGGCGCTCGATACCATGCGCCAGGTCGAGTCCCACCTCCTCATGCGCCATTACGACGGCTTCGTTAAGAAGGGGCGCATCCGCGGGCGGGTCTAGCGGGCGGCCGATGCAACTCGTCCTGATCGGGCCGCCGGGGGCCGGCAAAGGAACGATCGCGGCTCGGTTGGCGGCGCGGTTCGGCCTGGTCCACCTGTCGACGGGCGACCTGCTCCGGGAGGCGAGCGCCGCCGGTACGCCGCTTGGCGAAAAAACGAAAGCTTACGTTGACGCCGGCCGCCTCGTTCCCCAGGAGATCTTGGGAGAGGTCGTGGCCGAGCGGGTGCGGGGGGAGAGGGCGTTCGTTCTGGACGGGTATCCGCGAACGGTCGAGCAGGCCGAGTTTTTGGCGGCTTTACCCGCCGTCGGGATTGCCGGCGCCTTGTACGTCGCCGTTCCGGAGGGGGAAATCGTACGGCGGCTCGCCGCCCGAGTGGTTTGCGCCTCCTGCGGAGCCGTCGGCGAGACCGCGGTCGAAAACGCCGCCTGCCCGAAATGCGGCGGCACGGCGTGGGAACCCCGCCCGGACGACCGGCCGGAAACGGTTGCGGAGCGCTACGCCGTATATATGCAGGATACCGCGCCCGTTATAGATTACTATCGGGACCGCGGCCTACTGGTGGAAATCGACGGGAAGGGGGACCGGGAGGAGGTTTGGGCGCGCGTAGAGGCGGCGGTCGCCGCGCTCGCCGGCGACGATGATAACGGTTAAGTCGGCGGCGGAGATCGAGCTGATGGCTCGGGCGGCGGAGGTCGTGGTTGACGCTCTCCGGGAGGCCCGGCGCCGGGTAGAGCCCGGCGTGACCACGGCGGCCCTCGACGGCGCAGTACGGCGGGCTATCGAAGCCGCCGGCGCGCGGCCCGCGTTCTTGGGGTACCGGGGTTTCCCCGCCTCCACGTGTATTTCGTTGAACGAGGAGGTCGTACACGGGATCCCCTCCCCGGAGCGGACTGTTGAAGCGGGCGACGTAGTTTCGATCGACGTGGGGGTGGAGCTCGAGGGGTATTTCGCCGACGCGGCTTTTACGTTCGCCCTCGGCGACGACGGCTTGGCGTTGTTGGCCGGGGGGCGGCGGTGCTTGGAGGCGGCCTTGGCCCGGTGTCGGGCGGGCGCGCGGCTGGGGGACGTTTCGCACGCCATCGAGCGGACCGCCGCCGCGAACGGGTTCCAGGTCATCCGCGAGTACGTCGGGCACGGCATCGGAACGCGGATGCACGAGGAGCCGCAAGTACCGAACTTCGGCCCTGCCGGCAAGGGGCCCAAGCTCGTTCCCGGGATGACGCTCGCGCTCGAGCCGATGGTGGTCGAAGGCGATTGGCACACGAAAGTGGCGGGCGACGAGTGGACCGTGGTAACTAAGGACGGCGGCCTCTCCGCGCATTTCGAGCATACGGTCGTGGTGACCGAGAACGAACCGCGCGTATTGACGGCCGGATGGGAAGAATTCGCTTAAACGAGTTCCTACTGGAGCAGTGGCGAAAGAACGCACGATACAAGTAGAGGGGACGGTGGTCGAACCATTACCGAACGCGATGTTTCGCGTGAAGTTGGACAACGGCCACGTCATCCTCGCGCACGTATGCGGACGCATGCGGATGCATTTCGTCCGGATCCTCCCGGGCGACCGGGTCAAGGTGGAGCTTACGCCCTACGACCCGGACCGCGGCCGCATCACCTGGCGGTATAAATAGGGGCGGCCGGAGGGGGCGAAGGATATGAAAGTACGACCGTCGGTAAAGAAGATTTGTAAGAAATGCAAGATCATCAAGCGGCGCGGCGTCGTCCGCGTTATCTGCGAAAACCCTCGGCACAAGCAGCGCCAGGGGTAACGCCGGTGCCGCTTAAGGGAGTAGTATACTCATGGCACGGATAGCAGGCGTAGACTTAAACCGCGCGAAACGGATCGAGGCCGCGTTGCCCTACATATACGGCATCGGCCCGACCTCGGCGCGCCGGATTCTGGCCGCGGCCGCGGTCGACCCGGATACGCGGGTCAAAGAACTCACGGAGGAGGAAGTGGCCCGGCTCCGCCAGGTAATCGAGGACGGTTATAAGGTAGAGGGCGCGCTCCGGGCGGAAACGGCGGCCAACGTCAAGCGGCTAATCGCGGTCAACAGCTACCGCGGCCTGCGCCATAAAAAGGGGCTCCCGGCCCACGGCCAGCGGACCAAGACGAACGCCCGGACGCGGAAGGGCCCCCGCAAGACCGTAGGCCGGAAACGCAAGAAGAAATAACCGTCGCGCCGAGCGAGGTGAAATTTCTTGGCCAAGGTTAAGAAAAAGGTAAAGAAGAAAGTCAAACGGACCGTCTCCGAGGGCGTCGTCTACATCAAGTCCTCGTTCAACAATACGTTGATAACCATTACCGACACCGACGGCAACGTCGTCGCGTGGGCCTCGGGCGGGTTGTCGGGTTTTAAAGGGTCGCGGAAATCGACGCCGTTCGCGGCCCAAATATCCGCCGACCAGGCCGCCAAGCGCGCGATGGCGGTGGGGATGAAGAAGGTCGAGGTGCAGGTCGTCGGGCCGGGTTCGGGACGCGAGTCCGCCGTCCGCGCGATCCAGGCCTCCGGCCTTAAAGTAACCGGGATCCGCGACCGGACGAGAATACCGCACAACGGCTGCCGGCCCCGCAAGCGGCGTCGGGTATAGCGCCGGCGCGAGAGGTATCGAGGTTCTATGGCAAGGTATCGTGGCTCCAGTTGCCGGATTTGCCGGCGCGAAGGGACCAAGCTCTTCCTTAAAGGGGAGCGGTGTCACGCGCGCGGCAAGTGCCCGGTAGACAAGCCCGTCAATCCGCGGAACTACCCCCCCGGCCAGCACGGCTTGCGCCGGCGGTTCCGGATCTCCGACTACGGCGTCCGTCTCCGCGAGAAGCAGAAACTGCGCAAGACGTACGGGATTCTCGAAAAGCAGTTCCGCAAATATTTCCGGGCCGCGGTCCGGCAAAAGGGCGTTACGGGCGAAAATCTCCTGCGTTTGCTCGAAACGCGCCTCGACAATACCGTATACCGGTTGGGCTACGCCACCGCGCGGGGGTCGGCCCGCCAGCTCGTCCGCCACGGCTTCTTTACGGTTAACGGCCGGCGCGTCAACATCCCCTCTTACCAGGTGAAGGTGGGCGACGTGGTCGCGCCGACGGAAAAAGCGCGGCAGTCCGAAATTATCAAATTCGGTTTGGAGTACAATAGCGGGAAGCTTCTCCCGGAGTGGTTAGAGTTCGACGCCAAGAAAGCGGAAGGCCGCATCGTCGGCTGGCCGACGCGCGAACAAATCCCGGTACCGGTGGACGAACATCTCGTCGTCGAGTTCTATTCCCGCGTATAGGGGTACTTCGTCAACAACGTCACGGATAAAGGAATGGGATCGCCCATGAAGGCTGACGCGTTCAAAATGCCGCGCGGGGTAACGTTCGCGCCGGAAGCGGAGAAGGGCCCTTATGGGAAGTACGTCATCGAACCGCTCGAGCAGGGTTTCGGCTTGACGTTGGGGAACGCGCTCCGCCGCGTATTGCTGTCGGCGATCGAGGGGACGGCGATTACCGCCGTGAAGATCGACGGCGTGCTCCACGAGTACTCCACGATCCCGAACGTGTACGAGGACGCCACCGACATCATTATGAACCTGCGCCAGCTCGTTTTGACCTTGGAGGCGGACCGGTCGAAGACGATATACCTCGACGTGGAAGGCGAGGGCGAGGTAACGGGCCGCGACATCATCGCCGATCCCGACGTGCGAATCATCAACCCCGATCAGAAAATCGCGACGCTGGCCGAAGGCGGCCGCCTGAAAATGGAAATGGAGATCGGCCGCGGCCGCGGCTACGTCCCCGTCGAACGCCTGCGCTCCGAGGACCGCCCCGCCGGCCAAGTCCCCGTCGACGCGGTCTTCACGCCGGTGCGTAAAGTCAAATATTCCGTCGAGGAAACCCGCGTCGGCCAACGTACGGACTACGACCGCCTCAACCTCGAAGTTTGGACCGACGGCAGCATCAACGCCAACGAAGCCCTTAACGCCGCGGCGAAGATTTTGCGGTCCCACATAGACCTCTTCGTCGACTTCGAGACCCGGCGTCCCCCGGAAAGCGCCCGCGAAGACGAGGAGCGGGCCCACCTCCGGGAACTGCTCCGTCGGAACGTCAACGAGTTGGAGCTCTCCGTCCGCGCGGTCAACTGCCTCGAAATGGCCGACATTAAAACCATCCGGGACCTGGTCGAGAAAAACGACGCCGAGATGCTCAAGTACCGGAACTTCGGCCGGAAATCGCTCAACGAGATCAAAGAGGTCCTCACCGGAATGGGGCTCTCGTTGGGCATGGACTTATCCGACCTCGACGAGGATTAACGATGCGTCACCGTAAATACAAACGGAAGTTTTCGCGCACGCCCGCCCACCGGCGCGCTATGCTGTCGAACCTGCTGCGCTCGCTGCTGCACTACGAGCAGATCCAGACGACGGAGGCCAAGGCGAAAACTCTTAAATCCCTCGCCGACCGCCTTATCTCCCGGGCGCAGGAAGACACGGTCCACGCCCGGCGGCTCGTCGAGCCGATGATTAAGGACCGCAACCTGATCCACAAGCTCTTCCACCATATCGGGCCCGCCGCGGAGGGCGAGGGGGGCGGCGGGTACGTCCGTGTAGTTCGAACGGCGCACCGTCACGGCGACAGCGCCTCCATGGCCGTAGTCGAACTCGTCAATAAAACCCAGCTCTACTACGACCGGCGGAAGGCCGAGGAAGAGGCGCGCAAGGCGAAGAAAGAGGAGGCGCGGAAAGCCGCGGAGAAGGCGCGCGAGGCCGCGCAGGCCGCCGGCGGCGCCCCCGTCGCCGAGTAGGGGGTTTTAATCCGTAAGAACGCCGGCCTTAAACGGCCGGTTTTTATTTCGCTAATCCATCTTTTGCGTATTTGATTATTAAATAGCCATGGCTATGGGCGAAGGCGGTTTTCGGCGTTAGGATAACAATATCAGGGTGTTACGGAGCACAGTCGAAAACACTTGACTTTTTTTGTAATATATATTATTAGTTAATAACAATTAGCAATACCGCCAGGAGGCCGGTATGGATAAACCCAAAGGTTTTAAGATGACGGCTCAGCGGCGCGTGATATTAGAGGAATTGCGTAGAGAAAAGTCTCACCCCTCCGCCGACGAGCTTTATCTCCGCGTACGCCGGCGCCTACCCGACATCAGCATAGCTACTGTATACCGGAACCTCGAGCTCCTCTCCGAGAACGGCATGATCCGGCGGTTGTGGGAGGGGTCCGGCGCGCGGCGATACGACGGTACTACCGAAGACCATTACCACGTTAGTTGCGAAGGGTGCGGCCGTCTCGACGACGTGCCGCTGGCGGCCGTGGACGGCTTTTTGGAACGGGCGCGCGCTTTGTCCGCCTACGACCTCCGCGGGTACCGCCTCGAGTTTTACGGCCTGTGCCCGGCGTGTCGCGCGGACTTCGAGAACGACCGGATTTAGCCGGCGCGCCCGGCATCGCTCCCGTATGAATTAGAATCCCCCTTTAATGCGTCCACCGGCATAAACCCGGGAGGTTTGAGATGGCGAAGTTGAAAGGTACGCAGACGGAAAAGAACCTGTTGACCGCATTCGCCGGCGAGTCGCAAGCGCGGAACCGCTACACCTTCTTCGCGAGCGCGGCTCGCAAGGAGGGCTTCGACCAAATCCGCGCGGTCTTCGAGGAAACGGCCGCCCAGGAAAAAGAGCACGCCGAGCGGCTGTTCAAATTCCTGGAGGGAGGCGATGTCGAAATCCAGGCGGCGTACCCGGCGGGCGTCATCGGGACTACCGCCGAGAACCTGAAGGCCGCGGCGGGAGGCGAGAATTACGAGTGGACCGACATGTATCCCTCGTTCGCCGCAACCGCTCGCGAGGAGGGCTTCGACGATCTCGCCGACGTCTTCGAGGCCATCGCCGTCGCCGAGAAGGAGCATGAGAAGAGGTACCTGGGCCTCTTGGCCAACGTTAAAGCCGGGACGGCGTTCAAGAAGGATAAACCGGTCACGTGGCGTTGCCGCAACTGCGGCTACCTCTACGAGGGGCCGGAGGCGCCGGACCCGTGTCCGGCGTGCGACCACCCGCAAGGGTACTACGAGTTGTTGTGCGAGAACTGGTAGGATAGGGAAGGAGGCCGGTTGGCCCCGGACGAAGTAGGGAGGTAAAACGTCGCCCGCTACCCCGCCCCGCGCGGGGAGAGGCGGCGTTTTTTGCGGAAAGAAAGAGGAATCCGATGGACGTTACAGAGGCCATAGAGAGCCGGCGCGCGTACCGGTCGTTGGCGCCCGCCGAGATTTCGGAGGAGCTGTGCCGGGACCTGGCGCGGTGCGCCTCGCTGGCGGCCAGCTGTTTCAACAATCAGCCGTGGCGCTTCCTGTTCGTGCGCGACCCGGAGGTACTACAGCAGATGCGCGAGGTCATGTCGCGCGGCAACGAGTGGACTTTCGACGCCTCCCTAATCGTCGTAGTGCTGAGCCGCCCCGATTACGATTGCATTATCCGGGAGCGGCAGTACTACCTCTTCGACGTCGGCATGGCCACGGCTCACCTTATCCTCCGCGCCACCGAGTTGGGCCTGGTGGCCCACCCCATCGCCGGCTACAGTCCCCGGAAGACGCGGGAGGTTCTCGGCATCCCCGACGACGTCGACGTCGTGACGCTGGTAAACGTGGGGAAGCACGCGGCGGCGATTAGCCCCGTCCTTTCCGAGAAGCAGGTCCACGACGAACGCGAGCGGCCGCCGCGAAAGCCGTTGGAGGAGATCATGTTCTTCGACCGGTACCCGGCGAAGCTGAAAGGAGAACGGAATGGCTGAGAGAACTGGAGTGGTGACGATGGGCGGCAACGCCGTAACGCTCGTCGGCGAGGAGGTCAAGGTCGGCGACCGAGCGCCCGCGTTCACGGCCGTCAACACGGAATTGCAACCGGTCGCGCTGGCGGATTACGCGGGCAAGGTGATTGTGCTGGCCGCGGTGCCTTCTTTGGATACCGAGGTGTGTTCGATTGAGACGCGCCGCTTCAACGCCGAAGCCGCCGGCCTCGGCGACGACGTCTCGATCCTGACGATAAGCATGGACTTGCCGTTCGCGCAGAAGCGCTGGTGCGGCGCGGCGGGGGTCGACCGCGTCGTAACGCTCTCCGATCACCGCGACGCCGCGTTCGGTACGGCGTACGGCGTCCTGGTAAAAGAGTTGCGGTTGCTGGCGCGTGCCGTCTTCGTCGTCGACCGGGAGGGCGTCGTCCGGTACGTCGAGTTCGTCCCGGATTCGGGGCAAGAGCCGAACTACGAGGCGGTCCTGGCGGCGGTCAAGGAAGTTACGTAGTTTAGATCCCTGCCGCGCGGCCGACTTATGAACGGTTATCGCACTGAACGCGATACGCTGGGCGACGTAAAAGTCCCCGCGGAGGCGTACTGGGGAGCGCAGACGCAGCGGGCGGTTGAGAATTTTACCGTCAGCGGCCTGCGGCTGCCGCCGCCGTTCGTCCGGGCCCAGGCGATAATCAAGGGCGCCGCGGCCCGGGCCAACGGCGAACTCGGCGTCCTGGAGGCGGCCGTCGCGGAGGCGCTAGTCGCGGCCGCGGAGGAGGTAATCGCGGGGAAGTGGGCGGACCAGTTCGTCGTGGACGTCTTCCAGGCCGGCGCAGGGACCTCGCAGAATATGAACGTTAACGAGGTCTTAGCCAACCGCGCGGAGGAGCTGCTCGGCGGGAAGCGGGGCGAGTATCGGCGGGTCCACCCCAACGACCACGCCAACTTAGGCCAATCCACCAACGACACCTTCCACGCCGCGCTCCACATCTCGGCCTACGGCGAGATCCGCGAGCGGTTATTACCGGCGGCGGAGGAGCTAGCGGCGGCGTTGGAGGGCAAGGCGCGGGAGTTCGACGAGGTCGTCAAGTGCGGCCGGACCCATTTGCAGGACGCCGTACCGATCCGGCTGGGGCAGGAGTTCGGCGGGTACGCTGCCTCGGTGCGCGCTGGCCGCGACCGCGTAGCCGATGCGGCGGAGGACCTCCTCGAGTTGGGGATGGGCGGGACGGCCGTGGGGACCGGCCTGAACGCGCGGCCCGGGTACCGCCGCCTCGCAATCGCGTACGTGAACGAGGCGACGGGATACGAGTTCCGCGCGGCGGAAAACCCCTTTGCCGCCATGCAATCGCTCGCCGGCGTGACCGCCCTTTCCGGCGCGCTACGGGCGCTGGCGACGACGTTAATTCAAATCGCGGACGACTTCCGCCTCCTGGCCTCCGGCCCGCGGACCGGCCTGGGGGAGATCCTACTCCCGGCGGTCCAACCGGGATCCTCGGCCATGCCGGGCAAGGTGAACCCCGTCCTGGCGGAGATGCTCGACATGATCGGCTACCAGGTGTTGGGGTGCGACGCCGCGATCGTCCACGCCTCCCGCGCCGGCCAGCTCGAGCTCAACGTCATGATGCCCGTTGTCGCGTACAATCTGCTCTTCGCCGTCGAGATCCTCGCGGGCGGCGTGCGGGCGTTCGCCGAGCGGTGCGTGCGGGGCGTGGAGGCCGACGAGAAGCTCTGCCGCCGGTACGCGGAGAGTAGCCCCGCGCTGGCGACGGCGCTGAGCCCGTATATAGGGTATGAGAAGGCCGCGGCGTTGGCGCAGGAGGCGTTGCGCACCGGCAAGACCGTCCGCGAGTTGGCCGCGGAGCAAGGGCTCCTCCCGGAGGAGGAACTCGAGCGGGTCCTCGACCTCCGCCGGATGACCTCCCCGCCGGAGGAACGGGAGGAGGAATAGGTCGTTATGAGCGAACGTGAGCTGAATATCCTCGTGGGAGGCGAAGCCGGCCAGGGGCTCGCGACAATCGGGCCGCTACTGGCGAAATGTCTCGTCCGCTCCGGCTACCAAGTTGTCGTGACGCAGAGTTACGAGTCGAGGATCCGCGGCGGCCACAACACCTTCGCCGTGCGGGCGGGCGTCGAGGAGGTCGCCGCGCCGCGGGAGGCGGTGGACGTACTGGTAGCGTTGAACGAGGAGACGGCGACGCTGCATCGCGGCGAGTTGACGCCGCGCGGCGTCGTCGTGGCCGAGGAGGCGTTCGCGGCGGGAGGGGAGAACGTCGTGGCCGTGCCGTATAAGGAGTTGGCCGCGGGCCGCTATCGCAACGTCGCCTCCCTCGGCGTGGTAACCTGCCTGCTCGGATTGCCGGAGGATTTGGTGCGGCAGGTGGTCGAAGGTTATTTCGGGAAGAAGGGAAAGGCTGTCGAGGAGAACCGCGCGGCGCTCGCTGCGGCGTACGCGTGGACGAAAGACCTCGACCCCTCGCTGGCGCGGCCGCTCGCGCCGGTAACGGATCCGCCGCGGCGGCTCACGCTGAACGGCAACCAGGCGATCGCGCTGGGGGCGGTCTCGGCGGGGGCCAAGTTCTGCGCGTTCTATCCGATGACGCCCTCCACCTCCGTTCCGTTAACGCTCATCGCGCACGCGGAGGAGCTGGGCCTGGTAGTCGAGCAGGCGGAGGACGAGATCGCCGCGATTAACATGGCGCTGGGGGCCTCCTACGCCGGCGCGCCCGCGCTGGTCGCGACCTCCGGCGGGGGATTCGCGCTGATGGTGGAAGGCGTAAGCCTCGCAGGCATGACGGAGACGCCGCTGGTGGTCGTCGTGGCGCAGCGGCCCGGCCCCGCGACCGGCTTGCCGACGCGGACGGAGCAGGCCGACCTCGAGTTCGTACTGCGCGCGGGCCACGGCGAGTTCCCGCGCGCGCTCTACGCCCCCGGGACGGTGGAGGAGTGTTTCCACCTCACGCGGCGCGCTTTCGAGACGACGCAACGGTACCAGACGCCGGCTTTCGTGCTCACCGACCAATTCCTCGCCGACTCGTTCCGGGCGGTGGAGCCGTTCGACGCCGAAGGTTTGGAGGCCGTGGGCGCCTTCGCGGAACCGGAGGCCGTCGCGGAGCCGTACGAGCGGTTCGCCGTAACGGCGGACGGCGTCTCACCCCGCCTCCTGCCGGGATTCAGCCGCCACCTCGTCGTCGCGGACAGCGACGAGCATACGGAGGACGGCCATCTAACGGAGGACCTGACCGCGCGCACGCGCCAGGTCGAGAAGCGGCGCCGCAAAGAGGAGGGGCTCCGGCGGGAGGTTATACCCCCGACGTACGAGGGAGAACCCCGGCCCGAGATCCTTTTCGTGTCTTGGGGTTCGAGCCGGGGCGCGGTGGCGGAGGCCGCGGCGGAACTCGCCTCCGCCGGGACGGCCACGGCGACGCTTCACTTCGCGCAGGTGTGGCCGCTTGTGCCTGAGCAGTTCCTCGGGCACTTGGAGGGAGCGCAGCGCGTTATTGCCGTGGAGGGCAACGCCTCCGGCCAGTTCGCGCGGCTGCTGCGGGCGGAGGCGGGGGTCGACGTCGCCTCGCGCGTGAGCCGCTACGACGGCCTGCCTCTCACGCCGGAATATGTTTTGCGAGCGCTCGAGTCATGATATAAAGGGACCCCGTTATGGTACAGGCAGAGGATTACGGTCGATACGAGACCGCCTGGTGCCCCGGGTGCGGTAACTTCGCGCTGCTGGAGGCGGTCAAGGAAGGCCTCGCGCGCGCGGACCTGGCGCCGCACCAGGTACTCTTCGTCTCGGGGATAGGCCAAGCGGCGAAGGCGCCGCACTACCTGAACGCGAACGTCTTCAACGGCCTGCACGGCCGCTCGCTGCCGGCCGCGACCGGCGCGCGGCTCGCCAACGCCGAGCTCAAGATCCTCGTCCAGAGCGGCGACGGCTGTAACTACGGCGAGGGCGGCAACCACCTCCTGGCGGCAATCCGCCGCAACGTCGACGTTACGATGCTGGTCCACAACAACCTCGTCTACGGCCTGACGAAGGGTCAGGCCAGCCCCACCTCCGAGAGCGGTTTCGCGACGAAAGCGCAGCCCCACGGCCCGACGGCCGAACCGTTCAACCCCCTGGCGGCGGCCGTCGCGATGGGTGCCTCCTTCGTCGCGCGCGGCTTCGTGGGGGAGGGCGAGCACCTGGCCGAGCTGATTAAACAGGCCGTCGGCTGGCGAGGCTTCTCGCTCGTCGACATCTTGCAGCCGTGCGTGTCGTTCAACAAGTTGAATACCCACGCGTGGTTTAAGAAGCGGTGCTATAAATTGTCGGAGGACTACGACCCCACGGTTCGCGAGGCGGCGCTCGAAAAAGCTTACGAATGGGGCGACCGGATACCGCTCGGCGTGATCTACCGCCGGGAGCGGGAGGCCTTCGAGAACAAGTTCCCGGCGACCGCGGCGGGGCCGCTTGGGGTTCAGCCGGTCGACTCGGAGGCGTTCGCGCGGATACTTGAAAAATATTACTAGGAGGCAAGTTCACGACCTGCCGTGCGAGGCGGCGAGGCGAAAGGGCGGTGGCGAGGTGGCCGAAATGGAGCTCCAAACTTACGACTTGAAAGATTTGCTAATCACGGCGCTGAAGGCTGAGACGGAGGCGGCCAAGGTCTACCGCGACCTCGCCTCCCGCGTCGAGAACGCGATGCTCAAAGATAAGTTGGGCTTCTTGGCCTCGGAGGAGGAAAAGCACCGCGGCTATTTCGAGGTACAGTTCCGCCAGGACTTCCCGGGCCAGGACCCCTGCCTCCCGGCGAAGACGGCCGTACCGCTGCCGGAAGTGACGCTGGCGGGCGAGGATACGCCGTTGAGCCGCGTGCTGGAGCAGGCGATGGCGGCCGAGCAGGCGGCCTACGACTTCTACCGCGGCCTGGCGGGCCGGTACGCCGACGAGGCGACGCGGAACATGATTTTCTATATCGCCTCGATGGAAATGGGCCACTACCGCCTGTTGGAGATCGAAAAAAAGAACGCGGAGGAATTCGAGGCGTTCAACGTCTCGTGGCCCGACATCCACGTCGGCCCGTAAACGGGGCGCGTTTGACGCAAGTCAAGGCGCCTCCTCAGTTGCAACCGTATACTGGGGGGCGTGGGAGGCATCCCCGCCAAGTGAAACTCACGGAAATCGGAAAAGGGTTCTACCACTTTAAGAGTGCCGAACCGGTACTCCACCGGAACATTTATATCAAGCGGTTCGTGGGCCCGGACGACCTCTCCGGCGTCATGGTCTTCGACCCGGGCGCGAAGTCGGACGCGGCGGCGTTGTGGGAGGCGTTGGAGGAGGTAGCGGGCGGCGTCGCCCACGTCGACCTCGTATTCGTAAGCCACCAGGACCCGGACGTCGCCTCCAACGCCAAATTCCTCGTCGACAATGCGCCCCGTTCGTTGGTCGTCGCCTCCGTCGATTCCTGGCGGTTGCTCGGTATGATGGGCATTCCCGACCGGCGCTTCTACCTCCTCGAGAGCTGGGGCGAGGAGCCGTTGGAGATTAAGCGGACCGGCCACCGCCTCCACCCCGTTCCCGCGCACTACTGCCACTTCCGGGGCTCGATGATGATGTACGATTACGAGAGCCGCGTGTTGTTCTCGGGAGACCTGTGCGCCGGCGTCAACACGCGGGGCGGAGAGGGGATCTACGCCGACGAGGCCTCCTGGGCGGGGATTTCGCTGTTCCATCAAATATATATGCCCTCCAAGCGCGCGGTCCAGGAGGCCATAGGCCGGATCGTCGCGCTCGAGCCGCCGCCGGAAGTCATCGCGCCGCAGCACGGCGACGTTATCGCGGGGGCGTTCGTCGAGGAGTTCCTGGGCCGCCTGGCGCGGTTGGACGTCGGCGTCGACCTCGTTAAGTTGAAGGACCCCGAAAAGGAAGCCGGCGTCGCGGCCTTGAACGCCTTTTTCGACGGCTTAAAGGCCGGATCGATGGCGCTCTACGAGGCGATGTGGGAGGAGGTAACGCGGCGCAACGAATTCACGACGTTGTTCAAAATCGCGCGCGGCCGGATCGTCGATATGAAGGTCTCGGTCGCCAACGCCGTCGTGTACCTCTGCAACGTAACCGACAAGGCCGTCCCGCGCGAGGAGCGGGACCGCGTAAAAGTCGTATTGGCCGTAGCGCTGGAGGAGCGAGGCGTGGAGGTGCCGTCGTTCTGCTTACTCGGAACGGGAACCCAACCGGATATCTTCGCCGCGCCGACGGCGGAAGGCAAAAGCTCATAACTACGTGCGATCCTCCGGGATCGAGCGAAAGGGGAAAGGTGATGGCAGAGAGATTGCAAATCTACAAATGCGAGCTGTGCGGTAATATCGTCGAGGTCATGCACGGCGGCGCGGGCGAGCTGGTGTGTTGCGGCGAGCCGATGAAGCTCTACGAGGAAAATACTACCGACGCCTCGGTCGAGAAGCACGTCCCCGTGAGCGAGCCGGCCGAGCACGGCCTTAAGGTCAAGGTCGGCAGCGTGGCCCACCCAATGGAGGAAGAACACTATATCGAGTGGATCGAGGTAATCGCCGGCGACAAGGCGTACCGCGAATTCCTGAAACCGGGAGGCGCGCCGGAGGCGACGTTCTGCCTCGAGGCCGAGGACATCGTCCTCCGCGAATACTGCAACGTACATGGCTTATGGAAGGGGTAACGCGACCGGCGTTACTCGAGCGGCTAAAGCGAGGTGACCGGATTGTCCGAGGCGAAGGATAGCCTGGCGTTGGATACGGGAACGCTTACGCCACAGCAAGTTAACCTGATACTGACGCATCTCCCGGCGGACTTAACCTTCGTCGACGAGGAGGATGTCGTGCGGTATTATTCCGCCACCGCGGAGCCGATATTCCCCCGGAGCCCGGACGTAATAGGCCGGAAAGTGCAGGACTGCCACCCCCCCAAGAACCTCCCCGCGGTTAACCGCTTATTGAAGGAGTTCAAGGCCGGCGCGAGAGACGTCGCGGAGTTTTGGATGCGGCCGGGGGAACAGTTCGTACACATCCGATATTACGCCCTGCGCGACGCCGCCGGTAACTACCGCGGCGCGATGGAAGTCACGCAAGAAGCCTCCGGCGTGCGCGCGCTGGAGGGCGAGCGCCGGTCGCTCGAATCGTAAGCCTCTCGCCCTCGGGCGACAGATAATTATCTATGCGGAGAGGTTGATGTCTATGCTGAGCAGTAAGATGCAAGAGGCCCTCAACGGCCAGCTCAACGCCGAGTTGTATTCCTCCTACCTGTACCTCGCGATGGCGGCCTATTTCGAAGCCGCGGACTTCCCGGGATTCGCCAACTGGATGCGCGTCCAGGCCCAGGAGGAGCTGCTCCACGGAATGAAGTTTTACGACTTCATCGGCGAGCGCGACGGCCGCGTAACGTTGGCCGCTATCGAGGCGCCGCCGGCGGAGTGGGATTCGCCGCAGGCCGCTTTCGAGCACGTCGTCGAGCACGAACGCAAGGTGACGGGGCTCATTAACGACCTCGTCGAGCTGGCCGGGAAAGAAAAGGACTATGCCACGCACAACTTCCTCCAGTGGTTCGTCGGCGAGCAGGTGGAGGAGGAGTCCTCCGCCCGAGCGGTTCTCCAGCAGGTAAAGCTGGCCGGCGACACGGGAGGCGGGTTGTTCCTGGTCGACAAGGAACTCGCGGCCCGCGTTTTCACGCCCCCGGCCGCCCCGGCCGAGTAGCGGAATACGCGGCCGGTCCCGGTAACCTAGTACCGTAACCTCCGGGAGGTGGTTATGAACGTCGAGGAGGCGCTCACCACGGCGCTCCAATTCGAAAACCAGGTCCGCGACGCCTACCGCGAGATGGCGGAGACGGCCGGTAGCGACCTCGGCCGCCGGGTCTTCGGCGTGCTCGCGGCGGAGGAACAACATCACGTCGAATATTTGGAAAGCCGCTTGACGGAATGGCAGAGCACCGGCGCCGTCACGGCGGAGGGGCTGGAGACGGCGATTCCCGCCCGGGCCGCCATCGAGGCCGGCGTCGAGAAGCTCGCGGCGGAGGGGCTGTTCGAGG
>CP070633.1:28505-55774 GCA_020356085.1 Candidatus Coatesiibacteriota bacterium | reverse complement strand
CGGGCCACGCCACGCCTATCGTCTTGGGAAGCGTCTCGGCGAAGACGAAGACGACGACAGCCATAACGGCCGCCGCTACCGGCGGCCCGTACAGCGGGTGAAGCCGGACGCCGAGGGCGGCCGCGAGCGCCGTGGCCGCAGCCAGCGCCAACATATTGCCGATAACGATGGTGACCAGGAGACGGCGCGGGCGCACCAACAACGACCGCACCAGCGGCGCCGTAATCATCCGCCGGAGCTTCATCCGCCGCAACCGCACCGTACCCAGCGAGAAGAGCGCGCTTTCCGAAATAGAGAACAGCGCTCCCGCCGCCAACGTAGCCAGTAGCAGTACGATCAGCGTGTAGTTACTCACGACCAGCTGGAGAGGCGGTTTCTCCCTCCTCTTTTTCGGCCCAGAGTCCCACGGTCTTACTCGTATACGCGGCGTACGCGTCTTCGCGGAACAAGAGTCCGACCAAACGGCGCGGGTTCTCCGAACTCACGACCGGCAAGCTCTCCACGTCAAGACGCTCGAACTTATCCCAAACGGTAGACAAAGTTTCCGTCTCAACCACGGTGACTATGTTCCGCTTGGCCAACTCCTCCGCCACAACGACGTCTGAAAAAGAACGTTCGTTGATCCATCGGCGGAGGATCTGCATCGAAATAACGCCGACCAATTCCCCTTTCTCGTCGAGGACCGGGAATGAGTTTTGACGCGCCTCCTGTACGAACGCCATCACGTCTCGGAACAGCATCCCGCCATATATAGTTTCGAACTCGTGACGCATAACGTCGCTGGCATTTATTGATTTTAAAACGTCGACGTCTTTACCCTCCCGCAAATGGATGCCGGCGCGTTTGATTTTGCGGGTATAAATCGAGAGGTCGCTTAACCGGCGCGCTACGATCAGGGCTACGACGCACGCGGTCATCAGCGGAAGGATAATCGTGTAATTATCCGTCATCTCGAACAAGATTACGACGGCCGTCAGCGGCGCATACGTCGCGCTGGCCACCATCGCCCCCATCCCGACGAGGGCGTAGGCGCCCGGTTGGGCCGTAAACCCCGGGAAAACGAAGCGGGCGGCGAGGCCGTACGCCCCTCCCAACATCGCCCCCATGAAAAGCGACGGCGCGAAGATCCCGCCGGAACCTCCGGAACCCAGCGTCGTCGTAGTGGCGAACATTTTTCCAACGAAGAGGAGGGCCAGAAACGTTAACGGGAGCAAACCGCTAACGGCGGCGTCGATCGGCCCGTACCCGGTGCCCAAAACCTCCGGAAGAAATATCCCCGCCGTCCCGACCAATACGCCGCCAATCATGGCGCGGATCGGCGTCGGAATCGCCCTCAATACCTTTTCGTACAAATCCTCCTGACCGTAAAGGACCTTGGTAAAAATAATCCCCGCGAACCCCGCCAAGATGCCTAATACCGCATACAAGGGGAATTCGCCGATCGAACGCAATTGGAAATGCAATACCGTGAGCGAGGGGTGATTTCCGAAATACCAACGGCCGACTTCCGCGCCGACGACGGAGGCGGCCACTACCGGGGCGAAGTTCGAAAAACCGAAATCGCCCAGGATAATCTCCAGCGAAAATAAGGCTCCCGCAATTGGTGCGTTGAAGGTGGCGGCAATGCCGGCGGCGGCGCCGCACGCTACCAACGTCCGGACGCGTTGGGCGGACATATGAAAAAGCTGACCGACGGCGCTACCGAGGGCGGAGCCGATCTGAACGATCGGCCCCTCCCGCCCCGCCGACCCGCCGGAGCCGATGCAGATCGCGGAGGCGAGGGCTTTAACCACGGCGACGCGCGGCCGGATTATTCCCCCGCGGACCGCAACCGCCGCCATTACCTCCGGTACGCCGTGGCCCTGGGCTTCCCGCGCGAAAAAGCGAACCAATAACCCGACCGTCAGGCCACCTAACCCTGTAATAACGGGGAGCGCGGCTCGGCCGTACGGCAAGGAAGCCTCCGCCCAGCCCCAGGCACGTTCTAACAAGAGGAGATTGAAAAAGTAAATTAACTCGCGGAAGGCAATGGCCGCAAAACCGGTCACCAGGCCGACGAAAATACCGAAGAGCACGGGCCCAACGTGCCGGCTGCTCGAAAGTCCGGAGAGGGCCCGGAGAAAACGGTTCCGTCGTAAGCTGTTATTATCGCCGCGGCTCAATTCGCGTAAAAGAAACGCCCCAGGGGGCGCGATTTAGCTCGGAGGCGCGCTAAATCCTACGGGTAGAAACGGTTCAACATCCGGGGGAAGGGAATCGCCTCCCGTATATGGCGGAGTCCGCAGATCCACATAATCGTCCGGCCCAGCCCCAAGCCGAAGCCCGCGGTCGGTACCGCGCCGTAGCGGCGCAGGTCTAAATACCACTCCAACGGTCCCAGCGGGAGGCCGTGGGCATTTATGTTCTCCAGCAGCCGCGGAAGGTCGTCTTCGCGGCACGAGCCGCCGATTATCTCGCCGTACCCCTCCGGCGCGAAGAGGTCGAACGAGTACGTCAGCTCCGGGTTATCGCCGCACCGCTTCATATAGAACGCTTTCGCGGCCAGCGGGAACTTTTCGACGGCGAACGGCCGGTCGAATTCCTCCGCGAGGGCGGTCTGTTCGTCGCCTCCCAAATCCTCCCCATAGGGCAAGTCGAAGCCTTTTTTCGCCAGGAGTTTTCGCACCTCGTCGTAGCTGATCCGCGGGAAGGGCGAGGTAACGCGTTCCAAGGCCGCGACGCCACGCTCCACGGTTTCGAGCTCCGCGGCCCGCTCCTCCAGGACCGCCCGGACTATCGCCGTTACCAGGTCTTCGGCCAATGAAATATTGCCGTCGTGGTCCAGGAAGGCGACTTCCGGCTCCACCATCCAGAACTCCATCACGTGGCGCCGCGTCTTCGATTTTTCGGCGCGGAAAGTGGGGCCGGCGCAGTACACTTTGCCCAGCGCCGCTGCGGCCGCCTCCATGTAGAGCTGGCCGCTCTGGCTCAAATAGGCCGGCTCGCCGAAGTAGTCAGTTTCGAACAACGTCGTCGTCCCCTCCACGGAGGTCGGCGTGAGGAGAGGCGCGTCGACGCGAAGGAACTCCCGCGCCTCGAAGAAGCGCGCGATCGCGGTTTCGACGGTCGAGCGGATCTTGAGAATCGCCTCCTGGCGCGTGGAGCGGAGCCACAGGTGCCGTCGGTCCAGCAGGAAATCTACGCCGTGGTCTTTTTTCTGGAGGGGGTATTCCTCCGCGCGGCCGATTATTTCCAAGTCGTGCACCTGGAGTTCGAGGCCACCCGGCGCGCGGTCGTCGGCCCGTACGAGGGCCTTCAGGCGGACGGAGGTCTCCAGCGTTATCTCCCCGCACCGCGCGAAGACGTCGGCGGCGACGTCGTCCGCGGCGCACACCGCCTGGAGGCGCGCGGTCCCGTCGCGGAGCTGGAGGAAATAAATTTTACCGCTGCTCCGGTAATTGTAAACCCAGCCGGCGACTTCTACCTCCTCGCCGAGGTGCGCGGAGAGTTCGCTTAGCCACAGTCGCGTCATTTCGGAGGGGGCGTAAGAGGCGGGCCGTGGTAAACGCCGCGGGCGCGGAGGTTGAGCCACGCCGCCACCGCGCACCCGAACAGCACGACGCTCATGATTTGCGGCGTCGTCAAGACCCAGACCACGGGTTCGTTGTCGGCGCGGAAAAACTCGATGATGAACCGGTATATCGGATAGAGCGCCAGATACCCCCAAAATATCTGGCCGTCGAAGCGCCGCTTTCGCCATGCTACGAATAATATGGCGAAAATAACGAGGTTGGCTGCGGCGGCGTAGAGTTGGACCGGATGGAGGTGAATCTCCGCCATCGGCTGGCCCGTGAACATGGACATAAACGTCAGTTTGGCGACGTATTGGCCGGCGCCGCACGCCGGCGGGAAGTCAACGCCCCACGGTAACGCCGTCGGTTTCCCGAAGCAACAGCCGTTGAGGAAGCACCCGAGGCGCGTAATAGCGTAGCCGAGCGCGATTTGGGGCGCTATAAGGTCGCCTCCCAGCCACACAGGGATCTTCCGCTTCCGCATGAAGACGATGGCCGTCAGCACCGCGGCGAATAATCCGCCATAGTAAATCAGGCCGCCCTGCCAAATTTTCAGAATCGCCGCCGGGTGGTCGAGGTACGACTTTAAATTGAACAGGATGTAGAACACGCGCGCGCCGACGATGGCGGCGATTACGACCCAGAAGCCCATATCGACGAAGTCGTTGAATTTTTGGCCGACTTTCCGGGCGTGGCGAGCCGTCAACAAAATCCCCAGGACGAACGCGACGGCGATGGCGACGCCGTAGGATTTGATCGCCATCGTTTCCGAGATTCTCCAGATTACCGGATACAATCCGACCTCCGTAACTTTCGAAACAACCGAATCCTTCCCTATTGGGGGTTTATGGTTAGATCGTCGAAATAGGCCGTGGCGTGGCGGACCTCGAACCCCATCGGCCCTTGGAGCAGGCCGATGTCGGTGGCCTGGCCTACTACGGTTCCGTTAATCTCCATCGTTAGCTCGCTCCCGGCGGCCGTGGCCGTCACGTCGAAGGGCGTCCCGACGGCGAGGGCGGATACGCTCCCGCTGGCCAAGACCAGCGGGTCCCCTTTCGCCAGTATTTTCCGGATGCGCGCGAGCTTCTTCTCCGGAACGATTTCGAACGAGTACCGGTCGCCGCCCTTCGGGTTCACGCGTAGGGCCAGGCCGGCCCAGCCGGTCGCGGCTTCGACACTCTGGACGAAAACAGTGCACGTCGCCGTGTAGTTCGTTCCCGGATCGTAGTTTACGCCGACCAACGCGTTGCTAACCTTGAGCATGCCGTTCTCGGGCTTCACGAGAGCTCCGGGGCCCTTCTGCCACACGTCGAAGTCCGCCTCCGTCACGGCCGCGAAATCGTGGGAATAGGCGGCCCCGCCCGCCGTTATGCCCCACTCCTCCAACGTACCGGTAAAGTACAGGCCCGCCGTACACGCCACCGCTATTACCAACAAACCGGCGGCGATCGCCCCCGCGATGCAGCACCCCTTCTTGCTTTTTTTCTTCGGTTCGATCTGGGGAGTTTCCTCGAGCTCCTCGTCGAGCCGCTCGAGTACTTTTTCGTCGGCCGCCGGTTTCTTGGGTGGAGGAGCGGGTTTATCCGCCGGCGGGGCCGGTTTCTCCGGGGGCGGCGTCGGTTTTTCGGCTGGCGGCGGGGCCGCCTTCTCCTCCGCCGGAGGAGAAGGTTCCTCCGGGGGCGGCTTCGCCTCCGGCTCTTCGGGAGTCGGTTTTTCGGCAGCCGTTTTATCCACCGCTTTTTCCTCGGCCGGGGGTTCCTTCGGCGCCGCCTCTTCTTCGGCCGGCGGCGCGGCCTCTTCGCGTTTGGCGCCGCAATTTATGCAGAACGTCGCCTCCGCCTCGTAAGGGGTACCGCAATGCGGGCATTTTTCCTCGGCCATATCGGTCCTCCGCCTGAAACGGCGTACGAGATGCGCGCCGAGCCGGTTCTATTCCTCCAGCTTCTTCAATACGGCGCGCGCGCGTTCAATATTCTGGGCCGCCTTCGCGTACAGCGGGTCGTCGGAGGGAATCTGTTCCCAGTACGCTATAGCCGCCGGGTAATTATGGGCCATGTAGGCCTCGATCCCTTTTTTGTAAACGTCGACGTAATTACGGCGCGCCTCGGTCCGATTGGGCGTCGGTTCCCGCTCCCGAGCGACGCCGGCTAATACGGTATTCGCCCGGCTGTTAGCCGGCTGGTAGGCGAGGGCCTCGCGCGCCAGCGACTCCGCCTGGCCGTAATCGCGGTTCGCCAACGCGCCGGCCGCCGCGGCCGCCAGTTCGTCGGCCCGGGCCGCGTGGCTCTGGCGTAACCTTTCGAGCGCCGCGCGGACCTCGGCGTTGCCGGGATTGGCCCGCGCCGCGGCCTCGTAATGCCGGAGTGCCTCAAACGCCCGACCCGCCCCCTCCGCGGCCTTCGCCATCTCCAGGTGCTCCCGCTCCTCGGCCGCCATCCGGAGCTGGGCGTCGGCGATGCTCGTGGCGGCGAGGCGGTTGCCCGGATCGCGCGCCAACACGGCGGACCAGGAGGCGATGGCCGCCGAATAGTCCCCTCGCTCGTAATGCTCTTGCGCCTCCTCCAACAAAGAGACTACGTCCGCGCCGACCTCCCCCGTTTCGAGGGCGAGCCGCCCTTCGGCCTCGGCGCGCAGCGTCTCCGCCTCGGCGTTGGCCGGGTCCAGCGCAAGCGCCTGTTTAACCTCGACCAGGGCGTCGGCGTAACTGCCCTGCGCCAAGAACTCGCGAGCCTGCGAGAGATGCCGGCTCACCCGTTCCGCGGCCAGGCCCGCTTCGGAAAGCGCGAGGAGCTCGGCGGCTCGTTCGTGGCCCGGGTCCCAAATCATTATGATGCTGAAAGTTTCGACGGCGTCCTCGTACCGCTGCTGGGCGTAGAATTTCTCTCCCTGCGATAATAGGCGCGTGACCATTAATTCCCGTTGGGCCTCGAACTCCGCGCCGAGGCGCTCCTCCGTCTCCGCTACGCCGGCGGCGCGGCTGCGACCGAACGAATACGCAACGCCCACCGCGTACGCCTCCCCGCTCACCGATTCCAAATTCCCCTCGTACGACCGATATTCCCCGGCGTCCGAGGACGGCGCTCCCGCGAAAGCGAGGTCGAAATCGCCGAAGCGGACGGCAGCACCCAGGGAGACGTACGTTCCGACCTCTTCCAGGCCGGAACGGTAGCCGCCGCGGACGGCGAGCCAGCGCCAAACCCAATACTCGACTCCGGCGCGGCCGTACGCGGCGTCGCCCCGGCGGCCGGCGATTTCGTTCAGGTACATCGGGAAGTACAGGTCCGCGGCCACCGCCATCCGGCCTCCCCAGGGCCGGAACCCGACCCCTACCACTACCGCGCTGGGGACGTCCCGCGGCGCGGGATAGCCGCGTAGGGGGTCCTCCGGCTGCCAACTCAAGTCGGCCCCCAGGTGTTTTACTCCCGCGCCCGCCGTCAAGGTCGACGTCAGGTCGTAGAAGACGCCGGCGTCGAGCGCCACGGCGCCGGCGTTATGTTCGCCCAGGTAAAATGCCAGTATATTCAGCGCGCCGGCTACCGCGAGGCGCTCGCCGAGGCGGCGGCCGTATCCCACCGCAAAGAGCGCACCCTCCTCGCCGAACGCCGCGTAGGGCGGGTACGCCTCCTTCAGCTCCCGGGTCAATTTATAGTAGCGTAGGTTCCCGCCAAACCCCCACCCCGTGAAAGCCAGGTTCGTACCCTGGTGGCCGGCGTACATACCGACGTCCAGGAGGAGCTGCGGAAACGGCGTCGCCGCCAAGGCCGCCGGACTTACTAAAAATCCCTCGCTCCCCTCCGCCAGGCAGTACCCCGCGCCGCCCATCGCCAACGCGCGAGATCCCTCATCGCCGGCCAAAAAACTGTAGTTGTTGACGTCGACGCCGGCGCCGGCTTCGGCCGTTAGGACGGATACCGCAACGAGTGCCGTTCGAATCGATCGGTGCCTCATACGAGATTCTACCGGGTCCCTCTTATTCGGCGATGACTACCGGCGTTCCGGGAGAGACGAGCGTCACGAGCTCACCGGCGTGGTCGTTATACATCCTTATGCAGCCGTGCGAGGCCGCGGTGCCGATACTCGGCGGTTCGTTCGTCCCGTGCAGGCCGTAACCTTTTTTCGTAATACCGATAAACCAATCGCCGAGGCCGTTATCCGGCCCGGGCGGGATAGCCTTGCCTTTCCAGTACCAAGTCGGCTTCTCTATCGTAGTCGTTACTTCGAATTTCCCGGTGGGCGTCGGCGTTTCGGGTTTGCCGATGGCGCAGGGCCATATATGGGTCAAGCGGCCGCTACGGTAGAAATATACGGCCTTCTCGGCCTTACTAACGTACACGCCCTCGGCCGGGGCCTCCGGGAAAGCCGGCTCGGCGGCATCCCGACCGACCACCACTTCGACGACCTCTAGGCCGGGCGCCTCCGCGATTGTACCGAACCCGAGTTTTTCGCGTATGGCCTCCGCTTGACTACGATAAGTTGGGTCCGCCAGGATAACGGTTTCCTCGACGGAATAATCCAGTTTTTGGCCGGCGTCGCGGTACCCCTCCACCCCAAGTTCCCCGGCGCCGTCAAGGCCGAGCCGGACGGCGAGTTCGCGGCACACCGCTTCCCGACCCGCGGCGTTAACGACCTTAACCTCGGCGTGCGGCGTTTCCTCTGCCGAGGCGGGCAAATCCTCCGCTTTTCCGCGACAACCGGAAAATAGGAGCGCGCCGACGGCCACGGCCAGTGCGAGCCGAAGACTTACCGCTCCGTAACGCCGTTTAATCATAGTACGATACGGTTTCCTCTCGTTTCCGGCGGGGCGGCGCCGCGAGTTCCCGCTCCGCTTCCCGGTGGCCGACGGCAACCATCGCCAATAATTCCCACTTCCCCTCCGGCTTTACCAGCGCCTCGATTTCCTCTTTCGCGATCAGCGGCCCCGTCATCCAGCACGCGGCGTAACCGAGCGCGTGGGCGGCCAGCAGCATATTTTCTATGGCCGCAGCCACACTTTGGATAGAGGCGTTCTCGCGCGTGCTAACCGAACATTCGGGCGCGTACCGGCTCAGTAACCGCTCCAGCAACGCTCTGTAAGGTTCTACAAAACAACATATTACGGCCGAGGAGTTAACAAAGAACGTTATGTATTGAACGTACCCGTCGAAGCTTTTATGCGCGCTGGCGGAGGTAATGCGGCCTTTTATTTCCTCCACCTTAGCCTCAGCCGCTTTCGCCATTTCGCCGATCAGATCTTTGTTCGTAACCACCGCGAAATGCCAAGGTTGCTGGTTGGAGCCGGAGGGGGCGGCGAGGCCGGCGTCGACGATCATTTCGAGATGCTCCGGCGGGATCGGCGTCGGCTTCATTGTGCGGACCGAACGGCGCGTTTTAGCAAGCTGGAGGAACTCTTGGGGGTCCATCGCTATTTAAGGAAATGTTTTAACTGACCTCTATAAACGGCTGTTAATTAAGAACTTTTCACTTCCATCCGCAAGCGTTCTTTTGTGACTAGATTATGGGCCCGGGAAAGGGGCTCCGGAAGGCGGAACCGCGGGCACAGTTCCAAAACCAATTCCTCGGCCCACGCCAGGCAGCATTTATGCCCCACTGAGAGGTATAGCGGGCGGACGCCGTCCCGCGTTCGCAATACGGTCCCCAGGCGTTCGCCGTCGTATTTAAGCGGGGCCCGGGAACCTTTCCGTTTCCCGAGGCGCTTGGGTTCGTCGCCCAGGAGGCGGGATTTCGCACACCCTATGGTCGGGAGGTCCAGTAGTACGCCCAGGTGGGAGGCCAGGCCGAAGCGGCGGGGATGGGCAATGCCCTGGCCATCTACTAACAAGACGTCTATTTTTCGCTTTTTAGATTCCAACAGCTCGTAACACAGCGGCGCCTCCCGAAAACTGAGCAAGCTGGGGACGTACGGGAAGGGCGTCGGCCCCTCCCCCCGGGCCACCTCCACCGTCTCGAGGTCCGGATAGGATAGGATAACTACGGCGCCGACGTTGAGCGAGCGGCCTTTGTGATATGCGACGTCGACGCCCGCTACGTACCGGATTTTTCGGGGACGCACGGCCTCCTTAACCCGGGAGGCCAACTCGCGCTGCAGGGCGAGCGCCTTTTTCATGTCGGTCGGGAAATAGGGTTTCATTCGTCAGGCGGTGCCCGGCGGTTTGGTTATCGCCACTAAGACGACGCCGCCACATATTAAGAACAGGCCGGCGATGCGGACCCAGGTAACCTTATCGTCGAAGAACCACCAGGAGAGGAAGAAAACCAGTACATATCCCAACGCGACCATCGGGTAGGCGTACGAGAGTTCCGTCCGACTAAGCACGACCAACCACGAGATCGAGGATAGGCCGTAGCAGAAAAGGCCGAGCAGGACGAAAGGTTTGAGGAGCGTAGCCACCAGCGCTTTATTAAGGCCGGTGATAGCGTTGGTACTCCCCACCCCGTACTTGAGGAAGATCTGACCCGTAACGCCCAGGGCCACCGAAAGTAAAATTAAAGCGATAGTTTTCACATTACCTCCGTCGCACACCGCATACGGGAAAACTACGTGCCTCGCCTGCGATCCCGCCAGCGGCGCCTAAAGTCGCGGAAGCCGTAATATAATCGTGCCGCCCGAGAGGGCCGCAAATATACGGCCTCGTCGGCGCACGTCTCGTAGCAACACAAGCACTGAATGCATTTCGCCGGGTCGATTACTGCCCTCTCCCCCTCCATCCGGGCCGCCCCTACGGGACATGATTCTACGCACGCGCGACAACCGGTACACGCCTCCTCTCGGACTGCCGGGCGAATAACGAACTGCTTTCCCGCGAACCGTAGTACCGGCCGTGGGAGATGCCGTAGCCACAAACTCCCCGGCGCCGCGACGTCGTCGAAGACGAGGTCCGTTTCCCGGAGGCCCAGCAACACGACCTCCGGTTCCGGCGGCGCCAGTTTGCGCGCGAGGCTGAGGCGGACGGTGGGCACCTCCTCCGCCTCGAACCCGCAGAGCCGAGTTAGCACGATGTCGACCGCGGCCGCGTTGGCGCCGGCCACGACCAGCCCGAACGGTCGCACCTCCCCGGAGGCCGGCCCGTCGCCTTCCAGACCGACAACCGCGTCTACAAACGTGAACGCCGGTTGCAACGCGGGCGCAATATCGACGAGTAACTCGGCAAAATCGTCCGGGTGGGGCGCCAATCGGTGGAACTCCGCTTTGGCCAGGCCCGGGATCAGCCCCAACCCGTTTTTCAAAGCCCCGGTGAGTATCGTCAGGAAGTGCGTCTTCAGCTTCGGGAGGCTGACGACGGCGGCCGTATCGGCCAAGGCCGTGAGCCTAATTTCGTTTAAAAAACGACTCGCAACCGGCCGCGCTACGGACCCTTCCGTTTCCAACGAAACGAGCCGCGCGCCGGCGGCGCGAGCCGCCTCCGCAACGCCGGTAGCTTCCCACACCCTCCGGAGACCCCGCACCGCGCCGGCCGGACTGTCGCCAATAAGCACTTCCCGACCGCGCTCCCGCCAAATCCTCGCCAATACCTCGCAAAAAAGCGGATGAGTCGTGACGGCGCGCGCCGGCTCCCGAGCGGACATAAGGTTCGGATTGAGCAGCACGGGCAACCCGGGCGGGACCAAACAGTCCCACCCGCCGGCCGCCTCTCCCACGGCCTCGAACGCGAGGCGGAGTTCCGCCTCCTGGTAGGAGGACGCCCGGGCGACGAATACTCGCTCGCCGTAATTACGGTTCCCAGCGCCGGTTGCGATTAGCCTATTATAATAAACGCGTTTACGTATTGCAAGCTCATATCCCGCGCGGAGGACGGCATGCTATTCGGCCGCTAACTTGAAAGGGTCGGGTAGAAGCTCGCGGATTCCCCGTTCGACGTACCCGCCGGCGCCGTCTTCCCATATTACAATGGCCGCCGGGCCGAACTCGGCGATAACCTGGCGGCAAGCGCCGCAGGGAGGGATCGGGCGGTCGCCCACGACCGCCACGGCCTCAATCCGCTGAACGCCGGCCGCGACCGCCGCCGCGACGGCGGCCCGTTCGGCGCACACCGTCAAACCGTAAGAGGCGTTTTCGACGTTCGCGCCGGCGTATATGCGGCCGTCGTCCCCGCGGAGGGCGGCGCCGACCCTAAATTTAGAGTACGGCGCGTACGCTCGGCGCCGGACCGCCCGCGCCGCCTCCAGTAAATCCCGCGCTACGGCCGGGTCCAAACCCATAGCGATTCCCCTCCAAAGAAAAGGCGTCGACCGCGCGGCCGACGCCCGTCCGCGTTATGCACGCGTTGCTTTAGTCTTCGGTGTAAGTGGCGGTCCAGGGACCTTCGCCGCTGGAAGAGTAGACGATAATCGTGAATTTACCGCCACCCGTCAGGTCGATGATCTCGCCTTCGTCGAGGGCGAAATCGCCGAGTTCGTCGCCGGACATTCCGATAACTTTAACGCCGTAGTCGGCCCCGGTCGGATAAGTAAACTCGACCGAAATCTCGCTGTCTTCCGTGAAGATGTCGAATTTATTCGAGTCGTTAACGCCCCGCAAGGAGCCGGCGTACGTCGTCGTACTGCCAACGGTCGTTTTGTTAACCTTGCCGGCTTCCGGCGTCGGAGTCGGGACCGGCGTCGGCGTGGGCGTGGTTTTCTCCTCTTCGCCGCCCTTCAGCGAACCACAGGCCACGATGGAGGCGCCGAGAACGGCCGCCACGGCCAACGTTATAAATAACTTCGCCTTCAAAACGAACCTCCTGAAGAATTATATGAGTGAAAGAAGGCCTTCTCTGCCGACACCATAGCAATTGCCGGGGTACGTGTCAAGGCTTTTTTGCCGGCGGGTAATCCGGGCCGGCGCGCGCCGACAAGGCGGTTCGCGGAGCGGCTAGCGATTGCACTTCCGGCCAGGAAGTGCTATGCTCGACGCCAGGATGCCCCTCGCCGCGGTCCTTCTAATCCTAGTCTCCGGCACGATCTTGTCGGTGTGGAATCTGCTGTTGAAGCGGGCGGAGGACGCGGCGGTATTTTTCCTGGGCGCGCTCCTGTTCGCCCTCGCCCTCTATACGCCGATTTTCTTTGTCCTCGTGGCGCCCGCGGTGTCCTTCCCGCCGGCGGCGGGCGTAATCGCCTTGGTTCTAGCCGGCATTGCGGAGGGGACGTATTTTATCCTGCTTATGCTCGCGTACGGCCGCGGCGATCTATCGCTGGTCTATCCGATAAGCCGGGGGTCGGCGCCGCTGTTTATCCTAGCGGGCGGCCTGGTCCTGTTGTCCGAAAAAGTTACCGGGCCGGGTTACGTTGGCATCGGCTTAATCGTAGCGGGGATCGCGGCCGTCGCCTGGCCGGGCCGGGGAGTGCGCGTAAAACCCGCGGCCGTGGTTCTTTCACTCCTCACGGGAGCGGCCATCGCCGCCCATCACGTGTGTTATAAATGGGCGTTGGCGTACGTCCCGCCCACCGCCGCCATCTACGTCGCCTGGGGTATCGCGACCGGGGCCCTCGGCTCCTATTGCCTTCTCACCCGGCCGGTATCGACGGCCGCGCGCTACCTCTACGAGCACCTCGGCCTCGCGCTTGGCGTGGGCGTACTCGCCATGGCGGGGTTTCTCTGCGCGTTGTGGGCGTTGAACCTGACGTTGGTGTCGTACGTCGGCGCGGCGCGCAACGTCGGGATGATAATCAGCGTTCTGTTTGGAACCAAGCTCTTGGGCGAGGGGGGGAAATGGCGGCGTTTCGGGGGGGCGGCCGCCATCACGGCGGGCGTCTTCGCGATAGCCTTCGCGTAGCCGCGCGGGGAGATTCCCTACGGGGCGATAAAAGCTTCCACGGTCGTGCCGCGGGTATAATAAAGCGCGAGCGCCTCCTCCGTATCCGGATTTATCTCGGTCTGCGGCGCAACGACCGCGCCGAGGACTATTCCCTCCGCAATCAAAATATTCGCTACGTTCTCACCTCCGACGATAGAAATTAAGGAGGTGTAGCGAGAATCCTCCAACCACGACAAGAACTCCTCGACGTTTACCGCCGCAGCCGGTACCCGCGTAACGGCGACGGCCCCGGTTGCGCCAGCTTCGTACGCGCGGGCCGTTTCCGGCGGGAGAGCGTAGAGCTCGAAATCTCCGCCCTTCTCGACCTCCGGCTCCTGCCAGACCGGATCCGCGGCGTCCCCCCGCCGGAAGCGGAGTCCGTCCCAGACGATACCTCCGGCCAGCGACCCGCGGAGGAATACGAAAAGCCCGTCCCGACCGCCGGGGGAAACCCTCACGCAGCATCCCGTAAACGCCGCTTCCGCTAAACCCTCGCACAGCGCGGAAAAGGTGTCGGCTTTCGGAGCGGGGGCCGCCGAACCCGCGGGGAGTACCGGCAACGGCGGGAGCGGGGCCGGCGCCTCCGCTTCCAGCTTGCGCCTACCTAGCCCCAACGCCTCCGCGACTATTTCCGGGACGTTCGGCGGGAAATCCTCGTCGTCGGGCCGGACGTCCTCGATAAAGCGATATTCGCCCTCCTCCCACTTCAATACGGCGCGGATAGCCGTCTCGCCCTCTTTCCCTTTGCCGGAGGCGTGCTGGGCGACGCCTCGCTTAAAGGTGACGAAAACGGTTTCGCCTTCCGGGCCCTTGAAATGGATGACGCCGTAGGCTCGCGCCCGGAAAATCGCCGCGAATACGTCGGCCGCTTTCGTAACTTCGAGTTCGCCGCTTTTATCGATGTCCATTCACAAAGCCCCGGGTGGGTAAACAGTGAATCCCTATGAGCAATATAGCATACCTTTAAATTCGGGTCAAATCGTACCGATAAAGGAGTTGCGAATCACTCCCAAAAGTGTTATGGTGCGCCGTGGTCGTAAAAAAGGGCAAACACGTCGAATTGGAGATCTTCGTCTCGCTCCGGGTAGTCGATCGGGTCGCCCTAACGGCCCGGCAGGCATTGACCGAACGGCTGGGTTACGGCGAGGTGTTAGCGAACTTAACGCGGCAGGATTATTATCGCCTGGCCGTCGCGGCGGACGACGACGAGGCGTTGACCTACGCCCGCGAAATCGCCGAAAATACTACCGTATTCGCCAATCCCAATAAGGAAACGTTTACCGTCGAGTTCACGCGGCGCCCCCTCTCCGAAGGCGACCGTTACGTCGCGTTGGCCTATCCGCGCAGTGGCCTGTTCGACGAGTCCCTGTGCCGGCACCTGGCTTTCGACCTCGGTTACGACCGCGTCGTGGCCGCCGGCCGGGGCGTCGCCTGGACCGTGGAACTGGCGCCGGGCATGGACTCAAAATACGCGGAGGAGATACTCGTGGCTTCCGAACGCACGAGGGGACTTCTCGTCAACCCGCACGCCGAAGCTTACGAGATCGTCTAACGCGGCCCGAATATCGCCCGCCCGACCCGCACCATATTCGAACCCTCCTCAATCGCGAGTTCGAAGTCTTCGGTCATCCCCATCGAGAGATAGCGGAAAGAGGCCCCGCCGGTCGGGGCCGTTTTTTCGAACAGCCGCCGTAGGGTCCGAAATGCGGCCCGGGCGGCCTCGGGGCCCCCCGCTAACGGCCCGACCGTCATTAACCCCTCCAAGCCCAGATTGGCGCGAGAGGCTACGTACGCTACGAAATCCGGCGCCTCTTCCGGCGAAACGCCGTACTTCGTCTCCTCCCCGCTTGTGTTTACCTCCACCAACACGGGAAAGATTTTGCCGGCCGCTGCCGCCCGCTTCTGCAATTCATCCGCCAGACGGCGGCTATCGAGCGATTGGAGAAGGTCGAACAACCGCAGCGCCTTCCCCGCTTTGTTCCGCTGGAGGTGGCCGACCATGTGCCACGCGCAGTCCAACCCGGCGAGTTCCGCGATCTTAGGTTCCGCCTCCTGCACGCGGTTTTCTCCAACAATCTCGATCCCCGCCTCAACCGCGGCCCGGATCTCAGCCGGCGTACGCGTCTTGGCGGCGGCGACGAGGGATACGCTCTCCGGGGCGGCCCCGGCGCGTTCGGCGGCGGCGGCGATTCGTTCCCGGAGGAGCCGGACGTTATCCGCGATCGTTTGCATCCGCTGGCGCCGGCGGCGCCTCGCCCCCGCCGATAGGCCGAGGCCGGTACACCCGCGCCCCTTTCAGAATACCCAACGCGTATAGATTCTCCAATTCGCGGTGGTCGCAGTAGAACGTCCCGCGGGTCCGGCTTTCGCGTTCGTAGCGGACCTCGGTCCGCCCCTCGCCCAACGTTCGTCGCACGACAACGCGCGCGCCCTCTTCCACGACTTCGAGGTCGGGTTCGTCGCGGGCCCGTACGCGAAACGCCGCCAGCAGTGCGTCGAGAAATTGGATGGTCTTCCGACGCTGGGCGCCGGGCCACCACGGCGCGACGAGGCGGACGGCCGCCACCACCGGCTCCAACGGCGGCCGGGCTTCCAACTCCGGCTTTACTACCGCCTCCCGGCCGGGCCCCAGCGTAACTTTTTTTTCGCGGTCCATATTTAACCTATCGATAGTCGCGCCCCGTCCTGCCCGGCCGCCCCGCGGCGGCCGGAGGGGGAATGTACCATACCCCGATTTCCCCCGCAAGGCTTTAAGCTGATAGGCCTTGACTTGAGCCGGCCTTTAGAATAATATTGGAGATTAATCAAGGTCCTTCCGAATGCGGCTCCCGACGTTGAAATGGACGGGCCGGGCGTTGGAGCTGATCGACCAGACGCTCCTCCCCGGCGAATTGCGCATAATCAAATGCGAACGCCCCCCGGACGTTCACGCGGCGATCCGGCGCCTCGCCGTCCGCGGCGCGCCGGCTCTCGGCGTCGCGGCCGCATACGGCGTAGTACTCGCCGCCGCCGACGGCGCCGGGCGTTCGGTCGAGAAACTCCGCCGCCTCTTCACAGAAGCCGCCGCGTATCTGGAGACGGCGCGGCCGACGGCGGTTAATCTCTCGTGGGCCGTACGGCGGATGGCGGCCGTCGCCGCAGAAGAGGCCGGAACCGCCGAAGGACTCTACGAGCGAGTGGAGGCCGAGGCGAAGGCGATCGAGGAGGAGGACCGCCAAGCCAACCGCCGGCTGGGGCATTTTGGCGCCGCTCTCCTCCGCGACGGCGACGCCGTACTCACCCACTGCAACGCCGGCGCACTCGCGACGGTAGACTACGGGACGGCGCTGGGGGTCATCTACGCCGCGGTGGAGGCGGGAAAACGAATATCCGTTTTCGTGGACGAGACGCGGCCGCTCCTCCAGGGCGCTCGCCTTACCGCCTGGGAGTTAACCCAGGCCGGTATCCCCGCGACGTTGATTTGCGATAACATGGCGGCGGCCGTTATGGCGCGGGGAGAGGTGGACTGTTGCCTCGTCGGCGCGGACCGGATCGCGGCGAACGGCGATACGGCGAATAAAATCGGAACGTTGAACGTCGCGCTCCTAGCCCGCCCCTTTCGCGTCCCGTTTTACGTCGCGGCACCGCTGTCGACGGTCGACCTCAACGCGCAAACGGGCGCAGACATTCCGATCGAGGAGCGGGCCGACGACGAGGTCACGACGTTCGCGGGATGCCGGACGGCCCCCCTGGGGGTGGAGGCATTCAATCCCGCGTTCGACGTCACGCCCGGCCGGTTAATCGACGCGGTAGTAACGGAGGCGGGGGTGGCGCGGCCGCCGTTCGCAGTTAGCCTGGCCCGGTTGAAAGGGGAGCCGCATCGGCCGGCGGTTTGACCGCGTGCTACTGCTCGTTTTGGACGGCGTCGGCCTGGGCGCGCTTCCCGACGCGGCGGCGTACGGGGACGAGGGTTCGGATAGCTTAGGCCACGTCGCCCGGGCGGTCGGCGGCCTGGAAGTCCCCCATCTGGCCCGCCGCGGCCTAGGGCGGATCGCGCACCTCCCCCGCTGGGCGGACTGCGCGGTAACCGGCGCATACGGCCGGCTGTTCATGGCGGCCGCCGGCAAGGATTCGACCAGCGGCCATTGGGAACTGGCGGGGTTGGTCTTGCAGAAAAGCTTCCCGCTCTTCCCGGAGGGGTTTCCGGCGGAGGCGGTGGCGGCACTGGAGTCGGCCACGAGTTGTAAATTTCTCGGCAATCGCGCCGCCTCCGGGACCGAAATCATCGCCGAACTGGGAGCCGAACACTTGCGCACCGGCGCGTTAATATTGTATACCTCCGCCGACAGCGTATGTCAAATAGCCGCGCACGTCGACCTCCTTCCCCCGGAGGAGCTGTGCCGGTGCGGCGCACGGGCCCGCGGCGCCATGACGGGCCCGTACGCGGTAGGCCGCGTCATCGTTCGGCCGTTCGAAGGGACGCCGGGGGCTTTTCGACGGATCGACGGGGGCCGGCGCGATTTCGCGCTGCCTCCCCCCGCGCCAACGCTGCTTGACCGGCTGGCGGAGGCGGGGTACGCGGTACGGGGCATCGGGAAAGTCGACCAGATATTCGCGGGTCGCGGCTTTACCTCTGCGGTACCTACGCGGGACAACGCGGACGGGATCGCGAAAATCAGAGAGGCGCTCCGGAAAGAAGAGGCGGGGTTAATTTTCGCGAACCTTAACGATTTCGACACCGCGTTCGGGCACCGCAACGACGTCGAAGGGTACGCCCAAGCGCTAGAACAGTTCGACGCGGCGCTGCCGGAGTTGGAAAGTGAGACGGCAGAGGTCGATTTGGTACTAATCGTTTCGGACCACGGCAACGACCCGACGACGCCGAGCACGGACCACAGCCGAGAATGTACGCCGCTCCTGGCCTGGCACCGCCGCCTGGAGCGGGAGGTGCCGCTGGGCACGCGGGGCACGTTCGCCGACGTAGGGCAAACGATCGCCGACAATTTCGACGCCGGCCCCTTGGACGCCGGGGCGTCATTTCTAAATGCGATACTGGTTTAGACTATTATCGGTCCTTCTCGGCCTCGCCTTTTTGCTGGCTCCCGCGTGGGGGCAGGACGACGACGAGGGACAGGGAGAGGGCGAAGGCGAGAAGTCAACCAAGACGTTCGACCTCACGTTTTTTTCGGAGCAGTTCAGACAAGACGCCGCCGGGTCCATCTCTTACACGGTTCCGCTGACCCCGGATTTGGATTTTACGACGTCGACGGGATTAGGTAACGGCCTTAACACCGAAGACAACCGAACCTCCCAAGGCCGCGGGATAACTTTCGACATCGATTACGACTCGCCCTCGCCGTGGCGGTTGGGGGTCGGATACACGAACTCGTATTCGCTCGAGCACCGGCCATTGAGCGAGGAATACGACGAGTTTAAAACAGAAAGCTCCTCCAACGCCCTCCGTTCGACCCTCGCGTACGAAATTTCCTCCGACTTAAAGACCGACTTAAACTTGACGGCGGAGGACGCCTCCCAGGAAACGCTAATCGCGGAGGGAACCGTGCCGCCGCCGTCGACCAGTCAGACATATACCTACGGGGGGGGCTTGGACTATAACGCGACGGCCGCCACCACGCTTAGCGTCGATTACTCCGGAGGGGTCTCTAAATCAAAGCTCGACGTCGCCAAGACGAAGACCTTCCCGCCGCGGGAGGCGAAACCGGCTCTTTCCCGGAGTATTAACAATACCTTAACCGGCCAAATCGAATCGAATAAAGACATCACGGAGGACCTGAACCTACGGATTTTCTTCAACGCCTCCGATTACGTCTCGCGGGACCGCCTGCAACCGGCCCTCGATAGCGACAGGCTGAACGGCCTTGCCCAAAGCGACGTTACGTATTCGTTCAGTTCCATACTAACTTTTACCAATACGGTAAGTTTTAGCCACGGCCGCGAAAGGTACCACGAAAAAGCGCTGTATAAAAAGCAGTTCAACGACGACCTTTACGATACCGAGAACATCTCCTTCGACGATACCGCCAACTTCCGGCTTCTCCCGGGGGAACATTCGGAGATAAGCGTAAACTTGGTTTACGGTTCGGGCAAGGCCCTGCTATTTGACGACGCCGGCCAACTTCCGCCTCCGTCCGACTTCGACCGGGCAAGCCGTTGCGTGGAAACCGATGATTACCAGATATCCTCCTACTTGGACCTCGCGCTGGGCGAAGACATAACGTTCCACATGACCTACGACCTGCGCGAAAGTAGGCCTCACCGTATAATCTTCCCCGAAGAGGATTCCCGAACGCGCTCCAATAATCTAACTAGCACGATCGGTTTCGACTGGACGGAGAACCTCACGGTTAACGTCTATACGGGAATGGGGTTGGCGCTTTTCCGCCTGGAAGACCCGGTCTCCACCTTCGGCGAAAATCGCGACGACCTCAACGTTAGCCTCAGCACCACTTTTATCTACGACCTAAGCGCGAACACCTCTCTCGAAATCGCAACGGATATTAACAAAAAGGGTATAACCTACGTCGATCCGCTCAGCCTAAGCCCGGATTCCGCTACCATCACGCGGCACCTGGCCACGACGGCGCGCCGCGAGTTCGGGCAATTGTTCAAACCTTCGGTTCGCCTCGATCTAGAGCAAGAAAATAGTTACTTCCCGGCGAGCCCGAGCCAAAACCTACGGCGACTCCGGTTGGGCCTGACGCCGCAGGCCGAGGTCAATACTTCGGACGACGTCAAATTCAACGTCACCTTCCGTTACGGCCTCGAGGAAACCCAACCTTCCTACGAGCCCGACCCTTCGCTATGGCAGATGAAGCACGATTTCGGCGCGGGGCTCGGCGTAACTTATATAATGGCTGAGAACTTAACCGCTAACTTATCCGCTCAACAGTCCCATACCTATACCATATACGACAGCCGGCGCCGCGCCAAAGAGATCCCGGATGAGACCTTCTTCGGACTCGACGCCAGCGTTAACTATACCTTCTAATCGAGGCTGCCTCCCGTTTCTCCCTTTACAACCCCCAACCCCATCTTCCGAAAAACCCGAATCCGCCGTCACTGAATACGCCCCCGGGCGATTAACTACCGGCGTTTCGGAAAGGAAGAAAAACGTAACGTTTGGGGCCGACCTCTTACCTATGGAACGTGTAGGCCCTTGACTTAACCGTTAACCTAACTTATAATAATAGGTTGCGAACCAGGGTTCGCCGTCAAGCGGGAGAATCCGATGAATAACAAAATAAAAATAAATGCAATGAAGCTAATACTCGTCGGCGTTTTCGCGCCGGTAAGCGTGGTAATAATGTTTACGGGATGCCTCTTCAGCCCCCCGGAAGAACAACCGCCGGAACCTCCGCCAGAGATGGACTCGCCCGTAAACGTGCTGCGCAACGTCGAGATCGCGTATAATAGTAGAAATATAGACCTCTACAAAAAAGCGCTCAGCCCGAGTTTCGTCTTCTACTTCGACCCGAACGACGTCGGCCAATCCCCTCCCGGAAAACAATATGTAATCCCCGAATCTTGGAGTTATACGGAGGACTGGGACGCTACGCGGAACATGTTTAATCAGGCCCATAGCATATCACTTCTAATTAAAAAAGATAAAGTGGGCCAACCCGAACCCGAGGCCACCGTCTACCGGGCGGATAACGTAATTATTGACCTTTTAGTTATGGTCGACGAATTGAACGGGTTCCAAGCCGGAGAAACAGGTTATTGCAATTACCAGTTCGAATCCTACGAGGGCGCCGGGGGGAAAAAGCTATGGCGTCTCCGGACATGGTGGGACAGAACCGCCGGATAGGACGGGGCTTGGGAGACGAGGGCTGTTGCGATTCTAATAGAACGTTACCGTGGGCGACGGCGTCGCCCTTTTTCTTTGTCCCCTTCTTGTGATCGGCCTCTACGTACACATCCCGTTTTGCGCCGCGCGGTGCCGCTACTGCGACTTCCCCACCGCCCCCTACGAGGAGGCCGCCGCGCGCCGTTATCTCCGCGCCCTCGAGCGGGAGGCGGAGGCCGCCGCCGATTACGTAGGTCCTCTCCGCGCCGACACGCTCTACCTGGGAGGCGGGACGCCGCCGGTCCTCCGCGGCGAACAGCTGGGGCAATTGCTGGCGGAGGTCCCCGGGCGGTTCGAGGTATCGCCGGAGGCGGAGGCGACGTGCGAGGCCAATCCAGAGTCGCTTACCGCGGAGATCCTGGAAGCGCTCGCGGCCGCCGGTTTCAACCGATTATCGCTCGGCCTCCAAACCTTTGACGACGGACTCCTCCGCCTCCTGGGTCGCCGCCACGACGCCTCCGGTGCCGAAGAGGCCTACTGGCAGGCCCGCGCCGCCGGCGTCGAGAACGTTTCGCTCGACCTGATGTACGGCCTCCCGGGCCAGAAGCAGGCGGCCTGGGACCGCGATCTCGCCCGGGCGCTCGCGCTGAAGCCAGAGCATATATCCCTTTACGCCCTAACGCTGGAGCCCACCGTCGAACTGTATCGGCGGCGCGCGGCATACGTATTCCCCGCCGACGACGAACAAGCGGAGATGTACTACGCCGCGGCCGAGGCGCTGGCCGCCGCCGGCTACCGCCAGTACGAGCTCTCGAACTTCGCGCGGCCGGGCCGCGAATGCCGGCACAACCTGCGCTACTGGCAGGACGGCGAGTATTTGGGCTTCGGCCCGGGCGCGGCCAGCCACTGGCGCGGCGGCCGTTATCGCAACCCCCGCGAACTGGACGAGTACGTTGCCGCGGCGGCGACGGGGCGCTGGCCGCTCGTCGACGCCGAGCCCTCCGACCCGTACCGGGAGATAAGGACGGCGGCGGTGCTGGCGCTACGGCTGACGGAGGGGCTCGACGCCGCGGCGTTCGCGGAACGATACGGCGTTAACCCGCTGGAATATTACCGGGAGGAGCTGGCACCCCTCGCCGCGGCCGGCCTGGTAACGGTCGACGGCGACCGCCTCCGCCTCAGCCCAAAGGGCCGCTTTTTGGCCGACGAGGTCTTCGCGGCGTTGATTTAACGTTGACCTCCTCTCGAATGTATGGTATAAAAGCCACGATGTTAAAAGGTTGCCGGCAGCTAGCTCTACTTCTTCTCCAGGAGGCGTGAGCGTCCGCCGGCGGAAGTCTATGTGAATTAACCAAAGGCGGGCCCCCAGCCCGCCGTTTTTAAATCCGCGGAACGAGGGCCGAGACCATGACCCGCGAGAAGGACCTGTACGAGGCGCCCGCCGTCGAGGCGAAGTGGCAGAAGTTCTGGGAGGAGACCGGCCTCTTCCACGCCTCCGAGGATTCGCCGAAGCCGAAATATTACCTCCTGGAAATGTTCCCCTACCCCTCCGGCGACCTGCACGTCGGCCACATGAAGAATTACTTCATCGGCGACGTGTTGGGCCGGTATAAAATGATGCGGGGTTTCGAGGTCCTCCACCCTATAGGGTGGGATAGCTTCGGCCTGCCGGCGGAGAATGCCGCCATCCAGCGCGGCCTGTCGCCGGCGCAATGGACGGCCGACAACATAGCGACCTCCCGCGCCACGCTCCACCGGGCCGGCGTGGGGTACGATTGGCGCCGCGAGATCGCCGCGTACCTGCCCAACTACTACAAGTGGACGCAATGGCTCTTTTTGAAGTTATACGAAAACGGCCTGGCCTACCGCGCCTCCGGCCCCGCCAATTACTGCCCCGGCTGCCAAACGGTTTTGGCCAACGAGCAGGTCGTGGACGGCATATGCTATCGGTGCGATACGCCGGTCGAACGCCGCCACCTCCCGCAGTGGTACTTTAAAATCACGAGCTATGCCGACCGGCTCCTGGCCGATCACGCGCTCCTCGCCGAGCACTGGCCACGCCACGTCATTACGCTGCAGCGGAATTGGATCGGCCGCAGCGAGGGGATGACGGTCCGCTTTCCGCTGGTCGGCGAGGAGGGCCGCCACTTCGACGTTTTCACGACCCGCGCCGATACGCTCTACGGCGTCACCTTTATGGCGCTGGCGCCGGAACATCCGGCCCTGGCCGAGCTGGTGGCCGGACTTCCCCAACAAGAAGAAGTGGAGACTTTCTGCCGCGCGGCCATTAACCAACGCGAAATCGACCGGGCCTCCGCCGCGACCGAAAAGCACGGCGTTTTCACCGGCCGCTACGTACGTAACCCGGTGAACGACGAGGAGATCCCACTCTGGGTGGCCGACTACGTCCTCGCTACCTACGGCGAGGGCGCGGTCATGGGCGTCCCGGGCCACGACCAGCGCGATTTCCTCTTCGCCCGCAAATACGGAATCGCCGTCGCACCTGTAATCCGGCCCGCAGAGGGCGAGCTTCCCCGCGCCGAAGAAATGACGGAGGCCGACGCGGAATACGGCGTCATGGAAAACTCCGGCCCTTATTCCGGCCTGACCTCCGAGGAGGGGATGGCGCGCCTGGCGGAGGCCGGGCCGCGCGAGGGGTGGGGCCGGGCGACGGTAAACTACCACCTCCACGATTGGCTCATCAGCCGCCAGCGCTACTGGGGCGCCCCCATCCCCGTCGTACACTGCCCGCAGTGCGGCGAGGTGGCCGTCCCGTACGAGGATTTACCGGTGCTCCTGCCGCCGGAAGACCAAGTAGATTTCACGCCGGCGGAGCGTTCCCCGCTTGCGAGTTGCCCGGAATACTTGAAGACGACGTGTCCCGGTTGCGGCGGCCCCGCCGAGCGCGACGCCGACACGATGGACACTTACGTCGACTCGGCCTGGTACTTCCTGCGCTACTGCGACCCGACGAACGACGAGGCGCCGTGGGAGCGCACCCGCGCCGACTTCTGGATGCCGGTCGACCAGTATATCGGCGGCGACGAGCACGCCGTCAGCCACCTCCTGTACGCGCGGTTCTTCCAAAAATTCCTGGCCGACCAGGGCCTCCTGCGCGACCCCGAACCCTTCCCCGCTCTCTTCAACCAGGGGATGGTGAAAGCCCGCGTCGAAAAGGCCAACGGTTCGGCGACGATGGAGGTCATGTCGAAGTCGAAAGGCAACGCCGTCCCGGCCGGGCCGTTCATCGCCGAACACGGCGCCGACGTCGCCCGCCTCTACATAACCTTCGCCGGCCCGCCGAGCAAAGATATGGAGTGGACGGAGGAGGGAGTGGACGCCGCGGCGCGGTGGCTCCAGCGGGTTTGGCGGCTGGTCGCCGGCAATATCGACGCCGTTCGCGAGGCCGTTTCGTTCGAGGAGTTGACGGAACCGGAACGCGAGCTCTACCGCGCCACGCACCGCACGCTGAAGCGCGTGACGGACGATCTCGAACGCTTGCACTTCAATACGTGCCTGGCGTTCTTAATGGACTTCGTCAACCGCCTCTACCTGTGGGAGGCGGCGGAGGCGCCGGCGTTCGGATACGCGTTGTACCACCTGATAAAGATGCTCGCGCCGTTCGCGCCCCATATGGCGGAGGAGCTGTGGCATCGAGCCGGCCGCGACGATTCGGTATTCCGCGCGGCGTGGGAGGAAGCCGACGCCGGGGCGCTGGCCGCCGCGCAGGTAACGGTGGTGGTCCAGATAAACGGCAAGGTTCGGGGGCGCGTCGCCGTGCCGGCGGGGGCCTCGGAGGAAGAGGTCTTCGCGGCGGCGGCGGAAGAGGCCAACGTCGCTCGTCACCTCGAGGGCCGAAAAGTGGTTAAAAAAATACTTGTGCCGGACAAGATAATTAACTTAGTATGTAAATAAATTTCCGGCACCCAGGGCGGTTATCTCCTAAGCGCGAGGTGAGGAGAACTCTAACAATGATAGCGGCGACGGTGGCCTGCGGCGCGAATACCGCGGCGGCCGTCGCCGTAAACGTTCCCACTGACGATTTCACCGTAAACCTCGGCCTGCTCCTCCAAGTAGGCCATTATTATAGGTTCGCCCCACCCGAATATGAATCCCGCAGCGCGAGCGAATTCGGCGTGGGCGAAACCGAACTACGCTTCTACGGCGCGGTGTATAGCCGAGTACGCTACGATCTCCGATTTTACCGTTTTTACCACGTACGCGAAGCTACGGTCGGGGTCGAGCTGCCGATAGGTTTCTCCGCTCGCACCGGCCTACTCTTCGTGCCGTTCGGCCGGGAGGCTACTACTTACGAAGGCGACCTCCCTACCGCGCGCCGTACCGCCTCCTCTACCCTTATCGCGCCCGGCCGCAACTATGGCCTGCGCTTCGACTACGCCCGCGAAAGCGAGGGTTGGCCGTACGCCTTCGGCGGCGCGGCCGGCGTTTATAACGGCGAGGAGCCGTTGGTGGACGCCGTAGGGCGTTTATACGGAACGCCCATTCCCGGCGTACGAGCGTTAACTCTCGGCGGTTCTTTTTATTACGGCAAAGAGGAACGTCTAATTTACAGGCCGGATATTCGCGACGAGGAATACCATTACTTCGCCGCGCCGCGGCTAGGCGTAGACCTCTCCTACCACGTTTGGCGGTTCGACGTCAGCGCGGAATATATGCAATACTACATCGATCCGTATTTAATCGACATCGTGCGGCGACCGGGCCAGCGAGAATACGAGGGCGTGTACGTTAGCGATTATTACCGCGGCTACTTCGGTATTGTAACCTACGCCCACCCGTTACCGTGGCGATACCTCCAATCGTGGCAGCCCTACGCCCGGTACGAACGCTATAAACGGCCAATAATAAGGCGCGGCTACGTCCCGGAAGATCGATATACAGCCGGCTTCGCGCTTCAATTCGTAGGCCGGACGTTGATGCTTCGCGCCGACTACACGCGCGTATTGGAAGAAGAAAATCGCGTTACCAACGACTTTATTTACAGCCACTTCCAGCTTATGTTCTAAACCACATTATGAATTACGGGAACCGTACTTCGAAGGTCTTTTTATCGCCGCGGATGCTCGTCATCGGCGTTGGGACGGCGCTCGCCGCCTCTTCGGCCCATAGCGTCCCGATCGAGGTTCCGGTTGAGGACGTTACCGTGAATTTAGGGTTATTATTACAAGCGGGCCATTACTACCAATACAATAAGAGCACACCGCGGGCTCACGACCAGAGCGAATTTGATATCCGCGACGCCGAATTAGCCGTAACCGGAACGTTCCTCGGGGATATTACCTACGGCGTACGATCCAGAAGGTTTAGCTCCCTTCGCGAGGCGTTTGTGGGGGTGGAATTATCGCCCCACTTCTCGGCCGCCGCCGGCCTGATTTTCGCCCCGTTCGGCGCCGAGGCGATGATCTACGAACGGGACTTGATGTGTAGTTCGAGGGCTTTCTCCTCGACGTATATCGCACCCGGACGCGAAACCGGCGTGCGGTGCGCTTACGACCTCACCCGCGACGAATGGCCCTATACGATTAACGTTGAGGTCGGCGTTTTCAACGGCGAGGGGCCGCTCGTCAACGGCGCAGGCCGCGTGTACGGGACTCCTCTCCCGCGGGTTAGAACGTTCCGCGTGGGTTGTTCCTATTTTTATGCCAAGGAAGGCCGGCAGAAGTATACTGGCACCCATACGCCGGAATTCCACTACTATGAAGAACCCCGCTTCGGCGTCGATGTCGCCTACTCGCTAGCGGGCGTAACCTTTACCGCCGAATATATGCAGTGGTTTATAAACGATTACCCGGTCAAGATTAACGACCAGTATTGGCCTTTTTTCGCGTACAAAGACGCTTACTACCGCGGTTATTTCGCAACCGTGGATTATCACCGGAAACTCCGGTGGCGCTACTTCCAAGGAATCCAACCGTACCTCCGCTACGAGCGGTGGGAACCTCCGCTCGTGGAACGCGGTTACATCCCCGAACGGCGCTATACCGGCGGCTTCGCCCTTCTCTTCCTCGGCCGGAACCTGATGTTCCGGAGCGATTATACGCGCATCGTCGAGGATTCGTACGCCACCACCAACGACTGTGTCGCGAGTGAATTCCAAGTTAGCTTTTAAGGTAAAGCGAAAAAACCGGCCGCGCGGCCGGT
>CP070633.1:0-28405 GCA_020356085.1 Candidatus Coatesiibacteriota bacterium | reverse complement strand
ACCGGAGGGCGGTAAGAGATGACGACGGCCGAAATCCTACTTGCCGTGGCGGCGGGCCTAGCGCTAATCGCAGCGGCCGCGGCCCTCTGGCTCAGCCGGAGTTCGCTGCGCCGGCTCCAGGACGAGCTCGCGCGGACGCAAGGGGTGGGCGCGACGGCCGCCGACGTCGCGGCCTTGCGCCAGGCCCTGGACAACCGCCTCGACAGCTTCACCAACCTCCTGGCCCAAACGACCCACAATATCAGCCAACAGCTGACCTCCGCCGGCGACACTATCGCCTCCGTGCAACAGGGCGTGGGCGAAATCCGCGAGACCTCCGGCCGCGTGGTCAAGCTGGCGGAGGACATCCGCAAACTGGAAGAACTCCTCCGGCCGCCCAAAACGCGCGGCGCCGTCGGCGAGGTCCTGTTGGACAACGTCCTGGCGCAAATCCTCCCGCCGGCGCAATACGAACGGCAGTTCCCGCTCGGCGGCTCGATCGTGGACTTCGCCGTTAAGGTCGGCGCCAAATACGTTCCGGTCGACGCGAAATTCCCGCTGGAGAGCTTCGAGCGGCTCGCCTCCGCCTCGGAGGAGGAGCGCGCCGGCCTGCGCCGCGAATTCGCCCGCGTCGTCAAAGGGAAAATCGACGACATCGCCGCCAAATACATCCGGCCCGACCTGGGGACGTACGACTTCGCGCTTATGTACCTCCCCTCCGAGAACATTTATTATCAAACCGCCGTCGCGGACGGCGACCTCTTCGACTACGCCGCGAACCGGCGCGTCTTCCCGGTCTCCCCCGCTACGGTGTACGTGTACCTGGTCACCGTCGCGCTGGGCCTCCACGGCATGGCGTTGGAGGGCAAGGCGGACGCCGTCGCGGCCGAGCTCCGGCGGCTAGCGGACGAGCTGGCCGCGTTCCAGGAGCTCTTCCGGATTTCCGGCAAACACCTCCGCGACGCCGACAATAAATTCGAGGAAGCCGCCCGGGCGCTCGCGAAGTTCAGCGACCGCCTGGCGGCCGCGGGCCGCTGGGAAGTAGGCGAAACGCCGGAGTCCTTCCCAACCGACGACGGCCCCCCGCTCTTCGGGTAAACGATACGTGATGGCCGAACGCAACTCGCAGCGCGTGTGGAAAGCCGTTATCGCAACCGCGGTGGGGCTGGCCGTAATCGCGTTGGTATGGGGCGCGCTACGGTATCGGTCCTCGTGGGTCACGCGCCTCCTCCCCGCTGCCGAAACGCCTGCCACGGCCGAAACCGGGGCCGCGCCCGCGACGACTGCCGAGATCTACTTCGCCGACGCCGAATACACCAAGCTGGTTGCGGAGCGCCGCCCCGTAGCCGCGGCCGAGACGCCGGAGGAGCGCACGCGCCTCCTCGTCGCCGAACTCCTGGCGGGACCCGAAGCCTCCACCCTCTCGCCGACACTCCCGCCGCGAGCGCGGTTATTATCCGTTTTCGTACGAGATGGCGTCGCGATGCTTAATTTCGATAAAAACCTCCAATCGAAACGGTTCGGAACCACCGGCGAGTTATTCGCCCTGAACTCCCTATATGAAACCGTAACCGCCAACGTCGACGGCGTCGACGCCGTATTCGTGCTGATCGAGGGAAACGCGTACCCCACGTTGGCGGGAGGCGGCGGCCACGTCGCCTCCGGTTTCCCCCTCTACGGCGAACTGGGCCGCTACGTCTACGGCCCCTCGCGGGAGAGCCCCGAATGACAGCCACCTCCCCGATCGCAATCTTCGATTCCGGCGTCGGCGGCCTGACCGTGGCGCGCGCCGTCAACCGCGTCCTCCCCGACGAGGAAATAATTTACCTCGGCGATACGGCGCGCGTGCCGTACGGCACGAAGTCGCCCGCGACCGTCGAACGCTTCGCCTCCGAGTGCGTTGAATTCCTTCTCCATTTCCGGCCGAAGTTCGTCCTGGTCGCGTGCAACACCGCCTCCGCCACCGCACTGGAGGCGTTGGAGGAAATCGTCGACGTCCCGCTGGAGGGAGTTCTTGCGCCCGGCGCGCGGGCGGCGGTGGAGGCCAGCGCCGGGCGCCGGATCGGCGTGATCGGCACGCGGGCGACGGTAGCGAGCGGCGCGTACGAGCGGGCTTTAACTTCCCTCGCCGCCGACGTCGACGTCGTCAGCCGCGCGTGCCCCCTCTTCGTCCCCCTGGTGGAGGAAGGCCGCACCTCGGGGCCGGTCGTAACGGCGATCGCGCAGGAGTACTTGGCGCCGCTCCTCGAGCACGGCGTCGAAGCGTTGATCCTCGGCTGCACCCATTACCCGGTTCTCAAACCGGTCCTGGCCGAGGTCGCCGGCGTGGGCGTCACCCTCGTCGACTCGGCCGAGACCACCGCCCGCGCCGCCCACGAGGCGCTCGCCGCTCGCGGCGAATTGCGGCCGCCGGGCGACACGCCGCCGCCGCGTTTCTTCGTTACCGACGTCATCGACGAATTCGAACGGGTGGGGCGTATTATCTGGCCGGAACTACCGGGCCAAATCGAACGCGTCGAAATCGGACGCGCTTCCCTTCGCTAACCCGACTCGCGCCATGGCGAAACCGGGACGCAAAACGGCTTATTGGATGTGGGGATTGGGAGTTGCGGGAATCGCCGCGACCGCCCTGGCAACGGTACTCGATCCGCCGACGTGGAGCCGGTCGCTCGCGCTGCCCGTCGCCCTGGTTGCCGGGTGCGCGTTCTTCTCCGGCATCTACCAGATCCGGATAACCTCCGTCGGCGTCTTCTCGCTCTGCGCGGCAGCCTTCGCCGGAGGGGTGTTCGCGTTCGGGCCGGTAATCGGCGCCTGGCTCGCGGGCCTCGTCGACCTATTCATCACGGTGGCGGACGAGCGCCGGGTGCGGCGGGGGCTGTCCGCGCCGGCGCCTCCCGATATCGCGCCGGGGCGAATTATAATCAACACCGGCCTCAACGCGGCGATGTTCCTCGCCGGCGGCTATGCGTACCGCGCCGTCGCGGGGGCTTTTCCATTGGCCGACATAACCGGCCTAACCTTGCTCGGAATCGCGGCCTTTCTAGGGGCCAAGCAGGTTGTTAACCAGCTTTTCAACTTTACGATCCACTTCGTACGCGGGCCGATGTCCCTTCGGCAAATATACTTGGAGGTGCGCAACTCCGTCGTTTCCGAGATCGCGCTCCTCCCGGCGGCTCTGGTCCTGGCGTTATTTTACGCCCGCGACATGATCTGGGGGATGGGGCTCGCCGGCGCAGCGCTCGTTTTGGCCAGCGCGCTGCTCCAACGCGAGAACCGCCTCGACCTGGTAGTCAAACGCTACGTGTCGCCGGCGAAATCGTCACGCATTCTCGCCAACCCGTACGAGTTGCTCCGGGCGGAACGGCGCGACATCAGCATCCTCTTCACCGACCTCCGCGGGACGACCGGCATTAGCCAGACGCTCGCGCCGGCGCAAATGTTGACGTTACTCAACGAATTCCACAGCGCGATGATCGAGGAGGTCATCAAGGCGGAGGCGACCGTAGACAAAATCCTGGGGGACGGCTTGATGGTGCTGGTGGGGGCGCCGATTCGAGAAGAGCATCACGCCTCCAAGGCCCTGGCTTTGGCCCTCGCGATGCACCGCACCTATCAGGACGTCCGCGAGAAACTCGCGCACCGCGGGCTCCCGGCGCCGGGTATGGGCGTCGGCGTCGCGACGGGGGAGGTGGTCCTGGGGAACATCGGGTCGGAGCGACGGCTGGATTATACGGCCATCGGCCGCGACGTCAACGTAGCCTCCAAGCTATGCGCCGCCGCCGGCCCGGGCGAGATCCTGATTTGCGCAGAATGCCGGCGCCGTCTCGCCGAGGCCGAGGGTTCCGTTGCGGCGCTCGCCGGCCTGCGGTTCGAAGACTGCCCGCCGCTGGAAGTGGCGGGCCTCGCCGAACCCCTTCGTCCGATCCGCGTGGTCTACGAGCACTAGCGGGGGATTTATTCGATTTCGTACTCGAACGTAACGGGACACGCCCGCGAGAGCATCGCCGAGGCAGAACAGTATTTTTCCTGCGACAGGCGAATGGCCTCCGCCACGTTCTGGTCGGTCAATCCGACGCCGCGGAGGCGATACTTCATATGGATGGCCGTAAATACCTTCGGATGTTCGTCGGCGCGAGGGGCCTCGACCTCCACGCTGAACGCCTCCACCGGGAGGCGCTGTTTCGTAAGGATGGATACGACGTCCATCCCCGTGCACCCGGCGAGCCCGATCAACAGCAACTCCAGCGGCCGCGAAGCCGCCGCCGCGCCGCCGAATTCGGGCGGGCCGTCCATCGCGAGCCAATGGTTCGTTTCGCCTTTCCCGACAAACGCCAGGCCGCGCACCATATAAACTTCCGCTTTCATCAACACCTCCTAGGTTCGTATAGATATAACATAACGCGAGGGAACGATGCGTAAAGATAAGCTTCGGCCGGACGGCCGCCGCGCCGACCAACTCCGGCCCGTGAAAATCACCCGGAGCTACCTCCGCCACCCGGAGGGCTCCTGCTTAATCGAGGTCGGCGATACGAAGGTCCTCTGCGCCGCCTCGCTCGAGACCGGCGTGCCGACGTGGATGGACGGCGCCGGCCGCGGGTGGGTCACCGCCGAATACGCGATGTTGCCCCGCTCCACCCATACCCGTTCGCCGCGGGAGGGCCGTACGGGGCGGCCTCCCGGCCGTACGATGGAGATCCAACGCCTCGTCGGCCGGTGCCTCCGTGCGGTTACGGACCTGCGCGCCCTCGGCGAGCGCCGCCTGGTTGTAGACTGCGACGTAATCCAAGCCGACGGCGGTACGCGCGCCGCCGCCATTACGGGCGGCTTCGTGGCGCTGCGGGACGCGTTGGCCGCCGCCGGCGTCATCACCGAGGCGGGAGAACCCCCGCTGAGCGACGTCGTCGCGGGCGTCTCGGTGGGAGTAGTCGCCGGCGAACCCCGCCTTGACTTGTGCTACGCCGAGGACAGCGAGGCGGTCGTCGACATGAACTGCGCTATTACCGGGGCGGGGCACCTAGTTGAAATCCAAGCCTCCGGCGAGGCCCGCCCGTTCTCCGACGCCGAGTTCGGCCAACTCCTCGCCCTCGCCCACCAAGGGGCCGCGGTCCTGACGCGCCTGGTGGAGCAGCTGTTCGACCGCGACCTCCCCTCCCTTCGCACGCACGAGGGAACCTAAACCCGCGATGGCCGCCGACTTCGCCTTCGAACTCGAGGCCGTGCGGGGGAACGCCCGCGCCGGCCTTTTAACTACCCCCCACGGCGTCGTACGTACGCCGGGGTTCATGCCGGTGGCGACACAAGCGGCCGTTAAGCTTCTCACCCCGGAGGAACTCGCCTCCACCGGCACGCGGCTCCTGGTGGCCAACACCTACCACCTTCACCTGCGGCCCGGCGCGGAGGTAATCGCCGCGGCGGGCGGCTTGCACCGCTTCATGTCCTGGCCCTACGCCCTCCTGACCGACAGCGGCGGGTTCCAAGTGCACTCCCTGGCCGCGCGCCGCGAAGTGGACGACGACGGCGTAACCTTCCGCTCCCACCTCGACGGCGCGCCGCTCCGCCTTACGCCCGAAATCGCCACGCGCCTCCAGGAGGAGTTGGGGGCCGATTTAATCATGGCCTTCGACTATTGTACTTCCTACCCGACCGGCCGGGAAGAGGCCGTCCGGGCCGTGGAACTCACGACGGCGTGGGCGCGCCGCTGCCGCGAAGCCCACCGCCACCCCTCCCAACGCCTTTTGGGAATCGTCCAGGGGGCGGTCTTCCGCGACCTCCGCGAACGCAGCGCCGCCGAGCTTCTCCCGCTGGGTTTCTTCGGCTACGCCATCGGCGGCCTGTCCGTCGGCGAGGACGCCTCCCAAACGGCGGAATATGCGGCGTTTACGACCTCCCTCCTCCCGGCCGAGAAGATCCGGTACCTAATGGGCGTTGGGAGGCCGGAAGACCTTACCGCCGCGATCGAGGCCGGCGTCGACCTCTTCGACTGCGTCGTACCGACGCGAGAGGGACGCCACGGGACCGCACTTACCGCCGCCGGCCGCTTAAACGTCCGGCAAGCGGCGTTAAAAACGGAGGGGGGGCCGCTGGAGGAGGGGTGTTCCTGCTACACCTGCCGCCACTTCAGCCGGGCGTATCTTCGGCACCTCGTCCTCGCGGGCGAACACCTCGCGGGGCGCCTCCTCTCGCTCCACAACCTGCACTTCCTGCAGGAATTCGTGGCCTCCCTGCGGCGGGAAATCGTAGAAGAAAATAATTGACGCCGCCGGCAGAACTTCCTACAATGAATATCGTGAAGAGGGGGATACTACTGTTAATTGCCGCCTCGGCCTTTACCGCGCACGCCGCGGTGTGGGTCGGTCACGAGGGCGGTTTGCGAGAATATTCGGCCGCCGGGGAGCTCGTCCGCGAATATACGGGCTACCGGCGGCCGATATCGTTCGCCTTCGACGCCGAACGGCGCCGGCTGTGGTTCCTCGATTCGTACGATTACAAGCTCGTGTGCTTCGACGTCGACGCCGGGAACGAGGTGTTCGCCGTCGCGGGCGCGGCCCACGCCCCCGAAGTGGGTACGAGCAAACTCAACGTCTACGTGTTGGAAAAACGTCCGTTCGAACCGTCGCTCTCGGTCGACGTCGGCGACGGTTCAGTATGGGTGGCGGATTTTTACGGCCACGAGGTCGCGCGGTACGACGCCTCCGGCGGAGAGATTTTCCGCTCGGCCGCGTTCCACGAACCGTTCGCCGTAGCGGCGTTGGGGGACTGCAACGCGTGGGTCGCGGGGGGTATTCGGACGTTGAGCCTGGTCGGGCCGGCCTGCGAGAGCAAATACAATATGTCCGGCGTAAACGAGGCGCGGGCGCTAGCCTACGACGCCTCCCGCGACCTCGTCTGGGTGGCCGACTACCGCAACAACCGCGTTTTCGCCATCAACCGGGAGGGCCGCCTTAAACACAAGGGGACCAACGTCGAGCTCCCCGATAAATTGGCGGTGGATTCGGCGCGCGGCCTGGTGTGGGTCGGTACGACGTACGCCGGCGTCTTCAAAATTTCAGCGGACCAAGAAAAAATATCGGGTCCGCTGGCGGAGGCCGGGGGCGTCGCAGCGCTCGACATAGACGCCGAAGGCCGGCTGTGGGTCGCGTACGACGAGGAAGAGGAAATCGTCTGTTACTCCCCCGGGGGCGAGGCGCTGCTCACGATTAAGCGCGTTAAGGGCCTGACCAGCCTCGCCGTCGAATAATCCCCCCTCGGACTCCCGCTCACCAACTCCATTCGACGTGGTATTGAGCCCCCGGCTGCATTCGGCCGAGGTGCCAGGTAAGAAGGCCTTTATCCGGCGACAGCTCGACGTCGCCGGCCTTCGGCGGCCGCCCCTCTATTTTGACGTGCGCCCCCGCGCGATGGGGTAAGCGGTCCGGAGGGAAATAAACGCGGAATACGACGTCGTCGGTCAGGTAATCGCCTACGAACATGAACGACACGTCCTCGCCCGGAAAAGCGTCGTATAATTTATACGCCAACCGCCGCGCAACGGGGACCCCGGGGGCCAACGGCGGTTTGAAAACCACCTTGATGATGTAATATTTACCTATACTCATCCGCTCGCCGATTTCGCCTGGTTCGACCTCGAAATCGTCGAGGCGGCCGCGCGTAAATAGATTGCGGTCCCGGATGTCGGCGAGCGGCCGGCCCAACGGTACGAGCTCCTGCCGCTTCTCGAAATGCGCCACCGAGCCGCCGGCGTCGAGAAGGCGCAAGGTAACCTCCGCGCTCTTTACTTTCAGGAATCGGCGTTGGAACGTTAGCGCGGTCCAGGTGAACAACGCGACCGCTATAACCGCCAAACCGACGCCCGGCCAAATCCATCCCCACGCGAAGCACGCTACCGAGCCCGCGGCCGTTACGAATACCGATATTATCTTGAGGAGGTTGCTCACAACCTTGCTCCTTAGGATACGAACATGGCGTCGCCGTACGAATAGAACCGGTACCCCTCTCGCACGGCGGTGCCGTACCACTGCAGCACGTTTTCGATCCCGGCGAATGCCGCGACCAGCGCCAATAAGCTCGAACGGGGGAGGTGGAAATTCGTAAGCACCGCCTCCACGACTTTAAATTTATACCCGGGGTATATGAACAGTCCGGTTTCGCCCCGATACGGCGCGACGATCCCAGCGTCGTCCGCCGCGGTCTCCAGCGCCCGCACGGTCGTCGTCCCCACCGCGATTACGCGGCGCCCCTCCAACTTGGCGGCGCTGATCATTCGGGCCGCCGCCCGATTCACGTTCATCTCCTCGCGCTCCATCTCGTGGTCCTCCAAAACTTCGGTGCGGAGGGGTTTGAACGTCCCGTACGAAACGTGCAGCGTTATCTCGACGACGTCGACGCCGCGGGCGCGGATCTCCTCGAGGGCTTCACTAGTGAAATGCAGCCCCGCCGTCGGCGCGGCGACGGACCCGCGGCGGCGTCCGTATACCGTCTGATACCGTTCGGCGTCCTCGGCCGTCGGCCCCTCCGGCCGTTTAATGTACGGCGGTAGCGGCACCCGGCCCACCGCATCCACGGCTGCCTCTACGTCCTCCGCGCCGTAAAACTCGACGACCCGCTCGGGTCCGGCCAGAACGGCCACCACCTCCGCGTGGAGACCGTCCTCCGCGAAGGCGAAGCGCGCCCCCACCGGCGACCGCCGCGCCGGCCGCGCCAGCGCCCGGTACCGGGTGGGGCCGAGTTTACGCAACAGCATCAGCTCCCCCTCCCCGTCGGCGAGCCGCCCCACGAGCCGCGCCGGATATACGGCCGTGTCGTTAACGACCAACACGTCGCCGGCGCGGAGCAGGGAGGGAAATTCGGCGAATTCCCTCGTTTCCGGCTCGCCCCCCTCCCGCCGGCAAACCATAAGCCGGGAGGCGTCCCGCCGGGGCGCGGGCGTTTGGGCGATTAATTCCCGCGGCAAATCGTAATCCAGCAGGTGAGTCTTCATCGAAAGGCCAGTTTAACATATTTTCCATTTTCGTTAAAGACCCGGCGGCGTAACCCTTGCGCGCGCCGGCGGCCGGTGGTACTATGGCGGCGCAGAGATGAGGTGCCGCGATGGTTAAATCGATGACCGGTTTTGGACGGGGCGAGGCTCCGTATGGCGACGGCTCGGTCGTCGTCGAAGTAACGACCGTTAACGGCCGCCATTTGGACGTCAACGTCCGCGGCCTCCGCGAATACGGTGCCCTGGAGCTCCAGGTTCGGTCGCGCCTAGCCGAGCGGTTGGGGCGGGGCTCGGCCCACGTCGCCGTCGCGGTTCGCGGCGCCCCCCCCACCACGAAGCGCGTAACGGCCGACGTCGAGTTCGCCCGCGCTTTCGCCAACGAGTTCGAACGGCTCCGCTTCGCCTTGGGGCTGAAAGGCCAACTCCCGCTCGAGGCCTTGACGGCACGCGAGGAATTTTTAGTCGTGGAGGAGGAGGCCTCCGACCAGGAGGCGCTGGCTCGTAGCCTCCTCGCCGCGCTGGACGAAGCTCTGGCGGGCGTCGTCGCCATGCGGGAGGCGGAGGGAGCCTCGCTGGCGGCCGACCTCGCCGAACGGAGCAAGCGGTTGGGAGAGACGATCGAGCAAGCCGCCGAGCGCGCGCCGGCCGTAGCCGAGAGTTACCGCGAGAAACTGCGCGCCCGCGCGGCCGAACTCGCCTCCCTCGCGGCCGTGGAGGAGGCGCGGCTGGAGGCGGAGGTCGCGCTGTTCGCCGAGCGCTCCAACATCGACGAAGAAATCGTCCGGAGCCGCGCCCACCTCGCCGCCTTCGCGGAGGGGCTCCGGGCGGAGGGGAGGGTCGGCCGCCGCCTCGATTTCCTGCTCGTCGAATTGAACCGGGAGGCGAACACGATCGCCTCCAAAGCGGCGGACGCCGAACTCGCCGCGCGCGCGGTGGAAATAAAAGACCTCCTCGAGCAAATGCGCGAGCAGGTCCAAAATCTCGAATAGCGGCCGGCGTTAATACTTCTTGACCGCGGCCACCGCCGCGAGAATCTCCTCCCACGCCCGGCCGTGCGCCTCCCACGTATACGAGCGCGCCACCGCCTGGCGCCCCCACCGGCCGAACTCGGCCCGCAAGTCTTCATCCCGCAATAGGCGGACGACCGCCGCCGCGAACTCCCGCGGCTCGTCGGCGACGAGGAACTCGCGGCCCGCGACGAAGTCCACCCCTTCCGCGCCGCGCGTCGTACTCACCACCGGTAGCGAAACCGCCATCGCCTCCAATATCTTCATCTTCATCCCCGCGCCGAGCCGCATGGGACAGACGTACACCTGGATCCGGCGGAGGTTTTCCTTTACGTCCGGAACCTCGCCGGTGACCTCGACGCCTTCGCGCCGGGCCAGCGCCCGCACCTCCCCGCGGGGGTTCTTCCCGACGACGTAGAACTTCGCCTCCGGGATCTCCTCCCGGACCAACGGGAAGATATCGTGGGCGAAATATACGGCCGCGTCGGCGTTGGGCGGATAGTCCATAACCCCTGAGAAGCCGATGGAATACGGCTCGACGGCTACCTCTCGATCGGGAGGGAGATCGGTTCCGGAGGGCGCGAAATAAATCGGCAACCCGGGGCAAAGCTCGCGGATGACCTCGGCGTCCCGCCGCGCGACCAATACGCACGCGTCGTACCGGCGATAAGTTTCCCGCTCGTACCGCCGGACCTTCCAATATTGCAGCAGGCAGTATAAAAACGCGGCCGGGTTTAACGGCAAGCCGAGTTGCCGCTTGTAATATAGCGAGACCGCGTCGAGCGGGGCGATAATCTTGGGCGTACGCTCGACCTCCACCGTGTACTGCGCCATGTTGATGTGTCCCCCCACGACGACGTCGAACTTCCGGCGCCGGAGGGCTCTCTCCACCGCCTCCGCAAAGGACCGGCTTCGGTACAACAGGACGCCGAAGGGCCAGATCGTAAACATGCTCCCCAGCCGCCGCCACGGCGTTTTCGTAAACGTGTGCTCGACCAGGACGAGCTCCTCCACCAGGTCCCGCACTACGGCGATATCCTCCGGCGCGTCGCCGGACGACATCGCCACCATGGTAACGTCGTGGTTATCCCGGAGGCGCCGCAACAGGTTGAGCGTGACCGCCCGGTTCGAATCCGTCGGCGGATACGGGACCTCGGAAGCTATGATAAGAATACGCACGCGTTCTCCCAGCTCCGTTTTTATTATAAAACGTTTCCGCCGGCCGCACAACCCACGATGACTAGTGGGTCTTCCGCGTACGGTTGGAAGGTGGTACAAAAAAACCGCCCCCCGGGGGCGGCCCGAACCGGCGTGGCGGCTAATCCTCTTCAGCCCACTCGGACAAGAATTTCGCGATGAGGTCCTTCTCCTCTTTGTCCACTTGGCGCTGCTCCGCCGCCGTAATCGGCACCAATTCGCCCTCGTGGAGCTTATTTATCATCAACTCATGCTGGCTGCGCATGAGTCGGCGCAGCTTATCCAGCCGGCTCGGCCCCTCGATCGCGCCGACGGTCTGCTTGGCGCGCGCTACGACGGCCCCGCCCTTGAAAATCAGCGTTACGAGGTTGTCGCCCACGTTCTCGGTCTGAACGTGGTACCGCTCGCCGCCGACGGCTATCTCGCAGTTAAGACCTTGAATCATCGTGCGTAGCAGCTATCTCGAGTACGCGACGTTTGAACTCGCGGAGGCCCTCGCCGGTTACGGCCGACGTCGCCGCTACCTCCGACCCGGCCGGGCCGCTTAATTCGGCCGCGACCTCCGCCGCCCCGGGCAAATCGATTTTATTTACGACCACCAGCCGAATCCGCCGCGGCAAATCGGCGTTATACCGCGCCAGCTCCTCCCGTACGGCGGCCAAGTCGCGCGCCGCCGCGCCGCCGGCGCCATCGATCACGATAACTAATGCCCGCGCCCGCTCGACGTGGCGGAGGAACTCGTGGCCTAAACCCCGGCCGGCGGAGGCGCCCTCCAACAACCCCGGAACCTCGACCACCGCCAGCGCCTCCGTCGCGGTCTCTACTAAACCCAGTTGCGGCGCCAGCGTCGTGAACGGGTACGCCGCGATCTTGGGCCGGGCTGAACTTATCGCCGCGAGTAGCGACGACTTGCCCGCGTTGGGCGGCCCGACCAACGCCACCTCCGCGATTATCTTCAGCGTGAACCGGAGGCGCCGCCTCTCGCCGGGCTGGCCTTTTTCCGCGTACCGGGGCACTTGCATTGTGGCGGAGGCGAAATGGACGTTCCCCCGGCCGCCCCGGCCGCCCCGCACCAATACTACCCGCTCGCCGGCCCGGACAATCTCGCCAACCACTTCTCCCTCCGCGTCGCCGATTTCGGTCCCCAGCGGTACGGAGAGCACGCGGTCCTTCCCCGCAGCCCCCGTGCGCTTCCGGCCTGCGCCGTCGACGCCGCGCCCCGCGGCCGCCACTTCCACGCCCGCGAGGTGATTCAGCGTCCGCAACCTTGCGTCGGCCTCCGCGTACACGGAGCCGCCGCGGCCGCCGTCCCCGCCGTCCGGACCCCCGCGCGGAACGAAGCGTTCCCGCCGGAACGAAACCGCGCCGTCGCCGCCGTCACCCCCCCGCGCCTCGAGTTCCACCTCATCAACGAACACGGTAAACCCGGCGGGGAAAGCCGCGCTCCGCTGGTACGCGCTTATCCACCCGCCGGGGCATCCTCGAATTTCACGAAACCTTCGGCGCGGCGCCCTTAAGCCGCGGGTATAACGTGGACCTCGCGCCGTCTATTCCGCTCTACGAAGTGGACGCGGCCGTCGGCTTTCGCGAACAGCGTATAGTCTTTCCCCACGCCGACGTTTTCGCCGGGGTAGAAGCTCGTCCCGTGCTGCCGGACGATTATCGAACCGGCGGTTACGAGCTGGCCGCCGTAAGCCTTCAAGCCTAATCGCTGGCCCGGGCTGTCGCGGCCATTGCGGGAGGACCCGCCCGATTTCTTATGGGCCATGTCGACCTCCGATATTCCAGCCGGTCGCCCGCGGGTTTTTAAGCCCGCGTAACCGACAAAATCTTAAGCAACGTATACGGTTGGCGGTGGCCGCGCAGGCGCTTGTAAGTCTTACGCCGTTTGAACTTAAAAACCTCGACCTTCGGCGCCCGTTCGTGCCCCACCACTTCTGCGGTAACGCGGGCGCCCTCCACCAAAGGCGTTCCCACCTGAACGCCGGCGTCATCCGCCACCATTAACACCTGGTCGAATTCGAGCTGCGTGCCGACCTCGGCCGCCAGCTTATCGAACGCCACCACGTCGCCTTCGGCCAGGCGGTATTGACGGTTCCGATCTCGTATAACGGCGAACATATTTACCCTTAACTTAGCGTGTTTTTTAACATATTGGCGGCTAAAAGTCAAGGTTTCTTTGGAGGGAAGGTCGTACGCCAGCGGCGCCCGCCTTCGCCCCCAATAGGCCTGTAACGGCCGGCGGCGGGCGATTACCATTCTCCTGGGAAGCGCACGTGCCGGCAGAAGCCCACTCGGGGAGTACGCGCGGCCTTTTTTTTCCTTGACAACGAAAACCCGTTTTTATTATAATTCACAGCCGAGGAGTAACATCCAGGATGCCGACACCTTGGCCTAAAGGAATTATAGATCTTACTCAGGTTCAAGAGTCCCTCGAAGGGAGGTGAACCGCCAGAATGAAAAAGGCTATCACGCTAAGCGTCCTTGGAGCTTTCATTCTTGGCTTTTTAGCCCTCGGTTGCGGCCCGAGCAAAGAGCTGCTAGACGCCTACTACGACGCGAAGATGCAGAAGCAGGAAGGTGAAGACCGCCTCGCGAAGGCGAAATCGGCTAACGCCGCTTATAAGGCCGAATTTGACAAAGCCGTTAAGACCATCGACGACCTTCGCGCGCAGCACAACGAGCTTCACGAAAAACGCAACGGCATCGAAAAAGCTCGTAGGATGGAAATCACGCCTCTGCTCCACGGCGCCGAGAAAGAACCTACGTGGGAATAACCTCCGAACCTAGCCGAGGGCTCTACTAACCTGATAAATTTTCCGCGAGCCGCGGCGCAAATATACTCCTCACGAAAGGGGTGTTACCGGGTGAAAAAGGCTGTCTTAGCTTTCGCGCTCTTCGCGCTATGCATGGCGCCGTTCGCCTTGGCCCAGGATTACGACGCGCTCAAACGCGAGGTCAAGATGAACGAAGGCGCCGGCGAGGGCGACATTAACGCGCAAATCCAATCTCGCCTCGACGATGCCGCCCTGCTGAACAAGGAAGCCGAGGGTGTCGAGTTCGAGAATAAGGCGCTCGAGGGCAAAATCATGAAAGTCCAGAAGGTACACGACTTCTGGAAAACTATCATCGGCGAAGACAACGCGTTCCTCCAGAAATGGGCGGAACGGGAAGGTGACCACGTCGTCGTCGAAGGCGAATGCCTCTGGATGATCGCGGGTATGGAATACGGCCATCCCTACTACTACAAGTGGCCGCTCATCTACAACGCCAACCGCGACCTTATTAAGGATCCGGACCTCATCTATCCCGGCTGGAACCTGAAAATACCGGCGATGCAGTAATCATCGATAACGCAAAAAAAGACAGTCCCCTCGCCGGACTGTCTTTTTTTTTAGAGGTAACCGCTATGCGCGCCGTAGTCCAACGAGTTTCCGAAGCCTCGGTTTCCGTAGACGGCCACACCCTCGCCGCCATCGGCCCGGGGGCGTTAATCCTACTGGGCGTCGGTGCCGGCGACGGACCGGCGGAGGTCGCGTGGCTCGCCGAAAAAATCGCCCACCTGCGGATCTTCGCCGACGAGGCGGGAAAGATGAACCGCTCGCTGCTGGAGGCTGGGGGTGAGGCGCTCGTCGTATCGCAGTTTACGCTCCACGGCGACTGCCGCAAAGGAAGGCGCCCCAGCTTTGTCCGGGCCGCGCCTCCTGCCGAGGCCGAGCAGCTGTACCGCGAATTTATCGAGGAGTTGTCCCGCCGCGGCGTCCCCACCCGAGGAGGCGAATTCGGCGCTATGATGGCCGTCGCGCTAATCAACGACGGCCCCGTAACGCTGATCGTAAACTCCCCCTCCGAGGAGAGCGCGTAAAAAACGGCCCGCCCGGGCCGTCGTTACTTCTCCGCCGCGGGGCGCGTGCCGAAACGTTCTCGCAATAACGCCAACAGCTTATCGCGCTCGTTGAGCGACTGGTCCTCCAGCACTCGCTCGAGCAGATAACCGAGAGTCTCTCCCACCTTCCGCCCGGGCTTCAAGTCCAACGCGGCCATGACGTCGTGGCCGTCGATCGCCAAATCCTTCTCCGTGAATGCCTCCTCCCGCGCAATGGCCTCGTTGATCCGCCGCTCGAGCGCCCGCAGGTATCCCGGAAAACCGTAATTGGTCCCGTTCCCGAACCAGTCGGCGATCCGCAAATCGAACAGGTCGGCGATGTTATCCCGGCCGACCTTCCGGATGAACCGGCGAACGGCGGCGTCGGTCCAATTCGGCGTGTACCCGAACATGTGGTGGTAAATCAAATGGAGGAGGTGCTCCCGGTCCTTCCGGCTGAACCGCAAGCGTTCCATGATTCGCCGCGCCATCCGCCGACTCACGGCCTGGTGGTTGTAGAACGTGACCCGGCCCTCCCGTACGACGCGCGTCCGCGGTTTGCCGATATCGTGGAGCAACGCCCCCCACCGGACGAGCGGCTTGCTTTGCGGCGCGGCGTCGCAGGAATATAACGAATGGAGATAGACGTCATACGCGTGGAACTCGTTTTGCGTTACGGCGTAGCCCTCCAACAGCTCGGGGAGGTATAGTTCCAGCAAGCCGGTCTCGCGCATCAGCTCGAACCCGACGGAAGGTTTGGCCGCGGTCGCCAACATCTTATTGAGCTCGTCCCGCACCCGTTCGGCCGCCACCATCCGTACGCGGTCGAGAACATCGGGAATGGCCTCCCGCGTCGCCTCTTCGATCTCGAACTCGAAGCGGGCGGCGAAGCGTATCGCCCGCAGCGGCCGCAGGCCGTCTTCGTGGAAACGCTCGCGCGCCTCGCCGACGGCCCGGACGATCCCGGCCTCGAAGTCCTCCACGCCGCCGTACAAATCGATAAACTCGTCGGTTAACGGATCGTAGGCCAACGCGTTGAAGGTGAAATCGCGCCGGCTTACGTCTTCGGCGATGGTTTCGGCGTACGTTACCTCGTCGGGGTGGCGGGCGTCGCCGTACTTGCCGTCGCGGCGGAACGTCGTGACCTCGTAATTCCCCGCCTTTCCCAGAACGGTTATGGTACCGTGCTTTAGGCCGGTGGGCGCCGTTCGGCGGAATAACTTTTGAACCTCCTCCGGCCGCGCCTCGGTCGCCACGTCATAGTCCTCCGCCTCCCCACCGAGCATGAGGTCGCGAACGCACCCGCCGACGAGGTACGCCCGTTTACCGGCCGCCGCCAGCTGCGCGACGACCTCCCGCACCTCCGGGGGGATACGGTCCAGGTTCTCGCGCCGCAATCGGCGCGGGGCGGTTTTCCGAGTCTTCGCGCTCATTTCGCCCACGCTACGGCGAAGGCCAAAGCATATTCGCGTTCGTGGCTGATGGTAACTTCCACGGCGGTTACGCCGCGCGCCGCGGCCAGGGAGGCGGCCTCGCCCGCCAGCTCGACCCGCGGCCGGTTGCCGTCGGCGTGGATCGCGACCTCCCGGTACGCCAGACCCGTGGGCGCCTCCGGCGACAAGGCTTTGACGACGGCCTCTTTGGCCGCGAACCGGCCCGCCAGCGCGCAGGTAAAATCGTGGCGCCGCATGCAATACGCTCGTTCCTGATCCGTATAGACCCGCGCCAGGAAACGGTCGCCAAACCGCTCGTACGCTCGCGCTACGCGCCGGACGTCTATCAAGTCCGCGCCAATGCCTATTATCTGTGCCACTACAGCCCCCGGCGCGCCTCCTGCATCAACGCCACCATCTGCCGCGTCGCCTCCTCCACCCCCACGAACATCGCCCGGGCGACGAGGCTGTGACCGATATTCAACTCCTCTACCTCCGGAATCGAGGCCACCGGTTGGACATTGTAATACGTCAAGCCGTGGCCCGCCGCTACCTTCAACTGGAGCGAGGCCGCGAACCGCGCCGCGGCCGCCAATTCCTCCCGCCGCACCGCCCGGTCGGCGGAAGAGGCGTTGGCGTATCCGCCGGTGTGGAGTTCGACGGCCGCCGCGCCGGCCTCCCGGGAGGCCACGACGTGCTCCTCGCTCGGTTCGACGAACATACTCACCGGCACGCCGCCGTTGTTGAGCTCGGCGACGATCTCCGTCAGACGCTCGCGGTGGTCGGCGACGGCCAGACCTCCCTCGGTGGTCAATTCCTCGCGCCGCTCCGGGACCAACGTCACGAACGTCGGCCGGTAGGTCAGCGCGACCGCCACCATCTCCGGCGTCGCCGCCATCTCGAGGTCGATGCCCGTCGCGACGGTCCGGCTCAATATCTCGAGGTCGCGCTCCTGGATGTGGCGGCGGTCCTCGCGGAGGTGGATTGTAATGTGGGCGGCGCCGCCCCGTTCGGCGGCATAGGCTGCCGCCACCGGATCCGGTTCAAATGTCCGGCGCGCCTGGCGCAACGTCGCGACGTGGTCGACGTTAACTCCCAACCGCATAATGTCTCCTCCAGAGCCGATTACGCCCGCGGGCGCTACGGCAAAGGAATCGGGATTCTATCCCGGCGCGAAAACGTAATATACTCGCGATACCCGGCGCGACGGACGAGCGCTACGGCGCGCTCGAACTCGTAGCCGACCTCCTCCGGCCGATGCGCGTCCGAGCCGAAGGTTATGGGGAGGCCGGCCTCGTACGCCCGCGCCAGAAGTTCCGCCGCCGGGTACATCTCCCCCACCGGCTTCCGCCAGCCGGAAGTATTTACCTCCATAACCATATCGGCCGCGGCGACCGCCGCCACCGCCTCCCTCTCCGCCCCCTCCACTGATTCCGACGGGAGGTACCCGAACTTCTTCGGGAGGTCCGGGTGGGCCCACACGTCGAACAGGCCGGAACGCGCCATTTGCGCCACGAGGCGGTAATACCCGCGATACAACGCCGTCACGTCCGCCGTCTCGAAGCGGCCCCGGTGGCGCGAATCGTCGAACCCCCAATCGCCCACGCAGTGCACCGAGCCGTATACGTAATCCCACGGCGTACCGGCCAGCGCCGCCGCGAACGCCGCCTCCTCTCCCGGGAAGTAATCCGCCTCCACGCCTAAAAGGACCTTAATCCCCGCCTGACCCTGCAGCCGTTGTACCTCCGCTAGGTACGCCGGGAGGTCCTCCCACGCCATCGTCAGCACCGGGTCGGCCCGCGCGGGATCTAGGAACGGTAGGTGGTCGTTGAATCCGACCCCCGCCACGCCGTTTGCGGAGGCGACGTATTCGGCCAGCGTCCCCTCGGCGTGGCCGCATAGCGGCGTGTGTACGTGATGGTCTACCGGAAGCGCTGGGCGGGCCGCGTTAATCGCCTTCCTCCTCCTCGGGTTCCTCCTCCGGCGACGGCTCCTCCTCCAACTCCGGCGCGTCTTCCGGCGGTTCCTCCGAAGCCAAATACTCGTCGACGAGCTTTTTAATGTCGAGGCCTTTATGGTCCTCCCCCCGGAACCTCTTCATCACCGCGCCGTACACGGCGGGCGCCACTTTAACGACGTGCGGCCCCAGCAGGCTCGTGCTCAGGTCCCGTTCCAGCCGCGGGAAAAACGGGAACAACGCCAAAACCAACGCCGTTACCGAGGCGAATACGAGGCCCCGCGCCAAACCGAAAACCCCTCCCAACAACCGGTCGAACCAACCTACGAATAGGCGGCGCGCGCCCCGGTGCAGGAGATGGCCGAGCCAGCTGGCGCCGAACGCAATGACGCAAAAAATCGCGACGAAGGCCACGAGGTTGGCCACCGCCGGCTTAGCCTCCAACCACCCCTCCAGGTTCCACCCCAGCGCCTCGTAGCATCGGAATCCGACGAAGATCCCCAGGACGATCCCGGCCAAATTGAAGAATTCGCGGAATATCCCGCGGCGGACGCCGAACAGGCAGTTGGCCGCAATAATTATCGCCAATACCGCATCTACCCAATTAACGCCGCGCATTATCTTCGTTTCCTCGCGCTAAATACGTCGGATAAATTACCGTACGACTCGGCCTCCGGCACGTTACTCGCCCGTTTCAGGCGGTTCAACGTTGGAGCGGGGATAGAAGCGGGGGGCCGACGGCGCCTCCTCAGGAGGCCGGCAGGGCGCGAACATTGCGGCCGTTACCGCCGCCGCGGTTACGGGCGCCGCGCGGGGAGCCCCACTCGTTAAAGCCGCCGCGATATGGCCACCGCCCGCCGCACGACTTCCATCGCGTCGCGGCCGAAGATCCGCACCATCGGCTCTTTCCCGACTGCGCCCCGGTCGTAGACGACGTCCGGGAAACCGTCGACCTTCGCCGCGGCCTGCGCAATCCCCCACGTTACCGTCCGCCCCTCCTCCGCGGAGGCCTCGGCCGGTTCCTGGGCCCGGTCGAAACTCGCAACGCGGTAACGTAGCTCGGCGCACGCCGCCAACACGTCCTCGCCGAACCGGACGTTGATTACGGAGCGGATGGCGGGATCGTGCTCCATCGCCGCCAACACCGCGCGCGCCATGTGGCCGCTGGCGCCGAAGGCCGGCGGCGCGTTCGCCCGCACGCCGCCCTCTAATCGCGCGATCCGCCCAGGGACGGCGCACACTTCCTCCGGGCCCCGGGCTCCCGACAACGCGTACGCGATGTTGGTCCCCACCTCCGGGACGAGCTTGGAGGCGTTGCTCGCCGCCGTGAACACGTTAACCGCCCGCACAACGTTGTTGTAGACGCGCCACCGTTGGGCGTCGCCGAAAACCGCGGCGGTCCGGTCCGGGAACCGGGCGCCCTCTCCGGGAGCGAATGCCGCCGTTACCGCCGCGGTCACGTATTGCTCGGCGCGATCGAAAGCGCTTAACAGGTCGAGCCCGTTCGCGACGTAGGCCGTAACAGCCGCGGCCAACAAGCAGCCCGTACCGTGGATATCGGTCCGCACGCGATCCCGCCGGGATTCCCGCATTTCGGAACCCGTAAACAAAACGTCGACTACGTCGTCGTCCGCCTTAACGTGGCCGCCGGTGGCCAATATCGGTACGCCGAAACGACTTTGAAAAACGCGAACTTGCGTGCGGAGATCCCCCAGCCCCGTAGCCGGTTCGTCGCCGATCAGGTACGCCAACTCCTCGCTGTTGGGCGTCGCGAGCGCAACGTAGGGCAAAACCGCATCGGGAAAATCTTTTTCCGGGACGCCCTCGTAGAGCGGTTGCCCCGCCCCTGCTTTTATAACCGGGTCGAAAATCACGGGGAGGCCTTGGTCCCGAAATCTAACCAAGTACGGCTCCAACGTCCGTACCAGGCCGTCGGTAGCCAACATCCCCACCTTAACCGCCACCACTTCTATATCGTCGAGTACGGCGTCCAACTGCGCTTGCAGGTCGCGGTCGGAGACGGCGGCGAAACCCGCGACGCCCTTCGTATTTTGATATGTAACGGCCGTTGCCGCGGCCACGCCGTGAATTCCGATCGCGGCGAACGTCACGACGTCGGCCGTAATCCCGGCCCCGCCGGAAGGGTCCAACCCTCCAATAGTTAAAGCCGTTTTACTCTTCATGGTTTCGTCGGTTCTTCTGCCACGCCGGCAGCGGGAGCGGAGTCCGCCCCCTCCGGCGCGGCCTTTGCCTCGTACGCCTCGAAAACTTCGTCCGGAATAAGCAAATCCGCCTCCTCCGGAATCTCTACGACTTTAAGCCTGCTGCCGTCGACGATGTGGATGGGTAGCTTACAATTTAAATAATTATAGGGGTCGACGGGGATGCCGTTCAACCGAACCTCGTAGTGGAGATGGCTCCCGGTAGCGAGGCCGGTCGCCCCCACGCGCCCAACAATATCCCCTCGCTCGACGCGGTCTCCCTTCTTGACCTCGGCCGAGGAGAGGTGGCCGTAGCGCGTGGTGAAGCCGCCGCCGTGGTCAATGAAAATAACGCGGCCGTAGTACGGGTAGGGCCCCGCAGCGGTTACCACGCCCTCCGCCGGCGCCCGTACCGCCGTCCCCACCGGCGCCGCGAGGTCCAACCCGCCGTGGATCCGGCCGCCCCATCGCCGCGCGCCGAAGTACGAGGTAATGACGCCCTTCACCGGCGGGGTATCGGGGACGTCGGCCAAAAGCGACTTACGACGCTCCAGCAAACGCCGCAAGACGAGGAATTCCCTCTCGTAGCCCGCGCATTCGCCGCGGAGCTTTCCCTCGTGCCGCACGGCTTCCCGCCGGAACCTCTCCTCGTCGAGGCGGTAGAGGGAATCGAAATAGTCTTCCTCTTTAACTCCCGGGCCGCCGGAGCCGAGTTCCTTCGCCGATTTCGCGTCGAGCTTAAACCCCGCTATTATCCGCAGGTCGGTATAGAACTTGTCCATTTTCTTGAGGACGCCGTCCAACTCCTCGACGCGTAACGCGTAGTCGTCCCGCTCTTTTTGAAGGCGAAAGCTTAAGTCGGCGATTACCTCGTCGCGCCGCTCGACGTCCGCCCCCAATTTCAGGTTCTCGGCCGTCAGTTCCTGGTTTCTGTCGAACGTCGGCCGCACCGCCCGGTCCATCGCCCGATAATTATAATATAGCGTAACGCCGACCGCGACCGCGCCGATAATGAAGCTGCTCGAGAAAACCGCCGCCGCCGCCAATACGCTCCGCGGCAGGTATATCGAACGCACCCGCCCCGACGAGTGCGAACAGATCATTATCGTATAGTCTCGTTTCAACATGGTCCGCCACTCCGCCGCAGCAAGGAATTTTACCAAAAACGGCCCCCCAAATCAACGCCAGCTCCGCGCCCCGATCGAAAAAAAACCCGGCTCGGGGCCGGGAGAAACCGGAGAGGCGCGGTACCGTTAGATATTCGGCAGGAGCGGGACCACCGCGGCCTTGGCCCACGAAACCAGGAGGTGCGGCCACAGGCCCGCCGCCAGCGTAAATACGAAACAAATCAACAACGCCGCGGCCGCCGCGAACGAGAGCCGGCGGGGCTTTTCGACTTCGGCCGGGGGAACGTCGAAATACATCGGCTTCAATATCCGCGCGTAGAGGAAGAGCGCGACGACGCTAGCCAATATCGCCACGACGGCCAGGAAAATGTAGCCCTGGGCGAGAAGGGCGGCCAAGATGTAGAATTTGGCGAAGAAGCCGGCGAGCGGCGGAATCCCGGCGAGTGCCAGGAGGAAGACCGTAAGCGCCGCCGCCAGCACCGGGTGGCGGCGCCCCAGGCCGAGGTAATCCTTAAGGTCGTAGCCGCCGATAACGTGGCCGAGAGCGGCCACTACGCCGAAAGCGCCGATATTCATGGCCGCGTACAGGACCAGATACACCAGGACCGAGGAAAAGCCAAGGTGGGTATCGGCGACAATCCCCAGCAGCGCGAAGCCCGCGTGCGCAATCGACGAATAGGCGAGGATCCGCCGCACGTCCCGCTGGACGATGCCGACGACGACGGCGAACACCATGGAAGCTACCGCCAACGCCGCGAGGTATTTCGTCCACCCGGCGTAGACCAGGCCGAGCGGCCCGTGCAGCGCCAACACCAACCGGAGGATAACGGCGAAGCCGGAGGCCTTGGAGGCTACCGACAGGAAGGCGGCGATCGGCGTCGGCGCGCCCTGGTACGCGTCCGGAGCCCACATGTGAAACGGCACGGCCGAGATCTTATACCCCAATCCCACCATTATTAACGCGAACGCGAGGAAGAATAATACCGGCGAGAGCGTCGCGGACAACCCTTCCGTCGGCGCAACCGCCGTTGCGTGACCCCACGTGTCGAAGCGGAGCGCCATCCGCGGCAGCCGTTCGGCCAACGCGCCGACGTCGGTCGTGCCGGTGAGGCCGTAGAGCAACGCAAACCCCAATAGCATAACGGCCGAGGCCGCGGCGCCGTAAAGGAAATACTTCAGGCCGGCCTCCCCGGACAGCCGGTCTCCCCGCAAATACCCGACGAGGACGTACGATAAAATGCTCGAAAATTCGAGCGCGACGTATATCAGCACCAGGTTCGTCGCCGAGGCCATGAACGCGACCGCGCACGTCACGAGCATTAACAGCGCATAGTATTCGGGCCGGTCGCTTCCCTCCAAAGCCCCGTACCCCGTCGAGAGGAGCGCGACGAGCGCGAGCGTCGCCGCGAAGATAACCGCGAAGACGACGAAGAGAGGGTCGACCGTCAGCGCGCCGAACCACGCCGTCGCCGGATGCTGCCAAAGCCAAATCGCCGCCCCGCCCGCAGCTAGGGCTACCGCGGTCGTAAAATACGGCGCGACGGCCGCGGCGAACCGCCTCCCGACGACGGCTACCGAAATCAGCACCAGCGCGCCGCCGGCGAGGATTAGGTGGGGAGAGAGGCTAAGCCAGTTGAACTCCATAACGGGAGGCCGCCTATTTGAGGGCCGTCATTAGGCGCGACAACTCGGTCATCGCCGGGTTCATCAGCTTGATTAGAATCGAGGGGTAGACGCCGATCAGTACCATCAGAATCATCAACGGTACGACCGTCACCAGCTCGCGGAAGGTCATGTCCGGCAGCGTCGCCCACCGTTCGTTCAATTTGCCCAGGAACATCCGGCGGATGGTCCACAGGAAATACGCCGCCGTTATCACGATACCCAGGCCCGAGATAATTACCAACACCGGGAAGACCGGGAAGCTCCCCACTAACGCGAGGAACTCGGACACGAACCCGGAGAGCCCCGGAAGCCCCAGCGAGGCGAACATCGTGAACGACATAATGCCGACGTATACGGGGACGCGTACCGCCAGGCCGCTGAATGCCGCGATCTCGCGGGTATGGGCGCGGTCGTAAAGGACGCCGACCAAGAGGAACAACGCGCCGGTGATGACGCCGTGGTTTATCATTTGCATCATGGCGCCGTTGAGACCCGTCGGCGTCATGGCCGCGGCGCCCAACAGCACGAAACCCATGTGCCCCACGGAGGAATACGCGATCAGCTTCTTGAGATCTTTTTGCGCCATGGCCACCAACGAGCCATATACGATGTTGATTACCCCCAAAATCGCCAGCGGCCAGGCGAACCAGTGCGCGCCCTGCGCCAGGATCGGGTACGAGACGCGGAGTAGGCCGTACCCGCCCATCTTTAGGAGGACCCCCGCCAGCAAGACCGAGATGGCGGTCGGCGCCTCCACGTGGGCGTCCGGGAGCCACGTGTGAAAGGGGAATACGGGCACTTTGATCGCGAACCCGACGTAGAACGCCAGGAAGACGACGATCTGGAACGTGCGGAGGAAGGTCCCCTGTTGCCGCATCAGCTCGACCATGTCGAAGGTGTGCGGGTCGGAGGTAAAGTACAGCGCCAGGATCCCCAGGAGCATGATGACGCTGCCCAGCAACGTGTAGAGGAAGAACTTGATGGCGGCGTACTCGCGCTTTTCGCCTCCCCAAATGCCGATCAGGAAGTACATCGGCACCAACATAACCTCCCAGAAGACGTAGAACAGGAAGAGGTCCAACGCGACGAAGACGCCGAGCATTCCGGCCTCGAGCAATAAATACAGCGCGAAATATTCTTTGACCCGTTCCTTTATCGAGAAGGAGGCGATGGCGGCTAAAAACGACAACAACGTCGTGAGAATAATGAGCGGCATCGATAGGCCGTCGACGCCGAGATGGTAGAAAACGTCTACCGAGGGGATCCACCGGTAGAACTCCTCGAACTGCATGGCGCCCGTAATGTTCGGGTCGAATTGCGCTAACGCCCAGATCGAGAAGGCCAGCGCGATCGCCGTGAAGATAACGCTGATGGCCCGGATTCCGTTCACCCACCGCTCGGGCAAAAGTAGGATGACGATCATCCCCACGACCGGCGTAAACACCGTTACGGTTAGAATCGGAAATGCCATCGCCAAAGCCTCCTAAGCCACGTCCGCCCGCCGGCGCGTCGTTATTCGACGCCAGCGAATTTTTCGATCTCTTCTGCCTCGACTTGCGAGGCGTAGGCCGGGATCGTACCCGGCGCGAGGCCCGAGTAGAGGTAGGCCACCTTAATCGTCGTCGCCGCCTCCGCGCGCCGGCCGAGGTAGTACTGCGCCCGGCCCAACAAATGCAGCGCGGCGATCGCCGTGATCGTTTGAGGGTAGGCCGCGACGATCTGACTCGCCGAGGCGGCGACCGTCTCAAAGTCGTCGGCCCGGAGAGCCGCCGCCACGTCGTCGTACATCGCCCGCAGCTCGGGCGGCTCGGGCGGAATCTGCTGCAGATACGCCGTCGATTCCGCGTCGTCCCCCTCGAAATAGGCCACCTGGCTCAATACGAAGTACACCAGGAAACAACCCGGATCGACGTCGAGCGCGGCGTCGAAGTTCTCCTTCGCGGCGTCCGTTTTGCCGTCGGCCAGGGCCGACACGCCCGCCCAAAAGTGCTCGCGGCACGCGGCGTTCGCCGAAACTACCTCCGCGTACGGCTCCTCGGCCGCGGCGGCGATGTTGCCCAACCCGGCCGCCGCGAGCCACGCCAGTATAACCGTTATCTTTACGGCGCCTCTACTCATATCGATTTCACGTACCGCTCAACGCGGCCAGCTTCGCGCCGCGAGGCGTATCCCAGCTCCTCCCACCCCTCCTCCGGCCGTAGCGAGGGCGCGCATAATAAGGCAGCCCCGCGCGAGGCGCTAGCGGCCCCGAAGTATTCGAACACTTTCCGTACCTGGTCCGCGCCGAGGTCCTCCCGCCAAACGGCCGACAGCACGAAAATTACGGGTTTCTCCTCCTCCACCCACCGGCTGAGCACCTCCACCGGCCACCCTCCCGTTGCCATCGCCGCGCCGCCGAACGTCCGCGCCGCCAGCGAGCGCCAGGGCCGACGTTCTTTCAGCCACTGCGCCGGCGCCTCCGGCCGCGTCGTGCCGCACACCACGGCAACGATCTCTTCCCCCTCCGCTACCGCCGCCGTCCCCACCGTGTAGTCGTGATTGGCGTACGCCTCGTAAAACGAGCGGAGGACGGCCCGGGCGTTCTTCCCGCGGTAGCACCGCGGCCGGGAACTCCGATGGAGCGCGACCGCCCCCGCCACGTGCGACTTGTTGAGCGGGACTACCTCCACCCGACCCCCTTATATCATTATCAGTACCGCGATCAGAATCGCGACGACGCCGCACGCCAGCACTAACAGGTACTCCTGAACGTAACCGGTTTGAATGCGGCGGAATACTTTTCCGAATCCTTGCGTAATCCAACCGGCGAAGTTGACGAGGCCGTCGACGACGGCCAGGTCGAACCACCCCTTGAACTTAGCCCACATGACCGTGAGCCAGGCCGAACCGTTGACGGCGCCGTCCACGACGTAGTTGTCGAAGATCCCCCACGCCCGGGCGAACGCGACGGTGCCCTTTACGAACAAGAACCCGTATACGTCGTCGAAGAAGTACTTCCGTTCCAGCACGAACGCAATAGGCCGGAACCTCTTATAGATCTTCGCGACCGGGTAGACCTTGAGATGATACAGCGCCCAAGCCAGCGCGATGCCACCCAGAGCCAACGCGAGCGAGGCGCCGGCCGCGCCGAAATTGAAGCCGTGGTGCTCGCCGTGCACGTGGAACCCGGCGATTTCCGCGAAGCCCGGGCCGACCCCCGGGATCCCGACCCAGCCGGCGACCACCGCCAGCAGGCACAGGAAGACCATGGGCCCCAACATCTTCCACGGCGCCTCGTGCGCCCCCGCCGCTTTTTCCTTCGCGTCGCCGCCGAAAGTAAGGAAGATAGCGCGGAACATGTAGAATGCGGTTAGGAAGACCGTAAAGAACGCCGCGAACGCGAGGAACCACCCGCCGTGGTCGACGACGGCGACGAGAATCTCGTCCTTCGAGAAGAAGCCGGATAGCGGCGGGATGCCGGCCAGCGCCAGCGCGGCCACGACGAACGTTATCGCGGTCCCCTTCATCCGCCGGCCCAGGCCTCCCATCTCGCGCATGTCGTTGGTGTGGCAGGCGTGAATAACGGCGCCGGCGCCTAAAAAGAGCAGCGCTTTGAAAAACGCGTGGGTATAGAGATGGAAGATACCGGCCGTCTGGCTGCCGCACCCGAGCGCGAGCATCATGTAGCCCAGTTGGCTGATCGTCGAATAGGCCAACACGCGCTTGATGTCGACCTGGACGACGGCGATGGTCGCCGCCATCAACGCCGTCGCCGCGCCCACGTAGGCCACGACCTCCGAGGCCGCGGAGGCCGCGACGAAGAGCGGGAACGACCGCGCGACCAGGTACACGCCCGCCGCCACCATGGTCGCGGCGTGGATGAGGGCGCTGACCGGCGTCGGGCCCTCCATCGCGTCGGGCAGCCAGACGTGGAGCGGGAGTTGCGCCGATTTCCCTACCGCGCCCGCGAAGACGAGAAGCGCGGCGGCTACGACCAGCGCCGGCGCGAGCGCGCCGTGCTCCAGCAGGCCGAACAACGTGCCGAAGTGGAACGTCCCCGTAACCGTAAAGACGAGCAGGATGCCGATTAACAAGCCGACGTCGCCGAGCCGCGTCGTGATAAACGCCTTCATCCCGGCGTTCGCCGCCTCCGGCTTTTCGAACCAGAAGCCGATCAACAAATAGGAGGTTAGGCCGACGAGTTCCCAGAAGATGAACGCCTGCAGGTAATTATTGGCCAGCACGAGGCCCAGCATCGCGGCAGAGAATAAGTTCAGGTATGCGAAGTAACGGCCGTAGAGCTTGTCGCCGTGCATGTACCCCGTCGAATAAATATGTATCATAAACGATACGGTCGTAACGACGAGGGCCATGAGGCCGCCGAACCGGTCGAGCTGGAAGCCGACGTGCAGCTCGTACCCGCCGACGGCGAACCACGTAAAGGAGAAATCGCCGCCGTGGCCCAGCAGGATGCGCACGAAGAGAGCGACCGAGGCGGCGAACGACACGCCCAACGCGGCCACCGGCGCGATCGCGGCCTTCGGCTCGCCGAGCCGCTTACCCCACAGGATCGCGATTAGGAAACCCAGCAGGGGCGTAAAATTTACTATCGCAGCCAACCAGGTCATAATTTAAGCCTACGGCGCGGGAACTACCGGCCCGCTCTCCTCCGCGGCCGCGCTCTCCTCCGCCGCGGGTTCAACCTTGAACGTCTCGATTATCCGTTCCGCTACCGGCCCCAAAACCGCCGCCCGCGCCTCCGGGTACCGCACCTCCCACCGGTACAACCACTCGCCCCGGGAGGCGTACACGACGTCGGCCGTAATCCGTTCGTTCCCTTCGCCTTCCCGGTACGTGGCGCGGAGAGCGGTTTCGACGGCGCGGGTTTCAAGCTCCGCCGCCGGCAGCAGTTCGCCGTCCGGTTCGAAAGAGGCGGTCACGCCCCGCCGCCGCTGGTCCGCGCCGGCCCACGTTACGACGTTCGCGTACGCCGTTAGCCGGCCGACCACCAACACCTC